>DASYWU010000055.1:0-81108 GCA_035935755.1 Occallatibacter sp. | reverse complement strand
TCTTTGGGGGTGTAGATTTTCCACGTTCCGTTTTCGAAGAGGGCGAGACCGCTATCGGTGCCCGCCCAGATGCGACCGCCATCGACGAGCACGGCGTAGACGTGATTGTCGGGAAGTCCGTTGGCGGTGGTGTAATTGACGAACCGGTAGTGCGGCATTCTGGGCGGCGCGGGCTGAGCTGCGAAGGCAAGCGTGGCTGTGAAAGCGAGCGCCGCTGCAATCCAAAGCTTATTCATTGCGAGCCTCATGCGCGCCTCCGGTTCATCGGGTCCTCAGATACTCGATCAGGTCGTTGAGTTCGTCTTTGGTCAGGTCGTTGGTGCGGCCGTGCTGGTCGTGCGGGTTGTAGATGGTCCAGATTTCTTCGAGCGTGCCGGCCCGGCCGTCGTGCAGGAAGGGGCCGGTGAGCGCGACGTTGACGAGTTGCGGCGTGTCGAGGAGGCCTGAATCGTCGTCGGGATTCTTGGTGCCGACATCGAAGGACCGCTTGCTGGTACCGAGGGGACCGCTGTGGCAGTAGGAGCAGCGATTTTCGAGTGGGATGGGCTTGCCGAAGTTATCCACGGAACGCTCGAAGATGACTTTGCCGCGTTCCTGTGCGGAGGTGAGCTCGCCATTAGGCGCGAGCCAGCGGTTGGGGCGCGGAGGCAGGCTGTTGATGTATGCGGTGATGTCGGCCAGGGTGCGGTCGTCGTAGTTTTCCGATCGCCAGAAATATTTTTCGGTGCGCGGACCGCACTCGGTGGGAAGGTTGGGGTTGCCGCCATTCCATTTGAATGGCCCCGTGTCCTTGACGTCTTCGAGGAGGCGGTTGTCGACGATGTTGCGGCCCAGGCCGTCGGGCTCGAGGTCCCACTCGAGGCCGTCGAAGGTGGAATCGATATGGCAGTTGGCGCAGCCGATTTCACCGTGGAAAGAGTAGCGCGCGGTGTAGAAGGTCTGCTCGCCGCGGCGCAGGGCGAGGATCTGCTTGAGGCGGCTCAATTTCATTTCCGGAGCGCTGCGATGCTTCGCGTCGATGTGGCAATCGGCACAGCGGGTGCGGCCTTCAGGGGTGTTGCTGATTCCGGAAAAGAGCTTGTCGCCGAAATGGAGTGCCCATAGCTGCGATGAGCCGCGGAGGGGGATGGTCGACTCCACGCGATTGCTGCGCGTATCGATGACGCTGATGGTGTCGTCGAGTCGATTGGCAACGAGGAGCCGGGCGCCATCGCGAGTGAGGGCGACGCCACGCGGATCGTGGCCAACGGGGATGCGCGTAATGACGTAATTGGCGCTGGCGGAGAGGTCATTTGCGTAGGGGCCCCGATGGGTGCGGATGTATTGCAGGAGGCGCGGGAGGTCGATGACGGTGACGATTTCCGAGCCGCCGCTGGTGACGTAGAGACGCGATTTGTCGCGCGTGATGGCCACACCGAAGGGACGGGCGGCATAACGCTCCAGCTCATCCAGTGGGATTTCAACCGGCTTGCTGCCGATGTCGGGGCCGAAGAGCGTGAGCGTGTCGACGAAAGCGGCGCCGTGCTCGACAGCGGTGAGCGGCACGAGGTTTTTAGGATGCAATTCGGCTATTGCTCCGAGCCGGCCATCGGCGGAGAAGGCGACATGAAAGACGCCGGCGATGCTGCGCAAGGGAATGCGATCAACGACCTGGGCGGTTGCAGTGTCGATGACGGTGACTTCTGAATCGGGCGGCGTGCGCCAGGGCGACGGATTTGGATAGACGGATGTGACGTAGAGACGACTTGCGCCGGGCGAGAGCGTCATGTAGCTTGCGCCGCGACCGGCTGCGAGGCGTTTTTCAACCTTGCCGGTGTGAGGATCGAGCACAGCTACGTCGTTGCTGATGCGGTTGGCGACAAACAGATATTTTCCGGCGGGGCTTTCGACCACGCTGGTGGGCTCCATGGCCACGTGCCAGGTGGAAACAACGGAGAGTGCGGAGGTGTCGATGATGGAGATGGTGTCGTCCCAGGAGTTGGCGACGAAGAGGCGTTTGCCATCGGCGGAGAGCGAGAATCCGCGAGGCACGTGGCCGACAACGATGGTCTTGATGGGCGCATAGGTGGCGGCGTTCAGCACGCGGACCTCGCCGCTTTGCTGGCAGAGGATGTAGAGGCGCGCGCCGTCGGGCGAAAAGAGCATCTCGACGGGATCGGCGAAGTCCAACACTACATCGGTTGGAGCGGTGGAGGCAGCATGGACGGCACTGACTTGCCACAGGATGATGCACAACGAAGCCACAATGAGTGGAGAGAGGATCGTGGTCCGGAGAGCCGTTGCACGGGTGTGGAAGAATGCTGAATAACAAGTGGATCGAGACCGATGGATCTGGCAGGGGCTAAAGCCCGATCGTATCTGTTTTGTGCTTTCGGCACGACTAAAGTCGTGCCCTGTTACAAGACGTCGCATTTCGATGCATGTGTATTGAATCGGGCTCATCGCGCGGCACTTTCTCCCGGCTCCTGTACGGTAAGCACGCTATCAACGGGCTGATTGGCGAGGGTCTGCACGATGCCGCTGGGCCAGCGGATGATGAGTTTGTCGATGGTCGTTGCCGTGCCCAGGCCGAAATGCACGCGGCCGTCGTTCTGCGAAAGGTAGCCGGAACTCGCCACGCGTTCAGCGGTCTGACGCTTGCCTGCGGCGAAGACTTCAATACGAGCGCCGATGCCATCGCGGTTGCTTTTTGTGCCTACGAGCTTGATTTCGACCCAGTGGCCGGCGTTGGCGGTGACGTTGTGGACGAGGGTGCCCTCGGCACCGAGATTGACTACGTAGGCGTCGACTTTGCCGTCGTTGTCGTAGTCGGCAAAGCAGGCGCCGCGGGCGACGGTGCGGGTATTCAGCACCTGGCCCGCCTGCTCGGAGACGTCAGAGAATTTTCCGTTTCCCAGTCCGCGGAAGAGCGTGTGCTCCATGGGGATGAGGTGGATGAGGCCGCCGTGAAAGGTGAGGATGTCGAGGAGGCCGTCGTTATCGAAGTCGTAAACGCCGCTGCCCCAGGTGACATATTGCGCATCCGTCTGCGATATGCCTGCGGCGGCGGTCAGGTCTTCGAAGCCTTTCCAATCGGATTTTGGCGCGGATGAGAAGAGGTCCGGCGCGCCGAGGTTCTGAAGGAAGCGGTTGTAACTGCCGTCGGTGACCCATAGATCGAGCACGCCGCGATTCCAAAAATCCGCCGCGACGGGGCCCATGGATGAAGTGGCTTCGCCGTTCTGTCCGTAGGCTGAGCCGGTGTCGTTGCCGATCTCTTCAAAAGTTCCGTCGTGCTTGTTATGAAAGAGGAAATTCTGGATGCTGTCGTTAGTGACATAGATGTCATCCCAGCCATCGTTGTCGAAATCCGCCGCGGTGACGCCCATGGTGCGGCCGATGTAGGCGCTGATGCCGGACTTGTCGGAAACGTCGGTGAAGGTTCCGTTGCAATTGTTGTGGAAGAGCTTGTTGGTTTCGCCGGCGTAGTCAAGCGGGCCGGGATAGTTGTCGGCGGCGTAGTAAGCGCGATAGGCGGGATCGAACTTGACGTAGCGGCCGATGAAGAGATCGACGCAGCCGTCCTTGTCGTAGTCGAGCCAGGTGGAGCTGATTCCCCATCCGCTTACGTTGATGCCGGCTTTGGCGGTGACATCCGTGAAGGTGCCGTTGCCGTTGTTGTGGTAGAGGACGACCTTGTTGTAGCCGGTGACCAGGAGGTCTTCATAGCCGTCGTTGTCGTAGTCGGCCGCGGTGACGGCGATGCCGTACATATCTGGATCGAGGCCGGATTCAGCGGTGACATCCGTGAAGTGGCCGTTGCCGTCGTTGCGATAGAGATGGTTGTGCGGCGGAGGATTGGGCTTGTCTTTGAGCGGATAGGGGTGCATGGAATCCGCGAGCGGACGGCCGCTGACGGCGTAGAGAGATGGCCGGCCGGAGTTGTTGTAGTCGAACCAGAGGCAGCCGCCGCCGGTGCCTTCCAGCAGCGAGCCGAGCTTGGCGGAGCCGAAGCTGTGGGTGAAGTGAATGCCGGATTGGGCGGTGCCATCTTCAAAGCGGATGGTGGTGTGAATGGCCGGTTGTGAATTACCTGTTGGTGGCAGCGCGGTGAAGGACGCGGAGTTTTGCGCGGCGGAGAATGAGGCCGCGCAGAAGAAAAAGAGCAGAGAGCGAAGCGTCATTTCGAATTGCCTCCCTGCGCGCTGAGTTGCAATGAGGCGTGAGCCAGGGGGCCGGTGAGGTCAACCGGTGTGGTGGTGTGGAGCAGCACTTCGGGGACGCGATTGTCTGTGGAGCGCGCGGGGCCTGAATGACAGCCGACGCAGATGCGCTGTTCGCCGCCGCGAATCCAGAACCAGCCGTGCTGGCGACGCAGTACCGTGCCATTGCGGTCGAGCAGCGCAAAGCGGATGGGCTGATTGCCGGGAACTTTCAGGTAGAAGGAGCCGTCGGATTCAACCGGCGCTGTGCCGTTGATGACGACATGGTTGCCGGCGCTGAGCGTTTCCAGGCGCACGGATGCGGGAGCTCGCTGCAAGTCGCCGGCGAGAGAGATGCGCGCATCGAGGGCGAGCAGATTGGCGTAGTCCCACGGATGCAGGCCGGAGGGGAAGCGCCGGGGTGGAGTGCGGGGAGCAATCAGGACCGGCTCGACTAGATCTTCTGCGCGCTCTGCGAGCACGGTTTTGAGCGATGGATCGCCGGGTTTCCAGAGATTGAGGGTGTAATGCACGTCGCCGGCTTTGCGCGCGCTCAGCAGCCATTCACCGGAGGATGTCTCGGCGATGGCGCCGGCATATTCGGCGCGGGGCGCTGCGACTGGCGTTTCATGCGCAAGCGGAGAAGTGAAGCGCGCCAGTGATGAGCCGTGAGTGAAGATGATGTCGCCGGAGGCTAGCTGCGACCCGCCCCAGCGTGACGGGCCGTGATCGCAACGATAGGATTCGACGCCGGAGCCGTCGGCATAGACGAGGTAGAGCTCGGGTGTGGAGCCTGAGCCGAGCGGGAAGCCCGACTCGAAGAGGATGCGGCCGTCGGCGATGATATCCGCGGGAAAGGCGTTGGTACGCGTGTAGGTGAGGGGAAGAATGCCGGGACCCGCGGTGGGATTGAGGACCTCAGGATGCAGGTCGCCGTCTCTTGCGGTCTGGATCTGAAAACCGAAGGGCGTGCGCTGCGCCCAGACCATGCGTCCGCCGGGGAGGTAGAGAGGGCGCTCGGCATCGGAGCTGGTGTCGATAACTTTGCGTATCCAGCCACTCTTGAAAGTGAGCTCCCAGATCTGCCATGGATCGGATGCGGAGCGTTTTCCGGCGAAGAGTACCGTGCCTGCGTCGAATGAGAGGTCGGCGTCGGCGGTGGCGGCGAATCCGCTGACCAGGGGCTGGGCTTTGCCGTTGTGAACCAGCAGCAATTGTGCCCCGCGGGGAAAGCGCTCGCGGCCGTGCAGTTCCGCGAGCGGGATATAAATGGGCGCCGCGGTGACGATGAAATCCGTTCCAACGTTGGATGTGGCGGAAGGCGTGAACGCGCACAGGGGCGCCAGAAGCACGGCGCAAATGGCAGCCGCGATGATCCTGGCCCGAAGGGTCATCCAACAGCCTCCAAAAAGCGCGCGGCGGATTCCTCGTGAAGCGCGGCCGTGCGCAAAGCAATATAGGGGTCGAGTGAATTCATCATTTCGTCGAATTCGACGAAGTCGAGCGATTGTTCGCCGTCGCTCAAGGCTTGGTCCGGGTCGGGATGCACTTCGACCAGCAGGCCGTCGGCGCCCGCGACTACGGCGATGCGGGCGAGGGCGGGGACGAACTCGCTGTGACCTGACGCGTGGCTGGGATCGGCAATGACGGGCAGGTGCGAGATGTGCTTGAGCAGCACGATGGACGCGGCATCGAAGGTATTGCGCAAGGAAGTTTCAAATGTTCGGATGCCGCGCTCGCAAAGGATCACGTTGAGATTGCCGTTTTGCAGAATGAGTTGTGCGGATTGAAGCAAGTCGGCGACGGTGGCGACCATGCCGCGCTTGAGGAGGATTGGACGTCCGGAGTGCGCGGCGGCGCGGAGGAGCGAATCATTCTCCATGCTGCGTGAGCCGATCTGGAGGATGTCGGCATATTCGGCGACGAGGGGGACGTCGCATTCCGACATGACTTCAGTGACGATGGCGAGGCCGGTTTCGCGGCGTGCCGCAGCGAGCAGCTTGAGGCCTTCGACGCCGAGGCCTTGAAAACTATAAGGGGAGCTGCGCGGCTTGAAGGCGCCGCCGCGCAGAACACGCGCGCCGGAGCGGCGAACGTGATGGGCGGTGGCCATGAGCTGGGACTCGCTCTCGACCGAGCATGGACCAGCCATGGTGACGAAGTCGTCTCCACCAATTTCGATGCCGAGGACCTGAACGACAGTTCGCTGCAGCCGTTCGGACTTCAGGACATCAGGGGCTTCGAAAAAGCGCTCTGGCCAAGCTTCGCGCGACATGCGCACTCCAATCAGGAGAAGAGCCAGAGTACCGTTGATCAGGACGGGCCTGCCTCAATCAGAAGATTGAGAAACGCGGGTACTGTGATGGCCGTCACAATTTTGGAGCACCGGTGAGATTTCGAGGGGAGTTGCAGGAACGATTACAGCGCGTCAGAGACTGGCGAGCGGAGGTGGGCGATAGCCGAATGCGGCGTCGACAACGGCGGCAATGGCGAGGGCGGTTTCGTCTTCGAAGGGACGGGCGACGATCTGCACGCCGATGGGAAGGCCTTCCGGGGACTGCCCGACGGGCACGACTGCGGCGGGGGCGGCGAGAGCATTGAACCACTGCGTGTGGCGCACGGCGTCGAGGTAGTTGACGGTGTCGCCATCGATGGTCCAGGAGCGTTCACCGTGACGAAAGGCCGGGATGCTGGCTACGGGGCAGAGCAGCACGGGAAATTCTTGCATGGCGGAGAGGGTTTTGGCGCGCTGCAGATCCAGTTCAGCCCAGGTGTCCAATAGCTCGGTGGCGGTGAGGGGCGGAGCCGATTCTGCGATGCCGAGAAATTCCGAGAAGATGGGGCTCAACTGCGCGCGCTTGCCACGGATGGCGGGCTCGTAAAACATGGCGCCGCATTGCACGAAGCATTTCCACCAGAGTTTGCGGAGAGATTCGAGAGTGTGCGGGCGGAAGGGTTCGACGCGGAATCCGTCGTGGCGCAAGGCTTCTGCGGCGGATTGCACGGCGACGCGGGTTTCCTGAGTCACAGGCACCAGACCGTCGTCTTCAAAGCAGCCGATTTTTCGCGCGCGCAATTCGGCGGGATTCGGCTGGCGGAGCGGAATGGGCGGACTGAAGGGGTCGGTGGGGTCCCGGCCGCTCAGCGTGCGGAACAACAATGTAACGTCCGCGATGGTGCGGGCCATGGGGCCGATGGCGCCGAGAATGGAAAATGGCCCGATGCATGGAGGCAGGTGGCCCTGGCCGGGAATGCGCCCGGGAGTAGGCTTGAGCGAGCAGATGCCGGTGAAATGCGCGGGGACGCGGACGGAACCTCCGCTGTCACTGCCCAGGCCGGCTGCGGATAGACCCGCGGCGATAGCTGCGGATTCGCCACCGCTCGATCCGCCCGGTGAGCGGTCGAGATCCCATGGATTGCGGGTCTGGCCGTGGAGGAGGTTCGCGGTTTCGTAGGCCATCAGGAATTCCGGGCAGTTAGTTGTGCCCAGGATGAGTGCGCCGGCTGCGCGAAGGCGCGAGACTACGACTGCATCTTCGCTGGGGACGTCGCCTTTGCGAAGCAGGCTGCCGATCTCGCAGCGAAAACCTCTCGTAGCGATAGAGGATTTGACCGTGACGGGAAGGCCGTAGAGCGGACCGCGGGGTTCGGGCGATGCGTCCATGCGATGCGATTCCGAGCGGACGCGCTCCGGATCGAAGTCGGCGAAGGCATTGAGGCTCGGGTTGAGTCGCTCGATCTGGGCGATGTGCGATTCGGCGAGTTCTGCGATGGAGAGTTGCCGGCTGCGGAGAAGTTCGAGTTGTTGAGAAGCTGGAGCGAGGACGACGCCGGCACCGGTCATGAATTTGGCCCCGGAATGCGCGCGGATCCGGAAAGCCGCACGGCGACCGGAGCCAGAAGGGCGGCTAGCACCATCAGAAACAGCTTCAAAGAAATCTCTCCACGCGCTTGTAGTTCGGATCGGATGATTTTATGTCAGATGAAAGCTAATCCCAGGTCTCAAAATCGAGACCTGGGGCACCCTTGATCGCGAGTACAAGCGGAATTCGTTTTAGCGAGTGATGGTCACGTATGTACGGCCATCGTAAAGCCGGAAGGCGCCGCCGGTTGCGGCGACCACCTGCAAGGGCATGGGCCGCTTAAGGCTGCTGTCGGTAGTGGAGCTGACCGTGAGCACGTCGTGAGCGCCGACGTCGGTAACGACGAATTTGTTGCCGGCGATGAAACCGATGCCGTAGACACCGGCGCCGAGCCGCGCTCCGCTTATGTGGATGGGAACTTCGGTGATGAAATAGGCCTGATATTTCGCGGCAACGCCGCTTGAATATCCCGAGGTGTCTACGAGGGCGGCGAGGACGTAGTGCCCGTCGCTGAATTTGACGCCGCCGGAGTTGCGCAATTGGGTGCTGGCGACCTGGCCGTCATAGAAGACTTCCGCGGGCATGAACTTTTGCATTGCCGCCGGATTGAGGACGGTCAGCTTGTTCTGCGCATGCGACGGAGCAGGTGCGGAGACCATGGTGAATGCCAGAATTCCGCCGGTAATGAGGCTCAAAAGAGACCGCGTTGCCATGATTATTCTCCTTGTTCTGGGATTGCGATGAAGTATACCGCCAAGGTGTTCCTTCATTCCAGCATTTCAATGCGAGTTGCCTCGCAGGTGAGATGTGGTGACGGCAGATGTGCTTTGTGCCGCCGGAAATGCGGGAGCGCGATCGTCTTGCGGAGTGGAAGGATTCCACTGGTACATAAAGCGATGCAGGCCTTCGGGATTGCCGGAGACGAAGCGGTCGTTCCAGTTGAGGCGATAGCGAAGAGCGGCGGCGCCGGCGGGGAAATTTTCGCCGGCGGGGTATGGATATGCGGTCATCTGATGGAATGGCAATTGCGCGACGGTGAACGGCGATGCATCCCACCAGTCCATATCTTTGACGTAGCCGTTGGCGTAGAAGAAGTAATCGCGTTTCCAATGGGCGGGAAGCGAAGGAAGATTGCTGGTGTCGAATTCGGCTGCGATCTCCTCGCCACTGCCGAAGATGGCGAAGCGGTTGTCGACGCTTTTCAGCAGCGGAGTGACGTCGCCGAAATGCGTGTAGCTGCCGCGCTCGCGCTGGAAGGGACCGGTAAGGCTGACGGTGTTGTAGTCATAATCGAGATCGCCGGGGCTCGCGCCTTCGATCTCTTTGGGGTAGCCGCGGAAGTGCTCGGTGGCGAAGGCGAGCGCAAGCTCGGTAGTTCGCACGTCGCCTTGCGCGTGGTTGTCGATGAGCACCTGGTCCCAGTAGATCTGAAGATTCGTCATTAAGCGGATGCGGCGCGTGCCCGGCGGCAGTTTGCCGGTGAGGTCGATGACCATGGTGCGCTCGAGGCCGGCAGGGAATCCCGCCTCGCCGGGGATGCGTTTCCATGAGCCGTCGGGGAGTTGCGCTTCGACATAAGGGGAGATGGGCTTTACCCCGCCCTGCCACGCGGCATAGAGGAAGGTGGCGCTGAAGTAATTCACGTAGCCGGTCATCAGCAAGCGCAACGGTGCGGCCGTGTTGATTGCGCCAAGGTCGAGAGTAAGCGCGTGCACTTTAGCGAAACCATCATAGGGCAGCGGGGTGAAGTCGCTGACGAACTGGTGATCGCGGCGGCTCAATTGGGCGAGAACATCATGGTCCTCCGCGTCCCACGCGCCAACCGGGAGGCGCGCGCCGTTGCTGGCGATTACGCGGCCGGAAGCGAAGGGTGGAGCGTCGAGGAAGCGTTCGTCGGGGTTCACTTCAACATTGTCGGGGTGGTCGACTGCGAGAAGGCGCAACTGGTCGATGTAGTTGACCTCCTCCATCGGCTCCATAAAGCGCACGCTGAGTTTGCCGCCGACGGGAGCGGCGTCGGCGCCGTCGACTTTTACCCATTCGCTGGGGCTTGGGATGTTGCGCCGCGCGGGCGTGAACCAGTGTCCGACGACGGCTGCGCCAATCACATCGGTCACGAATTTGTACTTGTGGCCGTTCCACACAAACAGAACGGGGCAGGAGCTTCCGCGGCGATCGGCCTCCTTCATGGCGATGGTTTCGGTGTGAGGGAGATCGATTTCGTCCTGAAGGACTCCGGTGGGCCAGAGCATGCGGAGCAGGTCAATGTGGTCAGCGTTGCCGAGGCCGATGAGAACCTGGGGCGGCGACTGGGTCTGATAGCCGGAGGCGCCTGCGATCTCCCATTTTTGCCAGAGGCCGTTGGCGAATACTTCGACTTTTACGCCGAGCGCGGTCTTGTTGTCGGCAAAGCCGCGGAGATCGAGACGGACGAAATGATTCTTATTTGCGCCTTCATTGCGTAGCAGCACGGGAGGCGCGTTGCGCTGCGTGACAATCAGATCGGACGCGCCATCGCTGTCGACGTCGGCGGCGATGAGGCCGCGCGGGGACTGGAGCTTCAATTTATCGAGACCGAGTTTGGCGCTGACGTCTTCGAAGGTGCCGTCGCCGTGGTTGCGAAGGACGCGTAGCTGCGGGCCCGATTTTGTTTCGACGATCGCCGCAAGATCGATCCAGCCGTCGTTGTCGATGTCGACCGCCGTGAGGCCCCACCCCCGCAGTGCGCCGTTCAACGGCAGAGGCACGCGTTCAAAGCGGCGGCCGATTCCATTTGGCCCTGCGACATTGCGCCACAATGTGATCCCCGGCGCGCCGGCGTGGGTCACGGCAATATCCATCCAGCCGTCTTTGTTGTAGTCGAGCACGGCGATACCGGTGGTAGGAGGAAGCGAGTCATGCTCGTAGAGCGGCTGTGTGGGATATTTGCCTTCGCGCGGATTGATGTAGAGCGCAGGCGAGGCGCTATCGCCGGTGACAGCCAGGTCCACGGCGCGATCGTTGTTGAAGTCGGTGAGGATTGCGGCCGCGGTGTTGCCGCTACCGCCCAAGCCAGTTTCTGCGGTCCGCTCGGTGAAGGTTCCGTTGCCGTTGTTGCGCCAGAGAGCGTTGGACTCGCCGCCGGGTTGCAGTGGAGAGCCGGTGAGGAAGAGGTCGAGATCGCCGTCGTGGTCGTAGTCGATGAACGTGATTCCCGAAGGATGGTTGCGCGGCGCGAGACCGGATTGCGCGGTGACATCCTGGAATTTTCCGTGGCCGAGATTGCGGAAGAGAAGGATGGAAGTGTCGGTCGCCACGGCAAGGTCATTCAAACTGTCGCCGTTGAAATCGCCCACGGCGCAGGCAACGCCGTGGCCGGCGGCTTTCAACCCGAGGGACTGCGCGTCCAGCGTTTCATAAGTTCCGTTGGGGCGGCGATGCAGCACGCGGATAGCTTGCGCGCCGGTCTGCATGAGCACGAGATCCATTTGTCCTGAGCCGGTGGCGTCAATCATGCAGGCGCCGCCTGTGGTCGTGAAGTGCGCCGAGGCGGATTTCAGTACCATCGGCTCTTCGTGGAGCTTCACGGGAATCATTACTGACTGGACAGCTTCTGGTTCTTTGACCGCGGTAACGGTGGAGTAGTGTCCCTGCTCGCCATAGGACAGGCCGATCGGCGAGCCGATCTTGGTGGAGGTCAGATGCTGGAAGCGCTGGAAGTCCTGGCGCGCTTCAGGGATTTTGCCAGCGCGTTGAAGCGACCGCGCCAAGCCGAATTCGGCCGAAGCATGCAGAGGATTGACCTCGAGCGCCTTTTGAAAGACGGCGATGGCATTATCAAACTGTTTCATCTCCTCATAGCAGGCGCCCTCGAAATAGAGCGAGTCAGCATCATGAGGGTCGAGCGCGGCGGCTTTCTGGAAGCTGGCCAGGGCCGGTTCAAGATTATTGGCGGCGTGCTGAACCAGGCCGAGGTTGTACCAGGCCTGGGCGCTGTTGGGATCGAGGGCAATGGCCTGGCGCAGTACCTTTTCGGCAGCATCCAGCTTTTGCAGGGTATAGAGCGCGATGCCATCGTTGATGGCGGCTTGCGCGAGTTTCGAGTCGAGCTTAAAAGCCTGGTCGAAAATCTGCTGAGCCTGCTCGGTGGACTGCTGGCCCATGAGCGCAACGCCTCTGTTGTTGAGGCGGATTGCCTGGGTATTGTATTGCGCCTCCGCACGCGCGCACGCAGTGTCCAGGGTGAATGAGAGGATCAAAACAAGCCAGCCGATTCGCGCACGCTTGGTCGCCAATGCTTTCTCCAAACCGGTGAAGCGCCAACTGCTCCACGATATTTTGGAACCAGCTTAGTTTATGCGAAGAGGCTGTGCGATGGCACTGCCGGCGAGGGGCACGCGCGCTGGCGCAGCAAGAGATGGCGCGGATTTGCTTCAGGTTATACTGCTGTTGCGATTCCAGTACCTCCGGGGGATTGCAGAGGTTACATATCATTGCGCAGAGTTGGCAACATTTGCAAAACGGAGCTCGCCGGTTTGTTCGCCCGGGCGTTGCGAGGCGAAGTTCTCCGCGTGGCTGCGCTTCTGGTGTGGTGGGCGCTTCCTCTGTGGGCGTGGGGCCGATCAGCGCCCGAACTGAAGCTGAAAGACCTGCGAGGGCAGGCGCAGAGACTTTCCGCATTGCGCGGGCAGATCGTGGTGGTGAATTTCTGGGCGACGTGGTGCGGACCCTGTCAGGAGGAACTGCCGCGCCTTTCAAAACTAGCAGCAGATTGGGCAGGCAAGGACGTGCGGTTTGTGGCGGTCTCGATTGATGAGCGCAAGGACCAGGCGAAGATCGGCCCGGAGCTGGAGCGTTTGCATGTGGCTCCGACGGCGGACTTCGATGTATGGGTTGGATCGAACTCCGATACGCTGGCTGATTTCGGATTAGGAGAGATCGTTCCCGGCACGGTTGTGATCGGGCGAGATGGGAAGATCGTAACGCGGATTATGGGTGAAGCGAAGGACGACGACCTGCGTACCGCTGTCAACTGGCTGCTGAAAGGCAGCGCGGGGAGCCCGCCGCCGGCGCTGGTGAAACGCTTCTGACAAATGGCGCGAGCAGGTGGATCGATTTGCGTTCCTGAACGGAAAGCTGGGGAGAAAACCCTGCGAAAGCCAAGAGCGAAGACAAAGTCGTTGTCCAGTTGGTCCAGTCAGTCGGAGTTTCCGTCATTAAGTCTGACTTCGGCCTCCATCGAAAGTTGGTTGTCAAAGGCGTTGCGGGTCTGTCATCCTCCTCAAGAATCTTTCCCTTTCCCCGGCGCGGGGTCGAAATGAAACAGGATCATTGAGTTCTGGCTTGATTTGTGCCGGTACGATGTAGACCGCTGCATAAAGCATTGCCGGAACGGGCGAAGTGTGCAGCGGAATCGAGCAGGTAGAACGCTGCTTGGATTTCGCGAGACACGAACGAGATTTGTCTAAGGCCGGGTCACTCAGTAAATTCAGTGCGGCGCGCAACGGCGGCCTATTTTCGCCAGGCGAAGAGCTGCATGCAAGGGAACAGACGCTTTCTAGGAGAAAGGCCAATGACGAGGAAACTCGCTAGCTTGCTAGTTTGTCTGCTAACGGCTGTTGCGGCCGTCCGCGCTCAGAGCAACTATGCCGTTGTGAGAGGATCGATTCTCGATCCGCAGCGCACAGTGGTTCCGGGAGCGCGCGTGCGACTGGAAGCAAATCAAACCGGCGTGGAGCGGCAAGTGCTCTCCAACGAAAGCGGTCTTTTCGAAATTGCGGGCCTGGAACCGGGGGTATATAAGCTCACTGTGGACCATGCCGGATTCAAGCAGGCGGTGCAGACAATAACGCTCGAGGTTGGGCAGCAGGCGAGTTTAGATTTGCAGTTGCAGATAGGCGCCGACGCGGAGACGGTGACGGTACACGCAACCGGCGAGCTGCTCAAGACGCAGGACGCCAGCGTGGGCGCGGTGGTGGATCAACGGTCCGTGGAATCCCTGCCGCTGAACGGGCGCATGTTGATCGACCTGGTGCTGACGGTTCCAGGGGCGCATATCAGCCACGGCGCGGCAACGGGGGACATGAACGCGCTTTATTGGAGGCCCGGCCAGCGCTCCGCGGTGAGCATCGGGGGAAACCGGCCCAACGCCAATTACTTTCTCCTCGACGGAGCGACTAACACCGACCCGACCTTCAACACCCAGAACTTCAGCGCGTCTCCGGACGCCGTGCAGGAGTTTCAGGTGGAGACCGGCAGCTATTCGGCCGAAATGGGCGGGGCCGGCGGGGGGCAGATCAACATTGTCACGCGCTCGGGCTCGGAGCACTTCCACGGCACGGCGTATGAGTATCTGCGCAACGGCGCTATGGATGCGCGCTCATTCAATGAGATGAACGGGATGAATTTTCTCGTTCAGAACAACTTCGGCGCTTCTCTGGGCGGTCCCATTCATCACACGGGCAAGACATTTTTCTTCGCGAATTACGAAGGATTGCGGCACGTGAAGACGATGGTAATGGTCGACACGGTGCCGACCGCGACCGAAGATGCAGGCGACTTCAGCCAGAGCGGAGTGGACATCTACGATCCGGCCACCACGGCTGCGAATCCGGACTACAATCCGAGTCTGCCGGCAAGCGCCTCGAATCCTCAGTACATCCGCCAGCAGTTTTCGTACCAGGGCGTCGCCAACGTGATCCCGCCCAACCGGCTGAGCCAGGCGGCAAGCATCATGTTGAACAAGTACACGCCACAACCGAACACCATGAATATGGGCGGGATGACCATGATGGGCCAGCCTACAGTAATTGGGGCAGGGAACGACGCCAACAATTATGTGGATTCTCGCAAGGAACACATGACCGACGATCAAGGGACGATTCGCATCGATCATATGTTCAGGAATGGCGACAGCGCGTTTCTCCGGTATTCGGCGGGAAGCGAATATGGATTCATGCCGTGGGGATTGCCGGGTTTTGGCATGTATCACGGCAATCTTTCGCAGCAGGGCACCCTGGCCTGGACGCGTGTGATTTCGCCACGCTTGGTGAACATGGCTTCAGTGGCGATCTCGCGGCTGGTTATGGGGCACACAACACAAAGCGCGAGCAAAAACGACATTGTGGATGAACTGGGAATTGCAGGCACTGGCTTTGGCGGACCCAAGGCCTGGGGCGCTCCGTATTTTTCCGTGCAGGGCTACTCACCGCTTGGCGACAACTTTAATGCCACCCCGATGACGGCGTGGGACACGATCGTCGAGGGCCGCGACTCTTTGAGCTGGCAGGTCGGCCGGCACAACCCCAAATTTGGAGCGGTATATCAAAAGTACATCTGGCCGATGTGGGGCTTTTTCCAGAATCGCGGGTTTTACCAGTTCACCAACGGTTTCACGACCCAATATGCGTTGAACGACCACAGCACGGGCTCTGCCCTAGCCAGTTTTATGCTCGGCCTGCCGGCGGCGCGCCAGGGGCAGGTCGGGGTTCCGCAAATGGATCTTCGCCAGTGGTACGCGGATGGGTATGCGCAGGACACCTGGCGCATGACTTCCACCACCACGCTGAACTACGGGCTTCGCTATGAATTCATGAGCCCGCTGGTCGATATCGAATATACAAACAGCAATCTCGACTTGAGCGGCGGCACGCCAAAGGTGTTTATCGGCGGGCAGAACGGATATCCGCGCGGGCTGATGTATCCGAACATGGCGCGCTTTGCGCCGCGCCTGGGGCTGGCGCAGAGCATGCCGCGGCTGGGCCTGGTGGCGCACGTGGCGTATGGCGTCTTCTACACGCCGGTGGACATGAATACGTGGTGCAATCAGCGTCACAACGTGCCGTATGTTTTCCCCGAGACCTCGCAGAGCGATCCTTACATTCCGTCGATCACGACGCTCGATTTCCCGAATCCGGTGTTGGGCTCGACCGTGGTCAGTTTCACCGGCATGCAACTGCACGCAGCGCCGCAATATATCCAGCAGTGGAGCGTTTCGCTGGAAAAGCAGTTGGGTACCCAGACCACGGTGGAGGTGGGATATCTTGGCGCCGGCGGATTTCACCTGCAGCGCGCGCACCTGATCAACAACGCTCTGCCCGGCGCGGGCGCGATCCAGCCGCGGCGGCCGTTTCCGAAAATCAGCTTTGTGAATAACTCGACATTTCCGTCAAATGTGACGGTGGCGAGCACGACGTTTCCGGTGAGCACAATGAATCTGCTCGAAAACACGGCGCAGAGCTGGTATGACGCAGGATACGTGAATGTGCGGCGCCGCTATGCGCGTGGACTGAGCTTCCTTGCCGACTACACCTTTGCCAAATCTCTGGACAACGCCCCGGATTTTCGTTCGCCGATGTTCGAAGCGGCGGTTCCGCAGAACAACAACGATTTGAACGCAGAAAAAGGGCCCGCGTGCGACGTGCGGCATCGAGTTGCTGTGAGCACGGTTTACAACCCGCCGTCGTGGAACTGGAGCAGGATCTCGCGTATCCCAACGCAGAACTGGCAGGGATCCATGGAGCTGCAGTTGCAGACCGGATTTCCGATGACGATCTCGGTATTTGGCGATACGGCGAACGCCGGGACCGTTGTGGGTGAGAATCCTATTCGGGCCAACGTAACCGGGGCGAAGATCTTTCCCGCGGGCACGCGCAACGCAACCACGTGGTTCAATCCCGCCGCATTCGCTGCGCCTCCGGCTTACACGTTCGGAGACATTTCCCGGAATTCTGTCTATGGACCGGGGATGGAAACCATGGATTTGGCGATCGTGCGCGATTTTCAGGTCAGCGAGAAGACCCAGTTCGAATGGCGAGGCGAGTTCTTCAATGCGCTGAACCACACCAACCTGGGTACGCCCAACCGCTTCGTGAACACATCGAGTTTCGGCAGCATCACCGAAGCGACGACACCGGGGCGCGAGATCCAGGTGAGCGCGCGAATTTCGTTTTAGAGCACTTTCAGCCAGATCATTTACAGGGCAGGGAGGCATGAGTGGCTTCCCACCCTTCGCGCAAAAGGCCGCGCGAAGGATGGGGCACGGAAAATCTGTTAGCACTTGAATCGAAAATGCTCCAGGTGAAGCTATTTTTCCGGGGTCTCCTTGCCTAGCTTGTAGGGGATTCCGAAGCGTCCTATCTGAATAATGCCGAGGGTTTGCGGCGGCCATATGTGGATGCTTTCCACGCGGCCGGAACCGTGGATCCTCGTCGCCTTGACGGTGCCCACCAACTGGCCGGTTGCGGCTACGTTGAAGTGCACGGTGAGCGCATCTTCTTCGCCGGCGCGAGTCCATCCGAAGATGTAGTTGCCCGGGCGCAGGTCGAAATGCGCCACGCGCATGGGCGCCTGCACGACGAGATAATGCGAATACTTGCCGTCTGCCGAGTAACCCGCCGTAAGTAATACGACGCCGGCAATGAACTGATCGCGACCGTTGACAATGCCCGAGGCGGTTCGCATTTCGGTTTCAATGTGCTCGTTCACTACCTGCGCGCGCGATGGCAGCACGGAAGCAAGTTCTGCGGCAGTGGCAGGGCGCCACGCCGGCTTTTGCGCGTGTGCCTGCAGAAAGAGAAATTGGATCAGAACACCGCACAACATGGCGCGCTTCATGATTCTTCCCCCGGGGATTTCGATTTTTTCAAAGATTCGAGCGGAACAATGCCTCGGCGGATAGCCGCGGTGGCGGCTTGCGTGCGGTCGGTAACGCCGAGCTTGGCCAGGAGGCTGTTGATGTGAGTCTTCACAGTGGCTTCTGAAATTTCCAGCTCGGCGGCAATTTCCTTGTTGCTTTTGCCGTTCACGATCTGCTCCAGGACATCGGACTCGCGCGGCGTCAGTTCCTCAGAGCCCATGCGTTCGGCGAGCTTTTCCGCGATGGCCGGAGGGATATGCGATTTGCCGGCATGCACAGAGCGAATTGCCGTCATCAGCTCATCCGAGGTCATGCCCTTGAGCAGATACGCCTTTGCCCCGGCTTTGAGCGCGCGGTAGATGTCCTCATCGCCGTCGTAGGTGGTGAGCACGATGAAGCGCGCATGGGGCGTCTCTTTGCGGATTTGCGAGATCGCATCCACACCCCCGAGCTTGGGCAGGCGGAGGTCGATGAGAGTGATGTCGGGATGGTGCTTGCGGAATTGGGTCACGGCTTCGAGGCCGTCCGCTGCCTCGCCGACGACTTCAAGATCATTGGCGACTTTGAGGAGAGCCACCAGACCCTGGCGGACCACGTTATGATCCTCGACAACCAGAACGCGAATCGTTTCCTTTTTCATTTTGTATCCCCGGCGTGCTCCGGCGCCTGTGCCAGGACGGACGCACGCAAGCGTATGGTCGTCCCCTGGCTGGGCGCGCTTTCGATTTCGAGGGTTCCGCCGATGCTTTCGGCTCGCTCCTTCATTCCCGTGACTCCAAAGTGTCCCGCGCCGAATCCGTGCGGATGCGGCACGGCGCCACCACGTCCGTTGTCCTGCACTTCGAGCAGGATTGTGTCCTCAGCGTATTCCATCCGCACGGACAATTCGCTGGCGGCGGCGTGCTTCTTAACGTTGTGGATAGCTTCCTGGGCAATGCGCAGCAGTTCACGCTCGATCGCGGACGGCAGCGGGCGGTAGACGCCGCGGATGCTCAGTTTTGTGGCGAGCTCGTCATTTCGCGCCTGTTCCACCAGGCGGCCCAGCTTCACGGGTAGCGTTTCTTCCGCCGAGTCCTGCGTGCGCAAGGCCCAGATGGATTGCCTGGCGTCGGCCAATCCTTCGCGCACGACTTCACGGGTGGCGTTCAGTTGCTTTTGAGCGTCGTCGAGCTTTCTCATGCGCAGCAATTCTGCCAGCAACTCCAGTTGGACTGAAACACCAACGTAGCCTTGCGCCAGCGTATCATGAATTTCGCGCGCGATACGGCTGCGCTCGCCAAGCACGGCGCGAAATTCGCGTTCCGCCAGGCGCAAACGGCGGCGCAACAGCAAGAAGATGCCCGCGATCAGGATCGCCAGTAAGAGCGCGTAGAACCAGAGCGTCTGGTAGAAATGGCGTTGAAGATTAAAGGAGAGCGTTGCGCCGGCGTCGTTCCAAAGTCCATCGTTGTTAGCTGCTTCGACGCGGAAGGTGTAGTCGCCGGGCGGAATGTTGGTGTAATAAGCCGAGCGCCGCGAGCCTGCGTAGGTCCAGGAGCGATCGAATCCCTGAAGCATATAGCGGTAGCGGATCTTTTGCGGCGCCACGTAGCTGAGGCCGGCGTAATCAAACTGGAAGTGCACGTGCCCGGCAGCAATGCGCAAGCCCGGACTCGCTGAATGCAAGGGCTGGTCGACGTCGTCGACCGCGAAGCGTTCCAGCACCACTGGCGGAGGTAACGTATTTAACTGGAAATGCGCCGGATCGACTTCGACGAGGCCTCGCGGGGCAGCGAACCACAACTGGCCGTCGCGTGTTTGCCAGGCGGAAGGATGGCTGTTGGTGGCCATCTGCCGGCTGCGCAGACCGTCAGCGGTGCCGAACTCGGCCCAGTGAGTGCACAGATTTCCGGCATCACCAGCCGCATTTTTGTAATCGCATCGCGCGATGCCATTGCCGGTTGCGAACCAGAGGTGGCCGTGACCGTCGTCGAGAATGGCGTGAATGGCTGCCGAATCGGG
Organism: Occallatibacter sp.; assembly: GCA_035935755.1. Classification (GTDB taxonomy): domain Bacteria; phylum Acidobacteriota; class Terriglobia; order Terriglobales; family Acidobacteriaceae; genus Telmatobacter. The sequence goes on along the minus strand of DASYWU010000055.1, from coordinate 61,447 downwards.
AGCGCTGTTGGTCACCGGGGAAAACTTGTCTCCAGCCCAGAGGTCGAGGCCGCGATTTTCCGTACCGATGAGAAGGCTGCCATCGCGCCGAGGCAAAAGCGCGGTCACCACGTTGCTGGAGAGGCCGTTGGCAGTGGTGAAATTGGCGATGCTGCCTGAATGCAACCGGGAGAGGCCGGCGAGCGTCGCCACCCATAAGTCGCCCTGTGCGTCGCGGGTCATCGCGCCCACAAGGTCGCTGCCCAATCCATTGGCCTGGGTATAGATTTTGATTTGCGGCTGCACGCCGGGCCGGTCGATCCAGTGCGCAAGGCCGTGGCGGGTCCCGACCCAGAGCGATCCGTCGCTGTCGACTAAAAGTGAACGGATGAAGTCGTCAGGCAGGCCATCGGCGGAGGTGAATGTGTCGACGCGTCCGCTGCGAATCCGGTTGAGGCCATCCGGCGTGCCCACCCAGAGGTCCCCGTTGGGAGCGGCGGCGAGCGAGAGGATTACATTGCTGACGAGGCCGTTCTTCACGGAGTAATTACGGATCTCAGCACGAGAAGGGAACACATCTGCGCCGGCAGCGCCTTTGCGCAAGGGCACTGCATTCAAGCCTGACCCTGACGTTCCGACCCAGAGCGTTCCTGTGCGATCCTCGACCACTGTGGTTGTAGCGTCGGAGGAGAGGCCTTCGCGCGCGCCGAAGGTGAAGAATCGCCGGTTGCGCAGGATGTGCAGACCTTCGGCTTCAGTGCCGATCCAGAGGTCGCCCTCGCGGTCTTCCAGCAGCGCGAGAACGGAGAGAGCACTGAGGGAATCGGTGGGCGGGAACAATTGCAGCTTGTCGCCGACCAGCCGCGCGAGGCCGCCATTGGTGCCGATCCATAAAGAGCCTTCGCGGTCGCCGAGAAGCGCCTGGATGCGAGTACCGGGCAATTGCTTGCCGACGTTGAATCGAAGTTCTCCGTGCTGGATCACCGTAACGGTGCTGCGCGTGGCTTGCGCGGTGCGGCCATCGGGCAGCGAGGAGGTGAAGACAACGTTGGATGCGGAGTCGGGAGTCGAGAGCATGTCGTATATAACCGGTACGACTCGCACGCCTTCGATTCCTGCTTCTCCAGCAGCTGTTGAAACTATGACCTGGCCACGGTCGTCGAGTCGCAATGCACGAATGTCATTTGACGGCAAACCGTCGCGAGTGGTGAGGACGGTCACGGCGCCATCTTTCAACCGCGCGAGACCCTGGCTGGTGCCGATCCATAGAGAGCTGTCGGCTGAAGCGAGCAGGCAGTGGATGTCGCTGGCGGGAAGCGCCGGGGAGGAGTTGCGGTCGAAGACCTGGAATCCGCTGCCGTCAAACCGCGCCAGGCCCGCTTCAGTGCCGACCCAGAGAAAGCCATCGGGAGTTTGCGCCAGCACCTGGACGGTGTTTTGCGGCAAGCCATTTTCCAGGACCCAGGCCTGAGTGCTGAGGTCGGCGAGCGGAGTATCGGGATCGATGGCGCACGCTTGTGTACTGGCGCCGAGGAGTACAGCGGCGCAGAAGGCGGCGAGGACCGCGTGGCGAGAGATTGGCTTACCGGCTCCGCTCTTCGGACGCTTACCGGCAATTGGTGCAGCGGCGCGCGGACCCGGCATATGGAGAGTGCCTCTTGTTTGCAACCGGCTTGGCGTAAAAGCGGATCACAGGCGTGGATTGACGCAGCCAGTTTAGCGCATGCGTGGATGAGACGGCTATAGCGAGCTCTGATTCAGCGCATCTACAATGTTTCGAGAGGTAAAAGATCTTGCAATTTTTCCGGGACCGAAAGCTGGGGATGCGCTCGGTTGCGCTCCGCAGGCTGTTCAGCAAACGCCCTTATGGCAACTGGCTTGCGTACGTTCTTTCGCTTGCGATGATTTGCAGCCTCGCGGCGTATCTCATTGTCGGGTTGCGCAGGGGCGTGCAGCCGGTGAGCGCGGCCGGGGGCCAAAGCGGGCAAGGCCAGTCTACCGGCGGCGGAATGGCCAACGCGGGGCCGCAGGCTGCCGTCTTCGATGAACAGCATAGGCCCATCACCGCCGGCGGGTTTGTGAAGACGGGTCCGATCATTTTCGAGGACACGGCGAAGCAGGCAGGCCTTACGGTATGGCACCACGAGGCAGGCACGCCGGAAAAGAAGCTCATTCTGGAAGCCAAGGGACCGGGCGTGTGCCTGTTGGATTACAACAACGACGGCTGGCTGGATATTTTCCTGGTAAACGGCTCGACCTACGATGCGCTGGACGGCAAAGCGACACCGCCGCATGCCGCGCTCTTCCGCAACAACCACGACGGCACCTTCACCGACGTGGCTAATTTTGCGGACGTGACGAACGACCGCTGGGGCTACGGTTGCGCAATAGGCGATTACAACAACGACGGCTGGCCCGACATTTTTGTGACCAACTACGGCAAGAACCGCCTGTACCGCAACAATCATGACGGCACGTTTACCGATGTGGCTGAACAGGCCGGTGTAGCGCTCGACTCGTGGTCTGCCGGAGCGACGTTTGGAGATTATGACGGCGACGGCAAGCTCGACCTGTTCGTAGACGGCTATATCAATCTGGATTTGAAGAATCCGCCGCTTTCGGGATCAAAGGAAGTCGGGTACGCCTTTTGCCAATATCGTGGAGTGCAGGTGATGTGCGGACCGCGCGGCCTGCAGGGAGCGCACGATCATCTTTATCACAACAACGGAGACGGTACGTTCACGGACGTGAGCAAGAAGCTGGGCGTGGATGACCCCAACGGATATTACGGGCTGGGCGCGCTTTTTGCAGATGTAAACAACGACGGCAAGCCGGACTTGCTGGTGGCCAATGACTCGACGCCGAATTATCTCTACATCAACAAGGGCAATGGGACCTTCGAGGACGACAGCTATATGAGCGGCTACGCGTTGAACGAAAGCGGCCGCGAGATTGCGAACATGGGCATCACCGCGGGAGATTACCTGAACAACGGGCATCTCGACATTGTGAATACGGACTTTGCCGACGACTACAACGTGCTGTTTCAGAACGACGGCACGGGAACATTCACCGATGTGAGCTACCAGGCCGGCATCGCTGTTTCTTCGATTCCGTTTGTCAGCTTCGGGGATAATTTTCTCGATTATGACAACGATGGCTGGCAGGACTTGCTCATCATCAACGGTCATGTTTATCCGCAGGTTGACCAGCATCCGGAGTGGGGAGAAAGCTACGCCGAGCGGCCGTTGCTCTATCACAACCTGAAGAACGGAAAGTTCGCGCTGGTGCCTGCGGTCGAGGGGACCGGGCTTGCCCGGGTCACGGTGGGCCGCGGCTCCGCGGCTGGAGACCTTTTCAACGACGGCAAGATCGACGTAGTCCTCAATAGTATGGACGGCGTGCCGGTGCTGCTGCGCAATGTGAATCCGGACCATCATCACTGGGTGGAGATGCAACTCATCGGCGGACCCAAGAGCCCGCGCGATGCGGTGGGTTCTACGGTGTATCTGACTGCGGGCGGAATCCGCCAGCGCCAGGACGTGCTCAGCGGCGGGAGTTATCTCTCCTCAAACGATATGCGCGTGCATTTCGGGCTGGGAGATGCGGACAAGGTTACCCAGGTGGAGATCCACTGGCCGAGCGGCGCAGTGGAGAAGCTGGCGCTCCCCGCGGTGGACCGCATTTTCACCGTCACAGAGGGGAAGGGAATCACCGGCGCTCTGTGTGGCGGCAAGCCCTGCGAGACGGGCGCCTCCGCAACGAAAAAAGAAACTGGTCCGCAAAAATAGAATTGCCTGGACGTGCTTCTGGCTGGGCTGCTTCAGTGAGCCGCCAATGGCGCTGAAGAGGCGCCTTTGGGCTGATCTACATGGATGAACAACGTGAGCACAGCCGCTGAATAATAGAGAATTCCATAGACAACGACCACACCGGCGAATCCGGCAACAGGCAATATGATGGCGGCCAGCATGGGGCCGCCGAAGTTCGCCAGGCCGCCGCCGAGGTTCTGCACGGAGACGGCAGCGCCCTTATGCTCCGGCTCCATCATGGGAAAAATTGCGCCCATGGGCACAAACGAAGTGACGGTGAATGCGAAGAGCAGCGCGGCGACGGTGGCCGCGAGCATGTTGTGCGGGAAGTGCAGCGGTAGCCAGTAGAAGAGCAAGGAGGCAGTGCCGCAACCGACGAAGCCGAACCAGCGCATCTGGCGCATCCAGCCGATGCGGTCGCCGATCAATCCCCACACAACATTGGTGACCGGCTGTACGAGGAAGAACGTGCCCCATATCCGCGCCCACTGCGGGACGGTGAAGCCGATCTGGTGCGAGGTGTAAAAGAGCGGCATGATCACAGGAAATCCGAAGAGCGACAGATTGCAGATGATGCGCGTGATCAGTGCCAGAGCGATGTTGCGGTTATGGAAGATCAGGGTGACGCACTTGCTGATCTCGGCAAATTTGCCGGACCTGGGACCGAGGTGCTCAGCCACTTCGTGCTCTAGCTGTGGATCGGTTCTGGTGAAAAAGAAGATGAGCAGGCCGCCGGCGAACACCCAGAGCATCGACATCCACAGCGTACCCATGTAGCCGATGGAGACGATAGTGAAGCTGGGAAGATAGGAGCCCACGATTCCGTAGCCGATGGTGAACATGGCCCACGTCCAGCCGATCGCCGAGGCCAATTCGTGCGGGCGGCTCTTCTCTACAACCCAGACGAAGAACCCGTAAAAAAACAGCGGATAGGCGATGCCGCGGATGCCGTAAAAGAGGAGGGTGAGTGGGAGATTCCGATGCGCGAGAGCCAGCGACAGGAAGAGCGCGTGAAAGACCAGCCACCACGCTACGCCGATAAGCATAATGCGGCGTGGAGTGAAGACGTCGGCGAGGACGCCCGAGAGCCAGCTTGAGAGTGCTGCCGTAGCTCCGTAGACGGTGAATACGAGCGCGGAATCACCCGCGGTGAAGCCGATGTTGACCAGGTACTTGGAGAGAAAAGCCTGCTCGATGCCGTCGCCGGTCATGCAGAAGACGATGGCGATGTAGCCACCGAGCAAGGCGAGCGGCATGCCGAGAAAGTGACGATCGGGCGGAGAAGCCGCGTTCTGGGTCACGTTCGCGCTCACACCGCGTATCCGATCACCATCGTGCGGCTCCTCAGCTGCCTTGCTTCGGGGCGAAGAGTGGAGTTGCGATAAGTACGGTTTCCAGTTACTCCGGCAAAGCCACCTGGCCCTGGACGTTGAAGTGACCCGTGACAACGGACGCTCCGGTATCTGGCTGGCCGCCGCCAATGCTGATGGTGTACTCTCCACCGGCGATGATCGGGTGGCCATCCGCGGTCACCATTCCCAGATCGCGGTTCTTCAGTTCAAAGTGAACCTTCTGGCTTGCCCCGGGATCGAGATGTATGCGTTGGAATCCGCGAAGCGCGAGGTTCGGCGCGCCGGCAACCGGCGGGAACTTCAGGTAGAGTTCCACAACTTCATCGCCGGCCACCTTGCCGGTATTTGTCACCGTCACGTCGGCGTTCACGGGATCACCTGCATTCACGCTGGAGTCGGGCAGGCTGAGGTCGCTGTAACTGAATTTCGTGTAACTCAGGCCGTAACCGAAGGGATAAAGCGGCTTGCCCTTGAAGTAACGGTAAGTACGATCGGCCATGGAGTAATCTTCAAAATTCGGCAGTTGGCCGACGTCCTTGTAGAAGGTGACAGGCAGCCGGCCGGCAGGATCATTCTTGCCGCTGAGCGTGTCGGCTATGGCATTGCCGCCTTCTTCTCCCGAATACCAGGATTCGAGGACTGCGTTGGCATGGTCGTTGATCCAGTTGACGGCGAGGGCGCTGCCATTCATGAGCACGACGACGAGCGGCTTGCCGGTTGCCGCGACAGCCTGGACGAGATTTTCTTCGGGCTCGGGCAGATCGATGCTGGTGCGGTCACCGCCGAGGAATCCCGGCTCGCTGACCGGCATTTCTTCGCCTTCGAGCTCGCTGGTAATCCCGACGACAGCGATTACCACGTCAGCATTTTTCGCAGCAGCAATGGCTTCTTGCGAAGGCGCACTGTTCACCTTTGCCCAGATCAATTGCGCGCTTGGGGCACTATCCCTGCTGCCGTAGAAGACGTTCAGTGCGACCTTTTCTCCTTTGTCCAGATGGACGCGGCCGAGCTTCGCCGTGGTGGCTCCCGCCTGGCCGCGGAGCATCGCCACCGGTTTCCCATCCACAGTCAACCTGCCAAAGCCATCGCCGCGCAGGCCGATGAGGTAGTCGCCGGAATCGGGCGGGTTGAGGAAGCCGGACCACTGCACGCTGAGCGTTTTCTTGCCTGCAGCCTCTGAAGGCAAATTGCTTTCGGTGAGATTGATGTTGGGCTCAACGCGGGTGGCCAGCGGCGGCTGATTCGATGCCTGGCGGGGCCCAAATCCCTGGAACTCGCTGTATACGGCCTTGAGGCCGGGTTTGCCATCGGGGGTGGTCAAAAGGCTGTCGGGAACTGGGTTGCCGTCGTTGCGAAGGAACTGGGTGCCCGCGACGAAGGTGATTTTGGCGTTGGGAAATGCGGCTTTGAGGCCCTCGAGCATGGAAACGGTATGGGTGGGTCTTCCCGCATAATTACCAAGCAGAACCTGCGTCTGATCGGCCAGCGGACCGACGACCGCAATGCTTCTGACGTTCGATTTGAGTGGAAGCGCGCCGTCGTTCTTCAGCAGAACCATCGATTCATCGGCGAGCTTGCGCGCCAGTGCGCGATGCTCGGGGCTGCTGAGCTCGCTCTCGGGGATTTTGCTGTAGGGAACCATATCCGGAGGATCAAACATGCCCAGTCTTATGCGCGCGGTAAAGAGGCGAATGACTGCGGTGTCGATCGCGCTCTCAGAAAGGTAGCCTTGCTGCACGGCTTCGATGTAAGGCTTGTACTCGGAATCGTCTTTGGCGCCGGGGCCGCCGCCGTAACATTCGTTGTCCATGCCGCGCTCGAGAGAGATGGCCGAAGCTTGCGCCTGCGTGACGCGGTAGTGGTGCCCCGTGAAAATGTCGCGCACCGCATCGCAGTCGGAGACGACATATCCTTGGAAGCCCCACTTGCCGCGGAGCTGGTCCTGGAGCGTGAACTGATTGGCGCAGGCCGGCTGCCCGTTGATAGCGTTGTAAGCGCACATGACGGATCCGGCTTTGCCTTCGACGACGGCCGCGCGGAACGCCGGCTCGTAAGTGTCGAGCTGATCGTGCCTGGTGACGTCAACGTCAGCGAAATGCCGCGTTGGTTCCGGGCCGCTGTGCACGTCGTAGTGCTTGGGCGTCGAGATCACGCGATAGTATTTCGGATCATCGCCCTGCATGCCGGTGACAAATGCGACGCCCATGCGGCCGGTGAGAAACGGGTCTTCGCCGTAGGTCTCCTGTCCGCGGCCCCAGCGCGGGTCGCGAAAGATGTTCAGATTCGGCGCCCAAAAATCGAGGCCGCCCATGATGCCGACGTGTCCGGCGCGGACATCCTGCACATGCTTGATGCGCCCCTCGATGCCGATATCTGTTGCCATGGCATGAACGCCAGGTTGGTCAAATGTCGCGCCGAGGCCGATCGGCTCGGGGAATTCGGTCACGCCGGAATCGATGACGCCGTGGAGCGCCTCGCTCCACCAGTTGTATGCGGGAACATGAAGCCTGGGAATGGCGTGCGCATCGTTTACCAGTTGCGAGGCTTTTTCCTCCAGTGTCATACGGCTGACCAGGTCAGCGGCGCGCTGCTCGGGAGACAGGCTGGTGTTCATGTAGGGCAGCGTCTGCGCCTCTTGCGCGCCGGCCATCGAAAGCGCTCCAAAGCACAAGAGTCCAGTGGCAAGGATGTGCAGCTTGAGAATCTTCATGTTCGCTCCCGGTTTTCATTCCCCCTAAACAGGGGTCTCGAATGTCGAACTCACTTTAATTAGTGCAAATTCCGCCTGTCAACCCGCCGGTGACGCAGAAAACCGTTTTATCCGCGGAGCAGAAGTGCGGCTCGTGGCAATTTCGGATTGGCGAGACGGGGAAGATGCTACCTGCAATCCTTCGTCGCGCAGAGATTCTTGCTGAAGAACGGGAGCACGTGATTCTGGATGCGGAAGGCGACCCTACTGGTGTGAGTGCCGTGGAAAATCTCAAAACCGTTCTGAATACCGTAGTTGTCGAGAATCTCGTGGACTTTGGTGGTGTCGAAGCGCAGGCCGTCCTGGTCGCCCACATCCAGGGAGATGGCGCGATATCGGCGCAAGTTATCGATGTATTGATCGATAAAGGACAGCGGTGAATTCGCTGCCCATTTTGCCAGAATGTCCGGCTGCGGTTCGCCGTCCTTGAACGGCAGATCAAGGTAAAGTGGCGGATTCTTTGGGTTCGGCGACCACGCCGCCGCACTGGCAAGCTGAGCTTTGACGAAAAAGGGCAGGTTGGCGGCATCGGCCGGCGATTTCACGCTTTCAAGCTGCTTCTCCATGGCTTGTGCCTGCGCGGAATTCGAGCGAGGCCCGCCTCCGCCCATGTGGGAGAGGCAGCAGGGGCTCATGACGTAGAGTGCTCCGAATACATCCGGGTGCTTCATGCCAATGCGGAGCGCGCCGTAACCGCCCATGGAATGGCCGACGAGGCCGCGGCTTTGCCGATCGGGGATGGTGCGGTAATGCGCATCGATGTAGGAGACGACATCGTGGTAAATGAAGCGCTCGAAGTCACCGGTGGTCTGGGACCCGGAATACATCGACCCGCCGTAAACGGTTTTGGAATCGGGGAGCACGACGATCATCTCTTTGGCGCCCTGGGCAAACGCGCCTTCGATGGTCTGAGGCACGTGGATATCGTGCGTCCACTGCTCGGCGCCGATGGAATACCCGTGCAGGGCATAGACCACGGGATAGCGGCGATGCTTGTCCTTTTGATAACTCGGCGGCAGGAACACGATCACATCGCGATCGACGGCGTCGCCCTCGAGATTGCCTTCCAATGCCTCACCGTGAATCTTGATGTGCTGCACGGTTACCGGCTTTGCTCCCGGAACAACCGGGGGCAGTTCGGTCCCGACCTGCGCATGAGCCACGGTTGTGCCGGCAACTGCTGCGACCATCAGAACCGCTAAAGGACAGATGCGTTTCCATTGGATCATCGAATTATCTCCGAGCAAATCGATTTTCTTGGCGTGCAATTTGCATCCCTCTTGCAAACGAAGGGATGCTATCGTCGTGGATCATCTGGTGAAAAGCAGTATTTTTCTCGATCTAACATCGAGATTTTCGATGTTGAACATCTGTCGCTTGCAAGAGAGCTCAGTGCGGCAATTCTTCAGAACCGGTGATGGTGAAGCCGCCGGATTGCACATGGCCGGGCGCCAGGGCGTCGTCGGGCTGCGAGCCGCCGACGGAAATCTTGTATTCGCCCGGCTGCACCCAGCGCTCACCCTTCTCATTTACTTCCGAAAGCTGCCGCGGACTCAGATGGAAAACTACCGGTGTAGTTTGTCCCGGCAATAAGTGAATTCGCGCGAAACCTTCCAACTGGAGGCGTGGAGAAAGGCTGTCATTGCCGGACTGCGGCGGCATCAAGTAGAGCTCCGCCACCTCATCACCCGCAACGCTTCCGGTGTTACGCACTTCACTCTGCACCGTAAGCGTATCGCCAGCGTCAACGGTTGGATTGGAGAGCTTCAGCGGTGAGTAACTGAACTTCGTGTAGCTCAAGCCAAATCCAAAACTGTAGAGAGCCTTGCCGGTGAAGTATCGATAGGTGCGGTTCTTCATCGAGTAGTCAGTGAACGGAGGCAGCTCATCGAGCGAACGATAGAAAGTGACGGGCAGCCGTCCTGCGGGATTGTTCCTGCCCGTCAGGGTGTCGGCGATGGCTTTGCCGCCTGCTTCACCCGGATACCAGGCTTCCAGGATCGCGTTTGCGTGATCCTGAGCAAAGTTCACGGCGAGTGCGGAGCCGTTGAGAAGGACGACGATGATGGGCTTACCTGTCGCCGCCACCTGCTCGAGCAGATTTTTCTGCGGTTCGGGGAGTGTGATGTCGGTGCGATCACCGCCGGAAAATCCTTCCACGTGAATGGGCATTTCTTCGCCTTCGAGTTGGGGCGAGAGCCCCTCCATCGCGATCACCAGGTCGGCGCTCTTCGCAGCTTGGACGGCGCGCTTCAGCAGCACGTCCGCCGGGGCCTGCCAGTCGAGCGAAATGCCGGCGCCCATCATCGCCGATGAGCGGGACATCTCGATTTTTATGGTTTTCGGCCGGCCGTTGGTGAAGTCGAGCGTGAAGCGCGGAGGCCCGCTGGGATGCGGCTCTGCAACTGCGCCGGTGGGCCCGTTGAGGTGAGAAAAACCCTGGCCACCAGCCGGCGAAGCGTTAACCACGGATGCGACTTCCTTGTCATCAACGGTGATCGAAACGCGATTATCACCGCCGCAGAGGCGGCAGCGTCCGAGGCGTAGAGTGAAATCATATTTGCCCGGTGCGGGTGGCATTATCTCGCCGGTCCAGCGAACGGAGAATCCCTCGCGCGAATTGCCGGGCAGAGGGCTCGCTGATGTCCAGTCGAAATCGATCTGCGGATCGATGCGCGAAATCACGGGCGTGCCCTGAAACTGGTCGCCCGCAAAATATTCGGCCTTGAGTCCCTCAGTCGCGGAACCCTGCGAGGGGCGGAACAGGGTGCGCGGCGCAGGCACGTCGATTCCTCCAACGTAGGGCGAGCCTTGCTCATAAACCACGTGCGCCTGCGGCAGCGCGGCCTTTAATGCATCCACCGGCATCTGCGGATCGCGCGCTACGCCGTTGTAGTTGCCTTCCAGAGCGGCCAGCGATGCCGCGTTGGGTCCAATTACCGCTACGATCTTGTACCGACCTGGCTTCAGCGGAAGGACGCCATCGTTCTTCAGCAGAACCATGGATTCATCAGCAGACTTGAGTGCGAGCGCCTGGTGCGCCGGCGAGTTTACGTTGCTGAATGGAATGGAATCGTAAGGAACGAGCTTCGACGGATCGAAAAGGCCGAGCTTCATACGCGCGACAAACAAACGCCGCAGCGAAACGTCGATGTCGGCCTCGCTGATCAGCCCATCGTGTACTGCGTCTGCAAGCGCCTCATAGGTCCGGCCGCAATTGGTGTCTGTGCCGTGCAGCAGCGCGTCGGCTGCCGCATGGGCGCGATCGGGAGAAGTGTGATGCGCGTTGGCGTGCCAGAAATCGTCGATGGCGCCGCAATCGGAAGTTGTGAAGCCCTGGAAATTCCAATAGCCGCGCAGGACGGTCTGCATCAGCAGATCGGAGCCGCAGGCCGGCTGTCCGAAAACGGCGTTGTACGAACACATGATCGAGTCGGCTTTGGCATCGACCATGGTGGCGCGAAAGGCGGGCATGTAAGTGTCCCAGAGATCGTGCAGAGATGGATCGACATTGAATTCGTGGCGTATGCTTTCCGGCCCGGAGTGCACGGCGAAGTGTTTCGGTGTTGCGATCACACGATAATATTTCGGATTGTCGCCCTGCATGCCTTCGACATAATTCACGCCCATTTCGGAGGTCAGATAGGGATCTTCTCCGTAGGTCTCCTGGCCGCGCCCCCAGCGGGGATCGCGAAAGATGTTGATGTTCGGCGACCAGAAGGTGAGGCCATAGTAGATGGAATGATTGTTATGCCGCAGAGCTTCATTGTTTTTGGCGCGCGCTTCGGTGGAGATGACTGTGCCGATATCTTTCAGCATGGGAGCATCCCAAGTCGCGGCCATTCCGATCGCCTGCGGAAACATGGTCGCGTAACCGGAACGCGCGACACCATGAAGGCCTTCGTTCCACCAGTCGTAAGCAGGCACGTTGAGCCGCGGAATGGCGGCGGAACTGTTCACCATCTCCGAGACCTTCTCCTGAAGAGTCATGCGCGAGACGAGATCGGCCGCGCGCTGTTCGACGGGCAGAGACGGATCGAGATAAGGAAGCGGTTTTTGCGATTGAGCAATGGCGGGAGAGACAAACGCGAAAGAGCACGCAAGGAGACAACTGGAAAGAGCGAGAATGATGGCGCGCAAGAAACTGCCTCCGTATTGAGAGGCTCCGCCGGAGCAAACGTGCGATGGATTGCCTGCTCCGGAGCACTCTCGATCTGGTTCGGTTGCAACGATATTGAGCGCCGGTGAGCGATGTCAAGAAGTGAAGAGATTTAGGGCACGTCGATCGAGTTAGTGGATATCTGCGTTCGTCGCGAGCTGTTCTGTAGCATTGGCGCGGGTGGTCCCCTGGCGGAGGATCAGCACCAGAACGCCGGCGAGCAGGAGCGATGCGGACATGAAGAGGAATCCGGCGCGGGAATTGCCGGTGACTGCTTCGAGTTCTCCCACGAGCCAGGCGCCGACGAATCCGCCGAGCGCGCCGAAGCTGTTGATGAGCGCCATGACTTCTCCGGCAACATTTGCGGGGAGCATCTCCGGGATCATGGCGAAATAAGGACCGTAGGGTGCATACATGGCTCCGCCGGCGACGATCAGAAATACGTATGCGATCCAGAAGTTGTGATCGGCGGAGACGTAGGATCCGAAGAGACCAACGCCGGAGAGGAGCAGGAACGGCCAGACGAAATGCTTGCGGTTGAGAGACCTATCTGAGAATTGCGCCACTGCGAGCATGAAGGCGACGGCGAGAAGATAGGGCGCGACGCTGAGGAAGCCTACCGTTTCGATGCCTTCGCGCATTCCTGCTTTGAGGATGGTGGGCAGCCAGAGGATGAAGCCGTAGAGTCCGACGCTCCAGGCGAAGTACTGCACGCATAAGATCAGCACACCGGGAAGGCGGCAGGCGGCGAGCAGATTGCGCATGCGCGGAAGGTTGCGCTGTTCCTGCTCGAATTGAAGACTGAGATGCGCGCACGATGCTTCGCTCAGCCAGCGCGCTTCTTGCGGATGATCGCGGGCGACGGCAATCCAGACGAATGCCCAGAGGATGGACGGAATGCCTTCGATGATGAAGGTCATCTGCCAGCCGAAGAGATGGATGAGGTAGCCGGTGATCGCCGACATCCAGAGCATGGTGATGGGATTGGCGAGGATCATGGTTGCGTTGGCGCGGGAACGCTCGCGGCGCGTGAACCAGTGCGTGAGCAGGATGAGCAGCGAGGGGAAGATGAAGCTTTCGGCGACGCCGAGGAGGAGGCGGTCGAGGGCGAGGAGCCAGAAGACGCGGATGACTCCGGTGAGCGCGGCGAGAGTGCCCCAGCTAATGAGGGCGAAGAAGACGATGCGGCAGGCGCTCTTGCGCTGGGCGTAGGCGGCGCCGGGAATCTGGAAGAAGAGATAGCCGAGGAAGAAGAGCGCGCCGAGGAGCGCGGTTTGCGAGCCGGTGATGTGGAGGGTCTGAGCGAGGCCGGCAGCGGCGCCGAATCCGTAGTTGGCGCGATCGAGATAGGCGAGGCTGTAGGTGACGAAGACCGCGGGCATGAGCAGGAACCAGCGCCGCCGCAGCTCTTTGTGGGCGATGCCCGCTTCGCGGGATTCGGGAGTCAGCACATGAGCTTTATACCATTCCGCGCGCGCGGTACAGTTTTACAGCTTTACAGTTTTACCGGTTTTCTGCCTGTCGGCGGGCCGGTGAGTTTGTTTTGAGCCACTTGGGGGCGATTTACAGTTTTACAGTTTCAACGCGAAAAAAAATCCTGGCGGTTTTTCACCGCGATGCAGCAGGTTTGCGGGAGATTTTGCGGGGCGCGGCCTGCGCCATTGCCGGCGATGGAGATGGGAGAACGGAGAGATTGCGAGCCGGCGCGGCATGCGGTTGAGTGGGAGCAGGTGCGGGGGCGGCGACCTGATGCCTCGCGGCAGTGGAACAGGCGCGGGGATCGACGCCGTTTCTCACCGCGTGGAGTTTGGCGGCGGAGATGCGAGGCAAAGTTTCGAGGATCTCGCGCACGGTTCTGGAAATGTTGGTTTCATGCTTGGCGCACCAAATGCGGGCGTAGCGATAAGCCTGTTTGGATAGCTGGACGGTGACGTTGGGCATCGGTTTTGGATCTCCTCTCAAGGCAAAGAATTCCTGGGCGCCGGAATGGCGGCGGTAGGGGAACTCTCTGGGATTTGGATTATGTCTCGATTGTGCGCCTAGCGAGGGAATTAACGGCAAAGTCTGGCGGAAATATTTTTAGCGGGTAAGCTGCTGAGGGAATGAGAGTTCCGCGGGGAGGTGGAGGTGGCGCGGGGTTGACAGCCATAGAAGTGCGCCTCTCCGGTGGGACAGTTTGCAAATTGACAGTTTGCCGCTGGCAGAGAAGTGCTGTTGATTTTGACCGCTTTCCGCCAGAGTTATGCTCGATTGGTGAAGTGGAGACGGGGCGTGGAGAATTACAGGGGATAAAAAATGGGCGGCGGTCGATGGCCGCCGCCGCCCGAATCGAAGGAAAAGTATATGCGTGTATTTAGAAGGTGTATTTAAGAGCGAACTGCGCAATGCGCGGATTGGCGCCCGAATAGAGCGAAGTGACGGTACCGAAGGTGGTGCTGCTGGGCGCGGGATTGGTCGTATTCGGATTGGCGAGTTGCGTGTGATTGAGCAGGTTGAAGTATTCGACACGGAACTCGAGATTGGTTTCGCGGAAGATGGGGAAGCTACGAGTCGCTGCGCCGTCCCAGTTGGTGTAGGCAGGACCGCGGAGCGAACCCTTCACGACGTTGCCGAATCCGGTTCCCGGGCCGGAGTTTACCGGAGCCGAGAAAGCGGCATTATTGAGCCAGTTGACGCACGACTTGCCGGCAGGGCAATCGCCCGCGCCGCTGTTGTCCCGGGAGTAGGCGGACTTGGAGAAATCACGCTGAGCGCGATCCTGATAGAGGCCGGTGAGGGATGCGTCGATGCTGCCACCCATGAACGCGGTGAGCGAGTCACCGGAACGATGAATGATGGCACCGCTGGTGCGCCAGCCGTTGGCGAAGGCCCGCAGTACCGGATTGCCGTTGTTCAGCTTCGGTAATTCGTAGACGTAGGAAACAGAGATGGTGTGTGGATGGTCAATGTCAGAGAGGCCGCGGTCGAGGGCCTTGATGTCCTGTACGTAGGCCCCGCTTGGAATGCCGGTGGCATTGGCCGGATACAGTGGATAGACGTAGGACTCGCCCGCGTTCAGGTCTTCCGTGTTGGAGACGCGGGTGGCCTGCGGCAGGTCATCGAGAGATTTGGAGAAGGTGTAGTTTGCCAACAATGAAATGCCCTTCGACATCTTCTTGGAGAGCGTGAGCTGCAAGGAGTTGTAGTTGGCATTGCCGATCATGGCGGCCTGGATGATGTTGGAATAGCGCGTGGCACAGCCCGCGGCCGCGGTGCATGGCCCGACTGTGGGCGCGGTGTTAAAGACGCGGCGCTGATTGATGGAGAGTCCCGAGCCGGTGTTTACGGAGGGGTTGATTTCAAGATTTACGAACTGGTGGCGTGAACCGGAAGCCACGTAGGCGACCCGCGTTGCGAAGCCAGCGCCGAGCTCGCGCTCGACGGTGAGGTTGTAAGAGTAGGTGACCGGAACCTTGAAGTTGCCCGAGGGATCGTATTCGCCGAGCTGGAATGCGTTGGGGAACTTCTGAGTGGACGGAAAGGGCAGGGTGAACGGGAACGGGTTGGCGTAGGCACCGACCGAACATCCCGTGCAATACGGATTGCTGAATGGGCCACCGGGGTTGATGCCGGGAGAAGAGCCGTACATGCCGGGAGTATTCAGAGTGACGGAGATGGTGTTGGGCACAAAGCCGGCCTGGTTGAGATTGAAGAAGCCGGGCATGCGGTCCTGGAAGAAGATGCCAAAACCGCCGCGAACGACGGTGCGGGCATCGCCTAAGAGATCGTAAGCGAAGCCAACGCGCGGCATGAACTGACCATATTTGTTGCGCACGCCGTTTTTCGGGAACCCGGGATCGCCGGAGATGACCATGCCGGCCGGCAGCGTACTGTATTGCGCGGTGCTTTTGTTGGCCGCGTACAATACCGGATCGAACGCGGTCTGCACGCCGATGCGGTTAGCCCACGGAGCAAACATTTCCCAGCGCACGCCGTAGTTCAGGGTGAGGCGACGATTCGCCTTCAAGCTATCCTGCGCGTAGATGGCGGGAAAGTGATTGCGGTCGTTGAGCAGCTCGTAGTTACCCTGGTTGAAGGAGCTCATGAAGCCGACGAGGAAGTTGGCCATGGCGTTGGGATATTGATAGTTGACGCCGCCAATCTTGTTGGTGACAGGAGCAAAGCCGAAGCCGCCGTAAGACTGGTAGACGTTGGTCACGTCGTACTTGCTGAGCTCGAAATGGCCACCGAAGGCGAGGTTATGCGAGCCGATTGTCCAATGGAGATCGTCGTTGAAGTTGTAGTTGTTGCGCAGCCATCCGGCGAAGGCCGAAGATGAAGCGCCGAAATAATTGGTGACGGTGGCGGCAAGGTAGGGGCCGGTGGGAGGCTGCCAGAGATCCTTACTGACGCCGAAGTCGGTGATATTGGGGCTTCCCGGAGGTCCGCCGCGCAAGGAGACGATGCGCTGGTAATTGAGAACGAGGTTGTTGAGGATGTTGGGAGAGAAGGTGTGTGTTTCGGCCAGCAGCGCGCTTTGGTAGCGGGTGTTGAAGTAGGAGGTGTAACTCTAGAGCATTTTGGGATCGTAGACAGCCGGTTGCTGGAACCAGTCGTGGAAGTAGTGGCCGAAGAGATGGTCGTTGGCGCCGAACTGGTGATCGACGCGGCCGATGTACTCGTCGTAGTTGTTGACGATGGCTCTCAGGTAGTTATAGGTGTTTCCGATTTTTCCCGGGGCAGCGTCGGTGCTGACGGTGGGGAAGACTTTTTCGTAAGCCACGGAGGCGGGATCGAAGTCGGAAGAAGGAATGCGGTTGTAGGCATAGATCGCATTGGTGAAGGGGTTGCGGATCTGCTCTGCGTCTACGTTCGCTCCCGTGGAGGTGACGCATAGTCCGCTGCCATTGAAGGAGTGGCCGGTGGCGGTGTTGCAGAGATTGCCGTAGTCGGCATAGCTGGCCAGATTACCGCTGGAGGTGAGGCCTTCTTCAGCGAGGGTGGGAACCTGGACCTGGTTTCCGGTGGAAGAGTTGTGGATCATGGTGTGCTGATAGCCGAAGAAGAACTGCGTGCTCTTACCTTCAGAAACGCGCGGGATGATGACTGGGCCGCCAACGGTACCGCCGAACTGGTTGCGGTGGAGCGTGTCGGCCTTGGTGGCGAAATAGGGCTTGGCGTTGAAGTAGCCGTTGCGCAGAAACTCGAATGCGCTGCCGTGGAAGTCGCTGCCCCCGGATTTGGTGACGATGTTGACGACGGCTCCGGCGCTCTGACCGAACTGCGCGTCGGCGTTGCTGGTCTGGACGCTGAATTCCTGCACGGCATCAGGGAATGGGAACGGGCCGTTGACGTTGGTCATTTCGTCGACGTTGTTGCCGCCGTTGAGCAGGTAATTGGATTGGTTGGGCAGGGTGCCGTTGGCGGTGGTGACGACGGCCGCGGGAAAGGTCTTGCCCATGCCTTGGTCCACTCCATTGCCTTCCGCGGTGGCGGTGGCGACGCCGGCAACGAGGGTGATCAGAGAGGCGGCGTTTCTTCCGTTCAGGGGCATTTCAAGGATGCGCGAGGCGTCGATGACCTGGGATAGCGTGCCGGTGGTGGTGTCGACTTGCGGAGCGTCGCCGGTGACGCTGACGGTTTGCGCGGCGGCGCCGACGCGGATGGAGACGTTGACGGTGATGGCCTGGTTGGCCTGAAGCACAATACCCATCTGGGTGTAGGTTTCAAATCCGGGCGCGGTGACCGTGATGGAGTATTCAGCAGGCAACAGCGACGGGAAGACGTAGAGGCCATCCTTGCTTGAGGTGATGGTTGTCGCGCGTCCCGTGGCGGTTTGGGTTGCGGTGACTGTGGCTGAAGGAACCAGAGCGCCGGTCTGATCGGTAATTGCGCCACTGATGGTCCCGTAGCCTTGAGCGTGAAGGCGGGCCGAGGAACAGAGGATGAATGCGAGGGCAATCATCGACGCTGCTGCCTTGACGAAAGATTTCGATGGAAACAGCAGATTTGCGGATTTCATGGTGAAGTAGTTTGCTCCTCACTTTCTGGCTGAAGTTGGACTCCGAAGGATTTTGTGGATGGAGGTGAAAACGGGCGCACGGCCGTTGGGGAACGGCGCTGCGCTGGCAGGCCCGGACTGGCAGACCACTGGCATGGTGGTTTCGCTGTGGATTTTGGGGCAAGTTGGGGGCCACATCTTGCGGCAGCGGCAGAGCGGCGAGGCGAGCGGACGGCGCTGTGCAGGAGTGGGGAAAAATATGTAGGACGATATCGTCTAAGCGGTTGGTTCTACAGGGATTTTCGTTTGCGTTACGGCGAGAACGGGTGGAAGCTTCTCGATGGTTCCTCAGCAAAGAGTGAAGAAAGAAGAGAGGTTACGGGCAGGCGCTTCTGTAGAAATGTTTTGACCCGACGTTCAACAGTTATGACAGAAAATGTTTTCCTTTTGAATTGACGGCCAGGGTGCAGCCGAGAATCAAGCTTACAGGAAGGGCTCAGCGGTTCATGGTGGCCGCGGAGAATTCTTTAAGATCACGGGTGGAACAAATGACTCGCAGCGGCCCTACGGGCGCACAGATATCTGCTACTTCTTACCCGGGGTTTCAGCCGGGCTATTTTCGACGGACCCCTCCGGGGTCGGAAGGAGGTTGGTGGCTTCCCACCCTTTCCGCAAAAAGCGCGGAAAGGATGGGGCACGGGGCTGAGGCGGCGATTGACGCAGTCTGGCTGTGGTGATTTCCCACCCTTTCCGCAAAAAGCGCGGAAAGGATGGGGCACGGGGCTGAGGCGGCGATTGACGCATTCTGGCTGTGGTAATTTCCCACCCTTTCCGCAAAAAGCGCGGAAAGGATGGGGCACGGGGCTGAGGCGGCGATTGACGCAGTCTGGCTGTGGTGGTTTCCCACCCTTTCCGCAGAACCACCCCAAGGACCTGGACCTATCCGTGGGGGCCCGGTGACGCGGAAAGGATGGGGCACGGAGCTGTGGTGGCAATTGATAACTGGGGCTGGAGTTAGCCGCAGGTCCTTCGACTTCCTTCGCTGCGCTGCGGTCGCTCAGGATGACACGGTGGTGAGGGTGCTGCGCTGCGGTCGCTCAGGATGACACGTTCATTGTCCAGGCGCGTTGCGGCTTCGTCAGAGCGTGGCGGCGGCGGGGAGGATGTCTTCTACGTCGACCCATTGCGTGGGGTAGTGGCCGGTGTAGCAGGCGGTGCAGTAGCCGTTGTGCTCTTCGCCGTCGCAGGCTTTGAGGAGGCCGTCGAGCGAGAGGTAGGCGAGGGAATCGGCTTCAATGAAGCGGCGGATTTCTTCGATGGAGTTGTTGGCAGCGATGAGCTCGCTTTTGCGCGGAGTGTCCACGCCGTAGAAGCAGGGAGAGACGGTGGGCGGACAACTGATGCGGAGGTGGACTTCCGTGGCTCCGGCGCCGCGGACCATGCGCACGATTTTGCGGCTGGTGGTGCCGCGGATGATGGAGTCGTCGATGAGGACGACGCGCTTGCCGGCGAGGAGATTGTGCACGGGGTTGAGCTTGAGGCGGACGCCGAAGTCACGGACGCGCTGCTCGGGCTCAATGAAGGTGCGGCCGACGTAGTGATTGCGGATGAGGCCGAAGCGGAAGGGCAGGCCGGCTTCTTCGGCGTAGCCGAGGGCGGCGGTGACACCGGAGTCGGGGACGGGGACGACCACGTCGGCGGGGACGGCGGATTCGCGGGCGAGCTGGCGGCCCATCTGCTCGCGGGATTCCTGGACCCAGCGGCCGAAGATGCGCGAGTCGGGGCGGGCGAAGTAGACGTGCTCGAAGATGCAGCTCGATTGCGGGATGCCGCTGGCGAACTGGCGGCTGGTGACGCCATCTTCGCTGACCATGATGAGCTCGCCGGGATGGACGTCGCGAAGGAATTCGGCGCGGAGGAGATCGAAGGCGCAGGATTCGCTGGCGAAGACGATGGTGTCGCCGCCGTCGGGATTCTTCATGCGGCCCATGGAGAGCGGGCGGAAGCCGCGTGGATCGCGGGCGGCGAAGATGCGATCGCGGGTCATCATGACGATGGAGAATGCGCCTTCAACCTGGGCGAGGGAGCCGGCGATGGCGTCGACAAGGGAGCCGGCCTGGGAGTGGGCGATGAGCTGGACGATGATCTCGGAGTCGGAGGTGGTCTGGAAGTAAGCGCCGGCGCGCTCGAGGCGGCTGCGCAGATTGCCGAGGTTGACGAGATTGCCGTTGTGAGCGATGGCGATGAGGCCCTTGGTGGAATCGACGCGGATGGGCTGGGCGTTGAGGAGGGCGGAGTCGCCGGTGGTGGAGTAGCGCGTGTGGCCGATGGCCATGTGGCCGGGGAGCTTGTGGAGGACATCGTCGGTGAAGATTTCCGAGACCAGGCCCATGCCCTTGATGTTGGCGAGGCGCTGACCGTCGGCGGTGGCGATGCCGGCGGATTCCTGGCCGCGGTGCTGGAGAGCGTAGAGGCCGAGATAGGCCTGGCGCGCGGCTTCGGGATGATTGTGGATGGCGACTACGCCACATTCTTCGTGGAGGGTGTCGTTATCCCAGGTCCCAGAAGCGGGACCTGGGGCACCCGCGACTAGAGGGAACAGGGAACAGGGATCAGGGATCAGGGAACCCGCGCGAAGTTCGTCCGTGCGATCGGGGATGCCGGCGATGCCCTGGAAGAGGATGCGGGTCATGTGTGGACCTCTTCGTGGAGATTGGTTTCCAGGGCGTCGGCCCAGATGGTGCAGAGTTCGGCGATTGAGGCGGAGATGAAGAGCTGACGGTCGACGGAGATTTCCAGGCGCGAGCCGCCGGTGGCGCCGATGCGCGCGCAGAAAAAGCCTAGGTTATCGGCGGCGGCTTCGATGGCGGAGACGCGGTCGGGCGCGGCGGAGAGGATGACGGTGGACGCGGGCTCAGCGAAGAGGCCAAAGAGGGGATGCGCGAGGAGTGACTGGTCCTGCTCGACGGTGGCGCCAATGGCGTTGGGGAAGGTGGCCTGGGCGAGGGCTACGGCGATGCCGCCGTCAGAGAGATCGCGCGCGGAGCGGATGAGCTTGTGGTAGGCGAGATCGCCGAGGAGCTTTTGCAGGCGCGCTTCGGCGGCGAGATCGAGCTGCGGCGGATGGCCCCAGACGCCACCGAGGACGAGCTTGGCGAATTCCGATGATCCGAAGGAAGCGAGCGCGGCTTCGGCGGCGGTGGGTGGCGCTTCGGGCTTGGGCTCGTAGGGCTGCTTCTCGAAGATCGGCATGGG
The DNA here is from genome assembly GCA_035935755.1 of Occallatibacter sp. Taxonomy (GTDB): domain Bacteria; phylum Acidobacteriota; class Terriglobia; order Terriglobales; family Acidobacteriaceae; genus Telmatobacter. The sequence goes on along the minus strand of DASYWU010000055.1, from coordinate 40,161 downwards.
GTACTGGCTGATGGGTGGCGGATTGAGCGGGACTTCGAGATCGGGATCGGGCTTCTGGCCTTCGGGGATGGGCCAGAGGAGAAGGATGGCGTCGCCGGCGCGCTGGAAGTGGGCGGGGACGGCGCGGGAGACGTCGTCGAGAATGCCGACGATGCCGAGGACGGGCGTGGGATAGATGCCAACGCCGCGGGTCTCGTTGTAGAGGGAGACGTTGCCGCCAGTGATGGGAGTGCCGAGGGCGGTGCAGGCTTCGGCGATGCCGTCGATGGCGGCGGAGAGCTGGGCCATGATTTCGCGCTTTTCGGGATTGCCGAAGTTGAGGCAGTTGGTGGCGGCGATGGGAGTGGCGCCGGTGCAGGCGACTTTGCGTGCGGCTTCGGCGACGGCGTGCATGGCGCCGAGCCGGGGATTAAGCCAGCACCAGCGGCCGTTGCCGTCGAGAGCCATGGCGAGGCCGCGTTCGTGTCCCTCCGGGGCTAAAGCCCCTTTTCCTTTTTGCGCATTTTCGGCACCCTTCGGCAAGCTCAGGGCAGGCTTGAAGTCGTGCCCTGTTACAGAACTTTTGGACGGAGTGAGGTTGGAATCAAGCGCCTCAGTTCCCAGATCTCTGGTTCCTCGTCCCTGATCCCTGATCCCTGATCCCTGATCCCTGATACCTGTGCCTTTGATGCGCATGACGCCGGCTTCGCCGCCGGGGCCCTGGATGGTGTTGGTCTGGACCATGGAGTCGTATTGCTCGTGGACCCAGCGCTTGGAGCAGACGTTGGCAGAGGCGAGGAGAGTTTTGAGATCGGCAGTGTAGTCGCGGTCCTGATCGAGCTTGGACAGGATTTCTTCGGGAGGATCGTGGGGAACGGGCGAGGGCCAGACGCCGATGGGGCGATGGTAGAGCGGGGCGTCGTCAGTGAGGGAGACGTTGGGTATGTCAGCGACGAGGACGCCGTGATGGCGGATGCGCAGGCGCGGCTCGGGCTGGACAGTGCCGACGATGACGGCGTCGAGTCCCCACTTGGAGAAGACGCGGAGGACTTCGTCTTCGCGACCTTTTTCGGCGACGAGCAACATGCGCTCCTGGGATTCGGAGAGCATGATGTCGTAGGCGCTCATGCCGGATTCGCGCTGGGGGACGAGGTCGAGCTCGACGTCGAGTCCGACGCCGCCGCGAGCTCCCATTTCGCAGGTGGAGCAGGTGAGGCCGGCGGCGCCCATGTCCTGTATGCCGACGATGGCGCCGGTTTTCATGGCTTCGAGGCAGGCTTCGAGGAGGAGCTTTTCCATGAAAGGGTCGCCGACCTGGACGTTGGGGCGCTTCTGCTCGGAGCCTTCCTTGAATTCTTCGCTGGCCATGGTGGCGCCGTGAATGCCGTCGCGGCCGGTTTTGGCGCCTACATATATGACCGGGTTGCCGGTGCCGCTGGCTTTGGCGTAGAAGATTTCGTCTTTGCGGACGAGGCCGAGGGCGAAGGCGTTGACCAGCGGGTTGCCGCTGTAGCAGGGCTCGAACTTGGTTTCACCGCCGAGATTGGGAACGCCGAAGCAGTTGCCGTATCCGGCGATGCCGCTGACCACGCCTTCGACGATGGAGTGGTTGCGGTGGATCAGCTGGCGGCGTTCTTCGGGATCGCTTCCCACCCTTTCCGCAGAAGGCGCGGAAAGGATGGGGCACGGTTCGCTTGTGGTGGGGCAGCCCTCGTCGGAGATGGGGCCGAAGCGGAGGGAGTCCATGACGGCGAGGGGGCGTGCGCCCATGGTGAAGATGTCGCGGAGGATGCCGCCGACGCCGGTGGCCGCGCCCTGGAAGGGCTCGATGTAGCTGGGGTGGTTATGGCTTTCGATTTTAAAGGCGCAGGCCCAGCCGTCGCCGACGTCGATGATGCCGGCGTTTTCGCCGGGGCCCTGGACGACGCGGTCGCTTTTAGTGGGCAGGCGCTTGAGATGGACGCGGCTGGATTTATAGGAGCAATGCTCGCTCCACATCACGCTGTAGATGCCGAGTTCTGTGATGGATGGCACGCGGCCGAGCGCGGCGAGGATGCGGTGGTATTCTTCCGCGGTGATGCCGTGCTGGGCCAGCAACTCGGGGGTTACGGTCGCCGGTTCGAGAGCAACTGCAGTGGGATTTGGGGTCATCGCAGACACTCTTATTGTCGCATGGGAGCGGGAATTCACACGAGTGTGTCTGCTGTCACATCAGGGGCGAGGAAAGCGGCTCACAATGAGCCGGCTGGGTGGAGTATTCCGCCTACGCCAGTAATCCGCCGGGCTCAAGGCGCAGGTTTTTCGATTCCCTGGTGGTTTCCCCATACTCTGTTTGGATCCGTTGTTTCGGCACGATCAAATGACGCACGGGCGTGATGTGATTCTGCTCGCCTGCCGCCCTGAAGTCCGGCCCTAACCCCCGAGACACAAGGAGGTTTTCATGAGTTCCACAATGCTACCGACCGTAGGCGTGCGGCTCGCTGCGAGCAAGACTCTTGCGGTGCCGCCGCCGCTGCAATGGATCACCGGCACGGTTCAGGAGATATTGGTACAGCCGGGTGAGAATTTCTTTGTCTTTTCTGTGCGGAACGCCGACAAGTCAGTGATTCTCCGCATTGCCGATCCCCACAATGGCCATCCGCTGGCCGGGGTGACAACCAGCAACCTGGAATACGACATGATGAAGGAAGCGTATTTCCGCAAACTGCAGGTGGAAGTGGGCTACCGTGACTTCGGGCCCGACCCGCAGGCCGGAATCAACAATCTAGCGATTGATCGCGTCATCCTGATGCAGTAGAGGAGAGGGAAAAAGCGCTTCCCGGCCGGCGAGCTTCCGTCATGGAGTTAGCACAAGTGCCAGAGCTTGAATCCGCGGTACCGATTGGCAACGTTTCTGCCGGCCGGTCCGCGGATTTTTTTCCGAAATGCATTCAGGCGTTGTCTGCTGCCGCGGATGAGGTGGGGGCCGATGCTCTGAAATGCAATGGCCTCGCGTGCGAAGACCTCAACTGCGTTCGCCGAGCGTCGGTCATTTCATAACACCCTTTTCCAGGGCGGTCGCATCCCATGGTGAATGCGGCGGCAAGAGCGCACCGCTGGAGTATTTTTGATGGCAAATGCACTCGCTCTTGTAACCGGAGCATCGAGCGGAATCGGGTACGAACTGGCGCGCGAGCTGGCCTCGCGAGGATACGACGTGGTGGTCGCATCCGGCGGAGATCGGCTGCACGGCGCAGCAGCAGATCTGCGCCAGTTCGGCACGGAGATCACCGAGATTCAAGCAGATCTGGCGACGCGGCAAGGCGTGGAAGTGCTGTGGAACGCGGTGCAAGCCGACAGCCGGCCGCTGGATGTGGCCTGCCTGAACGCCGGTGTTGGCGTGGGCGGCCTTTTCTGGGAGACGGATCTGGCTGCGGAATTGAATATGGTGGAGCTGAACTGCGCCGGCACGGTTCAGCTGGCGAAATACGTGGTTCGACAGATGGCCGGTCAAGGTCACGGGAAGATCCTTTTCAGTTCATCAATTGCGGGTGAAATGGTGGCGCCGCGAGAAGCGGTGTATGCGGCGACGAAGGCGTTCGTGCTCTCGTTTGCGCACAGCCTTCGCCACGAGCTGTCGGACAAAGGAGTATCGGTGACGGCGCTACAGCCGGGGCCTACCGATACGGATTTCTTTCATCGCGCAGGGATGGACAACACGGAAGTGGGTCAGAAGGGCAAGCTGGAAAATTCGCCACGTGATGTCGCGCGTCAGGGAATCGACGCGCTGATGAAAGGCAAGGACCATATTTATGCCGCCACATCGATGAAGACGAAGATGGAGGGCATGGTGGCAAACGCAATTCCCGGCGCTGTGAAAGCGGCTATGCACGAAAAGATGGCACGTCCGCAGAGTGAACGAAAAGCGAGCTGAGGAACAGCTCCACATTCACCAAGAACGGACACTCGGGCTGCGCCAGCAAAGCTGGTGCGGCCCACTTTTCAATTTCAGGAAGCGGAGACATTGCAATGGCTGAACATTACGAAGCAAAGATAGATTGGATTTCGCAACATAAACCTTCGGGAACATCGATCATCCTGGATGGCCGTTACCTGCCGCCGCCTGAAGACGGCGACGGAAAGCGCTGGGTGCGCACGAGCGTCATTATCCAGGGATCGCCGCAGAGCCTTTACGCGCGCTGGCGGGACGTGGAATCGGCGACGCAATGGCACGGACAGACGGTGGAAGTGCGCAGAACGGGGGAACGCACATCTCACTGGACGATGCGGATCGGCGACAAGACGAAGGAATGGGATTCGGAAATTCTTGCCGATGAGCCGGGCAAGCGCATCGCGTGGCGGTCGATCGGTGGCGATCTCGACGAAGCCGGCGAGGTGGTCTTCGAAATGGCGGTGGGCAACCGGGGCACGATGGTTACGCTGCTTCAGGAATTTCGCATGGGCGCGCTGGAGAGCGCGTGGGAGACGCTGACCGGGAGGAATCCGAAGCAAGCGGCGCTGGAGTCGTTACGGAATTTCAAGGCGCTGGCGGAGACGGGCGAAATCGCGCGCACGGATGGCCAGCCGCATGGACCGCGGGGAACGGTGGCGAAGATGAAACAGGCGGCATACAGCGAAACGGTGCCGAAGCCGCCGGAAAAGCTGCGCCGCGCGAGCTGAAGCTACGGTTGCTGAAAGAAGCGAGAAATCGGGAATTAGAGAGGGGAAAACCGGGTCTATAAGCCCGATCTCATTCGGCAGTTTTCATGGCACGGATGAACTCGCCGCGGCGAGCGGAAAAAGTCCGAATGAGAAGCGAAAGTGGAGAAGTGAGGATGGCAGGGGCTGAAGCCCAACACGTATTTTGCGACGCTTGCGGCACGACTGAAGTCGTGCCCTGTTACAAAGCCTCGGCGAATTGAGATTTTCCGCAGTCACTAAAGCCGTGACCTTGTTACAGAGTGTCAACGCCCGAGCACGAGAAATGGAGATGCCATGAAGGCAGTATGTTGGATGGGCAAGAGCAAGATTGAAACTCTGGAAGTTGCCGACCCGGTTCTTTTGAATCCGCATGACGCGATTCTTAAAATCACGAGCACGGCGATCTGCGGCTCGGACCTTCACCTCTTCGACGGGTTCATTCCCACGATGGAGGAAGGGGACATCATGGGGCATGAGTTCATGGGCGTGGTGGAAGAGACCGGCAGCGAAGTGCGTAATTTGAAACGCGGTGATCGGGTGGTGGTTCCATTCACGATCGCGTGCGGGCAGTGTCTCTCCTGCAAGAATAAGCTGTGGGCCGCCTGCGACAATACCAACCCGAATGCGCACATCATGGAAAGGATGTACGGCTATTCCGGGTCGGGTCTCTTCGGCTACTCGCACATGATGGGCGGATACGCCGGCGGACAGGCGCAGTATGTGCGCGTGCCGTTCGCCAATGTGGGGCCGCTTAAGATCGAGAGCGATCTGCCGGATGAAAAAGTCTTGTTCCTCTCCGACATTTTTCCCACCGGGTACATGGCGGCGGAGAATGCGCAGATCCAGGAGGGCGACACGGTTGCCGTGTGGGGATGCGGGCCGGTGGGAATGTTTGCGATCGCCAGCGCTTTTCTGCTGGGCGCGGGGCGCGTGATCGCGATCGATCGCATTCCTGAGCGCCTGGCGATGGCGCGGCAGTTCGGCGCCATCTCCATCGATTACAGCGAAGAAGATGTGAGCGTGCTTACGGCGCTGAAGGATCTGACCGGCGGCTTCGGCCCGGATTCGTGCATCGATGCGGTGGGACTGGAATCGCACTTTGAAGATTTGCAGGGCGTATACGACAAAGTGAAAACTGTGCTGATGATGGAGCAGGATCGACCCGGTGTGCTGCGGCAGGCGATTCAGGCGGTGCGCAAAGGCGGCACGGTTTCTATTCCCGGCGTATATGGCGGCTTTCTCGACAAGGTCCCCTTCGGGGCGGCGTTTGGCAAGGGGATCACCATGAAGATGGGCCAGACCAACATGCACAATTACATGAAGCCGCTTCTGGGGCGGATCGAAAAAGGCGAAATCGATCCGTCGCGCATTATCTCGCATCGCATCACGCTGGGCGAGGCTCCGAAGATGTACGAGACCTGGCGCGACAAGAAAGACAACGTGACGAAGATCGTTATCGATCCATGGGCGGAAAAGCTGGCGGCGTGATCTGGGATCGGGGACGTGCCGGCGAAGGCCGGGCGCCAGGGATCCAGATCGAGGCGAAGAACAGCAACCGCAAGCGGCATGCGGCGACTTTGCTGGTTGTGAATTCGACGGGCAAGGGCAGCGACTGAAACCTGCCCGTGCCCAACCAGGTTCCCCAAATCGCGCATCCGTTCCGCGGACTTGGTAGTCTAAAGAGTTGTGAGTCAGAAAGCTAAAGAGCGCCTGCGCATTGCCGCCATTGGTTTCCTGAATCCCGCTCCCCTGATGTGGGACTTCGAGCATCCGCCGCTCGATGCCGAGCTCGCGCGCCGTTACCGGATCGATCGCATGTCCCCAGCCGAGTGTGCCGAGCGGCTTGCTGCCGGCACCGCCGATATTGGGCTGGTTCCGATCGCGGCGCTTGCCGCCAATCCCTCGCTGCGCATTGTGCCCGGCTGCACTATTGCGTCCAAGGGCCGCGTGCGCTCGCTGCTTTTAGTCCGACGCGCCGCCCAGCCGCTCCAGTCACTGCGGTCTGTCGCCGCAGACACGGCCAGCCGCACGACGATTGCGTACGCACGTATTCTTTTTCACAAATGGGGCAATGCGAATGTGCCCTTTCTGCCGATGGCAGCGGATCTCGACCGTATGCTCGATCGCGCGGACGCCGCCATCATCATCGGCGACCCCGCGCTGTTCGCGCTGGAGGAGCGATCCAACCGGTTCGAGCGCACCGGCGAGGAGCTTGTGTACCACGACCTCGCCGACGAGTGGCAAACGGCCGCGGGCCTTCCGTTTGTCTCCGCGGTGTGGGCTGCGGGCGCTCTCGACGAGCAGATTGTGAACGATCTGAACCAGTCGCGAATTCACGGCCAGGAAAATCTCGATCGCCTGATCGTGGAGTGGTCCGGCCGGCTGCCCATCTCCGAGCAGGTCATCTCCGACTATCTCTCGTTCAACATCCACTATCTTCTCGACGAAGAGTGCATAGAGGGCATGCGTGGATTTTTCCGCATGGCCGCTGAAGCCGGCGTTCTGCCGGCGTACACGCCGTCCATTGAAGAAGCCGTGATTCGATAGCGCATGGTTTACAGGGGCACAGCCGGTTGCATCCTTCTGTGCGCGTGCGAATCCAAGTGAGCACGGGAGAAATGCACTTATGCGTGACAAGATCGCTTTCATCACCGGCGGCAATCGAGGAATTGGCTTCCAGATCGCGCACGACCTCAAAGAGGTCGCCACGGTCGTCATTGGCTCGCGCAAGCTGGGCGAAGGCGAGGCGGCGGTAAAGAAGCTTCGCGCGGCGGGGGCCGAGGCCGACGTGATCGAATTCGATGTGACCAATGCCGAGCACCATCGCGCGGCATACGACTACTTCGCGTCAAGGCAGGGCAGGCTGGACATTCTCATCAACAACGCCGGCACCTCAGCCGGACCTTTCTCCGCCCAAGGCGCCGAACCGCGCACCGCCGAAGTCAAGATGGACCTGCTTCGCCGGATTTTCGAAACCAACTTCTTCGGCACGGTCGCGCTGACAACTACGCTGTTGCCGCTGATCCGGAAGAGCCCGGCCGGCCGCATTGTGAACCTCTCCAGCATCCTCGGTTCGCTCGCGCTGCACGCCGATCCCAAATCAGGCGTCTACCACGCGAAATCCTTCGCTTATGACGTTTCCAAAACTGCGCTGAATGCATTCACCATTCATCTCGCATACGATCTGCGCGACACGGAGATCAAGGTTAACTCCGCACACCCTGGGTGGGTAAAGACGGCGATGGGCGGACCTGGGGCGACCATGGAACTGAGCGAAGGCGCAAAGACCGCGGTGGCATTGGCGACGCTGCCTGACGACGGGCCAAGCGGCGGATTCTTCCACATGGGCACGCCTGTCCCCTGGTGAACTGCGGCGCGTTGACGCTTTAGTATCGAAGCATGCCGCAGTTTGCCGCAGGCCAGACGTTGCTCATCGACGCCGATGACACGCTTTGGGAAAACAACATCTATTTCGAGCGCGCCATTGCGGCATTCATCAGCTTTCTTAACCATCGTGAGTACTCGCCAGCGCAGGTGCGCCAGAGCCTGAATGAAGTCGAGCGGGAAACCATACTCGCGCACGGTTACGGCCTCTCCAGCTTCTCGCGATCGCTGGTGGAGTGCTTCGAGCGGCTTAGTGCGGGACCTGTGACCGACGAGAAGCGCGAACGTGTTCTCGGTTTCGCGCGGACCATTGCCGAACAGGAGATCGAGCTGCTACCCGGTGTCGAAGCAACTCTCGCCGATCTGGCCACACGGCACCGGCTCATCCTGATGACCAAGGGAGATGAAGCCGAACAGGCTGACAAACTGGCGCGATCCGGCCTCGCATGCCGCTTCACCGCGGTTGAGATTGTGGCGGAGAAGGAGGCGGCCGCCTATCGCGAAGTGATGATGCGGCATGAGCTCAAGCCGCACTCGACATGGATGATCGGAAACAGTCCGAAGAGCGACATCAATCCTGCGCTGGCCGCGGGGCTGCACGCAGTTTTTCTCTTTCACAAGGACACGTGGGTGCTCGAACATGCGGAAGTCGCTGCGGCCCCGCCCGGACAGAATCTGATTGAGCTCGATTCGTTCGCGAAGCTTTGTGCTATCTTCTGATTCACAAATAAATCGGAGGCAAAGAAGATGATGCGAAAACTGCTTATCGCCGTGGGACTATTGACGGCAACCGGCGCTGTCTATGCCGCTCCGCCTGCTGAAAATAATTGGAGAGCGGAGGTGGTGAACGAGATACCGCTTCTCGGTCACCGCAACTGGATTCTGATTGTCGATTCGGCGTATCCGCTGCAGATTTCGCCGGGCATAGAGACGATTGAAACCGATGAACCCATGCTTGGGGTGGCGCACTTTGTGCTGGGGAGGATCGAGACGTCGATTCACGTGACGCCGGACATATATATGGACGCGGAATTGCCGTTCGTCTCGGACCAGGATGCTCCGGACACATCGGCGTATCGGAGATCGGTTGGCGACCTGCTCCGCGGTTACCACATCGCGAGTGAGCCGCACGACAAGTTGATTGCCCAAGTCGCCGGAGACGGCAATACGTTTCACGTTCTGGTATTGAAGACAACCGGGACGATTCCCTACTCGTCGATCTTTATCCATCTCAATTGCAAGTACTGGAGTGACGATGCGGAACAGCGTTTGCGCGCACGAATGGCAGGGCGCGCGGGCGACCAATAGAGTGAGTGCGTTTTGCCAAGGCAAGGAGGGCGCTATCGGCTGCAAGATCAGGTGAGCTGATGGCCAACTACAAGAGAAAGATCGGCAGGCGCGATCTATTGATTCTGGAGAAGAGAGGGCCAGCCGCGGAGGGTGGCCCTCTCTTCCGAACTGCGATAACTACGCGGACTTAATATTGGTGACGTGAATGGTATTGCTGGCCATGTCCAGCGTTCCCGTGACCTTTACTTCTTTGCCCTCGTACTTCTTCGCGGCATCCTGATCATCGAGGAAGTGTCCGGATAACTGTCCCTGGGCCGTTTGACCAGTGACCAGAGCGAATTTTCCGTTCTGCAGCTTCATGATTTTGCCGGTGAAGGTGTTGGATTTCTGCTGGGTCTGCTGCGGCGCCTGCTGTGGAGCGTTATCAGTGGTCTGCGCGAATGCGGCGGGCGTGAAAACGCAGAGGGCTGCCGCCAGAATCAGGGCGACGGCCTCTCCAGGATGACTGTTTCTTTTCATAATCTTCTCCTCTATAACTCTATTTACTTGCTGCCTACAAACCGTCGCCCTCTCGATGAAATGCGAGGGTCTTCGCAGATGTATCCTCCTTCTGAAGCACAGAGCTGCCGGCAGGTTGCCCGCGGCGGGCAGCGAAAAAAGCAACAACATGGATGACAGCGACCGGACAGTTGACAGGGTGGACAGAATCCGCGCATCTAAATTGACGCTGTTGTTGCCGTGGGGAGGGGAGGAGCCCAGCGATGCGTTCTGACATAGTACCCGGAAGTAAATTTCCCGATTACGAACTGCCCGATCATACGCGCACGCTTCGGAAGCTCAGCGAAGTGCAGGGCGACGATCCGCTGATTCTGACGCTGGCGCGCGGCCGTTACTGTCCCAAGGAACATCAACAACATCGGGAGCTGGCCGAGTTTTATCCGAAGATTGCGGTGGCTTATACGCAGATTGTTACGATCTCGACGGACGACCACCACACGCTTCAGGAGTTCCGAGCATCGGTTGGCGCGCAGTGGACATTTCTCTCCGATCCTGAACGAAAGGTGCAGAAGGACCTGGACATCCAGGAGTACACCGATCCTGAGCACGATCCGATGATTCCGCATACGCTGGTGCTGAAGCCGGGGCTGGTGGTCCACAGCATCTACAACGGCTACTGGTTCTGGGGGCGCCCGTCTATCGTCGATCTCTGGCATGATTTGCGGACGGCGATGCGCGAGACACGTCCTGACTGGGATCTGAGCAAGCCGGGGCTCCGCGAGGCATGGAATGCGGGGGACTACTCCGCGTTTCATGGGTGGGACAAGAAAGCGAAAAAGGCTCCGGGACGATAACGACTGGAATTTTTTCGATCGTTCAGGATTTATATGGATCGCGCGCGGGCCAGATCCACGATTTTCTCGATCATGTCCGTATATGAATAGCCGGCCTTTTTAGCTGCCATGGTGAACTCAGCGGCGCTGGAGAGCCACGGATTGGGATTGGCTTCAATGACGTAGACTTCGCCTTTCTTGTTCAGGCGCAAGTCGATGCGGCCGTAGTCGCGCAGCTTGAGGGCGCGATAGGCGGCGAGTGCCGTGTCCTGAAGCTTTTTCGTGGTCTCCTCGTCGAGGTCTTCGACGGCCGCAGATTTTGTGGCTTTGTAAGCCTCGCTCTCGTGATCGAACTTCACATCCTGGCCGGCGATGCGCGGAGTCCCTTTGGGGAGTTTGGACAGGTCGAGTTCGATGAGCGGGAGCGCCTGTGCATTGTCGTTGCCGAGAACGGCGGCATAAATTTCGCGGCCCTCGATGAATTCCTCGATGAGCGCGGGGCTGTCGAATTCCTCGTGGATATAGTGGATGCGCTCCATCAGTTCCTTTACGGTCTCGACGACGGAGCCGTTGTCGATGCCGATGGAGCCGTCTTCAGAGACGGGCTTGACGATGAGGGGAAACTCGATGTCGTGAGAATGATCGGTGAGGCCTTTATAGGAGGTGGCGAAATCCGGCGTCTTAATCTTGTGGAAATCGAAGATTTTTTTTGCGATCGCCTTGTCCTGGGCAAGGTAGAGAGCATGCGGGCCGCTGCCCGTGTAGGGAATGTGCAGGAGTTCGAGGTAGGCGGCGATGTTCTTGTCCATGGTGTCGTCGCCGGCGTAAGACTCGGTGAGATTGAAGACGAGATCGGCGCCACATTTGGCCATCGCCAGCAGCGACTGGTTTTTGCCGTCGAGGACGTAATACGAAGGTTCGCGGCCGAGCTTGGTCAGGGCCTCGAAGATCTCTTCGCGGTCGTGCATCGGATCTTTTTTCTTGCGGCGTTTAGCGTTTTTGCCGCGCGGCGCCTTTACCGGCTCCGGCTCGGGCTCAGGCGGGCCTTCTTCCCAGACGTCGTGTAATATCGTTACTTTCAGATTTGCCATAGTACTGCTTCACTTTCCTGTTCTGGCCGCATATATGCCGCTCGCCGCCACTCAGGGCAGAATGAACTTGCCTCGAGTGATGTAGTTCATTGCCAGCGCGGTCGCGTACACGGTGACTTCGGTTAAATATTCTCTTTCATATTTTATGTCGGCGCGCAGGCCGAGGTCGTTTACTTTTGCTTCGATGGTTTCGATCAGCTTCTTCACCAGCGGCCGCTGTACCCCAGTCCAGTAATTCACCTTGTCGATGAGCGTCTTGCGATTCTGGCGAATGAGATCGACAGCGGGGCGAACATCGTTTCTGCGGCGCGTAGAGACGTTGAAGATGTCGCGCAGATCGGTATCGAGCGGTAGCTCACCGGGGGTGAGTTGCTGATCGAGGGCGCGCTGATAGAACTCGCCGACGGTCACGTCCATTTCGTCGACGGTGATATCGGTATCGCCGTGCGCGACCACCGGATCGGTATCGCGGAGCTTGCGGCCGATACGATCCATGTAAAGCAGCTTCTCCATTGCGCCCCAGCCCTGGTAGCGCTTGCGCCAGTTGGAACGCGGGGTGAGCCAGACGGCGAAGGTCTCGGCGAAGTCTTCGTCGGGATGCTTTTGCGCATACCAGCCCTCAAGATGACGGACGAATTGTCGCGAGAAGGGGACCGGCTTGTAGTTGTCGCGATAGGGGCGGCGGAAGGGTCCGAAGAGGGCGCGCCATTCTTCAGACTTGTAAAGCGCGTAGGCGTAATTGAATGCGTGGCCGGCCTCGTGGCGCATGTACATCATGATCTGGCGCGCGTCTTCGATGTCGTTCATCTCCGATTCGAGACGCTGGAGCTTGGGATCGGCTAGATAGAAGGGGATGCCGATAACGGGCTCCATGCTGGGGCAGCCCCACTCGTCGGTAAGGTAGCAGCGGGGGCGGAAGCGGCGCAGTCGCTTGGCGTCGAGCTCTTTGTAGAGCTGCTGGACGAAGCGTTCAAGGGGAGAGCCTTCCAGCTTCAAGCCGAGCTGCTGAATGGGCTTGGAGAGGATCTCCTGGACCTCTACCGGCGCTTTTTCAAAGTTGGCCACAGTCAGTCGAAGGGTAGCACAGGCGAGGCAGAGTTCTATGTGGGGCAGTCGCCTGAGGTAACGGGGATGCGGCGCGGGCTGCGCCTATTGGCTCGTATTCCGCCCCATTCGTTAAAATCAGAGAGATGCCGATTTCACGCCAGCAAGCCCTCGATTACTTTTGCTCGCCCGACCTGATCGGGCTGGGCTTTGAGGCGGACGCGGTGCGCCGGCGCCTGCATCCTGAAGGCGTGGTCACTTACATCATCGACCGCAATATCAATTACACGAATTTCTGCACCGAGTATTGCACCTTCTGCGCGTTTTACCGGCCGCTGAAAGGGCAGCGATCAGACGAGGGGTACATTCTCGATTTCGAAAAGATTTACGAGAAGATAGCGGAGACGCTCGAGATGGGCGGGACGGGCGTATTGATGCAGGGCGGCATCCATCCCGATCTCAAGATCGACTGGTTCGAGCGGTTATTTGCCGGCATCAAGCAGCGGTTCCCGCAGATCTGGCTGCATTGCCTCTCGGCCGCCGAGGTGCTGGCCATTGCCGAATACAGCAACCTGGATTTGCGCACCACGATTGCGCGCTTGCGCGACGCGGGGCTGGATTCGATTCCCGGCGGCGGCGCGGAGATTCTCGACGATGATGTGCGCTTCCGCATCGCGCGGCTGAAGTGCCGCACCGAAGACTGGGTGAGCGTGCATCGCACGGCGCACGAGCTGGGCATGCGGACCACGGCGACGATGATGTTCGGCGTGGGCGAGAGTTTCGATCAGCGTATCAACCACTTTGACGTGGTGCGGCGGCTGCAGGAAGAAACCGGCGGCTTCACCGCGTTCATCCCGTGGAGCTTTCAGCCGAAGCACACTGCGCTTGGCGGCCGCGGATGGGACGAAGCGACATCTGTGGAGTATCTGAAAGTGCTGGCGATTGCGCGGCTCTATCTCGACGATATTGAGAACGTGCAGGCGAGCTGGGTGACGCAGGGCCTGAAGGTTTTGGAACTTGGGCTGCACTTTGGCGGCAACGATGTGGGCTCGGTGATGCTGGAAGAAAACGTGGTGAAGGCCGCGGGCACGAGCAACTGCACCACCGAGGAAGAGCTGCGGCGCATCATTCGCGATGCCGGATTCAAGCCGGTGCAACGCGACACGCTCTACCGCACCATGTTCCTGAATTAGCTGGCGACGCTGCGAGGCGCGGCGCCGATTTGTCACGCGACAGTCCAATAGACAGTGAATCGCTCCCAGCTTTGATTGAGCGGCTTGAGCGTGACGTCCTGCGCCTGGCCGCTGGTGCGGAAGGTCAGCGGCTGACCCGGCACGGGCTTGATCCAATCGGCAGGGTCGGCGCTGCTCGCCTTGAGCGTGGGCACGTCGAGCGGCGGCGCTTCCGCCAGCTCCGGACCTTGCAGGTGATCGAGGTGTTCGGAGAGGCCCGTCTTGGGAAATTGACCTGCGAGCACCAGCGGGCCATAGAGGAAGGCCTGGCGCGATGGATCGTCGCGGAGCGGCTCGGCAGTGAGGCGCATGGGCATGACTAGTTCCACGCGATCGCCCGCTTTCCAGCGCCGATTGAGCGTGAGATAGGTACCGGGCGTTCCGGAGGTTTCCAGCGGCTTGCCGTTGAGCGAAACTAGGTTTGCTGCCGTGGTCCAGGCGGGTATGCGCAGGCGCAGTGCCCAGGGCTGGTCACCCGATGCTTCGACGATCAGCTCGGTGCGATCGGAATCGGGAAAGCTGGTGCTCTGGCGCAGACGCACTCCGCGATCTTGCCAATGGACGCGCGAGGCGAAATAGAGATTCACATACAGCGCGTCGGCGTCGTGATAGTAGATGGTGTTGTTGAGCTTGGCGAACTCTTCCACGCCGGTTCCGGTGCAGCACCAGAAAGAATCGTCTTCGGTGCAGACTCCCTTCCACGCGCCCGGCGCCACGGAGAGGAAGTACATGGTGTGGCCGGTCTTCGGCTCGATGGCGCCCAGCCTGTGATTGAGCAGGACGCGCTCGTAGTAATCCATGTAGCGCGCTTCCGGTTCCCAGCTATAAACGTGTCGCGTGAGCTTCATCATGTTATAAGCGCAGCAGCATTCCTGGTGATGGGCACTGACCTTGATTTCGTCGCCGAGGCGGTGGGGCTGCACCAGCCAGTGCTCGTTGTTGCTGGAGCCGCCGGTGGCGTACGTGCGCGACTGGGTGACCGTGTCGAGGAAGAAGCGGCTGAGATCGCCGAAGCGGTAATCGGAGCTGAGCTCGTAGCGGCGAGCCGCGCCGATCACCTCGGGCACGTGCGTGTTCATATGCAGGCCCTGAAGCTGGTCACTGCGCAAGGCGAGCGGCGTGAAGAAGATTTTTTTGGTGAAGCGATCGCCGGTCCGCGCCCAGCGATCGTCGCCGGTGGTTGCGGCCACGTTGTAGAGGACTTCGTTCATGCCGCCGAATTCCACGTTGAGAATCATCTGCATGTGATCTTCGCTTTTGCCGGCGGTCCAAGCGTCGACCCAGCCGGCCAGCTTCGTGAGCACGTCGAGAGCCTGCTGATTTTTGGCGAGCATGTTCATGTCGTAGAGGCCGGCCATAATTTTGTGCAGCGTGTAGTAGGGCGCCCAGACGGGCTGGCCGCGATCGAGGCGGTCGAAGAACTCGGTGGGAAATGCGCTGACATAGCCGTTGTCATCGAGTTTGGTTTGGCACTCGGCGATGCCCGCGACGAGGCCGTCGCCTTTGGCCTTGATTTCGTTGTCGCCGGTGGCGCTGTAGAGGTGCGCGCAGGCCGACATGGCGTGACCGACGAAGTGGCCGCGCAGCTCGCAATTCGGCGCTTCCCATCCGCCGAGGGGCTGGGCGTTTGCAGGAAGGCCGGCGTTGACGCGGAAATTCCTGAGCAGCCGATCGTTGGGAATGCGCAGGAGAAAGCCGCGATTCCATTCGCGGGCGTCGGCCAGGGGGCCGGGATCGAGTTCGACGTCTGCCAGCGCGAAGGATTGCAGCCGCGGCGTGAATTCGCGCCGCGAAAAAACGACGGTGTCAGCGAAGGGCTGCGGCTCCTCGACGATAAAGCGCCGGTCCTCCAGAATAGCTGCAATTCGCGCCCTCATTTGCGCCTCGGTCAGAGGCTGGCTTGCCTGTGCGCCCGCGGCCTGGCCTAAAGTGGATGAGGCGGCGAGACCGAGGGGCGCAATCGCCAGACCCTTGGCAAAATTCCTGCGGCTGATTTTGGTGTTCTCCTGGCCCATGTGCCCTCCAT
Organism: Occallatibacter sp.; assembly: GCA_035935755.1. Lineage (GTDB taxonomy): Bacteria > Acidobacteriota > Terriglobia > Terriglobales > Acidobacteriaceae > Telmatobacter. The sequence goes on along the minus strand of DASYWU010000055.1, from coordinate 24,104 downwards.
TCGCGCGGTACGGGTAAACGTTTGCTTCAAGGATAATACCCGGCTCTGACAGCTTGCAATGGTGTGGCAAACTGCGAGCCCGAGATGCGATCGCTCCTCTTTGGGGGGCGAGCCGGAGCAAACTCCGGTGTTGATTCAGCGCAACATGCGCCAAGGTCCGGACAATATACGATAGATTTGATCACTTGCCGAGAAGAAACCGGCGTGGCCGGAATGAATGTACCTTTGAGATAAGGCGTGAGCCTATGGCTCCTTCCCTGGCTGTGCGATCGTTTGGTCTATTGCCCAACGGAGCAACTGTCGAAGCCTGGACGCTGAAAGGCGCAGGCGCTCTCGTCGCCGAGATCATCACCTACGGCGCGACGGTGACCCGTGTGCTCGCGCCGGACCGGAAGGGCCGCGTCGCTGATGTCGTGCTCGGCTTCAGCAACGGCCACTCATTTGCAGTTTTATGGCGGTACCCATCTCGACGGCTCGCTTATCGGAAAATCGGGAGTTGCTTATGAGCGGAACGCGGGATTATGCCTGGAGTGCGAAGGGTATCCAGATGGAGTGAACAGCCCGGAAATGGGAGATATCATTGTGCGGCCTGGGAGAATTCAACGCGAAAGAACGGCATACGCGTTTTCGTGTTCGTGCTAGTGGGCCGATATATGTCGTCAGATAATTAGTAAGTCGCATTTATTACAGGAGTAAGTTTGGTTATGAGTACGGATGCAAATGTCTACACGCAACCCGCCAAGGCGCTAGATTACAGCCTGACGGGAGTGAATGCCACGCTGGCGGTTGAGAAGGGACTCGCCGAGGCAGACTGGTATCAATGCTATGTTCCGCGCGGAGAGATGCGCGGCCTTCTCGAGCGGAGGGACGGTCCCGCGATTCGCGACACCGTCCTGTGGTTTGCGTTGATCATCGGCAGCGGTGTTGCGACCTTTCTGCTTCGGCATTCGTTCTGGGTTGTGCTTCCTTACGTGATTTACAGCGTGCTTTATGCCTCGACTTCGGATTCGCGCTGGCACGAGTCGGGGCACGGCACCGCCTTCAAATCGGACTGGATGAACAATGTTCTTTACGAGATCGCGTCATTTATGGTGATGCGCGAGTCAACGGTTTGGCGATGGAGCCATAACCGCCACCATAGCGACACAATTATTGTGGGACGCGATCCGGAAATTGCAGTACCGCGCCCTCCGGATATTAAGGCCATCATCCTGGCATTTTTCAATCTCAAGGTAATTCCCAAATACTTTCAGCGGATTCTGCTGCATTCCATCGGGCGAATGGCTGCGGAGGAGCGAACGTTTATTCCTGAATCGGAGTTTCCGAAAGTATATCTCCGTGCACGCGTTTATCTGAGTATCTACATTTGCGTGATTGCTCTATCGATTTATGCCCATAGTATTCTCCCGCTGTTTTATGTTGGCTTGACAAATATCCTTGGCACCTGGTTATTGGTGACTTATGGCCTGACGCAACATGCGGGACTGGCGGAAAATGTGCTCGACCATAGGCTTAACTGCCGCACCGTGTACATGTGCTGGCTGAACCGATATCTCTACTGGAACATGAATTACCACGTTGAACATCACATGTTTCCGCTGGTACCCTATCATGCGTTGCCCCAGCTGCATGAAGCAGTAAAGGACGATTGCCCTACGCCATACACGAGCCTCATCGCCGCGTGGCGCGAAATTGTGCCGACCATTTTGAGACAGGTGAAAGATCCTGCCTACCACATTAAGCGCCGGCTTCCTGAGCCCAAGACTCGTGCAAAGGCGGAGATTTGCTCCTCCACCGCCGAGCCTGACGCCGAAGGGTGGCTTTCGGTTTGCGCCGCTGACAAGTTGCGCAACGGAGACGTGATGCGCTTCGACTATGGGCAAAAGACGTACGCGCTTTATTGCGACGACAACGGCCGGAGATATGCGACAGATGGCGTATGTACGCATGGGAACACGCACCTGTCGGATGGATTGATTATTGGAACCACGATTGAATGCCCAAAACACAACGGGCGCTTCAACCTGGTTGACGGTTCGCCAGCGCGAGCGCCGATATGCCGCGGATTGGCGACTTATCCGGTTGAGGCACGAAATGGGACGCTGGTTATCAATGTGCTTCGCCCCGGCGGCGCGGGCGCTCGCGAGCCGAAGACATGCCGTTTTCGCGTGGTGAGCAATTTGAGTGTCGCCACGTTCATCAAGGAACTGGTTCTGGAACCGCTTGATGGAGAAAAGCGGTTTACGTTTACTCCTGGCGATTATATTCAAATGGATATTCCGGCCTACGAGTCGATCCGGTTTCGCGATTTCGATATTCCCGAGCTGTTCGCTTCTGTATGGGAAATGCAACACGTCTTCGACCTCGTGGCCAAGAATCCGCAGCCTGGGAAGCGGAACAACTACTCGCTTGCCAGCAATCAGCGGACGGAATCCAAATTACGTTTCAATGTTCGCATTGCCACGCCGCCCCCCGGGCAGGATTGCGGTCCGGGAGTGGGGTCGAGCTATGCATTCAGTCTGAAGCCGGGCGATATTGTCTCAGGCATTGGGCCTTTCGGAGATTTTCATGTGAAACCGACGCAGCGCGAAATGATATATGTAGGCGGCGGGGCCGGCATGGCGCCGCTGCGGGCCCACATTTCGCATTTGCTGGAGACCGAAGTCACAGCGCGCAAAATGAGTTACTGGTACGGGGCGCGGTCCAAGCAGGAACTCTTCTATGAGGAGTACTTCCGCGGCCTGGAAGAAAGGCACCATAACTTCAAATTCCATGTAGCGCTCTCATCGCCGCTACTTGAAGATAACTGGACGGGGTATTCCGGATTCATTCACGAGGTGTTGCGCACCAATTATCTTGCGGGGCATCCGGATCCGACGGTTCCGGAATATTATCTCTGCGGGCCGCCGATGATGATCAGGGCGTGCACGCGAATGCTGGATGAGTTAGGCGTGCCAAAGCAACATATCGCGTACGATGAGTTTTAGGCAGGCGGTTACATGTTATCGAAGACAGGCTTTCTTAATGACGGCTCAGGGGAGTTTCCAAAGCTCAGAGTGTTCATGAATCTCGACACGCTAACCGATCTGCGCCGCGATTCCCGGTGGCCCGGCTTTGAAGGCGTGCGGCGCTATGAGCGGCTGCTGGAAGACGGTTTCGAAGGGGTGCAACTCACGACAAATGATCCGGTCCCGGAAGGTCTGAGGCTGTCTTATTGCGGACTGGACCGGATCAATATTCCGCCGGAAGCGGATGCAACCATCGCCAGGCATGCCGAGCGCGGCGACCTCTGTGTCACGGTCCACGCGGGATGGGGATTGGAAGATGATGACGACGCGTTCCGGATTGTCGATGCAATTCTGGCGGCAGGGGAGAAACATCGCATTCCCATATTCATCGAAACGCATCGCGCCACCATCACGCAGGACCTGTGGCGGACGGTGCAGCTGACGAAGCGATTTCCCGAGATCCGCTTCAACGGTGATTTCAGTCATTACTACTGCGGGCAGGAGCTGGTGTACGGGGATTGGAAAGAGAAACTTGAATTTCTCGAGCCGGTGTTTCGTCGCACCGGGTTTATGCACGGGCGCATTGCGAGTTCCGGATGCATGCAGGTTCCGATTGACGCGGATTTGAATGAGCGGCCCGCGCAGGCCCACGGCGTAGCTGACTATCTCGAACACTTCCGGCAGCTATGGACTCGCGCGATGACTGGTTTCCTGTCGAATGCGAAGCCGGGAGATGTGCTGATATTTGCGCCCGAGCTGCTTGCCGGTACTTACTATTACGCCCGGAAATTTCCCAATGCCGCGGGGAAGTTGGAGGAAGAGACCGATCGCTATGCCCAGGCGTTGCTTTACAGGGATCTGGCTCGCGCATGTTTCGCAGAGGCTGTGCAGATCCAGCCGAAGGGCGAAGCCGGTGAATTGGCCAAAGTCGCGACTAAATCCAGCGGGGGAGCTGGAATCGCATGAGTAGGGTTGTGAACCGGAGATATCTCGCGTTTCTGGCGATTACGGGAGCACTGGGTGGCCTGCTTTTTGGGTTTGACATCGCAATTATTACCGGCGCGGGGCCATTTATCTCCCGCGCTTTTGCCTTGAGCGATCTGGGACTGGGCTGGGCTTTCAGTTCTCTTCTTTTCGGTTGTGTGCTTGGCTGTTTTATCGCCGGAAGGCTGACCGACCGTTATGGACGGAGGAAACTCCTGATTGTGGTCGCGGTTTTGTTTGCGCTTACTTCAATTGCGACTGCCCTGGCTGGAGATTTCACGATCTTTGTGACTGCTCGGTTTCTGGGAGGGATAGCGGTTGGAGGAGTATCTTTACTTTCGCCAATGTATGTGGCGGAAGTAGCTCCGCCACATCTGCGCGGCCGGATGGTGACCCTTTATCAACTTTCGATTATTACAGGAGTAATAGTCTCTTACGGCATCAACTATCTCCTGCGAGATACGGGACCTGGTAACTGGCGATTGATGTTTGCAACCGGCGTGGTTCCTTCGGCAGTCTTTTTGCTGCTTATCTCGCTGGCTCCGGAGACACCTCGGTTCCTGGCAAAGGCTGGGAATGCGCAAGGTGCATTCTCCGTACTGGAGAGAATATCCGGAGCTGCAATAGCGCGTGTCGAACTGGCGGAGATCGAGGCGAGCGTATCGGGGAGGACATCGTCCGGGGGCGGTTTTCGCCGGGTGGGGGTGCGGCGCGCGCTTGCGGCGAGCGTCGGACTTGCGATTCTGGTTCAGGTGTCGGGGATCAATGCCATCATGGATTACGCTCCGTCGATATTTCAGTCTGCGGGGTGGAAGATCAATGGAGCGCTGGCGTCGACGTTCGCAGTGGGAATGACGGAATTCATCTTTACGATTCTTTCGCTGTGGATGATCGACCGCTACGGACGCAAACCTCTCTATGTGGTCGGCTCTGGCGGGATGGCGATCACTTTGCTCTTGCTTGTAATCGCAGCGTTGGATGGACAGTTTCACGGCAGCTTTGTGCTGGTGGTGATACTGACCTATCTTGCGTTTTTCGCCTGCTGTGTTGGTCCCGTATTCTGGACGCTGGTGCCGGAGATTTTTCCCAATGATGTCCGCGGCGCCGCCATGATCGTGCCGGTGCTGATTCAGTGGGTGGCTAACGCGGTGGTAGTGCTTTTCTTTCCCTATGCATTTCACGTTATCGGCAAGGCGTCCACGTTCGGGTTTCTGGCGCTGATGTCATTGGTGCAGGGAGTTTTCACCTGGCTGCGCATTCCGGAGACGAAAAACAAGCGGCTGGAAGAGATTGAGGCGTTCTGGTCGGCGCCGGAGGCGGCAGTTTCGGTTGAAGAAGTATGAAGACAGTACCCGCGAAATTGCGGGATTTACGCAAAGGATCTTTGAATCTCTGCCGAGTTCCGAGATTCCCTTACTGCGAAGCGATCGTCAGCGTTTCGCCTTCTGAATTTTGGGGAATCACCATGTCGAGACTTGCTTGTTGAGGGTTGTACTTAGCTCCCTCAATCGGCTTGCCGTCGAGTTGCGCCTGAACGGCGGCGGCGTGCCAGCCGAATACGGAAACCTGAATCTGCTTCCACCATGCCGGGTAGCTGCCCTGCTGCGCGCCGATGTGCAGCGTGAGACGATTGGGGCCGGATTCACAGGTGTAGGCCACGCGCAGGTAGCCTTCTTTTTTGTAATTCAGAGTTACACCGTCATCGTCATAGATGGAGCCGTGGCAATTCGGGCCGGGATAGACGCGCAGCTCAAGCGGACCATTTGGCGTTTGACCGGTACTCTGCACCAGCGGCTGCATGGGGATGACCGAACCGCCGCGGGCGTAAACGGGAAGGACGGCGAGTGTGGGCGTGATGGAAGTGGTTTGAAGCGTGGCCGGTTGCGCGGCTGCGGTGTTTGGGTGCGCGACTTCTTTTCCGGACCAGAAGTCGAACCAGGGGCCTGGCGGGAAAGTCACGTCATAATTGTCCGTTTCATCGGGATAATTGGGCGGAGCGACGAGAAGATCGGGGCCGAAGAGGAATTCGTTGGGGACATCGTCGTCGAGCGGATGTTTATCTGCAGTGGCGTCCGGAAATTCAAGGAACAGCGGGCGCATGATGGGAATTCCGGTGCGCGAGGCCTCGTCAACAGTGGTGTAGAAGTACGGCAGCAAACGGTAGCGCGTGCCGATGTAGTTGCGGCGGATGGCCTCCTGCTGCGGGCCGCCTACCCAGGGTTCCTGTGGTTTGGAAGGTTTGTCGGTGTGATCGCGGTCGATGGGGTTGAAGGTTCCGAGTTCGATCCACTTGGTGAGCAGATCCATCTGAGGCGAGCCGGAGAATCCGCCGATGTCGTCGCCGACCATGTAGAAGCCGCCGAGGCCGAGGCTTTCCAGCATGGGAGTGCTGAGCCGGAGATGGTCCCAGGAACTGGAATTGTCGCCAGTCCAGGTGGCCGCGTAGCGCTGGCCACCGGCAAAGCTGGAGCGCGTGAGCACAAACGGCCGCTGATTGGGATTAAGGGCAAGAAGGCCGTCGAAAGTGGCGCGCGAGTTTTCGATGCCCATGATGTTGTGAATCTCGCGTTGGGTTACGGTACGAGTTTCGAATCCGGGGCCTTCAATTTGCCCGACGGCATCGAGCGGCATTGTTTTATCGGGCGTGTTGAAGACGGAAGGCTCATTCATGTCGTTCCAGAAGCCGCCGACGCCGTATGAGTAAAACTGCTTGTACAAGGAGCCCCACCATTTTCGCGTGCTTTGCTGGGTGAAATCGGGGAAGACCGCGGGGCCGGGCCACACATCGCCGACAAAGAGCGAACCATCGGGATTGTGGAGGAAGTGATCTCCCTGCTCGCCGCTATTGAAGGGCATGTAATTCTGGTTCGGCAGATAGGCGATGTGCAGGTCGGTGATCATGATGAGGTGGAAGTGCTTCTTCGCGAGTTCCTGCACGAAGGCGGGGAAGTTGGGGAATTTCGCTGCGTCGACGGTGAAGGGGCGGTTGTGCACCTGGTAGTCGATGTCCATGTAGAGGACGTCGGCGGGAATACGGTCGTTGCGCAGCCGGTCGGCGATGGAGCGCACTTCGGTTTCGGTTCCATAGCTCCAGCGGGACTGCTGGTAGCCGAGCGACCATTTGGGAGGCAGAGGCGCGGCGCCGGTGAGCCATGCATAGTCCTCTTCCACCTGCTTGGGCGCTGGTCCAAAGAAGAAGTAGTAACGCAGCGGGCCGCCTTCGGCGCCGAAGCTGAACTCATCGCGCCGCTCTTTGCCGAAGTCGAAAGTGGAGCGCCAGGTGTTGTCCAGTAAAAGACCGTACGCGGCGCCGGCACGAAATGCCATGAAGTAGGGAATATCTTTGTAAAGCGGATCGGTGCCGCGGAACCAGCGCGGGTGGTCCCGATTCCACATGGTGAATTGCCAACCGCGGTGATCGAGCGGAGCGGCCTTGTCGCCGAGCCCGAAGTAGTGCTCATCGGACGGCATTTTCTTCCAGACTACGAAACCGGTGTCGCCTTGCTCATCGCTCTTGTAGAAGTGAACTGGCGAGGCATCCTGCATCAGCACATGGCCGTCGGCGTCGGTGACTGTGATCTGCATCGAGTTTCGCGCTACGCGGAGCTTCAGCGTGCTGGTGTCGAAGCCTACGGCGCTCGAATCTGAAAACGGCGAGACCTGAGCACGGGCCTGTCGCGCCGAGTCGAGAACGGCCCACGATCCGGAGAGCGGCAACTGGCTGGTGGCAGACATGGTGAATTGAAGAACGTCATTGCGTAGCGCACGCACGCGCAGGATCCCCGGCCCGCTATGGATTTCGATTCCCGAGGGCAGCGCCTGGATGGAATCCACGCGGGTCATCGGTGTGCCTTGGCCTATGGCTTGATGGGCGGGCAAGAAGGGAACCGCGGAAATCAGGATGGTCGTCAGGGAGGCCAGCAGGAATCGGGATCGGGTCATGGAACGTACCTCTTCCGACCATGGTATTGCGTCAAGCTGGCGAAAGGCTGATTGCCCTACGCTGCACCCCAGAAAAGATTTTTTTGCGGATTTGAAACGCTTCCGGGGTGAGCTGCACTACTGAGTGCGTTTCGAAAAAGGGAGCTCGCAGGCAGAGGTGGGAAAGATAAGCGTCATTCCGGAACGATGAGTCTGACGTTGGAAGCGCCTGAGCCCGCACGAGCGCCCATATCGGCTGCGGCCTCCCCCAGAGACAGACGGAGCTCGCTCAAGGAGCGGGTTCCGTCTCTGCCAGGCACACAGGAGGGTCAGGTTGTGACTCAGATGATCCATTTCCCCGCAGAGACGGCGACAGGGGCTTCGCTCTGGCGCCGCAGCCCGGAACTGCTGCGGAACAGGCTCAGGCCTATGGTCGAGGTCGTTGTTTCAGGATCCCGAGTCTTCCGGATGAACGCCTTGGTTTTTTCCCTTTGGCTTCTGTTTCCGTTGTTTCTGATGCTGGCCAGCGACTGGATCGGGCTGCTGGTTATTTTCCAGGCGATGACCGCGGCGCTGCGTCTGCAAAACGCGCCGGCGGCAACTGCGGTTCGAGTGCGCTCATCGACGCGCGTGCCTGCCAACAGAGTCAGAGGAGAATATCGTGTACTGTGAAGAGACTCAATTCGCCGCGGATGGATACAAGCAATCCGTCACTTCGTTGCTGATGCTCCGCTATCTGGGAAAGCCTCCCATTGCCGTGCGTGGTTCGGTTACCCGCAATCTCTACCAGTTCTCCGATCTGCTGCCGGTGCAGAGAGTGGACGTAAGGGATGCGAGATTCCTGCTGGCCAGCAAGCTGTTTGGGGTGGTCGAGTGAGCTGCTCTTCTCATCCCGGCGCAGTCATCCGCGGCTCTTTCCCGCGTTCAGCGCCTGTGCGCGCAATCAGGGCGCGCCGGTTCAATTTGCCACGCGCATCGACGATGGTATACTCGAACCCTTCTATTGGTGTGGGGTCTTCGTTGCAGTTGCATTCGTTCGACGCGGGTTATGTAGAGAGCCTTTGTGAAGGAGACCGGGAGACGCAAGAGCACTTCGTCGGCTACTTCTCTGCGCTGCTCCGGGTGAAGCTGCGCTCGCGGCTGCAGTCGCAGCACGCGATCGAGGATGTGTGCCAGGAGACCTTCGCGCGCGTGTTTACGGTGTTGCGTAAAGACGGGGGCATCAAAGAGCCCGAGCGCCTGGGCGCTTTTGTGAACAGCGTGTGTAACAACGTGCTGTTTGAGACCTACCGTTCTTCCAGCCGAGTTGAGTCGCTGGATGCCGAAGGCAGCCCGGAGCCGCCGGCCACCGGCCCGGACGCACTGGATCTTGTGGTCGCCCGCCAGATCAAAGAAAAGGTTCGCGAGATTCTGCTCGAGATGGCGCCGCGGGACCGCTTTCTGCTGAAGGCAGTCTTTTTGGAACAGCGCGATCGCGACGAGGTGTGCCGCGAGTTCGGCGTGGATCGCGAATATCTGCGCGTGTTGCTGCATCGGGCCAGACAGGAATTCAAGACAGAGTATGTAAAGCGTTTTGGAGGCCCAGTACCGATGGATGCCGGAGCGTGACGTGGGGATGAATGCGGAACGCAGGTACCACGGTGAACTAAGAAAGATGGGGACCAAACCGATGAACCATAACGAAGCAGTAGAACAAATGGCGGTGGAGCGGTACCTGCTGGGCGAGCTCGATTCGAACGCCCGCGAGGATTTTGAAGAACACATGTTCAGTTGCCAGGAATGCGCCTTGGACGCTCGTGTTGCGACCGTCTTTATAGATGAAGCCAAAGCCGAGTTGGGTAAAATTGCGCCTGCTCAGCCTAAAGCGAAAAACGCGAATAAGAAGGAAAACGGCCGCAACTACTGGTCTTTTTGGTTGCGGCCGGCATTTACCGCTCCGGTTTTTGCCGCCCTGGTGATGGTGATCTTTTATCAGAATCTGGTGACGCTTCCCGCGCTTCGCAAAGCGGTCAACCAGCCGGCAGTTATTCCGGTCGCGCCGCTATCCGGAGGCACGCGCGGCGAAACGCATACGACGATCACGGCCGATCGCGCGCATGGTGTCGCGGTGCCAGTCGATATTCCTCTCGACCCCGCCCTCGGCACCTTCGTCTCCTATTCATTTCAGATTTACAATCCGCAAGGGAAGCTGGCGTGGTCAAGCAGCATGCCGGCGCCTGCGGCAAATCCCGATGGCGATTTGCAGCTCTCGATCGTATTGCCTGGCAGAATTCTGAATAACGGCAATTACTCCGTGTCGGTCTCCGGAATGGGTTCTCATGGCGAAAGCACGCCAATCGAACACTACATCTTTAATATCGCTCTAGCGAAGTGAAGGCCATCAAACGGTGACTGCGGGTGACTGCAGCGGTGCGGGCCTTGGAATTTTTCCCGAAAAGCCGGGAAAATACCGCTACACTGGATGACATCCGTCAATAATCCCCCGCAAAGGACCCAGCAAAAATGAGCACGCAAATGCCTGAGAATGTCGGGAGAACCCATGAGTATCACGCCTCAGCCACGGTTATCTCCGGCCATCTGAAGCTACCGCTAGTAAGAGAGATCAGGCCGCAGGCCAAGGCGGAGCTCCACCGGGAAGGTGGGTACTTTTCCCAACGCGTGGAGAATTTCAGCGTGGAAGGAGTGATTTCGATCCGCTCGGCGTACACGCAGGTTTCCGGCAATAAGAGCACCAAGGAGGGACAGGGCTGGACGACGCTGACGACCACAACGATCGAGGGGCTGAATGTACTCGAGGTGGTTACTGCCGACCGGGTTGTGGGGCAGACGGTGACGGAGCACCCGCGTGAAGGCTATGTGCCGTCGATTTCGTTTCTGGGAACCCGGTTTGAGAACCTGCGCATTGCCGGCCACCCAGTCGATCTGGATATCGACCACGAGATCCTTGGCGAAAAGCCGAATGGCGATGGAACTTATACCAAGGATTCCGGCCTGATCGCCCGGGCGGGCAGTCAGTACAACCGTGTGCTGCAGAACAGCGCCCTTCCCGAAGACCTGCGCGAACGTTACAATCGACTTTCCTCGACTCTCGGGAGCACGGAGGCGGTTGAATGTTCCCTGGTGAATCGTGCGAGCGGCTCCTATCCTGGCCTTTCGTTCGGTCACATTCTTCAAGTACCCGATTTTGGCAAGATCATTCTGGCCCAGTTGAAGGTGAGTCACGGCGATTACGGCACGCCGAGCGGAGCTCCGAAGATCACCAATGTTCACCTGACGATGGTGCATCTCGAGCTTGGTTGCGCGGTCGATGGCAGCGTGCCGATTGGGAGCGGGTCAAGCAACGGCGGGACCGTTCCTTAGAGATAGGTGTACTCTCGACATCTGATTCGGGGACGCAGATTGCTGAGCCTGTATCTGATCATGGCAGCCGGCGAAGCGTCCTAAAGCGCGCCGGCCCCGGTCGTTTCGCAGCGCTCGCTCTTCTGTTGCCTCTTCTCCTTTTCCTGACAGACACGCGGCCACCCTCAGCCCAGGCTATCTACGATGATTCACTGCATTTGTTGCAGCAGGGCGACCTGGTCAGCGGTCAACAGGAAGCTGTCTTGGGATTCCGGCGGTTTGAGTTTTCCAATCCGGCCTGGGCTGCAAAATTCAAGTTGCTCATAGCCGAGTTCATGCTCTACCGGGGAATGTACGATGCCGCTCTGAATCTTCTCTCCTCGTATGATGACGTGACGGATGAAGGAAACATTGTCCAAAAACTGGCGATCGAAGGCGTTGCTCTTACGCGTCAGCAAAAACTCTCAGTTGCGGACCAGAAGCTGACCCAGGCCGAAGCGATGTGTAAGAAAGCAGACTTCGCTGCTTGTGGAGATGTTGACACTGCGCGCGCAATCTTCAGCGCCAAGCAGGACCAGCCTGGGGAGGCCAGGCAATACTTTCTTAGGACACTCGCATTTGCCCACAGACACCACAACAACTGGTTGGAAGCAAGTACGATGGTCAACCTAGGTTTCACGGCCTTACAAGTTGACCATTTCGATGAAGCGGTCGACTGGTCAAGAGCTGCATATCGTGAAGCGATTGCCGCGCGCTACCGGTACTTATCGCAGGTAGCCGCCGGCAATCTGGGATGGGCATATTACCAATTAGGTGACGATGAGAGGGCATTGGATCAGTTCCAACTGGCAGAGCAATCCGCGTTGCAACAAGGCAGCGTTCGCTACCAGCTCAAGTGGCTTAGTGATGCCGGTTACGTTTATCGCGATGAAGGCGATTACCCGCGCGCAGTGGAGCGCTATCGTAAGGCATACCTGCTGGCAACACAGCTTGATAGCAAGGAAGACATCGAGAACGCACTCGAGGACCTGGCGCAGCTTACCGTAATGAATGGAAAGCTGAAAGATGCAGCCGGCTATGTCGATCGGGTTGCGGTGATGGAGACCGCCGGCGGCGGAAAATCGAGCCCAAACCTGATGCTCACCAGGGGAAAGCTGGCCGCCGCTCTGCATCAGGACAAAGAAGCTAAGGCCGATTACCGAGCGGTTTGGACTGACGGCGACAGTCTGACAACGTTGCGTCTGGACGCAGGCTCTGAACTGGCGTCGCTTTATGAATCGGAACGGCGGCCAGGCGCAGCGGAGCAGATGTACAAATCCACTTTGGCGGCCTACGAGTCAGCGCGGGCAACACTTCGCAAGGAAGAAACGCAGCTCCCTTTTGGCGCCAACGCGACGCAAGTTTATGACAACTACATTCGCCTTCTTGTGAGTGAGGGACGCACCGGCGATGCGCTGGCAATCGCCGACGAGAGCCGCGCGAGGACCCTCGAGCAAGGACTGGATGAAGACGCGGGCAAAGGTTCTTTTCGTGCTGCGGCTCCGGATCCGCGACGCGCAGCGCAGATCACGGGCTCGACCCTGCTCTTTTACTGGCTGGGCGCCAGTGAGTCTTATCTGTGGGCCATTACGCCGTCTCGGATTGCCATGTTCCCTCTCCCCGCCCGGCAGGAGATTGCGAACCGCATTCAGAGTTACAGCAAAACTATTCTCAACCTGCAGGATCCTCGGCGCGACGGCAACCAGAATGGCCTGTGGCTCTATAACACGCTGGTTGCGCCTGCGCGGAATTTGATTCAACATCACAAGCCGGTGGTGGTACTGGACGATGGCGCACTTAGCGAGTTGAATTTCGACACGCTGCTTGTTCCGGGATCAGCATCTTCGAACGACAGCGGTTCCAAAGGGGCCACTCATTACCTGATCGAAGATGCAACCCTGGTATCCGCACCATCGCTTGCGATGCTGAACGCGCCGGGAAATGCGCCGATCCGGGGAGCAAAGGTCCTTCTGCTCGGCGATCCTGTTTCTCCGAGCCAGGATTTTCCCACTCAGCCCCTGTTTGGGTATGAAATGGCAAAGATTGAAAGCCACTTCAGCCAAAAGCAGGTCACGGTGTTTGCCGGTCCCAAGGCGACGCCGGCAGCGTACCTGGCCAGCCAACCTTCGCAATACGCATACATTCATTTCGTATCTCATGCCATGGCCAGCAGCAGCGACCCTCTGGACTCAGCCATCATTCTTTCCCGTTCCGATGCGGACGAAAGCTCGTTCAAACTTTACGCACGCGACATCATCAGCGAGCCAATTCACGCGCGCCTCGTGACCATCTCGGCATGCTATGGCAGCGGCACAAGGCTATATGCGGGTGAAGGCCTGGTGGGGCTCTCCTGGGCATTTCTCCGCGCGGGAGCGCAGAGAGTGATTGGCGCCTTATGGGAGGTCAGCGACACCTCGACACCGCGCCTGATGACCGATTTCTATGGCAATCTTGCGTCGGGCAACTCGCCGGAAAGCTCGCTGCGGACGGCCAAGCTTGATCTGATTCACTCGCAGAGCAGATTCAGCCTGCCATTCTATTGGGCGACTTTCCAGATGTACGACCGCCAATGATCTCCCTGTGGTTGGCCGCCCGGCGCCATTTATCGTATTGCAATGAGCGTTTATCGGAGATTCTCTCTTCCTTGCTGCGTTGCGGTCCTGGCGTGTTTCCTTTTCGGTCTCAATATCAACGCTGCGCAGAGCGATCAGGAAGCGGGCGCGAAGGCGGCGGAGAAGCCGGCTCCGGCTGCCGGCGCTGCTGAGTCTACGGGCGAGAAACCTGCTGCTGCGGCGGATAAATCGGAACTGCCGCCCCTGCCGCCGCCGGCGCACACAGACCAGACAATGCAGCTTGAGGGAAAGACGCTGCATTACACCGTCACGATTGCAGCGTTCCCAGTGCGCGATGAAAAAGGCAAGGTGACGGGCAGGGTGGTGACCACCGCGTACACAATGGCGGGCAAAGACCGGCCGGTGACATTTGCGGTGAACGGAGGGCCAGGGGCGGCGTCGGTGTTTCTGAACTTCGGCGCGATCGGGCCGAAGCATGTGGCATTCGGCAATCCTGGCGACAGCGCATCGGAGTCGCCGACGCTGAGCGACAATCCTGGAACGTGGCTCGACTTTACGGACCTCGTGTTTATCGATCCGGTGGGTACGGGCTTCAGCCGCTCGGAAGTGCCCGAGGCGCAGGCGAAGGCGCTGTTCTACTCGACGGTGCCGGATGTCGAGTATTTGTCGCGCGTGATCTACGACTGGCTGATGCAGAACGGCCGGCTGGATTCGCGCAAATATATAGTGGGCGAGAGCTACGGCGGGTTTCGCGTGCCGAGGATCACGTACTATCTGCAGTCGCAGCTTGGCGTGGGGATGAGCGGCGAGGTGTTGCTGTCGCCGTATCTGAGCCCGGAGGTCGAGAGCCACGGAGACCTCTCGCCGCTGCCATGGATGGTGACGCTGCCGTCGATTACGGCGGCGCACCTGGAGCGCGAGAACAAGCTGACGCCGGAAGCGATGCAGCAGGTGATCGATTACACGATGGGACCGTATGCCACGGCGCTGATCAAGGGGCGTTCGGACGCGGCGGCGACGCAGGCGATGATTGCGAAGGTGACGGAGATGACGGGGCTGGACCCGACATTTGTGAAGCAGTCGGGCGGGCGGCTGGAGACGCAGGCATATCTGCGCGAGGTTTTTCGCGAGGAAGGGAAGATCGGGTCGGTGTATGACTCGAATGTGACTTCGTTCGATCCGTTTCCGTATGCGCCGAATCAGAAGGCAAACGATCCGATACTGGCCGCGGTGATTGCGCCGCTAACTTCGGCGATGGTGAATTTCGTGACGCAGACAGTGGGATGGAAGGTGGAGGACGCGCGGTATAACACGCTGTCGTATGACGTGAATAAGGATTGGGTGGGCGGCGAAGCGCTGCGGGCGGGTTCGGTGACGCAGTTACGGCAGGCGGTGGCGGCCGATCCGAAGCTGCGGGTGCTGATCGCGCACGGGTGGGATGATTTGTCGTGCCCGTTTATGGGTTCGGTGCTGGCGGTGGATCAGATGCCGGTGATGGGCGATGCGACGCGGGTGGCGGTGCATGAGTATCCGGGCGGGCATATGTTCTATACCCGGGTGGACAGCCGGCTGGCGTTTCGCAAGGACGTGATGGAGATGTTTGGGAAGCATTGAGACGAGTGAGGGCCAGGTGATGAAAGAGGGATTCACGCGGAGGAGATTTGTGCTGGCGGGGGCTGGGGCTGCGGCATTGGGCGCGGCTCCTAAGCTTTTCGGGAGCCGGGAAGACAAGTCGATGGGTGCGGCGCAGGCCGTGCACCTGTGGGAGAAGCATGAGATTGTCTTGCAGGCGCGAAGAGAATTTGCCAACCCATATACAGATGCGACGGTGTGGGTGGACCTGGAAGGGCTGGGATTTCGCAAGCGGGTGTACGGGTTCTGGAACGGGGGCAGGGAATTCTGCGTGCGCGTGGTGGCGACGGCGCCGGGTGAGTGGCGGTGGAGGAGTGGGGCGGAGCCGGCAGATGCGGGATTGGCGGGGAAGCAAGGCTCGTTTACGGCGGTGGAGTGGAGCGAGGAGGAGAAAAACGAGAATCCGCTGCGGCGCGGGTTTTTGCGGGCGACGGCGAATGGGCATGCGCTGGAGACGGCGGATGGGGAGCCGTTCTTTGTGCTCGGCGATACGTGGTATTCGGCGGGCACGAACCGGTTTCGCTGGTACGACGACGATCGGGAGCGGCCGATTGGACCGGAGGCAGGATTCAAGGATTATGTGCGCTTCAGGAAGGCGCAGGGGTACAACTGGGTCAACATCCTTGCCGCGTTTCCCAACTGGGAGACAGATGGGCTGCCATGGCACATCGTGATGAAAGATGGAACGACGGTGCGATCGGCCTGGGAGGAGTTCGGGACCGGAAGCGCCAAGAATATGGATAACGAGGGCGGGCGGCCGTTCATGTTTCCGGGGAAGGTGCCGGGATACGAGAATGTGTTTGCGGATGTTGACCGCGTGAATCCGGAATATTTCAAGTATGTGGATCGCAAAATTGATTATCTGAATGCGAACGGGTTTGTGCCGTTTATTGAGGTGTCGCGCCGAGATGCAAGCGAGATATGGAAAAAGTATTATAAGTGGCCGGAGAGTTACGCGCGCTTTATTCAGTATATTTGGGCCAGATACCAGGCGAATAACACGGTGCTAAGTCCGATTCATCTGGACATTATCCAGGAAAGCGTGACGGTGCCGGATTTTCTTGCCGCTATCAACCTGGTGATGAAGAAATACGGGCCGCCGCCGTTCGGGAATTTGCTATCGGCTAACTCGAATCCTTCAACGCTGGTGAACTGGGGCGAGAATTCCTGGGTGACGCTGCACCAGACGGGCAACAAGCGCGAGCACGAATATTACTGGTACATGACGGAGATTTTCCGCGATGCGAAGCCGCGGCCGGGGCTGGCTGGCGAGCCGTATTATGCGGGGTATTTCGATGCGCGCGGGCTCAATGGCGGATATAAGTACGGCGCCAAGGGCGGCACGCCGTTGGACGATCAGTATGTGCGCTCGGCGATGTATGGTAATACTCTGTCGGGCGGGCTGGCGGGGTATGTGTATGGCGCGGAGGGTATCTGGGGCGCGGACATTGAGGCGACCGCGCCGACCAAGATGTGGGATGCGTTTCAGTGGCCGTCGGGCGGCGAGTTGAAGCATCTGCGCGAATTTGTATTTTCGGTTGGGAAGCGTTACCAGGAATTGGCGCCGGATAACGGTTTGGTGGTCCCTAACGCGACGCACACCGTGAAGGGGTACGAGGGGTGGGCATATGCTTCGCGGACTGCGGACAAGGAAATTTTTCTAGCGTATTTCGAGAAGGGCTGCCCGCGAAGCCTGGTGCGCGGCGCGAAGGTGATGAGCCGGTATCGCGCGCAGTGGTTCGATCCGAGGGCGGGGACCTGGAGCGATGTGGGGAACGGCGTGATGGCGGCAGATAACATCGGCGAGATTGAGTTGCCGGAATTCCCTTCGGATATGGATTGGGGATTGAGTCTGGTCTATCAGGGGCCGGCGGAGATGCCGAAGCATTTTTAGTGTCAGTGCCTCGTAATTGCTTCCGAAGAACATGTGAGGGAAGGAATGCGTTCCGGATTTTTTCCCAGGAAGATTATTTGCTTCCGCGTGCTGCGGCAAATTGCGTGGTGCGGGCTGGCGTTTTTGTTTTCGGGTTTTCTGTGGGCGCAGAGCCGGATTGCTTCGGGGACGCTGGATCCGGCGCCGGATGCTTCGCAATTGAAGCAATTTCCTCCGAGCACGCTGACCGAGCAATATATCTGGACGGAGAAGGAGACCGGGGGGCAGGCTCACTGCGCCAAATGCGCAATGGGTTTTTCGGAGAGATTTTTCGTTGAGCGCGGTTTCGCACGAGGCGACGCTTTATGTTGCGGCGTCGGGTGACGTGGAGGTTTGGCTGAACGGCGTGTGCCTGCTTGCGTATGCCGATGACCACACGCGCGGGCCAGGGTACACGGTGCACGCGATCGATGTTGCCGGCGCGCTGCACGGGGGCAGAATGCGCTGGCCATTCGCGTGCGTCTTCTTCACGGCGCGCAGGCTCATAATGCGGGCGAGGCGGTCGAAGGGTATCGCGGCGTCGAGGTCGATCGTCCCGGGCACTACGCGATTACCACGCAAAACTAAGACATCAACTTGGCATCTTAGGCCGCCAATCCTCGCCTTGAATCGGAAAAATCCTGTGCAGCAAGAGGATGCGCCGCGGTGGGCGGGCGCGTTCGATGATGAGGGGCTCGGCTCCTATACTGGAAGAGTCGGAGAGACTCATATTTCCGCAGGAGGTCATCATGGCGGACGAATCGAAGTGCCCGGTTACGGGCGACATGCTCAGGCACACAGTGGCAGGAGCAAAGAGCAACCGGGACTGGTGGCCCAACAGCCTGAACCTGGGAATGCTGAGCCAGCAGTCGTCGCTCTCGAACCCGATGGGCGAGGATTTTAACTACGCCGAGGAGTTCAAGAGCCTCGATCTGGACGCGGTGATCAAGGACCTGCACACGCTGATGAGGGATTCGCAGGAGTGGTGGCCAGCCGATTACGGGCATTATGGACCGTTCTTCATCCGCATGGCGTGGCATGCCGCGGGCACGTACCGCATTCACGATGGGCGCGGCGGCGCCGGCAAGGGCGCGCAGCGATTTGCGCCGCTGAATAGCTGGCCGGACAACGCCAGCCTGGACAAGGCGCGGCGGCTGCTGTGGCCGGTGAAGCAGAAGTATGGGCGGAAGATTTCGTGGGCCGATTTGATGATCCTGGCGGGAAATGTGGCGCTGGAATCGATGGGCCTGAAGACGTTCGGCTTTGGAGGCGGACGCGTGGACATCTGGGAGCCGGAGCAGGATGTGGATTGGGGTCCGGAGGCGGTGTGGCTGGGGGATCAACGCTACAGCGGCGACCGCGAGCTGGCGAAGCCGCTGGCGGCGGTGCAGATGGGCCTAATCTATGTGAACCCTGAGGGGCCGAACGGGAAACCTGATCCGATCGCGGCGGCGAAGGATATTCGCGAGACGTTTGCGCGCATGGCGATGAACGATGAAGAGACGGTAGCGCTGATTGCCGGCGGTCACACCTTCGGCAAAACGCATGGCGCATGCCCGATCGGCCAGGTTGGTCCTGAGCCGGAGGGCGCTGCGATTGAAGACATGGGGCTGGGCTGGAAGAACAGCTATTGCAGCGGCGTTGGCGCGCACGCGTTCACCAGCGGATTGGAGGGCGCGTGGACGCCGACTCCGATCAAGTGGGACAACAGCTACTTTGAAACACTGTTCGGTTACGAGTGGGAATTGACGAAGAGTCCCGCGGGCGCAAACCAATGGAAGCCGAAGGGCGACGCGGGCAAGGACGCGGTGCCGGACGCGCACGAGCCGGACAAGCGGCACGCGCCGATGATGCTGACGACGGATCTTTCGCTGCGCATGGATCCGGTGTACGAAAAAATTTCACGGAGATTCCTGGAGCATCCCGAAGAGCTGGCGGATGCGTTTGCACGCGCGTGGTACAAGCTGACGCATCGCGATATGGGGCCGATTTCGCGCTATCTGGGACCGCTGGTGCCGAAGGAAGTGCTGATCTGGCAGGACCCGATTCCGGCGGTGAATCACCAGTTGATCGATGAGAAGGACGTTGCGGCGCTGAAGAAAGAGGTACTGGCTTCGGGGCTGTCGACTGCGGAGCTGGTGAAGACCGCCTGGGCGTCGGCGTCAACGTTCCGCGGCAGCGACAAGCGTGGCGGCGCGAATGGGGCGCGCATCCGGCTGGCTCCGCAGAGGGACTGGGAGGCGAACGAGCCGGCGGAATTGAAAAAGGTGCTGGCGAAACTGGAATCCATTCAGAAGAAATTCAATGACGGGCAGCGGGGCGGGAAGAAGATTTCACTGGCCGACATGATTGTGCTGGCGGGCGATGCGGCGATCGAGGAAGCGGCGAAGAAGGGTGGCCACGAAGTGAAAATTCCGTTTGCGCCCGGGCGGATGGACGCACAACAGGAGCAGACGGATATGGCGTCGTTCGCGGTGCTGGAGCCGCGGGCGGACGGTTTCCGCAACTACGTGCGCAAAGGGCTGGAAGGAACGTCTGCCGAGATGCTGCTGGACAAGGCGCAACTGCTGATGCTGACGGCGCCGGAGATGACGGTGCTGATTGGCGGACTGCGCGCGCTGGGCGCGAACCACGGCGGCACAAAGCACGGCGTTTTTACCAAGCGGCCGGGCACGTTGAGCAACGATTTCTTCGTGAACCTGCTGGACATGAACACGCAGTGGGCGCGGGCGACCGGGTCGAACGGCTCGTCTGCCGGGTTGCTGGAAGGACGCGACCGGCGCACCGGCGAAACAAAGTGGTCGGCCACGACGGTGGATCTGGTGTTCGGGTCGAATGCGCAGCTTCGCGCGTTGTGCGAGGTTTACGCGAGCAACGACGCGCAGGAGATGTTCGTGCGCGAGTTCGTGGCCGCGTGGACGAAGGTGATGCACCTGGACCGCTTCGACCTGAAGCTGAATCCCGCGGAAAAGCTGGAGGCGATTGCGGTGTAAAGGGGCGCGTACCCGTGCGCTGCGCAGTGCTTGCCTGTCGTTGATCGCGAATCAGCTGCCGATCTACATGCTGGAAGTTTTCCGGCGGAGATTTGCGAGTTCCCATCCTCGCACCCAAAAGAGGGCGCGAGGATGAGGGACGGCGTTGTGGTGGCGCCATCCGGCCATGAATCTTCGGCTGGAATGCGGTTCATGCCGTGAACTTCTCTTTTCATGTTCTTCAACTGAGCGGAGATTGCATTGCGGCTGCCGGATCACGTTTTTGGCTCGTCGGCATCGTAGCGCAGAGGGGAATTCCATGCCTGAGCGCGAATCGCGAGGGCGATCCCAATTTTCGCAATCGAATCGAGAGATTTTCCGCGCGGAGGTGGAGAGCTATGAAATCGGCAGCGCTGAGATATGTGGAAGAGACACCGGTGCATGAACCCAGAATGACCGTCCCCGAGCTGAGGGAAACGGAAGCAAGGCCGCGCTCAATAGGGAAAGGCGTGGTGGCCGGGCTGGTGGGCGGACTGATCGGGACGTTCGCGATGAACGAATTCCAGAAGGCGTGGAGCAACGCGGCCCAGGCCATGCAGAAAGGCAATCACACCCAGGCGCAGCAGGGCGAGCAGGAGAGCGAAAATGCCACTATGAAAGCTGCGGGAAAGATCGCGAGTATCAGCGGGCGGCAGCTCTCGCACGAGCAGAAGAAGAAAGCGGGTCCGGTGGTGCATTATTCGTTCGGTACGCTGCAGGGTGCTCTTTATGGCGCGATGACGGAACTGACGCGCACTGCAGGCGGATTTTTGCCGGGAGTTATTTTTGGAGCGGCACTGTTTGCGTTGGCAGATGAGGTGGCGGTGCCGGCGCTGGGATTGAGCGGGAAACCGAGCGAGACTCCGGCGTCAACGCACGTCTATGCAGCGGCCGCGCACTGCGTGTATGGCATGGCTACGGAGTTTGCGCGACGCGGCTTGCGGGCGGCGATTTAAGACGTTTCGCTTTTCGATTTCAGCTATTTTCGATGCAGTTCGACGGTGCTTTCATCCGGTGAAAAAGCCAGTTAGCGAAGGCGCGGTCTTCTGCACGCTGGAGGAGATTCGCGTCGTCGGCAAAAGATAGTTGATGTACACTTGGGACCATATATAGCTCTTCCACCATCTGCCCGCGCAAAGCCAGTTCGGCTTGATTCCGCGGGATGAAGGTGCTCTTATATGGTCTCGATTTGCCAACCTTCCACTCTGAAGTGGGTCGCGGTCACACTGGCAAGCGCGTGCGTGGCTTTGTCCCTGGCTGCCTGCGGCGGAAAAGTGACGGGTACGATAAAATCGCCCGGGAGCCCGAGTGCGGTTCCGGCGCCCAGCACCACACTGCAGGCGGAGACCGGCAACAACACGAGCGCGGCTGATAACTTCACGCGGCAGACAGATGGAAATTCCGGCTCCGGCAATGTAAGCAAGATCTCGCTCCAATCCCTGCTGCCCGCGGGATCGAATATCAAACTCTATGTGACATTGATGGGTTGGTTCGGCAAGCCGGATCACATGAGTGTCGGCTACAGCTCTAACGACCCGGCACAAATTCACCGGCAGGTCGAGGACATGATCAGCCGTGGCATTCAAGGGGCGATTATGCCCTGGTATGGCCAGGCGAACACGGTGATAGACACCGCCACGCGGTTGCTGAGAAATGAGGCTGAAGCCCATGCGGGCCAGTTCGAGTTCGCCATCAGGGAAAACCAGGCGGCGCTGACCGCAGCAGCTCAATCCAACGGGTGCGACGTGACCGATCAGCTCATCGCCGATTTGACTTATACCGCTTCGCAATACGAAGCGTCGCCGGCGTACATGCACATCAACGGCCGGCCGGTGGTCTTCTTTTTTGGAGTTGATTCCTACTACATCGATTGGAGCCGGGTGAGTTCGTCGATTCCAGGAAATCCGCTGCTGGTTTTTGAAGGCACTAACGGACTGACCCGGCAGTTATCTGACGGCGGATTTTCGTGGATCCAGATCAAGTCAAACAATCCATTCGATCCGGAACTGGCGGCCCAGGATAGTTTCTATCAAGCAGCGCAGAAGGCGACTGGGCGCCTGGCATTTGGAGTTTTGTATAAGGGGTTCAACGACACACTGGCCAAATGGGGAACCAATCGCGTCATCCAGCAAGACTGCGGGAAGACGTGGCTGCAAACTTTCAGCGAGTATGGGAAATTCTACTCCGGCAGTAACCAGTTAACCGGCATCCAGATTGCAACGTGGAACGATTACGAAGAGGGAACTGCGATGGAGCCGGGAATCGATAACTGCATTTATCTGACGCCTTCGCAGTCAGGCACGACAATTCAATGGGGTATCAACGGTGGCGATGAGAGCACCGTCGATCACTACACGGTGTTTATCAGCACGGATGGCACGAACCTGTCGAAGCTGATTGACGAGCCGGCAGGCACACATGCGGTGGATCTGAGCCAATGGAGCCTTTCTCCGGCTACTTACTCCGTCTATATCAAGGCAGTGGGCAAGCCGAGCATGCAGAACAAAATGTCGCCGGCGATCGGCTATCATCCGGGCGATCAGCCGCCGGGCGTCCAGCTTAAGGTGTCGCAAAGTGGGCCGCTCACGTACACGGCGTCGACAGCAGGCTCGTCCGGCAGTATTACCCGCACGCAGATCGATTTTGGTGATGGCACGGTGGCCAGCGGAGCATCGGCATCGCATGCTTATGCGACTGTGGGCACGTACCTGATCACTGCCACCGTGTACGACGCGGCGGGCGCGTCGTCGGTGGCGGTGCAGCAAGTGTCGGTGAAACCATCGGCGGGTGGGATCAATATTCTGACGCCCGGCGACGGCTCGACGGTGAACTGGCCGACGATGCTGGAGGCCTCCGCGAATCCGGGAACTCCGGTTTCCGCGATGCGGGTGCTGATTGACGGAAACCAGGCATACGCAGCCAACGGCGACACGTTGAATACTGCGCTGAAGGTCTTCACCGGAACACATCAGATAACCGTGCAATCGCTTGATGCTTCGGGGAACGTCACCGGCAGCGCATCGGTGACGGTGGTTGCTGAACCGGCCGATGTTCCGCCGGTGGCGAAGATCACGCTGAAGGCGATGCCGAGTATTTCGCCGACGACTGTTCTGGGATGCACTGCGACCTCTGTCGGGGACCTGATGAGCGACCAGCTGCAATACTCCGACGGCAGCAAGTTCACCACTCCTGCGGCGCTGAAGACCTTTTCTGCACCCGGGACGTATAACGCGACGGCGACGGTGACGGATGTGTTTGGCGCGGCGAACAGCACGACGACGACGTTCAGCGTTGGCGGCGGAACGGTGACGACGGCGGCCCAACAGCAGCAGCACTAGGACGATTCCAGAGATGGTGTAACGGGACCTTGCGTGGTCCCACCCTTTCCGCATAAGGCGCGGAAAGGATGGGGCACGGGGCTTTGGTGGTTTCCCACCCTTTCGCAAAATGCGCGAAAGGATGGGGCCGGGGCTGTGGTGGTTTCCCACCCTTTCCGCAAAAGGCGCGGAAAGGATGGCACGGGGCTTTGGTGGTTTCCCACCCTTTCTGACGGATGCTATAGCCGCACTAGAGCATTTTAGGAAATACTGTAGACCGAATTGCAGAGCCTGAACCAGGCCCTGGCGTTGTCCGGCGTAATCCGTTCGAGGGCATCGCCGATGGCAAGCTCGAGTGCTTCTCGGGT
>DASYWU010000054.1:0-319960 GCA_035935755.1 Occallatibacter sp. | reverse complement strand
ATTAGCGGGCGTGCGCAAACGTGCCACCGCGGGGGAGCGAGCGGAGCCGGTGGTAAGCCGGTCTCCGCCTGCTGATCGCTGCACAACCACGGGCGAAAATCGCTCCGCGACCGGTTATCGCTGATCCACCGCGACTGGGGCCGGTGACGGCATAGGAACCGGAGACGGACCCAAGCCCGTTTGGACAGCAGCCGGGCCGCGATGCTCCGCATGGAGCACGCTGCGATTGCTGACCACGGTGGAAATGGCGTGTTTGAAAATCAACTGCTCCTGGCTATTGTTTTCGAGCAGCACGGAGTACTTGTCGAAGGACCGGATCTTCCCGGTCAGCTTGACGCCACTGACCAGGTAGATGGTAATGGGGGTCTTGTCCTTGCGAACGGTATTCAGAAAGGTGTCCTGGATATTTTGTGCCGGCTTGTTCTCCATTGCCGATCTCCTGTTCTCTTTTTGGTTTTTTTTGGGTGGACCTGCTTGCTTGATTGAAAAAAACGCCCGGGTGCGGTTACGGCAGACCCGATCACCGATTCCCGTAATGCTGATAACAATATAGGGCTTTGCCTCACTTTTTCAACCCAGCGAGGTTTAAACCACTATGAATCGGCTGGCACTATGGATTGAGAAATGGGACCTTCCTGCAAACAACAGCATACACATCAAGCACTTACAGAAGTTCCGTAATGTGGTCGGTCATGCCGTCATGGTCGGCTTGCCCGACTGATGAACGCAGGCGAGAAACCGGGGGATGTAGGATGGGCGCAGGGAGCTTTCAAAACTCGCCAAACGGAGGATGCAAGTGGCTGGGCAATTCAGGAGGGTAGCTCTGGGAGTGGCAGTGGGAGTGATATGGGGTTTAGCAAATATAACCACATGGGGGCAGCTGCCGCTGCCGGGGACGGGAGCAGAGGCTCCAAATCCTCTGACCGACACCACCGCGACCCCAGGGAAGACCTTGCTCTACAACCTCGAAGCGGAGTTCGCCAAGACCGTGGCGGAAAAAGGTGGAGCTGGATTTGCTTCGTGGTTCGCTGACGACGGGATGACTCTGGGGAACGGGAAGGCTCCGGTGGTGGGTAAGGTGGCGATTGAAAAAAGCGCGGCGTGGTCGCCAAAGGATTACCAGTTGACGTGGACGCCGGACGGGGCTTGGATGAATGCGGCGGGTGATTCGGGATACACCTGGGGACGTTACGAAGGGCGCAGTAAGGATAGCAATGGAAATCCGGTAGTGTCGACCGGGCGGTATATGACCGTGTGGGGCAAACAGGCGGACGGAAGCTGGAAGGTAGACCTGGACGCCAGCGCCAATGAGCCGCCGGCCGAAAACTGCTGCAGTGTGCCAGGGAAATGAAACTCGACGGAAGAACGAAGGTAATTAAAAAGTAACTTAGGGTAACTCGTAAGTGCATAACTTTTGATTACGGCAGTGGGAGTAAGTTGTGAATATAATTAGCCTCTTTGTGCCACAGCCAAGTTACTGAAAAATGGCCGATACTTGGCCATGAGCGGATCCCCAAGCGTGAACACAATGGAACCGGAGACTGGCGAAAAGCCGGAAAAGGTGCATCGTCCGGGGTCGGAGCAGTCTGACCTTGGCGCCGATCCGTCGCTGGACGAGCTGATCGAACTTGCGGCGGTGCTCTGCGGGGCGGATTACGCTTACCTGGGATGGGTAGACGCCGGCCGGCTGTGGTTTAAGTCGCGATATGGGTTTGAGGCCACGGAACAGTCTCTGGCCACGACAGCGTGCCACGCCATGCTGGAAAATGGAAGGCCGCTGCTGATTCGCGATGCGGCCACGGACGCGCGGTTTGCGCCGGAGGGGCTGCTGCTCGCGGGCGCCGGGCGTTGCCGGTCTTATGCCGGAACGCCGCTGGCGCCTGCGGCTGCGGGTGCGCGGATGGAGACGGCAACGCTGGCGATCCTGGCACGGGAACCGGACAGGTTCGGACCCGATCATCTGGTGCTGCTGGATACAGTGGGGCGGCAGGTGGCAACGAGGCTGGAACTATATGATCGGGCCCATGCCCAGGAACTGGTGCAGCGGGCTTGGCAGCGGACGGAGCGGGCTTTGGCCGTGGAGCGGTCGTTTGTGGCGGCCACGCTGGATGGAATTCCGGCACTGGTTGCGGTAGTGGATACGGCGGGGCGAACGGTGCGGCTGAACCAGTCCTGCGCCAGATTGACCGGGTTACGCGTGAGCGGTGCGGTGGGAAAGCAGTTTGTGGACGCTGTCATTGGCGCCGAAGATCAAGACTGGGCCGCTCAGTTGCTGAAAGAAGCTGCAGCCGGCGAAGGATCGGGTCCCCATGAATCGACCTGGAACAGCCCTGAAGGGTTGCGCCGCGTCAGCTGGACCGTGCGGCCTCTGCGCGGGCCGGATGGCGAAATTCAATACCTGATCATCAGCGGACTGGATGTCACCGATAAGCGGCGCAAGGAAGAAACGCAGCCGTCGAGCGAGGAACGGTTCCGGGAAGTGGTGGAAAATAGCCTGGGCATCGTGTTCATGTGCTCGATGGAGGGAGCGCTCATTTCGCTGAACGCGTTCACCGCGGAGACCTTGGGTTATCCGGCGGGGAAGCTGGTGGGACGTCCGGTGTCGGAGTTGATGGACGCCAGCGGAACGGCGTCGTTCCATGAGTGCCTGGGGGCGCTGAAAGAAAAAGGCGAGTGGCAAGGCACAGTGCACCTGCGGCGCAGCGACGGTGAGTATCGGCGCATTGAGTTGCGAAGCCGGCGGATTGGGGTTGGGCGGGAGCGCCCGTTCGTGGTCAACCACGGCGTAGACACTACGGAGCAGCACGAGGCCGAAGAGGCGCTGCAGATGGCCGCGCGGCAGCGGGAACTGATCCTCGAGTCTGCCGACGACGGCATCTACGGCATCGACCTCGAAGGCAAGATGACGTTTATCAACGACGCCGGCGCCGGGGCGCTGGGGTACGCACCAGAGGAGCTTGCCGGACGGGATTTCCACGACGTGGTGCAGCACAGCCACGCCGACGGCACTTCCTATTCGCGGTTGACGAGCCCCATTCTGGAGGTGCTGCGGCGCTCAGAACCGGTGCGCAAGCGGAATGAGGTTTTCTGGCGGCGCGACGGAACTCCGATTCCGGTGGAATACAGCGCCAATCCGCTGATGGAGGATGGCAGGATTTCGGGGGTTGTGGTTGCGTTCCAGGATGTGAGCGAACGCCGGCGCCTGGAGCGAATGAAGGATGAGTTCATATCGACGGTGAGTCACGAGCTGCGCACTCCGCTCACTTCACTGCGCGCCTCGCTGGGACTGATGTCCTCGGGCGCGCTGGAACAACGGCCGGAGAAACAGCAGCACATGCTGGAACTGGCACTGGAAAGCTGCGACCGGCTGGTGAAGCTGGTGAACGACATTCTGGATTTCGAGAGTGTGGAGCACGGGCAGTTGGAACTGCACCGCGCGAGGCTGGAGGCTGCGGACCTGCTGGAGCAGGCCGCGGACACCGCGCGCAGAGGCGCAGCGGCTGCGGGCATCCGCATCGAAGTGGACCCGGCCCCGGGCGCCGTGCATGCCGACCAGGAGCGCGTTCTGCAGGTGCTGAGCGAGCTTCTGACCAACGCGTTCAAGTTTTCTGAAGAGGGAACCACGGTGCGCCTTTCCGCTCACAAGATGACCGCCTATGCCGCCCGAGGTACGGAGCACGATTCGATCTGCTTCGTGGTCGAAGACCAGGGACAGGGGATTCCCGCGGAGAAGCTGGAGCGGATCTTCGAGCGTTTCCAGCAAGGGGATGCATCTGACACGCGGCCCTTGGGCGGAACGGGACTGGGACTGGCCTTGTGCAGGCGAATCGTAGAGCAGCACGGGGGCCGAATATGGGCCGAGAGCGAAGCCGGAAATGGCAGCCGCTTTCTGTTCACGCTTCCGGATGAGAACGCGGCGTCGGCGGGGAAGAATTCGTAGGCCGGTGCTCGCGCAACTGACCTCAACCGGGAATTTTTGCGCAACGGCAAAAATCGGAGCTCGCCTGCCGCAGCGACCGCGCTCTCCCTGGCGGGGTGGCGCACGTTCAAGTGTCGCCACAAGAGAGGATTAAGAGAGAGCGAGATTCTGCCGCAGCTCTCCGTTTTACTGGCAAAACGCATCCAATTCAGTGCAGCAGAGTGCCCTTTGTGGTGAAGTTTCGCCGGTTGTGCTCCTGAATGGAAAGGAAATAATGCCAAGGCCGGGAAGATTGCTTTTGGGAGCGGCCCTTTTTCTACTTTGCGCCGCAGCCAATGCTCAAAGCGTGAATCAAGTCATCAACGAAGCGGTAAAAACCGAGTTGCGGGATGACGCGCAAGATCACAGCCACTGGCTTTACTACGAAGTGGACCTGACCCCGGGAAACAACGTGGAACAGTGGGTGGCGCAAACCGCACAGGGCTCGCTGAAGTGTGTCGTCAATCAGAATGGGCAGAAGTTCGACAAGCGGCAACAGCGCAGCGCGATGGAGGCGTACATCAACAATCCCAGCGCCCAGGCGAAACAGCGCAGAGGCGCAGTTCACGACGACCGCCAGGCGGCGCAGATGCTGGGGATGCTGCCGCAAGCTTTCATCTGGACCAAGGGCGAAACACAGAACGGGAAGACTGTATATCACTTCAGGCCGAATCCGGATTTCACGCCGCCGAGCTGGCAGGGGCGCGTGTTTGCAGCAATGTCAGGCGATATGACGGTGGACGATGCGCAGCATCGCATCGCCTTGCTGAAAGGCACGCTGATTCACGACGTGAAGTTCTTTTTCGGCATTTTCGGGAATCTGCTTGCCGGCGGAACCTTCAGCGTAGAACGGCAGCAGCTAATGCCAGGAGTCTGGCAAATCACAAAGGCGCACATTCACATCCAGGGGCATGCACTGCTCTTCAAGTCGATCTCGGCCGAGGAAGATGATGTGAAGTGGAAATTTAAGCGGCTTCCGGACAATATTACTTTCAAACAGGCAGAAGAACTCTTACTTGAGCAAACTCAATAAAAGTCTTGTAGCATCCCGAGCGATAGGGGGCCTGATTTTCCGCTTAGCTATGAATTCTTAAGTTCACCTTAACGCCAAAAAATAGTTGCAACTATTCCGCTCTAGCTGGCGTCACTCACCGTGGACGCCTCTGAAAATGAGTCCGCCTGGGGGTACTCTTGGTGGGAGCGGGCGCAGTCTTGGTTGCCGCACTTCTCGCCGGCGTGCAGAGTGGAGTTGCAGCGCAATCGGCGCAGGCAATTCCACCAGAAACCCGGGGCACAGCGACGGTCGATTCCATTGCTGTTTCCGCAGGGACGAAGATCGAGCTGGTGCTGATCCGGCCGGTTTGGGCCTACAAAGCAAGTCCGGGCACTCCGATTTATGGAGAGACGACTTTTCCTGTTGCGGCCGGCGGGCACGTGGCAATTCCCCCCGGCACCTTTGTTCAGGGCACGATTGAGCAGGTAACTCGACCTAGCTGGAGAAAGCACACTGCCGAAATCGAGATCTTATTCAGCAAACTTATTTTTGCTAATGGGTATGCAGTAGAGCTTCCCGGTTCCATAACTGCGGTAACTCTACCTGATACTTCGATAGCTCAGCCGCAGGCGGGATCGCAAAGCACTCAAGAGGAGTTAGCGCCTACTCTGATCGCCGTCACCGTGCAGGTAACTACGGCAAACGATCTCCTGCTGGACAATGGCGCCGCCATCGAGATGACACTGGGAGCGACCATCAAGCTTGATGCGGCGAAAGTGGCTGCCGACATTCCCGTTTCGCGTGCACCGATGCCGGGGCAGTTTGCTTCGGCTACTCGGTGTCGTCCGACCGCCGGCACTCCGGGAACGCCGGGCACCCCGGGTACTCCCGATACGGTTATTCCTGGTTCGCCGGGGACACCGGACACCGTAATCCCCGGGGGACCGGGACAGCCGGACACGGTGATTCCGGGGACGCCGGCGACACCGGACACCGTGATTCCCGGGACTCCGGGCACGCCGGGGACCGCGGGTACACCGGGCACCGTTTGCCCCTATCCACCGATGGTGATTTCGTGCACGCTGGTAAGCCCGGCCAGCAAAACCGGCCATAACACTTCACGAAAAACGAAGCACTGAACCGAAACAAGAAAGGTGGGCTGCGCAATGCGGATGCGATGGTCTGTTGTGGTTTCTGTTGCGGCGGTACTGATGTTACATGGCTTGTATGCGGGAGCGCAGAGTGCAACCGCTCCTTCGGCGGATGCGGTGCAGGACACGAGTGGGCCGCTGCTACCTGAGTTGGAGGCGGCGCCGGACTCGCAGGCATCTGCGGCACAGCAGCGTTCGGCGGCTGCGCAGGCGCAGACGGTTGAGGTGCCGGCGGGCACGGCGATTCCGCTGACGCTCGTCAGCCCGATCAAGAGCCGGTCGACAAAGCGCGGAGATACGGTTCGCGCCATGGTTGCGTTTCCGGTGACGACCGGGACGCAACTGGCGATTCCCGCCGGGACCTATGTGGAGGGCACCGTGCGAAGCCTTGCTCCGCATACTCTGCAAAACAAGCTGCCGGACGTCGAGGTTCACTTCACGCCTACGCGAATAATGAATTTGCCCGGGTCGATGGTCCACTTGTGCGCCGAATCGTCCCAGTAACTGAACGAGCGCGCGTCGAGCGTGAGCGTGACGTGTTTGGTTTCGCCGGGGGCCAGGCGCACTTTTTCAAAACCCTTCAGTTCGCGCTCGGGGCGATCGACTTTGGCTGACGGATCAGAGACATAGAGCTGCGCTACTTCGGCGCCGTCCACTTTGCCGGTGTTGGTCACGTCGAAACTGACCGGTACAGTGCCGTCCGGGGTTGCATTTGCGGGTGCGTGCAGGTTGGAAAAGCGGAACGTCGTGTAGCTGAGGCCGAAGCCGAACGGGAAAAGCGGATGCTTGCCGGTGGTGGTCCAGTAGCGGTAGCCGACCATGAGCTTGTCACCGTATTGGATTTGGGCG
The DNA here is from genome assembly GCA_035935755.1 of Occallatibacter sp. Classification (GTDB taxonomy): domain Bacteria; phylum Acidobacteriota; class Terriglobia; order Terriglobales; family Acidobacteriaceae; genus Telmatobacter. The sequence continues at coordinate 313,008 of DASYWU010000054.1, read as the reverse complement.
ATGGAGTAGTCGATGGGCTTGCCGTCGGGCGTGGTGGCATGGAGCGTGACGTCGTCGCCTTTGGGGTAATACCAGCCGTACGAAGCGCTGTCGGGCCAGCTACGGTCGAAGGTGACGGGGAGCTTGCCTTCGGGGTCGTGCTTGCCGAAGAGAATTTCCGCGACGGCAGTGCCGCCTTCCTGGCCCGGATACCAGGTGTGCAGCAGCGCGGGAACTTTGTCCAGCCAAGGCGCGGTCTCCATGCCTCCGCCGCCGGTGAGGGTGACGATGGTGTGCGGATTGGCGGCGGCCATGGCCTCGATGAGCGCGTCCTGTCCCCAGGGCAGCTTGAAGGTGCGGTCGTGGCCTTCGCCTTCCGTGACGTCGTCGAAGCCGGCGCAGACGACTACGACATCCGCGATTGAAGCGATCTTTTTAGCGTCGTCTGAGACGAGGCTGGGTTCGGAGGCCATGCCCAGACTCAAACCGGCGCCCGCGAACGGAGAAATCACGTCGGCTTCGACGGTGACGGTTTGGCCGGCAGTGAGATTGACAGTGGCGAATTGCCGGACTTCTCCTTCGGCGGCCGTTTGCTGGAGCTGCTGCTTCCCGTCGACGAGCACCTTGAACGTGTCGGAACGCGGCGCCGCAGCCAGGAGGAGATAGGGTCCCGCCTGATCAGCTTTGAAGGATGTGGTGTAGCGGGTGCTGTAATGCGCGCCGGCGCCGGGACGGCCCCGCATTATCATGGGAACGAAAGCAGCAATGGAGGCAGCGTTTGTGGTTTGCGGCTCGCCGCTGAAGTCCGCACCGGGGAAGGATTCGATTTTCACGCCACCCTGCCATTGCGTCCGGCGGAAAACATCCTGCATCTCCGGCAGGCCACGGCTGTAGAGCACGTGGACGTTGGGGCCGAGGAAGTTGGCGATGCCGGTGACGGTGCTGATGGGCTCGAAGGCGGTTGCGTGCGATGAGCCGCCGCCGCCGGGCACCGCCGGCCACGCGTCAGGCCCGACGATGGCGATGGTCTTGATTTTGGCGGAATCGAGCGGCAGCAAATGGCCTTCATTCTTGAGCAGCGTGATGCTTTCCAGCGCGCCCTGCAGCGCGACGGCACGATCGGCAACGGAATAGGTGGAATCGGCGGGATCGAACTGTGGGCGCTTGGTCCAGCCGTAGCGGAGCTCAACGCGCAGCAACCGGAGCACCTTGTCGTCAATGGTCGATTCCTTCACGCGGCCGTCCTGCACGGCTGGAACAAGCGTCTGCTCGTTCATGAACCGTGGGCTGGGCATCTCGAGGTCGAGACCGTTATTGGCGGCGGCGACGCCGTCGTAGGTGGCGTCCCAGTCGGACATGAGGATACCTTTGAAGCCCCAGTCGCCTTTGAGAATCTGCAGATTGATCACCGGGTTTTGCGTGGCGTGGACGCCGTTGATCAGGTTGTAGGAATTCATAACGGCGTCGACGTGGCCTTTGGTGACAGCGGCTTCGAAGCCAGGCAGATAAATCTCGCGGAAGGTGCGCTCGTCGATATTGGAGCTGGCGTTGTGGCGATTGAATTCCTCGTTATTGAGGGCGTAATGCTTGACGGTGGCGGCGACGCCTTCTGACTGCACGCCTTCGATGAAGGGCACGACGAGGGTCCCGTTGAGGTAGGGATCCTCAGAAAGATATTCGAAATTGCGGCCGCCGACCGGTGCGCGAGCAATGTTAACGCCGGGACCGAGGAGGAAATTGACGTCGCGGGCGCGGGCGTCTTTGCCCAGGCTTTTACCGAGTTTGCGGGCGAAGCTGGTATCCCAGGTGGCGGCCAGTGCCACGCCGCCGGCATAGGCAGTGGTGGGTCCCCAGGTGCGCACGCCTACCGAGGCGTCAGACATTTTGAAGCGCGGTAGATCGATCGACGGCATGGGATGGGTGTACATGCTGTCTTCGCCGCCGATTAGCTCGATTTTCTGCTGAAGCGTGAGCCTGGAGAGCATGGCGTGGGCCTCGGCTTCGATGGCCGGCGAATCGGGCACGGGCGCCTGGGCCTGGGCAGCGCCGGTCAGCAGCAAACCACAGAGGAGGGCGGGCAGCACTCCGCCACGCAAAAAGGCAAAAGTACCTTTAGGAAAACGGTTGTCGAGATTTTTCATGACGGCCAAAGGTTAGCGCAACGGACGGGTGCATGTATAGTCGGGGCGCTGGTTCGAGAAGCACGCTCAGGCCCGCTGTGCGGTGAAGCGGCTGGCAGAAGTGCAAAAAGCGATAAAATTGATGCAGCGGCTCAATTCCTCCGGGTTCAATTTCAGGAGAATCCCCGTCCGCAACATGGAGACACAAGCATGCCACTGATCAAGACTTCGAATCCTGCCTTGGGACAGAACACTTTCCGCGACGTAGCGGGCAGCGGGTACGGTTATGGCGGCGCCATCGACGCCACTACGCGCATGACCCTGAGCGGAACCGTGAACAAGACCGCGATTTTGCTGCTGTGCGCGGTGGCCACGGCGGCGTGGACCTGGCATCTCTTTGTCACCTCGCACGACATCGCCGCGGTTTCCGGCCTGATGATGGTGGGACTCTTCGGCGGCATGATCACGGCCTTCGTGACCATCTTCAAGAAGGAGTGGTCGCCGGTGTGCGCGCCGGTTTATGCTCTGCTGGAAGGGTTGGCGATGGGGGGCATCTCGGCCGTGTTCGAGATGCGCTACCCGGGCATCGCCTTTGAGGCTGTGGGACTGAGCTTCACCACGCTGTTCGTGATGCTGTTTCTATACCGGGCGCGCATCATTAAGGTGACGCAGAAGTTCATGATCGGCGTGGTGGCGGCGACCGGCGGCATCATGCTGTTCTACTTTGTGGAGATGCTTCTGGGCTTCTTCGGCATCCACATGTTTGCGTCGCTGAACGGCGCAGGTCCGATCGGGATCGGCTTCAGCCTCTTCATCGTGGCCATTGCCGCGCTGAACCTGGTGCTGGATTTCGCTTTCATCGAGCAGGGCGTGAACGCCGGCGCTCCCAAGTACATGGAATGGTACGGCGCCTTTGGCATCATGGTGACGCTGGTATGGCTCTACCTGGAGATGCTGCGGCTGCTCTCGAAGATCAACAGCAACCGATAAGACATTGCATTGTGGCAAGGAGCCCGGCGCGACCACAAGGGACGCCGGGCTTGCTGTATTCTTCCCCAGCTGCCCGGCCGCACCTCATGGCCGATTGCCGCGCTCATTCATTTTGTTGCCATGATCCTGTACGTTGGCATCAGTTGGGAGGCCCTCTTCGGCGGCATTGAAGGCGCCTTCCCACGAGGCGGTGATAACGGTCAGGAACAATTGCGACCCAATGGCGTCCGTTGTGCCGTCGAGGTTCTGGCGGCGAGCATTGGCGATGGTGGTGAGAGTAAACATACAAGTCTCCGGTAAAGCGCCCGACGTGGTAACCGGAAGGTCTTTCCCGGTTAGAGGAAGAATTTACACACAATGCTTGTTCGGAGCGGATACGTGCCGCCTTGCCCCGGCCAGTATGCCGTATCCTCCGAGTGCCAGTTTGCCCAATAAAAACAGGGAGAAGAAAGGTGCCAATGCCGCTGCGTGAAAGAAGATGCCCATGATTGATCCCCGACTTCGAACTCACGTACGGATACTTGTTTTGCAATTGGGGGGCCATTCGGAATTGGCGGCAGGGACGAGTACGGAGCGCGGTCGGCGAGTTGCTCTTCTGAATGTCAGCGGCGCAACTTCGGATCAATAGTCTGAGATCAGGAAAAAGACAAGTTCGCCGAGACCGCCGCGGCTACGCCGGGGAATGGCCGCCAACTCTGCATCGGAATCGGCGGCCGGGCTAATTCCCCGATTCGGGTCATTGCCGAAGCGTTTCCGGCTCGGTACACTGGGGCCACTTTTCCTCAAGAACACCCGGAGCTCTTTTCCGGGGGGGGCCCTATGTTCGCGGAGTTCAAGCGGCTTTTGCATCCGTTCAAGCGCGGGTTTGCGTGGTATATCGTTTTCACCCTGTTTCGGCAAGGACTGGTGGTAGGAGGCGGCTACGGGCTGGTGCTGCTGATCCGGACCTACGAGCACAAGCCCGCGCAATCGGTGCTGCTGGCGCTGGGCGTTCTGCTTGCCTACAAGCTGCTGTTGGACACCATGGACCAGGCGATGGGCTGGAAGTTCGCTCAGCATGTGAGCTATCCACTATTCCGGCAACTCAGCGTGAGTGTCTTTGCCAAAATGCTGGCGCTCGACCAGGGATGGCACCAGTCAGGCAGCAGCGGCGCGCGGCGGGGCGAAATCACGAACGGGGTGAGCAAATTCGCGCAGACCAGCGAAAGCCTGGCGCGTGAAGTCTGTCCCCTGGTTGCGACGGCGATCATCACCCTCTTTTTGCTGCGGCTCTATGTGGGCAAGCCCTTCTGGCTGGTGATTCTCCCCGTGGCTTGCGTGGTGTTTTTCTGGCTGGCAAATGAAGAGATCCGGCGCTGCGTGCCCTACCGCGAAGAACGTTACCGGCGGTATGCGTCCGACTACTCGCTGAGCATCGAGTGCATGGAGATGCACGCCGATGTGGTCCGCTACAGCCAGGAAAAGCGCGTCGAGCAGGATTACCAGCGGATCCACGAGGAAATCCAGCGCAATGGATTGGCGGAAGCCCGACTGCAAACCTGGTACGGACTGGCGAAGAATCTGGTAATCCTGGCGCTGCAGTGCTACCTGCTCTGCCACTGGATCGGACTGCTGCAGATGCACCTTCTGGATGGGGCCATGCTGGTCTATCTCTACATGCTGTCGGACCAGCTATGCGGGTCGCTGTGGGGATATGCGGGCATTTGGGCGCGCGTGACGGAAGCGTGGGAGCCGATTCAGATCTTCCTGAAGATCAGCTCGGCAACTTCCACGCTGGCCGATACGCCGGCAACGAAACCGCTGGCGGTTCCGGCGCAGGTGAGTCTGGAGTTTCGCGACGTAGAATTCAGCTACCGGCCGGAGGAGCCGGTGCTGAACCGTTTGAGCCTGCGCGTCGAAGCCGGGAAAAAGGTGGGCTTTGTGGGGCGGACGGGCTGCGGAAAATCGACGCTGCTGAACCTGGTGGAGCGACTCTACGACGCGCACGCGGGCACGGTGTTTGTGGGCGAGCGCGACGTGCGGGAGTGGCCGCTGAAGCAACTGCAGCGCATGTGCACCTGCCTCTCGCAGAATGGCGGTGTCTTCTTTTCGGAGGCGACGCTGCTGGACACGATCCGCTTTGCCAGGCCGGAAGCATCGTTTGCGGACGTGGTGCGGGCGGCGCGTCTGGCCTGCATCCATGACGAGATCATGGCTCTGCAGGACGGCTACCAGACCAAGGCCGGCGAGCATGGAAAGAATCTCTCCGGTGGGCAACGGCAGCGCGTCGCCATGGCGCAGGCGCTGCTCAGCCTCGATGATCCGGAGAAAAAGATTGTCCTGCTTGACGAATGCACGAGCCATTTGGACGCGGAGACAGAGGCGCTGGTGCTGAACAACATCTGGGCTCTGCTGGAAGGCAGAACGGTGATTGTGGTGACGCACCGGCCGGCAGCGATCGAGGGACTGGTGGACGAGATTGTGGGCATCCGCGAGGGCCGCGTGGCCTGGAGAAGCGCGCCGCCTAATCTGGAAGCGGCATACTCCTGGTGAGCCGATCGCGAGCTTCCGGAGAGCGAACCGCGGACGGCGTTTTGCTCACTCTGATGGGGGCGTTGAGGGCGGTAGATTGTTGTGGCCCCAATCGCCCGGCGCGCTGCTCATGGTCAGTACCAGGCGTCCGCCGGCGATGATCTCGCTGTGGCGCAGCCAGGCACGGTCGAGCGGCTTGCCGTCGAGTGTGGCCGCGGCGATATAAATGTTCTTCTCGGACAAATTGCGTGCTTCAATGACGAAGTCCTTTCCGCCGGCGAGGTGTAACACGGTGCGCGGATACGCGGGGCTGCCGATCAGATAAACGGGCTGGCCGGCGTTGGGGAAGATGCCGATCTGGCCGAAGATGTACCACGACGACATGGCGCCGGAGTCGTCGTTGCCCGGCAGGCCGCGCGGGCCGGCATGATAGCTGGCGGAAATGATAGCGCGCACATGCTCCGCGGTTTTGTCGGGGCGGCCGGCCCAGTTGTAGAGATAGGGCGTGAGGAAGCCGGGCTCGTTGCCGACATCATAGCGGCCGGGCACGGCGAAGAAGGCGTCCAGACGGCGGACGAAAGTGTCGGGCCCTCCCATCTTGCGGATGAGGCCGGCGACGTTCTGCGGGACGAAGAAGGAGTAGGTCCAGGAATTGCCTTCGTAAAATGTGTCGCCGCCCCAGGTGCACGAGTCCATCGCGGTAAAGGGCCAGAGCCAGCTTCCATCGCGATGACGCGGCCGGATAAAGCCGGTGAATCCGCCGTCGGAGAAGCTCGCGTCCCAGAGGTTTTCCCAGTTTGCTGAACGCTTGAGGTATTTCTCGTAACCCGCTGTGTCGCTGAGACCTTTAGCAAGCAACGCGATCTCGAAATCGTCCGCGGCGTACTCCATGTCGACGGAGCCGGATCGGTCTGATCCCTCGATGGAGACGTAGCCAAGTTTGTGCCAGTCGTCGAGACCGCCCCGGCCTTCTTTCAAATGGTCGGCGGGCGAGACTTCGGCGTCGTGAACCTCGGCGGCAAGAGCTTCCTTCCAATCGATGCCGGGCAGGCCTTTCACGTAGGCGTCGGTGAGCATGAACTCGGCGTTGCTGCCACCCTGGGTGCGGCCGTTGTAGTTGCCGCTGCGCGCGTCGGGGAGCCAACCCTCGTGCCGGTAGAGGTCGACGAGCGCGCGCACAATCGAGGCCTGTCGCTTCGGTGCGATGAGCGTGAGCAGCGGACCGGAGGTGCGGAAGATGTCCCAGATGGCGTAGTAGTCGTCGTAGTAAGGCTCGCTCGATTGCCAGAGTGGGTTTTCGCCGGAGCGGTCGCTGGGCATGAGCATGGTGTGGTAGAGAGCGGTGTAAAAGATCTGCGCCTGCCCGGGCGTTTGGCCTTCAACATCGACGGCGCTGAGAGCCTTGTCCCATGCGGCGACGGCGACGGTGTGCACAGCGTCGAAATCGAAGCCGGAAATTTCTGCAGCGAGACTCCGGCGGGCCTGCTCGATGCTGACGAAGGAGATGCCGATCTTCATCAGGACGGGCCGCCCGGCGTGCGGCGCGAAGGTGAGCCAGGCGCCGGCAGGTGTGGTGGAGGTGCCGTCGGCGTACCGGCTGCCGCCATGAACATCCCTGCCGAGCCATGTGCCCGAAGACTCCGCCGGCGCATCGGTGACGGCGTAGAAATAAACCGTGTAGGGAATGGGCTGCTTGTTCCAGCCGCCTTTGACGGTGGTTGAGCCGGCGATTTCGGTCGGCGAAAGAATTTGGATCTTCGAAGAGACGGGGATCTGGTTTTCGTGCGTGCGCAGGCCGGAAACGAGGCAGTGGCTGACGTCGAAGAGCAGATTGGCCGGCTGGCCCTGGGGAAAGCGGAAGCGGTAAATTGCAGCGCGGCGGGCGGTGGTGATCTCGACGCCGATGCCGTAGCGGGCCAGCGTGACTGAGTAATAGCCGGCGGAAGCGTGCTCGTCAGCGCGCGGCGATTCGGAGTCTGCAGGCGCGGGTTTGCCGGTAGTAGCCATGACGAGAATGTTGCCGTAGCGAGCGCCACCGCCGGTGCCGCTGACGTGGGTCTGGCTGAAGCCGCGAATGTTGCCCGTATCCCACCAGCCGGCGTTGGCGTCGTGGCCGGGGCCGAGATCCATGTCGGGACCGGGCTTGATCTCGCCGAAGGGCATCACCGGACCGGGAAATACATTGCCTCCGCCGGCAGCGCCCAGGAACGGATCGACGAAACGCGCATGTTGGGCTCGGGCGGCGGAGCACGCGATCAGCAGCGAAACCAGAAATGCAAGGTGCAACGAAAATTTTGCCGGGTTTGACACGAGGCCCTCTCCAATGGGGATGTTGGCCGTCCGATTGTAGCCGATTCGGAGGAGAGGATGGACTTTGCGGGGCCGCGCGACGCAACGGGTGACCAAGGTCACATGGGGGGGTGAATGGTGTCACTGCCGCTGGCCGCGCGTAAAGCGCAGACTCGAAAGCCAACGGAGAGTTAGGGCACAGCTTGCCGCGGGGGAGGAATTATGAGTTTTTCGTCCGGCTTGAAGACGATTGTGGTGGCCACGGACCTGGGCGGACAGAGCGAGGCAGCCCTTGAGTACGCGCGTAAGCTGGCTGGGGCTTACGGAGCGCGGGTGGTGCTGGCTCATGGTGTCGACCCCGTTGATTACGCCGCGGTGGATGGAATTCCCGGAAAAGTGCTGGACCTGTTGACTGCGGAGGCACGAGCGGCGCTGGACCGGATGACAGGAGATTTGCTGCGCGAAGGAATTCACAGCCACTCTGAGGTGCGGCAGGGCGCTGTGGCGCAGATGCTGGTCGACGTGGCGCGGCAATACCAGGCCGGGCTGATTGTCATGAGCACGAGGGGGATGGAAGGCGCCGGGCCGGTCTTGGTGGGATCGATTGCCGAACAGCTGGTGCGCCTCGCTCCCTGCCCGGTGCTGGCCGTGGCCGCGGATTGGAATGCCGGCGAGCATCGGCCGACCCCCGGCGGCCCCGTGCTATTGGCCGCGGAACGGAACGAAGCCGCGCAGGCCGCGGTGGAGACGGCGTATTCGCTGGCTGAGACATTTCAACGAACGTTGCTGGTGGTTCACGCCCGCACCGCCGCAGAAGCATCTGCCATTTTGAATCCCTGCGGTGATCCGCTGAAGGAACTCGGTTTCAGTGCCCATGGAAGCGTGCATGTGGAGTGCGTGGTCAGGGACGGCGAGCCTGCGGATGCCGTCGAGCAGGCAATCGCGCGCTACCGCCCCAGTATTCTGGTCGTAGGCGTGAAGCGCGCCAGCCATTTGCCGGGACCGCACGGGACAGCTTTTGCGCTGCTTGCGCGCTCACGGGTTCCGGTGCTGTGCGTTCCGCCCGCTCTGGAGACAGCTGCGCCGGAAAAAGAGACCTGTGTCTCCGCTGAAGTCGCATAATTGGGGACTGGCGCGGCAATCGCCGCAGTGAGCACGATTGTCTGAGCCATTGCGGCCGGCCGCAGCACCGACGGGCCAACGGAGGAGAGAGAGAAAGATGGAAGCCGTGGCGCGATCCGGAAGGTTGGATGCCGTCGCCCCGCGCCCGCTGGCGGAGCTGCTAGACTGCCCGCCAATGGCCGGAACTTTTCTCAACCGTGCTGCGAAGACCGTGGAACTCGCTCCGGGGCAGCACGTCTTCCGCCAGGGCGCAGCATGCCGAGGCCTCTACGTAGTGGTTTCGGGGCAGTTCGTGCGCAAAACCGAACGCATGAAAGCTCGACTCACACTGGGCAAGACGCGCGCCGGGGACCTGGTGGAACTGGCCGCCGCGCTGGGTGACGGAGTGCACACCTACACGTTGTGCGCGCAGTCGGAAGGTACGCTGCTGATGCTGCCCATCGAGGATTTGCGCTGCGCCTTCCAAAGCTATCCGCCGCTGCGGATGAAGCTGCTGGAGGAACTTGCGCGCGAAGTCTCGCGAGCCTACATTGCGTGCAGCATGAATCCTCCACCGCGACCGCGGCGTCACATCGCTGATGAAAATGCCGTCTCCACTGCCATTAAACTCGATATGCGAAATTGAGATGCGGAAACGGATTCAAGGTTCCCCGTTTTTCTTATCCTTGTAACAAGGTGCCAGATGCAGCCCGGTGGACCGCCGCTGCTTCCCCCAGCAGGCGGTTGCCGGCGCGCCGAGTGACAGCTGACGCTGCGGCAGTGGGTCGAGGGCCTCAAGTCGCATCGTGAAAAGTTGCTGCAACTGGTGCCGGAGACGACCTACCGCATCTGGCTGCTTTACATGGCGGGATCGGCGGCGGCTTTCCGGCGCGGCGACATCGCTGTCTACCAGACGCTGCTGAGCCGGCCCGATCGCGGCAAAAGCAACCTTCCGTTCACACGCGCAGATCTGTACGCGCCCGAACTCACGGCTTCAGCGGCGTCAGCGCAGCACGTCGACCGCCTGACAGCGGCGTGACGCCTGCGGCACCGGCGCGGCGAAAGAAATTCCGCTTTCATCTCTGCAAGCCCGCCTGGAGCATTTACACTGAAAACAGCGCAAAGCCCTTAATCTGCTGTTGCATACTTATTCATCGGCGTTGTATATTTATACAAGCGCGGCTGCACGCTACGGCCGCGCAATTGCTTTCCGGAAACTTTATGTACACGGCCATGAGACATCAGCGGCTGGACGCGATTCGCGAGCTGCTCACCGATACCCCGGTCCCCAGCCAGGACGAGCTGCGGCGCAAGTTGCGGCGGCGGGGAATTCGCGTGACCCAGGCGACGCTCTCGCGCGACATCCACGAGCTGCGGTTGTTCAAGGGGCCCGGCGGCTATTCCCTGCCCCAGACCAACGGCAGCAACGGTTCGGCGACCGCCGTCGATGATGCGCCGCCGGCTTTGGCGGAGATGGTAGAGAGTTTCGGACTGCGCGTGCGCCAGGCCATGAACCAGGTGGTGGTGGGCACAGTGATGGGAGGCGCGCAGCCGCTGGCCGCCGCGCTGGATCGCGCCGGATGGCCGGAAGTGGTGGGCACAATCGCGGGCGATGATACGGTGCTGGTGATCTGTCCCGATGCGCGCCGCGCGGCAGAAATTGAAGACCGCTTGAGGACAATGCTGGAATCATGAAGGACACCGTACAAACCGCGGTAATAGGCGTGACCGGCTACGCAGGAGCTGAGCTTGCGCGGCTGCTGCTGCACCATCCCCGGCTCAAGGGCAAGCCGCCGGTGTTTGCCGGCCGCGTAGATGCGAAGGATCAGGCGCGCGGCGGCATTCCGCTCATCGAAATTCATCCCCAGCTTGCCGACCGCAACGGCAGCGCCGAATTGAAGCAGGAGCCGTTTACCTGGGAATTGCTTGCCGATCGCGGAGTGGAAGTTCTGTTCCTGGCGACTCCGCACGAGCAGTCGCGCGAATGGGTTCCCGAGGCGCTAAAACGCGAATTGCGCGTGATCGACCTGAGCGGTGCCTGGCGGCTCACCGATGCCGCCAATCGTGCCGTCTACGCATTCAGCGACGAAGGCACCGAAGAGGCTGCGGCCACGCAGGCTCAGGCGGTTTACGGCATGCCCGAGTTGCACCGCGCGGAGATTGCCGGGGCACGGCTCATCGCCAATCCCGGGTGCTATTCCACTTCCGTGATTCTGCCGCTGAAACCGCTGGTCGCCGCGGGGCTTGTCGATCTCGACCGCGGCATCGTTGCCGATTCGAAAAGCGGCGTGAGCGGCGCTGGCAAGGCGCCCACGGGGAAAACGCATTTCATGTACGCGGCGGATAATCTTTCTGCTTACGGGATCTTCGGGCATCGCCATACTGGCGAGCTACTGGAGCAGATCGGCGTATCGGCGGACCAGATTATCTTCACGCCGCATCTGCTGCCTATTCCGCGCGGCATCCTGTCTACGATTTATGTGCGCTTCCTTTCGCCGCAGACCCACGACAATGTGGCGCACATCTACCACGAGTTCTTCGCCAACTGCCCCATGGTGCGGATCTACGATAAGCACCTGCCGCAAATCCAATATGTAGCGCGGACGAATTACGCCGACATCGGTTTTCACCTCTCTGCCGATGGGCGGCGCGCGGTAATCGTCAGTTGCCTCGACAATCTGCTCAAAGGCGCATCGTCGCAGGCCGTACAGAACCTGAACGTGATGCTCGGCTGGGACGAGGCGGAGGGGCTCGCATGAGGTACGTCGTTAAACTCGGCGGAGCGGGCCTGGAGAATCCATCGCTGCTTGACGGCTGCACGCGGGCAATCGTGGAACTGGCGCGCGACGGCAACCAGGTGGCCATTGTGCACGGCGGCGGGGTGCAGTTGACGCGCACGCTGAAGGCGCTGGGTAAGCAGAGCGAGTTCGTTGACGGGCTGCGCGTGACCGACGGCGAGACGCGCGACGTGGCGCTGATGGTCTTTGCCGGACGCGTGAACAAGAGCCTGGTTGCTGCATTCGGTGCGCTGGGCCAGCCGGCTGTGGGGCTCTCCGGCGGCGACGGACTGCTTTTTCGCGCCCGCAAAAAGCGCACTGGCCCCGATCTTGGATTCGTGGGCGAAATAGCATCGAGCGATCCCCGCTGGCTTGAGGCCATCTGGCAGTTGAATGGAGTGCCCGTGCTCTCGTCGATGGCGCTGGGATTTGACGGCGAGTATTACAACATCAACGCGGACGAGATGGCCGCGGCCTGTGCCATCGCCTGCCGCGCCGATGCGCTGGTCTTTCTTACCGATGTTCCCGGCGTCAAAGATGCCAACGGGGACGTGCTGCGCTGGCTCTCCATCGATCAGATTGCGGAGATGGCGAAGAGCGCCGTCATCTCCGGCGGCATGCTGCCCAAACTGGCGGCCTGCCGTGAGGCGCTGCTCAACGGCGTGAAGCGCGTGCGCATTCTGCCGGCGGAGGCTGCCGGCGTGCTCCCGGATTTGTGCAGCTCGCGCGTGGCGCACGGTACCGAGGTGATGGTAGCGTGAGCTCGAACGTGAAAGGGCGCGACTCTAGTCGTGCCGGAAAGTGGCCGGAAATTCCGCGGGCTTTAGCCCCTGAGGAATGGATCGGCCGGTTTGCCGCTGAAAATATAGGAGGTCTCGAAGAATGAAACTCGAGGAGGTCCGGGCCGCAGAAGCGCGGCTGCTGCTTTCCACCTACGACCGCAGCCCGATTTTCTTCACGGGTGGCGAAGGCGTGCACCTGATCGACGAAAACGGCGAACGATATCTCGACCTGCTCAGCGGCATCGGCGTGAATGCGCTGGGCTACGGCCATCCGGCTATCGTGGAGACCATTGCACGCCAGAGCCGCGCGCTCATTCACATTTCGAATCTCTATTACCACGAGGGCCAGGCGGAGCTGGCGCTGCGGCTGACCGAGCGCACCGGACTGGACCGCGCATTTTTCTGCAACAGCGGCACGGAGGCGTGGGAAGGCGCATTGAAGCTGGCGCGCGCGTATGCCGGATTGCGGCGCAGCGAAGGCGTGAAAATCGGCACGAAGTTTCTGGCGCTGGAGCAGAGCTTCCATGGCCGCACCTTCGGTTCCGTGTCGACCACCTACAAGGAAAAATACCGCGAGCCGTTCGGGCCAGTGGTTCCCGGCGTGGAATTTGTGCGCTTCAACGACGTGGCCGATCTGCGCGGAAAGTTTTCCGATGAGGTCTGCGCAATCCTGGTGGAAACCATCCAGGGCGAAGGCGGCTTGCGTCCGCTGACGCAGGATTTTTTTGCCGAAGCTCGCGCGCTGGCCAGCTCCACCGGCGCGCTGCTTATCGCAGACGAAATCCAGGCGGGCATGGGCCGCACCGGCAAATGGTGCGCCTATCAGCACTACGGAATTGAGCCCGACGTGACCACGCTGGCCAAGCCCCTTGCGGGCGGAATTCCGCTCGGCGCCGTTCTTTGCACAGAAGAAGTGGCGCGCGTGATCCACGCTGGCATGCACGGCACCACATTCGGCGGAGGTCCTTTGGCCTGCGCTGTGGCTGTGGCCGTCATCGACACCATGGAGAAGGAAGGTCTGCTCGCGCACGCGGCTGAAGTGGGCGATTACTTTCAGCAGCGGTTGCGTGCGCTTGCGGCGCGGCACGACGCAATCGTCGATGTGCGGGGCAAAGGCCTGATGGTTGCGGCCGAGCTGGATTCTGCAGACCTGGCAAAGGCGACAGTCTCCGAAATGCTGAAGCGGCACATTCTTATCAACTGCACCAGCGAGACGGTGCTGCGTTTTTTACCGCCGTACATTCTGAAGCGCGAGAATGTGGACACCGCGATTGCCGCGCTGGATGAAATTTTCACGGAACAGGCCGCCCATGCCGCGGCACACTCGCAGGGAGGACAGACACATGGCTAGCCGAACTCTGGAACGCGCGCCGGCGGCGATTTCCGTGCACGAGGATGCGGACATTGTCGCCGCCGCCGCACGCATGAACGGTGAGGATCTCTGCTCGATCTCCGATTTATCGAGTTCGGAAGTCCGCGCCGTGCTCAAGCTGGGCCACGAGGTCAAGCGCAATCCCCGCGGGTACAGGCACGCGCTCGACGCCAAACAGATGGTGCTGATGTTCGAGAAGGCCAGCCTGCGCACGCGGCTCAGCTTTGAAGCCGGCATCAACACCATGGGCGGGAACGCGATCTTCGTGGACCAGACCAATTCGCCGCTGGGCGAACGCGAAACCATCGCCGACGTGGCGCGCAACCTGGAGCGCTGGGTCGACGTGATTGTGCTGCGAACGTACGCGCACGACACCATTACGGAAATGGCTGCCAATTCGCGCGTGCCGGTGATCAATGCGCTCTCCGACTTCGAGCATCCTTGCCAGGCGCTGGGCGATTTCATGACCATCGAGGAACATTTCGGCACCGCCAAGGGGCTCAACTTCACCTATGTGGGCGATGGCAATAACGTATGCCATTCGCTGATGCTGACCGGCGCACAACTAGGCGCCAACGTCACGGTGGCCACTCCGCGCGGGTATTCGCCCGATATCGAGATCGTGACCATCGCGCGCGAGATGGCGCAGAACAACGGCTGCGAAGTGCGCCTGCTGCAGGATCCGCAGGCCGCCGTGGAAGGAGCCGACGCAGTCTACACCGACGTGTGCGTGAGCATGGGCTTCGAACACGAGTCCACCAAGCGCGCGCCGATTTTCCGACCGTTCCAGGTGAATGAAGCGCTCATGGCCAAGGCCTCGCCGGAAGGCGTCTTCATGCACTGTTTGCCGGCGCGCCGCGGAGCGGAAGTGACAGATGCGGTAATCGACAGCGCGCAGTCCATCGTTTTCGATCAGGCAGAAAACCGGCTGCACATTCAGAAGGCGCTGTTGCTGTTGCTGCTGGGTGGGTTGGCGAATGTACAAAGATTCCAGTGATCAGTGGTCTCAGAAAGAGCAAAAACGTTTTTGAGTTATTAACTCAACAGCAAATTGTGGCGGGGCAAACTGTTCACTGATCACTCTCCTCTGTTCACTGCTTTTAGAGGTTTCGCAATCATGTCCGTAATTCTCGAATCCCTGCCCATCGGAGAGAAAGTCGGCATCGCTTTCTCCGGCGGGCTCGACACATCCGCCGCCCTGCACTGGATGAAGCAGAAGGGCGCCATTCCTTACGCCTACACCGCCAATCTCGGCCAGCCCGATGAGTCCGACTACGATGCCATCCCGCGCGTGGCCCTCGAGTATGGCGCCGAAAAAGCCCGTCTCATCGACTGCCGCGGGCCGCTGGTGCGCGAAGGACTCGCCGCGCTGCAGGCCGGCGCCTTCCACATCACCACCGCCGGCGTCCCCTACTTCAACACCACGCCCATTGGCCGTGCGGTGACGGGAACCATGCTGGTGGCGGCGATGAAGGAGGACGACGTCCATATCTGGGGCGACGGCTCCACATTCAAAGGCAACGACATCGAGCGCTTCTACCGATACGGCCTGCTGGTCAATCCCAGCCTCCAGGTCTATAAGCCCTGGCTTGACGCGGCGTTTATCGACGAGTTAGGCGGCAGGGCCGAGATGTCCGCCTTCATGCAGCGCTCCGGCTTCGCCTACAAGATGCCGGCGGAGAAGGCCTACTCCACCGACTCCAACATGCTGGGCGCGACCCACGAAGCGAAAGACCTGGAGCATCTTTCTTCTTCTATCAGGATCGTTGTTCCCATCATGGGCAAGGCCTTCTGGCGCGACGATATCGAGATCCAGCGCGAAGAAGTAACCATCCGCTTTGAGGAAGGCTTCCCTGTCGCGCTCAACGACCAGCAATTCGACGATACCGTCGCGCTCCTGCTCGAAGCTAACCGCATTGGCGGAAGACACGGCCTCGGCATGTCCGATCAAATTGAAAATAGGATCATCGAAGCCAAGAGCCGCGGCATCTACGAAGCTCCGGGCATGGCGCTGCTCTTTATTGCTTACGAGCGCCTCATCACCGGCATTCACAACGAGGACACCATCGAGCAGTATCGCGACAACGGCCGCAAGCTTGGCCGCCTGCTCTATCAGGGACGTTGGTTCGATTCGCAGGCGATCATGCTCCGCGAGTCCGCGCAGCGCTGGGTGGCGAAAGCCATCACTGGCGAGGTCGCGCTCGAATTGCGCCGCGGCAACGACTACTCCATCCTCAATACCGAGTCGCCCAATCTCACCTTCCATCCCGAGCGCCTCAGCATGGAGAAGACCGAATCCGCTTTTTCACCGCGCGACCGCATCGGGCAACTTACGATGCGCAATCTTGACATCACCGACACGCGTGAGAAGCTGCTTACCTACGCCAAGGCCGGACTCCTCACGCTGAGCAAAGGCAGCGAGATGCCCCAGCTCAAAAACGGCAAAGAGAAAGAATAGCGATGGCCATCTGCAAGTACTGCGAACGCGAAATGAATGAAGCAGAGGGCTGCGTAAAGACGCCTGTCAAGACAATCGACGGCGACCGTGATCCCATTCTCTATGGAAGTGAAAGGGGCCGCGCGCCAGAAAGGCCGGACCATCGCTGCCACGATTGTGGAGCCTTGCCAGGGAACTATCACCATCCCGGTTGCGACTGGGAGCAATGCCCACGCTGCCACGAACAGCTAATTGGCTGTGACTGCCTACTGGAAACGGAAGATTAAGGAATTAGAAACAGGGCAATGTCCAACAAACAACAATCCGGGAAGATGTGGTCGGGGCGCTTTCGCGCGGCCGCCGATCCGTTTTTCGATTCGTGGCAGCGCTCGCTCCCATTCGATTGCCGATTGCTTGGTGAGGAACTGGCGGCGAGCCGGGCACATGCTCTTGCCTTGCAGGCCGCGGGCATCCTGACCGAAAGCGAGAGTGAGCGTATTGCGGACGCGCTGCGCGTCATAGGCGAGCGTTATGCGGGCAAGCGCGATGAGATCCGCGATGACGCGCAGGCCGAGGACATTCACCATTTCGTAGAGCGGCGGCTGGTCGAGTCGATCGGCGAGCTGGGACGGAAGCTGCACACGGGACGCAGCCGCAATGAGCAAATCGCGACCGATTTGCGCCTTTACATCCGGTTTGTGGTCCGTCGCTTGCTTCTGGGTCATCTGGCGGCTTGGGCTCAGCAACTGGTGGAGCAGGCGCGCGCCGCCGGCGATGCGGTGATGCCCGCTTACACGCACCTGCAGCGTGCCGAACCGGTGCTGGTTGCGCACTGGCTGCTTGCATACGTTGAAATGCTGCTGCGCGACATGTCTCGTCTGGAAGACTGCTGCAAGCGACTGGATTATTGTCCGCTCGGGTCCGGTGCGGTAGCTGGGGCGACGCTGCCCCTGGATCGCGCAATCGCCGCGCGCGAGCTGCATTTTACTGCTCCCACGGCAAACAGCATGGACGCCACCAGCGACCGCGATTTCGTGCTCGAGTACCTGCAGGCGCTCACGCTCATTTCGCTTCACGCCAGCCGTTTCGCCGAGGAGATCACCCTGTTTGCGACGGCGGAATTTGGCTTTGTGGAACTGCCGGAGCCGTTTTCCACGGGCTCAAGCGCCATGCCGCAGAAGAAGAATCCCGACCTGACGGAACTGGTTCGCGGCAAGGTGGGGCGCATTCATGGCGAGGCTGAGAGCGTGACGCTGTTGCTCAAAGGACTGCCTCTGGCCTACAACAAGGATATGCAGGAAACACAGAGACCTGTTTTTGCCGCCACGACGGAGATGCACGAAATGCTGTATCTGCTTGCAGCATTTACGCGTGCGCTCCGGTTCCGGTCAGACCGCATGCGCGCCGCTTGCGAGACGGGCTTCCTGAATGCTATGGCCGCGGCCACATATCTCGTGCACAAGGGCGTGCCGTTCCGCACCGCGCACGAAAAAATCGGCAACGCAGTTCGCTTTGCGCTGGACAAGGGTGTGGAGCTTGGCGGCCTTACTCTGGTCGAGTTGCGCCAGTTCGGTGCCGAATTCGGCGAGGATTTTTACCAGGCGATCAGCCTCAATGCCACGCTGGATTGCCACGACGTGGTTGGCGGCACCGCCCGTCACCGGGTGAGTGCAGCATTGCAGGAGACGCAAAAACGAGTCGAATCATTGATCGCGCGCTACGGCGTGGTAAGTTTCGACCAGGCGGAGGCTGCCCATGCGGGTGCGTAAGGCACGGCTGCAAGACGCCTCCAATCTTTACGACCTGGTTAATTCGCTTTCGGGTGACGGCACGCTGCTGAAGCGCCCCTTCGCGGAAATCTGCGAGAACATTCGGGACTTCACCGTTGCCGAATCGGACGCGGGCGTGTTCCTGGGTTGCGGTGCGCTGCACCTTTACGGTCCGCACCTGTGCGAAGTGCGCTCAATCGTAGTGAAGCCGGAAGCGAAAAGCCGCGGCGCCGGCGGCAAGGTCCTGAAGGCGCTCATTGCCGAAGCAGAAGATCATGGCGTGCAGTCCGTGTGCCTGTTCACGCGCATCCCCGACTTCTTCTTCAAGTACGGATTCCGCACTGTCGAGGACAAGTCGGAGCTGCCCGATAAAATCTTCAAAGATTGCCAGAACTGCCCGCGCCTGCATCGCTGCGACGAAGTGGCGATGGTGCGCGGGCGCATTCCCCGCATGTCCATCCTTGGCCCCAAGCACGAGGCGCAGGAACTGGTACGGATTTCCGGGTGAAGCGCTGATCCCAGGTCTCAAAATCGAGACCTGGGCCACCCGCATTCCAATCAACTCAGCGAAATTTTTATCGCGGCGCCATAAGCGCCCGCCGGGCTGGTCTGCGCCGGCAGGGTCACGCGCAGCGCTTCGGGCGTCTGCCTGAATTTCACCTTTGCATCCGAGCCGACCAGCTCCACGTGCGCGATCTTTCCCGGGTTGGTCTGCGCCGACGAGCCCAGCGCCGCAATCTGCGCCTCGCCTTCCGGCCAGCCCATGAAAATCGCGTAGATCACGTTGTTGGCCTTGTTGCGCGTGAATCGGATATCTTTCGCGGTCAGCCCGCTGATGCTCTGCCGGCCTTTGAACGCTCCAGCTTCCTGGGGCTTGCTCGGGCCTTCGCCGTAAATCTTCCACGGCCGCGTCTCGTAGATGGCCTCGCCATTGATCTTCATCCACGCGGCGATCTGGTCGACCACAGCCATCTCCTTGCTGTCGATGGTGCCGTCAGGCTTGCCGGGAACATTGAGGATGAAGGTGCCGTTCTTGCTCACCGTATCGGCCATCCAGTGGATCACGGAGTCGGGAGGAAGATAGCCGCCATATTCGCCGGGGTGATCGTAGAGGCCGCGCTGATAATGCCATTGGCCGATGCAGGTTTCCGACTGCCACGGATATTGCATGATGCCTTTGGTGATGCCGCGCTCGTAATCGGCAATAACTGACTTGGCGAGATTGTCCGGAACATTCTTGATGTTGATCACGCCTTCCTGCTTGCCGTTGTGGGTCTGCAGGTTGTGGTTGTAAAAATACGCGCCGATGCACATGCCGGCCCAGCCGAGCGGGAAAAGCGCATTGTCGAAGTAGAGCAGGTCGGGGTCGTGCTGATCGATCAGGTCGCGCGTGCGGTCGTAGAAGTTCTTCGCATAGGAAGGGTCGGGCAGCGCATCGAACGGATGCTTGACGCTGTAAAGCCGCTGCGGATCGAGACCTTGCCACCACTGGTCCTTGCCCTCGGCCGCGGTCAGGTGGCCATCGTAGGGTACGCCGGCCAGCGGACCGGTCGTATCCGCGCCGTGCGAAGGCTGGAACCACCACCAGTTGCGCGCCTGGTGCACGGTGACGCCGAAGCGCATCCCCTGCTTGCGCGCCGCCGCAGCCCACGTGCCCACCACGTCGCGATGCGGACCGTGGGCGACCGAGTTCCACGGCTGATGCTTCGAATCCCACGCGTCAAAGCCGTCGTGATGATTGGCGAGGGCGATGAAGATGCGCGCGCCGGCGTTTTTATAACGCTCAATCAGCGCGTCAGGTTCCCAGTTGAGCAGCGTCCACTGCGCGCAGAGATCCTTATAACCGAAGCGCGACTGGGGACCGTAATGCTTCAGGTGGAATTCGTACTGGCTTTCGCGGTTGCCGCGCATCTGCTGGTTCTGGATATACATGTTGCGCGCGTACCAGTCGCCGTCTTCGGGAACGCACTGCGGACTCCAGTGCGCCCAGATGCCGAATTTCGCGTCCTGGTACCACTCCGGCGCGTCGTAATTCAGCAGCGAATCCCACGTAGGCTGATAGGAACCACTCCCGTTTAATCCGGAGACGGGTGGGTTCATGGGCACGCCATCCCATGAGCCGCCGGGAATGGGCAGCTTCGGCGGTTCGCCCCATGCGGTGGGCGTCCAGCTTGCTTCATCGAATTTTTGTTCCACGATCTTTCCGTCGACCAGCGCGTAAAAAACTCTCTGCTCCGCGGGAGTGGAACAGAAATCGGCATAGCTTTTTTCCAGCGAGTTGAACCCGGCCGGCATGGTGGCGTCCGCTGAAGCGTCGTTTTGTCCTGAGGCGTGAATCGCACTTGCTGCCGCTGCGGCAGCGACCAATTTGCAGAATTCCCTGCGCTGCATAGGAAAGCTCCTTGGAGTTAACGATAACGTAACCGGCTCATTGTCGCACGCGCAGCGCCGCCGTGGCTACTATCGCCTGTCCATAACTCAGCCCCGCATCGCCGGGACTGACCTTGGTGTGCTGGAAAACTTCAAATCCTTCTGCTTCGAGGCCAAGGCGCAACAGGCGTGCAAGCCGGCGATTGTGCATGCAGCCGCCAGTGAGCGCCACTTGGCCCAGACCCGTGGCTTCGCGCGCTAGTAAGGCTGCAGAGATGAAGGTCGAGGCAATACCGGCGTGGAAGCGGGCGGAGATTTTCGGCTTGCTTGTTCCGGCTCGGAGATCGGCGATCAATCCGTGCCAGAGCGGCTGCGCACTAATCCGTGCAGGTTCCCGCCGCGACCAGTTTGCCGGGATTATCTCGAGCGTGTAGCCGTGCTGCGCGCCGGCTTCGCGCGGTTCGTCGATTGCGATTCCTTCCAACTCAATCGCTGCCTGCGCTTCGTAGTCCACTTCGCGCCGCCCGAGCACCAAAGCGGCCACGGCGTCGAAGAGCCGCCCGCAACTCGAGGTGAGCGGCGAATTCAGCTCGCGCGCCATCATGCGCTTCAGCACGCGCAGTTTGGTGGTCTTCGCGCCGAGCAGGCCGAGTATTTCCGGCGACTCCACGTCGAATCCCGCAGCAGTCAAATGCCCGAGCGCCATGCGCCAGGGCTCATGAATGGCTGCTTCGCCGCCGGGCATGGGCACGTAATCAAGATGCGCGAAGCGATCGAAGCTTGCGGGATCGGCTCCGTCCAGCCGGCAAATGAGCACTTCCCCGCCCCAGATGCGGCCGTCGGTGCCGCAGCCGGTGCCGTCGACGGAAATTCCGATGATTTCCCCGGTGACGCCATGCTCGGCCATGCACGCAGCCACGTGCGCATGATGATGCTGCACGGCGATCAGCGGCAGGCGGCGCTCCTGCGCCCATTCCTTCGCCCACACCGTCGACAGATACCCCGGATGAAGATCGTGCGCGACACATTCTGGATCGATTTCGAAGGTGCGCATCAGGTGGTCAAGCGACTCGCGGAAAAAGTCGAGGCCGATGACATTTTCCAGATCGCCGAGATGCTGGCTCTGGTAGGCGTAATGCCCGCGCGCCAACGTAAACACGGATTTGAGATGGCCGCCGACAGCGAGCAGCGGCGGCGCATCGAGCGGCAGCGGCACGGCCAGCGGAACGAACCCCCGCGCACGGCGGATGAACTGCGGCGCGCCGTCGACTTGCGCCAGCACGGAATCGTCGCAGCGCTGCAGGATTTCGCGATTGTGCATCAGGAACGCGTCGGCGATGCCACCGAGGCGCGCGCGTGCTTCGTCATTGTCGATCGCGATTGGTTCTTCACTGAGGTTGGCGCTGGTCATCACCAGGGCGCGGATGCGTGGATCGGCAAACAGCAGATGCTGGAGCGGCGCATACGGAAGAAAAACGCCCAGCCACGGAATGCCGGGCGCGACAGCCTCGGCAATGCCACTGTCCGATCGGCGCCGCGCCAGCACAATGGGCCGCGCCGGCGAAGTAAAGAGCGCGAGTTCGCCGGCATCAAGTTCGCAGACTGCGCGCGCAGCTTCCACATCTCGAACCATGATGGCCAGCGGCTTGCCGAAGCGACGCTTGCGTTCGCGCAGGCGCATGATGGCGGATTCATTGGTCGCATCCACGCTCAAGTGGAAGCCGCCGATTCCCTTCACCGCCATGATTTCGCCGGCGGCGAGGCGATCGATGCAGACGAGGACGGCAGCATCGCCAGTTGTGAGTTCAGCTCCGTCCGCACCGCAGAGCCAGACGTGCGGCCCGCAGACAGCGCAGGCATTGGGTTGGGCGTGAAAGCGGCGGTTGGCCAAATCGTCGTATTCCGCCTGGCATGCCGGGCACATTTCGAACTGCGCCATAGAAGTCTGCGGCCGGTCATAAGGTATGCGGCGCGTGATGGTGAAGCGCGGGCCACAATTGGTGCAGTTGAGAAATGGGTACCGGCATCGGCGGTCGCGCGGATCCAGCAGCTCTCGCAGGCAGTCGGCGCAGGTAGCGGCATCGGCGGGAATGCCGGTGCTCACGCGGCCCAGCACTTCGCTTGCGACGATACGAAAAGCCGTCTCGCCGACAGGAGCGGTGGTGCGAACTGCCACGGAATCAATGCGTGAAAGCGGCGGGGCCTCGCCGCGCAGGCGGGCCGCGAACGCCTCGACGCGTGAGGCCGGCCCTTCCACTTCGATGGTCACACCGTCGGTATCGTTGCCAATAAAGCCTGCCAGGCCTTCTTCCTGCGCCAAACGGAAAACAAAGGGGCGAAATCCCACACCCTGCACCACTCCGCGCACTTGCAGGACCGCGCGTTGAGTTGCATTGGGTTGGGCCGTATCGCTCAAAGATGCGCCTCGCGAATAAGTGCTGTGATGGAGTCCAGCATAGCGCATGAAGTCTGCGTTTCTCAGCGATTTGCCGTGCTCCCAACACAGATTCCCGATTGCGGCAGGCAACCCTTTGCGGGCAACCAAAGATGATGGCCCTTTACTCAAATCGGCAGCGGTCAATTGGCACTTTGGCTGCTGCTTGGCGTTGCGGGCCCTGAAAAAGAATAGAGAACCCGGGCGTCAGGACCTTAAACAATTCCGGCGCCGGGTAGATAAAGAGCGAAGGCGGCCGGGGATAGGAGCAGGTATATATGAAAAAAGTTGCAGTTCTGCTTTGTTTGCTGGCCATGACGACCAGCATGAGTTGGGCGAGCGCAAGTAGCGAGCGCCAGGATGTAGCCAACCGTTTGCAGAGCGCCGGCCAGGTACTTGACGCAATTATGGCCGCGCCGGATAAAGGCATTCCCCAGGAAGTTTTGGAAAAAGCGAAATGCATCGCAGTCGTTCCCAAGCTGCTCAAGGGCGGATTTGTTTTTGGCGGCGAAGGCGGCGTGGGCGTGGCCTCATGCAAAACCGGGAACGGATGGAGCGCGCCGGCCTTCTTCAATATCGGCGGCGGCAGTTGGGGACTTCAGATCGGCGGTGAAGACGTAAACCTGGTGATGGTAATCATGAACGACCAAGGCATGCAGGAACTGATGTCGAGCAAGGTGCAACTTGGCGCGGGCGCGTCCGTGGCCGCGGGTCCGGTTGGACGCCATGCCTCGGCTAGCACCAGCTGGAAGATGAATACAGCAATCCTCACCTACTCGCGCGCCAAGGGCATTTTTGGCGGGCTCACACTGCACGGAGCCGTAATCACTCGCAACAAAGACGACATGAACGCGGTCTATGGACCGGACACCACGACCAAAGCGGTCCTGGATGGTCAGGTGAAAAGACCGGAAATTGCCCATCCCTTTATCAGCGCAATTCACGATGCAATGAACAAGGCGCAGGCTTCAGGTGAATAAGACACGCAGATGACATCGGAATCCTCGAAAAAACGAGGTCGATTGCAATTGAGGGTGCCAAACCGATGAGTATTCGACTTTCGCCTGTTTTTATGCGCCGGTTTTTCACTTTTTGCGCATGCGCCGGGCTGGCCACTGCGGCCGCCCGGGCGCAGGCCTCCGGCCCCGCAGTTTACCAGCAGATCGACGCCGCGGTTCAACACCGCGTCAGACATGTTGCCGCTTTTACTGACGTAGAGCGCTACGACGTTTACCGGGGAAATGACGAAACCAACTCCGTTGCCGAAATTACTGTGAAAGCGACATACCGGCGGGGAGTGGGCACGAGCTATCAGATTCTTTCGCAGAGCGGATCGGACCTGGTCCGCAAGTTCGGCCTCATTCCCCTCCTCAAACACGAAGATCAACTCAGCCAGCCTGGCAGCATGGAACACACATGGTTCACCTCGGCGAATTACGAGATGAAGCTGAAGTCGGACCAGGTGGAGTCGCTCAACGGGCGTCCTTGCTACGAGCTTGCCATCACACCCAGGCATAGAGCTCCCAACGCAATTGTCGGGACACTCTGGGTCGATGCCAGAGACTTTTCCATCGTCAAGGTGGAGGGAGTGGCGTCGCGACGGCCTTCCATGCTGGCAGGAAACACGCGCATGATGCGCGAATACAGAGATGTGAACGGATTCCCCATGGCAACGCGTGCCCGCGCCGTTTCCAATGGGCTCATGATCGGGCGCACCGTGGTCACCATCGAATACAGCGACTACCATCTTGTGCTCAACCCCGCAACGCCGGCGGCAGCGGGTACTGCAATGGCAGCGGCGGGATCGGAATAAGCGCAGGCGGCGTCTTCGCTGCCGCAAGCGTGAGACAATGCTGGCGATGAACGCCCTTTCCCGCATTGCCCGGGCCTCGCCGCCTCTCACCTTTTTCCTCCTTTGCGGCGCCGCAATCGGGCCCTCAGCAGCAAGACCGACTCAAACCTGCGTGGTCGCCGGCATCGACGCCGAAGTGCGGACCCGGGTCGCAAACGTCGCCGGCTTCACTGATATCGAACGTTATGACGTCTACCGCGGCCAGGACGAAACTCATCCTGCGGCCGAAATCACTGTCAAGGTCAGCTACCGCAAAGGCGTGGGCAAGAACTACACCATTCTTTCCCAGAGTGGATCGGCGATCATCCGCAGGGTGGGCCTCAAACCGCTGCTTGACAACGAGAAGGAGATTAACCAGCCGGGCAAGGTGGAGAGCTCCTCGTTCACCTCGGCCAACTACGATATGAGGCTCAAGTCCGGTGCGGTTGATCATATCGGCGGCCGCGCCTGCTATGCGCTGGCGATCGCGCCAAAGCACAAAGCACCGAACATGATCGAGGGAACGATCTGGGTGGACACGAAAGACTTCTCCATCGTCAGGGTGGACGGCGTGGCGTCGCAGAAACCATCCATCTTCGCCGGAACCACGCATATGATGCGCGATTATGTGAATATCGACGGCTACCCCATGGCCACGCACGCGCGAGCCGAATCGAACAGCGCGATCTTCGGCCGCACCGTCGTCACCATCAGCTACAGCGACTATCATCTGGAGATCGGTGAAGCCCGGTGAGCTTGCGGCAACTGGCCGCCAGCCTCAAATGAGCCGTCCGCTGCACCTCCCTGAGCCCTTGCACCCCTCCCCAATGGTGATTTGGAGCACAAACTTGTACCCATTCTCCTCTATACTTGGTCTCGTGACGCCCCTGTTCGCAGACTGGAAGCTCGATGCCGCCCTCGGCTCCTGCCTGGTGCTGGGGCTGCGCCACGGCTTCGACTACGATCACCTGGCCGCCATCTCCGACATCACCGCCGTGCAGCGCAGTTGGCGCAGCGGGCTGGCGCTGGGCATCACCTACGCGCTCGGCCACGCCTTCACCGTCGCCGCGCTCGGTGTCGCCGTGCTTGAGCTGCACATGGGCCTGCCCCAGGGTCTGGACCACTGGACCGAGCGCCTGATCGGCCTGACGCTGATCCTGCTGGGAATCGGCGTCGCCGCGGGAATCCTGCGCAAAGACGCGCACGGCCACACCCATGGGCGCGTGGAAAGCCGTCTGGCCATCGGGATTAACGGCATCCTCTGGGCGGCGTGGCAGGTTCGCCGCATCTGGAACCGTCAGGCGCCCCGGCCGGAGCGCTTCCAGTGGATGTATACCGGGAAGTCGGTCTTCCTGATCGGCATTCTGCACGGTGTCGGCGCCGAAACCCCCAGTCAGTTGGCGCTCTTCTTTCTTACCGCTAATCTCGGCGGGACCTCGCGCGGCATGCTGGGGCTGGCCGCATTTGCGGCGGGCCTGGTCACGATGAACGCGCTGATGACCGCTTCGCTGGGCGGCGCATTCAGTGCCGGCGGTCACCGGCCGCGCCTGTACAACGCCATCGCCTGGACCGGCGCCGCCTATAGCTGCATCATCGGGTTCATCTTCCTTGTCGGCGCCTCGGGGAGTCTTCCCGCGCTGGGATAGTCCGGAGCCTTCGAGCCTCCGTCAAATCCGGCTTTACTGTCTCGCGATATAATCACCTGCGAAACGGCCTGGCATTCAATTCCCATGTCACACTCTGGAATGCACTTCCACCCCCGGTGACCACTGTCACGGTCTGATCCCGCTCGCTCCGGTTACAACCAAGCTAGACATTGCGTGCTGCACGCACCAAGGCCTGCCATCCAGGAGGAGACCGTGCCCGCATTCACTCCGCCCCCGCTGCCCAGCGAAGACAAACGATGGAAGATCGTCAACGGCACCATGCGCAAGAACGGCTTTGCCCGTCACGCGCTGATTGAGACACTGCATACCGTGCAGTCGTCTTTCGGCTACCTGGATGACGACGCCATCCGCTTCGTGGCGCAGTCGCTGCGCGTGCCTCTGAGCCAGGCTTACGGAGTCGTCACCTTCTATCACTACTTCAGCCTTAAGCCGCCGGGCAGGCACACCATTACCGTTTGCGCCGGCACCGCCTGCTACATCAAGGGCGCGCCCAAGCTGATTGCTGCCGCGGAGAAGTGCCTGGGCATATGCCAGGGCCAGACCACGAAAGACGGCCAGGTGAGCCTGATGACCGCCCGCTGCGTGGGCGCCTGCAGCCGCGCGCCCGTGGTTCTCTGCGACAACGAGGTGGCTGGCGAAATGAACGCTGAACAGATGGTCGAGCAACTGGAAAGGTGGAAGGCCGAATGAATCCGGAAGAACTGGATCAGATTGCCCAGAGCGTTCGCCAGGAGAACGCCAAATACGACCACGAAGTCAACGTCTGCACGGATCTCGCCTGTAAGAGCCAGGGCGCGGACAAGGTGATCGAAGAGCTCCTGAAGGCCGCGGAAGCGTCGGGCAAAAAAATCCTCATTCGCCGCACCGGCTGCATGGGCCCCTGCTCGCACGGGCCGCTCGTCCGCTGCGATCCTGACGACGCGCTTTATGGAAAGGTGCACGCCTGCCACGCGGGCGAGATCGTTGCCCACCTCGGCGGCGAGCCGGTGCCGGAAATCAAATGCGATCTGCACGAGCACTTCGACAGCCAGGTGCGCGTGGTGCTGGAAAACGCCGGCTACATCGACCCGGAAAAGATAGACGACTACATCGCGCGCGATGGTTACAAGGCGCTGCTGACGGTGCTCACCGAGATGACGCCCCTCGGCGTGGTCCACCGCATCACTGAGAGCAAGCTGCGCGGGCGCGGCGGAGGCGGCTATCCCACGGGGCTGAAGTGGAGCACGGTGGCCAAGGCAGCGGGCGACGTGAAGTACGTCGTCTGCAACGGAGACGAAGGCGATCCCGGCGCATTCATGGACCGCAGCGTGATGGAAGGCGATCCCCATCGCGTCATCGAAGGCATGGCCATCGCCGGTTATGCCATCGGCGCCAGCAAAGGATTCATTTACGTGCGTGCCGAATACCCTGTCGCCGTTTCGCGGCTGACCACGGCACTTCGCGAAGCGCGCCGCCGCGGCCTGCTGGGCAACGACATCTGCGGCACGCCTTTCAGCTTCGATATCGAAATCCGCCTCGGCGCCGGCGCCTTTGTCTGTGGCGAAGAGACGGCGCTGATCGCTTCCATCGAAGGCCGCCGCGGCACGCCCAAGCCTCGTCCGCCGTATCCGGCGGTCAGCGGACTCTGGGGCAAGCCAACGCTGATCAACAACGTGGAAACCTACGCCAACATTGCGCCCATCGTGCGTAACGGCGGCAAGTGGTTCGCCAACATGGGCTCCGAGCGCAGCAAAGGGACCAAGGTCTTCGCGCTCACCGGCAAAATCAAGAACACCGGCCTGGTCGAAGTGCCCATGGGCATCAAGCTGCGCCAGATCATCGAGGGCATCGGCGGCGGGGTACCCGAAGGCCACACCTTCAAGGCCGTGCAAACCGGCGGGCCGTCGGGCGGCTGCATTCCGGCGGAGATGCTCGATGTAGGCGTGAGCTATGACGCGCTGCTCAAGATGGGCTCCATCATGGGCTCCGGCGGCATGATCGTCATGGATGACACCTCGTGTATGGTGAATGTTGCCCGCTTCTTCATCGAGTTCTGCATGACCGAATCCTGCGGCAAGTGCATTCCCTGCCGCTCCGGCACCGCGCAGATGTACACGCTGCTGACGCGCATCTCCAACGGCGCCGGAACCATGGACGACCTGGACATGCTGGAAGAGCTCTGCGCCACGGTGAAGGAGACCAGCCTCTGCGGCCTGGGCCAGACCGCGCCCAACCCCGTGCTCAGTACGCTCAAGTATTTCCGCAACGAGTACCTCGAGCACATTCTCCACAAGCACTGCCCGGCCGGCGTCTGCACCATGGAAGGCAAGCCGGCCGAAGTTGAAGCGGAGGTGACGGCATGAGCGCGGGCGTGGACGTAAAAACGCTGGAGATCAATGGCGAGGAAGTCAGCGCGCGCTCCGGCCAAACCATCCTCGAAGTGGCGCGGGAAAACGACATCTACATTCCCACACTCTGCCACCTTGACGGCCTGAGCGACGTGGGCGCGTGCCGGCTGTGCCTGGTCGAAATTGCCGGCAGCAACAAGCTCGCCGCCGCCTGCGTCACCACGGTTTTCGAAGGCATGGTGGTCAGCACGGAAACGGAGCGGGTGCGCAAACACCGCCGGCTCATCCTGGAAATGCTCTTCGCCGAGCGCAATCACGTTTGCTCGGTCTGCGTCTCCAACGGCCACTGCGAACTGCAGACGCTGGCGCAGGAACAGGGCGTGACCCACGTGCGTCTGCCCTATCGCAACCCGCAGCTCGCCGTCGACGCCTCGCACGAGCGCTTCACCGCCGATCACAACCGCTGCATCCTGTGCACGCGCTGCGTGCGCGCTTGCGCGGAGATTGAAGGCGCCCACGTGTGGGACGTGATGGGCCGCGGCATCGATTCGCTGGTCATCACCGACCTGCACGACAACTGGGGCAACTCCAGTTGCACGCGCTGCGGCAAGTGCGTGCAGGTGTGCCCCACCGGCGCGCTCTTCGATAAAAGCAAGATCGGATCGGACCATCCGAAGTATCCGGATTTCCTGCCCTTTTTGAACATGATGAGGGAAGCGCAATGAGCAAACTGAAACTGGCAACGGCGTGGCTGGATGGATGCTCGGGCTGCCACATGTCATTTCTCGACATGGACGAGCGGCTGCTGGAACTGGCCGAATTTGTAGACGTGGTCTATAGCCCCATCGTCGACGCCAAGGAATTTCCCGACGACGTCGACATTGCTCTGGTCGAGGGCGCGGTGGCCTCGGTCGACGACGAAAAAAAGATCCGGAAGATTCGTGCGCACGCAAAGATGCTGGTGGCCATGGGAGACTGCGCCGTCACCGGCAACGTACCGGCGATGCGCAATCCCATCGGCCCGGAAGCGATCCTGGAACGCGCCTACATCCAGAACGCAAGCGCGCAGCCGCAGATTCCCTGCGTTGTCGTGCCCCAGTTGCTGCGCGTGGTGCGGCCGATTCATGAATTCGTGAAGGTGGACGTTTTTCTGCCCGGCTGTCCGCCTTCAACCGAAACATTTCATTCGGCGCTTACCGCGCTGATCAACGGAGGGCCGCTCGACATCGCCGCTCTCACCCGCTTTGGAGCGTGAGGCATGAGCCAGACCATCACCATCGATCCGGTTACGCGCCTTGAAGGCCACGGCAAGATCACCATCCAGCTCAATGCGCAGGGTGAAGTCGAGGAC
The DNA here is from genome assembly GCA_035935755.1 of Occallatibacter sp. GTDB lineage: Bacteria > Acidobacteriota > Terriglobia > Terriglobales > Acidobacteriaceae > Telmatobacter. The sequence goes on along the minus strand of DASYWU010000054.1, from coordinate 282,901 downwards.
GCGCACTTTCACGTGACCCAGGTGCGCGGCTTCGAGCGCTTTTCCGAAGGCCGGCCGTTTTACGAGATGCCCGGCCTGATGGCGCGCATCTGCGGCATCTGCCCGGTTTCGCACCTGATCGCCTCGGCCAAAGCATGCGAAGCCATCATGTCCGTGCGCATCCCGCCCACCGCCGCTCAACTGCGCCGCATGCTCAACCTGGCGCAGATGGTGCAGTCGCACGCGCTGAGCTTCTTCTATCTCTCCTCACCCGACCTGCTGCTGGGCATGGAATCCGACCCAGCCCTACGCAACATCATCGGAGTGGCGGCGGCAAAGCCAGAGCTGGGCCGCGCCGGCGTTGGTCTGCGCCGCTTCGGCCAGCACATCATCGAACTGCTTGCCGACAAGCGCATCCATCCCGGCTGGGTCGTTCCCGGCGGCGTTACCGAGCCGCTTGCTCCGGCCAAGCGCGACGAGATTCTGGCCATGATTCCCGAGGCCTATGCGCACGCGAAGCTCGCGCTCGAGTGGTACAAGCGCGTCGCCGACAGCTTCCAGCCGGAAATCGAAATCTTCGCGAACTATCCGTCGTTGTTCATGAGCCTCATCAACGATGACGAATCGATCGAGTTCACTGACGGCGCATTGCGGCTCATTGCCGCCGACGGCCGCGTCCTCGACGACGGCATCACCGCGACGAAATATGCCGAAGTCATCGGCGAAGCAGTTGAGCCCTACAGCTATACCAAATTCGCTTATTACAAGCCGCTCGGCTACCCCGACGGGTGCTACCGCGTGGGGCCGCTCGCGCGCCTCAACATCGTAGCCAGCATGGGCACGCCGCGCGCAGAGACAGAACTCGCCCAATTCAAGCAAATCTGCGCCACTCCGGTGCAGGGTTCGTTCTACTATCATCACGCCCGGCTGATCGAGATTCTTTACGGCATTGAAAAAATCGAGGAGATTCTCAGCGATCCGGCGATCCTCAACAAGCACGTGCGCGCCACCGCCGGTGTCAACCGGCTGGAAGGCGCGGGCCAGGCCGAGGCGCCGCGCGGCGTCCTGCACCACCACTACAAGGTGGACGAGAACGGCAAGATCACCTGGGCCAACCTGGTGATTGCCACCGGCCAGAATAACGATGCCATGAACCGCGGCGTGCTCCAGGCGGCGAAACACTACGTCAAGGATGACAAATTCACCGAAGGCGTTTTGAATCGCGTGGAAGCCGTCGTCCGCACCTTCGACCCGTGCCTCAGCTGCTCGACGCACGCACTGGGCCAGATGCCGCTGGCGCTGGAACTGGTCTCAGCCGGCGGCGCAGTTGTAGACCGGGCTGTGCGATCCTGAGAGTCGCTACCTTCCCAGCCCTCAAAAGCGAGAACTGGGGCACCCTCATCTTGTGGTTGCATCCGCGAAATCCCGCTGCCTTATCCTCGCCTGCGGCAACACGCTCCGCGGCGATGACGGCGCAGGCCCGTGGCTGGCCGACTGGGCTCGGCGCCGCTTCAGCGATCTGTCCGGATTCCGAGTCATTTCGCGCCCACAGTGGACGCCGGAACTGGCCGAAGACATCGCCGGCGCCGACGCAGTCCTCTTCGTCGACTGCTCGCTCGAAGCACGACCCGGCTCCATCTCACTTTCACCCGTCGAACCGATTTCGCAATCGTCCGGCCTGGCGACGCACCATCTCAGCGCGCCCGAACTGCTTGCCTTGGCGCGCGACCTTTACTCTGCCTTGCCGCGCGAATCACTGCTGCTCACTATCGGCGCCGGCTCTGTCGCGCTTGGTGAACATTTCAGCGATGCAGTCAAAGCCGCACTCCCTAAGGCCTGCAGCCGCATTGAGGAAACGGTTCTGCGCCTGCTCGCGCGCAAAACAGCGTCCGAATAAAAGCGGCGGCCGCATTTCAAACGCGGCCGCCGATTTCAGGCGAAAATACAGCACAAACTGACGTCAGAAAGCAGCCATAGTCTGGCGGAGACTATAAGAGCTTAGCGTCTTGATGTAGTTCCCGCGATCGAAAGGCGATGTGTCCGGCACCGAACGCCGGCTCAGACACCCGCGCGTTTCGCTCAGCGACGGGTACTCGCGCCGCTCGAGCCAGTAGCGCAGATCCACCAGCACGCGCGCAATGTGGTCGATGCCGTGAATGTGCAGCGCGGAAACCATCATCGCCACGCTGGCGCCGGCCATGATCGCCTTGATCACGTCTTCGGCCGAGTGCACGCCGCCGGTAATGGCGATGTCCGCGCCGATGTGGCCGTAAAGGATCGCCGCCCAGTGCAGGCGAGGCAGCAACTCCGATGGCGTGGAGAAATGCAGCGTCGGCCGCACCTCCATGGTCTCAATATCGAAATCAGGCTGGTAGAAACGGTTGAAAATCGAAATGCCGCGCGCGCCCGCATCTTCAAGCCGCGCGCACATGTGCGGAATGCTGGTGAACGACTGCGAAAGCTTGACCGCGACGGGAATCTCCACCGCTTCGCAAACCTGCTTGACCAGGTCGAGAATCTGCATTTCGATCTCGGTCGAAGTCTGGCTGCGGTCGGTAGCCAGCGCATAGGTGTTCAGCTCGATGGCGTAAGCTCCGGCCTGCTCCATCTCGCGCGCCAGGCGCACCCATCCGCCGCTGGTGGCCCCGTTCAGGCTGGCGATGACGGGTATGCTCACCGCCTCGCGTGCTCGCCGCAGATGCTCCAGATAAACATCGTGGCTCATGCGGTAGTCGTGCAGATCGGGGAGAAAGCCGAGCGATTCGGCAAACGATTCGGTGCCGCGCGAAAGATCCTCGTCCAGCGCCTGCGATTCGAGCACCAGCTGCTCTTCAAAGAGCGAAGTCAGCACGATCGCCGATGCGCCGGCGTCCTCCATGCGCCGAACATTTTCGATTTGCTCGGACAGTGGCGTGGACGCGACCGCGACGGGCCCGCTCAGCTTCATGCCGAGATACTGCATTGAAAGATCGGTCATTCCTCACCTCCGGCAGCCGTGGCCGCCAGATCTTCGGCAGGTTTTTCCTCTGGAGCGATATGCGGCGTCTCGCCGCGGCCCGGCATGGCGGCCCGCGCCGAATAGACGCGCCATTGGCGTTCGACATCGTCCTGCGCTTCCTTCAGGAGCTCGGCAGCCATCTCCGGATTGCCGCGCGCAAGCATGGTGTAGCGAGCTTCGCGGTAGGCGTATTCCTTCAGCCGAATCGACGGCGCCTTCGAGTCGAGCTGGAACGGGTTCTTGCCCTGTTCGCGCAGGGCTGGGTTATAACGCATCAGCGGCCAGTAACCCGACTGCACGGCCAGTTTCTGCTGCTCCAGGCCGTGGACCAGGTCGTAGCCGTGAGCGATGCAGCTTGCGTAGGCAATGATGATCGAAGGTCCTTCGTGTGCTTCCGCCTCCTGAAATGCCTTGATAACGTGCGTGTCATTGGCGCCCATTGCCACCTGCGCCACGTAGACGTAACCGTAGCTCACCGCTTCCATGGCCAGATCCTTGCGGCTGTTCGGCTTGCCTGCCGCAGCGAATTTCGCCACTGCGCCGCGCGGCGTTGCCTTCGAGGCCTGGCCGCCGGTGTTCGAGTAGACTTCGGTGTCGAGCACCAGTACGTTGACATTCTTCCCGGAGCCGAGCACGTGATCGAGACCGCCGAAGCCGATGTCGAAAGCCCATCCATCGCCGCCCAGGATCCACACGCTCTTGCGCACCAGCGAATCCGCAATGGCCAGCAGGTTGCGCGCGTCGGAGCTTGCGTTGCTCGCCAGCTTCTCGCGTAGCGCCTTCACGCGTACGCGCTGCCGGTCGATCTCGGGCTCCGTCTTTTGTGGAGCGTGAATCAGCTCCGCCGCGAATTCCGCCCCGATCGCCGGCGCCAGCCGAGTGACCAGCAACTCGGCAAATTCCTTCTGCTGATCCAGAGCGGTCCTCATGCCGAAGCCGAACTCGGCGTTGTCTTCAAAGAGCGAATTGGCCCACGTCGGGCCGCGGCCCGACGCATTGCTGGTGTAAGGCGTGGTGGGCAGGTTGCCGCCGTAAATCGACGAGCAGCCGGTGGCGTTGGCGATGTAAAGCCGGTCGCCGAAAAGTTGCGTGAGCAGCTTGATGTAAGCCGTCTCGCCGCAGCCCGCGCACGCGCCGGAAAATTCGAAGAGCGGCTGCAGCAGTTGCAGGTCTTTCACTTGCGTGTGCGAGAGCTTGCCGCGGTCCACCTCGGGCAGCGACAGGAAATACTCCCAGTTTTCGCGCTCTGGTTCACGCAGCGGCGCTTGCGGTTCCATGTTGATGGCCTTGTGTCCGGCATCGCTCTTGCTCTTCACCGGGCAAATCTCCACGCAGACCCCGCAGCCGGTGCAGTCTTCGGGCGCCACCTGCAGCGTGTAGCGATCGTTTTCCATCGCCTTCCACTTAGGCTTCGCCCACTTCAGTGTGGCTGGAGATTTGTCACTCAACTCGGCCGCATACACCTTCGACCGGATCACCGCATGCGGGCACACCATAACGCATTTGCCGCACTGGATGCACAGATTCTCGTCCCACACCGGGATGAACTGCGCTATGTTCCGCTTCTCCCACTGCGCCGTACCAGTGGGGAATGCTCCTCCCGCAGGAATGGCGCTCACCGGCAGCAGGTCGCCTTTGCCCGCGGCAATCTGCCCCAGCACGTCGTGAACAAACTTCGGCGCGGCGGGCGAAATCGCCGGGATCAAATCAAACTCCGACGAAACCGCCGCCGGCAGCTCCACTTTTTCCAGGTGCGCCAATGCCGCATCGACGGCGGCAAAATTCTTCTGCACCACTGCCTCGCCGCGCTTGCCGTAGGTCTTCTGGATGGCCTTCTTAATTTGCGCGATTGCTTCTTCGCGCGGCAGCACGCCGCTGATGGCGAAGAAGCATGTCTGCATAATGGTGTTGATGCGCGTGCCCATGCCTGCATCGCGCGCCACCTTGTAGCCGTCAATCACGTAGAACTCGACCTTCTTGCGCAGCATCTCCTGCTGCACCGCGCGCGGCAGTTTGTCCCACACTTCGGCGGCCGGGTAAGCCGAATTCAGCAGGAAGGCCGCACCAGGCATCGCCGCTTCCAACACGTTGATTTTCTCGAGGAAACTGAAGTTGTGGCACGCCACAAAGCTTGCCTGCGTAATCAGGTAGCTCGATCGGATCGGGTTCGGCCCGAAACGGAGGTGCGATGTGGTCATCGACCCCGACTTCTTCGAGTCATACACAAAGTAGCCCTGCGCATAATTCGGCGTGTTGCTGCCGATGATCTTGATCGAGTTCTTATTTGCTCCCACGGTGCCGTCGGAACCAAGGCCGTAGAAAAGCGCGCGCACTGTCTTCGGGTCCTCCGTCGAGAACGTGGGATCGTAAAAGAGGCTCGAGTGGCTCACATCGTCGTCGATACCGATAGTGAAGTGGTTTTTCGGCGCCGGCTTTGCAAGCTCGTCAAAAATGCCATTGACCATCGCCGGCGTGAACTCCTTCGACGAAAGGCCGTAGCGTCCACCGACAATCGTCGGCATGGCGAACGGCAGTTTCTGGTCGTGTTCGGCGAGCACAGTCACTACGTCCTGGTAAAGCGGCTCTCCTGCGCCGCCCGGCTCCTTGCAGCGATCAAGCACGGCAACGGATTTCACAGAAATAGGCAGAGAGCGAATAAAGGCTGCAGAATCGAACGGGCGATAAAGGCGCACTTTCACCAGGCCCACTTTTTCGCCTTGCTTCACCAGCGCATCCACGGCTTCCTCTGCCGCTTCTGCGCCGGAGCCCATCATCACGATCACGCGTTCGGCGTCAGGCGCGCCATAGTAATCGAAGAGGTGATACGCGCGTCCAATCTGCTTCCCCACCCGGTCCATCACCGACTGCACGATTCCCGGAACTGCCGCGTGATATGGCGTACAGGCTTCGCGCGCCTGGAAGAAAACGTCCGGGTTTTGCGCCGAACCGCGAATGCGCGGCCGATCGGGGCTGAGCGCGTTTTGGCGGAACTCGATGATGTGCTTGTCGTCGACCAGCGCGCGAATATCCTCATCGCCGATAGGAACGACCTTCTGCACCTCATGCGAAGTCCGGAAACCGTCGAAGAAATGAATGAACGGAATACGCGACTCGAGCGTGGCAATTTGCGCCACCAGTGCCAGGTCTGCCGCCTCCTGCACTGAGTTCGAAGACAGCATCGCCCACCCCGTCGAGCGGCAGGCCATCACGTCGGAGTGGTCGCCGAAAATCGACAGCGCATGCGTGGCCAGCGTGCGGGCAGTCACATGCATGGTCGCGGGCGTCAGCTCGCCGGCAATCTTGAACATGTTGGGGATCATCAGCAGCAGGCCCTGCGAAGCCGTGAACGTGGTGGCGAATGCGCCTGCCTGCAAGGCGCCGTGCAGCGCGCCCGCCGCTCCGCCTTCGCTCTGCAGTTCTTCCACGATGGGCAGCGCGCCCCAGATATTCTTCTTGCCTTCCGAGCACCATTGATCGGCCCACTCGGCCATAGGCGACGAAGGAGTGATGGGATAAATGGCCACCACTTCGGAAAGACGGTAGGCGACGGAAGCCGCTGCCTCGTTGCCATCCACAATCGCCGTCGGAATCTTGGTTTTCTGCTCTGTCATTGCTTGCCTCGCATGGGCGGATTTCAGGATTTTGCCACTACCGTGAGTCTCAGCGGCTGGGAGCAGCGCGGCAGTGATGCCAAACACAAGAACGGGAACAAATACCGCATTACGGCACGATATTCATGCCGCGCAACTGCGTTTGGGTGACGCGCAAACGGGGGATCTCGCGCGTTCGGGAATAGATATTTAGGTACTGGAGACTGGCTTACCGGTCTGATATGTGGGTGTAATGCCTATCGGTAGCGCTTTTCACCACTACATGTTGTACGGCGCCTTTCTTGAACGGCTCTGTAGGACAAATTAGAAAATCTGCATACAAATTGATCGCTCCTGCCGGACAAGCAAGGCTCTCTTTCTCGGCTTGGTTCTCCCCCACCTCAATCCAGTGGACCACCCGGTCCCAGGAGGAGTTGTCCGGCTCGTACTCGTGATGCGTCCCAATATGCCATATGCGAAGGTTACCGTCGCCGCAGTAATAGTGCGCACGGCCGTGAATTACCACGCAATCCCCGGCCGCATGCAGCGGTGAGGTCGTGGTCACGAGAATAAGGATCAACAAGGCCAACTTTACGGTCCGAGGCATCTACCTTCCCCATGCAAACGCGTCGCAAATCTAGACAGACCATCATAATTCCGGATGAAAAGCCGCGATGTGCAACTTGCGGGGCCAAGTTTGTTTGTTCCGCGGCAGCCCAAGCCCCACGTAGCTGCTCCACATGCCCAAAGTGCGACCCGGGCAGCAGGCAATCCCGCATTTGTGTGGCACCCAATAACTGATTTCCGTATTACTATGGACCGCATATGCGCCCCGCAGCTGCGCCTTTTGCCCTGGTTCTTCCCCTGTTTTCCGCCGCCTGCATCGCCCAGGCCCCGCCCAAAGCAGCCGCAGCAAACTCCTACCCCAACGAAGCCGCAGTCATCGAGCGCATGGATACCACGTATCGCATGAACGCCGACGGCACCGGCGAGCGCGATATGCACGTAAAGGTGCACCTCCAGTCCGAAGGTGCAGCACAGCAGTTTGGCGATCTCACCTTTCCCTATGCTTCGGCTAACGAGGCGCTGACCATCAAATATGTCCGCGTAACCAAGCCCGACGGCACCGTGGTTGAGACGCCTGCCACTGACGCCATCGAGATGCCCGCCGACGTCACGCGCCAGGCCCCGCTCTACAGCGATCTGAAAGAAAAACACCTGCCCGTGCGATCGGTATCGTCCGGCGACACGCTGGAATATGAGGTCGACACCACCATCAACAAGCCCGATGCGCCGAATCAGTTCTGGGGATCGGAACATTTCACGCCTCCTGGCACGGTCATTGTGCTTGCGGAAGATTTCACCCTCGATGTTCCCGCTGACAAGTACGTGCAGGTCTGGAGCCCGAAGCACAAGCCCACCATCACCGAGCAGAACGGCCGACGCATTTATAGCTGGAACGTGCCGCAACTAGTCACCGCGCCGAAAAACACCAGCGGCGATTCCGCCAAATCCACGCCCAAAGATCCCGACGAGGATGCCGATGGCCGCAAGCTGCCCTCCGTCGCGTGGACCACATTCCACACCTGGGCCGAAGTGGGCAACTGGTACCGCGGTCTCGAGCTCGCGCAGTCTGCGCCCACTGACGCCATCCGCGCCAAGGCCAACGACCTCACCAAGGACGCCAAAACTCCGGAAGACCAGGTGCGCGCGCTCTACGAATACGTCTCCACGCAAACGCGCTACGTGGGCATCGATTTCGGCATCGGCCGCTACCAGCCGCACCTGGCCGCGGAAATTCTCGCCAACCAGTACGGCGACTGCAAAGACAAGGACACGCTGCTCGAAGCCCTGCTGCGCGCCAAGGGATTCTCCTCGGCGCCGGCGCTCATCGGAGCGGGCATTGCTCCGGTGCCCGAAGTTCCCTCGCCCGCCGTCTTCAATCACGTCATCACCACGCTCGATCTGCCCGGCGGGCGCATCTGGCTCGACAGCACGCCCGATTCCGCGCCGTTCCGCTACCTCGGCGCGGTCATTCGCGACCAGAAAGCACTGGTGGTTCCCCCAGGCGCGCCGGCCGAGCTCGTCAGCACCCCGGCCAATCCGCCCTACGCATTTGCCGAGCGCCTTGAAGCCAATGCCACGCTCGATGACAAAGGCAAGCTCACCAGCAGCATGGTGGCCACCTATCACGACGACATGGAAGTCGCCGTGCGCATGCTGGCCCGCGGCATTGCCCCCGCGCAGTGGGACAAGGCTTCGCAGTACATCTCTTCGTTGACCGGCTTCGGCGGCACCACCAGCGATACGCAGTTCAAAAACGCCAACGATCCCGCCGCGCCCATCGTCATGTCCTACGACTATACCCGGAGCCCGTTCGGCGACTGGGACAATCTGCGCATTGTGCCGCTCTTCCCTGCGCTCGAGTTAGCGTCGCTCGACAGCGACTCCACCGAGCCCCAGCAGGATATCCAGCTCGGCGTGCCGCGCGCGCTCACCGCGGTCACCACCATTCACCTGCCCGCCGGCTATCAGGCAAATTTGCCCGATCCTGTGCATGTCAAGACCGACTTCGTCACTTTCGACAAGACCTACAAGTACGAGAAAGGCGAAATCATCGCCGAGCGCGACGTCGTCGTTCTCAAAAGCAAAATCCCCAAGGCTGACTGGAAAAGCTATCAGACATTCACCAAAAATATCGACCTGGGCAGCGAAGCGTGGATCCAGTTAATCGCACCCAACAAGACCGCAGCGGCTGAGATCAACGGTTCGAATAAGCCAGCTTCTGTCAGTGCACCCAAGGAAAAGAAGTCGAAGGGCTCGCAGACAGTCGCCGTGGTTCCGGCCGAGCCGATGCCCGGAACTCCCGCCGCAACCCCGGCAACTCCACGCGCCAACGAATCCGCTGCCGACCTGATGGAGGATGCCCGCGACAAAATGCGCACCGGCGACTGGAGCGGCGCGCGCGAAACTCTCGACCAGGTAAAGGCCAAAAATCCCAAGCAGCAGGACCTGTGGACCTACTACGCCTTCATCGCCAGCGGCGATGAACACAACTCAACTGAAGCCATCGCCGACCTGCACAAGGAACTGGATTCGCACCCCGACAATGTTCCCGCCGTTGCCGTGCTCGCGCAGATGCAGCTTTCCGTTCACGACTCCGACGGCGCGCGCCATACGCTACAGGATTACCTGCGCCACCATCCCGACAACGTCAACATCTCGCTGCAGCTCTCGCAGCTTCAGATGAACGCCGGCGACTACAACGCCTCGCTCAAGACGCTGCAAACAGCCAGCAAGCAGAACCCTGACAATCGCGCGCTGCAATCCATGATGAGCACCGCGCTGGTCCACCTTGGACGCAACCAGGAAGCGGCTGCCGCGGCCGAGAGCGTGCTCGACGGCGCCACCGATCCAGGCATCCTGAATGATGCCGCCTATACATTAAGCGAAACCGGCATCGACCTCAACATCGCCGAAGCGGCTTCACGGAAGAGCATCGCGGCGCAGGAGGAGAAAAGCGCCGGATTCACCACGGAGCAGGCAAATCAGGAAGCATTTAACAATTCGAGCATGATCGAAGCCGGGTGGGATACGCTGGGCTGGATCCTCTTTCGCGAAGGCAAGAACCAGGAGGCCGAATCGTATCTCGTCGCCGCGTGGCGCTCCTCGCAGAATCCTGAAGTAGGCTACCACCTCGGCCAGCTCTACGAAGCCACGGGCCAGAAGAAGGAAGCCACCACCACCTACGCGCTTGCCGACACCGCCACCAACAACAGCACGCCACCCGACATCAGCGGCCCGATCAAAGACAATCTGGCAAAGCTAAAGGCCGCCGGATTCAAGCCCAGCGAAGGAGGCGTGCAGGCGCTTCAGGATCTGCGCACGTTCAAGGTTCTGAAGCCCAAGGGAGTAAGCGGCTGGGGCTCATTCCGGCTCGAAGTCACCACCGCCGGCGTCATCGAATCGCAGCAGATGACCGGCTCCGACCAGATCGCGGGCATCAAGCCCGCTCTCGCACAGATGAAGTTCGCCGGCCTGGTTCCGGCGGAATCGAAGGCGCACCTGCTGCTCAGCGCGGTCGTCAGTTGCACCTCAGGCAAGGATTGCCAGGTAGTTCTCGTCCCCAACGGCGGCCTGCAAACCGAGCGGCAGTAGCACACATCCGGTGAAAGCTCGAAGCGAATAGGCTTTGTCAAAGGGTTGGATTTCAGAGACTGCTGAACAATCCCAAGCACGGCCCGTTTTGTAAAAGGGCACGACTTTAGTCGTGCCGCCACCGCCGCAAATGAACGCGGGCTTTAGCCCCTGCGGGACGCATTTTTTGAAGCGGCGGCAACTCCTTGCCCAATCAGATTTGTGTTACCAGCCCCTCCACCAGCGCCTCCCACTCCTCATCCAGCTCCGGCCGGTGGTACTTGCGCCCCGCCCGCTTGTACCAGTAATCGGCGTTCCAGTCCTGCCCCTCCTTGCGGTGCAGATACGCGTGTACAGCCATGCCCTCGGTCGTTTCCAGCTCATCTACGAGACCGTGAGCGCGGGCCCAGTCGCCCTTGGCGTCCCACCACAGAGCCTGCACCGCAACCGGCAGCCCGTCTGACGGCGCCGACCCATTCACCGAAGCGCGAAATTCCTCAACCGTCATGCCCATCTTCTACCACCCCCTTTCCTGCCGGCGCAATTTTACCGGCGTGCTCTTCTCATGTGATTTAAGTCACTTCCATCTCATTCTCTAACTGCTACAAATAGCTTGTCGTTCCGATGAGATGAATCGCACAGGGCCCCTCCAGGGTGGGAGGAATTGGAACTCCCCAAGGACCGCTACAGGCAATCTCGGGAGGTCGGAATCGTGGCTGCACACCCCGTCAAGTTACCTGAAAACACCGTTTGCGGCCGGAAGCCCGTTGGCCGTATACTGAAGTCGGACCTTTCTGGTCGTATTTTCCTCTTGCCGCCCTTTCGGCGGCCCCTGGGAGTCCCGGTGAGCGTGCTAAGCGATTTGCGGGTGGGCGAGAGCGGAATTCTCGAAGCCCTCAATCTCCCCGACTCCGTTCAGAACCATCTCATGCATATGGGCTTTGTTCCCAACGCGCTGGTGACGGCCCTCCGCCGCGCCCCCGCCGGTGATCCCACTGTATACAGCGTTGACGGCATGGAAATCGCCCTCCGCCGTGAAACCGCTTCCGCCATCCGCGTGCGCTCCGCTGAACCCGCGGCCGAAGATGCCGACGAACCCCACCTTGCCGAGGCTACGCGATGAGCAGTTGCTGCGAGACCCCGGCATCTGTGCCGCCCGCCGCTCCGGCATCCGACAGCGCACTGCGCACGGTGGTACTCATCGGGCCGCCCAATTCCGGCAAGTCCACGCTCTTCAACCGGCTCACCGGCCTCCGCCAGAAAGTCGCCAATTATCCCGGCGTCACCGTCGAGCAGCGCATGGGCGTCATGGCTGGAGTGAACCGCGACGACCTCACGCTCATCGATCTGCCCGGCATCTATTCGCTCACTCCGTACTCTGAAGATGCCCGCGTTGCCGTCGACGTGCTGCGCGGCAAAATGCCCGGCACGCCCAAGCCCGACGCCGTGCTCCTCGTTCTCGACTCGCTGCACCTGACGCGTCAACTCATGCTCGCCGCGCCGGTGCTTGCCGAAGGCCTGCCCACGCTGATCCTGCTGAACATGACCGATCTGCTGGAAGTGCGTCACGGCCAGGTGGATACGCTCAAGCTGGCCCGTGAACTCGGCGCGCCCGTGGCGCAGATCAGCGCCGTCCGCGGCACCGGCATGGACGCCATTCCCCTCTTCCTCAACGGCCACGCCGCCAATTCCATCGCCGCCAAGCCGCTCACGCTGCCCGTGCTTGGCAATGCCGCCAGCGCTCACACCTGGGCCGCGCAAATTAGCCGCAACACCGGCTACAAGGCGCCGCTCTCGGCAGAAAAAAGCCGCAAGCTCGATAACATCCTCCTGCATCGCATCTGGGGACCGCTGCTCTTTCTCGCCGTCGTCGTCGGCGTCTTCGAAGTGGTCTTCGCCATCGGCCAGCCGCTGTCGGACGGCTTCCAGGACATCCTCAATAACCTGGGCAATCTTGCCGCGCCGCTCCTTCCCGCCGGCTGGATCCAGTCCCTGCTCATTGACGGCGTGTGGAAGGGCATCAGTTCGGTGCTGGTCTTCCTGCCGCAAATCCTGCTGCTCTTTCTCTTCATCGGCATCCTTGAAGACTCCGGCTATCTTGCCCGCGCTGCCCTCATCGCCGACCGCGTCATGCGCTCGGTGGGCCTGAACGGCAAAGCCTTCATCCCCCTGCTTTCGGCTTATGCCTGCGCCGTGCCGGCGATCATGGCCACGCGCACCATCGAGAACAAGCGCGACCGCCTGGCCACCATTCTGGTCACGCCTTTCATGACCTGCTCGGCGCGCCTGCCGGTTTACCTGCTGCTCATCGCCGCCTTCGTTCCGGCAAAGTTCTTCCTGCACGGCTTGATCGGCCTGCAAACGATCACCATGCTTGGCCTCTACCTTGCCGGAGGCGTGGCCGCATTCACCACCGCGCGCATCCTCAAGAGCTCCATCCTGAAATCGAGCGATACGCCCTTCATCCTGGAACTGCCGCAGTACCGCATGCCCACGCTACGCTCGCTCATGCTGCGCGTGGTCGATCGCGCCGGCGTCTTCCTTCGCAACGCCGGCAAGATCATCGTCGGTGTCACCATCGCCCTCTGGATCATGGCGCAGATCCCGCCCATTCATCTGCACGGCGGCGTCTGGACCGCGCCTGACCTCGCCCACAGCATGATCGGCCGCCTCGGCCACTTCATCGAGCCCGCCATCGCGCCCCTGGGCTTCAACTGGAAGATCGGCATCGGCCTGCTCTCCAGCGTTTTGGCCCGCGAAGTCATGGTCAGCACCATGGGCACGCTTTACGGCACTGATCCCTCTACCCAGGCGCTCAGCCTGCAGACCGCGCTGCGCCACGACGTCAGCCTCGGCGGCGCCTTGGCGCTGATGATCTTCTTCGCCTTCGCGCTGCAGTGCACATCGACCATCGCCGTGGTCCGCCGCGAAACCAATAGCTGGAAGTGGCCGGCCATTCAGTTCTTCTACATGCTGGCGCTGGCGTGGATCGCGGCCTTCGCCGTGAACCACATCGTGATGGCGATTCTCTAAGTCCGCTAAGTTGCTTTAAAGGCCCGCCTTTTGAAAGGGCACGACTTGAGTCGTGCCGGAAAACGCCTCAAAACTCGCGGGCTTTAGCCCCTGAGGGACCTTAATTTCGAAACGCGACTTTCCGCTTGCACCTTCCCCGTGAAAAACTTAACGAAGACCAATTTGACGGCCGCGAGCCGTCCGCCATCATCTCCGGGAGACGAACCATGACCACGAAAGAAGCAGTCCGCACCGAATCCGACAGCATGGGCCAGATCGAAGTCCCCGCCGATCACTACTGGGGCGCGCAAACCGAGCGCTCGTTGCACCACTTCGCCATCGGCGACGACCGCATGCCCCCGGAGCTGATCCGCGCCTTCGCCATCCTCAAGAAAGCCGCCGCCCTCGTCAACCGCGACCTCGGCAAACTCGATGCCGCCAAAATGGACCTCATCGTCCGCGCCGCCGACGAAGTCATCGCCGGCCGCCTCGACGCCGAATTCCCTCTCCGCATCTGGCAGACCGGCTCCGGCACGCAGACCAACATGAACGTGAACGAGGTCATCTCCAACCGCGCCATCGAGCTCGCCGCAGGAGAAATGGGCACGAAAAAGCCCATCCATCCCAACGACCACGTCAACATGTCGCAGTCCTCCAACGACACCTTCCCCACCGCGATGTACATCGCCGCAGCCACCGCCGTGCATCAGCAGTTGATCCCCGCCGTCAGCACGCTGCGCGACGCCATCGCCGCCAAAGCCGAAGCATTCAAAGACATCGTCAAGGTCGGTCGCACCCATCTGCAGGATGCAACACCGCTCACTCTGGGCCAGGAGATGAGCGGCTGGGCCAGCTTGCTCACGCGCGACATCGACCGCATCCGCACCGCGGCCGACGGCCTCTTCGACCTCGCCCTCGGCGGCACCGCCGTAGGCACCGGCCTCAATACGCATCCCGAATTCGCCCAGCGCGCCGCCGCCAAAATCGCCGAGCTCACCGGTCTGCCCTTCCGCTCCCACCCCAACAAATTCGCCGCGCTCTCCGCGCACGACGAGCTGATCTTCTCGAGCGGCGCCCTTGAAACCCTCGCCGCCTCGTTGATGAAAATCGCCAACGACGTCCGCTGGCTCGCCTCCGGCCCGCGCTGCGGCCTGGGAGAGTTGCTCATCCCGGAAAACGAGCCCGGCAGCTCCATCATGCCCGGCAAGGTCAACCCCACGCAGTCTGAAGCCATGACCATGGTCGCCGTCCAGGTGCACGGCAATCACGCCGCCATCGCTTTTGCCGGCAGCCAGGGCAACTTCGAGCTCAACGTCTTCAAGCCGGTCATGATCTTCAACTTCATGCACTCCGTCCGCCTGCTCAGCGACACCTGCCTGCGCTTCACCGAATTTTGTGTGGAGGGCATGGAAGTCAACAAGCAGCGCATCAACGAATACGTCGAGAAAAACCTGATGCTGGTCACCGCGCTCAACCAGCACATCGGCTACGACAAGGCCGCCAAGCTCGCCAAGACCGCGCACCAGAAGGGGCTCTCGCTGCGCGAGGCCAACCGCGAGCTCGGCTATCTCACGGAAGAAGAGTTCGACCGCTACCTGCGGCCGGAAAAAATGATCGCGCCGGAAGGGAAATGACCGGCACCCTTTCTTGCTGCTGAAAATTCACGGATTTGAAAGGGCACGGATTTATCCGTGCCGTAAATGCGACAAAATGAACGCGGGCTTCAGCCCCTGAGGCATTGTTTTGCGGCGTAACGGGCGCCGCTCGCATCTTCACAGAGAAGGAGCTCAGTATGCCCGTTCAAATCGGCGCCACACCCGACAGCGGATTCGATGACCCCATCGGCATGCTCACCGATTGTCACCGCCGCATCGAAAACTTCCTCCGCGTCCTCGAGCTCGTCTGCCATCGCGCCACCGGTAGAGCGCTCACCGAAGAGGAATCCTCCGCCGTCCAGGCCTCCCTCGACTACTTTCGCCGCGGCGGCCGCCGCCATACCGCCGACGAAGAGGAATCGCTCTTTCCCCGCCTGCGCGCGCAGCTTTCCGCGGAAAATTTCAAAGAGCTCGACGGCCTCGAGCACGAACACGAATTCGCCGACGCCCGTCATGCAGAGGTCGACGACCTCTACACCCGCTGGATCTCCGTCGGCACGCTGAGCGAAGCAGAATCGAGGCGCCTCGCCGCAGCCGTCGACGAGCTCGTGCGCATGTACACCGGCCACATCCGCATTGAGGAAGAGATCGTCTTTCCGCGCGCCGCCAAAGTGCTCGACGCACCCACGGTAAAGGAAATCGGCAACGAATTCCGCCTGCGCCGCGCGTAAAAGGCCTCGAAGCTACGCAGCTTCAATACTCACCTTCGAATCCAGCTCCCCATCGTCCACCACGCCTACCGGTGCCGTCACAGGAAGATACATGGAGAAGACCGTTCCCGCCGGCGCGCTCGTGCGCGAGCGGAATCTGAGGCTGCCCCGGTTGCGACGCATGATGTCCTGCGTAAGCCACAACCCCAGGCCGGTTCCGCGGCTTCCCTTGGTGGTGAAGAACTGGCGGAAGAGATTCGGCCGGATCTCCGCCGGAATCCCGCTGCCCGTATCGGCGATCGTCAGCCGGGCAAAGTCTATGCCGGCTTTCGACACGTTGGATACCCTAAGGTGCAGTTCCCCTCCATCCGGCATTGCGTCCACAGCATTCCCGATCAGGTTTACCACCGCCTGCCGCACTTCGCCGGCGGAGCACCACGCCATCACCGGCTTCATCTCGGCACACTCCACGATCCGCCGGCTGCGCAGCCGCGCGCGAAAAAGCATTAGCGCCGACGCTGCAATCTCAGACAGATCGTTCAGGCTCGGCACTGAAGGAGCCCGATGCAAGCGCAGCGTAAGGTCGGTGATCTCCTGAATGCGGTGCACCTCCTGCGTGGCCATGCGGATGAAGGGCAATGCGTCCTGCAGGGTTGCGCTGTTTTCCACCAGGAATAGCAGGTTTTGCAGCGCCTCCAGGGGATTGTTGATCTCGTGCGCGAGTGTTGCTGCGAGCTTGCCCGCGGTCGCCAGCTTTTCCGTGTTGCGCAGTGTCTCGTCGCTGCGATACTGCTTCGCCGTCGCATCGCGCACCTGAAGCTGCCGCAGGCGCGAGTTATACGCCACCTGCACCGCGCTCAGCAGCATTTCCTTGCGCACTGGGCGGTCGAGAAGAAACACGCTCCTGAACTCGAGGCGAACCCGGCTGGCAATTTGCGCATTGCGCGACTCGGCCGGCCCGCCGGTCAGCAGAATCAGCGGAAGATCGGACCAGTCGGACTGCCCATCAAGCAAAGCCCGCAACGAAGTGAACCCGTCCCGTCTCAGCGCCTCATCGGTCATAACGAGTCCGCACACGTCGGCGCTATCGTCGAGACTGATCTCCCCAATTGACGAAAAAGACTCCACCGAGTACCCGCAGGCATTCAGAAAGGAACCGATCAGCTTTCCGTCCCTGCCTACCGGGGCAACAATCAGGAAGCGGTTGGGGCCCTGGATCACAAAAGCGGTTGACCTCCGTGGTATACCGGCGTTCCGGTTAGCACACCGGTAAAGTCTCTGAGCGGCTCACCTATGCTGAGTCTCCCCTCCCGAATCCTCAGTTCCCGAATCGATCTTTCGTGCGGCCCGGAACGGCGCTTGACCACCGATAAGGCCTGCTTTACTTCTCCCGCGGCCTCAAAATAGCGAAGCAGCAGCACATTGTCCGCAAGGTAGCTTACATCCGTAGGCGATGACATGGCGGCTCCGAGCAGCCCGTATTGCGCCAGCACCAGAAAGCTTGCCACTCCCGCGTTGTTCAGATAAGAAAGCGCCTCATGAAGTTGCACCGTGAGCGCCCGCTCCTCGCTCATCGCGTTCAACAGCCCATTCAGGCTGTCAATGATCACGACGCGCCATTGCTTTTCCTGCACTCCCTTGTAAATGCGATGAATGAATTCGCCGGGAGAGAGTTCGGCCGGATCGATGGCCTCCAGGTGAATCGTCCCATCCTGAATGTATGGTTCGAGATTCATTCCCAGCCCGCTGCTTCGTTCAATATAAGACCGCAGCGTCTCGTCGAAGGTGAAGATTGCGCTTTTCTCGCCCCGCCTGGCGGCGGAATAGACGAATTGCCCGCCAATGGTCGATTTTCCGCATCCTGTCGGTCCGGCAATCAGGGTGCTCGTCCCGCGCTGCACGCCGCCATGAAAGAGCGCGTCCAGTTCGGCGATCCCGCTCGGGAGCGCGTCTTCAGGGACATCAGTGCCGCGGTGCTCTCCCGAAACCAGCCGCGGGAACACGCGCATCCCGCCTCTCACAATCACGTAATCGTGGTAGCCTTCGCGAAAGCTCGTGGCGCGCACTTTGCGAACTTCCAGCCGCCGCCGCGTGCCGCCATAATCCCGCGCCAGCACCTCCAGCGAGATCACTCCATGGGCAATGGTCTGCACTTGAGTCTCCGCGTTGTCGCGAAAACGCTCATCCAGCAGGAGAGTGGTGCAATCGCGGCCCTCGAAGAACTGCTTCAGCACCAGCACCTGGCGCCGGTAACGCAAAGAATCGCGCGCCAGCATACGCAACTCCGACATCGAGTCGATGACGACTCGCGACGGTTTGATCTCCAGCACCTTGGCCAGGATCGTCTCCAGAACATCGGCCAGCTCCACCTCGGCCGGCTGAAACACGGTGTATTGCTGCGCCTCAGATCCGGCGATCTCCGGCGGAGACAGTCTCGCAATGGTGATGTTGTTGAGCGAAAAGCCGTGCGAGGCCGTCACCTGGCGAAGCTCAACTTCGCTTTCGGCCAGAGAAATGTAGAGACCCTTCTCGCCTCGGCTTGCGCCTTCAATCAGGAACTGCAGCGCCAGCGTGGTCTTTCCCGCGCCCGGGCTGCCTTCAACCAGGTAAAGGAAGCCTTTTGCCAGGCCCCCGTGAAGTATGTTGTCTAATCCACCAATCCCAGTGGAGAGCAGGGGCACGTTCTCCGTCGCCATTGCGCGTTCACTTCCCCCATCGCGACCAAAATTTGATCTGAATAATTGCTGATCTGAGCCAGTTTTCAGTGCCCAAACCTCGCGGAACTGCCGCCGTGGAGGTGGTGAAGCGATTCACTGGCTTTTCTTTGGATGCGCATTCATAACGGTGGGGTTAGCGCGAAACCTGAAAAAGAGTGAGCAATCCGAACTGATCCCTGATAACTCGTATTCCCGATGCTTGCCTCTAAAACCGGAATCGATAGCGTAGCGTCACCGAAACCTGCCTCGGCTGATTCCAATGGAATCCGCCCACCGTGATCGAGTTGTCTGTCAGTACCCTGTGATTGGTTACGTTCAGCATCTCGGCGGCCAGATCCAGTTTTTCCCCGAGGTGATGCCCCGCCGACACATCGAATGTCGTATGCGCGGGAAGATACGGTCCCTGGTAGGGCCCGAATCCTGAGCCGGCAAGCCCGTTGGTGAATCCTGACCCGTAATACACATCGCTCGCAAACCATGTACGCCTCGGCAGGTTCGCCGTGAAGCCCGTATTCAGCGTGTTCCGCTGGTCGTGATCGACCGGGGTGTACTCAGACCCCAGATTGCAGGCCGGATCGGTGGTAATGCTGCACGTGAACCCTCCGATAATGTTTCCGCGCTGCTCCGCGATCTGGTTCGAATAGCTCAGATGAAACTGTCCCCAGTGCTCCAGCGTTGGCGAGCGCAGCGTCGCCTCCCACGCCCGCACCAGCGCTCCATCCACGGCTATGGGGAAGTACATATTCGACTCACCGAGGTTCGAATGATCGAGAAAATTCTTCACGCGCGTCCTGAATGTATCCACGCCCACCATCCAGCCCCGCAAAGGAATCTCCACGCCGAACTGATGCTCCTCGTCGCGCTCGGAAGACAGCGGCGTGAACGTGTTTTCGCCACCGCCGAGGCTTGAGGCATATTCCAGCACCGAACTCGAAACCGTTTGCACCGGCGCCGGCTCAAAGAAATGTCCGTAGAAGCCGCGCAGCACCCAGTTGATCCGCGGAATTCGCACCGTCGCCCCAATCCGCGGATAAACTGCCGTTTCATTCAGTCCCGCGCGATAAACCGAGAACCGCTCTCCGCCCAGCAGCGTAACGTATTGGCCTAGGCGAAGATTGTCGCCGAGATAAAACTCAACCAGCCCCGCCTCGGCATTAGCTTTTGAGGCCGGCGTGGAAAGCCCGCTGCCGTCGTTCACCCGCGCGCCAAAAAGATCGTGCTCTGCCTGAAAAAACGAGTAGAGACCCGCGGAAAAACTGTTCGGCCCCATCTCGGCGCGAAAATTCGATTGCGCGCCCGCGTAGTTCGACGCCTGATGCCATGTCGTCGCCACCGGCAGGTCGTTCTTGTTCGAGTCGTAATTCGCCTGGTTGAACTGGTAGAACGGCGCCACTGAAACCAGCGCCTTGGGCGAAAGCGTGTGCACCCAGTTGGCAATCACGAACGAGTCCCGCTCCGTCTGCGTGTCGCGCAGCCCGTACGAGCAGTAGTATCCGGAAGCGCATTCGTAATCCGTCTTGCTCGGATCGTAAGGAATCTGGAAAAAATCTTCGCGCATCTGCCCATCCACCCGAAGCTGGTCTTTCGGCGTCTGGTTGCGGATCAGCGAAAAGAACCCACTCTCCGAATTGGTCGCATCGTGATCGGTCGCCGGCACCGGCGTGGCCAGCCCGTAATTTGACCGCGAGCCCGTCACGCTGGAGTACCACGCCGTTTTATCGGAATGATTCCCGAGAGAGATCTGCGCCTCGCCGTCCCACGGATTGCCTCCGTAAAGAAATAGTTCGCCATCGCGGTTGAATTCGAATCCGTTCCGCGGCAGCACGTTGAATACGCCGTAAGTGCGATCGCCCACATCCGCGGCGTAACTGCCGCGCTGCGTTTCCAGCGAATCGATATCCTTGGGATCGATCTGCGGCCCCACGTTCGAGCCGATCTTTGTATTGGGAATCTCCACGCCGTCGATCAGCCAGCTCGTCTGATGCCCTCCGCGGATGTGCAGCATGTCGTGGCTCATATACGCGCCGGGAACATAATCGGTGATCATCTGCATGCCAAGCGTGCTGTCGGCGCCGGGCGTCTCCGCGATCATTCCCCGCGTCACCAGCGTCGTTGGCGTCACCGAATCCGAAACGCCGTCATCGCCATGCACTACCACCGACTGCTTAGTCGCGCCAATTGCCAGCGCCACATGCAGAATGGGACTTGTCCCCGAGGCCAGCGTGACCGCTTCCGTCACCGTCTCAAAATCCTTTGCTGAAACCCTAAGCGTGTACACGCCAAGCGGCGCATTATCGATCTCAAATTCGCCCGCAGCATCGGTTAAGGCATGAAGCACGAAAGCGGAATCAGCCGACTGCAGGGTCACGGCGGCGCCGCCAATCGGCCGGTGTCCCGGAGTGTGCACCACGCCGCGGAGCGTGGCGAACACCGTGGCCCGCGCCGGAATGGCGACGGCCAGCAACAGCACAGCGGCGGCCACGCGAAAGAAACAACATCGAAACATGAATAGTCCTCGAGCGAAAAGAACACGAGCACGTTCGCGTGAAGGCTTAGCACCACAACAGCCCCGTGCCCCATCCTTTCGCGTTCTTTGCGAAAGGGTGGGAGGCCGCTACAGCAATAGCTCGCGAGTCGGAACGATCCGATGGAAAATGTGGCAGTCGCCGCGCCAGTCGAATGGGCGATCGCCCTCAGAAACTCTGTCTTAGGAGGAGAGCGCCGGAGGACCGCGCCCGGCAAGAGGCGCCACCGGCTGGAGCAACGGCGCAGCGCGTCCCGGCGTATGCCTGTACGGTTGCACCAGCAAAACGCCGCTGTTCGGGAACGAAACTGCTACCGCATGCACCGGCGCATTCCGCACCGCGACATGCGGATAATATGGGCATTGCGATGGAACTTGCAGAATCGGCGAAGCGCCCGCGGGAACCGCATTCGCTGCACCCAGGCCCAGCATTGCCATCGCGCAGTGGTGCTCGCCATTGCGCCGGCAGCACGCGGGCAGAGAGGCATCTTCGCTCGCCGCTGACAACGTCGCCAGTGGTCCGAGCAGCAAGATAAGTACGAGCAAAATGGAGAAGCCGCGCCGCACCTTTACCCCATGTTATATGAAGCAGGCCTTTCGGCTCTTTTTTGTTTCAGGTCAAAGCCGCGCGTGCCGCGCCAGAGCCATCCACCGGCCGCAGTGCCCACTCAGGTATCATCGAAGTGATACGCGCAAAGGCCCGATAGTCAGTTTGGATGCAAGTCCGGGCGTCTGCGATTAGAGGTCAATGAGTGTCTGAAGTGATGAGTTCTATTGCACCGCGGCGGCGCGCAACCGAGAGCGGGGAGGAATCGCGCGTGGCGCGGCCGCTGCGCATTGCCATCTTCGGCTTTGGCACGGTGGGCAGTTCCGTGGCCAGAATCATGGTCGACTCGCACCCGCCCGAGCTTGAGCTGACGCATGTCTTCAATCGCCGCGTTGCGCGCAAGCGCGCGGACTGGGTACCCTCCGGCGTGATCTGGTCGGAAGACGCCGACGAGGTCCTCGCTGCCGACATCGATGTCATCGTCGAGCTCGCCGGCGGGCTCGATCCCGCCGCCTCCTGGGTGCGCAAGGCTCTCGAAGCCGGTAAAAGCGTCGTCACTGCCAACAAAAAACTGATCGCCTACCACGGCCTCGAACTGGAACGCCTGGCCGCCATCAAGGGCGGTCATCTGAAATATGGCGCCGCCGTCGCCGGCGGCATTCCCGTCATTCCCGGCATCGAGCAGGGTCTGGCCGGCGATCACATCACGCGCATGGAAGGCATTCTCAACGGCACCTGCAACTTCATCCTCAGCAAAATGGATGAAGGCGCCGACTATGCCGACGTGCTCGCCACCGCGCAGGACAACGGCTACGCCGAGGCCGATCCCACCGAAGACGTCGGCGGATTCGATGCCCGCGCCAAGCTGGCAATCCTCATGCGCCTGGCCCTGCGCGTGGCCGTCGATCCGGAAGAGATCGCGCCGCAGCCCATCACCTCGGTCACGGCGGTCGACTTCAGCTACGCGCGCGACCTCGGCTGCACCATCCGCCAGATCGCCCGCGCCGAGCAGAACGACGGAGAGGTGGCCGCCACCGTCGGCCCCATGCTCGTCGATCTCAAGTCGCCGCTCGCCTGGTCGCGCGGCACGGAAAATATGGTCATCCTCACCGGCCGTTACGGCGGCGACGTGGTCTTCTCCGGCCATGGCGCCGGCGGACACCCCACCGCGGTTGCCGTCGTCAGCGACCTGCTCGCCCTGGCGCACGGCTCGCGCCGCGTGGAAATTCCCTCCGCGCCGGCGCGCGTGGGCGGCGAATTTGAAGTGCCCCACTACATCCGCTTCCTGGTGGTCGACCGGCCCGGCATCGTCCACGAAATCACCGGCGCCCTGGCAGCCGAGCGCATCAATATTCGCGCCATCGTGCAGAAGCCGGGCTACCCGGCCAATGCCTTGCCGTTCGTGGTCACCGTCGAACCGTGTAAGTCCTCAGCCATGGAGCAGGCGCTCAAGCGCATGAGCAGCATGGATTGCCTGCTGGTAAAACCGCTCGACCTGCAGATGCTGGAGTAAAATGCCCGTCGGGAGATTGGCCTTGTAACAGGGCACGAGTTTACTCGTGCCGCATAAGCAGTAAAAATAAACAACGGCTTTAGCCTCTGCGGAAAGGTTCACGCAGAACACGACGATTCACGAGAGAGGTCGATGGATGATCGGAACAATCTATCGGTGTGAAATTTGCGGTGAAGAAAGCGACAACCCGCAAAAATGGATTGCCATTCACTGCAACAATCAGCAGTTAACCATCTTCAAGTGGACCAAGGAAGCCGCCGACGCTCCGCACGCCCGCCACTACTGCGGCGAAGCCCACGCCCAGGTCTACGTCAGCCGCTGGCTCGAGTCCGCCTGCCGCTGATAGTGCGAAGCCGCATCATCCTTGCTGCCGGCAGATTCAGAGCAATGCCGCCTCGGTCCAATCAAGCGCAAATGCCCGATTTCCTGGCAATTTCGATTAACGTAATCCACCCCCGCTGCTTCAACTGATTGTGTGCGCGGAAAGATTGATCGTTACCACATCGTCGGGGGTCTTCGTTGCGCTTCCGTCCGATTGAGGATGGAACTCGATCCGCATGGTTGTGGCGTTGACGATGACACGCAGGTAGCCGTAGTCCTTATCGTCATAGCTTTCAAGCGTGAGCGTATTGTCAATCTTGTATGGGGTGCGGACCGCCGACCGAAGTCTGCTCAACGGCGAGTGTCCGCCGCATCCTGCCACCACAAACGGGATCTGGTAGCCATTCGCGATACGCGTGTACCGCTGGTAATTGTGGGCGTGCCCCGAGAACACCGCGTGCGGCCACACTCCGGCCGCAGTGCAGGCCTTGTCAATGTCGCTGAGCATCAAGGGGCTCCCTCCATGATCGGAGCCTCCGGTAAACGGCGGATGGTGGGTGGCGATAATCAGCGCC
Source organism: Occallatibacter sp. (assembly GCA_035935755.1). Classification (GTDB taxonomy): domain Bacteria; phylum Acidobacteriota; class Terriglobia; order Terriglobales; family Acidobacteriaceae; genus Telmatobacter. Next base: position 258,683 of record DASYWU010000054.1, on the reverse strand, counting down.
CCGGCGTAGTTCTCGCTCTTGACGCGTTTGAGCGCGGTGGTGAGGAAACTGATCTGGCGCTGATCGAGCGTATGATACGCTCCGTTTTGATCTGAAATCACGCCCGGATCTTCAAGCACGTTACTGTATAAACCCAGAATACGCACAAACGGGGCGTCAAAGGTGTAATACACGGCGGGCTGAATCATCGTCGTCCTTGCCAGGCCGCCTGCATCCGGCGCAGGAGCCGCTGCTGTGGCGCAGAAATTCCTCAGATACGCCGCCAGCGTCGTCGCCGGGTCTTGCGGATACACGATCCCGTCGTGATTGCCGGGAATCCCCAGAATCGGGCCGGGATAATTCCGGTAGGGCTCATAGAACTGGTCGTAATAGTACTCGCCTTCCCCGAAATAGTAGACAACGTCCCCGAGGTGGTAATAGAACGACGGCACGTCTGCCGCATTGGCCTCCTTGAAATCCGAAACCATCTTGTCGGCGACCAGCGATTGCGTGCCCGGTCCCTTGGCGCTTCCTGTGTCTCCCACCGAATGGAAGACAATCTGCCCTGCGGCGTTGAGTTTCTTTTCGATCGCCGCCCCTTGGCTGCCATATACCTGCGCCAGCGTCAGCGTCGGCTCGACCGCTGCGGTTGCCGGTTGGGGCACGGCTTGCACCCCTGCAACATCGGGTAACTTTGAATCTGTCACCGGGTGCTTGAAGCTAGCGGGGTCGGACGAGGGCACGGACTGTGCAAAGACTGGGTCTCCACTCGACCCGGAGCCAGGTCGTCTTCCGCCCGTTCCGCCGGGCTTCTTTGACGTGCCCGCTTTTCCTGCCGAGCCTCTATGACTCGACGCGCCGGCGCTTGATGGCTGGTTCTTTTTCGCGGAATGCGCAGAATGCCCATGGGGCTTCGACATGACATTAACCTCCTGTGCGGAACTATAGCCGCAATCCTACAACGTGCAGGATCAATGCGCGTATAAAAATCTGACACGACGAGTTGAGCGCCGCCACACTGGATCATTGCCAACGTCGGGGCATTTGCTTAGGGGCCCGCACCGGTATTGGACTTGTGGAAACCAGCTTTCAGGCGGCTCTTTCTTTACTTCTGCTAAAATGTAAAGAGAGGTTCGTCATCATGGAAGCCACACTCAGCAGCAAAGGGCAGGCCACGATTCCCAAGGCCGTTCGAGAACGATTGCAGATCAAGCCCGGCGATCGGTTCAAATTCTTTTTCCATCCGGACGGTGTCATCATTCTGCCTAAAATTCCAACTGAGCGCCTCAAAGGCAGCGTCCCCAGGATGGCGCGATCGGTTTCTAACAAGGACATTGATAAAGCCATCGAGGCAGGCGCTACGGCGAGATTTCGGCGGAAGAAATGATCGGCCCAAGAAATGATCGGCATTGATACGAACGTTCTTTTGCGCTACCTGGTACAAGACGATCCGACCCAGTCGCCCAAGGCGACCGCGATGATCGAACGCCGTTTGACGAAGGAGGAGCCTGGTTTCGTCAGCCTTGTGTGCGTTCTCGAAATTGTGTGGGTTCTTGGAAGTCTCTACGGGCGCTCACATGGGGAAATCGCCGACCATCTCGAAATGATCTTGGCAGCCGATACCCTCGCAATTCAAAACGAGCAGGAAGTCTATCAGGCTGTAATTGCGCTCAGAAACGGATCTGGGACATTCGAAGACGCTCTGATTGGCGCTTTAGGCGCCTGGTGGGGTTGCTCCGCGACTCTGACCTTTGATGAAGACGCGGCCAAACGGCTGAACGGATTTCGGCTCTTATAACCCATCCGTTCCGCACACAAAACCCGCAACGTCACTGCCCTGCGGGCGCCGGCCCCGTCGATTCGCGCACCACCAGCTCCGGCGCCACCACTATCTCCGGCGGAAACTCCTTCTCCCGGTCGGCAATGCGCTGCAGCAATACCTGCGCCCCGCGCTTGCCCATCTCCGCCAGCGGCTGCCTCACCGTCGTCAGTGAAGGCGTCGCGTAAGCGGCTGAAAGAATATCGTCGAATCCCACCACCGAAACATCTTCGGGCACTCGCAGCCCCGCATCTTTCAGAGCGCGAATGGCGCCAATCGCGGAAATATCGTTGAAACAGAACACCGCCGTGAAGTCGCGCGTCTTTTCCAGCAGCGCCGCCATCGGCTTGTAGCCAATCTCCGGAGCCATGGGATGCTGGCCGGCCTTCATCGACCACGCCTCGGCATCGATGCGCGCCACCAGTGCGGGATCGACCTTGATGCCCAGACCCTTGGCCGCGTGTTCGATGCCCTGCCAGCGAAACTCCGAATCGGGAATAGCCCGCGGGCCGCGCATGAATGCGATGCGCCGGTGCCCCAGCCGGTGCAGATGCTCCAGCGCCTGGCATGCCGCCAGGTTGTGGTCTAGCACGATGTTGGTGACATTCTCCGCCGCGCTGTGCCCCGAAATCGCCACCACCGGCACCGGCACCGACACATCTCCGGCCTGCGTGTTCAGGAATAGAAATCCGTCCACCGCGCGCTCCACCAGCATCCGCGGATACTTCTCGATCAGTTCCCGTTTCCAGTCATGACAAGCCGTGAAATAGAAGTAGTGCGCGGCGGTCAGCTCTTCGACTACCCCGCTCATCACCCGGGTAAAGTAGCCCTCGCTCAGGTCCGGCGCCAGCACGCCCACGCTCATCGATTTGCTCTGGCGCAGCGACCGGGCAAAATAGTTCGGCCGATAATTCAGCCGGCGTGCCGCTTCCGTAACGCGATCGCGCGTTTCCTGGGGGATGGATTTCGCGCTCGGGGAGTCGTTCAGAACCAGTGAGATCGTAGTCTGTGAAAGTCCGAGATAATCGGCCAGCGTTCTCAGGTTCACGTGCTCTGGCGGCGCGGAACCCTTCTTTTTGTTCATGCAGGAGTTGTAGCACGTTTTAACAACACCGTAAATGTTTCCAGGATCGGCTTTATCGCTTTTCTCCTGTAGCCCGAACCGCTTCCCTCCTCTTCCACCCCGCGAAATCCGCCTTTGGCCCGCTGACTTGCTGACCGGCTGACTTGCTGGCCCGCTGCGGATTTCCGCGCCGTATACACTTGATTTTGCGTGGTTGTAACCTGTTATTCATATAGTGCGATTAGGCTACGTGAGATGAGTGCAAACGCGCCTGCCATGCGCATCTTCCAGGCCGTAGCTCGCGGCATAGCCTGAAGAAGTTGTGAGGAGCGGGAAGTGTGCCCCGCCACGCCGGGATTGAGAACCTTCAAGTCCTCGCTTGGCGGGCTCAGTCCTGGGGTATGCCGCCACGCGTGGCGTTGGAAGGGAGCGAGTTCATTGGGCGTCGGCATTGAAGTCATTGACCTGAACGCGTGGTACGGCAACAACCACACGCTGCAGGACATCAACCTGAACATTCCCGCCAACCACGCCACGGCGCTCATCGGCCCCTCCGGCTGCGGCAAGAGTACCTTCGTCCGCTGCCTCAACCGCATGCACGAGACCAATCCCATCGCCCGCGTCACCGGAACCGTCCGCATCGGCGACGTCGATGTCTATAAAGACTTGAAGCCCGTCCAGATCCGCCGCCGCGTGGGCATGGTCTTCCAGCGTCCCAATCCCTTCCCCACCATGTCCATCTTTGACAACGTCGCCGCCGGCCTCAAGCTCAACGGCTTCCGCAACAAGCGTGCCCTCGACGACATCGTCGAGAAATCCCTCAGGAATTCGGCGCTGTGGGACGAAGTAAAGGACGATCTCAAAAAGAAATCCGGCGCCAGCCTCTCCGGCGGCCAGCAGCAACGCCTCTGCATCGCCCGCGCGCTCGCCGTCGATCCCGAAGTGTTGCTCATGGACGAGCCTGCCTCTGCCCTCGACCCCGTTTCCACGTCTAAGATCGAGGACCTCATCTTTCAGCTCAAGTCGCAGTACACCATCGTGATTGTCACGCATAATATGCAGCAGGCCGCGCGCGTAGCGGAAAAAACCGGCTTCTTTCTCAATGGGCGCATGGTGGAGTTCGACTCGACCCACAAAATCTTCACCAACCCCAGTGACAAGCGCACTGAAGACTACATCACGGGCAGGTTCGGATGACACGCATTCGCTTTCAACAAAGCCTCGAAGACCTGAAGGAGAACCTTCTGGTGATGGCCGGTCTTGCCGAGCAGTCCATCCAGCGCGCCATCGAAGCCTACCGCACGCGCGATATGTCCATCTGCGACCTCGTCAACCGCAGCGAAATTGCCATCAACCGGCTGGAACGCGAAATCGACCAGGCTGCCCTCGATCTGCTGGCCATGGAGCAGCCCATGGCCGTCGACCTCCGCTTCATTCTCAGCGTCATCAAGATCAATGCCGACCTCGAGCGTGTCGGCGACGCCGCCAAGAACATCATCGACCGCGTGCGCAGCATGGAGCAGATGGCCGTCGCCGATCTCCCCGTCGACATTCCCCGCATGGCCGCCCTCGCCGCCGATATGGTGCGCCGCAGCCTGCAATCTTTCATCGAAGCCGACGCCGAAGTCGCCCGCGGCGTGCTCACCATGGATGACGCCGTCGACAGCATGAACCGCGCCGCCTACAAAGCTCTCACCAAGGTCATGGAAGACCAGAGTCACCTCGCCCCCCAGGCACTCAACGCGCTCATGATCTGCCGCAGCCTTGAGCGCGTCGCCGACCATGCCACCAACATCGCCGAAGACGTCATCTTCTGGGTGCAGGGCGCCGACGTCCGCCACCACAAAAGCATGGCCCGCGCCTCCGAAGGCGACACCCAGCCCGCCGCGTAAACCGTCATACAGCCCCGTTCCGATCCTTTCGCGCTCTTTGCGAAAGGGTGGGAAACCACAACAGCCCCCTGCCACAACAACTCCGTGCCCCATCCTTTCGCGCTTTTGCGAAAGGGTGGGAAACCACAACAGCCCCGTGCCACAACAACTCCGTGCCCCCATCCTTTCGCGCTTTTGCGAAAGGGTGGGAATGTCCGTCAATTCACCTCCCGCAAACACCCGCGTGATAGCTTGATTGTGCGCGGCAACCAACCGCACCACGGGCACCGAAAAAATGAAGACAAGACTCCTGTTGGCCCTCTCCGGCGCGATGCTTCTTCCCGCGCCCGCCGTCCTTCGCGCGCAGACCATCGATCTGCCTTCCAGCAAAGCCCTCATCGGCACGATCCCCGGCCATCCGCGCCGCCTCAACAGCCTGCCCGTCTCCATGGCCATCTCGCCCGACGGCCGCTACGTCGTCACCGTGAACGACGGCTACGGCACCTACGAGTCAGACTACGACCAGTCGCTCTCCGTCCTCGACACCCAGACCAACACGCTCACCGATTTTCCTGAGCCGCGCACCGCCCTGCACGCCTCAAAGCAAACGCTCTACTCCGGTCTTTCATTCAGCCGCGACGGCGAGCACATCTACGCCAGCATGGGCTCGCTCTCCGATCCCACCGGCGCAAAAGGAAGCGACACCGGCAGCGGGATCGTCGTCTACAGCTTCAGCGCCGGAAAGATCACCCCCGAGCGCTTCATCAAACTGCCCATGCAGCCGCTTCCCACGGGCCACGTCACGCAGCTGCCTGACGATTCCACCAGCAACCAGGGCGTCCCCTTCCCCGCGGCCATCGCCGCCGTTGGCGAATCCGGCGCGGAAAAACTTCTCGTCGCCGACAACCTCTCCGACGACGTTCTGCTCATCGACGCGGCCACAGGCGCCATCGTCCAACGTTTTGACCTCTCCGAAAGCGATGCCGTCCCCTCCACCTATCCCATCGCCCTCCAGGTCTCGAAAGACGGCAAGCGCGCATTCGTCGCCCTCTGGAACGCCTCCGAAATCGTCGAGCTGAACCTGACTGACAACACCATCGGACGCAAGCTGGCGCTGCTCAAGCCTCGCAATCCAGTAGCACCGGGCACGCACCCCTGCGCGTTCGCGCTCTCTCCCGACGGCCGCACGCTCTACGTCGCGCTGGAAAATCGCGACGCCGTCGCTTCGGTCAGCCTCGCCGGCGGCAGCTTCTCCGTCAAGGGCTATTACGACACGCGCCTGCCCCACCAGAGCTACTTCGGCGCCGAGCCTGTCGCCCTCGCACTCAACGCCGACGCCTCTCGTCTTTACGTCGCCAACATGGCCTCTGACGCCGTCGCCGTCCTCGACACCCGCAAGCTCACCGCCAAATCCGCCAAATCCGGCATGGTCGAGCCCGACGGCTTCATCCCCACCGAATGGATGCCCATCTCCATGGCTTTCGTGCACTCGCCCGGCGCGACCGGCGGCACGCTATACGTCGCCACCGCCAAAGGCAAAGGCACCGGCCCCAACAATGCTCCGCAGCGGCCTTCCTCACGCGACCAGAACCGCCGGCCCCGCGGCACCACCTACATTGCCACGCTCCTCTACGGTTCGCTCGCTTCCATCAACGCATCCGAGATCGCGCCCAACCTCACGAGCTGGACCGCGAACGTCATCGAATCCAATCGCATGAAAGCCGCGCAGAAGCAGCTCGCCTTCGCCGGCGGCCGCAATCCCATCAAGCACGTCATCTACATCATTAAAGAGAACCGCACCTACGATCAGATCCTCGGCGACCTCCAGCAGAACGGCAAGCCCGTCGGCAACGGAGATCCCTCGCTCACAATGTACGGCGGATCCATCACGCCCAATCAGCACAAGCTCGCGCTCCAGTTCGGCGTGCTCGACAACTTCTACGACTCCGGCGAAGTCTCCGGCGACGGCCACGTCTGGTCCAACGCTGCCATCGGCTCCGACTACCTCGAAAAAACCTGGCAGCAGAACTACCGTGGCGCCGAGCGCACCTACGACTACGAAGGCGTCGTCGCCGACGGCTTTCCGCTACTCCAGAAAATCGCCGACGTCACCGACCCCGAGAGCGGCTATCTCTGGGGCGACCTCGCCCGCCACAACAAAACCTACTACCACTTCGGCGAATTTATCTCCTCCACCTTCTGCGGCGAGAAGGCGGTCAACAATCCGCAGCTCGGCCCCATGCTCAAGGGCCGCACCTGCTCGCCCGCGGCCATCGCGCCGGGCCAGCCCATTCCCGCCAACTGGGGCGGCGGCGTGAACAAGTGGCCATGGGCCATACCGCTCATCGCCGTCAACGTCGCCACCAAGCCGGAGCTGGTAGGCCACTTCGCGCCCGAAGCGCCCGATTTCAACCTCATGGTCCCCGATCAGATTCGCGTCGACATTTTCCTCCGCCACCTCAATAAGTGGATCGCCGATCGCCAGCAGGGCCACGACACTATGCCCGATTTCATCTCGCTGCGCATTCCCGACGACCACACTCAGGGTACGCGCCCCGGCGGTCCCACGCCGCGCGCTTCGGTCGCCGATAACGACCTTGCCGTCGGCCGCGCCATCGACGCCATCTCCCACTCGCCCTACTGGGACGACACCGCCTTCTTCATCCTCGAAGACGACGCCCAGAACGGCGGCGATCATGTCGACGCGCATCGCAGCACCGCCTTCATCGTCAGCAAATATGCGCCCCACGGCCCCAACGGCGCCCCGTTCGTCGACAGCCACTTCTACACCACTGTCAGCATGGTGCGCACCATCGAGATGGCCCTCGGCCTGCCGCCCATGAACAACGACGACGCCTTCTGCTCCGTCATCGCCTCGCTCTTCAGCGGCCCCGGCGATCAGCCGCCCTTCAATGCCGATTACAGCAACGAGAAAAACGGCCTCATCTACACCGCCAACAAGAAAACCGCCGAAGGCGCCCGCGCCAGCATGAAAATGGATTTCACTCACGAAGACCGCGCCCCGGTCGAAAAGCTGAACATCATTCTCTGGAAGGACGCGATGGGCTCAAAGCCAGTCCCGGCTATGCTCAAAACCCATCCGAAAAAACAAAAAGACGACGACGACTAAAGCCGATTGCTTAAACCATCAGCAGAAGCTTCCTGACTGGCGACAAATCATTCCAGGCCCGGACTGATGCGTGCCTTCTTTTACTCGTGTGTTCACCGCGTGCATGATTCGGAAGCATTTCGCCTCTTCTCTTGAACTCACCCTTTCCGGACGTGTAACAAACAGAAGAAAAAGCAGATCTTCGTGAGGTCCTTTCTTCGTGCATGCCCGGCAAGTCGCGGGCACGCATGGGGCATCCTTTACGCGCAGATTTCCCCTCATAACACCTGAGGTTTTTCTCCGCCGAGAAGCTTTCTCCGTGGAAGGAACACGTTCTCTGATGGGCCATATCCACATATCGCCGCGGGCGCCTGATAGATTCCCCTCGAACGGCGACAAGACCAGGCGGGACAGAACCGGGCGAGGCAGGATAAGGCGCAAGGTGCGAAGTATCTGGCACGAGGCTCCCATCTGGGCCCACATCATCGTCGTGGCCGTGGGCGCCTTGCTGGCCACAGCCGCAGTGCTAATCAGCGCGAATTGGCCGTACCGGCACCGCAAAATCAAGCCGATGCTGGAGGATGTGCTGGCCAGCCAGGTCACCTTCACCGGATATCACCGGATCTATTTCCCCAATCCCGGATTTGTTGCCACCGGAATCACCATGCGCCGGAAGTCTGCGCCCAATCTGCCGCCCCTCGGCCATGTCGATACCATGGTGGTCGAGGGCAGGTGGTCCGATCTCTTCCTGCTGCGCCGCAGGATTCAACTGCTGGATGTCACTGGCTTGCACATCATTGTGCCGGCTCTGGGAAGCAAGGAGAACCACCAGGAGTTCCCTCCCGGTAGCGGCAGCGACTTCGATGGCCCGGATACCAAGATCGAGCGCATGATGATCCACACAAGCGAACTCGACATCATGCAACCAAGTGGAAAACGTCTCGTCTTCCCCATCAAGCTGATCGAAATGCAGAACCTACACAAAGGCGAAGCCATGACCTACGCCGTCGATATGCAGAATGCCTATCCCAGAGGACACATCCTGGCGCGCGGCAACATGGGACCGATCCATGGAAAGACTTTCATCGCCACCCCGGTCAGCGGCGATTTCGCCATCGCCCAGTTGAATCTTCATGACGTGGGCAAGATCAGCGGCATGCTCGATGTACATGGCCATTTCAAGGGCCCCTTGCAGGCCATGGAAGTGGCGACCAATGCGGAGACGAAGGACTTTGCCGTGCAGGATGGCAAACCCACACCCGTGGAAGGGACCATGCGCTGCACTCTCTATGCGAAGAACGCCGACATGGCGATCCACTCCATCGTTCTCCACGTCGGCGCATCGACCATTCGGGCTCAAGGAACGATCAAGGGCAGCCCCAAGGCGACCAATCTCGATATTGGCGTGGACCGCGGACGAGTGGAAGATGTGATGCGCCCCTTCATGCACCGCGAGGTCCCTATAAAGGGGCCCGTCTCTTTGAAGGCGCACGCATATCTGGGACCGCCTGGCAACGGATTCGTCGCTCGCCTGAGGTTGAGTGGCGGCTTCTTTATACCGGCAGAGAAAATCACCGACAAACGGGTGGAAAAGAAATTGTCTGACTTCAGCCGGCGCGCGCAGGGAAAACAGCAGCCCGGCAGCGGCAACCAGAAGAAGTATGAATCCGGTTCGGCAGATGTCCTCTCATCGCTCGCGGGGCCTGCCAGGATTGAGAACGGCGTAGCATCGACTCCCGCCCTTACTTTCCGGGTCCCCGGAGCACAGGCCACGGTCGCCGGAACGTACCGTTTTCACAATGATGAAGCGCATCTCACCGGCGATCTGAAGATGGACACCGACATTTCCCATACCGCGAGCGGATTCAAATCATTTCTGCTGAAGCCGCTGGCTCCATTTTTCAAGACAAAAAACGCGGGCGCGGACGTGCCCATCGCCGTAACGGGCACGCCAGGGCATTATCACGTGCAGCAAAATACCGCACACAATAAGTGAGAGATTCGCGACTTGGCGGCGGATAACCGGCATGCGGGAACATTCGCGCCTCCGAACCGGCGGGAGCGGCCGGGCGTCCAAATGGCGCTGTTGCCCAATATTCGACAAGTTCGCTCCGCACCTCATCCGCACCACCCAGTGAACCCGCCCGCTTTGGCCCACAACATGAGATGACTGTGCACGGAATGGGAGAAAATAAGAAGTAAATGGCCTGAAATCGAGGGCGAACGGTGCACGCCGCCGTCCCGCGCTCTTGGCCAAAGGCCGCCTCAAACTGGTAGCCTGATATAGAAGGGCATCGCACTTCGCAATGGGTTCAAGTCCGTACTTCTCACTCACAGTCCTTTTCGTGGTTGCGCTCGGTTTTGGGCTCGCGCCACTGGGGCTGGCCTGGCTTTGGGCGCGCGTCTTTTCGCCCGCGCATCCCAACCCGGTGAAGAACGCCATCTATGAGTGCGGGCTCGTCTCCAGAGGCGATGCGTGGGTGCAATTCCGCTCTGCCTACTACCTTTACGCCATCATTTTTCTCATCTTCGATGTGGAAGCGGTGTTTCTGCTCCCCTTCGCGGTGGCGTTTACAGGGTTGAGCGCGGCAGCGTGCATCGCCATGCTGATTTTCGTGCTGCTGCTGGTGGAAGGCCTGGCATGGGCCTGGGCCAAAGGCGTGCTGACGTGGGAGTGAAAAAAAGCAGCTTCTAGCCATTAGCTCCTAGCTGTTAGCCGGTTAGTCGCCGATCGGAACGAAGTTGAAAACGCCGACTCGGCCGAGGGGTAAAAGATTTACGCGCGGCAAAGAGCTAGGAGCTAGAAGCTAGAAGCTGGGTTTCGAAATGGCTGTTGATCAACAACTAAAAATCGAGATGGGCAAGCAGGGCGTCTTCGTCACCACCATCGAAGAGCTCTACAACTGGGGCCGCCGCAGTTCCGTCTGGCCCATGCAGTTCGGGCTCGCCTGCTGCGCCATCGAAATGATCGCCACCACCATGGCGCGCTACGATCTGGCCCGCTTCGGCGCCGAAGTCTTCCGTCCCTCGCCGCGGCAGGCCGACCTGATGATCGTCTCCGGCACCGTGACCAAGAAAATGGCGCCGCAGGTGGTCCGCCTCTATAACCAGATGGCCGAGCCGAAATACGTCATTGCCATGGGCGCCTGCGCCATCTCCGGCGGCCCCTTCAAGCAGGGCTACAACGTGCTCAAAGGCATCGACCGCTACATCCCTGTCGACGTGCACATTCCCGGCTGCCCCCCGCGCCCGGAAGCATTGATCCAGGCCTTCATGACGCTGCAGAAAAAAATTGACGAGCAACACCTCACCGGCGAGAACCGCCCGCGCCATCTCGATCCCGGCGCGCAATGCGAGTTCCCGGTGCCGGAGCCCGGCGAGCACGACCTCGAGCCTACGTCGAACCCCGGCGTCTGGCCCGTACCAATAACGATCAAGTGAAGAGAACGAGGGACTAAGTGACGAAGGACTAATGGACGTCAGACTGAGGAACGCAGGGAATAGGAACGTACAGGCCCGGTTGAGCGCCAAGCCCGCGTATCGGGCAAAAAGACGGTAGCCCCAGGCGCAAGCCTGGGGAAAGCGAATGCGGAAAGGACGCAGCCCCGCAGGCGTAAGAAACGCAAAGCACTCTGGGAATGATCCCGGAGGTGGAACCAAAAAGCTGAGAGCTGAAAGCTGATAGCTGATAGCTTTCAAGGACGACTTTGAAGACCATCGAGGAAATCAAATCGGCGATTGACGCGGCCATTCCGGGCGCGGGGGTTAAAATTATCTCCAACCCGGGCCCCGCCGGCCAGCACTCGCTGCTGCTCGCGCATACGCGCGCCCTCGACGTGGCCCGCTTCCTCCGCGACGACCCCGAGCTCGCCCTCGATTTCCCCTCCAACGTCACCGGCGTCGACTGGCCCGACAAAGAGATCGTCGAAAAAGTAAAAGTGAAGCGGCAGGTCACCAAAACCGTCGACGGCGTGGAGCAGACCGTCGAAGAAATGGTCGACGAAACGCGCAAGCACGTCGAGCCCGGCTACCTCGAAGCCGTCTACCACATCTACTCCGTCGCTAAAAAATATGGCCCCGTCGTCCTCCGCCTGCGCACCGCGAACCGCACTGACCAGACCGAAGTCCCCTCTCTCACGCCCATCTGGCGCGGCTGCGAATTCCAGGAGCGCGAAGCCTTCGATCTCTACGGCATCGTCTTCACCGGCCACCCGGATCTGCGCCGCATCTTGATGTGGGAAGGCTTCAAGGACTACCCCATGCGCAAGGACTACAAGGAGCCCGACGACTTCGAATACGAGCCCACCCCGCACGACGAAGTCCTCAAGCGCGCACAGGAACACCGCGCCAAGGTAGCGGCCCAGGAAGGAGAAGGCACGGCGCAATGACCACAGTTGCTCAATCCATTGCCGAGAGCATTGCCGCGGGGCAGGCTGAAGCCCGTCGCGAAGGCTGGAACCGTCCTCCGGTAATCGTGCCCGACGGCGAAGGCGAGCTCCTCGAAGTGGCCATGGGCCCGCATCATCCTTCCACGCATGGCGTCTTCCGCATGGACGTTACGCTCGACGGCGAGCGCGTCGTCCGCCTCAAGCCCGTATTCGGCTACCTGCACCGCAATCACGAAAAAATCGGCGAAGGCACAACCTATCTCGCCTCGATGCCCTACACCGATCGCCTCGATTATTTCTGCTCGCTCACCAACAACTGGGCCTTCGCGCTGGCCGTCGAGAAGCTCTCCGCCCAGCCCGTTCCCGAGCGCGCCGAATACATCCGCGTCATCCTCGCCGAGTTGACCCGCGTGCAGAATCACGCCGCCTCCATCGGCTTCCTCATTCAGGAAATGGGCGCCAGCGGCACTCCGCTCATGTACGCCTTCCGCGAGCGCGAAAAAATCCTCGACCTCTTCGAGTCGCTTACCGGCTCGCGCATGATGTGCAACTACATGCGCTTCGGCGGCTGCCGCGTCGATGTCTCCGCCGACTGGCTCAACGCTGCTCGCAGAGTTGTTGCCGGCCTGCCGCAGTTCGTCGACGAATTCGAAAACCTCCTCTCCACCAACGAAATCCTCATGGCCCGCTGCCAGGGCGTCGGCATTCTCAGGCCCGATCTCGCCGTCAACGCCGCCGTCTCCGGCCCGATGCTCCGCGCCTCCGGCGTCGATTACGACATTCGCAAGGTCGACCATTACGGCATCTATGACCGCTTCAAGTTCCGCACCCCGCTCGGCGATCACGGCGACATCTACGACCGCTACATGGTGCGCATTCTGGAAATGCGCGAGTCGATCGGCATTCTCAATCAGGCGCTCAAAGATGTTCCCTCCGGACCCATCATGGATCCCAAGGCGAAGATTCGCAATTTCCGGCCCAAGCCCGGCGAAGCTTACGGTCGCATCGAGGCGCCCAAGGGCGAGCTTGGTTTTTACTTGATTAGCGACGGTGGACCGAACCCCTACCGCTACCGTGTCCGTCCGCCAAGCATGATCAATCTCACCATTTTGGAAGACATGTGCCTCGGGCACAACGTAGCGGACGTGGTGCTGATCTTCGGATCAGTCGACATTGTGCTGGGCGAAGTGGACAGATAGCATTTCAGCTTTCGGCTCTTAGCTCTTAGCCGTTAGCTGTTTTGCTGCCGATCGGGATTTGGCCGCCGGCGAGCGGCGATAAGTGGAAATGGGCTGTGCCCGATGCTTATCAGCATCAGGCTAATAGCTAAGAGCTAAAGGCTGACAGCTATCGGCTCTCCTGGATGGAGGAATAGTTTTGTTAGGTGAAGGCATACTAAAGGGTCTCGCGGAAACTGCCAGGAATTTCCTTGGCAGCTATGTTTCCAAAGAACGGCTCACCACCGTCGAGTACCCCGACGAGCGGATTCCCACCGCAGAAAACGCGCGTGTCTTTCCGTTCCTGGTTTACGACGGGCCCGACTGGCAGGCCGGCATGCGCTGCGTCGCCTGCCAGATCTGCGAGAAAGAATGCCCGCCCAAGTGCATCTACATCGAGAAGAGCAAGGATAAAAAGCCCGACTACGTGGGCAAGCAGCAGTTCTATCCCGCGCGCTTCGACATCGACATCTCCGTCTGCATGAGCTGCCAGATCTGCGTCGAAGTCTGCCCCTTCGAAGCCATCAAGATGGACACGCAATTCGAGCTGGCTACCGACAATCGCTTCGGCGGCCTCCTCATGGACCGCCAGGAACTGGCCAAATCCAACGAGTATTACCACCAGATCCATCCCACAGAAGCCAGCGAAGTAGACGCACGCCTCGCCGAAGAAAAAGCCAAAGTCGAAGCAAAGGCCAAAGCCGCCCCACCTGCGCCTGCAGCCAAACCTGCCGCACCCGCATCGGCAACGCCGAAACCAGCTCCCGCAGCGGCTGAAGCTAAAGCCGCCACTCCCGCGCCCGCAGATGCCGCGTCAAAAGCACCTCCCGCAGCATCCGCGCCAAAAACCGAAGCTTCAGCCCCAACGGAAAAACCCGCCGCCGCGATCACCCCGGAAGCACCTGCGCCAAAACCCGCCTCACCCAAAGAAGAACCGCCCACCGGAGGGAAAGACTAACCGATGGCCGCAAAGATCGATCAAATTTTCATAATCTTCGCCAACTGGGTCGCGGGATTTTTCCCTGCCGCCTGGCACGCCGCCATCACCCACGTGCTCGGCGTCATCGGCATCGTCTCCATCTTCCCTGCTCTCTTCGCCATCACCACGGTGCTCGAGCGCAAAGGCCTCGGCCGCATGCAGAACCGCCTCGGCCCCAACCGCGTCGGCCCCGCCGGCTTCCTCCAGCCCGTAGCCGACGGCATCAAGTCCCTCACCAAGGAAGATGTCGTTCCGTTCACCGCCAACGGCATCATGCACTTCCTTGCGCCGCTCGTGCTCGTGGTCACCGTCTTCATGGGCTTCGCCGTCCTGCCCGTCGGCCGCCACATGCAGCTCGTCGACATGGATTCCGGCCTGCTCTTCTTCTTCGCCATGGGCGCAGCCACTGAGCTTTCCGTCTTCATGGCCGGCTGGTCCAGCCGCAACAAGTATTCCATCCTCGGCGCCATGCGCGCGGTCGCGCAGATGATCAGCTACGAAGTACCCATGCTGCTCTCCGCCGTCGCCGTGGTCATGATCGTCGGCTCGCTCTCGCTGCCCAGAATCGTCGCCGCGCAGGACACCTACTCCGGCATCTGGCCGCACTGGTTCATCTTCACGCCCTGGGGATTCGCCGCATTCCTCATCTATGCCATCGCCGCCACATCCGAGTCCAATCGCTCGCCCTTCGATCTCCCCGAGGGCGAATCGGAAATCGTTGCCGGCTATCACACCGAATACTCCGGCTTCAAATTCGCCTTGTTCTTCCTCGGCGAATACCTCGCCATGTTCGCGCTCTCCGGCCTCGGCACCACGCTTTTTCTCGGTGGATGGGCCGCGCCGTTTTCCGGCCTCAACTTCATCCCATCCTGGATCTGGTTCTTCGCCAAGGTCATGATGTCAATCTCCGTCTTTATCTGGATGCGCGGAACCTTCCCTCGCCTTCGCCAGGATCAGCTCATGAACTTCGCCTGGAAATTCATTCTGCCCCTGGCACTGCTTGACTTGATCGTCACCGCGATCTGGCGCTTTCTCGGCCCCGGCTGGCAGCAGTGGGTCGTCTGCTGCGCCATCCTCATCGTCGCCTACGTCGTCATGGGCCGCCTCGCCTTCGCCGTCAAACACATCGGTCCGCGGAGATATCGCTATGCGGAGGAAGGGAGCCGATGAGCGCTGTATTTTACGTAATCTCGGCATTCACCATCGCCGGCGGCCTCGCCGCGGTGCTGCTCAGGAACACCATCCACTGCGCCCTCGCGCTCACCATTGCCTTCGCCGGGCTCGCGCTGCTCTTTCTCTCGCTCGACGCGCAGTTCGCCGGCTTCGCCCAGATCCTCGTCTACATCGGCGCCGTCGTCATCCTCGTCGTCTTCGCCATCATGCTCACGCGCGGCGCGGAAACGCCGAAAGAAGGCGCGCACAGCAGAACCTGGTTCATCGGCCTCATCGTCGCTGCCGCGGTCTTCGCCTTTCTCGGCTGGGCCGTGCTCGCCAGCGCCCCCGGCCTGCCCAATCAGACCGCCGTGCCCCCCGTCTCCGTCCACGACATCGGCGACGCCCTGATGACCCGCTACGTGCTCCCGCTCGAAATCGTCGCCGTGCTGCTCACGGCCGCGACCATCGGCGCCGTCATCGTCGCCATGCACGAGAAAGCGAGGAGCAAATGACTCCGCTTACCGCATATCTGATGGTCGCCGCGCTGCTCTTCGCCATCGGCCTCGCCGGCGCGCTCATCCGGCGCAGCGCGATTCTTGTTTTGATCGGCATCGAACTGATGCTCAACGCCGCCAATCTCAACCTCATCGCCTTCTGGCGCTACGGGCCGCATCCTGAAGCCCTCACAGGCATGATGTTCGCCATCTTCTCCATCGCCGTCGCCGCTGCCGAGGCGGCCGTCGGGCTCGGCCTTGTGATCTCCATCTACCGCCACGCGCAAACCACCGACGTGGATCAGATAAGCAGGATGAAAGGATGAGTGGACGGTGACGCAAGGAGACTTGCTTCTCTTAAAGAATCTGGCGGCCAACGCCCCTACTCCGTCCCAGGCTTGGATCGTGGTTTGGCTCTGGTTGATTCCGGCCTTGCCGATTGTGGCCGCGGGCATCATCGCGCTCCTCAAACAGCCCCGCCGCAAAATGGCCGCAGGTTTGGCCATTGGCTCGATGAGCTTTTCTTTTCTTCTCTCGCTCATCGCGTTTGGTCACGTCCTGGACACAAGAGACCTCCTGCTGCACTTCGGTTTTAACCCAGTTGTACGCGACACGGTCAACTTCGCCTGGTTTCACATCGGCACGGAAGCCGTGGCCATGGGCTGGGTCCTCGATCCCCTCGCCGCCGTCATGCTGGTGATGGTCTCCTTCGTCGGCCTGCTCATCTTCATCTACTCCACGGGCTACATGGCCCACGACGAAAACTTCACCCGCTTCTTCTGCTTCCTCGCCCTCTTCGCCGGTGCCATGCTCGGCCTCGTCATTTCCAACAGCATCCTGCTCCTCTTCATGTGCTGGGAGATCGTCGGCCTCACCTCCTACCTCCTCATCGGCTTCTGGTATCAGAAGCCCTCGGCCGCAGCCGCCGCAAAAAAAGCCTTCATGACCACACGCGTCGGCGACGTGCTCTTCCTTCTCGGCATGGTCTGGCTCTTCGCCGAGACCGGCACCCTGCTCTTCTACAACCGCGGCGCAGGATCGCTCGAAGGCTTCGCGCTGGGCACGCTGCTCTCGCACCACGCCGGCCTCGGCCTTACCGCCGCCGGCGCCATCGCCCTGCTCATCTTCGCCGGCGCCGTCGGCAAGAGCGGCCAGTTCCCTCTCCACGTCTGGCTGCCCGACGCGATGGAAGGCCCCACACCCGTCTCCGCATTGATTCACGCCGCCACCATGGTCGCCGCCGGCGTCTATCTCGTCGCCCGCGTCTATCCGCTGATGCTGGCCGGCGCAACCAATATCGGCACCGGAGTCACCGGCGCGCTCGGCAGCACTACCGCCCTCCAGGTCGTCACCTGGACCGGCGCCATCACAGCCGTCTTCGCTGCGCTCATCGCCGTCGCGCAAAATGACATCAAGCGCATCCTCGCCTACTCCACCGTTTCGCAGCTCGGCTACATGATGGCCGGCCTCGGCATGGGCGGCGTCGCCGTGGGCATGTTCCACCTCATCACCCACGCCTTCTTCAAAGCGCTGCTCTTCCTCGGCGCCGGCTCCGTCATCCACGGCAGCCACGACGAGCAGGACGTCCGCCGCATGGGCGGCTTGCGCAAATTCATGCCGGTCACCTTCGTCGTCTACGCCATCGGCATGCTCGCCCTCTGCGGATTCCCGCTGCTCTTCTCCGGTTTCTGGAGCAAGGACGGCATTCTCGAAGCCGCGCATGGCTGGAGCCTCTCCAAAGGCCCCTTCGATCTGCTCGTCTTCGGCGCCTTTCTCACCGCGTTCTACATGATGCGTCAGGTCTCCTATGTCTTCTTCGGCGAATGGCGGGGCCACGGCCACGCCCACGAAAGTCCGCGCGTGATGACCGTGCCTATGGCGCTGCTCGCCTTTTTCGCCATGGCTCTCGGCGTCATCGGCACGCCCGCGTGGACGTGGTTCCGCGGTTTTCTCTCCAACGAACCAACGGTCTTCAATTTCCACGCCTTCGCATCCGCCGACCTGTTCACGCTGATGGGAACCTCGACTCTTGTCGTCTTCCTCGGCCTCGGCATCGGCTGGTCGCTCTACGGCAACAAGTCGCCCGCGCCTGAAGCGCCCGATGCGCTTGAGAAAGCCGCTCCCTGGGCCTGGGCCGCGCTGCGCGACCGCCTCTACGTCGACGAATTCTACGGAGTCACGGTGATTGCGTTCTACTACCTCTGGGCCCGCGTCGCCGATTGGCTCGACCGCCGCGTCTGGGGCGGCATCGTCGCCGGCGTAGCTCTCGCCTTCCGCGGCCTGGCGCACCTGGATCGCCTGATCGACGCTTTCTGGATCGACGGCGCTTTCGACAAAGGCTGCGAAGAGCTCTCCACCGGGGGCGGCCTGCTCGCCCGCGTGCAGACCGGCCGCGTGCAAACTTATCTGCGCCTACTCGCGCTCGGCTTCGTGATCCTCATCGCCATTCTCATCTGGAGCAGCCGGCCATGATTGGAATGCACCTTCTCACGGCCCTCACTTTTCTGCCCCTCGTCGGCGCGGCCATCGCCATCTTCTCCGGCCGCCATGCGCGCGGAGTCGCTCTCATCACCGCGCTCGTCGCACTCGCCGGCGCGCTTTGGGCATGGACTCTGCTGCCCGCGGACGGCAGCATCGGCCTCGTCGAGCGCATCGCCTGGGCCCCCTCCATCGGCGTCGAATACCACCTCGGCGTCGACGCCCTTGGCGCATTGATGCTCGTGCTCTCCGCCATCGTCACGCTGATGTCGGTCGACGCCTCGCATCGCGTGCACCATCAGCCCGGCCTCTTTTACGCGCTCATCCTGGTGCTTGAAACCGGCCTCTTCGGCACCTTCACCGCGCTGAATTTCTTCCACTGGTTCATCTTCTGGGAAGTCAGCCTCATCCCCGCCTTCTTCCTCATAAAGCTCTGGGGAGGCCAGCGCCGCGGGCCGGCCGCTACGCAATTCTTCATCTACACCATGGCTGGCTCGGTGGCGCTGCTCATCTGCTTCCTCGCGCTCTTCCTCTCCACCGGAACCATGGACTTCATCCAGCTTGCCGCGATGGCCGAATCCGGAGTCCTCGCGCAGATGGTCACCTCGCACCTTGGCCCGGTGATGGTTTGGCTCGCCATTGGCGTGCTCGCCGGCTTCGCCGTCAAGGTGCCCATGATCCCCTTCCACACCTGGCTGCCCGCGGCCTATGCTGAAGCGCCTTCGCCGGTCACCATGCTGCTCACGGGCGCCATGTCCAAGATGGGCGTCTACGGCCTGCTGCGTATTGCGCTGCCCATATTCGGCCCACAGATTTATCTCATTCGCACGCCGCTGCTCGTGCTCGCCGTCATCACCGTGGTCATGGGCGCGTGGGCCGCCGCCGCGCAGAAAGACCTCAAGCGCATCTTCGCCTACTCATCGGTCAACCATCTCGGCTACTGCCTGCTCGCCATCTTCGCGCTCGCCGTCCCCGCTTCGGGCATCACGGCGCAAACCAACCAGGCATCGGCGCTGAACGGCGTCATCCTCCAGATGTTCAACCACGGCCTCACCGCCGCTGCGCTCTTCTGGTTCGTCGCCATCATCCAGTTGCGCACCGGCGGCATTCGCGGACTGCACGATTTCGGCGGCCTGCGCAAGCCTGCTCCCGTGCTCGCCGGCCTCATGGGCATCGCCATGTTCTCCTCGCTCGGCCTGCCCGGCCTCAACAGCTTCGTCAGCGAATTCCTCATCTTCCGCGGCGTCTTCCCCCTCAACTGGGTCGCCGCATCCTTCTCGATCCTCGGTCTCCTCATCACCGCTGCCGTGCTGCTCAACATCATTCAGAAAGTCTTCAGTGGCCCCGTCCCCGAACACTGGAAGGAGTTTCCTGATCTGCACCACAGCGAAAAGCTGGCGCTCGCGCCCGTCATCGGCCTCATGATCCTGCTCGGCATCCTGCCGCAACTGATCCTGAACAGCGTGAACCCAACCGTAGTCAACCTTCTGGCGCACTGGAGATTCTAATGTTGGCCTGGACGATCTATCTCTCGTTTGCCGGAGCGCTCGTCGAAGCGCTGTTGCCCAGGAGCCGTGCAGGCGCCGCGCGCTGTCTGGCGCTGGCCTTCTCCATCGCCACCTTGGTGCTGGCGCTCATCGGCTTCATCAACGGTTGGGGCCGCGGCCTTCACATCGTCGTCGACGTGCTCTGGGTGCCCTCGATGGGCGTTCACTACATCCTTGCCGCCGACGGCATCAGCCGCGTGCTCGTGCTCCTCACCGGCCTCGCCTCCGTCGCCGGCGTGCTCTTCAGTTGGAACATCGAAGAGCGCACTAACCAATTCTTCGCGTTTTATCTCGCGCTCATCGGCGGCGTCTTCGGCGTCTTCCTCAGCTTCGATTTCTTCCTCATCTTCGTCTTCTACGAAGTCGCCATCGTCCCCAAATACTTCCTCATTGCCATCTGGGGCTCCACGCGCCGCGAGTACGGCGCCATGAAGCTCGCGCTCTACTCCTTCGTCGGCTCCTCCATGGTGCTCATCGGCCTGCTCGCCGCCTACGCCACATCCGGCAGCCACTCCACCGGCCTCATCCAACTCGCGCAAACCGGCTTCCCCGTCCACTTCCAGATGTGGTGCTTTCCGCTGGTCTTCATCGGCTTCGCCATCCTCGCCGGCATGTGGCCGCTGCACACCTGGGCGCCCACCGGCCACGTCGCCGCGCCCACCTCCGCATCCATGCTGCTCGCCGGGGTCATCATGAAGCTCGGCGCTTACGGCTGCCTCCGCGTCGCTATGGGCCTCTTCCCCCACGGCCTCGATCCCTGGGGATTCGCCTTCCTCGGCATCGGCTCCTGGCGCGACGTTTTCGCCATCCTCGCCCTCATCGGCATCGTCTACGGCGCGCTGGTCGCCCTGGTGCAGAGCGACTTCAAATTCGTCATCGGCTATTCCAGCGTCAGCCACATGGGCTTCGTACTCCTCGGCCTCATGACCCTCAACCAGATCGGCATGACTGGCGCCGTCTTCCAGATGTTCTCCCACGGCATCCTCGCCGGCCTGCTCTTCGCCATCGTCGGCCGCATCGTCTACGAGCGCACGCACACCCGCCAGCTCGCCGACCTCGAGGGCATGCACCTCTCCAAGCGTCTTCCCTTCGCCGCATGGGCATTCGTCATCGCCGGCATGGCCTCCATGGGCCTCCCCGGCTTCTCCGGCTTCGTCGCCGAGTTGCAGATAATCATCGGCTCATGGCGCGCCGATCCCTGGTGGACCATCGGAATCGGTGTCGGCATAGTCGTCGCCATCGCCTATACCTGGCGCGCGCTGCAGAAAGCCTTTTTCAGCGACCTCACGCCCACTCACCACGTCCTAGAAGAAGAGCACGAGCACAAGCTCGCGCCTATCACCTGGCCTGAAGTCACCGCTACTGTGCTGCTGGCGGGAACCAGCCTTGCCGTGGGCCTCTATCCAAAAATTCTGCTCGGCGCCATTGAGCCGGCCGTTCGCACCATGCTCGCGGGAGGGATGCGATGAACTACGCTGAGCTCTTCCGCGCCACTCTGCCCGAGACGGTGCTCGAAATCGCATCGCTCGTCGTGCTCGTCATCGACTTCGCCTTCCTGCGCAAAGCCGACCTGAAAACCCGCGCCGCCATCGCCGCGCTCTTCGGCGTCATCGGCTGTCTCGTCGGCCTCTGGGCCATGCAGTTCGAGCCCGCCGGCGGCTTCAGCTATGCCGGCTCGCTGCTGCTCAACGCTGGCGGCTATACCGCCGTCGCCCAAGCTGCCATCCTCGTGCTCACCGCGCTCACGCTGCTGCTGCTCATCGATTCGAGCTTCACCCGGCACGTGGGCGAATTTGTCGCCGTGATGCTGATGTCCGCAGCCGGCGGCTTGCTCATCTCCGCCGCCCAGGATCTGCTCGTCATCTTCATCGGCCTCGAGCTGCTCTCGCTCGGCCTCTACATTCTCACCGCCTTCGCCAAGCGCTCCGGCAAAAGCGCCGAATCCTCCATCAAGTACTACCTCTTCGGCGGCATGTCCGCCGCATTCCTGCTCTTCGGCTTCAGTTATCTCTACGGCCTGAGCGGATCGACCAATCTTCACGAGATCGCGCTCGCCGCAACCGTCTCCAACGCCGGCAACGCCACGCCTTTGCTCTACGTTTCGCTTGTAATGATCGCCGCAGGACTCGGCTTCAAAGTCGCCGCCGTTCCCTTCCACCTCTGGGCGCCCGACACCTACGAAGGTGCACCCGCACCCGGCGCAGCATTCATTGCTTCAGTTTCGAAGGTCGCCAGCTTCGCTCTCCTCATCGGCCTCGGCACAGCCATACTCAATGTCTTCGGCAGCGCTCACGTTGTCCGATTTTTCACGTTTAGGAATGGTCCTCCATCGCGCTATCTCGGCCTGCAGGCTCCGTGGGAACTCATTCTCCTCATCCTCGCCGTCGCCTCCATGGTCTTCGGCAACCTCGCCGCCCTGGTCCAGGGAAGCGTCCGCCGCCTCATCGCCTACTCCGCCGTCGCCCATGCCGGCTACATCCTGCTCGGCCTCGCCTACCTCTCCTACGGCCCGCGCAGCACCGAAGCCATCCTCTACTACGTCGTCACCTACGGCCTCACCACCGTCGGCGCATTCGCCGTCGTCGATGTCGTCGAGCGCGCCACCGGCAGCGACCGCATGGAAGCCTTCCTCGGCCTGCACAAGCGCAATCCCCTGGTCGCCTTCGTCCTGCTGATCCTCTTCTTATCCCTCGCCGGAATTCCGCCGCTGGTCGGCTTCTGGGCCAAGTTCAATCTCTTCGCCGCCGTCCTCCAGGTCTCGCGCGGAGCAGTCCCCTTCGCCATCGTCGCCTTGGCCGTCGCCTTCAGCGCCGTCTCGCTCTACTACTATTTGCAGGTATTAAAGCGCGCCTACGTGATGCCCGCCGTCGAGGAAACGCCGATCCGCGTTCATCCGGTCACGCTGCTGGTGCTGCTCGCGGTCTCTGCCGGTGTGCTCGTGCTCGGCTGCTTCCCCGCCTTGCTGGGCGCCTGGATCCACGGATTCTTCACCGCCATCTGATTCGCTGTCGTCAACTGCGCATTCGCTGCTCTGCGCAACGAGTGCGGCTGCTGAGAAGCCTTCCGCGATTCCCGCATCGCGAGCAAGCACCTCAGCACGCGCAGCCCGTCCGACCCCGGTATCGGCAGCAGATTGCATACCCCTATAAAAAAAGTGGACACTCCGAAGACCGGCGAAACCGGCCAGAGCACGACCAGTGCAAGATTCGTAAGCGGCCCGGCAAGCGCAACCTGAAGATTGATCTCCGGCGGACCCGCTTCCCGCACCGTGTACATGCCCTTCCAGCTCAGGCCCACATCTTTCACCTTCAGGCCCAGCGCCTGGGCGACACACAAATGGCCCAATTCGTGGAGGAACATGGCCAGGAGGCCGAAGAGGATGCCGTCAACTACTGGCGCGAACGAACGCAGATCAATTGCGTGCATCAGGACCTCCACTCTTGCCCTGCAATGTACGATGCCATATTCCACCCCCATTTACAGACTTTTCACCGGAAATCTTCGGTCACCCACGACTGGCCCGGTTCCATTACGGGCGCGTTCCCAATTGAGTTACTTATCGGCCGGCCCGCCGTAATCCTTTAGAAACCCCAGGTGTCAAAATCCTCGTCCCCGCCGGAAATCCACACCCGCGATCGCACCTCCACCGGATACGGACTCCACCCCCAACCCACGCCCCAAATCAAACCCAACCTGCGCACCGAAGTAACCAGGCGCTTACGTTTTTCCGCCGCCTGCCGATGCTCTCCATGATGAGGAGAGCCCATGCCCATTCGAAACCTGGGTTACGAGCAAATGCACAGCGAGATCTGGCCCGAGTTTGACGAATCACCCCCGTCGCGCGTCGTCAGACATGCCAGTTCCTGCCGGGCCGCTCGCGCCCAACGCTCTTACGCCCTGCCGCCACGACGTCTCTTTCTTCCCGTTGCCTTCATCGCCGTGATCGGCGAAGTCGCCGCGCTCGCCCTCGCCTCCGTACTGCACCTGGGACCCGCCGCAACCGCCTTCGCCCTCGCCGGCGTCGTGCTCGCCTCCATGTGGCCTCTGGTGCGGTCGGCCACCTGATCCACACCGGGGGCAAACCTTTCCCCCATTCCCGCATCCCCGTCCATGGTGAGTCCCGAACTCCATTGGCCGGCCATCGCCCTCCGTCTCATCCTCACCCTTCTTGCCGGCGCTATTCTCGGAGCCGACCGCAGCCGCAACGGTCATCCCGCCGGACTGCGCACCGTCATCCTCGTCACCATGGCGGCTTCCGTTGCCATGATCCAGATGGATCTGCTCCTTCCCACCAGCGGAAAAACCATGACTTCCTTCGGCGTCATGGACATGATGCGCCTGCCCCTCGGCATCCTCACCGGTGTCGGCTTCATCGGCGCCGGCGCCATCGTACGCAAAGGAAACATGGTCCTCGGCGTCACCACCGCGGCTACCCTCTGGTTCGCCACCGTCGTAGGACTCTGCCTCGGCGGCGGCCAGGTCATCCTCGGCTCCGTCTCCGCCCTCATCGGCTACTTCGTCCTCGGCGCCATGACCTCGCTCGAACGCCGCTTCGAGCGCTATCAGCCCGCTACTCTCATCCTCATCGCCAACGAAAATGTCTTCGCCCCCTCCGACCTCCGCATCCGCCTCGAAGCCGCAAAATTCCGCGTCAAATCCATCTCCATCGCCTCCTCCCGCCAGGAACGCCGTCAGCGCATCCGCTGCGAAGTCCGCTGGCCCACCACCGACTCCGCCGATGTTCCCCCCATCCTCAAAGAGATCGAATGCACTCCGGGCCTAATCGAGTTGACCTGGCGCGCCGCGGGAACCGGCCCCAATTAAGCGGTCGAAACACGTGCCCGGTCCAGATGCTGATGCTCTCGCTCGCATCCCGCCCGCCGCGGCCACACCAAAAAAGCAGAGCCGGCGGCGCTTCATCCGCGCCGTCCGGCTCCGTTTCCTGCTTGCACGCAAAATTACAAACTGATACGCCTTACGATCAGAACTCAAGCCGTCCCGAGAACTGGAATGCCCGGCTGTCGGCGCTTGCAAATCCAACGGTGCCGAAAGCAGCATTATTCACGCTGGCCTGGATCTGGTTGTTCTGCGCGTTATTGCCAAAGAGCACGCTGTTAGTCACGTTCGCGCAATCCACGCCGAAAATGAAGTTAGCTCTCTCGGTGATTGGAAATGTGCGGCGCACGGCCATGTTCAGCCGGTAATAGCCCGGACCGCGAAGATTGTATGCGCCGGTGCGCCCCGCGTTGCCGATCATGAAGTTATTCACGTTGCAGAATGGGCCGGAACTGCTTGCGCAGGCGACTTTCGTCGTCCCATTCGGAACTCCGTTGCCCGGTGTTGTATCGCTCAGGTAGCCGTTGAGATAGCTTACTTTGCCCAACGTCGCCGCCGTCACTCCATGACCCCATCCACCATTGACGCGCGCCGAACCATGGAAGTTCGGATTGACGTCGGGCATGCACTGGCCCTGGAGGTAGTTCTGATAGCTGGTACAACCCGCAGTTATCGCCAGCGGCAGTCCCGACCAGTAGGACGAAATGCCGGAGAGCTTCCATCCGCCGGCAAAAGCGCGGACGAACTTGTTGTCGGCCCCATAACCGCCTTTCCCGAACGGCAGTGCGTAGGTTCCGAATACCTGCAGGTTGTGCGGCTGGTCGTTTACGCTTCGCGAATAGTCGATGCGATCCGGCGCCCAGGCACGGCCGTCGGCGGTTGCGCTTGCCGGAATGGCGTATCCGCTGCGCGCTGTCCCCGCATCGTCCATGTTCTTCGCGAACGTGTAATTAACCGTAATTGACGACCCGTGCGCCGTGCGCTTGACAAGTGAAAGTTGCAACGCATGATAGTTGGAGTTTGCCACCGCACCCCACGTATCTGAAGTGCTGGAAAACTGCGGCATCCAGGTGAGCATGTGCGCGATGGTCGCGTTCTTGTTCACCGCGGCCGCAGCCTGGTACCAGGCATAGGACGGAAGCTGGATGCCTGTGGCCGTCTGGGCCGCCGTCACATTCGCGCTCGTCGCCGCTTGGGAGAGGACACGCTTGTCAATAGGCGAATTTTTTCAGCACCCTGCATCACCAAGGCGTTTCTCTCTTCCGCAGCGGCTCAATCGTCCCTCTCCGCGAAGACAATTACCATGCTGCGGGTTACCGCTCACTCACCTCGTACCGCGCCACCATCCCCGCCAGCATGTGGTCGCTGATGTGGCAGTGAAACAGCCAGGTCCCTGCATTTTCCGGCACCATGTCCGCCGTCACCATCTGCGCCGACACAATCGCAATCACATCCGTCTTCTGCCCCGCCACCACCAGGGTGTTTCCATGCCAGTGCGGTGTGTGCGCATTGTTGAAGTCTCCCAGCGTGGTCACATACCAGCGCACATGGTCGCCTTTCTTCATCACCATCAACGGCATGTTGCCGTAGATATACCCATTAATCGACCACTTCACATTCGTCGAAGCAAAACCCTGCGCCGCAATCGTCCCCACATATCCTGCGGCATTAATCGGGTTGAACTCCTCGATCTTCACGCCCTTGGGATCGGTCGTGTACTTATTGATGTTGTCCTGGAGATACCAGCTCTCGTTCTCGTTGATCGCAATAAACATCGTCACAAACTCGTGATCGATCCCCCTGGGATGCCCGTCAGGAAGCGCCATCCCCCGCCTCGTAATCACCATGCCCCCAAAAAGTCCCGACGCCACATCCCTCAGCTCGTCGCAATGCGAGTGATACAGCCAGAACACCGAGCTCGGATCCTCAGGGCCCGGCGCCGCCGCATCGGTCACATTCCACGTGTAAGTGTGCCTCGCGCCCGGCGCAACGCACCCATCCTCCTTGTCCGCGCCGCTCGTGCCATCGTTGTAATCCGCGCCTTCCGAATCCTTCGCATATTGCACGCCATGCGGATGCATCCCGAACGGATGCGTCGCATGATTGCGGAACACCACCTTGATCGTGTCCCCAACTTCGGCATACAGAATAGGACCCATCAAACCCAGATAAGCGTCCCCCTGCGCGCGCGGCTTCAGCTTCGTAAACGTCTCATCCGTGTACTCGCGATAAATCGCCTTCTTATACACGCTCCCGATCTGGTGCGGACCCGGCTGCGTAAAGGTGCGCGCAATCTCATCGAACGGCATCCCCATCGCCTCGTCGCGTCCCGACGGCGCATAATTCCACTCCACCTCATCCGCGGCCACGTAATACACGCGCGTCTTCCCCGCGTGCTCGGCGCGCCTGCCATCCGCATGCCCTTTCTGTGTGAAGAACATCGCGCCCGCCAGACACACCGCGAGCGCTGCAACACCCCGAAGCCCTCGCTGAATCATCTTTCCTCCCGGTCCAGGCTGTGGCCGCTGCCGCGGCGTTGCATCGAGGGGGAATCAGAACCGTTCGCGGTAAAGAAAGGTCGGCGAGCAGCAGGCTGCCGCAGCCAAAGAGGCAAACTCCGCAAAAATCCGCGTGGGGATCAACTTCTACTGGATGCACGTAACTCTATGCAATGCAGACTTTCGCTGTCAACGCAAAAGCGCAGCATGGCTTGTGACAGCCCCGGTGCCCCATCCTTTTGCGTCTTTTGCAAAAGGGTGGGAAACCGCAACAGCAGAGTGCTGGTCTTCCGACCCGTCCTATTCTCCGCTCCCGCTCTCCATCCTCGCCATCATCGTGCTCTTCCCCTCCGCCCTCCGCATCGCCCATCCCCAGAGCTGCATCACCACCGTAACCGCCAGCCCCGTCGCCGTCAGCGCCACCCACGGCAGCTTCTGGTGCTCGATTCCTTCTTCGTACCCCACCGCATGAATCGCCAGCAGCGCAAACGCCGCGTAATTCCATCGCTGCAGCTTCTTCCACTGCGCCGCTCCCAGCCGCCGCAGCGACCAGTCATTCGACGTCGCCAGCAACAGCAGCACCAGCAGCGTGCACAGCGCCCCCGTGTAATTCGACATCCCGAACACGTCATGCCGGATAGGGAACGAATGGTGCTCGCTTTTCTGGTACACGTAATAAAGCCACGGCCGTCCGCGCAGATGCACATTCTGCCCGATTGCCGTATGCGCCACCGCCAGGATTCCCGCCCAGATCCCCACATCCCGCCGCAAATCCACTGACACCGGATTCCGCCGCCGCAGCAGCACATTCAGCGGCCCGATCAACAGCGTCGCCACCAGCAGAATTAGCGCCGGATACGCCGTGGCAAAGCTGGCCCGCATCACCCAGTCCTTGTACGGCCGCGTCAGATAAATACACGCCACCGACGCCGCGGAAACCACGAACAGTGGCAAATGGTGCTGAATAAGACGGCGCCGAAGGCGATGATTCCTGGATTGGCGCAACTGGGGACCCGAAGAAATCGACATCTGTTCTTAGCCTAACCTCCTTGTCCCGGGGTTCGCCACCGCTTCCAGCCGACGCCCCGCCCCATGCTATGATCCTCATGTCTTCATCGGCACCTGCGTTCACGACACGCAAATTTCCCCGGAAAGCCGCAACTTCTGCCCCCACTTCTTCCCTGGAGAATCACGCCATGATCGGAAAAGTCCAGCCGTATACACCGCCTAAAATCAACCAGCTCCCGCCCAACTACCGCGAGAACAAATGGGCCCTCGTCAGAGAAGTCCAGGCTCCCTTCGCCGGCGACCCGCCCCCCCGCGAGTTCGGCTTCTGGTTCAATTATTTCTGGGATGAAGTCATCCGTCTGCCCAACATCACGCCCTTGCAGCAGCAGAAGGCTGCCGAAACGTTTTTCTCCGTCTTCCAGGGCCAGCAAGCCCCCTTCACTGTTCGTCCCGATTTCGCCGGCCGCGACGACGCCTTCAAAGAAAACGTCCTGCGCCAGCTCCTCCTCATCGGCTTCAGGCGCGTCGCCCTCGAGATGCCCAGGCTCACCCAGCGCGCCGCGGGCCTGCAAGGCCAGAAGCTGGCGCCCCCGCCTCTCGTCGCCAACGACGTCTTCGCGCAGCTCCAGGAACTCAATCTCGAGCAGCTCGTCGGCAAGCGCGGCGAGGCGGTCCCCATCGCCTTCCGCGCCGACGGCCGCTGCTACGAAGAACTCTGCCAGCACAAGGGCTTTCGCACCCGCGCGCGCTCCAAGGATTCTCCCATTCACTCCATCTACGCTCTCGACCGCCCCTGGAATCCCTTCAGCAACCCCGTTTACAGCAATTCGCTCTTCCTGCGCCTGGGCAGCAAAAATGCCGATAATTGCCTGCAGACCGTCATCTCCATCGGCGCCGAATTCGCCGGCATCACCCACTTCCCCATCCTCAGCGATTGCGCCCTCGTATTCCAGGCCAAGAGTGCCGACGGCCGCTTTCTCGCTCTTAAGCCGCTCGACGAGTGGACCCCGCAGGACGAGAACATCGCCAAAAGTCATTCGCAAAAAGTACGCGCCGTTCGCCTTCCCGCAGGCGGCGAAATCGACCATCTCGAAAAAGATAACTACATCTACGCATTCCATCTGCGCAACGTGAAAGTGTTTAACACCCGCGAATACTTCACTCGGCGCGGCGACACGCCCTTCAACGAGCGCGGCGCCGCTGAGATCCCCCTCGAAAACCTCCTCGCCGAAGTTCACTTTGTGCAGAAGTGGTTCTATTCGCCCGACGACCGGCAGATCATGCTCTATGAACTGGTGTTCGATCCCATCCGCTGGGTACCGTCGCAGCCCTACGTCGACGTCGTCATCGGCGAAAAAGCGCGCCTTGATCTCGAGGCCAAAATCCTCGCTGAAATCGGCCGCGCGCGCGCCCGCAGGGAGATCACCGTCGAAATGACGAAATACGTTGCATTCCAGGCGCAGAAGGCCAGGATGCTCAGCGGCACGGAACGCCAGAAGGTTTGCCGCGCGCTCAAGACCTACCTCAACACGCCCGGCGCAGTGAAAACCACCAGAGCGGAAAAAGCCGCCGTGCGGCTGGCGCTCGTCGGCGATGGCGCCTCTCCAGCATTCCTGGCAAAATTCGACGCCATCGACCCAGGCGACTGGAACGAGAAAATTCGCTCGGAAACCAGAAAGCTCGCCTGATCGCACCACTCCCCACTACAGCCCCGTGCCCCATCCTTTTGCGTTTTTTGCAAAAGGGTGGGAAACCACAAAAGCCTTCGTACCCACCCACTCATTCGCACTCTAGCAATCGCTAATTCTCAGGTCACGCTAGACCTCGAACCTCCCTTTTAAGGGTGTCATCTTGAGCCGAGGTCGCCGCCGCGACCGGAGTCGAAAGACCTGCGGTTGTCTTTCTGGAATTACCCTGGCTGCCGCCGTGCCATTTTCAGACGATAACCACATACCTGACAATCCGACCGCGACAGATGGACATCTGTAACGGATCAGCCTAGAGTGTTGACTCGTAGTCCCGTGGGAAGCACCAAGACAAGTCGGAATGTCGTGGCCTTTGTGGCTTTCGGTCTAGCATTTGTTTTGTTTTGCCTGTGGCTTCTATTCTCCTTAACTCAGCCCGGCCATCGCGCGGAAGCTGCGATCGATCGTCTACTACCGGCGTGGCTTGTTGCCCTCAACCTTTTTCTGCTGCCCTGTCTAGCGGCTGTCACAGCCGCGAGATCGCGAATCGCCGTCCCGCTGCGCTTTAGTTTCGGCGTGTTGATGATCTGCTCACTTGTGGTAAGTGAAGTTTCCTTTAACAGATTTCTGCTGGGCTCTTGTGGGGTGCTTGCGATCATTTTACTCGAAGCCTATTGGATCATTCCCAAGTGGAATGAGCATCACCGAAATGACAGCGGGCCAGGGCAACGAAGGGGGTACGCGCCCGGGAGAGATTGAGGTCACGCTGCCAAGTGAGTCGCGTCTCAGTGGCCGGCGATGCTGATCTCCACTCGTCAACCGTTTCCCCTTTCGGTTCGATCGCCGCATCCAATTACGACGACCGCCTGAATCCATTTCGTTCATTAGTTGACGCCACGCCTCCCCCGCCTCTACCGTGTTCACGAACCGCGAATCAAATTCAGGACCACACAACATGCGCCATCACCTCTTCGCAATCCTGCTTCTCGCCGCCACGCCCCTCGCCTCCCTCGCCCAGCACCCCGCCACCCTCACCATCGACACCGCCCATCCCGTCGCCAACGTCAGCCCCACCCTCTACGGCATCATGTCGGAAGAAATCAACCACTCCTACGACGGCGGCCTCTACGCCGAGCTCGTCAGCAACCGCACCTTCCAGTCCACCCGCGGCCTCTCCCTCGAAAACTGGATCCTCATCCAGAACGGCATCTCCCAGGCATCCATCTCCGTCGATGCCACTACCGGCCCCAGCGCCGCCATTCCCCACAGCATGAAATTCGCCGCCACTTCTGCCGACGCCGCAAACACCGCCGGCTTCTACAACACCGGCTACTGGGGCATGGCCGTCCGTCCCAACACCACCTACAACGGCTCCTTCTACGCCAGAGCCGATAGTCCCTCAATCGGCGCCCTCACCATCCGCCTCGTCAGCGACTCCACCGGCGCCGGCGCCGCCTCCACCACTGTCCCCGCGCTCTCTAATTCCTGGCAGCGCTACCACTACACGCTCAAAACCGGCGCGCTCACCGCCAGCGCCGATAACCACCTCGAATTCCTCTTCCAGCATCCCGGCGCCGCCTGGTTCTCTCTCATCTCGCTCTTCCCTCCCACTTACAAAAACGAGCCCAACGGCAAGCGCATCGACCTCATGGAAAAACTCGCCGCGCTCCATCCCGCCTTCCTCCGTTTTCCCGGCGGCAATTACCTCGAAGGCGACCACATCCCCGAGCGCTTCCAATGGAAGAAGACCATCGGCCCGCTCGTCGACCGCCCCACCCACATCACGCCCTGGACCTACTGGTCCTCTGACGGCATGGGCCTGTTCGAATTCCTCACCTGGTGCCAGGACCTGCACATGCAGCCGCTGCTCGCCGTCTACTCCGGATACTCGCTCCAGCAGGAACACGTCACGCCAGGCAAGGACCTCGAGCCCTACGTGCAGGACGCACTCGACGAAATCCAGTACGTCACCGGCGACGCCTCAACCCGCTGGGGCGCCGAGCGCGCCAAAGACGGCCATCCCGCGCCCTTTCCTCTTCACTATGTCGAAGTGGGCAACGAGGAGTACCACGACCAGTCCGGCACCTATGACGCCCGTTTTGCCCAGTTTTACCGCGCTATCAAGCAGGCCTACCCCAACCTTCAGGTCGTCGCCACCGCGCCCGTCCACACCATCCGCCCCGACGTCCTCGACGACAACGACCACACCCTGCACACCCACTTCTACCGCACCGCGCAGCAGTTCTTTCAGGACGTGCACCACTACGACAACTACGATCGCAGCGGCCCCAAGATCCTCTGCGGCGAATGGGCCACGCGCGAAGGCTCGCCCACCACCAATCTCGGCGCCGCCCTCGGCGATGCCGCCTGGATGACCGGCCTCGAGCGCAACAGCGACATCGTCATCATGGCCTCCTACGCGCCCCTCTTCGTCAACGTCAGCCCCGGCGGCATGCAGTGGCCCAGCGATCTCATCGGCTTCGACGCCCTCACCAGCTACGGCTCGCCCAGCTACTACGCCCAGGTCATGTTCAGCAATCACCTCGGCGACAAGATCCTTCGCACCACGCTGGACACAGCCAATCCCCGCCTCTTCGAATCGGCAACTTACAATTCAAAAACGCATCACCTGTTTCTCAAGCTTGTGAACGCATCCTCGATCCCGCAGCCTGTCTCCATCAAACTCGACGGCGCAAATCACATCGCACCCAAAGCCACCGTGATCACCCTTAGCGGCCGAACCACCGAAGAAACCAACTCCATCACCGAACCAACCAAGATCATGCCCGTCACCACCACCCTCACCACCGCCGCGCCCAGTTTCACCTACCGCACGCCCAAATACTCCATCCAGGTCCTCGACCTGTCACTGGAATAAACCGAGAGCTCAATCCGCAGGTGCCCCGACCCCACGAGAAATCTCATCAACTTGAGGGTGCCCCCGGTCCCTCGCTTTTGGGGACCGGGGAGGAAGCACCGGGTTGGCGATTCCGCATCCACTCAGGCAACTGCCAGCCTCTCTGCCGTGCCGTCCACTCCGATTCGATCTCCACGGTTCCGCGCACGCCCGTCTGGTAGTGGCGAAAGCTCGACCACGTCCAGTCCTCCGGCTTCGCCACCAGCCCGCGCTGGACCGGATTGCGATGAATGTAGCGCAGCTTCTCGACAAACTTGGCGTGCGACGAGACGTTGAAATCATAGTAGTGGGCCTGCCAGAACGGCCTTTCCCGGGCCCGAATCGACACCGACAACTTTAGAGCCTGAATCGCCTTCGATAAAAGCGCGCGCTGGGGCTCGTTGACCAGCAGATGCACATGCTCCGGCATGACCACGTAGCCGGCGACGGCAAAGAGATACCGCCGGCGAACGCGCTCCAATGCATCTTCAAAAAGTTCCATGGCGGCGACTGCGGCCAGATAAGGGCGGCGGCGGTAACAACTGAAGGTGAGGAAATGGAACTCCCCGGTTTGCTGATAACGGATGCGCTGGCCTTTCATGCACTGAGAGGATACTCCAGTGGTGAATCGGTTGACGGTGATCCGTGAGCCTCCCCTCCCCGGTCCCCAAATGCGAGGGACCGGGGAGGAAGCGCCGGGCTGCCGGCAGCGCATCCACTCAGGGAACAGCCAGCCTCTCTGTCGTGCCGTCCACTCCGATTCGATCTCCCGTCTCATATCCCAGGTGCAGCAGGGTCGCATCGCCGCTGCCAGAACCGGGGACGCCCTTTCGCGAAAAAATCTGTCAAGCTTGACAACTAGCGAAATCAAACCTAAGTTGATGAAAATAAACAGAAAAATAGTTTTCGCGTTCTTTGCCGTTAATTCTCGCCGATCACTACACTGGAATCATCTCCTCGAAGACCCGGTCCTGACGCGGATCAGTTACAGCGGTTCCACAGTTACCGTATCCCGGAGCCACTGAGGCTGAATGGCTTTTTCAACTCGGGGCCCCAGCGACAGGTCTTCGTCGCTGGGGTGGAAGTAAAAGCCACCTTAAAGTCCGCCCGAAACCGGGCTATACCAACTGTGGAACCGCTCTAATGGCATGGGCTGCCCGCGCCGGCCGGAAAAAGAAACCGGCGTCGGCGATCGACGTAAGCCGATCTCCGGCGCCGGACTTTTCTCAAATCCGCCTCCAACAGAATCTCTTCAATGCGGCAAGCAGAAACAGCAACGGTGACTTCGATGCATCGCGACAAAACAGAATCGGCGTTCGAATCAGTGACGGAATCGATCAGCGCAGCAGCTTCACCATCGAGAAACCACGCGCGCAAATCGCATTCTCATCACCCTCCGACGCGAAATGCCCCTTTTTAATTTCGAAAGTAAAACTGTAAAACTGTAAGCCATCCGGCAAGCCTTTGATTCCCAAAGAGTTGCCTCACACAGCGTTTTACAGTCTTACAGTTTTACAGTTCCTCGCCCGTTCAGTCGTAGTAGTCCAGTCCCAGGTGCGTGATCAGGTCTTTCCCCATGATGTGCCGCAGCGTGTTCTTCAGCTTCATCGACTGAATGAACAGATCGTGCTCCGGATACAATCCCTCCGCCGTCTGCGGCGACTTCAGATAGAAGCTCAGCCACTCCTGAATCCCCAGCGATTTCAGCTCCGGCGTCCGCTTCGCCAGATCGAGGAACAGCACCAGGTCCAACGCAATCGGCGCCGCCAGAATCGAATCGCGGCAAAGGAAGTTCACCTTCAATTGCATCGGATATCCGAGCCATCCGAAGATGTCGATGTTGTCCCACGCTTCCTTCTCATCGCCGCGCGGCGGGTAATAGTTGATGCGGATCTTGTGGTAGATGTCGTTATAAAGATCTGGATAAAGCTCCGGCTGAAAGATATATTCCAGCGACCCGAGCTTCGATTCTTCTTTGGTCTTAAACGACTGCGGCTCGTCCAGCACTTCGCCGTCGCGGTTGCCGAGAATGTTCGTTGAGAACCATCCGGAAACGCCGAGCATGCGCGCTTTGAATGCCGGCGCCAGCACCGTCTTCATGAACGTCTGCCCGGTCTTGAAATCCTTGCCGCAAATCGGCGCCGCATTCCGCTTCGATAGCTCCACCATCGCCGGAATATCTACGGTCAGATTCGGCGCACCGTTGGCGAAAGGCACGCCCTCCGTCAGCGCAGCGTAAGCATAGATCTGCGAAGGCGCAATTCCCGGATCGTCCTTCTCCAGACCTTTCTCAAACGCTTCAACGCTCTGATGCACCGCTGAAGGCTCAAGAAAAATTTCGGTAGAGCCGGCCCAGATCATCACCACGCGATCGACATTTTTCTTGAACGCGCGAATGTCCGCGCGCACCTGCTCGGCGAGATCGCGCTTGTTCTTACCCTTCTTCACATGCGTTCCATGCAGCCGCTTCACGTAGTACTGATCGAAGACAGCGGGCAGCGGCTTGATCGATTCCAGATAGGGCTTCAGCTTCTGCAGAGTCTCGGGCTTCAGCACTTCGGCGTGCGCAGCAGATTCGTACACGTTGTCTTCGAAGATGTCCCAGCCAGTGAAGACAATATCGTCGAGTTTGGCGAGAGGAACGAAATCCTTGATGAATGGAGAATTGCTGTCGGTACGCTTGCCGAGTCGGATCGTTCCCATCTGCGTAAGTGAGCCGATAGGCTTGGCCAGTCCGCGGCGCACGGCTTCTACGCCGGCGATCATCGTTGTCGCGACGGCGCCGAGTCCGACGACCATTATGCCCAGTTTGCCCGTGGCGGGTGCTACTGCCTGCGCGGTCTCGTGGCCGCTTTGCTGTTCTTGTGACATGGTTTTCCTTAACCTTCCTTTGGATTTTTCCGGCGCATTCAGCCCCGGTTCAGATGTGTAATCCCGGAATCAAACAGTCTACGCGCTGCGAGCGGCCTTTGGCATGGCGCGGCTCACAGGCCATCCGGCTGCTGAGTACGGTTGCGGTGGTTGAAGTGAGACCAGACAAACCAGACGAATGCGACGATAATCGCGATCTCGACGGCGAGATGAAAGCGGTGAAAGGCCTGCTCGAAGCGAGGATCTGTATTCCATTTTTCGCCCAGCTTCATGCCCACGTACGCAAGCACGAAACACCACGGCCACGATCCGATGAACGTATAGAGGTGGAAGCGGAGCTGGTTCATCTTGGCGATGCCCGCGGGAAACGCAATGAAAGTGCGTACCACGGGCAAGAGGCGCGAGAGCAAAACCGTAATCGATCCGTACTTGTCGAAGTACCAGGTCATGCGGTCGAGGTCGTGATGACTCATCAACACCCAACGGCCGTAGCGATCCACGAGCGGGCGCCCGCCGAGCGCGCCGATCCAGTAGGCAACGGCCGAGCCGAGATTGCATCCTATGGCGCCGGCAGTGGCCACCCAGAAAAGTTTCAAGTGGCCCAGGTACACGGCGTACCCGGCAAAAGGCATGATGATTTCCGAGGGCAGAGGAATGCAGGCTGATTCGATGCCCATCAGGGCGATGATCCCGGCGTAACCGCCCGTCGATATCACGTGAGTTATAAATTGGACGAGCCAGGCCAGGATCTTTTCATTCATGCGCGTAAACAGTATATAGTTCCGCGGCGGCCAGGCTGCGCGCGCATTCAGGGAGCCGGTTCCTGCGGCGGGATAGCGAAGAACCGCTCGCGCCAGTGGACAGGCGTCTCGGAGTAAGTTTGCGAGAACGAGGAATGGAAGATGCCGATGTCGTATCCGCGAATGAGAACAATACGGAGCATGCTGTACTTATCGATTGTGGGGTCGGTGGTGATGAGACTATTGGCGACCTGGTTGGCAAGGGTTTCCTCTTCGGAAGTAGTGATGGTGCAGCGGACATAAGAAGAAAGGTTGATCTCTTCTTTCCCTCCGTTGTAGATAATCTCGCGCTTGATGCTTGCCGACTGCACCCCGGGTAGCGACTCGACCTGGTGCGCATCGGCAAGCAACTGCGATGTTCCGTATCGTGGCGAGAGCGTCTCGCTTCCGGTAACGGCTGCGAGCACCAGAATGATCAAGGCAATATACCAGTGGGGCTTCCAGATGGGACGCGCGGAAATGGCATTATCCATGCGGGCTTCAGCTACGTAGCTGCCTGTGGCCAGATCGTGGACTCCCTGACGGGTGTGGCGATTGAAAACGATCAGATAGATCGTAGCGCCGCCGAGGCCAACGATGGCCAGGCTGAATAAGAAGGTGCCTGTCGGATTCATGCGAGAGATGGAGAATGGAAGTCCGTAGATGAACCAGGGCAGGGCGAAGATCGTGTAACGAAGAAAGGATCGCTCGATGGAGATGAGGTTGCCGTCACGGTTGACAATTTTCAGTCTCAGGAAACGCTTGCCCACGGATTGGCCATTTCCAAAGGAACTTTCCGGAAGCGCGAAGTAAACGAAGCCAACGAAGTAGCCGACGAGGCGGCCGGCGGGTCCGAGCCCCATCAAGAGGTCGAAGAAGAAGTAACCGAGAAACGCCCCAATCGCGGCGATAGCAATGCTATCTATGAGGAACGCGAGAATGCGGCGCCACAAAGCACCGATGCGACGACGCGAATCCTGCACGAGAATGTTGGCGCTATTTTTCCACTTCGACGCCGCGCCAGAAGGCAACATAGCCCTTGATTTTGCGCGCCGCGGGCTTGGGATCCGGGTAGTACCAGGCGGCATCCTGATTATCCTGGCCGTCGATGACCACGGTCAGATAGCGTGCCTGGCCTTTCCACGGGCAAGTGGATGTCGTGGTGCTCGGCCGAAAGTACTCCCGTTTCAGACTGGATTCGGGAAAGTACACATTTCCTTCGACTTCTTCTATCTTTTCGCTCTCGGCGATAACTCTACCGTTCCAGATGGCTCGTGCCATGGGATCCCCGTGGTCTGTCCGCTCCTTTCTCGCCGCGCCGCTTGACACAGCAAGAAAGCACTGACGGATAAGACAGTAGCAGAAAACTACCCGATGTGGCGAATTGAGGAACCTGGAAGCGCCGAAGCCCTATTTCGCGGCGGAGATAGAGTCGATGTGGACGCTTTTTGCGGCCTCGTCCTTGGTAGCCTTCACCTTGACGTGATCGCCCAGGAATTTTGTGACGGAATCAGGGTTGTCGATGGCCCAGACGTGTTTCTGAGGATCGACGAAGACTGGCTTCATCCCATGTTTTACGCAGGACTGAACGCACTGGGCTCCGGATCCGGCGTGTTTGGCGCCGCACATGGAGTCGGAAATCCAGCCCTCAGAAGTGGTGGCGCTCGCCGCGAAAACGGCGACGCTGGAGAACGCAACAAAGGCTGTCAGAAGGGAAAGAGTACGCTTCACGTAAACCTCCGTGGTTGGGGAAGTCACAACCTTTTACAATCATGCATCTACGGGCGTGGATTGGACAAGGGGATGGATCATTTTCATCCGATTTCCGCGGATACTTCAGAAAATCGCGATCGAGAAGCGGATTTTCAGGTCAGTGGAGGAGATCCGTTAACTCCCAAGCGGAGGCCTGGACTTGGTTAGAGTTTCGAGCCCCGTCGAGCAAGCTTCTCGTAGTTTGACGAATCCCCGAGAAGCGGAGAAAATAAGGGAGTTGCACTTCCTCCGGATGTGGGCCTGTGGCGCAGCTGGGAGCGCGCTTCCATGGCATGGAAGAGGTCGTCGGTTCGATCCCGACCAGGTCCACCAAATAACCGATAAAAATCAAGCGTTTGCACCAATCGACCCGGAATCTCCGGTGAGCGATTTGGTGTCAATTTTGCGTTTTTGCGCACGGGTTGGCGCTGCCTTTTCGCACGCAGATTTGCGGCGATCGAGCGCGTTTTTTCCGCTGCCGTGCTCGGCTTCCGCAACTCGCCGTGAATCGCGTTGACCATCTCTGCGACGGCCTCCGGCAGGATCTGCTGGTAGACATTTCCCGTCGTCGGCAACCGCGCATGCCGCAACATCCCTTGTGTCGCCTTGATGTGGCCCTTCGTCTGGCTCAGCGTTGCAATGGTGCGCCGGATAATCTGAAACGTCAGGTTCGGCAGGTTCAGAGTATCGGCCAGCTGCTTCAGCACGCGCTTGCGATAATTCCCGGTGTCATGAAGGCCTCCCTCCTTGTTCGGGAAGATGAAGGCGTCCGCACGCGAGTCCGGATTGATCTCGTCGAAGTGCTCTGCGCGAATGGGGCAGAAGCGAGGTGTCCAACCAGTTTGTGAGGCGGTCATAGATCACCCCCCGATCGTCGAATTCGGTGGTGCTACGAGCACCTGATATGCAGTGCGATTCTGCATTTGGACGGAGAAGCCAATCAAACGTTGCATGATCCCGCGACCCACTCGTCGAGCGCATTTATGACCGCGAGATCAGGCTCACGGTTCGGTAGCGCGTAGGCGAGGTAGGTCATGTTGGGATGGAATATCACGAGCTGTGGTTTTAGGCTAAAACGCGCCTTATTTGACTTAAGGCGGAAAAGCGCTTATGTTCTGTCTAGGCGGAAAAGCACTTATTCAGGGGCGCGGGAGAAAGAACATGGAGACCATTGCTCGCACGCCGCTTCAGCTCGGAAATTCCATTCGGGAGAGGCGGCGAAAACTGGGCCTGACTCAACAAAGCTTGGCCGAAAGAGTTGGCGTGCGCCAAAAAACAATTTCGGATATCGAAAGCGCCGGCGCCGCGCGCGTCGATACTCTGTTGCGAACGCTTGGCGCGCTGGACCTGGAACTCCTGGTTCGTCCGCGAACCAAGAGCTCCGTAAGCGACATTGAGGCGGCTTTCTAATGCCACGCGCGCGTTACGAGCCCCTCAATGTGTTTCTGAACAGCCGCCTTGTTGGCCAGCTTCGTCGCGATGTCGCCGGAGCCATCTCTTTTAAGTACCATCCGTCATGGTTGGATTGGGAATTCGTTCTGCCGGTCTCGCTCTCCCTTCCCCTGCGCGAACAGGCATACAGCGGGGCTGCGGTAATTGCGGTGTTCGACAATCTGCTACCCGACAGCAATCATCTGCGGCGCCAGATCGCCGCGCGGACCCACGCAGAAGGGATAGATGCATATAGCCTTCTAGGCGCCATCGGACATGACTGTGTCGGTGCCCTCCAGTTTTTGCCACAGAACATGGAACCCGGTCCCGCAGGTGCTGTCGAAGGCGATCCGATTAGTAACGACCGCATTGCGCAGGTCATCGGAAACCTCGCCACCGCGCCTCTCGGCATTACGGAAGACGAGAGTTTCAGAATCTCGATCGCAGGGGCACAAGAAAAGACCGCGTTTCTATATAGAGATGGAGAGTGGTATAAGCCCCGTGGAACGACCGCAACGACGCACATTTTCAAGCCGTCTATCGGCACGCTTCCAAACGGAGTCGACCTATCAAAAAGTGTTGAGAACGAATACTTCTGCCTGAAGGCAATTGCAGCGCTGGGAATTGAAGCCACGAAAGTGCAAATGATGACTTTCGGCAAAAGAAGGGTTTTAGTGGTGGAAAGATTCGACCGAAGGTCGACAGCCGATGGAAGACTGCTTCGATTGCCCCAGGAAGATTGCTGCCAGGCGCTTTCCATCTCCCCGGTGCAAAAGTACCAGTCAGACGGCGGTCCAGGCATTGTGCAGATCCTTCAATTGCTCCGTGGTAGCGACGATCCGCTCGCCGATCAGCGAAGTTTTCTGAAGGCAAACATCGTCTTCTGGCTTATGGGCGCAACCGACGGGCACGCGAAGAACTTCAGCGTGTTTCTCCGGCCCGGTGGCCGCTTCCGGATGACGCCACTGTATGACGTAATCTCAGCTCAGCCGAGTGTCGATTCAAAACAGATCCTGTGGAAGAACTTCCGCCTGGCGATGTCGTTCGGAGCCAAACCCCGCTACGCGATGAGGCAAATCGCGCCCCGTCATTTCTTCCAATCGGCAACTGGCGCCGGCATTGGCAAAGATGTTGTGCCTTCGATTATCGAAGAATTATGTGGCGATGTGCCGGCGGCGGTTGATCGCATGAACGCAGGCCTTCCAGCCAGCTTCCCCGCTTCTGTGGCCGATTCAATTTCGAATGGAATCAGGCGCCGCCTCCGGATTCTCGAAGCTAGCGATCAAGGTGCGCCTGATACAAAGTCAACATGAAGCAGGAGCCGATTTGATGAAGCAGAACCCGCCGCAATTATTCTCGGTGGTACCGTGCAAGTCGGTGATGCAGCCGTCGCGGATCTGCCGGCAATTCCGGAATGTCGGGAAGTGGTGATGGTCACCAGGAAGCCGATTGCGGCGCGATCGCGGATGCGCAACGTCATTCTTGATACCGGCACCGCCGAATTTCGCCGAGCGCACTGGCGCTTTCCAGCGAGGTATTGAGCCAAGGTCCCGCCAGCGCCATGAGCTGTTTAGGTGTCGGTTCCGAATCTCCGAAAGCGACGGGCCGGCAAGTTCACTATGTTTAAGAAAGTGGCGAGAAATCGGGTGCGCCGTCAATAAGCTCACCCAAGCGCTTCAAATCTGCGTCCTGATTTGTTGCATGTATTGCTGTTTCGACCAGCCAAAATGATCCAGCAGGGGTCTTCCCGGTAGGCCCCTTCCACACCTCATGGCTTCCCTTGCCGCACGCACTCAGCACACCGTAACCAAAATGCCTGAGAACTTGAACCACTTCGCGATGGGAATGTACGCCGACGGAGATGCTCGCAATGACACCCAGTCCGACGAAGTGGACAGGTATATCCTCCACACGCTCCCAAGATTCATGCGAGCCGACTAACCACGCTGGTTTAATGCAGTAGACTCTTTGGCATTGGTCTTACAGGAATGGCATGAGATGCCACACTCCGGCTCTTTCCTATTTCCCTAACTCAATTTTGAAGGAGATCTTTGCGGGCTTGCTTCCTGCATCTAGCCATGCGGTGTAATCCCCCGGGGGCAGCAAAGCGGCACTACGGCCGAACACTCTATCGAAGCAGTCATAATGATCCGAGCAGGCGGAGTAAGCTGCCTTATCTACCCAGCGCATGCCACAGCCGTTCGCAGGTTCCTGACTCGTGTAAAGTACATGCGCGATTTGTTCTCCATCTCTAAAGAGCCATTTCGAGTCGACATCAAACCGGAAGGCCGAGCTCAATGGACAAAAAACCGGCTGGTATTGCGTGCCGTCACGTTCAATCACCAAATGCGTTGTCCAGCCGGAACGCACAACGGCCCCGCGAGTATCGACATCGGGCGAAAAGCAACCCTCTGCGCCTTCGCAGCGGCAAATCAGGGAGAATCCAACCGCCTCACCTGAAGAATAGAGCGGTTTGTCCGACTTCACGCTGCATTCGTTCAGCGTTGTAAATTTGGTGGCATGAACGCGCAATGCGCCGTCCTCACCATATTCGCTGGCCTCAAACAATTTGCCATCGTGGCGAGTCACTGTTGATCTCTTACGCCCGTCTGGATAAAAACGGGTTTCTGTCGAACTGTTTTCCTTGATATCGGTGGTCATTTCCAGCCGGCTCTGCTCGTTGAACAACTTGTGAAGCCCTACCGGCTTGCCATCGCGCCATTCACCTTGTGTTTTGATCTTACCGTTTTGATAATAGCCCGTTTGTACTCCATTTAGTATGCCGCGCCGATAAGTCGTATCTGCCTCGATCACGCCGTCCTCATAAAAAGAATGCCCGACTCCTTCGGCACGGTTGTGCTCAAAGGGGATTTCCATCATGAGCTTGCCATCGGGGTAATAGCCCTTTACGAGTCCGTCTGGGACGATACCGGATACGGGAGTAATATTGCCCCACATATCCGTATGTTGCCTCGCGATTTCTTTCGCCTCTTGCTTGAATATCAGGTCTGAGTTGTAGCTCCAGGCGTTTCCTGGCACGGAGGTAACTGTTACGGATTCCTGTGCAAGTAGGGGAGAAGCGCAAATCACGCACATCGGTGTGATGAAACCGATAAGATTGGCTCTTGTCACCGCACACTCCATCCCTGTAACTTCAATTCCAAAATAAGCAGCCGATATTGACTCCCTTTAGACGCTTTTTCCGCCCAAAGGTCAATGGCTTCTGGTTGAGCTATTCATACACCGGTGCCCGAAGCCTCGCGCCTGCCAGGCGTTTATTCAGCAGGGCGGATCACGATGTTGCGAAAGTAGACGTGCCCCTTTTCGCTGCCCTGAAGGTAGATGGGGCCTGGCTCTCCTTCGTGACTATCTAATGCGCCGCCGGTGAGGCCGGGGATCTCCTTGTTATCGATGACGGTAGTGCCGTCGAGGACCACGGTGACCTGGCGACCGATCAGCGTGATGTCGTAGGTGCGCCATTTGCCGGTCACGCGGGGAAGCTCAGGATGCGGTGCAATAAAGCCGTAGATACCTCCGGTGTGATGACTGGGGGGCTCGCCGGCCGACTCGTTTTCAATTTGCACCTCGTACCGGCCGCGCAGATAGACGCCGCTATTTGATGTGGGGCCATTCTTGAATTCGAGGTGCAGTTTGAAATCCTGGAATTTTCTGTCGCTGACGAGCTCGGGACCATTTCCAGGGCTGACAATGTTGCCGTCAACCACGGTCCAGTGGCCGGGCTGCGGAAAGTAGCCGGATTTATATTCGTGCCAGCCATCGAGATTTGTGCCGTCGAAGAGCGAGATAGGTGCGCCCCACTTGGGTGTGCCGGACCGGACCAGAGAAGGAGCGCGTACCGCCGCCCAAGTCCAGGGAGCGCCGTCGGGGCCATTGGCGGTGCCGGCCAGCCTGCCGTTCTTCAGATTCGCGTGAAAGATCAGGTCGCTGTTTGCGCCCTCCTCTTCTTTCGGATCGACGAATGTCAGGGTGTCATTCGAGATGGAGACCTTGGGGAGCGCGCGAGCGTTGCCCCAACGGCCTGTCATCATGGCCTTGAGTGCTCCGCCTTCCTCATATAAGTAAAGCCACGAGGGAACCGAACCGGAAGGCGTGGTGATGGTCATGTCCCAGCGGCCGAGAAACGGCTGCACAGACGAGGCCGACGCATGTGCGGCGGCGCCGGCGTCTGCCACAGGGCAAAACCAGAGCGAGGCTATGGCGAGAACGGCGACGAGCGGCTTGCGGAATTTCAGCACGGTGGGACCTCCTGGCAAAAAGAAATGGGGCAGAAGCAGGCTGGGCGCCATGCATCTGCGGATCACGCGAATTGGCCGCATACCAGTCCTACGACTTTACCGACTGCGTCGCTGCGTCCCAGAAAACCTGGCGCTTGCGGAAATAGGACTCGTTGGCCATGTGGCAGGCGATGGCGGTGTGGTTGCCAAAGGCGGCGTCTTCCAGCACCGGTTGACGCGTTCTGACTGCCTGGAAGAAGTTCCAGAGATGAGGGCGATAATCGTCCCAGTCATCGCCGGAGTAGACGACATGCTGCGAGATCGGTTCCTGGCCGACGGGGGCATCGTTCTTCTCATGCCACTCGTGCTCATACTGGCTTCGCATGGGTTGGGGAAAACCAACGTCGTAATAGCTGGGGGCGGAGTCCTTGCCCGTCTGGTGCGTATAGGTGATGCTGAATTCGCCGGCCTCGATGATGCCGTGCGGCCCCATAAAGCGCGCCGTTTCGGGAGTTTCGGTGCCGAGTCCGAGACGCACATAGACGGGAATACCGTGATAGTCGAAAAGGACGGCGTGCAGGTCGGGCATGTCGCGGCCATCCTTCCAGCGGAAGATGCCGCCGAGAGCGAGGGCGGAACGAGGCGGTTCATTCCAGCCGAGGGTGACCTGCATGCCGCTCAACAGATGGACCATGAGATCGCCGGCCACACCCGTGCCATATTCGCGCCAGCACCGCCAGCGCGCGAAGCGCTCGGG
Source organism: Occallatibacter sp. (assembly GCA_035935755.1). Taxonomy (GTDB): domain Bacteria; phylum Acidobacteriota; class Terriglobia; order Terriglobales; family Acidobacteriaceae; genus Telmatobacter. The sequence continues at coordinate 213,836 of DASYWU010000054.1, read as the reverse complement.
GCTGAAGGGAATTTTGGGCGTGTCCTTGAGCCAGGTATCCCAGTCGAAGTTGGAAGGCGAGAGGTCGAACGGCGGAGGATACTCCCAGGCACCAGTGGGGTCGTTACGACCAAGTGAGAGCTCGACCATGGAGACATCGCCGATGGCGCCGGAGCCGTAGAGTTCGTGAGCCTTGCGGCAAAGCGCCGAGCTTACGCGCTGGGAGCCCACCTGCACGATGCGCTGGTGCTGCTGAGCAGCCTGCACCATGTCGAATCCTTCGGCAATGGTGTGGGACATCGGCTTTTCGCAGTAGACATCTTTGCCGGCCTTGCAACAATCGAGGACCATCTGGCGATGCCAGAAGTCGGGCGTTGCGCAGATGATGCAGTCAATGTCCTTGCGATCGAGAAGCTCGTGGTAATTGCGGGTGGTAAGAAGGTTGGGATTATTAGTCAGCTGTTTTGCCAGGGTGTGGCGGCCGTCATAGAGGTCAGCGGCGCCCGCGCATTCCACGCCGGGCAGGGTGAGTGCGGCTGATATCAGGCTCGAGCCCTCCATTCCCACGCCGATGATGCCGAAACGTACGCGGTCACCGGAGCCGGTGGAATCCTGGCGGGCGGGAATGGCGCGACTTTCCAGAGCAATGGCATTACGGCTGGAGGCGAGCAAACTTCCTGTTGCCATTGCTCCGGTTTGCAGAAAGCGTCTCCGCGAGAAATCGGTAGTCATAGCTAATTTGTCTCCATCGTCGGAAGAAGAACTCTTGAGGAGCCACCCGAACGCTGGATTCGGATGCGAAAGCCGAGGCTTTGCCCGCCGGCCGTTCTCGACACGGTGAATTTCTGGGACCCGGCAGATTCGCTGGAGGGGCTTGGACCAACATACTACTCGCTGCAGGGCCGAGGGACAAGGACAAAAACGGAGATCCTGCACAGCCGCTTACCTACCCGGTGCTTGACGGTGCGGTTAACCACCTGCAGCTAGGAGCGAAATAGGACTGCGGCTATAATCTCGATAAAAATTGGAACGCAGTGTGCAGGAATCCAATGGATGCGAATGAAGGAGTGGCGATGCGGACGAATTGGCTCGTGAAAAGCCTGGTCTTTGTCGGCGTCGTTGCTCTCGGGTGCTTTCCCGCACCAGCAGCCGGCCAACTGAAGTTGCTGTCTGCGCAGGTACGGCAGCGCCCGCCGGGACTGGACCGTGAGTGGCCCGCTGTCTTGACGCATACGCATAACTGGAGATTTCGGGAAGGAGAGAACGCAGGTAATTTTGATGTGGCGGAGCAGAGGCTGGTGGCATGGTGCCGAAAGCTCGGCGTTAAGGCCGTGGGCGTCGGCAGCGCATGGAATCCTCAGTCACTGGCGGATTTCGACCGCTTCGAAGGGCCGGAACGGAATTTATATTATTCGGGGCGCTTCGATCAGAAGTCGGTGATGCATACAGCTTCTGTAAACCAAACCCTGCAATACCTAAATTCTCTTTCTCACGGTTCGACTCTGTTTTATCTCGATAACGAAACGCCCAAAAATCGCATGGGACACGTGTGGTGGTTTGGATACTACTACGACTATCCACCGTGGCATGACTACTCACAAGATCGGCCCATCAACTATTACGAAGCCGATCCATCGGTTGAGATCAATCCCCTGAACGGCAAGCCGCAAACCCGCCGGAATCTTTTCGAGATCATGGCTATTCAGAGAAAGGCGGGAGCAATCGGCGTATTTGCACATCCTACGCGCTGGTGGATTGATAACGGCAAATTCGTTACTAACATTGCCGCGATGTCAGCTTTGTTTCTCACTGTCGACGGCTACATCGACGGCATGGCAGTTATGGGCGATCGGCTCTACAACAAGTCCTACCAGGACCTCTGGCTCTCGTTCCTCGACACCGGCGGCAAAGTTCCGGGATTTGCGGAAACAGATTTTTTCCTGAACGAGGTCGACGATCATAACTCCCTCGATACTTTTCTCAATCATCCACATATCGGCGATCGCCGGCTCACCGAAGATGCGATCCGCGACGTGGCAAAGACCGGCGAAGTATTTTTCAGTAACGGCGGCTTCGTCAACATTTCTGTCGATAGTGTGCCCATGGGCTCGGTCGTCAGGACCGCGCCGGGGAAGCAGCACAAGCTGCGCATCGAGGTCTATCCGCCGCCGCATGAAAAGCTGGGCAGAATCGAAATCGTCGGGAAACATGGAACGATCCTGGCCACGAAAGAGGATTTTCCAGGCGGCATATTGGGATATCTTCTGCCCGGTCGCAAAGACCCCGGCTACGTTTTGGTTCGTGCATTCGGCGCGGGAGACGATCCAGTGCGCGATCCGGATCATGTGAAGTATCTGGCCGTTTCCAATCCCGTTTACCTCTGGCCTGAAGGATTTGAAAATACGCCGGCACGCACTTTGTGCCGGATTCACGTCCCTCGTGAGAGCAAGTGGAACGGCGGAGCGCTTGAGTTTCAAACTACAGACGGTCGCGTGATCGCCAGGGAGACGATTCGACCGGGAACGATCGAAAAGACGGTTCCTGCAAATGCGAGAATCCTGCTGACGAAATCAGGCGTTGAATCGAGGATGTTCTACATCGCAATGGAGAATCCCGAAGTCGAAAGAGATATTTCTTACCTGACCTCTGGCGAGTTCCGAAAGGATTACCCCCAGCTTCCGCAAGGTGTCGTTCCTCCACAGGCTTTCCGCCTGGACGACCTGCGAAATGCGGTGCAGCGATTCGATTACGAATTAAAGTGACATTCCTGCTTTCGATTGAGCGCCTGTTACAAACGCCGAGCGTATCGGTTGCGAAATAATGAAGAGATGGGCGCAGGCAATGGGGAGCAGGTCTTTTTCGGCATCGATTTTGGGACTACGAACAGCGCGGTGGCGATGCTGCGGCCCGGCAAAGAATTGCAGCTGGTTCGCTTTTCCTTTCGTGGTGAAGAGATACCCTCCTGCCGATCCGTACTTTACTTCGAACAATCAAAAACCGGCAACGGCCAGCGCCGCGTGCATGGTTACTCCGGCCCCGGAGCCATCGAACGCTACCTCGATGCTGAAGAAAAGGGGCGCCTGATCCAGTCGCTCAAGTCGCATTTGTCCAGTCGTTCTCTAACCGGGACCGAAGTCTTCGGTCGCCGGCACCGGCTGGAAGAGCTGGTCGCCCGCATTGTGGGCGATCTCCGCAGACGCGCCGAAGAGCAATTCATGCAGCCTGTCAGGCGGGCCACGGGGGGACGGCCGGTGCGCTTTGTAGGCGCCGAATCGGAAGAAGAAGATGAATTCGCCGTATCGCGGCTCCGTGAAGCATTCATGGCAGCCGGATTCGAGCAAGTGGAATTCGAGCTGGAGCCCGTAGCCGCAGCCTTCGCCTACGAAGCGACCCTGGATCACGAGGAACTGATCCTGATCGGCGATTTCGGCGGCGGCACCAGCGATTTCTCGCTGCTTCGTGTGGGCCCTGAGGTGCGCCGGAGCGGACGCCGGCCAGAGGACTTGCTGGGCAACAGCGGCGTGGGTTTGGCAGGCGACGCTTTCGATGCGCGGATCGTCCGCAAGTTGATCTCGCCGGCCTTGGGATCGAACTCCGAGGCGCGCTCGCTCAACAAAATTCTCCCTGCCGTGCCGGCGTGGATCTACACCCACCTGGAGCACTGGCATCACCTCTCTTTTCTGCGCACCAATAACGTCCGCGAAATTCTAAAGAGCGCGCGGGCACGCGCTCTTGAGCCGGAGAAAATCGAAGCACTGATCGCGGTGGTCGACGGCGACCTCGGATACCAGTTGCACCAGGCCGTTCAGAAGGTAAAGTTCGAACTGTCTGTGAGGGAAAGCGCAGACTTCGCTTTCCGCGGTTTAGGGCCGAGCGGATCGACGATCGAGCTGTGCATCCCGATAACTCGCGCTCAGTTCGAGAGCTGGATCACCGAAGATTTAGCTGCGATCGAACACAGTGTCGACGCCCTGCTGAAAAGCACTGGAGTCGGACGCCGCGAGGTGGATGCCGTTTACCTTACTGGCGGCAGCTCCTTTGTCCCCGCCGTTCGGCGCATCTTCACCGGCCGCTTCGGTCAAGATCGAGTCTGCGGCGGCAACGAGTTCACCTCCGTCGCCCAGGGGCTCGCGCTGCGCGCGGCGGGGAGCGGCATTGATCGTCCTTCTCTTCAGCGTCACTCGTAGAATCTGCCCTTCAAGAATGCGGAGACGAAACTCGCGCGCCAGCGCATCCAACCATCTGTGCCACAATCCTCGGAGGCCGAAATCCTCAGTAACTCGGAGATCGCAGACCGCCTCTCCTCCCTGGCGCAGTTACTCACTATCGAAAAAGCCAATCCATACAAGATTCGCGCGTATCGCCGTGCTTCCGCGGTCATACGCGGATTGGGCGAGAGCGTCGACGAGCTGGTCCGCAACAACGCCGACCTTCGAGTCTACGCCGGCATCGGCGAGGCCATCAGCGCCGCGATTCGCGAGATCGTCGAAACCGGCACACTGAAAACTCTGGAAAAACTCCGCGCCGGCGCCAGCCCTGAACTGGTTGAGCTCAGCGCTCATCCTCGTCTCGATCCTCAGCGCATTCTTCGCGTTTACAAAAAGCTCGGTATCTCCAACGCTCAAGCGCTGCGCGCTGCCCTGGACAGCGGGGAGATCGAGCGCGTCTTCGGAATACGTATGGCGCAGCATATTCGCTCCGGCCTGGTCGAAACCGATACGATCCTGCTCTATTACGCGCATCCGCTCTGCGAATCCATCCGGGAATTCCTGATGAACAGGGCCGGCGCCGAACGCACCGAGGCGGTGGGCGATTATCGCCGGCGTGTGGAGATAATCTCCCAACTTGATTTCCTGATCCAGGCCCGCGACTTCAACCAGCTCGCCGAAGCTATGAAGCGCTACGGCGGCCGCACGCCACTAGTCGACTCTACGGCAACAAAAGCCACTTATTCCCTGCCCTCGGGGCCGCTCCTCTGTCTTGAGCGCGCCGCAAAGAAGAACTGGGGCCTCGCGCTCATCCGCGGTACCGGCTCCGCTGCGCATCTGCGCAAATTGAGCCGTGCAACCGGCAGCCTCGCCGCCCTGGAAAACACCCTATCTGCCTCGAGCGAAGAAGCTTTCTACAAGCACTTCGGCATGCAGTTCATTCCGCCCGAGCTCCGCGAAGGCCGCGATGAAATCAGCCTGTCGCTCCGAGGAGCACTGCCGCGTCTGGTCACCCAGCAGGACATTCGCGGCGACCTGCACGCACACACGTTCGGCAGCGACGGTGTCGATTCACTGGAAGAGATGGCGCAGGCCGCTCAGGAACTCGGCTACGAATACGTTGGCATCACCGATCACTCCCCCAGCCTGAAGATTGCCAATGGCCAATCCGTCGAGGACCTGCACAAGCAGATTCGCGCCATCGACAAGCTGAACGCGCGCCTCGGCGGTTTTCGCGTGCTCAAGTCAGCCGAAGTAGACATCCTCGCCGACGGCTCGCTCGATTTTCCTGACGAGCTTCTGCGGGAGCTCGACTACACCGTCTGTTCCATCCACTCTCGCTTCGCCATGAGCATGCAACAGCAGACGGAACGAATTCTGCGCGCCATGGACAACCGCTACTTCACCATCCTGGGTCACGCCACAGGGAGGCTGCTGCTCAAGCGCCCCGGCTATGAACTGGATTTCGACCGCATCATTGCGCACGCGAAACAGAGGGGTTGCTTTTTCGAGCTGAACTCCAGCCCTGACCGGCTCGATGTATCTGCCGAAAATGCGAGGCTTGTGCGGGCGGCAGGCATCAGGATCGCGATCTCGACTGACTCGCACAGTACGGGCGAGTATCGCACGATTCGCTACGGCATCGAGCAGGCACGGCGGGCCGGCCTGGAAAAGGCAGACGTGCTCAATTGCCAATCACTGAATGTGCTGCTGAAGTTGTTCGCGCGGTGAAAGCTCTCCAAAGCCCTTTACTGCGATTTAGGGGAGTTGGCAAGCCGCTCCTCGACAGACCCGCACAGGCTACTCTGCTTTCAGCGTGTCGGCCGGATTCACTGCAGCGGCGCGGCGGGCGGGAAGAAAGCTTGCAAGCACGGCAGTAACTCCGAGAATGAGCGGGACAACGGCAAAGCTCAACGGGTCGATAGGGCTCACACCATACAAAAGAGTCTTCAAGAGCCGCGCAACGAAAATCGCGGCCCCCAGGCCGCCGACAACACCGATTCCTGTTAAAGATAATGCAAAGCGCACGAACATCCAGCTTAGCGCGCGCCTAGGTGCGCCGAGAGCCAGGCGAATGCCGATTTCGCGGGTGCGCTGCGATACCGAGTACGAGATTACCCCGTAAATGCCGACGATCCCCAGGACGAGCGCCATAACAGCGGCGATTCCCAGCATAACCAGCGTGAACGAGGTGCGAGCCATCGAGCGAAGGTAGATTTCGCCCAATGTCTGCATTCCCGCCACCGGGAGACTGCCATTCACCTGCCACACCGCCTGCTGAATCTCGCTGCGCAGGCTCTCGGTTCCCGCGCGACTGGTGTGCACTACGAAGGTGACGGCGCGCGCCGAATGGATTCGTCCGGCTACGAACGGGTTCGGCATCATCGCCGGCCAATAGACGATCGCAGGAGCTGCTTCATCCACTCCGTTCTGCCGCACATCTTCAGCCACGCCAATCACCTCCTGCCAGGGCATCGAGGGTAGAATACGGAACCGCTTGCCAATGGCCACCGCGGCAGATCCCCACGATTCGCGCGCCAGGTTTTCAGAAACCACGGCGACCGGCCTCAGGCCGTAAATGTCAGTCCACGTGTAATCGCGGCCGGCGACCAGGCGCGTTCCCACGGTATGAAAATATCCAGGCGAGACGTAGTTGAACAGGCGCATTGGTGCACTTCCCGCCCGCTCATTCTTACCCTCGATGAAAATGTTGTTCCAGTCCGGGTCGATCCCGTCCATGGGCACGCTGCGCGCAAACGCGACCGAGCGCACGCCGGGAATGGCGGCCAACTTGTCGGCGATGCTGTTTTCGACGCGCGTAGCCATCCGGGCGTCAGCAATGAGTTGCTGTGGAATGGAGATGCGCAGAGTTTCCACATGGCTCGCATCGGCAAATCCGGGGTCGACGCCGCGGAGTGCCGCCAGGGTGCGTATCATGAGCGCGGCGCTGATCAGCAGCACCATCGCCATGGCCATTTGCGCAATCACCAGCAAATTACGCCCGCGCAGGCGTTCGCGGCTGGTGCTCGTGGTGCGTCCGGCGGAAGCGTGCGCCAGCGATGCGGCAGGCCGCATCGACTTGAGCGCCGCAATCATGCCGAAGAGCAATGCAGAAACAAGCGACAGCACGATCGTGAACGCAATCGAGCGCGCATCCAGTGCAATCTCGTGCAGGCGCGGAAGGTTCGCGGGGCCTATGGCTGCCAGTAGCCGCAACCCAAGCTCCGCAATCCCGATGCCGGCGGCGCCGCCGATCAGCGCGAGCAGCACGCACTCGCACAGCACTTCGCGGGCTATACGCGCCCGGCCTGCGCCCAGCGCCGCGCGAATCACCAATTCCTGCTGCCGCCCCTCGGCGCGCACGAGAAACAGGTTGGCGACGTTGGTACAGGCAATCAGCATCACCAAGCCAATGGTGCCCATCACCGCCCAGAGCACGCTTCCCACGTTGCCGATCACTTCCAGCTTCATGGGGCGAATGGCACCGGAGATTCTCCAGGTCTTATAGAAGTGCGGATCGCCACCGTCGTTGTTGGTCCACGAATCCATCCAGATGTCGAGCATGCGCGCGACGTCCGCATCCGCCTCACCGATCGTCACGCCGGGCTTCAGCCGGGCGATGCCGTTATAGCCAAAGCCGGCCAGGATCTGCTGTCGCGGATCGAAGGCCAGCGGGATCAGCAAGTCGAAGTCCTGGTTCACCACCTCAAAACCTCGTGGCATCACGCCCACGATCTCCCGCGTGTGGGAATCGACGTCGATGTTGCGTCCGATTACCGCCGGATTGCCGGCAAAATGCCGCTGCCAGTAGCCGTAGCTCAGCATCACAACTTCGTGACTGCGAGGGAACTGGTCAGCGGTCAGGATCCATCGCCCGATGAGTGGCGGAACATTCAGCGCCTGCATCACGCCGTCACTTATGTAGGTTGTGTGCACTTCTTCCGGCTGCGCATTCCCTGTGACATTGGCAGTACCGGAAACCCACACGCCGATGGACTGAAACGTGCGGTTGTGTTCGGCGAAGGTCAGATACATCGACGGCGAAAGGCGCAACCCCTCGGCAAAGTTGGCCAGGCCGGCAGCCCCAGGAGCATGCAGCCACACCGCCACAAGTTGCTCGGGATTGGGATAGGGCAGCGGCTTGAGCAGTACGCTGTCCAGGACAGTAAAAACTGCGGTATTGGCGCCAATGCCGATGGCCAGCGTAAGAAGCACCGTAAGAGCGAATCCCGGTGATTTTCTCAGCCGCCGAAAGGCAAGTTTCACGTCGACAAGAAGAGAATGCAATTGCGACCACTGCCAGACTTCGCGGCTCCGCGTCTCCACCAGCGTCGGATTCCCGAAGGCGCGAAGTGCCGCCTGGCGCGCCTCGGAGTGCGAAAGATTCTCGAGGCGCATGAGTTGCTCGGTCTTCTCCTCGATGTGCGCGCGCAACTCTTCGGCAAGCTCGTCATAACCGTACCGGCGGTAGAAGATACGTCCAAGCCAGCTCATGTGAGCGAGCCCTCCTTATGAATTTGTCGCGCGTTTCGCCGGCCCGAGCACCATCTGGATGCCTTCCAGCATGCGATCGAAGCTTGAGATCTGGCGCTCCAGGTGGTGCAGGCCGGCCTTGGTGATCTGGTAGACGCGGACGCGGCGGTTGGTCGCAGACGACACAGTCCATTCAGCCCGGACGAGCTTGGCCTTGAGCAGGCGCTGCAGGGCCGGATAGAGCGATCCTTCTTCGACCTGAAGCAGATTGTTGGAGCGCTGATGGATGTGCTGGACCAATGCATATCCGTGCGCCGGCTGCCGGCGGAGCGATTCGAGAATCATCATCTCCAGTGCGCCGGGAAAGAGATCGCGCGATGCGCTTGTGCTATTTTCCATAAGGCATTATTGAAACATGCCTAGAGTAAACATGTATATAGATGGAAGTCAATACGCAACTTTGTGACCCGGCGAGTCCAGGCAATCAGGCGTAGCGGAAGAGGGCCTTGAATCCGTAATCCATGTGTTGCTGGATGTGGCAATGAAAGAGGCTGAGGCCGGGCTGGTCGGCGGTGAAGTCCACGATCGCGCGCCCGAAGTAAGGAACCACCACTGTGTCTTTCAGTACTCCGGCGGTCTTTTTTCCGTTGATCTCAGCCAGTTCCCATCGATGCCGGTGCAGATGCATGGGGTGGGCGTCGTCGGTCTGATTGCGCATCACCAGCCGGTAGCGCGTTCCCTGCTGGAAGACGAATTCGCGTTCATGAGGATAGGGCTTGCCATTAACCAGCCAAAGGTTGAACTTGCCCGCACCACCCGGAATCTTGCCGAAGATCAGTTCCACCGTTTGCTGCGGCGCCGGAGAGGCGGAAGCAGGCGTACCAAAGATGGTGTAGTCCCACGGGATTTTGGGCGGATCGACCCATTGCGGCTGCCCCGTCCGGCCGGCGTATTCCACCACCACGCCGAGACCCGATTCGCGGACTGGCACTTCCGTGGCCCCCAAAACCCAGATACCCGGATTATTAATCTCGACAATCGCGTCGATGCGCTCGCCGGCACCGAGAAAAATGGAATCGAGTTCCTGGGGAGCCGGAACCGGGTTTCCATCCATGGCGATGACCTTCATCTTGTGGCCGGAAAACGCGATCCGGCGATTTTCGATGGCGCTGGCATTGAGAAAGTGAATCAGAAGACGCTGCCCCTGGCGCACCCGGATGGGATCGCCCGCCCCGAGCGCCTTGTCGTTGATGGAGTAAGTCGCGGAGCCGACCTCAAGCCCGTCGGGGTGAGTGTCCAGTTGCGCGGGCTTTTCCAGCAGCGGCCCGTGGTGAGTATCGTCGTCCTCGTCATCCATGGTTGCGGTAAAGAACGGGTCCCAGTCGCGCAGGGCGAGAAATAATTCCTGGTCGTAATGCCCGGAATCTTTGCCATCGTCCACGTAGACGAAGCCGAACTGGCCTGAGTAAGCGCCTTTTTGGAGGTCCGCCATGGCCATGGCGTGTGAGTGATACCAGCGGCTGCCTGCAGGCGTGGGCGTGAACTGAATCCGGCTGCGGCCATGCGGCGGCACGAACGGTGAGCCTTCCTCCTCGGTACCGTCCACTGCGGACGGGATAAGCATTCCGTGCCAATGCACAAGTTCCGGCGTGTCGGTATCGTTAATGATTTCTATTGTGACCGGCTTCCCTTCCCTCATGCGAAGCACGGGTCCGGGTGCAGTTCCGTTGTAGCCGATGGTGGAGAGAATATGCGAGCGGTCGAGTTCGACCGTGACCGGCGCAATGCGGATGGTGTAGTCCGGGCTGACAGACGGCGCTCCGGCGGGAGCGGCTGGCCCCGATTGCGCCTCGACAGACAGGCGCGGAGCCGCGGTTTGTGCCAGAGCCATAGCGCCCAACTTTAGAAGATTGCGCCGGTTCACAGTGCTGCCTCCGTTGCCTGTCCCGCTCTGCCAGCATGGTCTCATGCGCCAAGCCGCCGGACAAGAGCAGGAACGGGTTGACGGCGGCGGCAAACCGGGCGCAACCTACCATCAAGCTCGTCCGTCTAACGGACAAGGCATATCGGGCACACTGCGCTCTTCCTCTGCGCGGAGGTCCTCCATGAAGTCTTCTCTGGCGGCACTGGCGGCCGTAGCGGTCGCGGCCTGCAGTGTCGGCCTATCGGCATTCCAGCGCACCGGCGACTATGGCTTCGGCGACGAAGAGTCGCCGACCAATGTAAAGTCGGAATTCTACTGGTCCCGCCTGGCATACACGTCCAGGATGTCCAGCTACATGGGCTTTCGTCACTACGGATGGTTCAGTTCGTGGTCGCGCGATTACCCCAAGGCCGACCGGCAATTCCTCATCGCCATGCATCGGTTGACTCGCATTGACGGGCGGCCGACGGAGCAGGTGGTCACGCTCGATTCCGACGAAATCTTCAACTACCCCTGGGTGTACGCCGTCCAGGTGCAGAACTGGACCTTCACTCCCGCCGAAGCCAAGCGTCTGCGCGAGTATCTGCTTAAGGGTGGCTTCCTCATGGTGGACGACTTCCACGGCACCGAGGACTGGCAGAACTTTATGAACGGCATGCGCGAGGTGCTGCCGAACCGGCCGGTAGAAGATCTGCAAAGCAGCGATGAGATCTTCCACACTCTCTACGACGTCGACACAAAGATGCAGATCCCGGGCGAGCAATACGTGTGGACCGGGCGCACCTACGAGAAGGACGGCTACCAGCCCAAGTGGCGCGCCATCCGCGATGACAAGGGCCGCATCGTCGTAGCCATCTGCCACAACATGCACCTGGGCGACGCCTGGGAGTGGGCCGACGACCCCAACTACCCCGAAGCTTTCTCATCCATGGCCTTCCGCGTGGGATTGGATTACATCATCTACGGAATGACACATTAGACTCGCCGCCTCAAAGGCGGTCCATCGGCGGCCCATAAGCAAATGCAGAACTGGAAGCGCAAATGTTTCAGTTCCTCTTCAAATACCCGATTCCGGTTTTTACAAAAGGGCGATTCGTGCTGCTGGGCGCGTGGCCGGCGTGGCTTCTGCCGGTGCTCATCATCGCCGGCGTAGTCGGGCTTGCGCTTCTCATCGGCCTCAGGATGCGGGCTGCTTCCCCACAGCTCAAGAGCTGGCGAGCCGGGATAGTCTGGGGCACGCAGTCTATCTTGATCGCGCTGCTGCTGCTGCTGCTATGGGAGCCGGCGATGAGCGTCAGCCAACTGAATTCGCAGCAGAACATCATTGCCGTGGTGGTCGATGATTCGCGCAGTATGGCCCTGCCGGACAGCAACGGAAAGACGCGCGAGGCGGCAGCCCTGGCGGCGCTCGAAGGCGGCCTTTTGGCCGGACTGAGCAAGCGCTTCCAGGTGCGAGTGTATCGGCTCGGCAGCGATTTGAAGCAGGTAAACAGTCTTCAGGAAATTGCGCCCGTCGACTCTGCAACCCACATTGGTGCGGGGCTCAAACAGCTTGCTGCAACTACCACAGACATTCCGGTAGGCGCAGTTCTGTTACTGACTGATGGCAGCGAAAACACCCCAGGGGTGGAACGCACCGGGATTGACGCCGACGCGCTGCAGGCCCTGCGCAACCGGCGCCTGCCCGTACACACCGTCGGCTTTGGCGACGAGGAGCCGGCTCACGACGTGGAAGTGGAAGACGTGAGCGTCGCCGCCGGCGCCGTTACCAACGCGCGCATTGCCGCAACCATCAGCCTTACGCAACATGGTTACACGGGCCGCAAGGCGACTCTCTCCGTGCGCGACGGAGGCAAGCTGCTCGCCGCGCGCGATATTACCCTGGGCCCGGAGGGAAGGATCCAGACGGAGCCACTTTTCATCCCGGCCGGCAGCGCCGGCGCGAAAAACCTGAGTTTCGGCGTGGACCCGCTCACGGGCGAAGCGAATCTTGCCAACAACGCCGTCAGTCGCCCTATCCTGGTCAGCGATACAAAACGCCGCGTCTTGTACGTGGAGGGAGAACCGCGCTGGGAGTACAAATTCATTCGCCGCGCCGAGGAGGATGATCCGACACTACAGCTCGTCTCCATGCTGCGCACCAGCGAAAACAAAATCTACCGGCAAGGCATCAGCGACCCAAACGAGTTGGCGGAAGGATTTCCCGTCCGGCCGGAAGATCTCTTCGGCTATTCGGGTATCATCATCGGATCGGTCGCCGCGGATTATTTCTCGCCCCTGCAACAGGAATTGCTGCGCGAGTATGTCGACCGGCGAGGTGGCGGCATCCTTTTTCTGGGCGGGCGCCGTTCGCTCAGCGACGGCGGATGGGGCGCGTCGTCCATGAGCGACCTGCTGCCGACTTTTCTGGCGAGCGGAAATCACAACTTCCACCGCGCCCCTGCCACTGTCGAGTTAACTTCGGCCGGCGCGGATTCGCCCATTACGCGAATTCTCGACGATCCCGAAAAAAACGTGGAGCGCTGGAGAAAGCTCACCTACCTGGCTGATTACGAGGACCCCGGCACGCCCAAGCCCGGAGCCACGGTGCTGGCGCAAATGCATTCGGGCCATCGCACCATGCCGCTGCTGATCACGCAAAATTACGGCCATGGCCGCGCGGCGATTCTGGCCACGGGCGGAACCTGGCGCTGGCAAATGAGCGAACCCCTCGGCGATCCTTCGCACCATCTTTTCTGGCAGCAGCTGGTGCGCTGGCTCATCGCCGCTACGCCGGGACCAGTCGCGGCTTCAATGCCTTCCCGGCTTCTAATGGATAACGGAAGAGTGGAGCTTACTGCCCAGGTGCGCGATCAACAATTCCAGCCTTATGCGGACGCACGCGTGACGGCTCACATTGTCGGCCCGCAAGGAATCGACGCCTTGGTGGATATGGAACCCTCGCAGGACCGGCCCGGTGAGTACAACGCCGAGTGGACTGCGGAAAAGCCAGGCGCGTATCTGGCTGAGGTCTCGGCGGAAACCGCAGGCAGCCAGCCGCAGCCGCTGGGCCGCAACGTGCTTACCTTCCAGCGCGAGGATGGAGTGGCCGAAAACTTCCACACCGGACAGAACCGGCAACTGCTGCGGCAGATTGCCACCGAAACCGGTGGGCAATATTGGAAGCCGTCAGAACTGAAGAATGTGCCTCGTGACATCTCCTACTCTGAGGCCGGAATATCGGTACGCTCCACAAAAGAGCTTTGGAACATGCCAATCGTATTTCTGCTGTTGATCGGCCTGCCCAGCAGCGAGTGGCTGCTACGCCGCAAATGGGGTGTGCTATGAGAATCGCACTCCTGTTGGCGGCAATCTTCGCTATCGCGGCGCAGGCGCGTGCCGCTTCCTACTACGTGATCGTCGCCGGCCTTGGCGGCGAACCGGATTACGTGCAGCGCTTCACCGCCGATGCAAATGAACTGGACCGCACCTTCAAAGCGTCCGGCGAATTGGCCCATGTCTTCACGCTCACCGGCCAAAACGCTACGGCGGCGCAATTTCGCGCAACCATGATCACCGTGGCATCCCAGGCAAAACCGGACGACGATTTTACCCTGGTTCTCATCGGACACGGCTCGTACGACGGAACGGAGTATAAATTCAATCTCGCAGGGCCGGACCTCACCGCCGCCGAAATCGCAACAATGTGTGACCGCATCGCCGCGCGCCACCAGCTTATCGTTGACACCACCAGCGCCAGTGGCGGCGCCGTCCCTGCCCTCGAACGGCCCGGGCGCGCCGTGATCGCCGCAACCAAATCAGGGACAGAGAAGAATGCAACAGTCTTCGCGCGCTACTGGGTCGAAGCGCTTCAGGACTCTTCCTCCGACACCGACAAAAGCGACTCCATCAGCGCCATGGAGGCCTTCATCTATGCAGCCAAAAAAACCGCCGAGTTTTATGACTCGCAAAAGCGTCTGGCGACGGAACACGCGGTTTTCAACGACTCTGGCGCAGGCTCTCCTGTACGTGAAGCGGGCAACGGACAGGGCATGTTGATGTCGAGCTTTACTCTCTTACGCCTGGGCAGCAGCCAGGAGGCTGCAAACAATTCGGCCAAACGGCCGCTGCTTGAAAAGAAAGAGCAGCTTGAGCAAAAGATCGACATGCTGAAGTACCAGAAAGCGGCCATGGATCCGGCAGACTACAAGAAGCAATTGACCGCTGCCCTTGTCGATCTGGCCAAAGTGCAGGAGGCGCTCGACCAATGAAGCGCGCCACTGCCATCTCCGTATTTCTGTTGATCTGCGCGGCATCAGCCTATGCCGCAGTGCCTGGAGATTGCTGGAAACTGCGCAAGGATGGTCACAGCAGCCAGGCACAGGCTTGCTTCGAAGAGATGACGCAAAGTCGCGACGCCTACTTCCGCGCCGAAGGCTTTTGGGGATTGCAGGATTGGGAACACGCCAACGAGCAATTTCGCCTGGCGACGCAGCCCGCCGACAGCAAGCCTCTCTACAAAGTGCGCTGGGGCAGATTGCTTTACGAACGCTTCAATAGCGCCGACGCAGCCGATCTCTTTCGCGAGGCGCTGGCCAAAGACCCTTCAAACGCCGGAGCCTATCTCGGCCTGGCAATGGTCTTCGCGGATAGCTTTGACGGCAAGGCTGCGGAATACTGCTCTAAGGCGAATGCGCTCGATCCAAAACTCGCTGAAGCACATGAGTTGATGGCGCAGCTTGAGCTCGAAAATGGCGATCGTGACGCCGCCGGCGCAGAGTCCGACAAGGCTATTGCGCTGGAAGGTGATGCTCTGGATGCGATGGCGATCCATGCAGCCATTGAGTTGATCTCCGACCGCTCTCCCGATGCGTGGTTCGCCAGGATACAAGCCGTGAATCCGGGTTATGGCCAGGCTTACGCACTGGTAGCACATGAGCTCGAGTTGAATTATCGCTACGAAGATGCGGTGACCTACTACCGCAAAGCGATCGCAGCCGACCCAAGCCTCTGGTCCGCACATTCGGCGCTCGGCATCGACCTGATGCGCCTCGGTAAAGAAGACGAACCTCGCAAAGAGCTGGAACTGAGCTACAACAACGGCTACCGCAATGCCGCCACCGTGAACAGTCTGCGCTTGCTCGACAGCTACAAGAACTTCGAGACGGTTCGTGATGAAACGACCAATCTCAAGCTCGATAAGAGCGAAGCCGGAGTACTTCTGCCTTACCTCCAGCCCGAACTGCACACGATTGTTGCCACATACGAGAAGAAATACCGCATGACGCTGCCCGGCCCGGTGCAGATCGAGGTCTACCCCAATCACGAGGACTTTGCCGTGCGCACGATGGGAATGCCGGGCCTCGGCGCTCTGGGCGTGACCTTCGGCGAAGTAGTGGCGATGGACAGTCCTTCGGCGCGCAAGCCGGGGGACTTCAATTGGGGCTCGATGCTTTGGCATGAGATGAGCCACGTCTTCATCCTTACCGCCACCAATCATCGCGTGCCGCGCTGGTTCACCGAAGGCCTTGCGGTGCACGAAGAAGGCGAGCGTTCACCGGAATGGAAAAACCGCGCCACGCCGGAGGTCCTCGCCGCGATTCGCGACAAGAAGCTGTTGCCTGTGGCCAATCTCGATCGCGGATTTGTTTATCCCACCTATCCTTCCCAGGTCATCGTTTCCTATTTTCAGGCAGGCAGCATTTGCGACTTCATCAAGGAGAAATGGGGAGATGACAAACTGCTCGATATGGTGCATTCGTATGCGCAGCTCAAGACCACTCCTGAAGTGATTCAGCAGGACATTGGCCTGGCACCCGCAGAATTCGACAAGGAATACCTCGCGTGGATTGACGCGAAATACGGCGCAGAAGTCGCGCATTTCGACGAGTGGCGCCAGAAACTGAAAGCTCTCGTTCTCGCGTCGGGGCAGAAGCAGTACGACACAGTTCGCGCCCGGGGGCCGGCACTTGCGGCAATGTATCCGCAATACGTGGGCGAGGCCAATGTTTACGAGATGATGGCCGATGCCGATCGCGCTGCTGGTGACGCCAAGGCCGAAGCTGCGGCGCTGACCACCTACGAGCACGAAGGCGGACAGGATCCGGACCTGCTGAAGCGCCTGGCCGCGTTGGACGAAGCCGGCGGCGAGAAGGCCAAAGCTGCAGCCACCTTGGAACGCATCAATTACATCTATCCGGTGAAGGACGAAGATCTCCATCGGCGGCTCGGAGATCTGTTGTACGCATTGAAGGACTATGACGGGTCCGTTCGAGAATACAAGGCTCTGGTGGCATCGCAACCGGTAGACAAGGCAGGCGCGGAATTTGCCCTGGCGCAGGCCTATTTTGCCGCGGGGAAGAAAGACAAGGCTGAAGACAGCGTGCTGGCAGCGCTCGAAATTGCTCCCGGCTTCAGGCCTGCGCAAAAACTCCTGCTCCAGTTGCAGCAACCTGACGCAAGTACAAATTGAATTGGGAAAGGAATCAGTCGATGGTTACATTCGCCGGACTCAACCAGGAAGCGAGTCTGCTCCAGCAGCGCATTGAGCGATTTCACGCTGTACGCGAGGGAATTCTGCGCCAGGTTCATGAAGTCATCGTGGGACAGGAAGAGGTCCTCGATCAGATTCTGATTGCCGTCTTCGTTGGCGGCCATTGCCTTTTGACCGGCATGCCCGGCACGGCAAAGACGCTGATGGTGCGCACCATGGCCGATGCGCTCGGGCTGAAATTCCGGCGCATCCAGTTCACGCCCGACCTCATGCCCTCGGACATCACCGGCACCGACATTATTGAAGAGGACCTCGCCACCGGCCGCCGCAAGTGGACTTTCGTCGAGGGGCCCATCTTCGGCAATATTCTTCTCGCCGACGAAATCAATCGTACGCCTCCCAAGACTCAGTCCGCTCTGCTTGAAGCGATGCAGGAACATTCGTGCACGGTCCGCGGGAACCTCTATCGGCTGCCGGAGCCGTTCTGCGTGCTGGCAACGCAAAACCCGATCGAGCTGGAAGGGACTTACCCGTTACCCGAGGCGCAGCTCGATCGTTTTCTTTTTAACTCGATATTGGACGATCTGAGCGCGAGCGACGAACTTAAGGTGATTGACCGCACCACGGCTACGCGCGTCACACAAGTAGAGCCCGTCACCTCGGCCGAGGACCTGCTGGACTTTCAGCAACTCGTCCGCATGGTGCCCATCGCAGAGACGCTTTCCGAGTACATCATCAGCCTCGTTCGCGCCACGCGGCCCCGAAGCGGAAATTCCGCGGATTTCGTGGAGAAATATGTGAATTACGGAGCCAGCGTCCGCGCGGCTCAGTTCATCGTTCTCGCTGCGAAAGCAAGGGCATTATCGCATCGGCGATATCACGTCACCTATGACGATGTCGATTCGGTCGTGGCGCCGGTGCTCCGCCATCGCATCCTGCTCAATTTTCATGCCGAGTCCGATCGCGTCAACACCGACGAAATCATCCGCCGGCTATTGATTCACGTTCCGCGGCCAAAGGAAAACTGATGCAACGATTCCTGGATCCCGATGTACTGGCCGGCATCTCCTCATTGGATCTGCTGGCTAAGACGGTTGTGGACGGCTTCGTCGCCGGTCTGCACCGCTCTCCGGATTTTGGGTTCAGCCAGGAATTTGCCGAATATCGCGCCTACGTGCCGGGCGACGATCTGCGCCACGTAGACTGGAATCTTTTCGCGCGCACGGAACGATGCTATCTGAAGCGCTATCGCGGCGAAACAAACAGCCAGCTCACCGTGCTGCTTGACGCGAGCAACTCCATGCAGTACACCTCCGGACCTCCCATGAAGATGGACTACGCGCGATATATTGCGGCGTCACTGTTCTATCTTGCCATTCACAATCAGCGGGACGCCGCCGGACTGATCATTTTCGACGACGAAGTACGCGAGTTCATCCGGCCATCGATGCGGCAGGGTCAGTTAGCCCGGCTTTTTGCGGGACTGGAACGCGCGGAGCCGCGCGCGCAAACCGATTTCAGCAAGCCTTTCCGCTACTTTCAAGATGTTCTGCACCGGCGGGGCATCGCCATCGTCATTTCCGATTTTTACGAGGATCCGGAGCTCATTGTGCGCACCATTGCGCCACTGCGCTTCCAGGGTCATGAAGTGGTGTTGTTTCACATTCTCGATCCGCAGGAAATTCGTCCCGTCCTGAAGAGCTCGGCGATTCTCGTCGATCTCGAAACCGACCGCAAGATCGAGGTGGTACCTGATTACGCCAAGACCACATATCGCGCGAAGGTGGACGCGCATATTGAGGAGCTTCGTTCGCGCACAAAGGCGGCAGGGATGGATTACCAACTGCTGGTCACCAGTCAACCTCTCGATTCGGCGCTGCGCGAATATCTTACGCTGCGGCAGGCAGGTAATTGATGGGCTTCCTTGCGCCATGGTTTCTCGGTGGTCTGGCAGCGCTGGGCGTGCCGATCTTCGTGCACCTGCTGCGCAAGCACATCGCAATTCCGCGACCCGTGAGCTCGCTTATGTTCTTTGAGCGTGGCACCCAGAGTTCCACCCGTCACCGGCGTCTGCGCTATCTTCTCCTCTTTGCGCTTCGTTTCGCGCTGGTATTGCTCGTCGTCCTGGCCTTTGCCAATCCATATATATGGAGAGCCTCGGCGGGCGGGAATGGGCGACTTTTGTTGATTGTCCTGGACCACTCTTTCAGCATGAGAGCCGGCACGCGCTTTGCCGACGCGAAACAGCAGGCGATGCGAACCCTTGCCGCCAGGCCGCGCGACGACAAAGCGCAGATCATTTCCCTTGGCGGGCAGGTAAATGTCTTGACGCAGCCGATCACCGACGACGCCCAGTTGCAGTCGGCTCTCGAGAGCATCCAGCCCGGCGACGGCCGCGCGGATTTCGGCGAACTGGGCCGCGTCGTGGGCACGCTCTCTGCCACGCAGCACAACCCCATTGACCTGCATCTTTTTAGTGACATGCAGCGGACCTCAATGCCGGCAAACTTCGCTGACATGGTCATGCCAGGCAACGTGAAACTGGTGCTCCATCCCGCAGTGAGTGGAACCCCGCCGCCGAACTGGACTATCACGAGTGTGGACGCTCCGGCCGCAGTCTCCGACCCGAAGGATCCCAAAAAATCGCGCGTGCAGGCGGTGGTGGAGGGCTTCAACACGCCGCCGGCGACAAAGCAAGTTTCCCTGGTGATAAACGGCCAGGTAACAGCGACAAAGAAAGTGGAGGTACCGGCGAACGGTCGCGCCACTGTCAGTTTCGCTCCGCTTAATGTGCAATACGGCTTCAATCGCTGTGTGGTGCGGATCGACGGAGGGGATGCTTTCGCCGCTGATGATGCAAGCTTTTTCACTGTGCGAAGGTCCGGTCCCCAACGAGTATTGTTTGTCCACACCGCAGGCGATTCGCGCTCGCCGCTTTACTTCAATGCCGCCCTCAATGCCGCCGCCCAAGGATCTTATGTGCTGCAATCCGTCGCAGCAGAACAGGCGACCGATCTAGATCCCTCACGTTTCTCTTTCGTGGTGCTGTCGGGCACGGCGTCGCTGCCCTCGATCTTCGAGCACGCGCTTGCGGAATATGTGAACAAAGGCGGTCGCGTATTCATCGCGTTTGGTGCGAATACCGAGGATCATGCGCAGATTCCCATCTGGGGAGGTGCGGTGGAGGCTTCGCATAATTATGCGCGCGCCGGCGATCCCATAGCGGTGGGTCAGTTGGATTTCAGCCACCCCGCCGTTCGACAGCTTCAACCAGGACGCGACAATGGCGGCTGGGCGGAGGTGAATTTTCTTTCCGCTGCCATGGTGGATGCAAAGAATGCGCGGGTGGTGGCGAGGCTCGGTGACGGCACTCCATTATTGCTCGACAAGCAAATGGGCGAAGGCCGGGTGCTGCTGTTCACATCGGGTCTTGGAAATCTCAGCAATGATCTGCCTTTGCACCCGGTCTTCGTTCAGTTTGTCGATCGCGTCGCGAGTTATCTTTCGGGCACCGAGCAGTTGGGCGGCGCACGACTGGTGGACTCGTTTGTTCAGTTACGTGCTTCACCTGCGCCCAGGTTGGCGTCGACCAGCGTTGAGGTGGTCGACCCTGACGGGCACAGGCCACTGTCACTTGACCAGGCGCGCACGGCACGAGTCCTGCGACTCAGCCGTGCAGGTTTCTACCGGATTCGCTTTGCCAACGGACAAGATGCCGTCACCGGCGTCAACTCCGACCGACGCGAATCGGACCTGAAGCCGATGTCAAAGGATGTGCAGGATCTTTGGAGTGGCAACGCGGGCAATCGCGCAACAGATAGCGCAACGCCCTCGTCCGCGCAGGCAAGGTCGCACAAAGTAAGTCTCTGGTGGTATGTCATGCTGCTTGCTTTAATCACGGCGATTGCGGAAACCGCTCTCGCCAGCAGATACATGGGCACGCAACGGGAGGAAATATGAGCAACTCGAGCGAGCTCCATTCGTACATCGCGCGACTGCAGAGAAGGCTCCGGCTCGGAGCTGGATTGCGCGGCGCGGCCATTTTCACCAGTGCGGCGCTACTCGCCACTCTCGGCCTGGTGTGGCTGCTCAACCGGCTTGCCTTTCCAGCGCCCGGCGTTACCGGGGCTCGTCTCGGGCTCATTGCCGTGCTTGCCGCGGTGGCGACATTCGGCACCGCACTCCCCCTCATGCGCCTGACACGCGCCCGTTCCGTGCGCCGCGCCGAATCGGCGAATCCTGAACTGGAGCAGCGCCTGACCACGTTTGAGGAGCGTGCGAGCAGTGGAAACGATCCCTTTCTAGAACTCCTCGCCGCCGACACCCTTGCACGAACAACGAACAGTGCTCCTTCTGAACTGGTTCCCGCGAAGCACTTGTTGGCACTTGGCGGCGCTGGGTTTGCCTGTCTCGCCGTGCTCGTGTGGATGATTTTCGCGGGCCCAGGCTATGTCGGATACGGCGCATCGCTGCTTTGGACAGGCACGAGAAAAAACATTGCTCCGCTCTATGGCATCACCGTAAAGCCAGGTAATCTGACGGTCCGGCGCAACAGCGATCAACTGATTACGGCCCAAGTCTCCGGAATGGCGCCCGGCAGAGCGCAACTCTTCGCACGTTTCAAGAGTTCGACAGGTTGGGAGCCGGTGACCATGCAGGCCGCGCCCGATGCCGGCGGCGGCGCCACTTATCGATTCGTCTTCGCGGGTCTTCCGGAGAGTGTCGAGTACTACATCACCGCGGGTCCGCTGGTCTCTCCGCACTACAAGCTTCACGTGATCGATCTTCCGTCTGTAAAGCAGGTCAGCGTGACTTACCACTATCCCGCATGGACCGGTATGAAGTCGATGACCGAAGAACATTCGGGCGATTTGCGCGCCATTGAAGGCACGGACGCCGCGATCACCATCCAGATGGATCGCCCGCTAGCCGGCGGCCGGCTCACGCTCGACTCCGGCCAGTCACTTCAGCTCACAGGCGGCAAGAACAATGTGTATCACGCATCGATCCACATGGAAAAGGACGGCGCTTACCACGTAGCCGCAACCGACGATGGACAGCCGGTACGCCTCTCCGAAGACTACTTCATCGCCACCGACAAGGCTTTGCCTCCGCAGGTCTCCATCGATCGCCCCGGCGGCGATTACCGCGCCAGTCCCATCGAAGAGGTGACAGTGGGCGTAAACGCAGCCGATCAGTTCAGCTTGCACGACATGGATCTGCACTACTCTGTGAACGGCGGACCGGATCAGAAAGTAAGTCTGCTGAAAACGCCCGGAGCGAAAACCGCAGATGGTAAATACCTGCTGTCGCTGGAAGACTTCAAATTGGCGCCCGGCGATCTGGTAAGCATTTATGCCACCGCGCGCGATGGCCACTCGACCGGCCGAACCGATATTTCATTTATCCAGGTCGATCCTTTCGAGCGCGAATTTTCCCAGTCGCAGCAGATGGCCGGCGGCGGTGGTGGTGGTGGCGGAGGCGGCGATCAAACTGAGATTTCCCGCCGCGAAAAGGAGCTCATCGCCGCCACCTGGAAACAGGAGAACGACAAGACTGCAACCGCAAAAGACGCCGCCGCACAGGGGCAGTTCCTTTCCGACGCGCAGCAAAAGCTGCGCGATCAGGTGACGGCTCTCTCTATCCGCATGCAGAGCCGCGACATCTCCTCCGCCCACGGTGAGTTCGGCGACTTCAATAAAGACATGCAGATCGCAGCCGCGGCAATGACGCCTTCAGCAGAAAAATTAAAGAGCATGAAATGGAAGGATGCGATTCCGCTGGAACAAAAGGCGCTGCAGGCGCTTCTGCACGCCGAAGCAACTTTCCGCCAGATTGAAGTGGCCTTCGGTCAGCGCGGAGGTGGAGGAGGTGGCGGCGGCAACACGGGACGCGATCTGGCCAGCCTCTTCGATCTCGAACTGGACATGGAGAAAAACCAGTACGAGACCGCGCGAACCGCTTCTCCCCAGGAACAGCACGAGAAAGACGTAGAAGACGCCCTTGAAAAACTGGACGCTCTGGCGAAAAGGCAGGAGGATCTCGCCAACCAGCAGCAAAATCCGCAGCAGAATTTCCAGCAGCGCTGGCAGCAGGAAATGCTGCGCCGCGAGGCGGAGCAACTTCAACGCCAGATGGAGCAACTGGCGCGAAACGGGCAGCAGGGCGCAAACGCATCTGCGCCCGGGCAACAAAGCCAGCAGCAGAGTTCTTCAACGCAAAATGGCTCACAAGGCCAGAGCGGTTCCCCATCGTCGCAAGCACAAAATGGCGGCCAACCCGGTGCTTCTTCTTCCGGGCAGTCAGCGGATCAGAACGTCGAGCAGGCGCTTAGCCGGCTGCGCCAAGCTACCGGCGAGATGCAGCGCGCGGGCTCTCCAGAGCAACAGGCAGAAGCGGCACGACAGGCAGCCGAGCGCCTGCGAGAAGCCACAAATATGCTGGCCGGGTCGCAGCACCAGCTTGCCACCAACTCGCTGACTTCCATGGCGCAGGACGCAGAACACCTCGCACAGCAGGAGCGCGCACAAGCACAGAGCATCAACCAGCTAGCAGCTCAGCAGAATGACTCCGGCTCCGCCAATGGAAATTTCAGTTCATCGTATTTAGACAGCATGATGGCGCGAATCCATCAGCGCGACCAACTGGCGCAGCAACGGCAGCAGCTATCCAACGGTCTTTCCAGGTTGCAGCAGAAGATGCGCGACGCGGCTCGCATGGTCGCTCCCAACCAGCCGGATGTTGCCGGCAAGTTGCGCGATGCACTGACTGAGATGGATCAGAGCGATCTCGATAATCATGTGCAGAGGACTGCCGACTGGCTGCGCAGTGGAATCAATCCGAACTCCAACGGCACCGAGAGCGAAATCGCGCAGGGTCTCCAGCATCTGAGCCGTCGCCTGCAGGACGCGGAACAGGCCATGAGCCGCGAAAAGCCGTCACAGCCCGGAGCCACGAGCGGCGACCAGACCCAAGCGCTCGACCAGGTTGAGCGCCTGCGCAGTTGGATTGAGGGTATGGGGCAGCAGCAGAATGGAAGCAAGCAGAGCGGCCAGAACGGACAAAATCAGGCCCAGCAAAACGCCCCGCGTGGCTCGCAGCCGGGGGCTAACGGCAATCAACCCGGCGGTTTCAACCCGCAGCTTTCTCGCAACAGCGGGCAGGGAGACCAGGCGGGCGCACTGAGCCGGTATGGAGCAGCACGCGGCCCGCAACGCGGCGGCGCCTACAGAAACGGCGATGTAGGCGGACCTGTGGGCGACACTCGCTATGGCCGCGGCGGTGCCGGCACCGTTTATGGCAACGTTAACACCGGCAACAACTCGTACGGCCGAGGCCGGCAACAGCAGACAGCGCCTACCAATTCTTACGGCAATCCGGGCGACACCGAGCGCACCTTCGAACAGAATATGAGCGGCCTTACCGAGCTTCGGCAGATGGTGCAGAGCGATCCGCAGACGGCGAAAGATGTAGCCGAGTTGACGCGGCTGATGCAGCATCTCGATCCGCATCGTTTCCCCGGTAATCCCGCCGAAGTGCAGCGGATGCACCAGGAACTGCTCAGCACGGTGGGCCGGCTGGAGCTCCAGTTGCAGCGCGACGGCATCTCCTCGGATGCGCGTACTGGCAAACCCCCAGCTGTGCCGGCGGGATACAGGGATGCCGTTGCTGAGTACTACAAAAAGCTGAGCAAGAATCCATAGGAACACCCGTTGAAAAATGGAAGTTCCGAATCCCCAAGGCCGGGTGCACCTTTCCCGGAGTTTAAAACCCCTCCGGGCGCTCCGCGGTAATCTTCAGAGCCCGCTCGAGCGCTATGCCTGCGGCGCCGAGGCGGCCTTCTTCAAACGGCGGCGCAACCAGCGTCACACCCTGAGGCACGCGGCGCGGCGGATTGAATTTCGGCAGTGGCATGGCTGGATTAGGAGCCCAATCGCTGCGCGCCTGAGAAACGTCAACAAAGCCGGCACGCAGAGTCAGCGAAGGATGACCGGTGAAATTGGTAATCGTGAGTGTTTCATCCCGCAGCGACGGCACCAGCAGAAGATCGACTTGCGAAAACACGCGCGCCATCTCCGCGGCAACCTTGCGGCGGAATCGATCGCACTGCACGAAGTCGACTGCGGAGAGGAAGCGGGACTGGCGAAACGTGTTGGGCCAGGCATCGGGTGTCTGCACGCGCAATTCGTCGAGCTTGTTGTTCAGCGTGATCTCCTCGAATGCCGCCGCAGACTCGGCAAAGAGAATGATGTTGAGATCGTCGTAAGGCCAATCTGGGAGCGAAACCTCGACGGGCGCCATTCCCAGCTTGCGAAGCGTTTCAAGCGCCGCCCGATCGACCTCTGTCGCAGGCGGCTCGTTCATCCACTTCGCGAAATAGCCGACCCTCAGGCCGCGAACTGAAGCCGCAGCGTCGAAATCCAGATGGCAGGGAACGCTTTCCAGATCTCCGGCATCGGGACCGGTGATGGCCTGGAGCACGAGCATGGTGTCTTCGACGCTGCGAGCCATGGGGCCGAGCTTGTCGAGCGACCAGCAGAGGGTCATCGCTCCCGTTCGCGGCACGCGGCCATAAGTCGGTCGCAGACCCGTGATGCCGCAGCGCACGCTGGGACTGGTGATACTGCCTTCGGTCTCGCTGCCGATGGAAAAAGCCACAAGCCCTGCGCCGGTGGCGGCTCCGGGACCGGCGCTCGACCCGGAGGAACCTTCTTCCAGCAGCCACGGGTTCATGGTCTGGCCGCCGAACCAGATGTCGTTGAGCGCGAGCGCGCCCATGCTGAGCTTGGCAACGAGCACGGCGCCGGCAGCGTTCAACCGCTCCACCACAACCGCATTTTTGCCGGGTACGCGATTGCGGAAAGGCTCTGCTCCGTAGGTAGTAGGAATGCCGGCAGTGTCGAGAAGATCCTTGGCGCCCCAAGGAATGCCGTGAAGCGGGCCGCGATAATGACCGGCGGAAATCTCCGAATCGGCGCGGCGGGCCTGATCCAAAGCGAGTTCTGGCGTGAGAGTGATAACGCATCGCAGCTTGGGATCGTATCGGCGAAGGCGTTCGAGATAGATGCTTGCAAGGCGTTTCGAGGTGAGTTTGCGCTGCTCGATCCAGCGGGAGAGATGCGTCACCGGCGCCCAGGCGATGTCTTCGTCGCTCGAGGGCAACGGCCCAGGATCGATTTGGCTGCGGATAAATCGGTCCAACGCAGGACCCGATGACATGCCCGGTTGCACGGCTCGCACTGTCGACCAGGGCGCCAGACCATCTTCCAGCGACACCTTGCGTGGGCCGGTTCGATGCTCGTAAAGCGCGGCCATGGACACACGCCAGCTCTCCGCCGCTTGGGCGAGTTGTGGCGCGGTGAAGTCGACTCGCACGAGCTTCTCGGCTTGGGCAAAAGTGGCCTGGGAAACTTCAGGACCGACCGCGGGCGCAGTGCCAAAAGCAGGAGGCTGGCCGGGCGGCGGAGCGGAGGGTGAGGCTGCGGGTGGCTGCTGGGCGGAAACACCATTCACCGCGGAGACGGCGAGCCCTGCAGCAAGACCGGCTGCGGATTCAAGGAGGAATTCTCTGCGCGATTTTGCCATAGGATGCCTCAAATCTCCTAAACAGAAGCGGGATCCAAGTGGAGGTGAAACTAGCTTGGAATATAACACCGGCCTCAGTGGAGAGATGGCGTATCAGTGTTCATGGGGATAAGACAATCCTCTGAAGGAGCGTTTTGGGGGTACGGGAATGGACGAGATTGGGGTCAATGCAGTGAAGACATTTCGGAAAGATGGCGCCAGCGGGTTTATTCAAAGATGTATCTAAGTGCAGAATCTTCGTCTACACTGGTTAACAAGCATTCCGATCCTGCGGAAGTGCCCTTCCTGCATGCCTGGCAGAACGAAATTTTGGCGCGTGGTCGTACCGATCGTGCTCATCGCAGCCGTGCTGACGATGACCGTAGGAATGGTGTGCCATAGCCACCAGGACTGTTCGGCAAGCACCTGCCCGCTTTGCCACATGGTGATCGCGCCATCCCTGGCCGGCGCTCCTTCAAATGCTCTTATCCTGATCGGCGAAACACCCGAGGCTCCGCCTGCGCAATTCGCGATCTCGTCCGCACGAAGTCAGATTCCCGCAAGAGCGCCTCCCGCATAGCTCCAACCTTCCTCAGTGCCTTTGGGCACGCTTGTCTTTGAACGTCTCTCGTGGAGGAGGCTGATCGCCTATGCATTTGCGCGTATGTTCTGTTGTTTTGCTTGCCATTTATCTCGCTGAATCTGCCGCAGCTCAATCACCACCGGCACAGGGCTCGCCGTCTCCTCCGCCGCAAGCCGAGACACTTGCGCAAAAGCCGGGCACGGTCCTCATCACGCTCGATCAAGCCATTCAGATGGCAATCCAGCACAACCATAGTCTCCGCGCCGCCAGAACGGTTATCCAACAGGCCAAAGCGGAAGAAACCACCGCTAATCTGCGGCCGAATCCGGTGCTCCTTTCGGATGCGATTTTTCTGCCCGTCTTCGAGCCGAAAAGTCTGACCCCCGATTACCTCGACAACGTTGCCCAGTGGGACCTCGGCGTCAGCTACCTGTTTGAGCGCGGCAAGAAGCGGCAACACCGCCTCCGCGCTGCGCAGGATCAGACCGCGGTTGCCGAAGCCCAGGTCACCGACAGCGAGCGCACCCTCACCTTCACCGTGGCCTCGGCGTTCATCAGTGTCGAACTCGCCGAGTCCACTCTGGCCTTGGCCACCCAGGATCTGAAGAGCTTTCAGAACACCGTGGACATCGCCGAAGAGCGCTACAAGGCCGGCGATATCGGCGAAGACGATTACCTGAAGATCAAGCTCCAGTTGCTCCAGTTTCAGACCGATGTCTCGGCGTCCGAGCTCGCCCGCGCACAGGGGCTGTCTGATCTGCGCCAGTTGCTCGGCTATGAGTCCGTGGGCCCAGACTACGATGTCTCCGGATCCTTCAAATACCAGCCGGTGAGCGGCGCCCTCGAAGACTTCCAGTCAGAAGCTCTGAAAGACAGGCCTGACCTGCAGCAAGCGCAACTGGGAGTAACGGCCGCAAAAAGCCAGTTGGCGTTGCAAAAGGCTGACGGCAAGCGGGATTTTACCGGGGAGATCAACTACACTCACCTCGCCTATCTGAGCGACATCTCGCTTTTCGGCCAAATGCAGATGCCTATCTTTGATCGTAACCAGGGCGAGATTGCGCGCGTCGGATTCACTGTGAGCCAGGCTCAGGAGCAGGCAATGTTCGCGAGCGGGCAGGTGATGACCGATGTGAGAGACGCGTACGAGAATCTCCACGCCAATGACAAGATCGTGGACCTTTATCGTTCGGGTTACCTCGACGAGGCGCAGCAGTCGCTTCAGATCAGCGATTACGCGTACAAGCGTGGCGCGGCCAGCCTGCTTGATTTTCTCGATGCGGAACGAAGTTACCGGACGGCCCAACTCGGCTACCGCCAGGCGATTGCGTCTTATTTGCTGGCGCTCGAGCAGCTTCGCGAAGCGGTAGGAACCAGGAGCATTCCATGAGAATTCCAGCGAGAACTCGCGGCAAAATCGGGAGTCATACGCTGATGGGCCTCGCGCTCGCAGGTTTGATGATCGCCTGCAACTCCAGCGATCGCGAACGGGCCAGCCAGATGACCTCCTTTTCTGCAAAAACATCGCGATCTGCGACTCCGCAACTGTTTACGGTCCCTCAAGACCAGATGTCGCACATTCAGGTGATTACGATTGAGCCCACCTCCATCAGGCGAACCCTGCGGCTTACAGGCACAGTGGCATATAACGCCTTCAACACCACTCCGGTGATCACGCAGGTGGGAGGGCCGGTGAGCAGAATTCTGGTGGTTCCTGGAGAACACGTGAAAGCCGGACAACCAATGCTTGACGTGAGCAGCCCGGATTACGCGCAGACGCTCGACGCCTATCTGAAGGCCTCCGATTCGTATCGCTTGTCGGAAAAGAATTATTCCCGCGCCCAGGACTTGTATCAGCACCACGCCATTGCGCAGCGCGATCTTGAGCAGGCCGAATCGGACCGCAACCAGGCGCGCGCGGATTTGAATGCAGCGGAACAAGGATTGAAGATTCTCGGTATTAAAAACCCCGATGGCCTGGCGACTGCTCCTTCGTCAGCACAAATCCCCGTACTTGCTCCAATTGCCGGCGAAGTAGTGGATCGCCTCGTTTCGCCAGGACAGGTGGTTCAGGCCGGTCAGACGCAGGCTTTCACCATTTCCGACTTAAGCACGGTCTGGGTTCTGGCAAATGTGTACCAGGCCGACCTTGCTTATGTTCAGCGCGGAGACAGCGTCGAAGTCCAGACGGATGCGTACCCGAACGCCTTCCATGGGAGGATTTCCTACGTTGCGCCGGCACTCGATCCCAACACCAGGACACTGCAGGCGCGCATCGTCGTCGACAATCCCGGCGAAAAGCTCAAGAAAGATATGTACTGCACGGTCGAAGTAACGGCCGGCACACTCACCAACACCATCGCCGTTCCTGACGCATCCATTCTGCGCGACGACAACAACGAGCCTTTTGTCTACGTCGCTCTCGACGGCAATCAGTTTGGGAGGCGCGAGGTGATGGTGGGGACAGCGCAGGACGGCCGGACACAGATTCTCAAAGGGCTTTCCATCGGAGACAGGGTCGTGGGCGACGGCAGCCTGTTTCTTCAGTTTGCCAATTCGCTGCAACACTGAGGAGGCGGTTTCGAATGATTCACCGTATCGTTCAATTCGCGCTTCGGCAACGACCGATCATCCTGTTTTTTGTCGCCTTCATAACTGTCGCCGGAATCATATCGTTCCATCGCATGCCGGTGGATGCTTATCCCGATCTCTCGCCGCCCATGGTGGAGATCATCACGCAATGGCCCGGCCATGCCGCGGAAGAAGTGGAGCGCCTGGTCACGGTCCCCACAGAAGTAGAGATGAACGGCGTTGTCGATCTGTCGGTCATGCGCTCCATTTCCCTCTACGGACTCTCCGACGTCATTCTGACTTTCAACGATGGCACGGACGATTACTTTGCGCGCGATGTCGTGTTTAGACGGCTCTCCCAGGTAACTTATCCGCAGGGCGTCACTCCAACTCTCGCTCCACTCACGAGCCCTTCGGGGCTGGTCTATCGCTACGTTCTGGAAAGCCCTGATCGCACGCCGCAGGAGTTGAAAACCCTGGAAGACTGGGTAATCGAGCGCCAGTACAAACAGGTGCCTGGCGTGGCAGACGATTCCGGTTTCGGCGGCACCGTCATGCAGTACCAGGTCCTGCTCGATCCTGCGAAGCTTTACGCATATCACATTACTGTGCCCACGGTGATTCAGCAGCTTTCCACCAACAATTCCAACGCCGGTGGCGGATTCTACTCGCAGGGCGGCCAGTTTTACTATGTCCGCGGCATCGGCCTTATTCGCAACACCGCGGATATTGGCAACATTGTAGTAGGCTCGCAAAACGGCGTTCCGGTGCGCGTCCACGATATCGGCAATGTCGTAATCGGGCATGCGCCGCGCCTGGGAGAATTCGGTTTCAACAAAAACGACGACGCCGTTGAGGGTGTAATCATGATGCGCCGCGGCGAGCAGACTCAGAACGTGCTCAAAGGCGTCGAGGCCAAGACCCAGCAACTCAACAATGGAATATTGCCACCCGATGTGAAGGTGCGGCCTTACTACGACCGCAGCGATCTCGTTCAGCTAACCATCGACACGGTTGAACACAACCTGGTGATGGGAATGGTTCTGGTCCTGGTCGTTCTCATCGCTTTCCTGGTAAGCATCCGCGCCGCAGTGATCGTGGCGCTCACCATTCCCTTGTCACTTCTCTTTTCCTTTATTTTTCTGCACGCGGAAGGAATTCCGGCTAACCTGCTTTCCATCGGCGCCATCGATTTTGGAATCCTCATCGACGGGACCCTGGTGATGGTGGAAAACATTTTTCGCGAACTCGGTTTGCGAGAAGGGCAGAGTTACAGCCTGGAGGAAGTCATCCGCGGCGCCGCCAAGGATGTCGATCGCCCGATTTTCTATTCGGTCGCTGTCATCATCGCTGGTTATCTTCCGATTTACGCACTAAGCGGCCCTTCGGGAAAACTCTTCAAGCCCATGGCCGACACCGTGGCCATTGCGCTGGTCGGCGCCTTGATCCTGACGCTCACATTCGTTCCCGTGATGTGCGCGCTGTGGTTTAAAAAGGGTGTTCACGAACGCGCCAACAAACCATTCGAATGGGTACGTGACAAATATGAGGTGCAGCTTGAGTGGTGCCTCGATCACCCCAAAACCACCATGATCGGATCCACCATCATCTTTCTCGCTTCCCTTCTCCTGATTCCATTTATTGGCGGCGAGTTCATGCCCCATCTCGACGAGGGCGCGCTCTGGATCCGGGCCACCATGCCATACACCGTTTCCTTCAACACCGCCAGCAGATTCTCGCCGCAGGTTCGCGACATCCTCATGAAATACCCCATGGTCACCGATGTCGGATCGGAACTGGGGCGTCCCGACGACGGCACCGATCCGACAGGATTCTTCAATGACGAGTTCTACGTGGGTTTGAAACCATACAATGACATCTCCTGGAAGACGGGAAAGATCCACAACAAAGCGGAACTGACTGCCGACATCAAGAGACAGCTCGACGCCTTTCCCGGAATAATCTTTAATTACACCCAGCCGGCAGAAGACGCGGTCGACGAAGCTCTGACGGGACTGAAGAGTGCGCTGGCGGTAAAGATTTACGGTCCCGATTTGAATGTCCTGCAGGCGAACGCGCTGGAAATCAAGCGCAGGCTTTCGCGGGTACAAGGGTTTACCGATCTGACCGTGGTTCGGGAACTCGGCCAGCCCAGCCTGCTGATTGACGTGGATCGCGATAAGATTGCCCGTTACGGCATCAATGTGGCCGACGTTGAAGCCATCGTTCAGGCCGCCGTAGGTGGACAAGCCGCAACCCAGGTCATTCAGGGCGAGAAACTCTTTGACCTGGTGGTGCGCATGCAACCCGAGTTCCGAGAGAGCGCGCAGCAGATCGGCAATCTCCTCGTAGGCACGCCATCGGGTCAGCAAATTCCCTTGAGCGAACTGGCCAATATTCATGAGGCCGCCGGCGCCTCATTCATATATCGCGAAAACAACTCGCGCTATATCGGCGTGCAATATAGCGTCGAAGGGCGCGACCTGAACAGCGCGGTGCACGCCGGCCAGCAAGCCATCGCGGACGTTACCAGGTCATTGCCTCCGGGTTATACGATCACCTGGGGCGGCGAGTACAACGAACTCCTTCATGCGGAAGACCAGATGAAGTACATCGGCCCGCTCGCAGTGCTGATCATTTTTATGATCCTTTTTGCGCTCTACGACAATTTCAAATTTCCTCTCGTCATTCTGGCCGGAGTTATATTGACGGTGCCTGTGGGCGCCCTGCTGGCTCTCAAGCTTACTAACACGCCGATCAGCGCTTCGTCTGCGCTGGGCATGCTCGCGCTGATGGGCGTCTCCGTCGAAACCGCCGTCATTCTTGTCTCCTACATCAATAAGCTGCGCCTAGAACAGAACATGGACATTCGCACCGCCACCCGCGAGGCGTCCCTGCTGCGGCTGCGCCCGATCATGATGACGGCGCTCGTCGCCTGCCTCGGACTCCTGCCCGCCGCGCTGTCAACCGGCATCGGCTCCGATACGCAAAAGCCGTTTGCCATCGTCATTGTCGCCGGCCTGATTTCCCGGCTTTTGCTCGGCTTTTTCGTCAATCCCGTGATGTATGAGATGGTCGCTCGCGACGGTGATGTATTGCGAGTTTGATACTGAAGCTGGAAATATGCCCAACACGCTGACAGGTTAAAATTCCGCTGTGAACTCCCGCTGCAAGCCGCGCAACCTCTCCTGCCAACCAAGATTTGCCAGCAATGCGTCTCTGGTATTTTGCAGTTTTGTCGCTGTCATCCTGTCCGGTTCGCTTTTCGCGCAGCATAACCTCAGACAAATGGCACTCGACCCAGGTGAACGGCACGCCGCCCAACCTGCCGCAACTGAAAAATCTGAATCGTCCTCCACGATGTTTTTCCGCGACATCAGCCGGGAAGCAGGATTGTCAACGATCCCGCATTCTTCGACGGAGCGCAGATACATTGCCGAAACCATGGGAGGGGGCGGGATCGCGCTGTTTGACTGCGACAACGATGGCAGGCTCGACATCGCAGTGGTGAACGACACCACCATGGATCGCTTTCTGGCTGGCGGCGATCCGATGGTCACGCTCTATCGCCAGGATGGAAGCGGCCACAACATTCATTTCACCGACATCACAAAAGCAGCAGGCCTGACTACGCGCGGCTGGGGAATGGCGATTGCCGTGGGTGATTTCGACAACGACGGCCGTCCGGATTTATATGTGACGGGCTACAGCCACAATGTCTTGTATCACAATCTTGGAGGCTGCCGATTCCAAGATGTGACTGAACGCGCAGGAGTGAAACTCGGCGGCTTTAGTACCGGCGCCGCCTGGGCCGACTACGATCACGACGGGTTCATTGACCTGTTCGTCGCCCGCTACGTTCACGCGGATCCTCACCATCTGCCCACGCTTGTTCCTGTATCAGAAGCTGATCTGACGAATATGCTCCAACTCCCCGACAGAATGGAAGGTGAAACAGATTTTCTGCTTCAGAATCGCGGCGACGACACCTTTGAAGACGTTTCTCAAAAAGCGGGTGTCAACGATCCTGCAAAACTTCATGGCATGGGAGTGGTGTGGGGTGATTACGATGATGACGGCTGGCCCGATCTGTTCGTCACCAATGATGCCGGCCCAAATTATCTCTATCACAACCTCGGTGACGGCAAATTCGAGGAAATCGGCGTTGTTAGCGGAGCAGCATTCGGGCCGAATGGTGAAATTTACGGCAACATGGCTGGCGACTTCGGAGATTTCAACCGGGATGGCCGGCTTGATTTGATCACTACCCGCTACAACAAGCAGCCTGTCAGCCTTTATAAGAATGACCAATTCGGCTTCATCGACGTCGCCAGCCAATTCGGTCTCGCATCAGTGACCATGGCACCTGTGAAGTGGGGAACCGGTTTCGGTGATTTCGATAACGATGGGTGGCCCGATATTCTGATTGCAAACGGCAGCTTCACGACGCTGATGGAGAGATTCAAAACAGAACCCAAGTTTCGCGAACCTCTACAGCTTTTTCGAAATGTGGAGGGACGGTCTTTTGAGGAGGTCGCCGATCATGCCGGACTGAATGCAGGCCGGCTGCAGTCACGACGAGGCATCGCGCTGGGAGATATCAACAACGATGGCAAGCTGGATTTCGTCGTTTTCAACGTGGACGGGCCACCTTCTCTCTTCATCAATGAAAGCCAGGATAAGAATCACAGTGTTCTCTTCCGCCTGGTTGGAAGCAAAAGCAATCGTATGGCGATCGGCGCGCGAGTCACGGTTGATGCCGGCGGTATGAAGCAGGTCGACGAGGTTCGAGGCGGAGGAGGATACAACTCAAGCAACGATACGCGCCTGCACTTCGGTTTAGGGAATGCGAAAATCATGTCCGGGATCGAAGTGCGCTGGCCGAGCGGATTGAGCCAGCGCTTTCAAAATATCCCCGGCGACGCCATCTATGAAATTGATGAAGGACGAGCGATCCGCAAGCTTTCCAGTCTGGAAAAACCCTAGCCGCGGCATCTCATCAGCTCAGGGGGATTTCTTGACGGCGCTCGGCTTTGGCCTGTTGATGCCTTCAATGTCAGCTTTCATTCCGCGCTTTGCAGTGGCTTCGAAATGGATTCCAGGCTCCTGCCGGCGGCTTCGATGCCAATCTTGTGCTCGAAAATGGCGCCCGCAAGCATGAGCGCCGCGCCGATACCATATCCAATCGCTACCATGGCGCGCGAATTGGTTGCGATCAGCGCGCCGAATAAAATAGGCGCGCCGACTCCGCCCGCCAGCGTTCCCGCAGCGTAAAAAATCGCGATGGCGAATGCGCGAATCTCCAGTGGGAAGATCTCGCTCACGGTCAGATACGCCGCACTTGCGGCGGGTGAGGCGATAAAGAAAATGGCTGTGAGAAAGATACCCATGCCCAACGGCCCCAACGAACCGGTTGAGAAAGGAACGATTAGCGCAGCCAGCAACAGCCCGGAAACGCAATAGCAAGCCGTGATCATCGGCTTGCGGCCGATCTTGTCGAAAAGTCTGCCCAGGGTCAGCGGGCCCAGGAAGCTGGCGATGGCGAAGGGCAGCAGGTGCAGCGGCAGTTCTTTGTCGGGTACGTGGAAATATTTCTTTACCACCAGTCCGTAGGAGAAAAAGACGGCATTGAAGAAAAATGCCTGGCTCCCCATAAGCACCAGCGAAAGCAGCGACCGGGCGCGGTTTTCGCCCGTTATATTGCGGAAGATCTCTTTAAGCGGAGTGTGATCGCGAATAATGATCTTCAGCTTTTCGCCCTCCGGTTCGGGCAAGCGGCCGGGATCGCCGTGCGCTGCGTGGTTTTCAATTTTGGCCACCACGCGGCCGGCCTGCTCTTCGAATCCGCGCAGCATCAGCCAGCGCGGGCTTTCGGGAACGAACAAACGCAGCAACAGCACGCCGAGACCGAGCGATCCACCAATGCCGAACGCATAACGCCATCCGGTGCTCTGCGGCAGCGCGCCCGAGAGCAGGAACATCGCCGCCACGGCGCCGGCCGTCGCGCCCAGCCAGAACGTGCCATTCACCACCAGGTCAACAGTGCCGCGAATCTTGCCGGGAATAAGCTCGTCGACAGCGGAGTTGATGGCCGCGTACTCGCCGCCAATGCCGAAACCCGTGAAGAATCGGAAAACCGAGAAAGTGAAGAACCCCTGCGAGAATGCGCTGGCTACCGTGGCGCACGAATACGTTGCCAACGTGATGAGGAAGAGCCGCCTTCGTCCATGCCGGTCGGTAAGGAAGCCAAAGAACAGCGCGCCTAAAACTGCGCCAGCCAGGTACGTGGTGGCGGCGCCGGTCACCTGCGTGTCGGTAAGCCGCAGTCCAGCCTTGCTCTGAAGGATTCCAGAGAGCGATCCCACCAGCGTGACTTCCAGACCATCCAGCAGCCACGAAGTCCCCAACGAGATGAGAATCCGCACGTGCCAACTCGACCAGGGCAGGCGATCGAGCCGCTGCGGGATGTCGGTTTCAATCGTCTTCCGCCGTTTCCGCGACGGTTCTGACGCCGTTCTGTCCGGTCTTGGTTGCGGTTGCGAAGCCATGCAGAAGTCCCCGATTCACTCCTTGCGGCCGAAAACGCTGATGCGCCCGCCGCGTTCGAGAACGGCCCATTCCACATCTTCCACACGGCGCACGCCGGCCTCACGCGCGGCCACTTCCAGATCCTCTATGCGCAGCCGCAGCGCATCGGCGGCTTCCTGCTGCCACTCGCCCTTTTTTACAATCACCAGCGGCGTCCCATCGAGCAGTCTTCCCACTCGAGGGCTCCTGCTCTTGGCCCAGGACAACAGGCGGTGCACAAACCCGACAGCAATCACGGCACAGGTGCAATTCGTCACCGAGCGATCCCTGCCCACGGTGGCGAGAATAATCATGCCCCCGATGAGCAGGATGAACACAAATTCAAACAGCGTCATCGATGATCCGGTCCGGCGCTTCAGCGAGCGCACAGTAAGAAGCAGAACGAAGTAGCCGGCGATGGCGTAAATGACAGTGCCCATGGCTTCTCAAGGCATCACGTAAACATGGCCGCGAATTGCTGTGCTGCCTGCGACCCTGACCTCGAAATTGTTCTCAGCGGGAAGCTCCGGCATTAGCGAGATCGAAATCATCATCTTTCCGCCGGTTGCAGGAAACGTGTAGGTGATGCCGTTATCCCCAATCGTGGAGGCCTGCGGCTGCGGCGAGATGCGCCTCGCACCCAGCTCCTTGACAATCGAGTTGCTGACGAACACCTGCACGCGACCCTCATGAATCGCCGCGGGACCGAAATCGAGCGTCATGATGGACGGTGTGCTGGTGCGCTCGATTCGTTCGTAATGGAGGGTGAGCGCGTCGTCGCTCGTATGCTTCTCTGCCTTCGCCAGCCAGCCCCGCCCGAAGAGCC
This sequence comes from Occallatibacter sp., assembly GCA_035935755.1. Lineage (GTDB taxonomy): Bacteria > Acidobacteriota > Terriglobia > Terriglobales > Acidobacteriaceae > Telmatobacter. Next base: position 176,669 of record DASYWU010000054.1, on the reverse strand, counting down.
CAAGCAGGTCGGCAACGATCACCGCCAGAAAAAGCATCCACACAATCTGCTCGAAACGCCACCACTTGCGCTGGAATTCAAGATCCTCGCCAACAGAGATGTCCCCGGCCACCTTCGGCACTGTGTCGCCGAGCTTCGTTTTGGGTGGAGGGCTCCCCATGGTTTAGCCCCCCTGAACTGGTGACCTGGGCTGGCGACGCGTGAGGATTGAGATGGAGCCGATAGGCTCCAGCACCGCGGTCTCGATCTCTTCCAGTTTTCGCAGGCCCTTCTCGCGCGCGGCGTCCATCACATCGTCGTCCTGTACGCGCATCTTTGCCATGGTCCTGGTGCGCCAGCCGCCGTTTTCAAGCAGCAGCAAAGGTGTGCCGTCGAGCACGCGCGCCACAAGGCCGAAACGCTTCCGTAACCAGGTAAGCGCATAGTGACAGCAGGCGAGAGTGAAGATCTGACACATCGCGTTTGTGAGCGACATCTCCATGCCGACGACACCGGTGAGCGTGAGTCCGCCCAAGTAAAACACCAGGACAAATTCGAACGGCGTAAGCTGCTTGCCTGGCCGCCGGCCTACCACGCGCACCAGAAATACGAGGAACAGATATCCGAACGCGGCGCGAAGAACGGTGAAGAGTGCCATCATCGCGCTGGCGTGACCTCCGGTGGAGAGTTGCGGTGTGCCCTTGTCCCGATTCCGCGACTGGAAAGCGCCGGCTTCTCGACGCTTTGAGTGTTAGAGGTGGAGCCACATAGGATGGTTGCCGACCGCGGCGGTCATACGCGATGTGTTCGACACAATGCGGGTTCGACGGCACCGATCTTCCGGCCCGCGTAATGGTTCCCGTACCTTCGCGGCTTTGGGAGAGATCCAACGCTGCTATGAGCCACACAAATTGCGTTCACCATTGGTAATCTGCGCAGGAACTGCTTGTGCCCCAAAAGACGCATTGGGCGATGAGCGGTTCCGCGATATATAGAATGCGTACGCCCCTGCACGAATCTACCTGCGCTTTTTTATCTAATTCGGGAATTGTCGGAGGTCGGATACATTATGCTTCGGCCCGCGCAAGTGGCTGAGGGAGCGGTATGACGCGCCAAGCCAGGGCGCTGGTAGGCGTGGTGGTGGCAGGTGCGATAGCCAGCCTCTACTCGGTCCACGCGCAGCCGGGGCGGCGATGGCTGGAGCTGGCGGTCTATCTCGTCTTCATTCTGATCAGTTCGAACATGAAGGTTCCGATGCCGAAGTGCAACGGGACCATGTCAGTGAATTTTCCCTTCATTCTGCTGGGCATAGTGCAACTGGCGCCGGCCCAGGCGGTGTTGCTCGCGGTGGCCAGCGTCATGGCGCAGTGCCGCGTGAAGGTAGTAAAGGCCTTCACGCCGGTGCAAATCATCTTCAACATTGCCAATGTGACTACCGCGACAGTGTTGGCGTGCTACACCTACTCGGCTTCTCTGCACCTGGTGCGCGGGGAGGTGGCGCCGGCGCTGACGATTGCCGTCACCACGTACTTCCTGGCGAACACATTTCCGCTGGCGCTGGTGCTCGGCTGGGAGTCTGGCACCTCGCCGCTGCGGCAGTGGCTCGACGAGTTCCCCTGGTATTTCCCGTTTTATCTGGTGGGCGCCGTTCTGGCGGCGCTGGCAAACTTCATTGGGGACCACTACGGCTGGCTTACGTCGATGCTGCTCATTCCGATGGTCTACACGGTCTATCGCGCATACCGCGCGCAGATCGAGATCATCCGCGACCGGGAGCGACACATCGCGGAGACAGAGGCGCTGCATCTGCGCACCATCGAAGGACTGGCGATGGCTATCGAGGCAAAGGACGAGAACACGCACCGGCACCTGATGCGCGTGCGGGTATACGTTTCGGAGCTGGGCCGGATCATGGGGCTCGACGATTCGACCATGAAGGCGCTGGTGACGGCATCGTATCTGCACGATATCGGTAAGCTGGCGGTGCCGGAATACATCATCAATAAGCCGGGCAAGCTGACACCGGAAGAATTCGAGAAGATGAAAATCCACCCCGTGGTGGGCGCGGACATTCTGGAACGCGTGCGCTTTCCTTATCCGGTAGTGCCCATCGTGCGCTCGCATCATGAGGCCTGGGACGGCAGCGGATATCCGGACGGTTTAAAGGCTGCGGAGATCCCGATCGGAGCGCGCATTCTGACGGCAGTGGATTGCCTGGATGCATTGGCTTCAGAGAGGCCGTACCGGCGCGCGATGCCGCTGGAAGAGGCAATGCAGTTTGTGAAGAACAAGGCAGGTGTGCAGTTTGACCCGGATGTAGTGCGGCTGCTGGAGGAACATTATCCGCGCCTGGAACAGATGGCGCGCGAGGAGACGGAAGTCATCCAGCCGCTGGATACGGATCTGTTCATCAGCCGCGGAGAAGCTCCCGCCGCCGGATACGAGCCGGAGAAGAGCCTGCAAAGCCTGAGCGGGAGCAGAAGCGCGGCGCAGATTGGGGTAGCTGAGGCCGTACATAAGCTGCGCCTCCGGCTCAAGGGCGCCCGTGGCGTGCGCGAGACGGGCGCGGTACTGGCGCACCTGCTGCAGACGCAGATCCAGTTTGACTGTATCGCGGTGTATACGCGGACGGGCGCGGAGATTCGAGGGCAGTACATGAACGGCTCGTGCGAGCATGCGTTTTCATCGCGGCCCATTCCGCTGGGCACAGGTTTGTCAGGCTGGGTGGCGGAGAACGCGCGGTGCATCGTAAACGGCAATCCCACGGTTGAGCCGAATTTTGTCGGCGATTCGGGATTGTTCACGCGGGAAAGCTCTGGGCTGTCAGTACCGTTTTTCGGCGCAAGCGGCGCGGTCTTTGGCGCCGTCACACTTTATTCGCGCGAGGCGGCAGCATTTTCAAAATATCAGAGGCATATGCTCGAACAGTTGATGCCCGACTTCGCCGCGGCACTGGAAAGCGCGATACGCGCCGAAGAGACGGAGGCGGCGGAGCGCGCCTGCTCTGACCTGGAGGCAGGTTCTGTTCTCGAGGGTGTGCAAGCGTCGTGAAAGCCATCTCTGCCCTGTTCCGTTCTTTGGCGCGAGCTTTCGCACTGGTGGTGCTCGTCATAATTGGCTCGACGCTGCTGGTGCGGCTTGCGCCGGGCTACCTGAGCGATGCGCGGGAAATGGATCCGCGTTACGGAAACATCGTGCGCGCGGAGTTGTCACAAGAGGGAGCGCAGAGTCGCTCGTTGCCTGCGATGCTGGTACGCGAAATGAGCGGCTGGCTGCGCGGCGATGCTGGAGTTTCGCGGCAGTTCGATGTGCCGGTGCAGGATCTGATTCGGCCAAGGCTTTCGGTGACGGGCGCCTTGTTGCTCCGATCCCTGCTGCTGGGCTGGGCGGTGGCGCTTGGTGCAGCGCTGCTCGCGAGCACGCGACGGAAAGCTGGCGTAGTGTGGCAGGCGCCGGCCACACTTTTGCTGGCAATACCCGTGGCGGCGATGGCGACCCTGTGCCTCCTTGCAGGCAGCGGAGGGCCGGTGCTGGTGATGGCAATGCTGATAGCAGCGCGCGATTTCAAGTTTCTCTGTCGCTTGCTGCGGCAGGCGTGGCTGGAGCCACATCTGCTGCAGGCACGCGCACACGGCATCCGGACGTCGCATCTTCTTGCGGTGCACGTGACCCCTTTAATTGCAGCCCAACTGGCGGCGCTGGCCGGGTTATCCATGGTGACTGCGCTGAGCGCGCTGGTTCCGGTGGAGGTGCTCTTCGACGTTCCGGGGCTGGGCCAATTGGCGTGGAATGCAGCAATGAATCGTGATTTGCCCGTGCTGCTGGCGGTCACGCTGCTGATGGCGCTGGCGGTGACGGCATCGGGTGTGATGAGCGGGCATGTGAGCCATTGGGAGCACGCATGAAGATTCGTCTGCTGCCCGTATGGATCCTGATCGCTTTGGTGCTGGGCGCGTCCGCAATCGTGGCGGTGCCTGGGGCGAGCTTTGCGCATCAGGATCGCGAACTCCCGCTGGCCGGGGCGTCGCCACAGCATCCTGCGGGCACCGATGCGCTGGGACGCGATCGTCTGGTGCGCGTTTCCGCGGCGCTGCTGCTGAGCCTGGCCGGATCGCTGGTTGCGGCGGGGCTGACCACGGGCGCCGCGGCGGCCATTGGCAGTTTGGCAGCTTTCGCGCCCCGAGGCGTGGCGTGGCTGATGATGCTGGGATGCGATGTCTTCCTCTCGCTGCCGTGGCTTTTTCTGCTGTTGATGGTTCGCTCGGCCATGCCGCTGCAGACTTCGCCGGCGCATTCGGCCGCAATTACGTTTCTGGTGCTGGCGGCGCTGGGCTGGCCGGCGTGCGCGCGGGCGGTGTATCGCGGCGCACTAGAACTGAAGAATGCAGGCTGGATGCTGCAGGCGCGGGCATCCGGGTCACGCGCCGGGCAGTTGTTTCGCCAGGTACTGCCCAATCTGCTGCCATTGCTGCTGCCGCAGTTTCTGGTGTGCGTACCGGCATTCGTGATCGCGGAGGCGAACCTGGGCGCGCTGGGTCTTGGGATTGGCGAGCCTCTGCCATCGTGGGGAGGCATGCTGATGGAACTGGATAATTCGGCACTGGTGTTCCGGACGCAGTGGGTGTACTTCCCCGTTGTGCTGCTCATCGTTGTCCTGATGCTTCTGGAAGCGATTCCGGTGGAGGTCTGAGAATGCGCCTTGGGCCCCTGGTGGCTGGATCGTTCCTGGTGTTGTATGCGGCCACGGCTGCGATAAAGTGCGTAGCGCAGGTCCCGGCGCGGTTGCCAGGCGAGCTGGCATGGACCATCGGGTATGATCCGAAGAGCTTCGATCCGGCAAAAGTCGACGATATCGACTCAGAGACCGTCCGCTATTTAACCGCCGGCGTGCTGCTCCGCTTTAATCGGCTGACTCAGAAGGTGGAACCGCGGCTGGCGGAGAGCTGGAATGTGTCTCCCGATGGCAGGACCATCACATTCCGGATGCGCGCCGGGCTCAGGTTTTCTGACGGCTCGGCGCTGACTGCACGCGACGCGGCTTGGTCGATTGAACGTGTGTTGCAGAAGGACACAGCCGCACCGGTGGCAGAAGAGTTTGTTGCGCCAGCCGGCGTGCGCGTAGATGCACCCGATGACCGGACGGTGATCGTGCACCTGCCGCAGCGCGTGATCGGAGTCAGCAGAGTTTTTGACGAGATTGCGATCGAGCCGGCCGAGCGGCCGAGCGAGGGACGCGTCACCTCAGGGCCCTTCTATCTGGCGGACTATAAGCGGTCGCAGTACGTCCGGTTGAGGAAGAATCCATATTACGAACTGCGGGACACGAGCGGCGCCGCCTTGCCCCACGCGAGCGGTGTGCTGCTCCACATCATCGAAAATCCAGAAGAACAGATCCGGCTCTTCGAAAGAGGCGAAGGTGACCTGATCGATCAGTTGTCGCCGGACTACTTCGAGTTGCTGCGGCATAAGGCTCCCGAATCCGTGCGCGATCTGGGGCCATCGCTCAATACCGAGCAGATCTGGTTCAATCAATCCCTCGCGGCGCCCCTGCCAGCATGGGAGAAAGCGTGGTTCCGGAACCAGGCATTTCGAGTGGCTGTCTCACAGGCGATCCATCGCGACGATATTGCGCGCCTGGTGTATCTGGGACATGCCACGCCGGCCTATAGCTTTATCTCGCCCGCGAACAGCGTATGGTATAACCGCGCGCTGACGGCGCCACACACAGATGTAGCCGCAGCACGCGCCGGCCTGTTGCGTGCAGGATTTTATCTGCAGGGGGGCGAGTTGGAAGACGGGGCCGGGCACCCGGTAAGATTTTCAATCCTGACCAACGCGGGCAACGATGCGCGCCTGAAGATGGCAACGTTGATTCAGCAGGACCTGGCCGCGATGGGGATCCAGGTAACAGTGGTGACGCTCGACTTCCCGGCTTTGATCGAGCGACTGATGAAAACGCAGAATTACGAGGCTTGTCTGCTGGGTCTTGAAAATGTCGATATCGATCCCAACGAAATGATGAACATCTGGCTCAGCTCGTCGCCGAACCATCAGTGGAACCCGTCGGAGAAAACGCCAGCGACTCCGTGGGAAGCGGAGATCGACAAAGAGATGAATCTGCAGGCAACGAGCCGGAACGCAGCCGTGCGCAAGGCAGCGGTAGACCGGGTGCAACAGATTGTTGCTGATAAGGAGCCGTTCATTTATCTCGTCTATCCCGATGTACTGGTGGCCATTTCGCCCCGCCTCGAAGGAGAGCAGCCCGCCGTGATTGAACCGGAGTTGTGGTGGAACGCCGAAGATCTTCGCCTGCGGGGGACACGATGAGCCGGGACCTGTTGTTGCGCGCGCATCTGGATGCGAGCTACGCGGGGCGTTCGGTGCTGCATGATGTGCGCCTGGAACTGGGATGCGGGGAGGTGCTGGGGCTCGTAGGATCCAGCGGCGCAGGGAAAAGCACATTGGTGATGTCGCTGCTGGGCCTGCTTCCGTGGCGCGGAGGTCACGTAGCGGGCGAGGTGCTTTTGAAAGGCGTGAATCTGCTGCAGATGCGGGAACGAGAGCTGCGCGCGCTACGTGGGCGCGTGGTGGCCTTCATTCCACAGAGCCCGATGAGCGCGCTGAATCCGGCATTGAGCCTTGAACGGCACTTCAAGGAAGCGTGGCGGGCGCACCGGAAGAAGGCTGGCGACGTTCTTACCCAGCGCATGCGCATGCTGCTTGATGAGGTGCAGTTGCCGGCCGACCGGACCTTCCTTGCCAGGAGACCTGCTGAAATCAGTGTAGGGCAGGCGCAGCGTGTGCTGATTGCGATGGCGCTGCTGCATGAACCGGCGCTGCTGGTGGCCGATGAGCCAACCAGCGCCCTCGACCCCGTGACGCAAACCCAGATTGTCGATCTGCTGCGCCGGCTGAATCACCAGCATGGCGTGTCTCTGCTCTACGTCTGCCACGATCTGATTTCCATGCTCGGGTTGTGCGATCGCATTGCCGTGCTGGAATCCGGGACGATTGTGGAGGCCCTGAATGTTCAGGATCTCGAATGTGCGCGGCATCCGGCAACACGGCGACTGCTGGAAGCGCTCCCCATTCCTGTGGAAGTGCTCCTGCGCTTCCGCCGTCTATCCACCGCGGAAGATTACTGCAGTACCGCGGCACGCTGATTGTTGGTAATGATCGAGCTTCGGCGGACGCCGGAGTTACCTTTGACCCGAATGCAGAGTTACATCCGGGCGAGGCGACCAAGTTACATTCGAGCCGGGGTGTGAAGTTACATTCGAGCCGGGTAGTGGCACCTCGATAACTCTACTCCTGTACCGTTGCCGGCGTTTCTGCCTACTCCTATAGTTGCAGCATTACACATCCCCAGTGTGTAAGGGCCATTCCCCAAGAACGTGAGAGGCAGATGGCCACCAGGAGACCACACGGATCCTGGTTGAGAGGTCGTTTATGCTGCGTTCAAGGTTTCGAACATGGTTTGTGTCTGTCCTGATCGTTGTCTTCACAGGTGCGATTACTGCTGACGCTCAGTGGAACTCCAAGCTGTCACCCGATCTGTTATCCAGCCCTGAATTTGGAAACGTTCAGGTGATTGTCCAGTACTACAGTGCGCCATCGGGCGGTGATACGGGCTTGCTCGGCCTGCTTGGCGGTGTTGTAAAACTGGTGCTCGGGCCCATCAATGCGCTGCTGATGGACGTTCCCTACACAAGCCTGAACAGCCTGGCCTCCGACCCGAATGTGAAGTACATTTCACCGGACCGCGTGCTGGCTGCGCATCAGCAGTCGAACGCGATTCCGTCGGCTGCATACACCACCGAGCCCATCAACGCGCCGGCTGTATGGCAGATGGGCTATAGGGGAACAAATGTCGGCGTCGCCGTGATTGACAGCGGGATCACGCCGGTTGCCGATCTAGGGAAGAGCGGAAGGTCGCTGACCTTCGATCCGGAACTGCTGTCGCAACTGCTCTCCGTAGTCAACGAGGTTCCGCCGTATTCCAGCGGGCGCATTGTATACAGCCAGAATTTCGTTTCTGGCGAGAACGACGCGTTTGACCATTACGGTCACGGCACGCTGGTTGCAGGCCTGGTGGCGGGCAACGGCGCGGATTCTACGGGATCCCAGTACTTCCGCACCTTCCGCGGGGCCGCCCCCAACGCCAACATTGTGAATCTGCGCGCCCTCGACGAGAATGGGGCAGGCACTGATTCCGCAGTCATTAATGCCATAGGCGAGGCCATCTCGCTGAAACAAACCTGGAACATCCGCGTCATCAACCTCTCATTGGGCCGGCCCATTTATGAAAGCTACAAGCTCGATCCGCTATGCCAGGCCGTGGAGAAGGCTTGGAAGGCGGGTATCGTTGTAGTGGTCGCTGCGGGCAACGACGGGCGCGACCTCGCCTTGAATCCAGAAGGCTATGGCACCATCGATTCGCCCGGCAACGATCCCTATGTCCTGACTGTAGGCGCGATGAATACGCAGTACACTCCTCAGATCAGCGACGACATCATTGCCAGCTACAGTTCGAAGGGACCGTCGTTTATCGACCATGTCGTGAAGCCGGACCTGGTGGCGCCGGGCAATGTCGTGACGAGCCTCGAATTCAAGGATGATCCGCTGGCGATCAACAACCCAAACTTTTACACGTTGTACTCGTTTTACCAGCTAGGCGGCGAGGCTGTTCCATCGCAGAACTACTTCCCGATGAGCGGCACCAGCATGTCAGCCGGTGTGGTAAGCGGAGCCGTGGCGGACCTGCTGCAGGGCGTGCCCAGGCTGACTCCCGACCAGGTGAAAGCACTGCTGATGGTCAACAGCGATCGCCGCTATTTTCCGCACTCGAGCAGTGTGAGCGACAACGGGATCACCTATGTGGCGAACTACGACGTGTTCACCGTGGGCGCGGGCTATCTGGACATTGCCAAAACAGTCGCTGCAGCGAAGTACGTGTCCGTGCCTCGGGGAACGGCAATGTCGCCTATCGCTATCTACGACCCGTCGACGAACTCCGTGACGGCGGTGACCGATCCAAGCGCGCTGTGGACGCAGTCGGGACCGTGGTCCGCTTCAAGCGTTTATGGCGGCCAGGCCTTCTTGTCAGGCACGAACTCGACCGCGCTTTGGGACACGACGCCTCTATGGGGCAACGACGATCCGGATGGATTTACCGCACTCTGGGGCAAAACTGCTCTTTGGGGTAAGGGTTCGCCCGATGCGGAAACCGCCCTCTGGGGCAAAGGCGGAACGGGATCGTCAACAGTCTCGTTTCAGTTCTGAGCGAGTAGTGCAGAAGTCCGGTCGCCAACGAGACTGCCTGCGAAGCTGAGGCATCTTAGCCACGTCTTCGAGTCATTCGCGCGGGGAGTGTCCAGCCGCTCACACGGAAGAGGCGATTGGTTCAAATCCGATAGTGCTCAAGGCTAAAGGATTTGGGATCGGCTTCTTCTTTTGGTCACTCCCGTATCAAAATGGCCGTTGGCACTATTGCCGAATTTGCGAGCGCAATCGGTGCTGACGGGCACAGCCAAATCCCGAAACCGCGAACTAGACTCGTTCCTAAATCAGCATCGTGGAGAGATCAACCTGGGAAGCCGCAGCTTCTATCTCGATCTCGCAGCCGGCGGCCTGCGTATGCCCATCGCCGCCGACTTGGTTCTGAACGAAGAGCGTGAACCGGAGAAGGTTCGGCGCAACGGCTCGGCTCTCGGACGGGTCATTGAGCTCGCGGCGCGGCGATGGAATTCCCCGCTCGCCATTTCGCTTATGGACCTGCGCCTGGAGAAACGCGACCTTCTCGCTGCCCTCGGAATTCCTACTGCAGAAGCGGAACGATTTCATTTCACGGCCCCCCTTGACGAATCGGTGTTAGCCGCGGCGTGTTCAAATCGCGCGGCCGGATTCTGCCCCGAGAGTCGCGCCCGAGACGAAGCGCTGTCATATGTCGCTTCCCGGGAAGACCTCATCCCGATTGGAATATCAATTGGGCCGTTTTCGCTGGCTACCCGATTGATGGCCGATCCGATCAGCGTCATCGCCATGGCCGGCACAGGCGTCGAGCCGCACTTATCTGATGAAGTCCGCCTCTGGTGGCAGTGTCTGCGCATCTCCGAGGCCGCGGTGGCTCGCTCTCTGCGATCTCAGCTTGCCCACGGCGCCAAGTCGGTCCTGATCTGCGAGCCCGCTGCCGGCACATCTTTCATCTCACCGCGGCAGATCAGAGCGGGATCGAAGCTCTTCGAACAGATGGTTATGGAACCCAATCTCCGGTTAAAGGCCACGCTCGACGAAGCCGGGTGCAGCCTCATCTTCCACGACTGTGGCGAACTCGCCGGCACGATGGTGGCAGCGTTTGCGCAGCGACTCCATCCCGCCGTGCTCAGCCTGGGCGGCTCGCGCAAGCTGTGGGAAGATGCCCGCCTGGTACCGAAGGACGTGGTTCTCTACGGAAACCTGCCTTCCAAGTCTTTCTATTCGGATGCCGCCATGCCGGTAAAGGAAGTGGCTCGACTTACGCGCGAGTTGGTGGCCAAGATGCGTGCCTGTGGCCATCCGCATATTGTCGGGACTGAGTGCGACGTACTCTTCGTGCCCGGAGCACAGGAGACAATCCGCGAAAAGGTTCACGCTATGATGGCAGCATAACCCTCGGGATGGATGCGATGAGAAGATCGGAACAGTAAATGCCATGCGCCTGAAAGCCATCATCTGCCAGGTGTTCACGCGAGAGCTGGAAGCTGTGTGCTTACGCTCGCCCAACATCATAGACGTGGAGACGCTGAATATGGGCCTGCATGACCTCGGCGCGCAAATGAGGCCGTATCTGCAGGAGAGAATCGACTCCGCAGATTCAGCCGGCTATGAAGCCATCGTTCTCGCTTATGGTCTTTGCGGCCGCGGAACCGAGGGCCTGCGCGCCGCGGCTGCGCCGCTTGTCCTGCCGCGAGCGCACGATTGCATCGGCGTGCTGATGGGAAGCCGTCGACGTTACCAGGAATATTTCGACAACCATCCGGGCGTGTATTATCGTTCGCCTGGCTGGATTGAATATCAAAACCCAGACAGCGCCCTGGAACCGGCTTTCGCCGCGTCGAAGCGAGTTCTCGGTGAGCGCCGTTCCCTCGACCAGCTCACCGCGCAGTATGGCGAGGACAACGGCAAGTACCTTTTCGAGCAGTTCACCGCATACCACCGGAGGTATTCCGGGCTCACTTACATTTCCACTGGAGTCGACGGCGACGCCGGCTATCGCGACCGGGCGCGTCGTGAAGCGGAAAGAAACGAGTGGGCGTTTGAAGAGCTGGAGGGCTCGCTCAGTCTGCTGCAGCGTCTTGTGGATGGCGCCTGGGACCCCGCCGACTTCCTCGTCGTACCGCCGGGAAAAGCGGTGCACGCCTCCGGGAAAGAATCAATCGTGGAAACGTCATAAGCGCACAAGAGATGCTGAATTGATGCGGTGCTTTTTGCGGCGCAAAAACAAATGGGTTTCGGTTCGCGAGGAACCGAAACCCATTGCCGCGTAACCGCAGCATTAGAACATAAACTTCAGAGCGAGCTGGATGTTGCGCGGATCGTTGCGAGTGCCGGAAACCTGGCCAAAGTGCTGGCCGGAGTTCTCCCAGCCAAAGTAGCTGTTGAAGTTCCAGGAGCCGCCGTACACAGGGTGGTTGAATGCGTTGAGGAAATCGCCGCGAAGCTGAACCTTGTAGCGTTCGGTTCCGAAATCCTTTGAGACACTGAGATCGGCATTCTTGTTCCCGGCTTCGCGCAGCGTGCCGTAGTGCTGCGGTTCGTTGCCGTAGCGGAACGGGAACGACTGGCAATTATGCCCCGTAGAATCGTCGTTGCAGGTCATTGGAGTGACGCCGTCCGCCGCAAGGCCCTGGAACGCAGCCGGATTGATCCAATTAAGACGACTGCGATTGTGCGGCTTGGGGTTTCCGATCAGGTCGGGAAGTGCGTTGCCCGGGAAGCCATAGTTGTTAAGGTGATTACCCGAGCTGCCGAAGGAAACCGGCTCCCACAGCGGCATGCCGCTGGTCAGCCGGACGACGCCGGCCACGTTCCAGCCGCCCACGGTCTGGCGCAGGAACTGCGGAGCGGCGGCCCCGAATTGCCGGCCGGTTCCGTAGGGCAACTCGTAGTACCACGTTTCCACAAAGCTAACGGGAAGATCGTGCGTGCTGAGGCCGTAGTCGGCTTTCTGATTGTAATAATCGCGCCAGCTTCCGCCGATGCTCCAACCCAGCAGTGCCTCCGAGCCGTTGTCCATGTTCTTCGACCATTGAAAAGTCGTGATCGAAACCAGGCCATTGTGGAAGGTGTAGTCGTAGCGTGCATTCAGCGCATCGAACTGCGACCGTGCTCCGGGCAGCGACCGGGTCAAGTTGATCCAGCCGTATTCCGGGAAGGGGCGCAAGGTTGCATTGTAAGCAACCGTCGAGCTGTGAAGGTAAGCGGTTGGATCCGTGATGTAGGGAGCCAGCGGATTGTTGACAGTCTGATCCAATTGCGAGCCGAGCGACAGATACTGGTCCGGCAATTGGTCCATGTCGAAGTTGGGATTGCCGAACAACAGCTTGCGGCCGCGCACGCCCGTGTAGCCGATTTGGCCAACCGCATGCGCGCTTACTTGGTACTGGAAATCCATACTCCACTGATAAATCCTGCCTGCCGGATGCGGAGTCCAGGGCCAGATCTGGCCGTTTCCGGATCCGACCAGCGTCATCGTTCCCAGCTTGTTGCCGGTGGGCAGGTTTATGCCCGCCGGGAAAGGTTTGTCGACCAGGTTGAGTGGGGTAAAGCCGTCCGTGGTCGCATTCCAGGTAGTGGACGAAGTATAGCCCGGAGACTGGCCGCCGCCATCGAAGCTGAGCATGGCGGAGGAAGGCCCATAGAACATTCCTGCACCGATGCGGCCCAACAGCTTATCGGTAATGCGATAAGCGATGCCCGCCCGCGGGCCCCAGTCGGCGTTGTCCGGCTGCCAGGCTTCCCTACCCCGGTCGCCGGTCCCGGCGTACTCGAAGGCTCCATACAGCGTTTTGCCATAGGCGGCGCTGATCGGATTCACCGCCTTGGGATCGAAATAGGCGATTCTGTTGTAGCGCTCCGTCGCCGGCCGCTGATTTTCATAACGAAGACCTACGGAGATCGTCATCCGCGGCGTGAGCTTCCAGTCATCCTGCGCATACGTGCCAAGCGTGTGCGCACTGAAGGCTGGATCCATGCTGATACTCATGCCGCCCCCGGTTCCGGTGCCCAGCAGCAGGTCGGCGATGGCATTGCCGGAGTCGGACACCGCGCTATTGCTTGCTTTGCAGGCGGTGCCGGTGGGATTGGGTTGGCACGAGGTAAACTGCCCGCTGAAGCTGAATTGGCCGGGCGCATCCTTGCGGTTGTTGATCATGTTGACGTCATAGTTGAAACCAAACTTCAGCGTGTGCCGGCTGAGCTGCCGGGTAATATTGATGATCCCCGTGGAATTGTCCCGAGCATACCGGACAAGCGTGGAATCCCGGTTTCCAAGGCCCGTGTAGCCCGTGGCATCGACAATGGGCGCGATGGGGAGTTGGAAAATGCCACTGGGCAGCCCAACGGATGCGGTGGTGGCCTTTCCATAGCCAATCAGATTTTGCTGCTCCAGCCAGCGCGACCAGGCGCCGTAGGTATCTACAACCCAATTTGAAGTTGGCGTCCAGGTGTCATTGACCACCACCTGCGCGCCATTGCTCGTGCTGGAGTAGTTGTTGTCCGCACCGTTGCAGAAGTAGCAGGGGGGAGTAGTGCCTTCGCGCAGCCGATCAGACATTCGGGCGAAGATGCGATTCTTGCTGCCAGGGCTCCAGTCGATGCGCCAGTCAAACTTGTCGTTGGTGTTGGTGTTAGGCCCCTGCTTAACGAAATTGCTTCTGTCGCTGTTGCCCTGGATGGTCGGCAGGCCGTAAAGGTTGGCGAGCTTCTGGCCGACAGGATTGATGTACTGTGAGGGAATTTTGTTCCCCGGAAACTGATCGCGCGTCCAGTAAGTTCCGGTAGAGTCTGTGACCTGATGTTGGGTGAAAGGGTTATAGATGATGTATGGCGAATTAGAAAAATCGCCTGTACGCTCGGCAGCCGTGGGCACGGAATCAACGACCGACGACGATCCCGGCTCGCGCAACCCTTCATAAGCGCCAAAGAAGAAAAGGTTGTGCTTTGCCCAGAGCGGACCGCCAAGATTCCCGCCGAACTGCTGGCGGTGGAATTTGCCCCTTGGGGTGCCCCAAAAATTGTTGCCCCAGGAGTTCGCGTCGAGTCCGTTATTGCGCATGAAATCGTAGGCTTCACCATGGAACTGGCCGGTGCCGCTCTTGGTCACCAGGGTGACCACGCCTTCGCCGCCCCTCTCGTACTGGGCGTCATAGACGTTCTGGATCACCTGCTGCTCCGACACAGAATCCTGCATCGGCGAGACCATAAGGCCGCCCCAGTCGATCGCCGTTGACGAGGCGCCGTCGATGAGGATCAACGATTCCGCCGTACGCCCGCCGTTGATGCCGAAGGTCGAGAACATTTGATCGGTGCTGGCGGAGCGCGAGGTCATGCCTCCCTGGGCTTCGGTGGTTCCCGCCAGCGCGTACACGAACGACAGCGGCTGAAGCGTGTTGTTGGGCAGGTTCTGAATCAGTCGACTCGGAAGAGTGACGGAGTTATTGGCGCTTGCGGTATCCAGCAGAACGGCGCCGGACGCCGATACCTCCACTCTTTCCTGAGCGTTGCCTACTTCGAGGTGAATATCCACAATGGCAGCGGTGTTCGCGTTGAGGGTCATGGCCGTCTGCAGAAAATCTTTGAATCCCGCCGCCGAAGCGGAGATCTCGTAGGTGCCGGGGAGCAGGTTGGTGAAGTGGTAGGAACCGTTCTGGTCTGAGGTTTCCAGGCGCGTGTCCTTGGTATTCGTGTTTTGGAGCTGCAGTTTCGCGCCTACCACGACAGCGCCGGTCGCATCGGTCACCGTCCCGGAGATTGATCCGGCGAAGGTTTGCGCTGCCGCCGGCCTGATGGCCAAAACCGCAAAGCATAGCAACAACGCTCCCCACAGCGCTGGAACTGGGAGCGACCTTAAACATTTTTTTGTGTGTAGAGCAGGTTGCATCACGATCCTCCTTGCTGGATCCGCCGCGAGGCGGCGCGAGACGCCGCATTCCCCAAACAGGCGTGCCTTTTTAAAGCTTTCAGGCGCGTCCGAGAGCGAGAGGGACGCGCGTGTTTTAAAGCTTTCAAAAATTTTTGTTGGGAAAAGAGTATTCCCCATTACGGAGCATTGTCAAGGCCTTTGTTTATGGCCGGTTTTCAACTGCTCAAGTGGAGAGAATACAGCCCATCTCAGGCGCGGGGAGGTGCACCACGACCCCATTGGCGCCGGGGAAGACTCGGATTCCGAGGTCGACTGGATAAAGGAGGCTGAAACTGGAGGTGCGGCAGGGAACGTAAACCTCTTCGGGGCCGCCGCGTCTCCATACCGCCAGGAATTGTTTTCCGGCAGCGCGCATCCCCAGGGCTGCCGGTACTTCGGGGCGCGTAAGGTCCGGCATGGGAAGAGGATAAAACGGCGTGAATTGGGGGATGTATTGCCGGATTTTTTGCTTGTATACGGCTATTCCCTGCTTGACCTGGGACAGACTGGCGGGTTTGAGGCGGGGGAGGAATCCGCTTTGGTGAATCCGTCCCAACATGGCGTTGACCATGCTGCAACTCACCGCCTCCGGGGTGTCGTGTTCGAGGGGCTGTGACCAGACGCCCATCTGTTCCGGCAGCAGAGCGGCGCAGCACCCGGTGACAATCGAGGCATACCGGCGGTAATCGTCCTGGTCGCTGATCGACTGTAGTTGCGCCCTCGAGAGCATGGAATACTCCATGCGCATGCCTCCACTCGCTACGGTCTCAAGGGTGAGTTGTGGATACCGCGCCAGCAGCGCGTCCAGCCATGCCAGAAACGCGCGATTGTGGGCGAGGAGGCCCTGGCCGGGGCTTTCGGCGCGCCAATCCGTTCCTTCTCCGGCGTTGATGTTGTAGTCCAGCTTGACATACTCGATGCCGTATTCGCCGAGGAGGCGAGCGAAAACGGCATCAACATAGTCCCGCACTTCAGGGTTGCGGAAGTCGAGCTGGTGGCGCGAATGATCGATGACGCGCTTACCGTGTCTTTGAAAGAACCAACTGTCCGGGCGCCGGGACAGGGATGTGCCCAGGCCGGCGACCTCCGGCTCGATCCACAGGCCGGGAACCATGCCTTTGCGGCGGATGTAATCGATGAGCTTCTTGAATCCACCGGGAAATCTTGCGGGATCCGGCTCCCAGTCTCCGACCGGGCCCCACCAGTTTTGCCCGGGCTTCGCAAACCAGCCCACATCCATGCAGTAGACTTCGCATCCGGCAGCCGCTGCGGCGTCGATGAGCGGGATTTCATTCGCCGTGGTCTGGTTTCCATCAAGCGCCACCACATCATTGAAGATGACCGGGCAACGAGCCGAGTCGCTGCGCCGGTGCAACTGGATGGCTCTGCGATACTGCGTCAGCGCTGCGACTGCCTCCTCGAATCCTCCCTCGACACAACCGACTGCGACGGGGATGCTTTCAAAGGTTTCGCCGGGAGCCAGATTCTTCCACGACTGTCCATGCAGCGCATCCGGGCCGCCGAAATACGCGTAGAGTGCTCGCGACGCGGTTTGCGCGATCTCGCAGTGCCAGGAGCCGTTGTGCTCCAGTTGCCAGAACCAGATCACCCCGTTGCGGAAGTTTTCAACCATGGCCATGGGAAGAAAACTCTCGCAAGGCCAGCTTCCAATGGTGGAGAACAGAATTCCGGAGACCGCGAAGCTGCCGTTCTGAATCAGACCTGCATCGGCGAAGCGGACCGTCCGCCACTGCGCCTCGGAGCGCCAGGAATTGAAAGCGAAGTGAAGTTTGAGGTCGTCCTGAAAGCTATCGGGACCGGCAAAGTTGTTGAGCATTGCAGAGCTGACGTATTCCAGGCCAACTGGATTCGCGCTGTGATTCGTCACCTTCGTCCAGCGGCGCACCACGGGGATATCTCCGAAGGTCTCGTAGATGGACTCGACCCGCAGGCCCAATGCCGCGTCCTGGTGGGTGAGAACCAGACGCTTTCCACGCGATCCATCCTGCTCGTTCCGGCCGGCAAATACCATCCGGATTCCCGGAGAGCCCGCGGTAAGTTTGGCGCCGTGATGGTCCGGCACATCTTCACCGGTGCAATGGATCGAGGTTTCAAGACCCGAGACATCCGTGCATGCCGGGAGATCTTTCGGATCGGCGACACCACGAGGCAGCAGACTGCGAAAGCGCAGCCGATTCCCGGAAAATTCGAATGCGAACCGCAGCCCGGCGGCTTCCCACAAAAAGGGCGCGGATTCCGCAGGTGTGGCGTTCGTCGCCACTGGTGGCGCCATCGCCTGACTCGTCTGCGCTATGTCTTTCAACTCGCCTGCAGCAGCACCTGCGGCGAGGGCTGCGGAGTTGATTAGAAATGTTCGTCTGTCCATGATGGTTCTTGTCCGGTTCAAACTTCAGCCCTGTCTCTTCAACTCCTGCTGCTGACTGTTGCTTCGCATGCTCAATGTAGAGTGCGCATCATCCGGAGTCGCCCTCGTGCACCGGTAATGATCTCGGGCACTGCGCGGATACAGGCGGACCATCACCAATAGCAGTTCCGGCCTTTCCCCTGGTCCGAATTTTCCCGGGAAACACGGGACCAGGCAGGAGTCCAATGGCCATGCAGAGCACAAGCAGATGGTTGCAGCATTCTTCGTATCCCGCCCGGCACGCGAGCGGGATACCGCGGTCATGCCGATCGTAATAGGCTCTTTACCAGCGTCACAGCACTGCTGGCGTTATCGCTATAGCCGTCTGCGCCAATTTCCTCAGCATACTGCTCACTCACCGGCGCCCCTCCGACCAGTATCTTTACGCCGGTGCGCACGCCGGCATTCGTAAGCGCGTCGATGGTCGACTTCATGCTTGGCATAGTAACCGTGAGTAACGACGACAGGCACACCACCTGGGGATTATTCTCGCGTACGGCCGAGACGAATCTCTCCGGTGCCACATCGGCGCCGAGGTCTATAACTTCGAATCCGGCGCCCTCGAGCATAGACGCTACCAGGTTTTTGCCGATGTCGTGCAGATCGCCCTTTACGGTGCCAATCACGATCCTCGTCTCCGGACGCTTTCCGGAGGCGGCAAGCAATGGACGGAGCAACTCCATTGCGCTTTTCATGGCACGCCCAGCCAGCAGCAATTCGGGAACGAAATACTCTTCGGCCTCGAACAGGCGGCCAACCTCATCCATGGCAGGAACCATGGCTTCGGAGATCAGCTCCATCGGAGCCGCGCCGGACTCGAGCGCTGCTTTCGTCGCGTTGTGCGCCTTTTGCGCCTGGCCGTTCAGGATTGCGTCGTAAAGTTCCTCCTGTGGGCGCATATCATCACCTCATGGCAAAGTGTCTGCTGAAGGAGCAGGATGCGCACCGGGCAGCCCGGCCACATCCTGCGCTGCGAACAGGCTCCCCCGGTCTTTACAACTCAGTCCGAGATCACCGGCTGCCGTCGGATACCCGGGTTCGTAAATACGTCGTATTCGTCCCGGCTCCGGCTTGAGAATTCCGACACAACTGCGCCTTCAGGCCCAGCCTGGAACCAGTGCAGCGTATCGGGCGGTATGGTGTATTGCTCTCCGGGCTTGAGCACGACTTCGTGCAAGACGGTGTAGTGGTCTGTCGATCCTGGTGGAATCTTAGCTCGGATATTCTGCGCGGCCGCGCCATCCACATATAACCACACTTCGCCCCAGCGGCAGCGAAAAGTCTCCTGCTTTCCGGGCTCCCCCTGCACGGAGGGATGACGATGTTCAGGGCAGGTTTGTCCCGGCAGAATCACCAATTCTTTGGCGCAGTAACGGTCGGTATTGATATACGTGATCAGCTGCAACCCCTCGTCCTCGAGATGACCGAGACCCATATCCGCAACTTCAATCTGCGCGGCTTCGGCTTCGGCGAGTACAATGCCGGCGGCGCAAAGCATCTCAAGCGTTCGCTCTCTGTGATCGCGGACTTGTTTAGCGTTCATTCTGAAATCCCCCTTTGCGCCTGGCCCCTGAAGGGCGCGTTGCCTGCAAACGCGAGTTCTGGTGAAGATGGTGAGGCGCTACGATCATTTAAAGCTTTCAACAGCTTTGCCACGTAGCCTATGCCCGTTCCCCGAACAAGTCAAGGATGCGGCGCCTTGACACAGAACATCCAGGGTGCCACACTGGCTGGAATTGAAGCGTTTCAAATTGTCTCTGCATTTCCGTTGCTCCGCTGCAAAGCGTCGCAGCTCGGCCGAAGGCCCGGATGCGCCGGCTTTTGCGTGATCGGGAGACGGGCGAAGACGCGCATGCCAGCGCCGGCGACGGCCGCCGCCACGCATCGGGAGGGAGAACATGACCTCGAAGCAAAGAATGCTTGCAGCCATAATCGACACCGGGCCGGATCGTCTGCCGGTGACCACCCATCACGTCATGCCCTTCTTTCTCGAACATTGCCTCTCGGGCATGTCGGAACGCCAGTTCTGGGATGAGTTCGGCTTTGATGCGATCGCCTGGAGCGTCCCGCATAAGCCCGCCCCCGGCTCCCGTGACTATCCTGATCCTTTGCAGACCAGCATCGGATTTCTCGAAAGCCATCGCGTGGCAAACGACTGCTGGCGCGTTTACTCCGAAGACGTCAGCAAGGACGGGCGCAACCTGACCCGCTACAACTTTGTCACACCCGCCGGAAGCCTATCGATGGTGATCGAGACCGCCGATTACACGGTCTGGGTCACCGAGCCGCTCATCAAGGAGAAGCATGACATCGACATCATCGGGGCCTATGCGACCACGCCCAACTGTGACGTGGAGGCCCTGAACAAAACTGCTGCGGAATGGGGCGACCGAGGTCTAGTGCGCGGGCACATCTGCTGTTTCGATGTCTTCGGCCAGCCCGGATGCTGGCAGGACGCGTGCTGCCTGGTCGGTTCGCAACGCCTCATCATGGAAGCGAACGACGATCCGGAATGGGTGCATGAATTGCTGCGGATCCTACAACGCCGCAAGCTCGGCTTCATCAAATCGCTGGCCGGCGCGCATTACGACATTCTCGAATTCGGTGGCGGGGATGCATCGGCAAGCGTTATTTCACCGCGCATGTTTGACCGTTTTGTTGCGCCCTACGACGAACCGCTGGTGCAGGCGGCGCACCGCGCCGGCCAGCGCATTGTCTACCACCTCTGCGGCAAGATCATGCCCATGGCTGAACGCGCCGTGGAGATGGGAGTGGACGCGCTGGAGACATTCACACCCCGGGGAATGGGCGGCGATGCGGACCTGAAGGAAGCGCATAGACGGATCGCCGGGAGAGTGTGTATGATCGGCGGTTTCGATCAGCTGCACTTCTTCACCGGCTGTGATGAAAAGGCGACTCGCGCCGAGGTTCGCCGCTGCTTCGAAGAGGCCGGCGGTGGCGGACGTTACATCCTGGCGCCATCAGACCATTTTTTCGACGCGCGCACTGAACTGCTTAGAGCCTTTGTCGAAGAAGCACAGAGTTGCATGTACTGATAGCGGGCGTGTAGATTCACGCTCTTTCACCCACGCCGTTCCGTGTCGGCGTTTTCTCGTAAACCTTCGAGACCGGGAAATATCGTGACCCGCAGCTTCGTGGAGCCATACGGATGGAGCGTGATGCGCTCAGTCGTCTGACTGATTTGTGCTGAAGCCAGCTCGGGCAGGCATGGCGTGAACTGTTGGGTGACATCGTCGGGATTCGATTCGAGCTTCCAGTCTTCTATCTTTTCTGCAGGAACCGTTAGCGCGACAGGAGGGTTCTCCCACGGATCGAAACCTTCTTCTGAGGCGAGCGGTTCCTTTCTTACCACAACGTTCTTCTCCAGGGTTGACTCATTCACGGCCAGGCCGTAGTTCCACTCGCTCTCCGGCGTTGCTTCCCAGCAGGGGAACTCTTCTGTGGAGTATTTTGGGACGACTTTGGAGGTCCATTTTGCGCGGATGGGAAGGGAGTAAACCAGCGGTCCGCGCTCGATCCCTACACCGTCTTGCGGCCAGTGCGAGAGCGCCAGATGCATGGGCAGGGTGAGCGTGATGGTGTCGCCCGGATGAAACGTGCGGTTGAGCACGACGAAGCCTTTGGCCGTCGGCGTGGTATTCAACGGTGAGCCGTTCAGCTTGAGACGCGGTGCACGGCACCAACTCGGAATCCTGAGAGAAAGCGGAAATTCGACCGGCTGAGTGGTATTGATCGTGAAACGGATTTCTTCGTCGAAGGGATACTGCGTGGATTGCACGATTTCGACGGGCTGGTTGCGGCTTCCGACAGTCGTGCGGACGGTCGAGGGCCCGTAGAGAACCGCGGCGAGGCCGTCATTCTCTGTCCTCATCCACATGCGAATGACGAAATTGGGCATGACGCGATGGACGTTGCCGCCACAGCACGCCGTGCGATGACCGGGATTGGGCTGATAGGCCATCATGCTTCCGCCATGCTCTTTGAACTTGGGCCAGTTGTGGTCAGAGTTTAGCGTGGCGATGAACTGGTTGGGACAGGAGAAGTATTGCAGCGCCTTCCAATCGTTTTTGATGGCTCCAGGCGCGGCATTGAAGCAAGCGCGCTCGATGCGATCGCCCCAGGCGGAGTCTCCGGTGGCCATCAGGTAATAGCCCCATGACCAGGTGTGATCGGTGATGTCGCAGGTTTCGTGCGAATCGAGCGAGGTAGTGGTAGCAAACCACTCTGAGGTCGAGGGGATGCCGTCAATCAGCATGTGGTGGTCGAATATGCGGCGCTGCGCGGCCAGGCCGAAGGTCAGATAATCATGTTTCCCGGTGTACAGATAAAGGATGGCCGGCTGCTTGGAGATTTCGGCGTAGGTTTCTCCGTGCGTGTCGATGACTGAGTTGCTCAGCACTCGCAGCAGGCCGAGGTCAGCATTCTCCGGGTCGTCGGAATACTTCATGTATTCGCGCCAGGCATTCTCCGCGAGCGCCAGCAGGCGCGGGTTGCCGGTTTGCTGGTAGCACCACAGGATGTCTTCCACGTTGCTGATGTTGCGCTTCGGCTTGCCGTACGAAGCATCATCGTTCAGGTAATGCCGCTCCATTTCCGCCGCGATCTGATGATGCGTGATGCCGTGGAGCGGAGTACTCGAGTCGGAAACGGCTGCCAGGCTGCGGAAAAAAACCACATGCGGCCAGCGATGATAGTCGGCGAGCGGACCCTGGAATAGTTCCGGCCCCAGATAGCCTTCGCTATCAGGGTGAGCGAGGGTGTACGCGATGATCCGGGTGGTCTGATCGAGCAGTTGCTGATCTTCGAGCAAAATACCAAGGCGGGTTGCGCCATCTATCCAGTACGCCTTCTGTTCCCAGGGCCACCAATCTTCATATTGCTGCTCCGGAAGCCAGTAGTCGCCCTGTGTTTTTTCGCCCCAGAAGTCTTCTGTGAAGGGCCAGGAGATTTTCGGCAAATGCGAACCGAGCTGCGCAGCCTGTTTTTCCAGATAGCCGCGCAGCCAGCCTTGCGGGCGCACCGCCCCAGGCGGCAGCGCCCGCAGAGCGCCATGGTAGGCGACGGGCTGGATATTTTCACCGGTTTCTGCTGAAAGAGAAGCGGGACCCATCATCACGGCGGAACTCATCAGCGTGAGACGCAGAAAGTCGCGCCGGTTTAAATCGGATTGCGAAGATTTCGGACTCATGAAAGCTTCTCCTGATGGTTTATGCGGCATTCATTCCGCCAGGGCCACTGCGGAGCGAACAGGCTGATCTGCGTCTGCGCGGTAGAGCAGCGCCGCACCGATCAGCGGCGCATCCTCGCCGAGCGTGGACCTGGCTATGCGCACCTTGTCCGCTACAGCTTCGTAGGCCCGACTGCGAACGAAGGCGGTCAATGGTTCGAGCAGCAGTTCCGGGGGCGCATTACTGATGCCGCCGCTGATGCAAATCATTTCCAGGCTGTTAAGGTTTATGAGATTCACCAATCCGATACCGATGTAGCGGACCAGGCTATCGGTGAGCTGCCGGGCTTGCAAATTTCCCTGTTGCGAAAGGCGGAAGACGTCGGCAACGGAAACATCGGCCGGGTTTTTGCCCAACAACACTTCGAGATCCGAAATGCGCTTCTTCGCTTCGCGCACGATAGCCAGCCCGCCGGCATGCGCCTCAAGGCAACCGCGGCGGCCGCAGTTGCACCGTTCTCCGTCAATTTCAACGATCTGGTGCCCGAATTCTCCCGCGGTATTAAGTGCGCCATGAAAGATTTTTCCGTCGATCACCATGCCGCAGCCTATCCCGGTTCCGAGAGTGACGGCGGCAACTCCGCGTAATCCGCGGCCGGACCCGACCAGGTATTCAGCCCATGCAGCGGCACGCGTGTCCTGCGCGATGAAAATCGGCGCATCAAAAACCGGCTGGAGCGCTGCCACGATTTTGACGTTCCTCCAGAACAGATTGGGTGCGTAAACGACAATTCCCCCGACAGAATCCGCTGTCCCCGGCACTCCCAGGCCGATGCCGGTGAGGTCGCGGGGATGAAGGGAAGCAATGTTCAGCAGAGATCGGATCTCATTGGCAATGGCAGACACGATGCCATCGCTGCCGCGGTCTGGATGGGTCTCGGTACTTCTCTGCAGAAGGATTCTTCCGGAAGCATCGACGATGCCGAACTTGATATTTGTTCCGCCGATGTCCACGCCGATGCTGAGGTTTTGATCAGCCATAGATGCTCCCGCCATCATGAAACTGCCGCCGAATGCAACGATCGCGCATTAGTTGCGTGCTTCGTACCGCGCAATTTTATCGATTCTTTCCTGGTGTCTTCCGCCTTCGAAGCGGGCGTCGAGCCAGGCCTCGATGATCATCTTGGCCAGCTCAATTCCCACCACGCGCGCGCCGAGGGCAAGAATGTTTGTGTCGTTGTGCTCGCGAGAAAGCCTGGCGGAATAGGGCTCGCTGCAAACGACTGCCCGGATGCCTCTGACCTTATTGGCGCTGATCGAAATGCCGACTCCTGTGCCGCAAAACACCAGGCCCTTCTCGCAGACCCCGCTGGCCACGGCCTCGCCGACGCGAAAGCCAAAGTCGCAATAGTCGACCCGCTCGTTGCCGCAGGTCCCGAAGTCCCGAAGCTGGTATCCTTTTTCCGCCAGCCAGGCCTTGATGGCTTCTTTGAATTCAAAAGCGGCGTGATCGGAACCGATGGCGATCATGAATTCTCCCGATTGCTATAGGACCATCAATCACTGCAACATCGATCTGACGAGCAGGCTCAATCCTGCCAGGAAGAACACGAACATGGCCGCGATCATGGCGTTGGTCGCTTTGGACGCGCCTTTGATTTCCTTCCACACGAAGACGCCCCAGATGGCGGCGATCATAGTGCCGCACTGCCCCAGACCGTAGGCGATGGCGGGGCTGGCGGTCTTCGACGCTACGAAATTGGAGGTCACGCCGATGCCGTTGATAAAGCCGCCGAGCGCGCCGATGGCATGAAACTTGAATGTGCCGCTGGCGAAGTAGTCAGAATACGTGACCGGGGTGCCCTGGGCAGGATGGCGCATCAGGTACGTATTGAAGACAAAGTTGGAGAAGAAACAGCCTACGCAATAGATAAACACTCCTGCGTAGGGCCCAAATTTGCCGGGCTCGAGATGGTAGAAGTCCGGCGAGAGGGATCTTTGCACGAGGAAATAAAAGAGTCCCATAAGAAATCCGCCACCGAGGGCAAGAAGAATCCCGGTGCGCACCCGGCCCGGTCCACTGGTCTTGCCCTGCACGTTGCGGTAGGCGAGAGAATCGAGCACGATGGCCAGAGTGATGAAAGCTACCCCGGTGAAGATGAGCAGCGGCGCGCCTTTCGGCTGAGCGACGTAATTCACCACCACGCCCTCCACCAGGGCAAGACCGATAGCAATGGGATAGGCAATGGCCATCCCCGCCAGGTCGAGCGCCGCCATGAAGAGCATGTTGGCCAGATTGAAGACCACGCCGCCAAACAGCGCCCATCCGTAGCTGATGGCGCTTGCCTGCGCGAGATCCGCGATGAGTCCTCTTCCCTCTGTCCCCAGGGAACCGAAGGTAAGGCCGATCAGCAGGGTTGTGAGCACGTAGCCGACGGCCTGGTCCCAATAAAACAGCGGGAACGAATAGGACTTCGGCTCCATCTTGAGGGTGTTGGCCCAGGATCCCCAGCAAAACATGGTGAGTACGCAGAGCGCTACCGCAACCGGATAAGAATGGACAATGATCATTGCACCCGCCCCATCTCGTCGACTAGCTTTCGAACAGCGTGGATAGCGTCAGGAATAGCAAAGTCGCGGTGAAATATGCTGGATGTCCCACCTACCAGCATGGTCGCGCCTGCCGCGACCATGGCCGGAATATGCGCAAAACTGACATTGCCGTCGACCTGAATGTCGACGTTCTCATGCCCGGTTGCTTCGAGCAGGTGCCGAACATCGCCAATTTTGCGCAGCATCGAGGGAATGAGATTTTGCCCGGCGGCGCCCGGGTTCACGGTCATAACTGTAACCACATCGAGGTCGTCAAGGATGTAATCAAGACACGCGACGGGCGTGGCCGGATTGAGAGCGATTCCGGGTTTGGCGCCCGCATCGCGAATTTGCCGCAGCACTTTTTGCACATGGGATGTGGCTTCGAAGTGGATGGTGATGTACTTGGCGCCGGCGCGCGCCGTCCGCTCGATGAAGCGCTCCGGAGCTTCGATCATCAGGTGGCAATCCATTGGCAGGTCGACGATCCGCCGGATGGTCTCCATGATGGAGAAATCGAGCCCGAAATTATCGACAAAGCGGCCGTCCATGAAGTCGATATGGAGACAATCAATGCCACCTTCGCTCAACAGTCGGAGGTCGGTTTCCAGAGCGGCGAAGTTGGCGCACGCCATGGAGGCCTCCAACTGGACTGGCTTGGTCGTGATTGCGGCCTTTGTCGTTGCCATTCTGGCCCATGGCCCCACGTTGCCCGGCTTGAGCGTGCGAACCCTGGCAGGACCCGGGCCACAGCGCAACTCGAGAGCGTGAAAGCTTTCAAATTTTGAAGGAAGTGTAGTGGCGGATCGCTCGTCTTGTCAAGTCCATTCGTGAATCCCCTCACCCATCGGCGTTTTCCACGATTTGCAGCGTGTCAGCTGGCCGGAGTTAGAGGTTGCTCGCGGCGAGCAATCGCACAGCTTCTGCTATGCTTGCTAAAAGCTTTTAAGCAGCTTTGTTTCCCTAAGGCGCAATGTCCGGTCCGCGATTTTGGGCAACGAAAATGGGACTGCCACGCCAGAGAAGGGACGTATTGATTGATGGCCAACATGAAAAAAATCGCCGAGATCGCCGGCGTTTCGCTGGGAACGGTTTCGCACGTTCTCAACGGCACGGCGAAAGTCCGCGAGCCGCTGCGCAAACGGGTTCTGGATGCGGTTCACGTGACTGGCTACCAGCCGAGCCAATTGGCGCGCGGTCTCCGGCGCGACAAGACCAACATCCTGGCGATGATCATTCCCGATATTCTCAACCCTTTCTTTCCCGGGGTGGTGCGCGGGGCGGAGGATGTGGCCTTTACCAAAGGTTATCGTCTGGTGCTGTGCAATACCGACAACGACCACAGCAAAGAAATCATGCACCTGAACGCGCTGCGGACCTACCTTCCCTCCGGCCTGATCGTTATTCCATCTGATTTCAGCGAGCTCACCGTGCAGACGGAATCCTATCGCCGGGCGGGGGCGGCAGTGGTTTGCATCGACCGCCTGCCGCGCAACTGGGACGGCGACAGTGTAACCATCAACAACGCGGAAGGCGCGTACGAAGCGGCTTCATATCTCATCGGCCTCGGACACCGCGAAATGGCCGTGATCACGGGACCGTTACACCTGACCAACTCCCAGGATCGGCTGAAAGGCTTCAAGCGCGCCATGAAACAAAGCGGGCTGGAAATTCTGCCCGGGTATATGCAGGAGACCACCTTCGACCGCGCCGGCGGGTACGCCAAGACCAAAATTCTGCTGAAAATGCTGCCCCGTCCCACGGCGATCCTGGCCTGCAACGATATGATCGCCCTGGGCGCGCTGATGGCGATCCGCGAGGCCAGGCTTCACTGCCCCGACGACATTTCCCTGTGCGGCTTCGACGGGTTGGACCTGACTGAAATGACCAGTCCGCAGCTCTCTTCTGTTTACCAGTCACCTTACCAGCTGGGTGCAGCGGCAGCGGAATTGGCGCTCGATCGCGTGGAGCAGAAGAACAGCCCGGTGCGGCACATTGTTCTGAAGACGGA
Organism: Occallatibacter sp.; assembly: GCA_035935755.1. Lineage (GTDB taxonomy): Bacteria > Acidobacteriota > Terriglobia > Terriglobales > Acidobacteriaceae > Telmatobacter. The sequence continues at coordinate 149,314 of DASYWU010000054.1, read as the reverse complement.
ACTGAGAATTCGGGATTCGGTGGCCCCGCCGCCCAAATCTGAAAAGAACGCGCAGAAAACAACGGCGCCGAAGCTCCGCAGCGCCGCGTACTCGTAGGTGATCGACCGGCGGCCTTCAACGACTCGCCGGCGACAGTTCAATACGAAGCGGCGCGGCCGATTCCTTCCGCAGCCAGACAACAAGATCGGCGCCATCAAGATGCTCGACGTGTCCAAAGCGAAAATCCTTTCCCGGTGCAACTGGCTGGCCATCGATCTTGAGTTCGGCCTCTGCGTCGCCCCAGTTCTTGATCAGCAATGCGGGGTCAACGACTGGCGAAGACTGACTCGCAGCCAGCGTCAGTTTCAGCGGGGCCTCCGCCGCTGACTGCCCGCGGACCAGCACATAATCCCGCTGTGTTGGATCGTAGCCCCCGCTCTGGTACGCATTTCCTTCGACCTGCAAAGCCGGCGGCGAGAGCCAGGATTTTGCCAGCGGGAGCAGCTCCGCCGACGATTTCGTCGTGAGCCCGTCCATCAGAATCTTGGTCTCGGTGTTTCGCGTCTTTGCGTATAGCTTCCAGTGCAGATGCGAAAGCGAAGAGTGTGAAGCGCGATCGGCGGCTACGCAGGGCCTGTCGCTGGAAGCGATTTGCGCAACCGGCCAATGATTCCAGCACTCAAAAGAAAAATAGGTCAGCTCATTATTGTAGATGTCGGCGGTGGCGCCCTCAGGATCGACGATCTGAAACGGCTTCCAGTGCGATTTCATGTTGACGAGCTGAATGCTGGGATCCGGCGGGCCTGTGATTCCCGGCGGCCCTTCGGGGGTGCCGAGAACACCTGCAGGCTTGGCGCGCCAGGTGTAGGTCTGGGTTTCGCCTTTCATGTTTTCCAGGGTCAGAGCGTCCCAGTTGATGTCATCTTCAGGCCGGCTGCCGGGCTGATGCAGGATGATGGTCTCCTGCCATTCATTCGCTTCCGTGTTGTCGGTGTTGTGAACCACTTGCTTGCGAACAGCCACGCCGTCGGGGTAGATCGTCCAGTATTCGTCCGCCCACTGGAACCATCCGGTCAACGGATCGGCCCACGCGCCGTGATATTTCTCCACTTCTGAGAGCGCATAGCGCCAATGGACAACGGCTCGGGCATCGTTGTTTTCCAGGATATTCACGTGCGAATAGCGGCTTTGCTTATCCGACATGGGCTCGCAGTCGCCACCGTCAGGGCAGCCGGTGTGGACATAAGTCTCCGCAAACTCGTCCGTGTACCATTTGCCGTTTTCGGTAACCCAGGCGGGAATGTAATTCGTGCCCTGCCAGAAGACGAGGCGGGCGGGAGACTCGTCGAAGCGCACGACAACATCGGAGTCAGGCCCGATTCTCCGCAGCCGGTCCCAGGTGTCCTGATAATGCAGCGTCGCGTAATAGGCTCCGAAACGCCCCGAGCCAGATGGCCCCGACGGCATTTTTGGCCAGGGCAGAACAGCGCCGCCGGGAGCTTCGGCATCCGCAAAGGCGGAGGCGATTTGATCGGCACTCAGGGCGCGGCCATATATGGCGAGTTCATCGAGGATTCCATCCAGTGAATACCAGATTGGATTTTGCGGCTTCGCTGCGGCCTCGGGGAAAGGCAGCATCGGTGCGCGCACGCGGCCGATCAGCAGGTCGACATGCGCCGGCAGCATTTCTCCGCTTACGGCCACTTGCCCAACGCACTTTCCGTCGAGATAAATCTTCAATTCGCCGCGTCCGTTGCTGGTCTGGTAAGTGCCCGCAATGTGCGCCCACTTCTTGAGAGGCAGCGTCACCGTGGACGTGAGCGTTTGCCACTGTCCATTGATGGAGACATCGAATGCAAAATGTCCGAAAGCATCAACGCCGAAGAAGAAGCCCTGCTGCCGGTCCAGCTCCTGATCGACAACGGGCACCCAGTTCCACGGATAGGTGTTCAGCGCTACCCAGGCTTCAACCGTGAAGCCGTTGCGAATCTGGAAGTCTACGTCGCGATAAGGCACCGTCATGCTGGTTGTGTAGCCGTCGAAGCGCACCCCGTCGCCCGTAACCCCAGGTACATAGTCGTAGTAGCCGCTGAGCGATGCCTCGGCTCCATGCAAACTGTCGAGGGGCGTTCCCGCCTGGTTGCGCGCAAAAGGCCAGTGCGCATCCATCGCCTGGTCCTGGCTGCGCAGAGCGCACGCGGGAAGGGCGCAGCAAAAGAGCACGAGAAGAGCGGCTCGCATAAAGCCTCCTCTGCCGAATAGGCCATTTGCGAAGATTCTATTGAAACGATTCACAATTCTGAGCCAAACTAACTCCCCGGCGCCATGATGTCAACTATGGAAGCAACATCCAGCAGAATATCGTTGACAGAAGAGCCGGAGTAGCAGTAACGTTCATGAAGTGATTTGAAACCATTCAACTCCTGCCCGGTTCCGCGGGCAGAAGAGGCCGGGACCTGGATATCCGCCGGCAAAGATAGGACTCTGTTATGTTGAAGACGCTGAGCAAATTGCATACGCCGGAGCTGTTACATACTCTGGCCTCGATGGGGCATGGGGACGAAATTGCTCTTGTTGATTCCAATTTTCCGGCCGTATCCCATGCGCAGCGGGTGGTGCGCCTGGATGGCGCGGATCTGTCATCCACGCTGGAAGCCTGCCTGCAATTGATGCCGCTGGATAACTTCGTGAGGGAAGCAGCTTTTCGCATGCAGCAGGTTCATGCGCCGGACGAAATCCCGGAGGTTCAGAAGGACTGCCAGGAGATCGTCGACCGAATGGAAGGAAAACATGTCGCGCTGACCGGGATCTCGCGCGAGGAGTTCTACGAGCGCGCCCGCAAAGCTTTTGCCGTGGTGATTACCGGCGAGCAGCGCCCGTATGGCTGCATTCTGCTCAAAAAGGGCGTTGTCTTCCCGGTTCCGGTCCAGGCGCCTTTCCTGGAGCAGGACGACCACATATTGGCCGGTGCTGCTGCAGGAAAAGCGGCTTTCAGTGTTGAGGCCGAAACGAACGGTGGACCAAGCCGTACCCACCGCCGCTGACGATTTCAAACCGCTGTGCCCTCTCGTGACGCACCTTTCAAACCGACGCTGCCGGTTTGTGCCGCAGCGATGTTTGAGGAAAGCAGGCGAAATGATTCAAAAAGCCAATTGGATGATTTGCACGATGTTTGCGGCGATCGCCGCTTGTGCCGGCGGTCCTCTTGCGGCCCAGTCCGCCGCGAACTCGGCGACGGTGAGCACCCGATGGACGCAAATCGAAAGAGTCTCGGAAACAGTGCCGACGACGCAGATCCTTGCGCACAGGTTTACGCTGCGCACCGACCCGCATCACGACGCCCCTTTTCGCGCGCTCAAAAACCTGCACACCAATGACACCCGGCTGCAGTTCTGGTTTTCGGTCACAAGATGTGCTTTGCCAGAGTTGAAGGAGCCTACGGCCACTGAAACCTTCTGGGATTTCCGTTGTATGGATGACCTGGTGGCAGACTACTACGCGAACACCACGGGCAGGCACCACATCAACATAGGGTCGATTCCCCGCTGGATGTTCAATGTTCCGCCGCTAGAGGTGCCCAGCGACCCAGGAGCGTCGTTCTATGCCTACACCGACGGCACGCGTGGCGACCTGCTGAAGGACCCGAGCGGCCGCCAGTTCGCGGAATACCAGGCGCGCATCTATGAGTGGTACACCAAGGGCGGCTTCACTGACGAGCTCGGCAAGTACCACCGGTCCGGTCATCACTACAAGATCGATTACTGGGGCGTTGAGAACGAGCCGGATTTCGAAAACAGGATCACGGTGGAGCAGTACACGAAACTCTACGACGCCGTCACCACGGCGATCCACAAAATCGATCCCTCTGTGCACTTTTTTGCGCCCGAGGTTTCGGGGTCCGAGATACCCTGGGCGGAGTACTTCCTCAATCCGAAGAACCACAACCCGGATGCGCTGCCTATCGAATACTTCGCGTTTCACAACTATGTGAATGCGCCCAACGACCCGTCGGCGTGGCATGCCAAGTTTTTTACCGATCCGATCAGCGGCCCCACAGACGGCGTCTCGGCCAAAGGAATGGAAGAACGCATCAAGCAGGTGATGAAGATCCGCGATCAGCTTTCGCCGAAGACCAAGGTGATCGTGGATGAAATGGGAACCTTCGACATCGTCAAGCCGGACGAGGAAGCTTGCCGTGCGAATGAGCCATATAATGCCTTCCATCCGCTCTACTGGAATGCCAATGGCGCCAATTGGGCCGTCAACTTCATCACCGCGGAACGGCTGGGACTGCCCCTGATCAGCGTGTCGCAGATGGTCGGCTATCCGACGCAGTGTCCTTCGATCGCCATGTTCGATCCGGACACGTCGCAACCCAATTCGCATTACTGGGTGCTCTACCTGGTCAACGAAAATTTTGGACCGGGAGACAAACTGGCCAAAACGGAATCGTCGACCGAAGATGTGGTCGCCCAGGCGGCGATCACGCACGCCGGAAGAAAGATCCTGCTGGTGAATACCACCGATAATTCCATCGATGTCGACCTGTCGGGCGCATATAAATCGGCCGATGTGCATCTGGAAGTGGTTGACCAGAAGTCGGGCGAAGAGGCGCCGCGGCACGAAAACGTAAACGCCAACCATGTGACGCTCGCGCCGTTTGCTGTCGCGGTGGTTTCGCAGTGAACTGACCGGAAGCGGCTTGCGGCTTAAAAAGGGATTCACGTCCATGCTTCTTGTCGGGGAGGAATTTGGCGCGGTGCCCGCCCGGAGAGCGAACTGCGCCGTTCGGCAGGTTTTTTCGCCGCGGAGGGCAGTTGCCGCCGCGTTCATGCTCTTGCTGGCTTTGAGCTCCGCATCCGCGCAGGATCTGTCCTTCAGCTCTCAGGATGCCAGGCCTGTTCCTCCGTGGCTTTCCCGCGCTACCATTTACGAGCTCGGGCTGAATGCTTTCAGCAAGCAGGGGGATTTGCGCGGAGCCATTCCTGGGCTGAAGCACATTGCCGATCTTGGCGCGACCATCGTCTATCTGGGACCGATCGCCAAGCGGACAGCAAATCCCAACGGCTCGCCTTACAGCATTGCAGATTACAACGCCATCGATCCCGAGTGCGGCACCGCGCAGGACCTGCACGCCTTTGTGGAAGCTGCGCACAAGCTGCACCTGAAAGTGATGCTGGATATCGTCTACTACCACTCCGCGGCGGACAACATCATGAAAGATGACCCGGCCTTTTTCGTGAAGACAGAAAATGGGCAGATCGCGCGCGGCTTCTGGCCGCAGCCGCTGCCTGACTACAGCAAACCGGAGGTGCGGCGGTATTTGATCGAGAGCCTTGTGCACTGGGTCCGCGACTTCGATATCGACGGCTTTCGCTGCGACGTCGGCGGCGGTATTCCGGAGTCGTTCTGGGTCGAGGCGAGAAAGGCGCTGGACAGAGTAAATCCGCAGATTGTGCTTTTATCCGAATCGGACCGCCCGGACGACCAGTTGCAAGCCTTCGACATCAACTACAACTTCAATTTCTACCTGGCGCTTCGTTCCGTTCTTCGCGACGGAGCACCAGCCATCGCGGTGCGAAAAAGCTGGGAGCAGATGCACGACACCATGCCCAGGGGAGCCAGGCTTCTTCACTATACCGATAATCACGACTGGCCGCGGGCGGTAATGCAGTTCGGAGAAAAGGGTGCGATGGCGGCATCCGTACTCGACTTCACGCTCGATGGGATTCCGTTCATCTATAACGGGCAGGAAGTGGACGATCCATCTGCAACGGCATGGAGGAAGCTCGCGCCGATCCGCTGGTCCGATCCAGGAAATCCCGCCGACGAAAAATCCATCGAGAATACGCTGGCGGCCTACAAAGAGCTCTTCGCCATGCGCGCATCTCAGCCGGCGCTCACTTCCGGCAGCCTGATCTGGATCAACAACACGGAACCGGACAGTGTTCTGAGTTTCCTGCGCAAGTTCGGCGACGAGGAGATTCTCGTCATGATGAATCTGTCGAATCGCGACGTGCATGTCACGGTGGATTTGCCGGTGATGGACTACTACGCAGTTCAGAATCTGCTCAGCCCAGGCAAGACGTGGTTCTCGCTCTATTCAGGCCGGGTCTCCGCGGATTTGGATGCGTACGGGTACATTGTGGGCAAGAAGATTCCTCTTGCGCCGCTGCAGAAGTAAACAAATGCGGGCAGTTCCGCAACTATGGTTTCACCTTCAGAAAGGGAAAATAGTTCAGGGCGATAGATGTTTTCAACAGATTGGGGGATCTCATGAACAGACGCGACTTATTGAAGTCCTTGGCTCTGCCCGCGGCGGGCGCGATCGCGAATTCAGTTGCTGCTCCGCTGTTTGCGGCTGATCCGGCAGCAGGCCCCGCAACTGAGCTTACGCCGGCGCTGACCAGATATCAGCGCCTGCGCTTCGGGTGCTCGTTTCACTTCAGCACACCCACTTTCACTGGCGACGACTACGACGTGGGCAACAAGCCGGCGACGGTCTACGATCCCACCCATCTCGACGTGCGCCAGTGGATCCGCGTGGCCCACGAAATGGGCGCTAAATACGCAGTGCTCACCGCAAAGTACATGTCCGGGTTCTGCCTGTGGGATTCCAAGGGCTACGACTACACCGTTGCGCAGAGCCGGAATAAAACTGATGTAGTGGCAGCGTTCGTTGCTGCCTGCCGCGAATTCGGCCTTCAGCCGGGCTTCTACTACTGCATCCTCGATCCCCACAACGAAGGCAAGTTCGATTGGGATGCCCCGATTTCTGACAAATACTTCGATCTCATCCGGCACCACGTTACCGAATTGCATACGACCTATCCCAATACGTTCTATCAGCTCTTCGACATCACTTGGAAGCTGAACCCGGAGCAGCGCTGGGAGCTGTACCGCCTTGTCAAATCCCACAGTCCCGATTGCATCATCGTCGATAACCAGGGATTCAAGCAGAGCCGCGCAAACCAGGGACGTTTGTGCGAATCGGCGAGCTGGCCGACGGACGTAATCAACGGCGAAGACACGCTGCCTCCGCTGGAGGGGCACGATCCTCATGTGGTTTATGAAAAGAAGACCTACTACATGCCATTCGAAACCTGGCTGCCGACGGGGCCGCCTTACCCGCCCATGCCGTGGATGCACACCTGGTTCTGGCATCCGTGGTACAAGCCGCAAAAACCGGAAGTGATTGCCGAATCCTATCGCATTTGCATGGAGCACAATGCAAATCTGCTGCTTAATCTTGCCCCGGATCAAGCCGGGCAGATTCCGGCAAACCAGGTGGAGACCTTTCATCGCGTGGCGGAGCTGATTCACAACCCGAAATGCTGAGAGCCGGCGAAGCGGCGGTTCTTGACACGGCTCATCCTTCGAGCTACATTCAATTCACCTCGCGATGAAAGGTTTCAAACCGCGCCTGTTTTTGTGCTGCCGTATCAACTGAATGGCAGGGAGAGCGAATGCGACATGCGCGGAGAGAATTTTTATCGCAAAGCTGAGCGGCATCTGCCGTTTCCGGAGTGTCGTCAAAATGCATCGGCCCATTGTGGTTGTAGGAAGCGTGAATCTTGACCTGGTATGCATGGGGAAACGAATCCCTGCGCCGGGTGAGACGGTAAGAGGAGATAAGTTTCAAACCTTCCATGGCGGCAAGGGTGCGAATCAAGCCGTAGCCGTGGCCCGTCTCGGCTACCCCGTGGCCATGATCGCCAAAGTCGGAAGCGACGATTTCGGCAAGCGCCTGCGACAGGGACTCCAGGCTGCGAACGTGAATGTTCGTGCCGTCTCTACGGCCGAAAACACCGCATCCGGTGTCGCGCTTATTTCCGTGGACCGCACCGGCCAGAACAGCATCACCGTTATCCCGGGCGCCAACGACCAGCTTCTCCCGGGAGACCTGGAAAAGGCGCTGCCTCAACTCCAGTCTGCCGGAATCATCCTCTCGCAGCTCGAGATACCCATGGAAACTGTGGAGTATCTCTGTTCGCTCGCGCAGCGGCTTCAGATTCCCCTTATGCTCGATCCGGCGCCCGCCCGCTCTCTTTCGCGCAAACTGCTGAAGCAGGTCACGTTTCTCACGCCCAATGAGACTGAAACCTCCGTTCTCTGCGCCATCTCGCCGGCCGACCTCAATGCAGCCACGGTGGACCGTTTTGCCACCTTCCTGCTGGGCGGCGCCGCCAACGTTATTGTCAAGATGGGCAGGCATGGCGCTTATCTTGCAAGCGCTGACGGTATCAGGAAGATGATTCCCGCCTTCAAGGTAAAAGCGGTTGATTCCACTGCCGCCGGCGATGCATTCAACGCCGGCCTCGCAGTTGGTTTGATGGAAGGCAAGGATCTGGTTGACGCGGTGGTTTACGGCGCGGCCGTCGGCGCCCTCTCCACCACGCGCCCGGGAGCGCAAAAATCCATGCCCGCAGCCTCGGAAGTAGGCGAGCTGCTGGCGTCGCATAATGGAAAGGTGTCGCGGGCGGGACGCAGAATCGTAAAAGCCGCCGCCCAGGCTGCCGACTAGGCATTGGAGATCTGAATGCGCTGCAAACAAGCGATGAGTCTGTGCGCGATCGTAGTGTTCTCGCTGTTCGTTCCGAGACCCGCGCCCGCCGCCAGTACAAAGCCTGTACCCATCGTCCTTGATACGGACATAGGCACCGACATAGACGATGCGTTCGCACTAGCATTGGTGCTGAAGAGCCCGGAACTGGACCTGCGCGCAGTGACGACAGTTTCGGGCGACACGCAGGCCCGGGCGCGGCTCGCTGCAAAAATGCTTTGGGTGGACGGCCGGCGCAATATTCCCGTGGCAGCAGGCACACCGGGCAAAAAGCTCGACATCGCCCAGACCCGCTGGGCCGACGGCTTCACCAGCCCTTCTCTGTTAAAGATCAGCGCCGTTGAATTGTTGAAGCGGGAGATCGATCGGGGGCACGGCGCGATTGTCATCGTCGCCATCGGACCGCTGACCAACGTGGCCGCATTGCTGAAACAATATCCGGCAGAAAAAGGAAAAATTCGTCGCATCGTGCTCATGGGCGGCTCCATCGCCCGCGGATACTACCCCGGCTCGGGCCCCAGCGCGGAATACAACATTGCCGCCGATGCCCAGGCATCCCAGGTCGTCTTCACTTCGGACGTGCCCATCACCATGGCGCCGCTCGATGTCACCGCGCGCCTCCAGCTCGACGAGGCGCACCGGCAGAAGATTTTCGGCCAGGGCACTCCGCTGGCGGAGGCCTTGCATGCGGTTTACCAATTGTGGGGCCAGCCTACTCCCACGCTGCACGACCCCATGGCGGTGTCGCTGATGCTTGACCCGGCGCTTTGCACGATGAAGCCGCTGGCGATCGAGGTTACGGATAAGGGAATGACCGTGCCCATTGCGGGAAAGAAGACAAATGCGATGGCCGCGGTAGAAACCGATCCCGCACGCTTCATCGATTTCTACACCGGACGTCTGACGCACTGAGGGCTCGGCCCCGGCCATCGAACTTCCCTCCTGGTTTTGGCGATCTTCCCTTCCCGCCTGCCCCTGCATTGCCGCAGCGGCGCGAAATTCGTGCCCGCCGGTAGGGCCGTTTGCCGCAGTATTTCCGCTGGCTCGAGCGATAAAAGCCGCCGGGAACGGCTTTGAGGGGTTTCTGAAATTTTCCTTGACAAGCTTGCGATGGCAACACTAGTGTATTGAGGAACTTCCTTGAAAGCTTTTAAGTGCTCTTCCCCGCTCGACCCAGGAATTCTTTTAAAAGCTTTTAAAGCGAGTTGCGCTCAGCGGGAAAATACCAGCTCGATCGGATTCCGCTCCCGCGGTTTGAGAGGAGAACTGTGATGCAATTCTGCAAAATCGGGAACCAGGCAAGGCGAGTGTTGTATCTCGGCCTCTGCGGTGCGATGTGGATGCTGCTGACAACCTGGATGAGCCGCGTCGCCCCGGCGCAAACCTTTGCCGGGTCGATTTCCGGAACCGTGACCGATCCGAGCGGCGCGGTCGTGGTTGGGGCAAAGCTACAGCTTCAAAACATGGGAACCAAGGACACCCGCCTGCAAATTTCGGGCTCGGGCGGAGAGTACAGATTCACCAGCCTCTTGCCCGGCACCTACCAGCTTTCTGCGGCGGCGGCCGGGTTCAAGGATTTTCTGCAAACGGGCATGATCCTGAACGCCAACACGGCAGCAACGGTTGACGTGCATCTGCAGATGGGTAGTGCCGCGCAGCAGGTGGAAGTTTCTGCCGTCGGCGCTGTCCTCCTCGATACTGCGAGCGCCAATAACCAGGTCACGCTCCCCAGCGTCCTCGTGCAGAACCTGCCAAACAATACGCTGGAGCCGCTCAACTTCGTTTTTGCGCTCGCGGGAACAACAGAATCCCAGGGGATGACCTCGCGCTCAGGCACCCTCGACCAGATGTCAAGTATGTTCGGCGTCAATGGCGGCCGTTCCGGAGAATCGGAAATCTTGATCGACGGCGCGCCCTCCACGGCCATTGACTGGGGCGGCCTGATGGTCTCGCCCATTCAGGATTCCGTGCAGGAAGAGCAGATCATTCAGAACGTCTACGACGCTGAATACGAGCGTGCCGGCGAAGGTGTGGTCACGCTGGTCACGCGCAGCGGCTCCGGGCAGTTCCACGGCGAGGGCTACGACTTCATGCGCAATGACGGCCTCGATGCCAACTCCTGGTACAACAATAACAACGGCTACCCCAAATCGAAGTTTCACCGCAATCAATTCGGCGGAAACATCGGCGGCCCGTTGTGGAACAAGCACAACCTCTACTTCTTCGGCGGTTATGAAGGGCTCCGCCAGCCGGGAACCGCGTCAACCACCACCTCGGTTCCGACTTCCGCGGAACGCTCGGGCGATTTCTCCAACACCTTCGACGCCAACGGCAATCTGGTGGTCATATACAACCCCTTCTCCACCCACCAGGTCACCGACTCGACCGGCACTTACTACACGCGCGATGCCTTCACCGGGAACAAGATTCCTTCCGGAATGATCGATGCAGTGGGCCAGAAAATTGCCAACCTATATGGCCTGCCTACTCGCGGCGGACAGGGCGGCAATGACGTCAACAACTACACCAAGGAAGGTCCGGATAACACCACCAACGACAAATTCGACTGGCGCATCGACTGGAATCAGAGCGCGAAACACCGCCTCTTCGTGCGCATGTCGGATCGCATTCGCCAAAACGTTAACCCCCCCTGTTTCTTCTGCAACGGCGCCGACAACAATGCCTCCAATCTCGACCATGGCGCGCAGGTGGTGCTCAATGACACCTGGACCCCAACTCCCACTTGGGTGATTGACACCTACGGCGCCTACTCGCGCTGGCTGGAGGGGCAGCAGCTCGTCGGGTATGGAACTGCCGATCCGAGCACGATCGGGCTCCCCAAGGATCTCTTCCAGGTCCCCATGCTGCCTGTGGTCAACGCCGGCAATTACGCCCAGCTCGGCAATCCCTACTCCAGCTTTGACCGGTACGTTCGCTATATGTCCACCGGGATTATCAATGTCACCAAGCAGCTCAACCGGCACACGTTGAAGTTCGGATTCAACTACGACGTCGCCATGATCAACAATCGCGAGGATGCGCCGGGAACTTTCGATTTCAGCGGGCAAATGACCACCTGCGAGCCTAACCCGAAGGGCAATTACTGCGCGGCGAGTAACAACGGAGGGACGACGGGCAATCCCATAGCCGACATGCTGCTCGGCGCCGGTAGCGGAGGCGGCTCCAACATCAGCATGGACCCGGCGTTCAGCGTGCACGCCTTCGGCGTTTACGTCCAGGACGACTGGCGTATAACACCGCGGATGACTCTCACGGCGGGATTCCGCTACAGCAATCAGCGGCCGGCCACGGAACGCTACAACCGTGTAGCTTATTTCGACGAAAACGCGGTCAATCCCCTCAGCACGGCTTATGGCTCTCCGCTGAAAGGCGCCTTCGAATATGCCGGCGTCGATGGCCGCGGCCGCAATGCCTGGGAGCCGGATAACAAGGATTTCGGACCCCGGCTGGGCATTGCCTACCGCGTAACCGACAAGCTGATGTGGCGAGCTGGATCCGGTATCTTCTCTGCGCCTGCCTCCGCCATGCTTAGCTTTGACGGAGGTGGCCAGTCTCCCGGTTACACCGCGCAGACCACCTGGATCGCCAACAGCAACGGAGGCTACACGCCGGCCAACCTGGTCAGCAACCCTTTTCCCAACGGCATGAACAAGCCCACCGGAAATACTCTTGGCGGCATGACCTACGTTGGCGACGGTACCGGCCAGCTCTGGCCGAAAATTGCCCATCCCACAGGCACAATTTACCAGTGGAGCACGGACTTCCAATACCAGGCGAGCACAAACTCGGTTGCGGAAATCGGCTATACCGGTGTGCGCGGCCGGAAGTTGTTGTTCGGCAATCCCAACCTTGATCTCGATCAGTTGCCCACCGCCGATTTAGCGCTCGGTTCCCAGCTCGATCAGACTGTCACCAATCCGTTCTACGGCATCGCCCCTTCGTACAGTTACCTGGGCTACTCGCAAACAATTTCTTACAACGAATTGTTGCGGCCGTACCCGGAATACACCTACCTGCAACAAACCCGATCCCTGCCGGGAGCACGCTCGCAGTTTGACGCGTTGAATGCGAAATTCCAGTACACCTTCCACAATGGCTTGAGCTCCGTGACCACCTACCAGTGGTCGAAGAATCTCGACGACGGCTCCGAGGCCCTGATCGGCTGGGAAATCGGCGGCAGTTGGCGCGACGCCTATAATCCAAAGCTCGATTACGGCCTCAGCACCCGCGACATGCCGCAGAGCTTTGTGGAAGCGTGGTACTACGAGCTGCCTTACGGCACCGGCCGGCACTTTGGCGCCACCGCGCCGCAGTTCGTTCGCCAGACGGTGGGCGGCTGGAATGTTTCCGGCGCTGTGCGCATGACCAGCGGCTTGCCTCTCTGGGTGCCCGTAGTCTGGGGATATCCAAACAATCCGCTCGGCAACTATGGCTTCCCCGGGCCTGCCATGCCCAACCTGGTCGGCAATCCCATACCGAGAAACCGCAGTTGGAGAAACTGGATCAATGCCGACGCATTCCAGGGGCTCTCGTCCTCAGGCAGCGATCAGCTTGTAACTTGCGGTCCCAATGGAGACCCCAATTGCCAGCCGTTTAAGTACAACTACGGCAATGAACCGCAGCACTACAACAGCCTTCGCGAAGCGCCGACGAAGAATGTCGATCTCGGCGTTTCCAAGGACTTCGCTGTCGAGCACGCTACCATCCAGCTCCGCGGTGATTTCCTCAACCTGTTCAACCATCCCATTTACGGCGGTCCGTGGAACATTCAGGACCACCTCGGTTACGGCCCCCTGGGTGTCGTCACCAGTACCCGCAACGATCCACGCAACGTTCAGGTCTCCCTGAAAGTCAGTTTCTGATCCTCGATTCAACGCCGATGGGTTCCGGCTGCTCGCGGCCGGAACCCATCGTTTTCTTCTGGCGCGTGTGAAATCGCAGACTCAGCCTGTCTCGCCTATAATTCTTGGCAATTCCAACTTTGAATCCGGAACTACGATTTCCATTCGAATGAAACAGCTCGCGGTTCTTCTTCTTGCTGCCGGCATTGCGCGCGCCTCAGCGCAGGTGCAGCCTCCCACCACCGGTCCTGACCCTCGCTTCAAGGCTGACGTTCTAGTCATCGTCGCCCATCCTGACGACGACACCGCGGTTTCCACGTTTCTGGCCAAAGCGGTCTTTGACCAGGGCAAACGTGCCGCCGTCATTTTCACCAATCGCGGTGACGCGGGGCCAGATGCCGTGGGGATGACGCAAGCCAAAGCTCTCGCCGATGTGCGCGAAATAGAAGCTCGCCGTTCGCTTGCTGCGCGCGGCATCACCAATGTGTGGTTTCTTGATGGCCGCGATACGCCCACACAGGATGTTCTGCATTCGCTCGAAACCGTGGGACACGGCCAGGCATTGGAGCAAATCGTGCGCCTCGTGCGCCTCACCCGGCCCGAGGTCATCCTCACCTGGCTGCCCGCCTATGTTGCGGGAGAGAATCACGGCGACCATCAGGCCGCAGGAGTCATGGCCGTCGAGGCTTTCGACCTTGCCGGCAATCCGACGGCTTTTGCCGAGCAGGTCACCACGCCGCGCTGGTACCGCGGTATTGCCAATTACGGCGAGGGCCTGCAGCCATGGCAGCCTCAGAAGCTCTATTTCTTTTCCGATGCCAGCCATCCGCAATTCCTGAAGGGACACGGGCCAGCGTATCTGCCCAGCGAGATGTCGCGGACAAAGAAGATTCCCTTTGCGGAAATCAATCGTGAGGCCTGGAAGGACTACGCCACGCAATTGGATTTCGACCAGAAGACGCTTGATTATTTCGTCAACATGCCGGAATACCTGGTATTGGGAAAATCGCTGGTTTCCTCGGGCGTCGAGGACGATGTGTGGTCCGGAGTCAGCGACAATCCCGTCGCCTACGCGCCGCAGCCGCCCTACAGCGAGACACGGCGCACCGGAATCACTCTTGATCTCGGAGGCCCATGGGCGTTCTACCAGCAGTTTTACCGCGCGCACGGATTGCAATCTCTGAATGGTTTGGTGGCCCCGCAGACCGCGCTCAGCACCGATCGCCAACTGTGGGTGCCGCTGCTCTTGCGAAACAACTCGAGCGCACCTGGCGACATCACCCTTCATCAGGATTTACCGGCCGGCTGGACCGGAAATATCGAGGATCGAAATTACCACCTCGAGCCGGGCAGCATCTATCCCATCCAGTTGTTCTTTACCGCGCCAGACCAGCAGGGAGCCAAATCGCCGCAGGTGCTGAGTTGGACAGCGCGACAAGGCGGTACCGCCGTCGGCAAAGCTGAGCTCACCGTTTATCTGGAATTTGATGGCGTGCCACAATAATTCCGGACAGCTTTTCCTTAGGTTTGAAACGTAGTCAAAAACCGAGCCCCTTTAACGGGTCTTTGCAGCCGCGACCGGAATTTGAGCTTCCCCTGGATCCCGGCCCGGAACCGGTACAACGGTCCGCCCACGAACACTTTTGCCGGATCGTACCCCGGCGGCGCCAGCATCAGGCAGTTATTCATCGCGGCGGAAGTCACATAGATCTCGTCCAGATCGGGGCCGCCAAAGACCAGCGACGAAGTCTGCGCCGCGGGAGTCTCAACGCGCCGCTCGCGTTTGCCGTCAGGATCGTAGCGGGTAACACATCCGCCAAACCAATGCGCGCACCACAGAAACCCTTCAGCATCCACCGTGAGACCATCAGGCATACCTTCGGAGCGCTCGATGCGCACGAACACCCTGCGATTACTCAGCGCGCCGTCGCTGCGGCGCCAATCGTACGCATAGATGCAGCGCTCGGCCATATCCGTGAAGTAAAGCGTGCGGCAATCGGGCGAAAACGCCAGTCCGTTGGAAAAGCGGATTCCTTCGTCGGCAATATGGGCAGAGCCATCGGTGTCAATGCGAAACAGAAAACTGCCTTCTGAGACGCCCTCTTCGTTCAGGTGATAGGAACCGGAATAGACGCGCCCTTCGGGATCGGCCAGGCAATCATTCAGCCGGCACTCTTCTCCCTCCGCCTCGGCGTCGAGCAGGACAGGCTCTTCACCCGGCCGCCACAGCCACGCTCCCTGGCTGCTGGTGGTCACAAAGCCACCGTCCTCTTGCAGGCAGAATCCGTTGATCGTGAATCCCTGATGCAGGAGTTCATGCCGGCTCTCACGCCACAGATAGCGATAAAATTTCTTCCCGTCGATGTCCGTCCAGTAAAGCGCCTGCTCTCGCTCATCCCAGTGAGGTCCTTCGCCGCACAGGTTTCCGTCGTCGGCAATCAGTTCCATAGTTTTCTCCAACAAGCCAGACGGTCGATTTCTGACCTGAAAATGAATGCTTTCAATTCTACACTTCACCGTGATATGTTTGCAGCATCTGCCGTAGTTCTTCCCCGGAGGCTCACCAATGCGTTTGCAGAACCGCGTGGCTTTTGTCACTGGAGCCGCGATGGGAATTGGCAAGGCGATTGCGCTGCTTTTTGCCTGCGAAGGTGCAAGGATAGTGGCAGCCGATATCGACGAAAAAGGCGGAACGCAAACCGAACGCGAAATTCGCGAGGCCGGCGGCGAATGCATCTTCCAGAAAATCGACGTGCGCTCGGAAGAAGAAGTAGAAAGGGCGGCAAAGGCGGGCGCCAGCAAGTTGGGAGAAATCGACGTGCTCCTGAATGTTGCTGGAATCGCCCACGAGTCGCCGGCTCACCTCCTCAACCTGGAAGACTGGCGCCGAGTTATCGATGTGAATCTCACCGGTCCTTTCCTTTGCGCGAAACACGTGCTTCCGGGCATGATCAAGAGACGAGGCGGCTCCATCGTCAACATCGCATCCGTGCAGGGACTCTTTGGATTTCCAGGCTATCCGCACTACGCCGCCAGCAAGGGCGGCATCATCAGCATGACCCGGCAAATGGCCAAGGAGTACGCAACCCATGGAATCCGCGTGAATTGCCTTGCGCCGGGCACCGTGGACACGCCCATGAACCACGAGATTCTGGCGCGGGTGCCGGATCCGGAGGCTTTGCGCGCCACATGGGACAATATGCATCCGCTCGGCAGATTCGGCCAGCCCATGGATATCGCCCAAGGCGCGCTGTTTCTCGCAAGCGACGAAAGCTCGTGGATCACCGGCCAGTGCCTTGCCATCGACGGAGGCGTTTCGTGCCGGCTCTTCTGAACCCGGCGCAGACTCAAAGATCATGACTGAATTCATTACATTGGAAGAACTCGCCGTTCGAGTTCCAGAGGGGGCAAGGCTCGGCATTGGCGGAGTGCACCTCTCCCGGCTCCCGCTGGCGCTCATTCGCCAGGTACTCGCCGCGGGGAAAAGAGACTTCACCTTCATCAGTTGGGGCGGCGGGCTGGCGCTGGAAATGTTTCTCGAGGCGAAGGCCGTCCGGCGCCTGCTTTTCTGTTTTTCCAGCCTCGACATCTTCGGGCTCGCGCCGCATTTTCGCGAGGCCCTGGAGCAACAGGAAATTGAAGTGGAAGAGTGGACCGCCCTGGCCATGATGCAGGCTCTGCATGCGGCTCACTTCCGTCTTCCCGAAATGCCGTTTCAACTTCCGGCAGGATCGGACCTGATGCAGACCGGCGACTTCTGGAAGGTACGCCCGCCTGCGTTCGGGGGTGAACCCGTCGGCCAGGCACGCCGGCTCGATGTGGATGTGCTCCTGTTGCACGCGCAGCGCGCAGACCGCGTCGGAAACGTTGAGATTCAGGGAGCACGAGGTTTCGATCTCGCCCTGCTTGGAGCCGCGCACAAGGTCTTTTTAACCGCGGAGGAGATCGTCGAGCCGGGCATTCTGGGCGCACCGCGTTCTTTTGTTTTGCCGCGCGAATTCGTTACCGCAATTGCGCATGTGCCCTTGGGTGCGTGGCCCACATCATGCTTGCCCTACTACTCCACCGACTACCGCGAACTGCTTCGTTACGTTCGCGAAGAACAGGAGCGGCACCACGGAGGCCGGATTTCCATTACCGTGCCTGCCGCAAACGAGGATCAGAATTCCTCGCCGGCTCCCACGAGCGAACGCCGCAGCTTTCTCGCCGACGCAGCCGGCATCCGCACCGCCGATCTTTCCCCGGAAATCCTTCGTCAATTTCGTGTGGCCTCCGAAAACGACACATGGACTGTAGATGAACTGATGGCCGTCTGCCTTTCGCGCGAATACGATAACCAGAGCATTTGCTCCGTTGGGTCGGTGTCGCCGCTGGCTATGGTCTCCTATCTGCTGGCGAAGAAAACGCACGCTCCTGGACTGACCATTATCGCGCTGAACGGAGGCTTCATCGATATTGATTTCCACCCCATGTCGCTGACCGCTGCTGAGCCTTTGGAATTGGCCAGTGCGAAGGCGTGCTGGGGCGCCGACGAAACCTATCACTGGTACTACCAGCAAGGCCGGATCACGCACGAAGTCATTACTGTTGCCCAGATCGACCAACGGGGCAGGACCAACAATGGCTGGATTGGCAAAGGCGATAAGCGTCTGCGCCTGCCAGGCCAGGGCGGAATGGCCGATGTCGCCAATCTGCATCGCAACTTCACCCTCTATCTCACACGACATTCGCGCGAGCGCTTCGTCGAAGCGGTGGAGTTTTGCACCGCATCGCGCGGCCTGCTCAGGGACGAGGAGCGCCGCGTCGTGGGATTACCACCGGGCCAGGTGCGGCTGATTACAGACCTGGGCATCTTCGAATTGGACCACCGTGACCGGCGCTTCCGGCTTGTCAGCATCCATCCCGGCGTCGCGTGGGAGGAAGTGCGCGAAAAAACCGGAGGCGAACTTCTGGTGGCCGATAACCTGACTGTGACAGAGCCACCTTTTCTCGATCAGTTGCGGCAGGTGCGCGAAGAGATCGATCCATTCGGCATTCGCCGCCTGGAGTTTGTGCCGGGCCGAGATCGCCTGTCGCTGATCGAAAGCATCCTGGATGCCGAAGCGCAGGCGGTCCGCCACGTGCGGCGCCTTACCGCAAGAACCCCGTCAAGCATTTTGCAGGTGTAAATTCAGGGAGGACACAAGTGAGCGGACCGTTGCAGGGCCTGCGAGTTGCGGATTTCAGCCAGTTGGTTCAGGGACCAAATGCCACGCAAATGCTCGCGGATATGGGAGCGGAGATCCTGAAGATCGAGCCGCTCAACGGCGATTGGCAGCGGAATTGGTCGCTCGGCGATGCGTGGATCGACGGCGAGAGCGTTTCCTTCCTCGCCTTCAACCGCGGCAAGCGGAGCGTCACTCTTAACCTGAAAGATCCGCGCGGTAAAGAAGCCGCACTCCGCATCATCCGCTCGTGTGACGTGCTGTTGGAAAATTTCCGCCCTGGCGTAATGGATCGCCTCGGCATCGGCTACAAGATGCTCGCGGAAATTCATCCCAGTCTGATCTACTGCGCAAGCTGCGGCTGGGGCCAGGACGGCCCCTACGTCAAACGTCCGGGACAGGACTTGTTGGCGCAGGCTGTAGCCGGTGTCCTCAATCTCAACGGCAAGGCCGGCGATCCGCCGTCGCCGGTGGGCATGGGCATCGCGGACCTCACCGCGTCGTTTCACATCGTCAGCGCCATTCTCGCGGCGCTCTACGAACGCAACTGCTCCGGCATCGGTCAGCGCATCGACATCAATCTTCTTAGCTCAATGTTGAGCCTGGCCACGCAGGAAATCACGCTTTACCTGAACACTGGGCGCGCGCCCGAGCGCAGCGCGGCCGGCATCGGCCATCCTTGCGTGGGTGCGCCAATGGGCGTGTACCGCACCAAAGACGGACACATCGTCGTAGCCATGATGTCCATTGGCAAAATTGCCGAGCTGGTCGGCATCGCAGGTTATGAGGGCAATGATTCGCGGAACGTGCTGGAAAATCGCGATGAAGTCAAGCGCAGCCTCGAGCCGGGCTTTGCCAGCAGAACGACCGCCGAACTGATGGATATATTTATGGAGGCTGATATCTGGGCCGCCCCCGTGAACACCTTCCCGCAAATAGAAAAGGACCCTCAGGTGAAGCACAACCGCTCCATCGTGAGCTTCGATCATCCCCGGGTGGGGCAATTCCGCACCATCGGTCCGCCGGCGAGCTTCAGCCGGACTCCATCCACTATCCGACGGCCTCCTCTCCTCGGTGAACATGCTGATGAAATCCTGCAGGAAATGGGATACGCCGACGCAGAGATCGATCAGTTCCGCAAAGACGGTGTGGTCGGCTGCCGGGAGGAGACACCGTGATCCGATTGCGGGGAATGACCTGGAAGCATGACCGGGGCTTGGCGCCGATGATCGCGACCGCCGCCGCCTTCCAGCAATCGCATCCAGAGATCGAAATTCAGTGGGAGTCGCGAAGCCTAAGCGAGTTTGGCGAGGCGCCAGTCGCGCAGCTAGCCAAACGATACGACCTGGTCGTACTCGACCATCCATACATGGGAGAACTGGCCAAATCAAGTGCCTTTCTACCCCTCGACGACTTTTTGTCGGCGGACCTGCTGAGAGAATTTCAGAGCGATAGTGCTGGGCGTTCCCACCAGAGCTATCAAATGGCAGGACACCAATGGGCACTGGCGATTGATGCCGCCGCCCAGGTCGCCGGCTATCGTGTCGATCTGCTCGAGCGCGAAGGTGTGGGGCTCCCACATACATGGCTCGACGTGTTTGAGCTGGCCAGGATTCGGCGCGGATTTGTTTCCGTGCCGCTATGGCCGCTCGATTCGCTGATATGCTTTTTCACGCTTTGTGCCAACCTCGGCGATGTACCTCTGAAGGACGGTCGGGGCCTCGTCGCGCGTGAAAATGGCATGTATGCTCTGGACCTGCTGCGCCGGCTGCGGGCTTGCTCGGTCCGCAAGTCGATGAATGAAAATCCCATCGCTGTTTGGGAGCGCATGAGTTCCACAGACGAAACCGCATATTGCCCCCTCGCCTTCGGCTATTCCAATTACTCGCGAAAAGGCTATCGTTCAAAGCCGCTTTCATTTGACATCATCCCTTCCGCCGGCTGTGGACCCGTAGGGGCTACCCTCGGGGGTGCGGGACTCGCCATCTCCGCGGGCTGCGCACATCGGCAAGCCGCCTTGGATTACGCCTCCTGGGTCGCCTGCCGCGACTGCCAGCGCACTCTGTATGTGGAGTCCGGCGGCCAGCCGGGAAGAAGGTCGGCCTGGGAAGACGATAGCCCGAACAGGCTCACTGCGGGCTATTTTCACGCAACTTTACCAGTAATCGAACGCGCGTGGGTGCGCCCGCGTTTTTGCGGTTTTGTGCAAGCTCAGAACCGTGCTGCAGAAGTCATCGCCTCTTTCTTGAAAGACAGCATTTCTGCCGGCGAGGCACTTCAGGAGCTGGACCGCTGCCTTGTTTCCAGCCCGAACTAGACCCTCCAGTAGGGATCACGAAGAAGACGAGTGTGGCTGCTCGAGATACCTCGAGCGAACACGAGCTTGGAGATGGCGGAATTTCGCAGAGGTATGCGATCGTATATTGAGACTCTCTCCAAAAAACGCATGATGCTTGGCCGCCCCGGAGGCGAGCACAATCCAGAAATGCATTGGAGACACGGCCTCGGCGGATGACTCGGTCCAACATTCCGCGGTTCAGCGAGTCCAAGTCTCCTGAACCGCCGACATATCGGAAATACACTGCGCTTAGCGCAACCGGGGCAAGTCTCTGCAGCCTTGGTTCTGAGTCAATCATATCCGCGAGGAGTCTGCCCAACCGGAGATCCTGCCAAATGCATTCCTGAAATGCGCGAAGGCCATAGTAGCGCAACGAGAGGCAGAGGCTGAGCGCTCGAAACGGCCTTGAATGCTCAATTGATTCTTCAAAGAAAGCAAAACCTTCGATAGGGTCCTCAGATAGTGCGCGCGCGTATTCCGCCGAATGTGGCGCGGCAGAGCGTCGACGACCTTCGATGGACCAAAATTTGGGCAGGAGGTAGAACGCGAATGCTAAACACAATAGCGTGCGTACCCAAGTTATGACTTTTATATCATCTCTCACTCAGCGAGACAGCGACGCAGTTTCGCTCGATGCCTCCAGGTCGCTTCCGTCATCCTGTAGCCGACAGGTCACCCGGTCGTATGCTTCCCATCGACCCAGGACTGTATTTACAAGAATCCGGAGATCAGACCACATTGTTGCCCGCCGCAGATAATCGGCGTCTAGGGCCCTCTTCGCACCCAGAACAGTCGTCTGGAAATAATCATTAAGACGAGCCGAGGCTATGCCCTGCAGGATCATTTCCTCCCGAGCGAATGCCAGGGTTGCCACACCAGTCAGTCCAGGTCGGCACGGAAATGGCTCTGGCTCCTGTTCAGGCACTTTGGGCCGCGGTCCCACGAGGCTCATTTCGCCCGTCAGCACGTGGATTATCTGCGGCAATTCATCCAGTTTTGATCTGCGCAACAATCCACCCAGCCAGGTGACTCGATCGGCGGAATCAATAGCAATAGCGCTCGACGGGTGTACAAGCGCCGGCCGCATCGTCCTGAATTTGTAGATATCGAACGGTACCCCATGAGGTCCCAGGCGTTCTTGGAGAAAGAATATCGGCGCGCCGGAGGTCACTAGCACAGCCAGTGCGATCGCAACGAAAACAGGGATCAGAATCGGGCAAGACGCCAGGACGATCCCGACATCCATTGCGCGTTTTGCGCCCGACCGAACCCATGGGCTGAGTTCGTACTTAGGTGCGACGTCCTTTGCGTCTGACGGTTCTTCGATCTCTGAATGAGACATGCGATATAGTTCAGAACTGATCCCGATAGAAACTCTCCTTGTGAGAAACCTCGTTCGCGCCAAGTGGCCGTTGATAAGCTCGCCACCACCACAGGCCTCAACTCGCTTGTCATTTCCGTCCATTTCTCTTTCTCCAACCACCTCGATTGCATTCCCAGTAACTTGATGTGCAGGGCGGATCCTGAGCACTCGCGAAGCGGACGGATGCCGTCACGATGGCTCTAATTTTTGCCCACGTTCCCAGCAGGCACACACATGATCAAAGGTACTCACGGTCATGTGCATAGAATCTTGTCTCCGGCGCAATCGAGTGTCAGGAGAGCGTCTTGTGAATGTCAGTGGATTGTCATTTCTTATTGCGCAGTCGTTACACAATGCGGTCAACAATTCTCTGACAATCTCCTGACACACGATTGACACCAGTTTCCGGAGGTGAGCCTATTTTTGATTTCGAGAATATGCGGCGCAAAGATGCTCTCCATCTCTGTGCCGACAGGAGCCACATGCCAAGACGGGCCGCGTTGATTCTTTTCTGCCTGGTGTTCACGGTTGCGGGCGTGGGAGCGCGAATGGCGCCGAGCTCAAACGCTCCCCGCCGAATTGAAATTACCGCGCACCGTTTCGCTTATGAACCAGATGCCATCACGCTCAAGAAGGGTGAGACCGTGTTACTGGTGCTGAAGACCTTGGATGTAAACCATGGCTTGCGAGTCCGCGAACTGGGGTTGGACTTGAAAACCTCCAAAGGTAAGCCGGCAGAAGAGCTCTTCGCGCCGCGGAAGACCGGCGATTTCATCGGGCATTGTTCCGTTTTCTGCGGAGCAAAACACGGGACCATGAAGATCACGTTTCACGTGGTGGAGTGAGATGCGAGCACGCTCATTGCTTTTCGGAATTGTTGTGGGTGCCGCGTTCAGCGGATGCA
The DNA here is from genome assembly GCA_035935755.1 of Occallatibacter sp. GTDB lineage: Bacteria > Acidobacteriota > Terriglobia > Terriglobales > Acidobacteriaceae > Telmatobacter. The sequence goes on along the minus strand of DASYWU010000054.1, from coordinate 126,100 downwards.
AGGGCAAGCCTCCTTCCAAGGCCGAGGCGCACCTGATCTGGGGCTGGAAGCACCATCTGTCCGTAGGCGGGAAAAAGGAGCGAAATCCTTTGCAGGTAACGCCACAGACGATAGCCGATGGCAAACAGGCGTTCTCTTACTACTGCGCGGCTTGTCACGGTCTTGACGGACAAAACACGGGTGTCCCATTTGCCGACCGCATGTCGCCACCGGTGCCGTCGTTGGCCTCGAAAGACGTGCAGCAATACAACGACGGCCAGCTGAAATGGATCATCGACAACGGCATCTGGCCTTCGGGGATGCCCGGCTCCAGCGGCACGTTGAGCAACGATGAGATCTGGTCGATCGTCACCTACATTCGTCATCTTCCCAAGGCCGGCAGCCTGGGCGATCCGCAAATGTACAGCCAATGAGACATTATGCCTGCCAGCCGACTTCCAATTCGCCATAAGCCCACGTCGCGAACTGCGGCATTGAAAGAAGCTGTCCTCGCCTCTTTCACGCTTGATCTCGATTCTGCTCGCAAGCGCCTGACAGGTTTTGAGGAACCGGACTGGTTCAGCATCCTGTGGTGGCTCGATATCAGCGGCATGGCAATCTACTTTTACCATCGAGCATGCGAGATAGGCGGGGACCGATTACTGCCGCGAGAAGTGGAAGCAGGTCTGGCGCAGCGCTTGAGCAATAATCGAGCTCGCACAAAGGCGCTTCTCGATGAAGCACGCGCATTGGCTGCGTGGTTTCAGAGAGGAAATGTCCCCTACTCGCTTCTCAAGGGTGTTCCCCTTACTCCGCATTCCGTTCAGGAGAGCGCTCTGCGTGCTCAAACTGGTCTCGACTTCCTGATTGCGGATCGGTTTGCGGATCTCGCCACTCATTATGTGCAACGCCTCGGTTACCGGCTGCACGCGCAGAGCGCAAACACGCTCGAGTTTCGTGCCGGCGCCAAAGCTGTCCCCGATCTCGGCAACATTTACTCGGTGAACACGCAGCGTGGGCTCGAACTTCATCTCGCCAAGGATGGGTCCGGCGAGTGTCAACTGCTGTCGCGTAGAGTGATGTGCGAGTTCGGTGGACATCGATTTTATGCACTGTCGTCTGCTGACAGCCTGGTCGAGCAGGCTCGACATCTGGTCAAGCATCTTTGCTGCGAGCATGTACGTCTTTCCTGGGTTCTGGAGTTTTGGCGTCATCTCGGAAGCCGGCGCGGGGACACCGAGTTCTGGCATCGTGCCAAGTCCTGCGCGGCCGAACTCGCCCATGGAGAGGAGGCCGTGGCAATGGCAATTTGGCTCGCAGAGAATTTCTTCGGTGGCACTCGAGCCGAGATTCCACCTCAATGGCGTACTGATGCCTTGCCCGTTCGAGTAAGGCTTTGGCTTGAGCATTACGCACGTACTCTGCTGCTTGGCGACACAATGGGGAATAAGCTCTGCGCGCTGCTCCGTAAGGAACTGTTGGGCAGCGCGCAAAACCATCGCATTACTCGCCAGAGACTTCTGCCCCGCTTTTCTCCCGAGAAAATTCTCGATGCGCAGCCCAACGAAAGCCACTCCCAAATGTGGGCCCGCTACGGCGCCGAGGCCCGCTTCATTATCCAGCGGCTGTGGTCCCATTTTCGCGAAGGTATTCGCTTTGCGGTAGAGGCCTCACGCTGGAACCGCACAGTGGCGAGGATCGGACGATGACATACTCTCCTCGCCCGCGACTTCGACTCCTTCGCTGGATTGCGATGGCGGCACTCCTTTGCATTGCATCCGCTCATGTGTGCATTTCCCAATCCATGCTTGACGGAAAGCCTGCTCAGGCCACCGCACAACGTTCCGAGAGTTCAAACGAAACCGGGTCTGCGAGCACTGATTCAAGCTCCGCTGATGGAAGCATGCCGGCGGAAGCCCTGATTCAGGTGCTGCGCAACAGCCCTGAAGTAATGGTCGAAGTGAAATCGGTGATCGCAGACGAAGCCCAGCAGGAGGGAGTTTCTGTCCAAGCGGATGCGCTCACCGATCAGCAGGTCTACTCCCAGTTGGAGACAAGTGCCGCTCTTCGCGCCAGCGTGACTCAGTTTCTGCGCGCTCGCGGCTACATATCCGAAGCCGACGTAGAGCAGGCGCGACAAACAGACTCGAGCAGTGCTCTCGAAATGCAGCGCGGAAAGTCTTCTCCCGTGAACCCGCGCAATGAAACGAACCTGGCCACAGGCGTCGGAGCAGGCGATCAGGAAGATTTTGGCGCAGACAAGCTCAGCCTGCTCGCAGCCGGTCACGCTGCTCCCGCTTCTTACGTGCAAGGAGCCGGAATCTCGCGTAGTACGAGTGCACCTGTAATATCGAACATCACCGACGAGCCTTCAGCGCTGCATCGCTCGGCGCCCTACAACCTGCGCGCGCTGCGGGACCTCTACACTCAGGTACCTGACTCTCCCGAGCACCTCAAGCGGTTCGGCTCCGATCTGTTCACAAACCGTGATACGCAAGGATCCGCAATCTCGGCGTTTGCGCCGAGCGGCCAGGGTTCAACGCTCGATGTGCCCCTTGGTCCTGACTACGTTCTCGGCCCCGGGGACCAGTTGAGTATTGCCCTCTGGGGGGGCGTGTCTCAAACCGTGGTTCGCACCGTTGACCGCGACGGCCGCCTCTCCCTGCCTGAGGCGGGTCCCGTGCAGATTGCGGGCCTTACGTTGGGAAGCGCCCAGTCGCTGATCGCCGATTCGATGCGCGGCCAGTATCGCAATGCACACGTTTTTGTAACTGTGGCGCAGGTCCGTTCCGTTCGCATCTTCGTTGTCGGCGACGTCCAGCGCCCGGGGGCGTATGAAATCAGCGCCCTGGCTTCTCCGCTGACCGCGCTCTTCGACGCGGGCGGACCAACCGCCGTCGGTTCGCTGCGTATTCTGCGTCATTTTCGCAACCAGCAGTTGATTGGCGAAATCGACCTGTATGATTTCATGCTTAATGGCGTGCGCCCCGTAGACGAGAGGCTTCAGGCCGGGGACACGTTGCTGGTCCCCTCGGTAGGTCCGCAGGTAGCCGTTTTCGGCGCGGTGAAGCGGCCCGCCATCTACGAACTCAAAAGCGAAAAGGATCTTGCTGCAGTCCTCAACGATGCCGGCGGTCTCACCGTTGCAGCGTCGCTTGCGCACATCACCATCGGGCGAGTCGTCCCTAACCGGGAGCGCGAGGAAGTCGCCGTAGATGCCGGATCGGGCAGCGATCCGAAAGAGATGTTGTTGCGCCTGCGAGCAACAGACGTGAAAGACGGCGACCGTATCCATGTTGGGACGGTGCTGCCCTACAGCGAACAGGTTGTCTATCTGCAGGGCCACGTGGCTCGCCCGGGAAAGTTTGCCTTTCATGGCGGTATGCACATCAGCGATATTCTTCAGAGCTATCAGGATCTGCTCCCCGAGCCCGCCGACCGCGGCGAGGTAGTACGGCTGGTTGCACCGGACCTTCACCCCGAAACCTTCGAATTCAGCGTTCCCGATGTCCTGGTTGGCAACACGAATATCGCACTGCAGCCGTTCGATACCATCCGCATCTTCGGCCGATACGACGTCGACGCTCCTATAGTCTCTGTCCGTGGTGAAGTGGAACGGCCCGGCAATTACCCCATGTTCAAGGGTATGACCGCTGCCGGGCTGGTGCGCACCGCCGGCGGATTCAGGCGCGATGCATTTGTAATGCAGGCAGACCTCGCCAGCTACGGCGTCGAGAAAGGTGCGCGCGTGGTTGTGCAACGGCAAGAGGTGGCGATAGGCGACGCTGTCATGAAAGGCGATTCAGGCGCAGATGTCGCGCTCCAGCCTGGCGATGTGCTCACCGTCCACCAACTCACCGGCTGGAATGACATTGGCGCCTCCATCATCATCGAAGGGGAAGTGGCCCATCCGGGCAGCTACAGTTTCCAGGCAGGCGAGCACCTGAGCGACGTCATCCGGCGGGCCGGTGGATTTCGGTCGACAGCCTATCCGGAATGTGCCGTGCTCACGCGGCCTGAGGTGGCATCGCTCGAAGAAAAGAGCCGTCAGGAACTTGTCCAGCAGATCGAAGCCGGAGCTGCGTCCGCACGCATGGCGTCGCGCGCAGACGCAGGCGAGCAACCGGCGAATCTGCAAGCCATTCAGCAACAACAGGAGCAGGTATTGACTCAGTTGCGCAAGCAGCCGGCAACAGGCCGGCTCGTAATCCATATCGATTCCGACATGGATCGATGGGCCGGTACGCCTGCCGACATCGAGGTGCGCAACGGAGACAAGCTCCGCATTCCCAAGCGTCCCGGTTTCATCCTGGTGAGTGGCCAGGTGTACAACCCTGCGGCCATCACCTTCATTCCGGGTCATTCCGCCGAATGGTATTTGAAGCGTGCCGGCGGGAGCACGTCGATCGCAAACAGGAAGGAGATTTTCATTATTCGCGCCAACGGATCTGTGATTGGACGGGGCGAGCAGGGATTTTTTCAACACAGCGTCCTCGCAACGCGTCTCGATCCCGGCGACACAATTGTTGTTCCGCAAAAGATCATCGGACCCTCTGTTACCTGGCGCAATCTGCTCGGCACAGCCCAGGTGGTTACATCTCTGGCGATTGCCGCCGCGGTTGCGGGATTGTAGGTGAGCATGCCTATCGATCTGCAAACAGATACCGCCGTTGTTGAAGCCGCTCAGGCGGCTGAACTGCAGGCCGGTTATCACAGCGCTCCACGCTGGCTCTACAACCTTCACGTCCTCTGGTTGTCGCGCAGCCTGCTGACGCGCATCACGGGCGTCGCCTTTGTCGTCAGCGTGGCCGTGGCCTTCATCATTCCCAAAATGTATACATCGCAGGCACAGATTATGCCCCCGGAAATGTCCGGAACGAATCCAGCCATGTTCGCGGCGCTGGCACAGCGCGCTACGAATAGTGACATACTCGGCGGTTTGGCGCTGAGCCTGCTCGGCGGACATAACAACGGTGCGCTGTTTGTCAACCTGCTGCAAAGCGCTTCGGTCTCCAGCAGGTTGATCGACCAGTTCCATCTTCTGAGCGTGTATCACAAGCGCTATCATGTCGACGCGGCCAAGGTGCTGGCGCGCCGTACGCGCATCTCACAGGACAAAAAGAGCGGCGTGCTCACGGTTTCCGTTCAGGACACCGGTCCGGTGCGAGCCCGCGACCTGGCCCAGGCATACCTCGACGAACTCAACATTCTGGTTACTCGCACCAGCCGTTCCTCGGCGCACCAGGAGCGCGTTTTCATTGAAAAGCGACTCGTCGAAGTGAAGAACAATCTCTCGCGCGCGCAAGAAGCGCTGAGCGAGTTCTCGAGTTCCCATACTGCAGTCGACCTGAAGGAACAGGCACGCGCCACTGTAGAGTCTGAGGCCCGAGTCCAGGGTGAGCTTATCGCCGAGCAAAGCGAACTCGACGCTCTGGAGCAGATGTATGGCAACGACAACGTCCGTATCCACACCACGCAGGCACGTATCGCCTCACTGAAAAACCAAATGGAAAAGATGGGCGGTTCGTCCGCGCCGCTCCCGCCCGTGACACCGGCCGATGCGGATGCAGCTCCGGCTTACCTGCCGCTGCGCCAGGTGCCGCGGCTGGCTGTACCCTACGCAAACTTGTATCGAGAAGTTCAGGTACAGGAGACTGTTTATAACCTGCTCACGCAGCAATACGAAATTGCGCGCATTCAAGAAGCTAAAGACGTTCCCATTGTCAATATTATTGATGCGCCCGGAATTCCCGAAAAGAAATCCTTTCCGCCGCGGACAATCCTCGTTCTTGCGCTGACCCTTGTCGCGTTTATCTTCGCGTCCTTCGTGCAGCTCAGCCGTCATCACTGGCTCCTCCTCGATCCTCTCGATCCGCGCCGCCAGTTCGCCCGGGAAGTTGCTGCTCGTTTCGGTCCATTGCGCGACAAGATGCGCAAAAGCAGGGAGCGGGTATGAGTGACAACATTCGTATGGCATCGAACCGTAGCCTGGCCGGCTTGCGCACGGAGCTTTGGGCCACAACGCGGAGTGTGCCGCTCTCACTTCTCGCGTTCAGTGCCGGGCTCCTCTTTTCCGGGCGGACGATATTTGTTCTGGTTACCGCTCGATGGCTCAACATTGGCACCCAGCCCGGCGTTTTGGCCGGCTTTGTCTTCGCCACGGTGCTGGCGCTGGCCGCTGTGCTTGGCACCTTCGGCGCTCAAGATCGCAAAGACCACGTGCTCTGGACTTCTCGACCGCTGCGCTGGGTCATCTTGTATCTCACATACTCTGGCTGCAGCTTTTTCTGGACCGCCTCCTTCTCCGTCGCCTCGTCGGCGCTCTATTGGTTCTCACTTGCGGGCGACGTAGGCATCGTGATCCTGCTCGTCCGCGGCTCCGACTGCGAGAAAGCGGTGACTTCACTTCTGAAGGGGTACATCGCGGGATCCTGCGCGCTGGCGGCGATTGCGTGGATGATGCCCACGGCGGCAGATTTACGCCTCGGTGATCTCAGCTACTTCAATACCAATCAGATCGCCAACTTGTGCGCTCTATCGCTGCTGATGTGCGGCTTCCTGGTTGCCCGCGGCGATGTTATCTGGCGCATGGTCCCATGGTTCCTGGGCATCACGCTCCTGCGCAGTTTGAGCAAGGCTACTCTCGCCGCGTTTATTGCGTGCCTGCTCTACCGCTTTGTCCGTGATGCCAGTATCCCTCGCAGGAAGAAATGGCTTCTGGCGTCTGCGACGATCTTACTGACACTCAGCTTCGGAAGCCTCCTCAGCGCTTACTACGACGTGTACACCACTGCTGGGAATCAGGCTGAAACCTTGACCGGCCGAACTGCTATCTGGGCGTGGACTCTCGACACGTCCCTGAAAAAGCCCTGGTTCGGTAATGGCTTCGATGCGATGTGGAAAGTGGCGCCTCCTTTCGGCAGCGAACTATATGAGTCTCGCCATGCCGAAAACGAATTACTCCAGCAGTTCTTTGCTTACGGGCTGTGCGGGGTTGTGCTGCTTGCAGGCGTCTATGGCAGTTTATTCCGGCGCATTCGCGCTTTGTCGCGGGCTCCCGAACGCATTGCGTTGACTTCATTTCTCATTTATGTGGCGGTCCGCGGGTTTGCCGAAGCGGAGCCCTTTGATCTTCTCCTGCCGCTTTGGCTGGTCACCGCATTTGCCTTTGTTTGCCAGCAAAGCCCCCGGGAGCAAGCGATGGCCGCCAATGAATCGGCAACGTCAGCCGAGGTGGATGCTTTGCCAGCGTGCTGAAAGGAAGCATATGAACGTCGTCATTGCCGCAATGTCCGCGCCCCCGCAGATGAACGGTGTATCTCGTCACGCGGCGAACCTTGCTCGCGCTCTGATAACCACTAAAGCGATCTCGGAGATCCATTTCATCGCCGGAGCCTGGCAGAAGGAGATGTATCGGAGTGCGCTGGGTGTCTGTGACCCACGCTTGCACATGCATTGGATCCCGCTTCGCGACGCCAATTTGAGCCGGCTGTTCTGGTATTACCGCGAGCTGCCGTGCATAGCGACACAGCTTGAGGCAGATATTGTTCACCTCACCTATCCAGCACCGACGCCAAAGGAGGCATATCCCTGCGCAACGGTTCTCACACTTCACGATTTGTATCCATTCGAAATCCCATACAACTTTGGCAAGCTGCGAAGTGTGCTCGCACGGCATATAGCTACCCAATGCGTCCGCCATGTTGACGCCGTCACCTGTGTTTCTCATGTCACTCAGACGGGGTTCGTCACGCGATTTCCAGCGCTCGGGCATAAAGCTCAGGTCATACACAATTTCGCCGAGTTCAAAGTTCCCGCCGCCATGACCGGAAATCTGGAACCGCTTCGCGGACATCGTTTCCTTCTATGCGTAGCGCAGCACCGTTCCAACAAGAACATCCCTCTGGCTATTCGGGTCTTTGAGCGGCTGTTAGTCGAAAGGATTCTGCCCCCTGAAGCCCACCTGGTCGTGGTTGGCATGCCAGGACCGGAAACTCGAAGAATTGAAGAGGAAATAAGAAATGCCAGGTTGGGCAGGAAGGTCCTCCTGTTCTCCGGCCTTTCCGAGGCCGAAATGCGGTGGTGCTACGAGAACTGTGAATTTCTGTTCTCTCCTTCCAGTTTGGAAGGCTTCGGCGCTCCGGTTGCGGAGGCCCTTCTTGCCGGCACCCGAGTCGTCTGTTCAGACATTCCCGCGTTTCGCGAAGTGGGCGGGGAGGCATGTCATTACGTTCCCTGGACACACGAGCCGGTGGATACATACGTCAGGACTATTCGTGATGCTCTTGGCGCTGCGCCATATCGGGGTGTTTTGCCGCTGCAGCTTAGCGCTGCCTCAAGTGGGGACCGCTACGCCAGGCTCTACGCCGATCTGGTATGTTCTCCAATAATCGGGGCTGACCGGTTGCGGGAGCCCATTGGGATGGGCTCAGGAACTGCCGGATCCGCTAAATAACGGAGAATAATGTCACGAAATTGTCATTTGTCACCTTTCGTGTAGTCGCCTGATGAAATCTGAGGCAAAATGATTCAATGACCATGAACAGCGGCCTGCAAGATGCTGCCCCGGATTTAGGAGTATCCCCCGCGGTACGGGAGCTGGGTTCCATCCTCGTGGTCGAAGACGACCCCAGAATGCAGCGAGTGCTGCAGCGGATGTTCGCGGCAGAACAATACAACGTTCTGTGCGCGGGAGACGGCAACGCCGCGCTCGAACAATTCCATTCCCACAAGCTGGATGCCGTGGTTCTCGATCTCATCCTCCCTCACATTTCGGGGCGCGAACTCTGCCAGAAGTTCAAATCTCTTATTCCGGATTGTCCAGTCATTATCGTCAGCGCGATCTCCGAAGTGGTCGATAAGGTTCTGCTTCTGGAACTGGGCGCCGACGACTATGTGACCAAGCCGTTCAGTCCTCGGGAATTGATGGCGCGTGTGCAGGCGGCGATACGGCGGCGAAGGAAGCCCGGAACCGCACTTGCTTACCGGTTCGGCGAGTGCGAGGTAGATTTCAAGAAGATGACAGTTGTCCGCAAAGGTGTTCCCGTCACTCTTACTTCGCACGAGTTTCGGCTGCTCAAGTTCTTTGCAGACAATGCTGAGCGGGTGCTCAGCCGCGACGAGTTGCTGAACGAAGTCTGGGGATACAATTGTTATCCAACAACGCGAACCGTTGATAACCAGATTCTCAAACTGCGGCAGAAGCTTGAACCAGATCCGGCAAATCCGGCGCACTTCCTCACCATTTATGGTGCCGGGTACAAATTCGTTCCGTAATACTGCTGAAAGTGAGGGAGCCCGTGCCAGTACGGACCCGGTGAGCGTCGTGTCCGCTCGCAAGCAGGGCATACGGACCCAGGTCCTTCTTATTCTGGCCATGTCCGTGATCACGGCCGGAGTCACGCTCGTCAGCTTATTGGCAATTCGGGGTTCTCTCCAGGCACTGATCACTCAGAATCTTTCCTCCGATCTGCGCCACTCTCTCACGATTTTCGAGAACATGCAGGCGCAGCATCTGGCCGCGCTCGACCGTGAGAATGCGCTCCTTGCCGATCTTCCCAGCCTGAAAGCGCTCATGACCACCAGCGACCAGCGCACCATCGAAGACGGCGGGGTCGAGTTTTGGAAGGTCGGCGGCAATGACCTGTTTGCACTGGCCGATCGCGATGGGAACGTGAAAGCCGCGTACCTCAAAGATGCTTCCGCCGACGCAGTCTTTCGCGCGGAGCTTCAACGCCTGCTCGTCTTGCGCAAAGCCAACTTCCTCGTCAGCAGCAGGGGACTCTTCGGCTGTTCTGTCCAGCCGCTGTATTTCGGCAGCCAGACGGAAGGCACGCTGCTTGGTTACGTAATCAGCGGATTTGCCATCGACCACGAATTGGTGGAGGGGCTCAGCGTGGCAACGGATGTAAAGGCAGTTTTCCGGAGCCGTGACCGCGTTCTCGCCGGCTCTGTTCCCGGAACAAACAGTACTAACATGCCTTCAGTCAACCTCGGGAGCGCTCTGTCACCGGGACAGCCAGATACTCTCGTCTTAAACGGCGAGCACTTTCTCGCCGTCTCGCACGACCTCACTTCAAGATCCACGGCTCCGCTCACCCTGATCGAGATGAAATCTCTCGACCAGGAGGAGCGTACGATCCGGCAGATTGACCGCCTGGTTCTGCTTGCCGGTGCGCTGGCGCTGGTTCTCGGGACGGTTCTCATGCTTGCGCTGGCGCGCTTTGTCACGCGTCCCCTGGAGCACCTGGCGAAGGGAGTCAGAGCCTTCGCCAGCGGTAACAGCACGCACCTGCTGCCTTATCGAGGAACCCGTGAAGTCCGGGAGCTCAGCACTGCTTTCGCACGCATGCGCCGCGAAATCCTCCAGGCTAATCACGCTCTGCTCGAATCGGAACGCCTCGCCACCATCGGGCGGATGGCTGGCTCAGTTTCTCACGATCTCCGTCACTATCTCGCGGCAATTTACGCCAACTCGGAATTTCTCGCCTCGGACAGCGTGCCTCAAGCAGAGCGCAACGAAGTCCTCGCGGAAATTCGTAATGCAGTGAACGGCACTACCGAAATGCTTGAGTCGCTGCTCATGTTTGGGCGCACTGGCGCCGGGTTGCGCCGCTCGCGGCAATCCATCGCGATTCTGGCTGAACGCGCGCTGCACCTGGTGCGCTCCCATCCCGATGCCGCGCATGTTGATTTCAGTCTTCACGCCGACGATTCCGCCACAACCGAGGCATTCGTAGATGCCAAGCAGATTGAGCGTGCGATCTACAACCTTCTTTTGAATGCGTGCCAGGCGCCGAGGCCAGAAGACGCATCCGCACATGTTGCCATCGCCGTCCTGGGACGCGATCAGGAGGTGGAGATTGACGTGAGCGACAACGGCAACGGAGTGCCGCATAGCATTCTCACCACCCTCTTTGAGCCTTTTGTAAGCGAGGGCAAGCACAAGGGGTCGGGACTTGGCCTGACCCTGACCCAGAGCATTGCCTTGGAACACGGCGGAAGTGTGACTCTCGCGCGCAATGTTCCGGGTGAAACTGTCTTCCGCATGCAGATTCCGCGCGCCAGTGCCAGCCCGGACTCGCTGGTCGGCAGAGGCGAACACGTGGAGGAAAAATGAAGAACAATCAGAAATCCGTCGGATATTCATGCAGGCAAGCCGCCGCGTCACTGATTGCTTGTGCGGCTGTCTTCCTCGTGTCTGGGGCCGGCGCTCAGGCCCCGTCGAACGGGACAAGCGAACCGTCTGTCCAGGATCAAATTCGTTCGCTGACAGACTCGATGAGCCGTGTACAGGCCCAGCTCGAAGAGTCGCAGCGTGAGCTCGCCGAATTGCGGCAGCAACTTGTCAGCTTACAGGCGTCCGCTGGTGTCTCCAAGAATTCCGAGGAACCGCCAGTATCTCAATCCAACGGAGCTGCGGATCTCGCTGCAGCGGTGGCCGAAATTCGCGAGACGCAGGCATTGCAGGAAACGCAGATCGCCACACTCGATCAGTCCAAAGTGGAAAGTGCGTCAAAATATCCCGTCAGACTCAGCGGTATGGTCCTGTTCAACGGATTCGTCAACTCGCGGCGTGTTGATGCCGCCGCAACACCGTCCGTGGCGCTTTCCGGCTCAGGTTCAACTGGCGTTTCAGCACGGCAAACTATCGTGGGACTCGACATTGAAGGGCCGCATGTATGGGGCGCGCAAACCCACGGCGATGTCCGCCTCGATTTGAGCGCGAGCGCTTCCGGCTCCGGCTATACCGGCAGCTACGCGCTTGGTCTGGTACGTCTGCGTACTGCGCATCTCGATTTGAACTGGAGCAGCACGCATGCTTTCTTTGCACTCGACCGGCCTCTCATCTCGCCCGAAACCCCGTCCTCTCTTACCGCCGTCGCCGTGCCTGCTTTGGCCTGGTCGGGTAATCTGTGGGCCTGGAATCCGCAAGCCGGGATTTCCTACGACGCGCTTAAATCTGGTCGAGGCTCACTGCGCTTGCAGGCTGCCGTGATCGACACCGCAGACCCCCCACCGCTCTTTTCTACGACGAACAGCGGCTCTTACACGCCGCCCTCTACAGCAGAGCTTTCCCGTTGGCCAGGAATCGAATCCCGAATTGCATTCGAAGGCCCGGACGAAGAATCTAGAGCGCGTTTCGGCGTGAGCGGTTTTTTCGCCCCCCACCGCACCACCAATTCCTTCTTCACCTTCGAATCGTGGGCGGGTGCTGTCGACTTCCGGGTTCCCGCGTCCCGCTTCATGCAATTTTCTGGTAGCACTTATTGGGGCAGCGCGTTGGGCGGACTTGGAGGCGGGGCATACAAGGATTACGTAGCGCTGAACCTGAATGGCGAACATTATTACCGCGCATTAGATGACCGAGGAGGGTGGGTGCAATGGAAACAGAAAACCGGCGAGCGGCTCGAATTCAATGAGGCTTTCGGCATCGACAACGTCCCAGCCGGCCAATTGCGCCCCTATGCCATTACCACGCCGGTCAATGTCTACAACTTGGCGCGCAACCGCACCTTCACTGGTAATGTCATCTATTCGCCCAACGCTTACCTGCTTTTCTCGCTCGAATACCGCCGGATCATGTCTTCTTATGTAACCGCTCCCCCCACGTTCAGCGATGTGATAGGAGTGGCCGCGGGGTACAAGTTTTGATGGCCCGGCAAAGATCGACCCGGCTCGCGACAGTGCTCGGTGGCCTCTTACTTGTGGCGAGCGCGGCCCCGGTCTGCGCGCAACAGCCGCCCCCTGGCACGGCAATATTCTCCGGACGGGTTGTTCTTCCTGTCGCCGCCAGGAAATCGCACCCTCCCTCGATCGTGGTGTGGCTGGAGCCGCTGGACCACTCTCCGTCCGTTCAGCCGCCGGCTCCGGGACACTTCACGCTCGTTCAGAAGAACCGAACCTTTACGCCTCATCTGCTGGTCGTCCCGGTCGGCAGTATGGTCAGTTTTCCCAACGAGGATCCGTTCTTTCACAATGTTTTTTCGCTATTCAACGGTAAGCGCTTTGATCTGGGCTTGTACGAGGCCGGCAGTTCGCGCGAGGTCAGGTTCTCGCGGGAAGGCGTTTCTTACATCTTCTGCAACATCCATCCGGAGATGAGTGCCGTCGTTATTGCGCTTTCCACTCCGCTCTACGACGTGGCCGGGGCCGCCGGCTCGTTCTCCATCCATCCTGTCCCCCCGGGCGTTTACGAACTGCACGTCTGGATCGAAGGTACTCCGCAGCCGGATCTCGACCGATTGAGCCGCAGGATTACTCTCGCCGCCGGCCAGGCCTCCAGTGTCACGGTTGATGCGTCGAGCGCATACCACCCCGACCACAATCACCTGAACATGTTTGGGAAGCCTTACCCGTCGGACAATCGCTCACCTTACTAGAGTGCGCTCTCGGCCATTTCGGGCTGTGCCGTTCCCTCGGCTGCAGATGACTGCCCGGCGCCTTTTGCGCGCGAGCGCATCGGGTACTGCCTCGCTCCGGTCAGTTGCAGAGCAATGTGCCACAGAAACGACATATTGCGGACATTACGCATCCACAAACGCATGGGGTCCTGAGCCAGCCTATGCAGCCAGTGCAGCCCCGCGCGTTTCATCCACTCGGGGCAGAGGCGAATCCTGCCAGTCAGAAAATCGAATGCCGCTCCTACGCCAAACACCATCCGCGTTTCGAATCGCGGAAGCATTCTCCGCATCCACAAGTCCTGACGCGGCGTGCCGATGCCCACCCACACGATGTCCGGCTTCAACCGGTTGACCTCCGCCACCAGTTCCTCCTCCTCGTCACGTGTCAATTCTCTGAATGGCGGCGTATAGGTCCCCACAATTCTGGTCCACGGATATTTCCCGCAAAGCATGGCCGCAAGATCCCCTGCTACGCCTGGTTCTCCTCCGTAGAAATAGTGCGAGTAGCCGGCAAACTCGTTACCCCGGAATATTTCCTCCATCATGGCCGGCCCAGTCACGTGATTGATCTCCCGCAAGCCCTGTGCGCGTCCTACCCAGACCGTCGGAGTGCCATCCGGCATCGCCATGGCAGCCTGCACGTATGTCTCCGCGACGGTCTCACTTTTCAATGCCTCCAGGATCCCGTGCACGTCGACAAAACACACGTAGCCCTTTCGCCCTTCGCGCAAACGCGCGCTGACCATGGCCAGCGCCTGTTCCATATTGACCGCGTCGATGGACACACCGAGCACGTTTGCGAATTTCCGCCGTGCAATCTCTCCGATGGAATCGCTGGCAGCTGAATCTGTCATTCCTTCGCACAGGGTTGTGTCAGGCATAATCTGACTTCTCCTCCACCATCGAAAGTCGGCCTACAGAATCCAAACTGGTGCACTGCCAGGCAATCTGGCGGGTCAGCGGGATATAGACAAGCAGGGCCGCGCATCCGGGTAGCAGGCGGCTGTAGGCAACTCCGGCCAGTCCAAAGCGTGGTATCAGTAGCGGAAGTGCGCCGGCCATGATTAGTCCTCCCGCGATGTTGAGAAATGCAACCACCTTCGGTCGCCCGATTGCGAGCAGCGTGTAGCAACCCGTAACCGCGAGCGCCGAAAGCGCCGAGCCCCACGCTGCGGCAGGAAGAATTCCCGCTGCCGCATCGGCCATGGTGATTCCCACCCAATGCCTGAGAATGAAATTGCCGAAGAGCAGAAGAGATGCGAGTGCAAGCGCGACGAAAGCAAAATTCGCAGCAAGGGCTATGGCAATCGTGCGGCGCAGACTCGGATGCGAACCAGTCGCAGAATCGGATGCGAGCAGCGGAAACAGAAAGTGCAGCCCTGCCGCCGTGATGCCGTAGATTGGCTGCGTCAGTTGCACGCAGATTGTGTAGACTGCCACTGCCGATGCTCCCAGGGCGAAGCCCGCAGCCAGCCGATCAACCTGCCCCACCATCAGCCCGGCTGCAGCTTGTATCCACGTAAAAACACCGAAGCCCAGCAGGGCTTTCGTTGTTACCGAATCCAGTATTGGAAAGAGTGATCTGCCACCCAGCAGCCTCTTCAGCTGCTGCATTTGAATCGAAAGCGCAACGGCGTTCGCCACGAATGTCGCCCCCAGCACCGCAGCCACGCTGGGCTTGAAGACAGGCATCAGCCAGGCGAGCAGTAGTGAGACGATCCGCGCCGTGGCGCTTATCCCAACTGCCGTTCCATAGCGGCAAAACGCGCGCTGCGTGCTTACACAAACCGTCTCAAGCGCTCGCAGCAGAATGAGTCCTGAAACGATGCGGATCGACCAAAGACAATCGCCGGCTAGCTCTTCGTGCGTCTTGACGGTCAGATGAGTGATCGCAGGGGCCGCCAGCCAAACTCCGGCTGCCACGATCGCTCCCAAAATGACGTGAATGCCGAATGTGCTGCGGACCGTCACCCCCAGCTCATCGCTGTCTCGCCTTCCTCTCGCCTGTGCCACTGACCGGATGTTTGCGTCGCCGAATCCCGATGCCAGAACTGCGCCGGTCATCAGCACCGCGTTAGCCAGGGCCCAGATGCCGAAACGATCAATCCCGAGCACGCTTAGAATTGCGGGAGCCAGCAGCAGCATCCCCGCGGGATAGGCGAGGTAGTCGAGTGTGCCGAACGCGCAATTGGCAAGGTGTTCTCTCATCTCCCCGCCTGTTCAACCACCCATTCCACGTTCTGCGGCACGGTGCGAAAATGCTATCGATTTCCCACAAGCGAGAATTCTGAAGCAGTTCGTGCGCGAGGAGCGCTGACGGAATCCTAACCAGATCCGGCCCACCGATCCAGGCTTCGGCGCCATCACCGCCCCTCGCGCACGAGCTGCCTCAGTCGCTCCACAGCCCGGTCCAGCGAGTTGTAGCGAAGCTCGAATGCCTTCACTTCCAGCAGTGCATCAATCGAATTTGGATGATGAGTTGTCTGGTACCACACGCACTGCATCAACTGCCAGAAGTACATATGTGCCCCCGCGCGCGGACTCCGTCGGGTGGCAATAGCTCCAGCGTCATCCGGCAATTTGCGCTCTTCGCCCCGGGCGCGAGTACATTCGAGGACAAATGGAGGCGAGATCGGCTGGCCATGCCGCGAGACCCTGCATTTCACAATCAAATTCATGTGTCCCCGCTTCGTTGCGCATTGAATGTCCTCCAGCTTAGGTGGGCAAGAGGAATGATTTGTCAGCAAGCTGTCTTTGGATTGTCATTTTCAGGAAGCAAAGCAGGAAGGTCTTGCGATAGGGAAGCAATGGAGCGCCCGTGTTGCATGATCGAAGACACGAATTTATGAGCATGAAGAGTATTGAGTGTCCAATGAAAGTCTGAGCGCCGGAATGCAGATCGCGCCAAGGCAGCAGGATCCCTTGGCATGAAAGATCAGGGTTCCACATCTTCTTCACGCATGACGGGCGCGATGACCTTCAATCCTCTTGACCCGTTAGCCAGCCTTCGCAGCCCCACATTCAAGCGCATCACGGTTCGTTTGGGCAACGGCAAGAGCTCGAAACGCGGCTTTCAGCGACTCGGCCATTAATCCAATGCCATGGGCGCGAAGCCGCCGCGAACGAATTTATTATTCTCGCGGCTTTGATGAGGAGGAACCTGCACCTGGATCGTGCACTGCGTTGCCGATCCGCATTCGGTCATGTTGCAACGCGTGCTGCGGACACATAGATTGCCCACGGGCAGGCTCCGAGCATTAGGAGTGCGGCTTGGTAACTGACAATTGAATGACAATGGGAAGATACCCGTCCGACAACTAGGAACTGCGCCAGTCCTATCGTAGGGCTATGCCGAATAGACGATCTGCCTCTATTGTGTTCTTGTCTTTGCTTGGACTCTTCGGGACGGCGGCAGCGCAGGACACGCCTCTGCTCTCCGGTGGCATCGCCTTCGTCACTAATACCACCGGAGGGAAGACAACCTACATACCACTGATCCAACCCTTGGCCGCGGTACCGCTAGGCAACCACTTCATGGTGGAATCGCGAGCCATCGTGTTGGAGCAGTTTACGCCAAACTCGACCGGGTACGATCACTCGCATTTCGCCGCACTCACTTACCTCCAGGGGGACTACATCGCGTCACGCCATTTGACCGTGGTGGGTGGAAGCTTCCTGCTTCCCTTCGGCACCTACAATGAGCGGCTCACACCGTTGTGGATCGGAAATTTCCAGGATGAATCTCTGGCGGAACCAATTGGACAGATGGGCTCAGGCATTGGCCTGGGCGGGCAGGTGCGGGGATCTCTATACAGTAGCGCACGCACTTCCTTCAGTTACTCAGCCTGGTTCTCGGCGCGGAGTGCCAACCAGCAATTCAGTTCTCGACGCTCTTCTGGCGGTCGAGGCAGTTTCTACTTCCCGGAGCAGCGACTTGAGATAGGAGCTTCCTACGGGCGACTTCTGCAGGGCACGCATGAAAACTTCGTTGGCGCGTACTTGTGGTGGCAAACCGGGGATGGAGGGTTCCGCGTTCGTTCAGAAACGATGCGAGGCGAGCACGCATACGGTTATTGGTTCGAGGGGGATTACCGACCCCTTCACGATGAATCAGGGCCGGTGAATTTTATGCGCCGCTTCGAACCGGTCTTCCGGATGAACCAGACATTTCGCATCGACAATGCTGCCAGCGACGGTGTGCCCGCCCAGAATACACAGCAGGCCGACTTCGGACTGGATTACAATTTCCCGCACAATACGCGAATCCTCTCGAGCTATTCGAGGCAATTCTCGCCCGCGGGCAACGTCAACATCTGGGAAACCGGAATGGTCTATCGATTCCTTTTCCCCGCATGGAAAGGACACTGATGATTAACGCACGGCTCAAGATCTTCGCCGCAGTTCTGGGCGTGACGCTCGCTTCGGGAGGGTGCCTTCTCGCCGCCCAGAATGACAGTCAGGGGACGAAGCAGGAATCGAATCAAGGTAACAAAGTTCACCATACAATGCCCGCCGAGACGGGTCAGCAAGAAGGGCAACGCGTCTTCGCCGAGAACTGCTCGCGGTGCCACAACGCCCCGCAGGGTTTTTCGCCCAGGATCGCGGGGACCATCTCGCGACACATGCGGGTACGTGCGAACCTGAGCGCGGAGGATGAGCGCGCTTTGCTTCGCTTCCTCAATCCATAAAGGACTCAGCGCGAATGGGAGACGGCGCTGGCATCGGGCGCCATTCAGGAATCAGCCAGCGGAAAGCAGCTGCGAGGGCGCACTCGAGAGCGGCGAGGGCGATCATCACCTCGGTATAGCCAAAGTGCAGAAGCAGTAAGCCCATTGCCGGCGTGATCGCGGCCGTAAGGAAATAATTGCTGAACATAACCACCGCCGAGGCGCCGGCGCGGTCCTTTTCCACCACGTTATTCATCAACAGGGTGTACATCGCAGGCGAACATATCCACTGAGCCGCCGAAAAGCTGCAGAAAAATACGATGCACCATGCGGGATGGGAAGAGAGAGCGGTGAGGGTCAGCAGCACGCCGGTGACCACCTGGGAGATGACAACGCCCCTTGTCAGACCAAAACCGCGCTCCACAAGCGGGACAACCAGGCCGCCCGTTAACTGCGCGAGTTGAGAGGCGGAGAAAATCAGTCCCAAGTGCGACAGAGAAACGTGCCGTTGTTGTGCAAAGTACACTGATGCGAATGGCGTAAACGCACCGAGCAGGCTCGTCCACAATGAAACGCAAGGAAGAAAGCGGCGCAAAAAGGACTGCCGTAGCACCGTGAACTGATCGCGAAGAGAAATTGTTTCAGGCGGTGCAGTGTCCAGTTCTGGTAACCGCAACAACGCGATCGTTCCGCAGGCAACAGCTCCGCTGGACAGCAGGAGAATAACACGTTTGATATCTGCTGGTCCCAGTGCCGAGCCAAGGATGCCAAGCCACCGCGAAAGATAGCCAGAGGCAGCGACACCGCACGCGGTCGCTCCAATCCCGACGGAGAAAATGAGGCCGGTTGCCGCGGTACGGTTGCTCTCAGAAGTCAGCGACGCTGTTACCGGAAGGAACAACACGGGCCAGACGCACATTACGAGACCAGCAATAAATGCTAGCGCAACGGCTGCCTGCTCCCAAACAAAGATTGCCCGCAGCACCCCGAGAACGGATGACGCGAGAAAGCCCAGAATCAGTAATCGCCGTGCACCAATTCGTCGAGTCAAAATCACGGCCGGAAGCATCCCCGTGATCAACCCGAGTGACAGCGCACCATTGACGAGACCGATCGTGCGCTCATTCAGGTGGAAGTCGAGCAGGTACAGGTTAAAGAGGAAGAAATAGACCCCAAAGCCGGCGTCCCAGAATAGCGCAGCTATAAAGAACAGCCAGAATCCGCGGCCAAGGCTGTAGCGGCGCAACCAGGGCGACACCGCTGTCCAGAGGTAGCGCAAAACACGAGTCACAGGTTCAGCACCCCTCGCGCACTAGTCGCTCCAGACGCTCCACCGCCCAGTCAAGAGATTGATAGCGGAGTTCAAGCACCTCGGCGTCCATTAACCGCTCGATGCCTGCGCACTGCGCCAGTTTCGTTTCGCTCGTCCCAAACAGGTTCTGGCGTATGTAGCAGTACGCCACCTCCTTGGGATACGGGATCAAATCTGCCATACCCGGTCGGCGGCGGTTGAGGAAGACGATGAAGTCGATGTGAGCGCTTCTCTTCGCGTCGATCATCGGCCAGTTCGAAGTTGCGAAATCGATGGAGGGCGTACCGTCCAGCCGGGGCGTGACCTCGGCGCCGTCCATTTCAGGGAAGAGATCCGCGGCCGACGGACGGAAGCGCAACTGGTGACAATCTCCCAGCACTCTGCGGCCGGTCTCATGGTGGAGCAGATAACTGCAATCATCCGAGATAAATTGCCAGCCAGAGCGCGCACACGCGTAGGACAGCGAGCTTTTACCCGCGCCGGAATCGCCGCAGAGCAGAACGCCACGACCGCCGATGGCGACAGAGGCTCCGTGAATCGGAGTGGCAAGACGGGTCCAGAGCTGACTGGCGGAAGCGGCTTCTAGGAACGTCTGAGTGAAGTAGTTTGGGTGCGCAATCGCACCCCTCGAGACGACCATGCGCGTTTTGCCCACGGGAAATTGAGCAAGGCAGACGTTGTCGGCGTCGGCCGTTACCAGCAGTGTATTTTCCACCACCCGGTAGGATGGTGCTGGAGGGCATTCCCACGATTGCGTATCCACAACGTGGATGTGCGTCTCCATAGGATCCGAATTGAATTCTTGCTCAAAGTAACCCCACTTCATCCTGCAGACATCTAGCGCCTCCGCCGAATTGGAGCGAACACGAAGCGGGAAACCAAGCGGGAAGAACATCCTTTCCAAAGTTAGATCCGGAGCATCGTTATAATACTTTTCGAAGCTCGGCGGTTCTAGTTCGCGGCATACCGCTTCTATCTCCTCGATGGTCATAGCGCCCGGCGGCACTCCTCTTTCGACCTGAAAGGAACGTAAAATCTCAATCTGAGAGGTGCTGGTCATTGATCTCTCCTCAAAACGCGAATCGTAGTGCAAATTGGATGATCCGGGGCGCGGTAACAGTCTTGGTGATGCGCCCAAATGAAGGGCTGGCGACAGGGTTAAGCTGCGTGGGATCGCCGTAACCCAGGACTGCATTCGGATTCCCGAACTGCGGCGTATTGGTCACATTGAAGAACTCAGTGCGGAAGCGCAGCGATTGCGATTCCTTCACTGGAATGATCCGTTCGATAGCTATGTCGAGGCTATGCTGCCCCGGGCCGCGCAAAAAGCCCACGCCGCTGTTGCCGAAATCCTGATCGGCCGGGCCGGTCCCATTGGCAACCTCCGGAGCGCGCGTGAAAGCCGCCGGGTCAAAATATCCACTCAGCACGCGCGCAAACAGCGATCCGTGCGTGTGCGGCGAAGAGCCAGTTCGCTGGGCGCGAACTTCGCCTCCGATCAATCCATAGACCGATCCCGCGTTGGTGTCGAAGATGCTGAGCGCATTGCCGGACTGGATTACACCTATGCCGGAGAGCTGCCAGGAAGACAGAAGCTCGCGAACGTATCCGGGACCACGATTCGCCCGCGCAGTCATCCAGCTGAAGTCAGCGACAAGGCGCTGGTCGCGGTCGTCTCCAGCCAGCCCGTAAGAGGATCTGCGCAGGTTGCGCTGGTCGTTCGTGGGCAGCTGCAGCTCGTAGATATCCGTACCTGCCTCTCCGTTGACTTCGTCGAGATTCTTCGACCAGGTGTAACTCGTCTGCAATTCCAGCCCGTAGCGCAGCCGGTGGCGAATACTGGCCTGCAGAGCGTTGTAGTTGCCGGCAAAACTCGAGTTGGTCTGCAATGAATTTGAGCTGATGCCCTGCCACGGAAGTCGGGCGGTGACGTTGGCGATGGAATTCGCAATTTCGCCGTTCACAGGATTTGCGGGGCTTGCCAGCAGCGCCTGGTTGAATTCAACCTGGCCGGAACGGTCCGTCGACTGCGTGCCGACATACGCAACCTGCGCCAGCCAGTTTTCTGTGGGAACGTATTCAACGTTCAAGTTATACTCCTGGGTCATGCCGTCGCGGATGCGCGGGTCGGTGGCTTCAACGTTGATGGCTGAGGTAGGCGTGCGCGGAGCGAACACGGGGAACGCTGAGGGCGGGGGGATCAACGGTACGAAAGGACTCTGCAGAGTTGCCGCTCCGTTTGCCGCCCCCATTATAAATGTGTGGGCCGCAAAAGGCGCCTGGTCCATTGTTTGCTCGGGTAGATTGCCGGAGTGCCGATCGTAGTAGATCCCATATCCGCCGCGAAGCACGAGAATCGGTTTTCCGGTAAGTTGCAGCGCAAACCCGAGGCGCGGCGACACATCGCCGAGAGGTGTCCGGTACAGACCGGGAAAGGAAGTACGTGTAACCTGATCGGGCAGCGGCCCATGGTAATTCGAGGGCAGCGTGAGCCCGCTGAATGTGCCCTGAGCAGGAACTGGTCCCTGCTGCGCGGTCTGCAGGCTGAAGTTTGCAAACCGCCCATTTATTTCAATCGGGGCACCAAAAATCTCGTAACGCACGCCCGCATTGACGGTAAGGCGATGTGTCAGCCGTATGTCGTCTTCTGCGAAGCCGGCAAAATCCGTAAAGCGCTCATTTCTTCGGTAGATTCCTCCTCCTGAATTGCTGACTGTTACATTACTAAGCCCGAACGGGCTGCCGTTCTGCGAGGCGCTTTGCCCCAGCAGAAAATCCTGAAATGTGGCAATGATCATCACTCCATCCACGCTGAAGGGCTGCTCTTCGGCGATCTCGTGACGCTTGAACTCCAGGCCGAAGCGCATGTCATGATTGCGCAATGTCAGTGCGGCGGTATCCTGCCAGACAACCGTATTCGTCACCTCCCACTGAAAGGGCGTGCCGGCATCGCCGATGCTGAATTCTCCAAAACCGCCCACAATGATTCCCGGAGCATTGTCGGTAGGGCTCGGCAGCCCCGTGGGCACGCCTTCGCCAATCGCCGCGGCCTTCAGCGGGTTCTGTATCCGCGAGAGGCCGTCAAACCGCATGTAGCCAAAGCGCGCGATATTTGTGAGAGCGGAATTGAACACCTGAGTATCTGTGACAACAAACATGGTATTTCGATTCAGCGCATCGGTGCCCCAACCCGGAAGATTGGCGGCGGGGAACGCGAATGGAAGGTTCAGCGGGTCCCGGGAATAGAAGAATCGTTGTGAGAGCGTGTTCTTCTGGGTCAGAACCTCGTCGAGATTCACCGTTGCCTGATCTTCGCGGAAGCGCGTAGGAAATGAAAAGGTCGATTGCCCCATCGGCATTTGGTCCGAGGCATCAGGGTCGCTCGTTGGCAGGTCAATCTGCGGATTCGGAACTGCGAGTTGTCCGTTCGGCAACTTTGCATTGAGAATCGCAAGCGCAACGGGATTGATGTTGGAGCCGTCGCACGCGATCTGAGTACCGCCCGCTAACGTACGATAGCCCGCTGCTGGTTGTCCCAACGCATCTAGATGACCCGCGGGACAGAACTGCGCTCCGAGGGTGAGAGCGGAGCGGTCGGAAGTAAGCTGTGGCAGGACTGCTGTCTGCTCGTCCCCGAAGCCGTTCACCTCCCTCAGCCCCTGGTACGCGGCGAAGAAGAATGCCCTATCTCTGCGGATAGGCCCGCCAAGAGAGGAGCCGAACTGGTTCTGCTTCAGATCCGGGCGTTGTTGGCCAGACAATTTTGAAAAGAAGTCATTCGCGTTGAAGATGTTGTTGCGCACGAACTCCCATGCGCTGCCGTGGAATGCATTCGTTCCGCCGCGGCTCACCAGATCGACATTGGCTCCGCTGCCCCGGCCGTATGCAGCATCGTAGTTGGCGGTCTGCACGCGAAACTCCTGAATCGTATCCACAGCGGGAATGGCAACTCCCACCTCGGAAGTGCCGGCAGTCGCGGCCGAATTCTCAACGAGATTGTTGGCGTCCACTCCATTGAACTGGACATTGTTGGCCGTAGGAGTTGCGCCATCTGAAGCAACATTCTGCGCCCCGGATCCCGGCTGCGCTGCGTTGGGCAGGTCGACAACAACGCCCGGCGAGAGCCCGAGAATTTGCGTGAAATTGCGGTTCGCCAGTGGGAGCGAATCGATCGTCCTGCGGTCGACAAGCCCTCCTAAGGTTGAGCTTTCCAGGTCCGCAATCTGCTCGTTTGCTGAGACGTTTACCACCGTAGACGTCTTTTCGACCGACAAGATCGCATCGATAAAGCGCACTTCACCAGCCGCTACCTGCACGGAAGAAATTGTGCCGGGAGCAAATCCCGGGGCTGTGATCGTCACTGCATAGTCGCCGGGAGGGAGAAGAGCAATATGGAAGTCGCCCTGCCGGCCGGTCTTCACGATGCGCGCTGTGCGGTTCGCCTGGTCCACTGCGGTCACATCGGCAGCGGCAATTGAGCGATGCGCCGGATCAAAGATTGTGCCGGAGATTGCACCGGTGCCGGGCGTCTGGGCCATCGCACCTAGAGCGGTCAACAAAACAAAGGTCGGCAAAAGTATCTTGTATCGTCTCATGGGTCAACTCCCCTCGCGTTCGTCCGTAACTCATTCGAGTTGAGAATCAGTATTCAAGAGAACTCAAGCGCTGATTGTCAGTGGGCTGTCACTTTCGTGTCATCGTTTTGTTCGGAGCGTCTGCCGTCCCGATGATTACGCCAGGGAGAGAAGAAATTACGCGGTGGGGACAATCGCGTGACAATTGAGCCTCCTCAGGGCCGCTAACTTTGTCTTCAGCACGCTTTTTGCGAAGCAGTGACGATTCGAGACTGTCTGCAGTAAACGGGGGTTTGATGCAGCGTTGCAGCTTGTCATTGGCAGCCGCGCGAACTGGAAAGAAGGCGAGTGCGGTTTGACCAGTGGGATTCGCCGGATCACAGTCGCGGGCGGGAAAGAGCAGAGGCCAACTGGCCATTGGCAGCCAGGCAATGCGGAACAAGGAAAGCAATGAGAACTCACCTCGTTGGTAACGGCTCGGTGCGAGCCCGGGTGCCTACGTCGTTTGCGGCGGTAATGCAGGCGTTGCAACTGCGGCATGCCGACGCCACGCAGTTGCATAGGCTACACGATGATGACTGGAAGCAATTGCTGCCCATATTGGATCGCGCGCGCCTGACCCTTCCTTTAGCTCAGCAGCCGCATTCGGGCTTCCCGAAATGGGTCCATGAGCGCCTTAGCAGCAATCTGGCTGATACCGCCCAACACTGGGAACACGTAAAGACCGCGTACCGCGAAGCCGCAGCGGCTTTGGGCGCCAAGAGCTTGGAGTATCTGGTCCTGAAGGGATTCACGCAAGCGCCGGATTTTGTGCCCCGGCCGGAGCTGCGGAGGCAGAGCGATATCGATTTCTACGTGCCGCCCGACCAGATCTCATCCGCCGTCGTTTGTCTCCAGGAAATTGGGTATGCTCCATGCCACACGGAGGACGTTTATCAGTATGCCGACCATGTTCCCACGTTGGTGCGGTTCGGTACTTGGAAGTGGCGCGGCAATTGGTATGATCCCGACACGCCGCCGGCCATAGAAGTTCATTTTTGTCTTTGGAACGAATCTATCTCCTCGATCGCATTTCCGGAGGCTGGCGATTTCTGGAACCGCCGACGAGTCCGCGCATGCGAAGACCTGATCTTTCCTGCGCTCCACCAGGTGGACCATCTGGCCTATTTTGCCCTGCACATTCTGCGCGATATCTTCAACGAGGATTCCCGGGCCAATCAAGTTCGGGAGCTGGGAACTTTTCTCGACAGGAGGGCGAACGCCGATGCGTTCTGGGACGACTGGACCGCGATTCACTCGCCGCGCTCGCGAAGTATGCAGGCAACGGTGTTCGCCCTGGCAGTTGCATGGTTCTCTTGCAATGTTTCTGAAACGGTCGAGGCCGAGATCGATTCGCTTCCTGCCAAAGTGGGAGCGTGGATAAAGAGATGTGGTTGCACACCATTGGAGGCTCAATTCCGCCGCACACGTGATGGCCGTCTGCTGCAGTTCCTGCTTGCGGAGACGCCGGAAGCACGCAAGTGGATCCTATGGAAGGCACTCGTTCCCAGCCGTCTTCCCGGACCGGAGAAGGTCGCATCACGCAGAATCCACCCTTCGCTGCGCGCGGCACCAAAGGTGATCTTCAGTTGTCTGGCCTATCCAGCTCATATGGTCAGCAGATTCTGGATGAACGGAGATGCAGTTTTTCGGTTTCTCGCCAACGCGTGCCTGGTGCATACTTCGCGTGCCTGGGCGCGCATGGGGTCGCGTCGAGATCTCCGAAATGCTCCGGCGGGTTAATCGCCGCGGCGCACAGTGTCTGTGGAATTCGAGAATGCCGAATCTATAATCGACCTCGGGAGAAACGGCTTTGGCTTCAGTCATTCTGCATCCATCCAGCCGGAGATTTGCAGCGGCAATCTGGTTCGCATCCTTTGGGCTGCTGGCAACGGTCATTTTCTTTCACCAGCTCTCCATGGCCGCACATGCCGTCATTCTATATATTGTTCTTCCCTCCGTTTCTTTGGGAATTGCCGGATTCATCTGGGGAGGGGCCATTCTGGATTCATCGAAAGTTAAAAACCATCGTGAATCATTGGTAAAAGGTCTGGGCGTCACCATCGGAGCCTACGTTATCTTCGCTTTGCTCTATGCGAATGGGCTTCCCCTGCTGGAAATCGGCTGGTCTCAGAGAGAGGTGGTGGGTCTTTTGTTCTTTACTCTGACTTTCGGGCTTCTCTTAGGAGGACCGATGGCTGCCGTTGCAGGCATCATCGCGGCAGCCTCTCTTTTCAGCTTCAGACGTTATCTCTCGGATGGACGCGAAAGTGAAAATTCGCAAACGGGCAACCGGTAATGGAGATCATCACTCTCTGCTAAGTCGTTTTGAGCAGCAGAAGATGTTCACCGCGCACCCGAACTGATCGAATTGCAACCACTTGGGCGCTGACCCGTTCCCGCTTTGCTTTTTGTCCGAAGCGGCGAAAGATCCCAAAGATGTCTGTCTTAAGCGGTTCCGCACAATTGCAGCCGAAAGAAGCCCGCCGTGAGACGCATCGATTTTCGGTTTAGTGAGTGCGGAACAGTTTCGCGCATTCGGACACCGTGGGGTTGACTGACTTTGGATCTTTAGCTTCCATCGAGAAAGAATAGTCGCCTCGAACTCGCACAGGTTAGGATGTATTCTTCCTCAGACGTTTCACACGGTGAGTAATGTCCCCACGATCAAAGCTTCGGGAACGCATCATTTGGGGCCTGGCATGCACCGCCGGGGCAGCCAGCATCATGGCGATCATTGTGCTTTGGCAGGGCTTTCGAGCTGTGAACCCGCCTTCTCCTGTTGAGATGGCTATCGCGCGCCGCGTAAGAGACGTTGCGATTCCATGGAGAGAGCGCCGGGCCAAGAACCCACTGGCAGGCGATTCCGCCGCGCTGCAGCAGGGCCATGAATTGTTTCTGGCCAATTGCGCAACATGCCATGGGACAGAAGGCAGCGGGACAACTCGCATAGGCGTCAATCTGTACCCCCGCGTACCCGATCTTCGTGCTGCGCCCACGCAGAGTTTGACTGATGGTGAGATCCATTTCATCATCTCCAATGGCGTGCGCTTTACCGGGATGCCGGCGCTGGACAACGTGCACCGAGAGTCAAATGAAGACGGTTGGAAGCTCGTCCTCTTCATCCGCAGCCTGAGACCGCTGTCGCGCCAGGAAAAAGGCGAAGAGGAACAGGCACTTGCGTCGGCGCAATATGTGGGTTCGCAGGCATGCGAGAGATGCCACGCGTCAATCTATCAGCGCTGGAAGAAGACACCGATGGCCAATGTTGTCCGTGATCCGCGCAGCGATCCGCATGCCTTTCTTCCTGACATTGCGACCAATACCATTGCCCCATTCAAGGCGGACCAAGTGGCGCTTGTGTATGGAAGCCTATGGAAGCAGCGCTTCTTCACGCGCGTGGGTGACAACCTATACCCGCTTCCGGTGCAGTGGGATGTTGGGAATCGCAAGTGGCTTCCCTACCACGTACCCCCGAAGGGTGCGGACTGGTGGGCTCCGCTCTACCCGGCTGACAACATGCACCGCCCCACTGGGCCGACCTGCGATGGCTGCCACTCCGTTGGTTATGACATCCACACGCACAAGCCCGCAGAGTGGAATGTGGGTTGCGAACGATGTCATGGTCCAGGTAGTTTGCACGAGGCGCACCCGTCGCGCGGCAATATCATCGATCCGGCGCATCTCGATGCAATCGCAGAAAATGACGTATGCGTTCAGTGCCACTCGCAGGGACGGCCACCCAAAGGAGCTATCGAGGGCCAATACTACGATTGGCCGGTCGGTTACCAGGTAGGATTGCGCCTGCAGGATTCATGGAAGCTCGAGGATTGCACGCTGGGGCAGACGAGCTTTTACTACTTTCCGGATTGTACCGCTCACAAGAACAGGATGCAGGGGAATGATTTCGTGCAGAGCGTGATGTACCGGCACGAGATCACATGCTCGTCGTGTCACGACGTGCACGGGACGCAGAATTACGCGCAACTCACCAAGCCGGCGAACGAACTTTGCCTGGATTGCCACGGACCAATGTCTCCCAATGGCCCTTATACGGCGACTCTGGATGGGCACACGCATCACCATGCTGGGAGCGCCGGCAGCCAGTGCGTCGCATGTCATATGCCGGCAATTGAAGGCGAAGGGGTTCCGGGAGCGATGGTTCACGCACACACCTTCCGATTCATCTCTCCCGAGATGACTGAAAAATATAATATTCCAAATCCGTGCACTTCCTGCCATCGCGACAAGAGTACTGCTTGGGCGGAAGAAGCAATGGCCAAATGGAAGCAAGGGCCGCCGTGGCGAGTGAAATGAATAGGATTACCTCGAGTCTCCAGAGCCGGCTTCCGTTTTCCAGCTGCGCGGTGACCACTGCGCCATGAGTCTCTCGATGATTCTAATGACTAACACGGCACACGGGCCGGAGTATTCTGAGCCAATTGCAATTGTTCCCGAACGTAGAAACGGCCTCCGAACCTCATATCGGAAGCCGTTTAGAATCAGCAGAAATCTTGGTTGCGGGGGGTGGATTTGAACCACCGACCTTTGGGTTATGAGCCCAACGAGCTACCGGGCTGCTCCACCCCGCAATATGAGTTTAGCAACGGTTGCAAAGAACGGTCAAATGTCTTGGACCCGGGAAAATCCCAATCGCCTGGCCGCATCCGAACCAGAAGCTTCGCCTCCGAACTCCCGGTGCCTACTCGTCCGCCGGCCCCATTTATCCTGGCTCTGGACGTCGGACCTCCGAAATCGGGAGAGTTGACACTGAAATGAGATTCAGCCGGCGCGCACTTGCCAAGGCCCTTGCCGTATCCGGTACAGTCGCGGGACTCTCGCGCTTCCTCGATGCTGAAGCATCACGTGCAGCAAACACACAAAACAAAGCATCCTGGGAAAAGATTCATCTGGGAATCTGGCGAGCCCGGCTAGGCACGCCGGAGCACTACACCCCGGTATCGAGCCGCTTGGTAGAGCCGAAAACGTCTGCCTTTGAAAAGCTGCCGCCCGTCGACACGGCACCTCTTCCCGTCATTGCGGGTTGCCGTCTGAAACGCGGATACGTCGTGCAACTTCCGCTTCGGCCCAACGAAGAGGTCTATGGTCTTGGACTACAGCTACTGTCTTTCGCGCTGCGCGGAAAAAGAAAAGTGACTCGTGTGAACGCCGACCCCAAAATGGACACCGGTGATTCCCACGCGCCGGTTCCGTTCTATGTCACCACCAGCGGAATTGGCATTCTCGTGGACACGGCGCGCTATGCCAACTTCTACTTCGGCAACGCTAGGCCCAAACCGACTCATCCTGTGGATGCGGTGAACCAGGCAAATCCCGCTCCCAATTACACGCAGAGTCTTCCATCCAATGCTGAAGGCAAGGTCACAGTCGAAGTCCCACACGCTGCGGGTGTCGACGTGTATCTCTTTGCCGGCCCAACCATGCTCGATGCGGTGCGCCGTTACAATGTCTTCTCAGGCGGCGGAGTTCTGCCGCCGGAATGGGGCCTTGGTTTCTGGTATCGCCTCGATGCACAGTCGACGCAACAAAGCGCACTCGCCTTGGCCAAAGAGTTTCGCAACAGCAGAATTCCCTGCGATGTTCTTGGGCTGGAACCGGGTTGGCAGACGCACGCCTACTCCTGTACCTTCGCGTGGAACAAGGATCGCTTCCCTGCTCCTCGAGACTTCGTGCGTTCCGCAGGCGAACTGAATTACAAAATCAATCTCTGGGAGCACGCTTTCACTCACCCCGCCTCCCCGCTGTTTACCACGCTGGAACCGCATTCTGGAAATTACGGCGTCTGGGGCGGCCTGGTGCCCGATTTTGCCGGCGGCGCCGCGCGTGAGACCTTCGGCAATTATCACGGTCAGCACTTCGTTGACGAAGGCGTAAGCGGATTCAAATTGGACGAATGCGACAACTCCGATTACACCGGCGGCTGGTCGTTTCCCGAGTGCAGTTCATTTCCATCCGGCATCGACGGCGAGCAGACGCATTCTGTCTTTGGCTTGCGCTACCAGATGGCGATCTGGGAACAATTCCGCAGGCGGCAGCAGCCCACTTACAACCTGGTCCGATCGAGCGGCGCCTTAGCTGCCCCGTATCCTTTCGTGCTCTATAGCGACCTCTACGATCACCGGGATTTCATTCGCGCGCTGGTGAACTCCGGATTCAGCGGTCTCCTTTGGTGCCCCGAAGTGCGTGACGCCGTGAGCGAAGAAGACCTGATCCGCCGCTTGCAGAGTGTGGTCTTTTCGCCCCTGGCCATGGTGAATGGCTGGTACATCAAAAATCCGCCGTGGAAGCAGCTTGACCGCAAATTGAATAACCAAAACAAGCTCCTCAATAACTGGAAGGACCTCGAATCGCGTTGTCGCGAAATCATCGGCTGGCGTATGCGGCTAGTACCCTACCTCACCGCGGCGTTCGATCGCTACGCCAACGATGGAACCCCTCCCTTCCGCGCGCTTGTACTCGACACGCCAAACGATCAGCGCCTGCATTCAGTCGACGATCAATATTTGGTGGGCGACCGCATGATGGTCGCTCCGCTTTTCGCCGGCGAGCCGCAGCGTAAAATCGTAATCCCTGAGGGCGAGTGGCACAACTTCTGGACCGGCGAACGCGTGCAGGGCAGCACTGATTTTTCCATTCCCGCCTCCTCCGACCGCATCCCCGTTTACGTGAAGGCCGGCAGCATCTTTCCCTGGGCGAATGTCGGCCAGCATGCCGGCGCTTCGGAAACCCGCCGCATTACCGCGCGAGTCTACGGCGACGGCTCTCTTCCCTTCACACTCGGCAGTGGTAACAACACGCTGCGCCTCACCTGGAAGGACAACTCCGGCGCCACCGAAGGCGCCGTCGGGAAATACCAGGTTTACAAATGGGAAAAGATGGGCTGAAATCCCTCCGTCCCTCATTCGTAATCTCCGCGTCGCAACTTTCGCCGTGAATTTCCGTCTGTCCTGACAGTAAGATTTCCCGATTGAGTTTTCGCGGCCTTCCCCGCCAGGAGAGCATCTATGGATTTTCTGAGGGCTCCGTTCGCCGTCCTTCTGTCGATCCTTTTGTGTGTCCCCGCCCCGATGGCCCTGGCGCAGGCGCCTTCTTCCACCGAAGCAGATGCAAAATCGGAGCGGCCCGGGTACCACTCGACTGAACTGCACGGCGATGCCCGGATTCTTCATGCCCTGAACCGCTTCACCTTCGGCCCTCGGCCCGGTGACCTGGAAGCGGTGCGCGCCGAGGGGGTGGATAAGTGGTTCGATCAGCAACTGCACCCCAAGACCATTGATGAATCGGCGCTCTTCACGCGCATCGCCCAGTTCCCGGCGATGCAGATGAGTGTGCGGGACCTCATGCAACGCTATCCCAGCAACGCCCTGGTGCGGATGGCGATGAACGGCAAGATCCAGATCCCCACCGAGCCTATCGAACGCGCAATTTATGAGAATCAGATCTACCGAATCCGCATGCGGCAGCAGGGCCGCGCCAACGATGCTGGCAAGTCCAGCCAGTCCGCGCCAGGTCCCGCTGTGAACGTAATGAACCCCCCGCCGGCTATAGATCAGAACGCCGCCGGGTCAACAGACCAGCCGGCAATGGCGCAGGGGGCGCTGGCGCAGGCCGCGCAGATGGACGCAACGGATGCCGCCGATCAAACAGCTCCCGCAACCGACCAAATGACGATTCGCGACATCCTCTCGCTGCCGCCCGATCAGCGCGTCACTCGTTTGGCCTCGATCCGCGAACCCGAGTTTGACGAGTTCGTCAAATCGCTCAAGCCTCTTCAGCGTGCTGCGCTCGTCGAGGGTATGAGCCCAGAGCAGAGAGAGACAGTTGAAGCGTTGGCCGGGTCTGAACGAATGGTAGCCCAGGAATTGATGGCCAACCGCCTCATGTGCGACATCTATTCGAACGCGCAGTTGCTCGAAGTGATGACCGATTTCTGGCTGAATCATTTCAACGTCTACCTGCGCAAAAACGAGCAGATGCCTTACTACCTGGTGAGCTACGAACGCGACACCATCCGCCCGTACGCGCTCGGCCGTTTCGAAGATTTGCTGGAAGCGGTCGCGCACAGCCCCGCGATGCTGATCTACCTCGACAACGCGGAGAGCGTTGGGGCGCATTCGCTGGCCGCGGAGCGGTTCAAAATGACCGCGTGGCGGCGGCCGAACAGCAAACGGCAGCTTCCGCCGGGAATCAATGAAAACTACGGCCGCGAATTGATGGAACTGCACACAGTGGGCGTGAATGGCGGCTACACCCAGGATGACGTCATCGAGGCTTCCAAAGTCCTCACTGGCTGGACCGTCGAGCGGCCGCAATTCGGTGGCGGATTCGTCTTCAATCCCAACCGTCATGAGCCGGGCACGAAAACCGTCATGGGCACGAAGATCAAGCAGAGCGGCGAGAAGGAAGGCGAAGAGCTGCTGCATATGCTCGCCACGCGCCCCGCCACGGCGCAGATGCTCTCCCGCGAATTGGCCGTCCGCTTCGTGAGCGACAATCCACCGCAGAGCCTCATCGACCGCATGGCGAAGACTTACATGTCCACCAGCGGAAACATTTCGGCGGTCATAGAAACGCTCTTTCACTCGCCGGAGTTCTGGGCCGAATCCGATTACCACGCCAAGGTCAAGACACCGCTCGAGTACGTCGTCTCCGCCGTGCGTGCCAGCGGCGCTGACGTCACCAACTACATGCCCCTCATGAACGCCCTGCGCGTCATGGGCATGCCGGTTTACGGATGCGTACAGCCCAACGGCTACGCCTGGACCTCTGAAGCTTGGGTAAACACAGGCGATCTCGTCGACCGCATGAACTTTGCCCTGATGCTCGCCGGCAACCGCCTGCCGGGAATCAAGGTCAACTGGTCGCCGCAAACATCAGTGGCGTCTAACCCCGAAACAGAAGCCACTCCATCACCCGCGCAGGAAGAAATCCGGCTCGAGCCCCAGATTCTGCCGGGTGGCGCAAGCGCAACCACGCGTGCCGCGGCACTTCAGGAATTCCAACGGCAAAACGCGCAGAACGGTGCGCAGATTCGCCCAGTTGCGCAGATGCAGCAGTTCAACCGCCGGCTGCCGCCCGACATGCGCGCACGCGAAGACGCGCTGCTTGCCGGCCTGCTCATCGGTTCCCCAGATTTCCAGCGGCGCTAGTCGGGTCGAGAGCAATAAAAGGAGACCAACGATGTCCATATCTCGCCGATTCTTCCTCCACCACGGAGCCCTCGCCATCGCGGGCACTGCGGCCATACCCAGCTTTCTCGTGCGTAGCGTGCTTGCTGAGGCCGCCGCAGCCGTTCCCGGCCGGCGCCTCGTGGTCATCTTCCAGCGCGGCGCAGCCGACGGCCTGAACGTCGTCGTACCCTACCGCGAAAAGAACTACTACTCCTTGCGCCCCACCATCGCCATTCCCCAGAACCAGGTACTCGATCTCGATGGCTTCTTCGGCCTGCATCCGGCGCTGGCTTCGTTCAAGCCCCTCTACGAGCAGGGCCACCTGGCAATCGTTCACGCCGCCGGCTCCCCCAGCATGAACCGCTCGCATTTCGACGCGCAGGACTACATGGAATCGGGCACGCCGGACGTGAAGAGCACGCGCGACGGCTGGCTCAATCGCGCGCTCCAGGCGCAGGATGCCTGCTGCCGCCAGCATCACACCGACTTCCGCGCACTGGCCCTCGGTCCGGAAGTTCCGCTCACGCTCACCGGTCGCATCCCCGCCATCGCCATCACCAACGTGAACGGATTCTCTGTTGCCGGCCGCGGCCCCGTGCTTTCACCCGCGGCCGAAGCATTCGAAGCCATGTATGCCGATACCGGCGACCACATCCTCCACGCCGCCGGCGACGAAACCTTCGACGCGGTGAAGATGTTGCGCGATGCCAATCCCGCGCAGTACCAGCCCGCCAGCGGCGCGAATTATCCCAACAGCGAATTCGGAAACTCCATGCGGCAAATTGCCCAGTTGCTGAAAGCCAATCTCGGCGTGGAGGCCGCATTCACTGACGTTCTCGGCTGGGATACGCATCACGCGCAAGGCGGCGTTCAGGGCCAGCTCGCCAACCGCCTGCGTGACTTCTCTGACAGCATCGCCGCTTTCTGGCGTGACATGGGCGACAGCGCCGAAAACATCACCGTCGTCACCATGTCGGAATTCGGCCGCACCGCACACGAAAACGGCACCGGTGGCACCGATCACGGCCATGCCAATGCCATGTTCGTCCTCGGCGCCCACGTGAACGGTGGCAAGGTCTACGGCCGCTGGCCCGGCCTCGCCAATGAGCAGCTCAATCAGGGGCGCGATCTCGCTCTAACTACGGATTACCGCCAGGTGCTTGGCGAAATCGTCAGCCAGACACTCGGCGCGGAGAATCTCGACTTGATCTTCCCCGGAGCCGGCATGGCTCCCAGCCATTTCCTGCGCCTGGTCTGAGCACCACATCCGGCGATCCAGGCGGCATCCCTTCGCCGCCGGATTAACTGGTTGCGTACGCGTAGATCGCCATGATGAATGTGATCACCGCCCACCAGCCGAAAACCGTGGCAAATCCTGCACCCTTGCCCTTGCCCGCCACTTTCGCAATCCCGATCGAAAGCAAAATGGCAACCCAAATTCCGACGATGTCCAGCTGCGAGAGCAAGGTATAGAGCACCTTGTTGGTGTCTTGCATCGATAGGAAATAAGCCACGTTGGTCGCGGCCATATTGTTAATGTTGAACGATTCGGGCGCCAGGCCGGCGTAGATGGCCGCACTGGCGAGGATAGGCAACAGCGCCCGCGGCAGGGCAGCATACATGTTTACCGCGAAGATCTGCGCGAAAGTAGCTTTCCCGCCAAAGACAAAATTAATCGTCCCCCACAGAACAAGCGAAACAACCGAAGCAAATAGGAGAATGGTGATCGGGCTAGCGGCGGTAATAATCTCCGTGACAACGCCGATCATCTTCAGAGTCTGTGCACGCCGTTCCGGAGGCGCGTTCTCCAGTACCTGTGCCTGTTTGGCATTCATCGCCAAGTTGTTTGTGGCAACTTGAGTCCAGCTCACCTTCAAAGTGATGGCGGCGAAGAGCACATACATGAGCAAAACGGAAATCAGATACGGCAGCCACCAGCTCCTGTTTCCGTGCCTGATATCCTCAAATGTCTTTGAGGGCGCAACAAAGGCATCGCCGACGCGCTGCCACTGTGTGAGTCCGGTGCTGGTTTGGGTCGCGCCGGCCCCGGTTTCCACATCAAGATTAGTCATAGTCCCGCCTTTCCACGGTCATTAGCATGCAGCCATACCGGCCGCCGCCAGGCCCCCGCTCGTGCCCTGGATTCCGCCAAAAACAGCCTGCGTGCGTTTGCCCGCGATTTTACTCCCGGACGGCGGAAAAACTGCAATGAATTTTCATGGAATAAGGCGCGAAATTCCCGAACGCGCTCACTGTCCCTGCGTGCCGTCGGTTGCGGCAGCCGTATCGGAGGTGCGGTCGGTGCCCTCTCCGTTCCCGGTCCCTGCCTCGCGCATCAAACCGTGGCGGCCATACGCGTCATAAACGGTGATGTGGAAGCAGGACTGGTAGAACTCCTCTTCGACGTCGATCAGCCCGGCGCTCTGAAGGGTCGTCAAATAGCGGCGCATCCAGCCGATCTCGCGCCAGGTCATTCCCCTCTTCGCAATATCAATCGCAGCGCCGGTCTCGTGCGGGCTGGCGATGCTGCCTTCCGCCGGCGCGGCATTGGCATTTACCCTGACCAGCCGCCGCTGGTAACTCACAGTTCGTACGGCGGAGTCCACGCGTAAAGGCTTGTGAAATACGGCCTCGTGCATGCGCGCCATGTCGGTGAGAAATTCCGCAGCCCACGGCCTGCAGTAGCGGCGCTCCGAATCCAGATTTGGATTAACATCCAGACCACCGGAGATCGGCAGCGGTACCAGCAGCTTCCGCGCAACCCGGTATTCGAGATCGTGCTCGTCTTCCACCCGCTGCAGTCCTTCAGCGTCGAGCCGCTGGTTCTGCCGCTCCAGCGAGACCAGCGTACCGCGCATCGGCGCCAGCACCGGTTGGTGAAGCAAAAGCATCGAGGACTTGAGCGATATCGGAACCACATGCGCGGTGGCCCCCTCCTCAAGCGCTGCGCTCTCAGGCCGCGAATGAGCGCCTTCAATGGCGGGCTTGACCGGTGCGGCCGCCTCGTTGTCGGCGGCGACGGGAGCCGTGGTTCTCACCGTTGCGTCGGAAACGTGCGGCTGCGCCGCTGTTGCTGGAACCGGCGCGGCAGAACGGGATGCCAGCGTCCGCGAGGCCGACTGGAGCGCTGGTTTGGCCGGCGGCATTGCGCATACGCTTTGCGCCTCGCTGCGTCGAGCAGCCAGTCCAGCGGCGAATCCGGCGCGGAAACCGTCTTCGTAGCGTGCCTTGGATTCGGCAGCCCCGCGGCCCTCCATCTCCATCCGATTCTCTCCGGTGTTGTGGTTCATGCCAGGATGCTTTTTGCTCATCGGCTTAACGGCGTGTCGCCGCCGCGCCTTGTTTTCGCGGGCGGATGCCGCTCTCTGCGCGCTGCTTGCATTACGCTCCGCATGCAGCGAAGCCTTGCCCTCGTTGCTGGCGCGGCTATTGCGCTCCCGGCGGGCAGTCTCCTCTTTCATCACGCGCTTGTGCTCCTGCGCGCTAGGATTAGAGGGCGGCGCCGGGTGCTGAGTGCTCGGATGGTGGACTCTGGCGTGATGCGGTTTGGGATGCGGCGATGGATGCGAGCTCGTCTGCGACAAAGGCGAGGTCGTCTGCGCCGCAGCAAATGCCGCTACTGGCGCTGCGAGGGCGAAAACGAGAATACGATTCCGGCGCATGAGGAAGGGTGCGAACAATCGAGAGCTTCTCCAGTGTATCCCGATCCGCGCCCATTTCCGAGTACCTGATCGGATGCGGACTCGTCTGATAAGTAGACGTGCTCTAGCCTCATATTGCTAACGGGCCTGGAAAAATCCTGCCAACGCAAATAGATGCTCAAAAGTCCACTTGCGGCCTTTGCCGCCTCTTCGCTTTGGCCCTTTCCTGTCGGGCCACGGTCAGGAGCCTGCGACACCACCCGGCCGTCTGCTATTCTGACCTACAGCGGTTTCCCGAATTTCGCGGCTCTGCCGCCTGAGAGTGCAGCGGCGACCGTGGTTGAGGATAGCTGTCATTTCGCCTCATGCGCTGGTTGATGATTGCACTGCTGGTTTCGCTCGGGATGCTGCTGTTCGCGGCCGCGGGCGTGGCACGCCATATCTGGCGCCACCGGTCTCTGATGAGGCGGCAATCCGGTACGGCTGAACTCACCGGGGAGACCGAAATCGAAACTGAATCCTGAGGGGCTCACCTGTGAGGGACTTGAAAAACGAACAGCAAACCGTGGCGCAAATCCTCGGCGAAGTGCGCGTGCCTCCGGCGATGCGCACCGCAGGAATCGTCCTCGGCGGGACCCTGCTGGCTGCAGTCTGTGCGCACATCGTTCTGCCGCTCTACTTCACCCCTGTCCCGCTGACCCTTCAGCCTCTGGCTGTTCTCTTGCTCGGCTTGCTCCTGAGTCCGCGCCTCGCCGGCGCCACCATGGCCGCTTATCTCGCGGAAGGGGCCATTGGGCTTCCCGTTTTTGCGCCCGGCACGGCGGCCTTTGGCGGCCTCGCTCACCTCTTCGGTCCCACCGGCGGCTATCTGCTCGCCTACCCGGTTGCGGCAGCCTTGATCTCCTATATATGGCGCCGCACCGGCCGCGGATTCACCCCGGCATTGCTCGCCGCCGCCGCCGGAGACCTGCTCATCCTCGCCTGCGGCGCTCTTTGGCTCGCAGCCTGGACCCACGCTTCCGCACCCTCGGCCCTCTTTATGGCTGTTCTTCCCTTCCTTCCCGGCGACACCCTGAAAGTCGCAGCCGCCGCCGGAATTGCTCTCGGGTTCGTTCGCGTACGGCGCGGCGCTGCTTAGCCGCATCACAAAACTCATTGCTTGTCTCCTTCCCCGAAAGGATCTGTCACCGTGAGCACCCTGCCATCGGAAGTCGCCACCCGTTCCACCGTTGCCGCGCCCCAGGAAGTCTCGATTGCGCATAGTCCCGACTCCGATGATGCATTCATGTTTTACGGCCTGGCCACCAGCAAAGTCCGCGTTCCCGGCTTTCGCTTCACCCATACCCTCTGCGACATCGAAACGCTGAATCGCCGCGCTCAGGACGAAGCCTTCTACGACATCACAGCTATCAGCTTTCATGCCTATCCTTACGTGCAGCGCAACTACGCGCTCATGGGCTGCGGCGGCAGCGTCGGTGAAGGCTACGGTCCGATGATCGTCTCCAGCCGGAGGCTTTCCCTCGAAGACCTGATGCACGTTCGCGTCGCCGTCCCCGGCACTCTCACCACCGCCTACCTGGCCCTGAAGATCTTCAACCCCGAGATCGCCACGGTTACGGTTCCCTTTGACCGCATCATTCCTGAGATTCTTGCCGGCAAATACGATGCCGGTCTTATCATTCACGAAGGCCAGCTCACCTACACCTCAAGCGGCCTCTACCGGATCATCGATCTCGGCGTCTGGTGGCGCGAAACCACCGGACTCGTCCTGCCGCTGGGCGGTAACGCCATCCGCCGCTCACTGGGCGAAGAGACGCATGCCATCCTCTCCAAAGCCCTCCGCGACAGCATTCGCTATGCCCTCGATCATCGCGACGAGGCGCTCGAGTACGCCATGCAGTTCGCCCGCGATCTCGATCCCGCCATGGCCAACCGCTTCGTCAGCATGTACGTCAACGAGCGCACCCTCGACTACGGCGCCGACGGCCGGCAGGCGATCCGCAAGCTGCTCGAAATGGGCCACCAGCGCAGCATCATCCCCATCGCGCCGGAAGTGGATTTCGTCGATTAAAGACAACAAATTACTTTCGGCCGCTCGTCCATCCCTCCTTGGTAATAACAACCGACACATAATCTGCGCCGCGATTCTAAATAATCCCTAATTTCCGCCGATGCATCCGGAAGGAGAACCTCCGGATGACTGCCGACAATCCGTGCATCTTGCTCGCTTCGCATCAACCTGCCCTGCTCAGACAGCTCGGGTCCGTTCTGCTGCCCACCAGGCTCCGCGTCGAAGTCGTGCTTTCCACCGACGCTGCACTGGCTGCGATGGCCCACGCCCCGCTCGCTCTGGCGCTGCTCGATGCCAATCTTCCCGGCGTGGACCTCTATCAGTTCCTCGCCATGGCGCGCCTCGAATGCGCCAACCGCTTTCCCATCGTGCTCATTGCCGACAGCGCCAGGCAGGAGTACATCGATCGCATGGCCGAACGCGTCATTGACGATCTGATTCTGCGCACCAAAGATGCCGGCTACTGGCAACTGCGCATCGGCATGATCATGCGCAACTTTGAATTGACAGGCGAGCTGGAAGCCTTGCGCGAGGCGGCCGTGAAAAACACCGAACTCGACCGCCTTACCGGCGTCTACAACCGCGAAACCTTGCTGGCCATCTTGGCGCGCGAAACCGACCGCGTGCAGCGAACGAACAGTTCCCTCTCCGTGTTGCTCTTTGACATTGACGACTTTGGGCACTGGAACTTCCGTCTCGGCTCCGCCGCCTGCGACGAGCTATTGCGCCAGGTCGCCGCACGCACCTTTCGCTTCTTGCGCAGCTATGACCTCATCGGCCGTCCAGGCGAAGACGAGTTTCTCTTGGCACTGCCGGGTTGCAGCATCCAGGATGCCGCGACACTGGCCCGCCGCCTGCGACGCGACGTGTTCTGCAAGCCCTTTCGCGTCACCGGCGAATCCATCCGGCTCTCCGCCTGCTTCGGCATTGCATCGAGCAACGGTCGTCCCCCAGTGGCGGTTTTGCGCGAGGCAGAAAAGGCTCTTGCCCGAGCCAAAAAAGCAGGTCCGGAGTCCATCCAGTCTTTCGACCAGAACTCCGAGCCCGATATTTTGCCCGTCGCCTTCCTCACGGCGGGTTCAGGAGATGAATTGATCGCGTGGTGACAACCCGCAGCTTGACGTGGAGCCTGGCCATGATTCATACCACGGCGCATGAAAGTCGCGGCCGCTCAGGCGCGCGTCAGCGGCTCATTGGCTTCAGCAAGAAACTCCTGAAACACCTCATTCGAAATCAGCCGTCCGCGCGCAGTGAGGCGAAACCTCGTTCCGTCCCACGTCAGCAGTCCCTCACTCGCGAGGCGTCTTGCCGTCTCCTTCGCCGGCTCAACCACGGCGCGGCCAAATTCTCGCTCCACATTCGCAACGTGCACGCCGGCATTCAACCTTAGCCCCAGAAACCACGCCTCCTCATGCTGGCGCGTCGGCGGAAGCCACGCCATCTCCGTCTCCTCCGTCGCCTCGATATATGCCTTCAGATCCGCAGTGGTCGACGTGCGGAGTACATAACCGTTTCCGCCCCGGCCGCTCCTCAGCATCGACGACGCATCCAGCCCCACTCCCAGGTAAGGCCTCCGTTCCCAGTACCGCAAATTGTGTCGCGACTCGAATCCCGGCCGGCTGAAATTCGATATTTCGTATTGACCGATTGCAGCCTTCTCCAGCCACTCAATCGCGCACGCATACATTTCCGCAATGGCATCATCACCCGGCACCAGCCCGGCTCGATAACGCACCCCGCCGGCAAGCAATTCGCGCCCCAGCCTCGAGTCCTCATCCACCTCGAGCATGTACACGCTGGCATGCGGAACCCCGCAGCCAATCAGCGTATCCACCGACTCCTGCCACGTCGCCATCGTCTGCCCGGCAAGCCCAGCGATCAGGTCAACATTGATGTTTTCGATTCCCGCGGCGCGAATTCGGCCAATGTCCCGCTCCACCATTGACCTGTCATGCAGGCGTCCGCTGCCGCGCGCTTCTACATCCACAAACGACTGCACGCCGAGACTCACGCGATTCACGCCCGCGCTTGCGAGCGCTTCCAGCACCCCATCCGGCAGCTGGCCCGGCGCGCACTCCACCGTAATCTCCGCCTCCCGGTCCAGGTTGAACACATCGCCAATGGCGGCGAAAAGCTTCGCCAGCAGCCCAGGTTCAAGCAGGCTGGGTGTTCCGCCGCCAAAATAAATGGTGTCTACTTGCCGCGGAAGTTCTACTCCCACGCGCGCTGCCCAATCTCCCGCCCCGCGCAAATCTTCGATAAGGCGCGCGACATACCGCGCATGCTCCCCTGCCGGATAAACTCCAGAGACAAAATTGCAGTAGGTGCACTTCGAACGGCAGAACGGCACCGAAATATAAATGCCCAGCGCATTGTCGCGCACCGATACCATGCAACCATTTTTTCACGCCCCGCCACTTCGCGCGGAAAGGCCCGTCTCCCCTTTCATGCAATCATGGAAATGAAGGAGAGATTAGGCGTTGAAGGCTTGGCCGACTCTGGGCGTCCTCATCGTGGAATCGATCCTTCTTGCCGGTCACCTCTTCGTCTATCGCACCTGGATCGCCTTTCACGGCAGCATGCCGCCAGGCGATTCCGAGTGGCTGCGTGCGCTCGTCTTGGCCTTATCCTTCAGCTTCGTCGTCGCAGCGCTGCTCAATTTCCGCTTTTCCAATCCTCTCGTCCGCGTCTTTTACTACCTCGCAGCCCTCTGGCTGGGATTCCTGAATTTCTTCTTCTGGGCTTCATCTCTTGCATGGCTTGTCTGGCTCGTCATGCGGTTTTCCGGCCTCGTTCCGCATCCGGCATCGATTCGTCCCTGGATTGTCATCTCGCTCTTCTCGCTCGCGGTCCTCGTCTCCATTTACGGCGCGATCAACGCACAAATCATCCGGCTGCGGCAATTCCGCATTACGCTACCAAGCCTCCCCGATCAATGGCGC
Source organism: Occallatibacter sp. (assembly GCA_035935755.1). Taxonomy (GTDB): domain Bacteria; phylum Acidobacteriota; class Terriglobia; order Terriglobales; family Acidobacteriaceae; genus Telmatobacter. The sequence continues at coordinate 84,281 of DASYWU010000054.1, read as the reverse complement.
GGCCGAACCGCCGCCCTCCTCAGCGATCTGCACCTGGGCAACATCAACAGCGCCGGATTCTGCCGTCGGGTTACCGCGCTGGCTGCGCGCTACAAGCCCGACATCGTCTTCCTGCCCGGCGATCTCTTCGACGGAGGCAAAGCCGATCTTGACCGGCTCACCCAGCCCCTGGAGCAGCTCGCGCCCCCATTCGGCTTCTTCTACTCCACCGGCAACCACGAGGAGTTCACCCTCCCTTCGCAATACATTGCCGCCGTCACGCGCCGTGGCGTGCGCAATCTGGATAACGAGTGCGTGAACGTCGATGGCCTGCAGGTTGCAGGCATCACTTGGAGTGAATCCGCTTACCCCATCCGTATGAAGTCCGCGCTCGATGCCATGAACATCGACCGCAGTCGCGCAAGCATTCTGCTCAACCACTCGCCCAGCCGCCTGCAACTGGTCGAACGCGCCGGATTCAATCTCCAGCTTTCCGGACATACGCACGGCGGCCAGTTTGCACCCTTTACCTGGATCACGCGCCGCGTCTTCGGCAAATTCACCCACGGACTCCACAGCTTTGAGTCACTCCAGGTCTGCACATCAACCGGCGCAGGCACGTGGGGCCCACCGATTCGCGTCGGCGCCAGACCGGAAATCGTCCTCCTGAGATTCGAGTAGTTTCGTCCGTGGTGCATGATCATTGTAGGAACGTTTCTACCGAGAGCCTTGCCGTGAAATTCACCGCACTTTCGAGCCGATAATTCAACCAGAAAACAGGCCGCGTCCAAAAAGCCGCATAAGACGGCCCCGTCTTCATTACCGGCCGCGGAATACCGGCGCTCCGTCAGTAGACGTTTTAAATCGAGACGCTGTAATATTCGGGGCCGCTGACTTCTTCCATGTTCCAGTAGGGTGTCCGCTCACCCTCGCCCATAATTCTTCTTCAGAATCCCAATCAGGATGATCAAAAAAGACAGAAGCCGCACAAAGTAGTACCACCGGCTCGCGTCATTCGGATGGGCTGAGCCGACAAGCGATGCGTCACTGAAAGCTTCCATCGCGAACGCAATAGCAAAGCTCAGAAACAATACATCCCGGCTACGGCGCCAATAAACGAAGAAGAACATCGCCGCGGTGAGGAATGCCGTGAAAACTACGCCGAGCAGAAAAGCCTCTATTGAGATGGTCATTGCCCCTCCCATATCATCCCAAAGAGCAGGATCAGCACAGAAAAGGCGGTAGTGGCTTCTCGCACCAGGTACAGATCCAGATTTGGCAGCAACACAAGATCGACAAACACCAGGGCATTGGAAAGCGTGAGGCCTGTAAAACACAGCCCACTCCATAGCAGCAATCTGTGCCGCCCGCGCATGTATCCGCGAAGCAACAGCACCGCGCATATCAGCGAAACCAGGGTACACAAAATGTAAGCAGCCGGCTTCATCGGTTACTCCTTCTTCAACCGGAAGGCTTGGGCAAAATCGCGCACTGCGCGGGAGGCTTTGGTATGAATCATATTCGAAACCCGCACCAGCTCACGTCGATATATCGCATCAAGAGATGCCAGCAGGTGCTCTTTCTCTTCAGAATCCGGATTCAATACGAATTCGCCCGTCCTTCCCTCAACTTCGGTAATCAGTTGACGCTGGGCAAGATGTCGGAGAATGTCGTGGGAAATTTCCGGAGAGACATACAGCGCTCTCGCCAAGCTCTCCCTCGACCAGACGTTCAGCCGGTTATTCCAGAAAAGCAGGAGCGCTTCCAATTGCGGCACAGAATCAATCTCGTCCACAATGAATCGATCGACTTGTTGACGGTCGGGAACCCCAGAAGCCATGGCGGAACTTTATTTAGATGTCAACTCCCCGCGCAGCGTTGGCTGAAATCTCTCCAAGGCCTTCCCTCGGAAGGAAAATCCGCCCTTTCTCCTGCCCTATCGTTCCCAAACCTTAAGCGATCATTCCCACGTCCGTGGCACCTGCTCCAGCAGCCGCTTCCATGTCTTCTGATTTCTGCGATAACTCCTCTTCAGGTCCGCGAGGATTCGCTCAAAATCAGCGTTCGCCCGCAGATTTCTCCATGCGGGGTTGATCTGGAACCACGGATAGTTCTCGTTGCCCAGATAAATCGCGCGCCGAAGCCAGTGCAACGCCTCGCTCGAATCGCCTTCCACCGCAAAATAAGTGGCCAGCCGGTAAGCCATCTCGTTGTCGGCCTCAGCCCCGGCCAGCGTCTCATCCTTGATCAGGGCCGCGGCGCGTGCGCGCTCTCCCGTCTGCACATAGCAGATTGCCAGCGTAGGCACTGCAATGCGCATGGATTCATCGTCGTGAATCACGCCTTCAAGGATCTCTATGGCCGCCGGCAAATCGCCGGTGCGCATCTTCTGGTACCCCACCGATGTCCGCAACAGAGGATGGCGCGGCTCAAGCGCAATGCCCTTCTCCAGCTCGTTTCCGGCAAGCTCCAGCTGGTTCCGGTAGTGATACACTCGCGCCCGGTGGTTATAGAGAATCGCCGCATTCGCCGGATTGAGCTTGAGCGCCCGCCCGAACTCCGCCAGCGCCTCCCCATACATTCCGTCACCGCGCAACGCCAGGCCCGCCACCACATGCACGTTCCACACATTCGCCGCGCTCCCCAGCAAATTGGCAATGCCGTGGCGCGCCGATTCTTTTTCCCCCCGGGAAACCAGCATGTAAATGCGGTAAAGATTCGTCTCCGCAGACGTCGGATCCAGCTTGAGCGCTTCGTCAAAAGCCCTTCGCGCTCGCATCACGTGGATCTGTCCCCCGAATCCATGTCGCGCATATTGAAACTCCGAAATGCCCAGGCCCGTCCACCCGGCCGCAAATTCTGGATCGGCGCTGGTCACGCTCATCAACAATCCATGGGCGCGATCGAGGTCTGCCCGCGCGCCCGTGCGCGTCATAAACGCGCTCAGCAGTGCGCGCGCCTGCAGGTAGCTCTCGCTCACATCCCCCGGCAACGGTCCGTCGCGAGCCGTGGGTCGCTGCCCATCTCCCGCTGCAGCTTCTATGTGGCTGGCCGCGCCCAGGCCCCGCAATGTGGCGAAAACCTCATTCGAAATTTCAGTCTGCACTGCAATCAGGTCCAGGGAAGCCACGCGAATCGATCCGCCCGAACGAACCTTCTGCTGCTCCACATCCAATAACTGCCAGTTCAGATCGAACCCGCTCTCCGAGCGCAGAAAGCTCCCCGCCAGCACATACGAGACCATCAGCTTCTTGCCCACTGTGAGCGGATCCAGTTGCCCCACCGGCAACGGCATCAGTGCGCTTGAAGGGCGTACCACCAGCGCCGGAATGCGCGCCAGCCGCGCCGCAATCGCATCTGCCAGCGCCAGGCCGTAAAGCGGAGCCACTTCGGTCGCGCCCAGATTCGTAAACGGCAGTACCACCAGCGAATTCTGCGGCCGTGGCTCCGCCGCCGGCTCGCGAAAGCGTTCCGCCAAAAGCGAAAGAATTCCCGCCGTCCGCTTCTCTTCTTCCGCGGGCGAGGCAGGCGGACGCGCCGCGGTTCCGCCGGGAAGAATGCCGGTCTCAATCTGCCTCGCCTTCATCACTGTCCTGAGCGCCTCGCGCACCTCCGCCGCCGAAGCGTAACGCGCGCTGGGATTCTTTTCCAGACACCTCACCAGCACGCTCTTCAGCTCCGGCGCAGTGCCCGGCACATATTCATCGAGATCCGGCGGGTCGAAAAACTGTACCGACCGGATCGTCTGAAAATCCTCCGCATCCACGCGCGCAAATGGATGCTGTCCGCTGGCCAGTTCGTAAAGCACCACTCCCAGCGCCCATACATCCGACTGCACACTCGACTGCCCAGTCACGAATTGCTCCGGCGCCATGTAGCGAATCGTCCCTCCCCGCGCGGTTAGCGTGGACCGCATTTCACCCGCTTTCGCCGCGGCGGGGCGCGCCGGATCAAAATTTGCCTCTTCCGCGCCCAGCCTGCGCGCCAGGCCGAAATCGAGAATCTTCACCAGCCCGCCCTCGCTCAGCATCACGTTCTGCGGCTTCAGATCGCGGTGAAATATCCCCAGCGCGTGCGCCGCCTGCAACCCGTCCGCGGTTTGAATGCCCACCGAAAGCACAAGCTGCAAGCTCGCCGGCCCGCGCGCAATCAGTTCATCCAGCGACTGCCCGGGCACGTACTGCATGGCAATATATGCCTTATCTCCGCTTTCGCCCACTTCAAAAATCGCGCACACATTGGGATGCTCGATCGCAGAAGCCAGCCGCGCTTCGCGCAAAATCGTGCTGCGCATCTGCTCCACCGTGAGCGGTCCTGCGCGCAGGATCTTCAAAACCACCGGCCGTTGCAGAAGCGTGTCATGCGCCAGATACACAACCCCGCTTCCGCCTGCCCCCAGGCGGCGGACAATTTCGTAGTGCTCGAGGGTCTTGCGCTTCATCGCTACTTCAAGTGTAGCGGCCACGCAATAAAGGATGTGTCAATATGCGCCGCATACGCAAAAGCGATTTTCACCGCGATCACGCGCCCCTCGAAAAACCGCGCAGATCGCGTCCCCTACTTGCCCTTCTTTTTCGCCGCCTCAATCTTCATCTGTCCGCAGCGTCCAAACGTAACCGCCACCAGCCCAAACACCAGCAGCGCTACGCCGGCCCACAAATCAGCGTTCATGCCCAGGCTCGGCGCATATATCTCAGGATTATCCTTGGTCGACAATCCGAACGCCATCAGCACCGCGCCCATCAACGTGAACATCATGCCCAGCGGAATCCTTACATCGACATTCATCGTTCCACCTCACGCAAGAATTAGGTTCACGGCGATCGTTGCCAGCAGAATCGCAATCGCCAAGGCTTCTGGGCGCTTCCACCAGCGAATCTCCGCAACTTTCTCCGCCGGGAGCAGTGAATAAACCAGTCCCGCGAGCTCGCCCTCTGCACGCTGCGACGTGCCCAGACTCACCACAATTGCAACCCCAAGATTCACGGCAAACCCAAAGAGCGCCGTCCACGCCGCCTGTGCAATGGCACTCGGGTACACATGCAGCAAGTCGATCCAGCCGCCATGCATGCCCCTCTGCGCACCCGCACTCAACGTCAGTCCATAATGCGCACCCGCCGCGGCCATTCCAAGCACCATCCCGGCAAAGGCTCCATGGCCGGTACTCCGCCGCCAGAACATGCCCAGCAGAAACGTCGCCAGAAGCGGCGCATTAAGAAATGCGAGTCCCAACCCCAGCGCCCCGACCACATTCCCGTAGTGCATCACCGCGAACGCGATACCCAGCGACGCGGCAACCGCGCCCAGCGTTGTCCACCTCGCCAGTCGAACATCGCGCGCCTCATCGGCCTGCCTGCGCATCCCGGACTGATAAATGTCGCGCACAAACACGCTGTTAAATGCACTGATCGCCGCTGCCACGCCGCTCATCAGCCCCGCAAGCAGCGCTGCCAGTCCAAGCCCAAGCAGCCCCTGCGGCAAAAAATGCAGCAGCAGTTTGGGAGTCGCCGCGCGGTAGTCCAGAATCGCGTGCCCCTTCGCGTCGCGCAGCGGCTTTCCGTCTACCGGGTCGGTTTCAGCGGGCACAATTCCCTTCCCCGCTTCCGCTGCTGGACTCACCACCGTTGTGTTGCGAACAATACTGCCATTCTCGATCGTGATTGTGATCGTGCTGTGCGGCGTAGGAAGGCTGACGGCCAGCAACCCCGGCAGCACCACCAGGAACGGCAAAAATACTTTGAAAATCGCGGCGATCAGCGGCACCCGCCGCGCGTCCTCAGCACGTTTGACCGCAAATGCCGTCTGCAGAAAGCGAAAATCCACGCACCACACGCTGCCGGCCAGAGCCACGCCCAGCCCCAGACACAGCCCAATCCCGCCCAGCCCCAGCGGCCCGCTGCCCTCTACGTTCATCGCGCGCCATTCGTGCATGTAGCCTGGCAGCGCCTTGCTGAGTCCGCTCCATCCGCCCGCATTGCGCAGCCCGATAATCACCGCCGGTAGGATCCCCGCAAGAATCACGAAGAACTGCATCACCTGGCTGTAGAGCGCGCCCGTCAGTCCCCCGAACCAGACAATCGCCAACACCATCAGCGCGGGCACAACCATCGCTGCGGGCAGAATCGCGCTCACCGGCCAATGCCGTGAGTAAAAAAGTGCATCGAAAACACCCAGCGCCACGGCCGCGCGCGCCATCACGTAAATTGCAATGCCGGCGCTGAATAAAACCATCAGCGCAAATACAAATGCATACACCGCGCGGGTCTTGGCATCAAATCGCAAACGCAGATACTCGGGCACTGTCCGCGCCTTGGACGCGTAATAAACCGGCATCATATATAAGCCCGCAAAAAGCATGGCGGGTATGGCGCCGATGCCGAACAACTGCGCGGCCTCAAGCCCGTAATGCGCGCCCACCGCCCCCATCGCAATCGTTTCCTGGCCGCCGAGACTGATTCCCGCCAGCGCCAGGCCCCCCACCCACGCCGGCAAGGCGCGCCCGCCAAGCAGAAAATCATCGCCCGTCTTGAGAAAAGACTTCAGCGAAAAACCGATGCCGCCTACAAAAAACAAGTAGAGCAGCAGAATCAGCCCATCGGCAGCGGAAATGCTTTGCAAAGTTTCGCTCCTCAAGCGCAGCGAGGACCAATTCCACTCTAAATGAAGGCGACCGCTAAGGCCTCTAACTCGCTAGTTCGCCGGCAAGTACCTCGCAAACCACTCCATCGTCCGTAACTCCACATCCCGCCGGTGCTCCGGATCCACCAACCCATGCCCTTCATTTGGATACACCACCAGTTCTGTCGGCACGCCCAGATCGCGCAACGCATGCCAGAATTCGAACGACTGCGGCGCCGGGCATTCGCCATCCCGGTCGCCCACCGCCATCAGCGTCGGCGTACGCACGCGCTTGATGAAATTCATCGCCGAGCTCTTTGCATATACCGCCGGATCGTCATACACGCTTGCGCCAAAGTATGGAATCATCCATTTATCAATCGAGTTTTCTCCGTAATAGCTCAGCCAGTCCGAAATCCCTGCCCCAGCCATCGACGCCTTGAACCTCTGCGTCTGCGTCAGCGCAAACATGCTCATGAATCCGCCATAACTCCAGCCCATAATCCCCAGACGGTTCGCATCAATCGGATATTGCGCTTCGACCTTATCCACTCCCGCGAGAATGTCGCGCAAATCCCCGTACCCAAAATCCTTCCGATTGGCCTGCGTGAATGCCTCGCCCTCGCCAAAGCTGCCCCGCGGATTCGGTTGCAGCATAAAATACCCCAACGCGGAAAACGTCGAAGCACTGAGCATCCCGCCTGCGCTCCACCTCGCCAGTTCCGCCGCCGCCGGCCCCCCGTGTACCTGCACAATCAGCGGGTACTTCTTCGCCGGATCGTAATTCACCGGCAGCGTCAGCCAACCCTGCACGTGAAAGCCCTCATTCGTCCACTCAACCGAAACCGACTTGCCCCATGCCGGCCTCACCCCATCGTTGAAGTGGGAAATCTGCTCGGCTCCATCAAAAGCTCTACCTTTCTCTGGCTCGCCAGGCCGCGCGGTGTAAATTTCCGGCGGAGTGTCGTACGTGCTCCCCGTGAAAACGAACAGCGAACGGTCCTCCGTCGCTGACAAGCTCCGCTCCATGCGCCCATCTCCCACCGTCCCCGGAAAGCTGAACACCGGCGCGCCCGCCGTCGCCGTCAGATTGCGCACTTCGGGTCCCCCATGCAGCGTCAGCCGAACCAGTCTGCATCCGCCGCCGGCGATCTCATCCACAAAAAGATGATCGTCGCCTGCCCACTCAATCCACGACGGAGTAGCTGGCCGCCCCGCTGTTAAATCCCGCGGAGCGCCGCCCGCAGCGGAAACCACCCACACATCGCCGCCTGTCACTCCTTGGTCGCTCATTAACCCGCCGATAAACGCGATCCGTTTTCCATCCGGAGACCAGCGCGGCACCGCAATCTGCAATCCATCCAGCGGCCCGGCAATCCCGCTCGGATCCAGAACCACGCGCGGCGTCGAGCCTGCCACAGATCGCGTAACCACTCCGCCCTCGAACTTGATGCGCGACCACGCAATCGCCTCTGTATACAGCTTCGCCGTCCACCAGTTGTTCTCTCCGGGCGGATTGGCCGCAATGTACGCCACCGCTTTCGAATCCGGCGACCAGTCAAACTCGTACACGTGCAGATTGCCCGGCGAAACCACGCTCGGAGCGGCAGGCACACGCGCATCCGCCTGCGCCACTCCGATCCGCTGCACTTCGCTGTGCGCCTCGCCGATCACGCCCGCATCGGGCGTTTGCGCCGCTAGCGCACCCGCCGGCCGCATCGACCCCGGAACATACAGAAACGCAATTTCCTTCCCATCCGGGGAATACTCCGGCGCATGCACATAGCCGTTCAACTCAGTCACCCTGCGCGCCGGCTGCCCGTCAGGACGCGAAATGTACAGATCGTCCTGGCCGCTCTGGCTGGCGCAGTCGGAAAGGAACGCAATCTCGCTCGAATCCGGCGACCACGTCGGTGTGCCCTCATCGCAGTTTTGTCCCGGCTGCTCCGCCGTCACCTTTCGCCTTTTCGTTAGATCCACAAGCGGAGCCAGCAGAATTTCCCCCCCACCCGAGGCGGCTTCCACCCACGCAATCTGTTTGCCATCAGGCGACACCGTCACCTGATCAATATTCTTTCCGCGAGGCAGTGCCCGCAGCACTTCTTGAATGTGCGCCCGCTCCGCCGCTGAAATCGCATGCGCATTTTCCGCGCGCGCCGCTATAAACGGCCCGAGATAAATCAGAAAGATCGCGGCCAAGGCCGAAAAAGGGACCGCGCGAAGAGCCACCGGACGCATGACACAAATGCTAACAGCCGACAGCGCGATCATTTTCAGGTGGGTCTGCTTCTGCTGCGCCGCTGACTTGTTGGCTATCTGACTGGCTAGGTATCGCTCCTGACCCACTCCTCCACCGTCACAAACCGGTGCGTCCCGCCGTAGTGCTTCATCAGCAATCCCGCCGCCTCTACCGACGGTCCGCGGTCCCCGCTCCGCTCGCGATGGTTTCCATCATGCAGCACGATGTTCCCTGCAAAACCGCACCGCTCCGCCCGCTCGATCTTCCCCGAAAGCCGTTTCGCAATCCGCACCCCCGAGCGCTCCCTCCAATCCGTCGTCATCGCGTTCCACAACACCGGCTCCAATCCCATCTCGCGCGCAATTCGAAAGACCACCGGCCGCCGCGCCCCATACGGCGGACGAAAGAAGCGCACCGGCGCGCCCATGATCTGCTCCAGCATCTCCTGCGTACACGCCAGTTCCTCGCGGACGCGCGCCGCCGCGTTCCGCGATAGATTAGGGTGGCTCCACGAATGATTGCCAACCACATGACCTTCCGCGGCAATCCTTCTCGCCAGCTCCGGCTCGGCCTGCACATGACGACCCAACATGAAGAACGTCGCACGCACATTGTGCTCAGCAAGTAAATCCAGCAGCTTCGGCGTCCACGCCGGATTCGGCCCGTCATCAAACGTCAGCGCCAATTCGCCTGGTCGCTTCGGTGCCGTCAGTGCTCGTCCGAAGATGCGCGAGCCCGGCCACAGCGATGCATACGCCCACCCGCCCGCGGCCAATCCCGCCGCCGCTGCAGTGCCCAACCCGGCGCAAACTCCCGTCTCCACTGGCGTAAGCATCTTGCCTTTCAGTGTGCGTCCCCGCACTCCTCACTGGCAACGCCCCATTCGCAATCACAAACCTCGGCCCGTTATGGCAACCTAGAAGATTGGAGGATATTCCCCGCGATGCCCACCGATACCGCTCCCGCCGCCATTGCCCACGACATCCATGCCTGGGAGTCCGGCGCAGCACAATCCGCTGAAGCACTCGCCGCCTGGGTCGGCGCCCGCCTCGCCGCGTATGAAGCCGCTCTCGCCGCACTCCTGGCCGTAGAAGGCCCACGCACCATCGATAACACCCTCCGCCTCTACGACGCAGCCATCGAGCAGCTCAGCCTCGCCGGCGCGCAGGCCGGCATTCTCAACTCCGTTGCCGCCGATAAATCCGTGCGCGACCAGGCACAGCTCGAAGCCCAGCGTGTCGCAATGGCCGGCGCCGCCCTCAGCCTGAATCGTCCTGTTTATGACGCCCTCGTCGCCGTCGATCTCGAAGGCGCCGGCCCCGCCTCGCGACATTTTGTCGAGCGCACCCTGCTCAGCTATCGCCTCGCCGGCGTCGACAAAGATCAGGCCACCCGTGAACGCCTCCAGGCGCTGCACGAAAAGGCGACCCGGCTCTCGCTCGAGTTCAGCCGCAATATTCAGGAAGGCGGCAAAACCATCCACGCCACGCCTGCCGAACTGGCCGGTCTCCCTGAAGATTACCTTGCACGCCATCCGGCAAAAAAAGAAGAGGCCACCGGCGAAGAGCACGTAACCATCTCTACGGACCAGCCCGATATGCAGCCGGTGATGACCTTCGCCGCCAGCCCCGCGTTGCGCGAGCGCATGTTCCTCGCCTACAACACGCGCGCGTATCCCGCCAACAAGCAAATTCTGCTCGACATGCTCTCCACTCGGCAGGAGATCGCTTCGGTTCTCGGCTTCCGCAGTTGGGCCGATCTCGCCACCGCCGACCAGATGATGAAGTCGGCCGTCAACGTGCGCAAATTTCTCGCCCGGCTCGACGAAGCCAGCCGCGAAGGCGCCCGCCGCGAGCACGAGCAGATTCTCGCATTCGCCCGGCAGCGCCAGCCCGAGCTCACCGAGATCGACATCACCAGCCGCGGCTACTGGTACGAGCAGTTCCGCCGCGCCGCCTTCGATTTCGATTCGCAGTCGGTCCGTCCTTATTTCCCTTACGCACAGGTCGAAGCCGGCGTCCTCTCGACCGCATCACGCCTCTTTAAAATTGAGTTCCGCCGCTCTGACGCACCAGCATGGCATCCGGCGGTCTCCGTCTTCGATGTCTTCGATGAAGGCCGCCACGCGGGCCGCTTCTATCTCGACATGCATCCACGCGAAGGCAAAGACAAGTGGTTCTCCGCGGCGCCTGTCATCACCGGCGTGCGCGACCGCTACCTGCCTGAGGCGGCTCTCATCTGCAATTTCGCCGGCGGCGAGCCCGGCGAGCCCGGCCTTATGCAGTACTCCGACGTGGTCACGTTTTTCCATGAGTTCGGCCACCTCATGCACGCCATCCTCGGTGGAAATACAGAGTGGGCAAGCGTCTCCGGTTTTGCCACCGAAGGCGATTTCATCGAGGTCCCCTCGCAAACCCTCGAAGAATTCTTCCGCGATGAAAATCTGCTTCAGGCTTTCGCCCGCCACTACCAGACCGGCGAAGTCCTGCCCTCGAAAATTATCCGCGATCTCAAACGTGCCAGCGCTTTCGGCCGCGCCGACTGGATGCGTTCCCAGCTTTACTACACCACGCTCTCGCTCGACCTGCACGATCAGGATCCCGCCGGCATCGATCTCGACAGCATCACCCGGCGCCTCTACGAGTCCTTCCAGCCGTGGACTTGGCTCGAAGGCAACCACATGTACGCAAGCTTCGGCCACCTGACCGGTTACTCGTCCAATTACTACACCTACGCTTTCGACAAAGTCATCGCGCTCGACTTCTTCGGCCAGTTCGATCCCGCCGACCTCCTCGGCTGCGAAGCCGGCGCGCGCTATCGCAAAACCGTGCTCGAGCAGGGCGGCTCCAAGCCAGGCCGCGAAATCGTGCGCAGCTTCCTCGGCCGCGACGAAGAATTCGCCGCCTTCAGCCGCTGGCTCAACGAAGAGTTCGAGACGCCAGAGCCCGCATTCGTCTGAGCAACTTTCAAAAACGAAGATTCGGAGGGAGCAGGGGCCTTCAGGTCCCTGAGCCGACTCCCAGACAAGAAAAGCGGCTTCAGCCGCGGGCAGTTAAGCCCCACTTCGATCCTGTCGAACTCGCGGCACATGCACGCAAAATCTCGCCGCTTCGTCTCGCCGGGCGCGCTCGTGTATCTTGAGCCTGAAGCAATTTTCTTCTCGCGGAGCCGCCCGAAAAACCATGCCCACGTTTGCCGCTATCGATGTTGGTTCCAATTCCTGCCGGCTCAAAATCGCCAAGGTCGTCGCGCATCGGCTGAAGACGCTTGCCGAAGACCGCGAAGTCACCCGCCTGGGCGCGAGCGTTTTCGACGCCGGCCTGATCTCGCCGGAAGCCATGGCCTCCACGCTGCGCGCGCTCAAACGCTTTCAGCGCGCCGTCCAGGCGCACGGCGCGGACCGCATTCGCGTAGTCGCTACTTCCGCCATGCGCGACGCGCGCAACGCCGCGGCCTTTCAGGCCTGGGTGCAAGCTGAGACCGGTTGGAACCTCGATGTCATCTCTGGCCTCGAAGAAGGCCGCCTCATTCATCTCGGCGTCACCACGGGCGAGCCCGGTGCCGGCGGCCGCGTCCTGCTCGTAGACCTCGGCGGAGGCAGCTGCGAGATCACCCTCTCCGAGCACAAGCGCATCCGCGAAACTGTCAGCCTGCCCCTCGGCGCGGTGCGCCTCACCGAGGATTTTCTCCAGACCGACCCGGCACCCGTCGATGGCCTTGCTCGCATGCGCCGCTTCATCGCGCGCGAGCTGCGCCGCGCCCATCGCAGAATCAACCCGGAGCGCGTCACGCTGGTGATTGCCACCTCCGGAACCGCCGCAGCGCTTGCCGAAGCCTGCCTCGCAGCCAAAAGCGGCAAGAACACGCTCGGCAAATCGGCCTCGCCGTCCAGAAAATCCGCTCCTGCGCGTTCCCATGCCACGGCTGGCCTGGCAGAAGCCCGCACCGTGCGCAAACTCGCCACGCGCCTGGCCAAAATGTCTTTGCCTGAGCGCGAAATGGTGCAAGGCATCGGCCCTCGCCGCGCGGAAATCATCGTTGCCGGCGCCGAAGTTTACGCCGAGTTGCTCGAAAGTTTCGGCCTCCCCGGCTTCCGCTACTCGCCGCTGGGCCTGCGCGACGGCATCCTGGCGCAAATGCTCGCCGCGCAGGATGCGCGCGCCTCCGTGCATCGCGAATTCGAGCACGAGCGATGGGAAAGCGTCCTCGCCACTGCCCGCCGCTACGGGGTCGATTCGCGCCAGGCCGAGCCCGTTCGCGGCCATGCCGTCCAGCTCTTTCGCGAGCTGAACCCCCTGCACCATTTGCCGTCGGAATATGAAAGCTGGCTCGCTGCCGCCGCCCTCCTCCGCGATACCGGCAAATTCATCAACCACCAGGGTCATCACCGCCACACGCAGTACATCGTTTCCAGCTCCGAGCTCTACGGCTACACGCGCCTCGAGCGCACCATCGTCTCGGCCATCGCGCGTTACCTGGGCAAAAGCCGCCCCCAGCCCGGCGACCGCGCCTTGCGAAACATTCCCGCCGAAGAGCACAAGAACGTGCATTGCGCCGTGGTACTTTTGCGTCTCGCCGTCGGCCTCAACCAGGATCGCGCCTCCGACGTCCTCCGCGTTGCCACGAAGATTTACCCCAAGCGCGTTTATTTGGAATTGCGCCCCGGCCGCACCGGCGCCGAACTGGAGTTATGGTCCCTCCGCAAAGAGGCCGACTACTTCCGCGAGGTCTTCGGCCGCGAGCTCTTCGTCACGCTGGCATAGATCCACCGCGCCGCCCGCGGATCGATCAGCCACTGCAGCCGTGCCGGGTGCTTGTCCATATCGATCCGGGCGACCGATGCCTTGCGCATCCGGATGCTCGCGCCCTCTTCGTTGCCCGTAATCAGTTGTCCCAGAAACTGGAACAGATTGGGATTATGTCCCACCGCCAGAACGCCGTCCCGGCCGCCGTATTTTGCCAGCAGCATCTGGAATTGAGCAAAGGTGCCCTCGGGTGCCAGCGCGTTTGAAATCTCCACCTTGCCGTCGAATCCCAGCTCCGTGCCCACAAATTGTGCGGTTTGCAGCGCGCGCTTCAATGGGCTCGAAACGATGGTCTCGATGGGTGCTTTCAATGCGGTCAGCACCCGCGCCATCAACATGCACTGTTCCTTGCCTTCCTTAACCAGGCCGCGTTTGGCATCAAGGAGCGGATTGCCGCGTGCCACGCCGGCATCGGCATGGCGCATGAGGAATAGGATCATTGCAACCGTTCTGAGATTGTGCCACGGGCCGTTCCCGCACGCGCAACGTCGTTCATTCTAGCACACTTGCGACCCCAAACCCACGGTCGCCGGCGGCAGCCTCTCCTCGTTCCTTGCTGCCACGCAATATCCGAACCCGCCCGTGACTGCGTCACTGATTCTCTTAGCGCGTCTCTCAGATGCAATAACTCCGCACTCGCTGAATACGCGCAAGTCGCTCCGAATTATCTTTCGCTGGGACCATGATTTACGGTTCAATAGACGAACGTGACGGCAGATATACGCAACTCTAACGATCTACATCGTTGATCCGGTTTGGAACCAGAACTGCTATGCAAATCCGTTGCGCTAGGATGCCTCAGTGACAATTTTTTATTGCGATATCCGCAAAAACTCGTTGACTCGCTCCACAGCCGCGTGGCAGAATTTTCTTCGAAGCACTTAAAAAGGTTGCCTGGACAAGACCAGAGACGATCGAGAATACAAAAGCGGAACATAAATGTAAGGGCCCCGCAGTTCAAATTCTCGACAAAGATAGAGCAGTGTCATAAATCACTGACGTGATCCGCTAAATACCCCGACACTGCAAGAGAGGTTGCTGAGAAGCACAGTTGGCGCGTTCTGCGTGTCTTCTCTCAGATCAGCCCACCCAGCTCATCAGGAATTCGGCTCCCTGAGTAATTAAGGCCCCGGGTTCGGCGTGGCAACTTGTATTTAAACCGAATAAGGAATCCAATGAATCGATCCTCTAGCTTTTTCATCGCCTCTCTCTTTGCTCTCGTTTTCACTGTTCCAGCTTTCGCCGGAATAACCGTGACCACTCCTTATAACGGTCAATCCGTTTCTGACCCTTTCCACTTAGTGGCCTACGCCACAACCTGTGGTTCGTCGTCAGTGGTCTCTATGGGCTACTCCTTCGATAGTAGTTCCGACACGACGACATTCAACGCGCAGTCGATCGACACCCACATTTCGGCTTCCTCGGGGACGCACACGCTGCACATCAAGGCCTGGGGAACTGGCGGCGTCTCCTGCGTCGTGGACAAGACCATCGATGTCACTTCGTCCAGCTCTTCGAGCACAACCACCAGCAGCACCAGTTCTAGCTCCCTTTCCGTTCCCTCCTCCGCAACCAGCGTCAGCAGCATCCAGGTTCTGAGCAACTGGAAGGCAGCGCACGATACCGCGGCATCCGGGAGTGCCAGCGGGTACACCGCTCTTGCCACCTCTCCGTCACTTTATGGGACTACTCGAACCACGGTGACTTCCTTCACCAACAGTGGCGCCGAACGCTATTCCACGGTCTTTTCCGATAACAACACCGCCGAGAACTTCGTGTATGACGCCTACGTATATCTAACCAGTTCATCCTCCAAACTCGCTAACTTGGAATTCGACATCAATCAGACCATGGCCAACGGGCAGACGGTCCTGACCGGCATTCAGTGTGACGGATGGACTGGACAATGGGCGTACAACGCCAATAACGGTTCAGCCAGCAGCCCGCGACTCGCCTGGATGAAGAAAAGCGGTACAAGCTGCAACCCACAGAAATGGTCGCAGTATAAGTGGCACCACGTTCAGTTCAGTCTCTCCAGAAATAGCTCCGGATACATAACTTACCACTCTGTCTGGCTCGATGGCGTCGAGACCCCGCTGAACGTGACTGTCTACGGAGGGGCGAGCCTCGGCTGGGGACCGGCAATCAACACCCAGTTCCAGATCGATGGATACGGCTCCAGCGGCACTGTCACTGCGTACATCGACAGCCTGAAAATCTCAATGTGGTAACAGCCTGCGGCAAAGCTGGGCGATCTCATACTCGCCGCTAATACAGCCCACAAGCCCCCGGAGCCCGCTATCTTTGCGCCGGGGGCTTTTCACTACCCACCAGCCCTGCCCGCCATCCTCATTCAACCTCTTCAACATCAAAGCTTCAGGAGCCCTCGATGTTGAGAAGAGATTTCCTTTCCGGCGCCTTCGCTCTAACCATGGCTGCCTCGCGCAACGCACTTAGCGCACCGCCAGATGCTTCTAAAAACATTTTGCAGTACGGCGCAGACCCCGGCGGCAAAAAGTTCTCTACGACCTCCATCCAGCGCGCCATCGACGATACCTTCAAAGCCGGCGGTGGTACGGTACTGCTTCCATCAGGAACCTTCCTCTCAGGCCGTATCGATCTCAAAAGCCATGTCACTCTTCACCTCGATGAAGGATGCACGCTCCTCGGCAGCACCTCGCTGGAAGACTACGAAGGATCCGATGGCGCCCACGCGCACGAACGGCACCTTATCTTCGCGATCGACACCGAAGAAGTAGCTATCGCCGGCGGCGGCCGGATCGACGGCCAGGGCCCCTCCTTCTGGGAATCATCCGATAAGCCGCCGTTACCGGCCGACGAGCAGTGGCGTGCAGTTGCCTCTCACGATTTGAAGCCGAAAAGCTCGGGCCGCCCCAGCCCAATGCTCTACTTCGTAAACTGCCGTGGTCTGCGCATCGAGGACGTCCAAATCCAGAATTCCCCCGGCCGCGCTCTGAACGCCTTCAACTGCGACAACATTCTCATTCAACGCATCTCAGTCAAAAACCCGGTCAACGGCCCTAACACCGATGGCATCGACCTCACCGGCTGCCAGCACGCCGTCGTCTCCAATTGCACTGTCGAAACCGGAGATGACGCTATCTGCCTCAAGAGTTTGAACCCCTATGGCGGCGAACCGCGCCTCACCAAAGACATTCGGGTTACAAACTGCACCCTCACCACTTGCTGCAACGGCTTCAAAATTGGCACCGAATCGGAAGGCGGATTTGAAGACATCACTTTCTTCAACTCCACCGTCCAGAATGCAGATGTCCCCTTCAAGGATCGTGTAATTTCCGGTATTGCCCTGGAAGTAGTAGATGGCGGCTGGATTGACGGCGTAACTATAACTGGAATCCAGATGCAGCGAACCCGCGCACCAATATTCATCCATATGGGAGTCCGCCAGCACCTGCGTGAAAATCATGGCCTGCGTAACTTGCACCTTCAGGACATCCAGGCTTCCGATGCCTTGATGGCTAGTTCCATCACCGGCCTGCCGGGCACTTACGCGCACGATATTTCACTCTCTGACATTCACGTCAGCGCCGTTCTTCCGTCCCGTCCCGATTGGGTCGGTCAGCCCGTCCCAGAAAAGCCAACTCAGTACCCTGAAGCGTGGATGTTCGGAATGCTTCCGGCATCCGGCTTGTTCGCCAGGCACGTTCGCAATTTGCGCCTCTCCCGTGTCTCCTTGAATGCTGATCCACGTGAGCAGCGGCCAACCATCATCTTCGACGATGTAATTGGTGCCGCTATCTCGGAGTTTTCCTCAACTCCGATCTCCGGAAAGACGCCGGTCGTTCAGCTTGCCAATTGCCGCGATATTCGCATTGAGGACTCTGCCGCTCCAAACGGAGTCAGCACCTTCGTCGCCGTCGAAGGCGCTGGCTCCGCTGGTATCGTGCTTACGGGCGACGATCTGCGTAACGCACACAAACCGTTCGAAACTTCCGGTGGCGCCGATAAGCACGCCGTAACATTGACCGGCAACTCATCCTCACCTGAGTAACATTTTCTTCGTCGCTCCTTCGCAACCCTTTCCCATTGAGGTGCTCGCCCACCTCCGGCCCGAGCCGGCTTCCTTCCAACCGCTGCCGCTCCTCATTGCACGGTGACCGACACCGTCGTTGAGTTCGTCATCGTCATGTCCGTTCCCGTTACGGTAATGGTATAGGTTCCGGGAGTCGTCCCCACGGTGGATGTCTTTGAAGACGGATCCGTCAGCTTATAAGCGCTGCCGCACCCGCTGGCTGCGGCGCCGACGATAACCAGCACAAACAGCGCAAAGAAAGTCTGCCATTTCCGTCGTCGCGGTACGCAGAGCAGCAGCACAGCCGCCAGCATCCCGCCGCCGCCATAGCCTATCCTTCGCCTCGTGCTGGCCGCCGTCGTCGTGGTTCCGGTCGTAGTGTTGACCGTCAACGTCGCGGTAGTCGGCTGCGACCCTGTGATCGGTTGGGGCTGACTTACCGTGCAGGTCGGCGGATTGACTTTTCCTGCAGGCGAGTTTGTAACTGCGCAACTGAGGATGATATCGCCCGTAAACCCGCCGCTGGGAGTAACTGTAATCTGCGCAGTTCCCGACGATCCTACACTAACTGTCGGCACCGCGCTGCTCGAAAGCGTGAAGCTCGCCTGGGGATTCGTTCCCGATCCTTGCCCGGTGTAGGTCCAGTTGAGAATATCTTGTATCGCGGAAAGCCCACCTGTACCACCCGTGAAGCCAACGTACGCTGAGGTTCCCCCAACCGTCTGCGGAATGTTAATCTTTGTCGACGTCGTGAAGGTGTCGTTAGTTGTTAGGTCCTGCAAATTCAAGGTCAGCGTAGTGCCGTCATAGGTGACCTGCGCCTGGATGACGTCGCCGCTATTTAATTGAATGCCACTCGGGCTTATATCAATCGTCGGAGTTACTGGCGCCTGCCCATCGGTGTAAAACCCCGTCGAGTCGCTTCCTTCGTTGTTGTAGTTGTAGAAATTAAACTTGACGGCGACGCTCTGCGGAATGTCCTGGTAACCCAGCCCGGCCGAATCTCCTCCCAGCGCTGTTGGCGTCGTATTTTGAATCGTGAAGGTGAAGCCATTGGCTTGCGCCTGGGTTAGCTGAAAGTCGAAAGTGGTAGTAAATGCCTGGACATTGATGGGCGCATTCCAGAAGACGCTTCCCGCCTGCGACGGCCCGTTTGTCAATTCCAGATTATTACCGTTAATCGAAGCGCTTCCGTTCAAAGTCAGCCCGGCAATTGATGCAAAGCCTTTGGAAAAATCAATGCTGGTGCTTCCCGCCTGTATGACGTAACTCGCGGTGCTTACAACGCTGTTTCCCAGCGTCGGATCCACCGCAATCGCATTGATCGTCTCTGAACTTTGTACTGAGATCGCGCCTGCATACTTGGTCGAAGAAGCGGATGGCGCACTGCCGTCGGTGGTGTAATAGATCGTCGCATTGGCATCTGAATCGCTCAGAGTCACGCTCTGTGCGCTCCCGTAGGTTCCCGCGGCCGGTGAAAAGCTCACTGGCGGAGTCTGATTGCTGAACGTAAATGTAGCCGTACTTACGCTGCTCTGTGCATAGCCTGAAGCGGTGGCGATGGCATTAATCGTGCTATTGGCGCTCACTGTGATAGGACCGGTATACGGAGTTGAAGAGGTGCTCGGAGTCGATCCGTCTATCGTGTAATAGATAGACGCCGACGCGGTGGCAGAAGATATCGTAACTGTTTGCGCGCTTGCAAATGTTCCGCCATCGGGCGTAATTACTGGAGCTGCAGCGCTCTGTTGCGCGTTGAGCAGCCCATAGACATCCACTTCCCCTTTGGCTGCAAAATACACCTTGCCGTTTGTTACTACAGGAACGGAAAACTTGTTTGCCGGTCCGGCCGTATCGCTCGATTTCTTATCGCTCTCATAGAGAATCTGGGAGATATCGTCCGCGTCAAACGCGTACAGCACGGCAGGTCCGCCAGAATCAAACTGGTCAGCCTTCACAGCCCAGACAATTCCATTCTGCGTTCCGTTCGAAGAAACCGAGAAAGTAGGATCGGGAAATGCTGAAGTGAAGGTCGTCTTACTGCTGGGAGTTGTACTTAAGACGCCATTATTCAATTTGAACTGCATGCCCACGTTCGGTGTGCCACCGTCATCGCCGCCGGCCCAAACATATACATTTCCATTCCAGTAGGCGGCTGTACCCCAGAAGCCTTCCCCTGCCGGAATCGCGCCTACCGTGAAATCCTGCACTGCGTTGGTGTTCGATGACGTCCCCGAAGCTATGCCGCCAAGGTTATCGCGGTTCAGCAAGGTGATCCGCCCTTCCTTGCCGGCCGTGATGATCAAGTGCGGATAACTTCCCGGCTGGTCAGGTAACATCAGCAGGCCGCCGGAACCCTGGTCCCAGTCGTTCGTGTTCAGCTTGTCGTAATTGAACGCACTCCATTCATCGCTCGGCGTGAGCTGGCCGTTCCCCAGATTGAATGCGAGGACGCTCTCACCGTAATCGCTGTTGGATTTGAAGGGAGTGTTACGTCCACCATTGCCGGTAACGACGAACATGCGGCCGCCCGGCACATTCGTATCAATGGGCATGCCTGCGCCCGAGCCCCACACGCTCGCGCCCCTATCGTATGGAGTAAGACAAAGTGCCGCCGTTTGCTGCAGAGTGCTGGCATTATATGCAAATAGCCACCCGTGGTAAGGGCTAATGTCCCCGTGCGAGGAGTAAGCGATATAGACGTAACCGTTGTAGTAGTCGAGCGCGGCCCGCTGATTCGTCCATAGCGGAAGGAATGAAACCTGTCCGCCCGAACTGCCATCTCCCGTACCCGTCACGGTCGCAGTTATATTTACATGACCATTTGGCTGTTCCGCGCCGGTGATGATATTGATAGCGTGCAGACGCGAAAAGTACTGGCCGTTTTCCTTGGTGTTCGACACCACGTACATCGTGTTCGTCGCAAGGTTGATGGCTGGTGTGCCGGTTATACCGATGTTGGGCCCGATATCCTCCGAAGGTGCAACGTCTGCCTGGGGCACCGGAGTTGCCCCTGAAGCCGCACCATAGGCTCCGGTCAGCAGGCTGATTTTCCAGATTGGGTTTCCTTTGGTGTCAGCGTCGAACGCGTAGATAGAGTCATCCTCCGTTGCCACAAACAGCACATTGTGCGCCCGGCCATCGCTCATGATGAGATTGGGCACATATAGCGGCTGTGCAAACACGCGATCGTCGACAGGAAGCGAAAAGAGCTTGCCGAAAGCTCCGGAAGCAACATTTGCCGGCGTCAACGCGGTTTCCTGCATGTTATCGCCCGCGTGAGTTAGGTCATAACGCCAGGTAAGTATGGGAACCGGGGTGGGTGACTGTGCAAGCAGGCCGCCTGTCATAAACAACACGGTAACTGCTGCTACACCTTTCAACCTACTAACTAACTTGCTCGAATGCTCTACTGCCTCAAAGAAATTCACACGCTGCCCCATGTACACCTTCCCTGATACAAAGAGGAGTGCTAGTTCGACAGGCAAGCTGCCCGCGACGCAACTTATATGCTGCAACCAGGCGCGCAATCAGCTTCGACGAACAATTAGGCCGGTCCCCTTGTCAGGAAAGCGTCTTGCAGCCGGCACTTTTTAATCATGGTAAGTAGGATCTTGCTCTAAATTGCGGTTAATCGAACCTGTGGTATTCGAAATGTGGAAGCTTCCGCGTTTGTGTGGCCCGCGTACGATGTTCGGATGACTCGCACTCAAGCTCAGGCATAACCTTGGATGTCCAGTGGCACTCCTTCGGTTGCTCCAGCACTCCCCTCACCAGCCCACCAGCTATCGATGTGACAAAATCGAAGAATGCGGGATTCCAGCATTAACTCTCGTCTGAAGTTCTGCGCTTTCCCCCTCGGCGCTGCGCGCGCCCTCACTCTCGGCGGAGTGCTTCTCCCAGCCCTTTCGTTCGTGGCCCCCGGCGCGGCATCTCCCTCCAATTCCGCCGCGGCCCCCGGCGCCCCAGGAATTGCATGGCGCGTGAGGGGAATCTGGCATGTGGAAGGCGTACGCGAGCCCCTTCTCACCGGCGATGCTATCCAGCCACGATCCCTGCTCCAACCCGACGCAAAGGACTCCGCCCACTCCATCGCCGTCCTGCTTCCGGATGGTCAGCAGGTTCTCTACGAGTGCTTCACCGCCAAAGACTGCGCACGCGGATTCCGCGTACCCTCTCTTTACCAGGCTCCCTCCCCGTTCGAAACCGAGATGCTGGCACGAATCCGGGCTGTGCTCGTGCGCCAGCGCGGCCAAACCGCCGCCAAACCGGCCACCCAGCCCCTCGGCGCCAGGGATGAAGCTGTCACTGTGCTCGGCCCGAACAACCGCATTGAATTAGGCGGCCTGGCCGCGAGACTTTCGAACGGCAGCTATTTCGGCGACCTGCAAGCTGTTGACGCGCGGCATCCCCAGCACTCTGGCATTCCGCTCGAGAAATCCGGCCCCTCAATTGCATTCACCGTCCCCGGCCCCGGACTCTACCTGCTCAAAATCTCAGATTCCCGAAACTGGCCGCGCATCGACTTCATGATTGCCGTCGTATCCCCCCACAACAGCAGCATCGCCAACAATTTCCAGAAAGAGCGCTCGCTCCTTGCGTCATGGAACGCGGAGTATTTCGGCTGGCCGGCGCACGACTTTCAGCGCGCCTATCTCAAGTCGCTGATGCTGCACATCCCGCCGGCGCCAAGCCCCAGCCGGCAGGCGCAAACCCCATCCCCATCACAACCCGATGCCACTGCCGAGCCAACCTTCTCTCCACAGCCCGACGTCGTCTCCGGCGATATCGCCATCACCCTCCACTGCGCCACCCCAGGCGCCACCATCCACTACTCCATCGACACGTCACAGCCAATGGAAAACTCCCCCGCTTACCACGCTCCCATAATCGTCAAGAACATGCCCCTGACCATCAAGGCCTTTGCCGAGTCGCCGGGGAAAAAAGACAGTCCCGTCGTCACCGCCAATTACCGCGTTAAGTCCGATTGACTACCGACGGCGCCTGTCCCAGGCCAACCTGAGCGCCATCCACCCCTCGCCGCAATCTCCCCAGGCTCGCAGCCCTGCATCCTCCGCAAACGCCAAAGAATAGGAGATAATCTTTCTTACCGCAGCCGCTCCATGAGTTCCCCGCCGATTTCGCGCCGCAGTATGTTGTGGGTGCTTCATCCCGCTATGGCGCTCACCGGCGTCGCCGAGTCCATCACCGGCCCTCTGCTGCCCGCCCTCGCGCGCGCGTTTCATCTCTCTGACACTCACTCCGGATTCCTGGTCTTCTGCGCCTTCGCCGGCATGGCCTCTGGTGCCCTGCTCTGCCGCGGAGATTACGCCCGTCTGCTCACCCGCGGCTTCCTGGCCATGATGCTCGCCTCAGCACTCTTTCCCTGGATTTCCCGCCCCGTCCTCTTTCCCTACGTATTCCTCTTTGGCGTCTCAGTCGGCGTTCCAATGTCTGCGGTCAGCCTCTTTGCCGGCCGCAACTACACCCAGCACCGTGCTGCGACGCTCACCGTGCTCAATTTCAGTTGGAGCCTCGGCGCGCTGCTTGCCCCCCTCCTCGCCGGCCGCCTTCTCGCCGTCGCCACCTGGCAGGCTGTCTACCTCGTTCTCGCCGGTGCCGCCGCCATCCTCGCCCTGGCCGCCGGCCTCCTCGTGCGCGATACCCCCGAAGCCGCGCGCATCACGCCGGAGACCACCGGACTCCGCAACCTGCGCCTCGTCACCCTCTTCGCCGCCTTCTTTTTCCTTGAAGTCGGCATGGAAAGCACCTTCGGCGCCTGGCTATCGACATATATGCTGCGCGCCAGCGGCATCGGTATCGCACAAGCCGCAGCCGCAGCTGCCATCTTCTGGTCAGGCTTTCTCGTCTCCCGCGGCTTTTCGCCCCTGCTTCTGCTGCGCATCCGGCCCGGCAGCTTGCTTCGCGTAGCCCTGCCCGCAGCCCTCGCCGGCTCCATCCTCCTGCTTGCCACGCAATCATTCCTGCTCACGGCCGCGGCCATTCTCCTGCTCGGAGCATCCCTCGCTCCCATCTTTCCCGTGGCTCTCTCTGCCTTTTTCGATCGCGCGCGCCATACCTCCGACTCCCGCTACATTCTCGCCTTCAGCGGTTTTGGAGGCTCGCTCTTCCCCTGGCTCGTCGGCTTCATCTCCTCTCGTTCCGGAAGCCTGCGCACCAGCCTTCTCGTCGGCCCGGTGGTTTTGCTCTTCATGACACTCATGCTCCCATGGCTACGCATGACGCAACCCGCTCCCTCTCTCGTCACCGCCCCCACAAAGGCCGCCGAAAACCTTCCCTGATCGGCCCCTCACCGCCGTCCAGACCGCCCCCATCGGTCCTGATCTTCCGCCTCTCCGCATCCCCCAC
Organism: Occallatibacter sp.; assembly: GCA_035935755.1. Classification (GTDB taxonomy): domain Bacteria; phylum Acidobacteriota; class Terriglobia; order Terriglobales; family Acidobacteriaceae; genus Telmatobacter. Next base: position 60,217 of record DASYWU010000054.1, on the reverse strand, counting down.
TTGCAAAACCGGCACCTTCGTCAAACTTCTTGTTGACAATGCGACATTTACGGTGCTATACCCATGCACAATCGATTGTGCAATCCCTGACCGCTGCTGGAACTATTTCGGAAATTTTTAGAAATTCCGCTCTCCGGTGCTGCCCCGCTCCTGAAGGGCGGCTCTTCGGCTGGGATACACGAAAGGCCCTGGGGCGCGAGCACGCGAGGAACCGACGGTCGCTGACCGCAGTAGAGAATCCTTCCCCGGAAGGTCTCCCCTTCCCGCTGCCGTGCCAACCAGCCACCCCCCACCTTGCTTTGGAGGAAGACAATGCAAACCACCGCTTTCACGATACCTTCGCAAATTAGGCGGCAACCGGCTGCCCCCACGTCCCCACACGCAGACATGAGCTGTCCTCGGCGCAAAAGCATCGCACTCTGGCTGCGCTTCATGCTCCTCTGCGCCGCAGTCCTCAGCCTGGGTCTGCCAACGGCCCGCGCCCAGTACCGGACCTCGATCCAAGGTACCGTGACTGACCCGCAGGGAGCGGTTGTGCCCGGGGCAACTCTCACCCTCACTGACATGGCTACCAACGCGAAGTTCGTCCAAACCAGCGACCCGGTCGGCATTTACAACTTCAACGCTCTCCCTGCCGGCAGCCACTTCACACTCACGGTCGAAAAAGACGGCTTCACCAGAAAAGTTCTCAACGACCTTCGGCTGATCCCCGAACAGGCCAACTCCCTGAACATCCAGTTGGAGGTTGGCACCTCAGCCCAGACGGTGACGGTGAATGCCAACGAGACGCCGGCGCTCGACACCCAAACTGCCTCCACTTCGGGCACCATCACCAGCAGGGAAATCACCAGCTTGCCGTCGTCCGGCCGCAATGTTTTCATGCTGCTTCAATTGGCGCCCGGCATCACTGGCGACAACTCGCAAGGGGCGGGGGGTAACGGCAACAACCTGCCTGGTTCGGCAGGTCCCGGTAACCCAGGCGTCGCCCCTGGAGTGAATTCGGGAATCTTCGCCACGGAGAACGGGCCGCAGATTGTTGCAGGCGGTCTGGGATACCAGCACAACAGCATCTCGCTGGACGGCATCAGCACCGTAAGCGCGGTCTGGGGCGGCACAAGCGTCGTCACCCCCTCAGAAGAGTCCGTCTCTGAGGTCAAGGTCATCTCGAACTCCTACGACGCCGAAAATGGACGCTTCGCCGGCGCGCAGGTTCAGGTAATCACCAAGAGCGGCGGCAACCAGCCCCACGGCAGCTTCTTCTCAACCTTTCATCGTCCAGGTCTCGACGCTTACCAGTCCTGGAACGGCACTGGCGGCAAGAAACTGAGAGACGACAACTTCTTCACCCAGCTCGGCGGAAGCTTGGGGGCGCCGATCTGGAAGAACAAGCTCTTCGGCTTCTTTTCCTGGGAGAGCAGCCGCAGCCCGGCGGTGTTGGCCACCCAGGGTACGGCGTGGATGGAGACCCCGGATTTTCAAGCCCTCGCGTCCTCGGGCAGCATTGCCTCCAAGTACCTTAGCTGGCCCGGGTCGATCCCCAGCAATCCCAGCGTCCACGACATCAGTTGCGCCGACGCCGGGTTTAACTCATCCAATTGCATTCAAATTCCGGGTAAGGGCTTGAATATCGGCTCGCCGCTGAAAACGGGACTCGGCACGCAGGATACCGGCTGGGTCAGCAGTTCCAACCCCGGCGTCGGCGGCGGTCTCAATGCCAATGGCCCAGCCGACATTGCCCAGTACAACATCGTCAACCACCGGACCGGCGTTTCATTCAACCAATACATCGGCCGCGTGGATGCCAACTTGACCCAGAATGACCGGCTCTCCGGATCCATCTACTGGATTCCGCAGTCGTACACCAACCTGGGTACCCGCGCCTACGATCTCTCCCATCACACCCAGACTAGCAACGCATTGTCGGTTATCTGGGACCACACCTTCTCGCCAACCTTCCTCAACGAAGTCCGCGCCAACGCCGCTGGCTGGCGATGGAACGAAATTAAGAGCAACCCGCAAATGCCCTACGGCCTGCCTGCCGACTCCGTTAGTGGAATGCCGGTTTCCCTGGTGCAATACGGGCCTCAGATCGGAAGCGACCTGAACCAGTGGACATACACCTACAAGGACGTGGCCACCAAGATCCTCAACCGTCATACCATCAAGTTTGGCGGTGAACTCACGCGACTCTATTACCTCCAGGCATGCTACGGCTGCGCCCTGCCGAGTTACAGCTTCTACAACATCTGGGATTTTCTCAACGACGCCCCGAACTCAGAGTCGGCCAACGTGAATCCAGCCCTGGGCACGCCGACACCGGGCCGCCAGGATCAGCGCGAGAACCTGTTCGGCATCTTCGTCCAGGATGACTACAAGCTCCGCCCCAATCTGACCGTCAACCTCGGCCTCCGGTGGTCCTACTTTGGGCCGCTGTACTCCAAAGAGAACAACATGTTTCGTGCGGTTCCCGGCGCGGGCACTGCTTTTCTTACCGGTCTCACCGTCGTCAAGGGGAATAGCTGGGGCGCCCAGAAGAACGATTTCTCCCCGGAGATCGGCTTCGCCTGGCTCCCAAATAGATTTAACGGCAAGCTCGTGCTCCGCGGCGGATTCGGCATCGGCTACAACCAGGAAGAGATCGCCATTTCCGCCAACATTTCCAGCAATCCGGGTTTGACCGTGGGCCAGAGCCTCTCCTCGGGCGGGCCTACCTCGATTAACCCAAACATTGTCTACGCCCCTGCATCTGACCTCCATTCCTTCAATTACCCGGCCAACCCTGCCTTCAAGACCACTCTGGGTTCCAATGGGCTGCCTACCACCGGATCGGCGCAGCTCTTCATCTTCCCCCGCAACCTGCCAACAACCAGAGAAGAGCACTACTCGGTCGATGCGCAGTACCAGTTCGGCAACCAGTGGATCGCCTCACTGGGCTATCAGGGAAGCAACTCGCACAACATCATCGCCAACGCCCAGATTAACCCGTATGCGGCGGCGAACGGATATGCTCTGAATCCGGCGATCGCCGGCGACGGCTGGGCCAACTATTGGAATGCGAGCGGCTATGGAAACTACAGCGCCATCTTCGCCGAGCTAAAGCGCAATCTCTCTCACGGGCTCATGTTTGACGTGCAATTCAATTGGCAGAGGAACATGGACACCAACACCGGACCCTACACCGAAGAAGTCTACCCGTATAGCGCCAGTTTGAACTACGCGCCGAGCGACAACAACATCCCACGAGAATGGAAGATTTGGGGTTCCTACGCGCCGAAGTTCTTTGCGGGTAAGCCTGCCTGGATGGAAAAAACCATGGGTGGTTGGACGCTCACCGGCATCTACGACATCCATAACGGGTTTCCTTGGACCCCGCAGTACAACTTACAGGGTGGCGGAAGCCTGTACTGCGGCACATGCTGGTACAACAACGTGTTGCCGGTGGCCATGTCGGGTGCCGGCAATAGCAAAAGCAACTCGGCCTATGAGACAGGGTCCAATTTTGGCGGGCAAGCACCGGTGGCCAAACATCTCTCGTACTTTACCCTTCCGACCTACACGAAATACACGGGCAGCTTCTACGGAAATGCAAATCCGCAGGCAGGCATGAAGCGCAACTGGATCACCGGCCCAGGATACCGAAGCATGGACGCTTCCTTGTCCAAAGACTTCGGCCTGCCTACCATGCCGGTCGTTGGCGAAGCCGCCCGGCTCCAGGTCCGCATGGACGCCTATAACCTGTTCAACAACCTGAACCTGACCGGCGGCAACGGCGGCATCGACCGCACCATAAACGATAACAACTTCGGGAGATCAAACGGAGCCCTTGGTGCGCGTGTTGTGACCCTGGGAGCCCGGTTCGATTTCTGAGGTGTAATCTGCGAACTGGTTCAGCTTCCGACGCTTGCTGGTGCGGATGATCGTTCGAGGGTGCTCCTCTGGAGTACCCTCTTCTCTTTGAACAAAAGAGATGGGTGCGACCTGCGCAGTTTAATGGGGTACCAACTAACGCGCGTGCCGCAAGCGCAATGATGGTTACCCCATTCTCCAGCGTGGTCACACCGTGGGCCGTATCCCTGCCCGGTCCCCAGTCCCCAGCCTCTCCACCACCGCCTCCACCACCCCATCCGGCGTCAACCCATCCGTCGCAATCGACACATGCGCCATCCGATACAACGGCAGCCGCCGCTCATACCGTGCCGCCAGATTTGCCTCATCCGCCAGCACCGGCCGCGTCCCCTCTGTACCGCCGCAGCGCTTCAACGTCGTCGCCAGCTCCACTTGCAGATGCACCAGCATCGTCCCCGGCGATTTGCGCAGCAGTTCCCGCGTCTCCTCTGCTTCAATCGCTCCCCCTCCCAGTCCCAGCACCAATCCGTCCTCGCTCGCCAGCCGCGCAATTGCGTCGCGCTCCCGCTTGCGAAACGCCGCTTCGCCTTCGCGCGCAAAGATCTCCGCGATCCGTACGCCCGCCTCCGCCTCAATCACATCGTCCGCGTCGACAAATCGCCATCCCATCCGCGCAGCCAGCAGCGGCCCCGCGGTGCTCTTCCCTGAGCCCATGAAGCCGGTGAGAACAATGCGCCGAATCGGCGCACGCACGTCGGATGAAACCAGATCGGTCATTGAGAGCTTTAAGTTCAGCGCTGCACAGAAGCCTGAAGAACCTGCGATGCCAGCGAGCAAAGCGCCAGGCGGAAAACCTCGCGGACAGCATCGGCCGTCCATCCCGCAGCCTGCGCGCCCCCATGCTCGGAAAGCAGTTCGGCTGATTCCTGCGCATTGAAGCCCGCCGCCACGCGCAGCACAAACACAACGCGCTGATTCATGCGCAAATCCGCCAGCCAGCGGCGCACGCGATCGCGATCCGGTCCGGCAATCATCTTCTCGAATTCGATTCGCGATTCGGCCGCCGCATCCAGATCTTCATCATCAATGCATCCGCCGGAAGATTGCAGGTTCTCGGGCGCCGCCAAAGCGGCAGAATTGCGATCCGCGAGCAGGTCGATGGCCGCGGCGCAAAGCGCGCGACGGCAGGCCTTTCGGCCTTCCGCGGGATCGCGCATAGCAGACGCAGGGACACTTGCGATAGCGCCCTCCACCAGGCGGACGCTGTCCTCACCCTCGCCCACAAGCATCGACGCCAGGCTGTAAAGGCCGGCGGCAATGCGATCGACAACCGCGTCCATCCCCTCGAGCGCACGAGCTACGGTGGCCTCATCCTTGGGCTGGCCATCCATCAGGCCTCGAACTCGCTCGGTCAAAATCTGCGCTCCTTCAGGGATGGGCTGCGGCGGAATTAGGCTGGAAGCAGGTTCCCGGGACATATAGCGTTCTCCTCTCCAGGGGCAACATACCAGGCGCTGTCGCAGGATGGCGCGGCAGCACATCTCCCATAAGTTTATCGTGACTGCCCTCGGCAATTCGCCTGCGAAGTCGTTAACAGAAAGGTTGCGTAGAGTCCCGGGCAGGATGTCGTGCCGCCCCAAAACGCTGTAGACTGCCAACACGGACGACTGCGACGGGGACTATGGCCAAATCTGCGCCCAAGCCGAAGCTTTTTAACGGCCGCGACCACTCCTGGATGGAATTTAACCGGCGTGTGCTTGAAGAAGCCGAAGACTCCACCAATCCCTTGCTCGAGCGCGTCAAATTTTTGGCAATCACTGCTTCGAATCTCGACGAGTACGTTGAGGTGCGCCAGGCCGGCCTGATGCAGCGCATCGAAGACGGCTACCGCGAACCCGGTTACGATAGCCTCCGGCCGGAAGAGTCGCTGTCGATGCTTACCGCCGATATTCACGGCTTCGTCGAAGCGCAGTATCGATGCTGGAATCAGATGCTGCTGCCCGAGCTGAGAAAAAAAGGCATTCGCCTGCTCGATTGGCAGGAGCTGGGCGACGAGGCACGCGATTTCGCGCAGACCTATTTTCAACGCGAAGTTGATCCGCTTCTGACCCCCATTTCCATCGATCCGGCGCATCCCTTTCCGCGCGTGCTGAACAAGGCGCTCTGTCTGGCCATTTTGTTGCGAGCTAAGAGAAAAAGGTCGAGCCCGCAGGTACTTGGAGTGGTCACCGTGCCTCGAGCATTGCACCGCTTTGTGCGCCTGCCCGGAGAAGATGGCGCATACGATTATTTGCTGCTTCAGGACCTGATCGCGCAAAATCTCGGTGGAATGTATCGCGGCTACGAGGTGCTGGCGTGGGCCGCATTCCGCGTCACGCGAAATTCAAATCTCTATTTCGAGGAAGAAGAATCGCGTTCCCTCCTGGAGACCATTCGCGTGGAGTTGCACAACCGGCGCAAGGGCGACGCGGTGCGTCTGGAAATCGAAACAGGAGCCGACCTGGAAATCGTCGAGCGATTGCGCGTGAACTTCGAGTTGGAAGAAAGCCAGGTGTATCTCGGCGAGGGGCCGGTCAACTTGTCGCGGCTGATGTTTTTTTATGACGACATAGAACGTCCCGACCTGAAATTCCAGCCCTTCACGCCGAAGCCACTTCTGCTGAGCCGCAAATCGACGGGAATCTTTGACGAACTGCGCCATCGCGACATATTGCTCCATCACCCCTTCGACTCCTATGACCCCGTGGTCGATTTCGTACAACTGGGGGCCTTGGATCCGGCGGTAGTGACGGTGAAGCAGACACTCTACCGCACCAACGAGGACTCGCCGATGTTCCGCGCGCTCACCGAAGCCGGCGCTACCAAGGAAGCTGTGGTGGTGGTGGAACTGATGGCGCGCTTTGATGAGGCATCCAACATCCGCTGGGCGCGCAGCATGGAAGACGCAGGCGTACAAGTCTTCCACGGCGTCGTGGGCCTCAAGACACATTGCAAGCTGGCCATGCTGGTGCGGCGTGATGAAGATGGCGTCACCCGCCGCTACTGCCACCTGGGCACCGGCAACTACAACCCGGTCACTGCACGGTTCTATACGGACTTGAGCTTGCTCACCAGCGATCCACAGATCACCGAGCGCGTGCACATTGTCTTTAACTATCTCACCGCGCACGCGGAAATGGACGATTACAGACCCCTGTTTGTGGCGCCGCTGACCATGGCGGAGAGTTTTCTCGGGCTCATCCGCCGCGAAACGGAGCACGCGCGCGCCCACCGGCCTGCGCACATCATCGCCAAGATGAACTCGCTGCTGGAGCCATCGGTGGTTGACGCCCTCTACCAGGCCTCACAGGCAGGAGTTGATGTCGACCTGATCGTGCGTGGTATCTCGATACTGCGCCCGGGAGTGAAAGGTCTGTCGGAGAAAATTCGCGTGCGCTCGATCGTAGGGCGGTTTCTCGAACACTCGCGCATCTTTCACTTCGCCAACGGTGGCAACGACGAAACATATCTGGGCTCGGCGGATTGGATGCCGCGCAATCTCTTCGAGCGCTGCGAGGTGGTCTTTCCGGTACGCGATGCGACTGCGATGGCGCGTATTCACAATGAGATTCTGCCGGCTTACCTGGCCGACACGGTAAAAGCGCGCCTGCAACAGGCGGATGGGAGTTACGTTCGCGCCAGCAAAGTCCTGAAGGACGCTCCGCTGTTTTCGAGTCAGGATTTTCTGATGCAACTCGCAGAGGGGAAAGTGGACCTGGAAGCAATTCCGGTCGTGCGGAACGCAAAACTCAATGCGAAACGGCCGCAGGAAAAGGCTCATGCAGCCGATTGAACCTGATTTCATTCCGGCTGTCTGAATCCGGCCCTCACTGAAGCAGGCCGAACTCGGCAACACCTGAAGGCGTCCCTACAAAAACCTTTCCGTTCACCTCCAGCGGCGTGATGAATTTGTTGCCGTTGCCGAAATGGTCGCGCCCATTCGCGGCCTGGTCGCTGTTGTATAGCTCCTTCAAAGTAGAGGCGTCATACGCGTGCAAAACAGCCGGCGATGAATTCTCTACCGCCCAGACAATTCCGTTTGCTGTTCCATTTGCGCTCACTGCCGGAGTGGTCCCCGGGTAAGGAAATGTGTTTGCCGTTTGCGCGCTGGCCGTGGTCGCCAGCTTCGCATTGCTGACGGGAAAGGCTTCCAGCGTCCGCCCCCATGATCCGTAGTACACGGTGTTATTGAAATAGGCCGGCATTGACCATACGCCACCGAGGGCGCCGCTGACTTCCTGATAAACGGCATTGTTGTTTTGCGGACTGTATTTCCCCATCGAATCCCGATTCACTATATATATGTTGCCGTCCTTGCCCGCTCCTATGGCAAGGTGGTGCACGCTACCCGCTCCGTCCGTGAGATCCGGCAGGACCATCGCGCCGCCCGAGCCGAGGTCTTCGTCCGCCGCGGATTGGGCGACCGTGTTGTAGGGCTCAAAGAAGTCGGCCACTGAAAGTTTTCCGCCTCCAGTCGAAACCTTTAGAAACCCGTTGCCAAAATCTGCTTGTGAAGGAAAGCCGCTCGCATCCAGTGAGGTATCGAAGGTGCCGTTGGCGTCGAGAAAATAGATGTTGCCGTTCGCATCTCCTGCCAGACCCGAACCCGACATCCAGATCGACCCCTCGCTGCCGTTGGGCGTCAGATTCAGCACCGCAGTCTGCGTGAGGTTGGATTCGTTGTAAGCCATGAGCCAGCCGGTATACGGCTGCCCATCGCAATGCGACGTCCATCCCATATAGATGGTCCCGTTCATCAGCAGCAGCCCCGCGCGCTCGGCATAGAAGCCCGGGTTGAAAACCACGTTGCCGCCGGAGCTGTTTGCCCCCGTGCCGGGATAGCTCGCTTGAATTTCAACCGGACTGCCTGGCATCTCGGCGCCAGTCGCCACGTCCAGCGCGTGGAGGCGCTGATGGTACTTGCCCGCCTGGTCTTTGCTCATGCCCACAACAAAGATCGTGCCGTGAGGACCGGCGCTGCGGTCGATTACCGGCGTGGAAGTGATTCCAATCTCCGGCGTGATCTGCCCGCATCCGTGATCATCGCTTGAACTCTCATTCGCCCCCAGGACGGAGGTCTTCCAGACTTGCGAGCCTGTATCTGCGTTAAAGGCATACACGCTGCCATGCTCAGTGACTGCGAAGACGATGTTCTGCTGCTTGCCGGCCGCGCTCAGGTTCGACAGATAAAGTGGCTCCCCATCCACTTTTCCGTCTACGCCTAAAACGCGCACCAGTCCAAACGAGGATGAATTCACATTGGAACTCGTGAGGATGGATTCATGGGCATTCAAGCCTGTACGCCCAATGTCATCGTGGTAAGTACCGACGTCGATGCCGGTAGCGGACGTCCCGGACGATGGATTCGAGGGATTGGATGGAGTGGCCGTGTTGTTCGAGTTGCTGCCGCACCCGGATATCCACGCGATAGCGATAAGCCCGAGACCCGCCAACGACAGCCCCAGACATTTAAGCACGCTCCTGGCCCTTGTGTCCTCATCGGAAATCAGCCGTAACTGTGACATGGGAGAGACCTCCACTCAAGCAGAACCTCAGCGGCCTTCTTGGCTGTCCTTTCTACATGAGCTTCGCCAATTGTGTACCCCAGTTCAGATGTCTATCCCATAAGGAAGGTTTTTTGCGCATGCCGGCGGCGGGTATTCCGTTGCCTGACCCGCCCTACCGTGCATTCACAAGGTGAAAGCCCATGCAAGCTCATTTGCCACCATCCCCAGCCGAATCTCAGGAACTAACGAGAACGCGTGCGCGCGGCAAGTGATTTCTTTTCTTGGTTTGATTCCCCTTGTTGCACCCGCACGGAGTTTTATCGGCACTGCTGCTTTCCCCGGCGGCATTCAGGTCAACCTCGCATAGCGCGGCGGCATCCAATTCAGCCGTATGCCGAGCCCGAGCCCGAGGGGGCACGCAAATTAGAGTTCGAGGTTCTCAAGAAAATTAGTACCTACATGGAGATAAATATATGAAGTTCATTTCCATACTTGCAGGGCTGGCCCTGGCCATCACGCCGGCATATCTTGCGGCGCAAAATAACAGCCCGGATCCGCCTGCGGAACAGAATCACGTCTGGAACCATGGAGAGTTCCAGGCATATGGCGACTACTTCCACTTCACCCAGGCAACCAAGCCTATTAATTTCGTCGGCCTGGGCGCTCGCGTGGATTTCAACACCAATCCCTACCTGGCATTGGAAGCGAATATGACCTACGACTTCGCCCAGAACTATACGTCGTCCACCACCAACGGAGCGAACACCTCGTTCGCCCGCACTTCGATTCGCCCTCTTACCGGCCTTTTTGGCCCAAAGTTCCAACTCGGCACCTCAGGACCGGTACGTGGGTTCCTGACCGGCAAGGTGGGCTTCATCAACTTCAGCGGCAGCAGCAAGGCCATCAACGGCAGCGCCTTCTCAGGCGCAGTCAACAATGTTACGGGATCGGGGACGCATGTTGCCCTGTATCCAGGGGCAGGTGTTGAGTTTTTCGGCGGCCCCATCGGATTCCGCGTCGATGTTGGCGACATGATGTACATGAATAACGGCCTCAACAACGACCTGAGGATTAGCGGCGGACCTGCGATCCGGTTCTAAATAAAACTGAGAACGAAAACGGAACGTCGGGGGTCATAGAATCTGCAAGCAACAAAGCGCAACGTCAACTCCATAGACGCTGCTCCACTACGGGCGCGCCGGTCGATCAATTCGATGGCGCGCCATATTTCCTCAGGGGACGTTCCCCGGCTGCAAAAACTTCGATTCCCAAATCGTACCCTTTCTGATAGCGACATCGCGGCCACACCCCACCCGAGATCCCTGACCATCTCCCAAACCGTGCAGTTCTGCTGAGACCGAGGAGGGCAGCTTCCTCTCCTTCAACCCTCCGCCTCTGAAATTCCAAGCCCAAGCCATCCTCGGACAAAGGCTTGGTCCCGCCGACTCGATCGGAGTAACGGCTCGCGGTTAATTAAACGGGTTCGCCCCCCCCGCCCCCCATAATTCCTGCCCATAAAAGGGGATTCCCAACCGAAAAGCGCATTGACGACGGATTCGGGCGATGGTAAGACTCTAGGAAGAACAATCGATTGCGCCCCCAAATATTCCGTGCTGCGCGCTCTGCTGTGCACTCCCCTGAGATCGCGCCCGGACGATCACGGATGCGTACCCGGCCTCCGACTGGATGCCAGGCGGATTGAACTGCTGTTTAAGATCGCAGCCCAAATGACCGGCGATCTGCTGTATGAAGGACTTGAGCGCCTTGGTGAACGATGCCGATAATATCTCGGCGATAAGCCGCCGGGAAATGCTGCGATCGCTGGCGGCTGCAGCCGGCGGCATCCTCTTACCCCAAATCGGCTTTGCCCGCGCGCAGTGGCAGACTACCGGCGCCGATGATGCCTTTCTCGATGATCTTGAGCGAAAGGGCTGCCTGTTCTTCTGGGACCAGGGCAGCCCGCAGACGGGGCAGATCCTCGACCGCGCCCGCAACGACCTTACCGGCGGGCGCGATCCGCGGCGCATGGCGAGCATCGCTTCAACGGGTTTCGGTTTGACCGCGCTTTGCATCGCCGACCAGCGCGGGTATCTGCCTCGCCAGCACGTAATGGAGCGTGTGCGGACGACTCTGCGGTGGCACCTGAACAAGATGCCTGAAGTGCACGGATTCTTCTATCACTTCACCGACATTGAAACCGGAAAGCGCTGGGCGCGGTCAGAGCTGTCTTCCATTGACACGGCAATATTGCTTTGCGGGATTTTGACGGCCAAAGCATACTTCGATGATGCGGAGATAAAAAGCCTGGCGCAGCAGATTTACGAGCGCGTGGACTGGCCGTGGTTCCTCAACGGCGGCCTGGCGTTTTCCATGGGCTGGTGGCCGGAAGGCGGTTTCATGCCGGCGCGCTGGAATCACTACTGCGAGCTGATGATGATCTATCTGCTGGCCATGGGCTCGCCCACGCACCCCGTGCCGCCGGAGGTCTGGAACAGCTTTTCGCGGCCGCGGACGCGCTATCACGGGTTCGAATACATCAGCAGCGGCGACCCGATATTCACCCATCAGTATTCGCACGCCTGGTTCGACTTTCGCCAGAAGCGAGACGCCTTCGCCGATTACTTCGAAAACTCCGTTCTGGCAACGCGCGCCCACGAGGCGTTCTGCCTCTCCTTTCCCGAGTGGTACAGCAAGGATTTCTGGGGCGTGACCTCTTCCGACTCGGAGCATGGCTACACCTCCTGGGGCGGAACAACCGGCAAAGCGCACATGGATGGAACCGTAGTCCCGTGCGCGACCGCAGGATCGCTGGTGTTCCTGCCGCAGGATTGTCTTGCCGTGCTGCGCGCCTTGCGACTCAGGTGGGGAAAACGGGTGTGGGGACGGTACGGATTTATCGACGCTTTTCACCCCGCCGCGAACTGGTATGACCCTGATGTGATCGGAATCGATCAGGGCATCTCCGTGGTCATGGGGGAGAACCTGCGCAGCGGCCTGGTGTGGAAGATCTTCATGAGCAACGAAGATTGCGCGCGCGGCATGCAGTTGGCGGGCTTCACGCGGGAAAATCGATATCATACCCCGGCTCTGCGGGGATAATGGCGCATGCCCGATAGACCCCTAAAACCGATCACCCTGAAAGAGCTGGCGGCCCTGCTGGAGCTCTCCCAGTCCACGGTTTCACGCATCGTCAACGGCGAGGCATCGGCGCATCGCATCGCCCAGGAAACCCAGGAGCGGGTGCTGCGCGCGGCAGCGGAACACGGCTATCGCGCCAACGCGGTGGCCCGCAGCCTCCGCCAGAAGCGGACCTACACCATCGGCGCCATCGTGCCCGAGATCAGCGAAGGCTATTCGACGGCGGTGCTGAGCGGGATTGAAGACGAAGTCCTCAAGGAAGGCTTCTTCTACTTCGTGGTCAGCCACCGGCATCGCCCCGATTTGCTCAAGGGCCATCTGCACATGATGCTTTCCCGTTCCGTGGAAGGAATCGTTGCCATTGACACGCCGATTGAAGAAGCGTTGCCGGTGCCGCTGGTATCGGTCTCGGGACATAACCGGCGAGAGGGCGTGATCAACATCGAACTCGATCACGCGCAGGCGGCGTGCCTCGCATTAACTCATCTGAAGAGCCTCGGGCACAAGCGCATTGCCTACATCAAAGGCCAGGCGATCAGCTCGGACACCAACCAGCGCTGGCATGCGATCACGGAAGAGGCAGGGAAGCTCGGAATGGCCATCGACGCCGAGCTGGTGGTGCAGTTGGAAAGCCCGGAGCCTGGACCGGGGCCCGGTTTTGAGGTGACGCGGCAACTGCTGCAGCGCGGGCGATCCTTTACCGCAATATTCGCGTTTAACGATCTAACCGCCACCGGCGCCATCCAGGCCCTTCGCGAGGCAGGATTGCGCGTGCCCAGGGACGTCTCCGTCGTGGGCTTCGACGATGTGCTGATTGCCAGGACCAACAATCCACCGCTGACCACGGTGCATCAGCCGTTGAGGAGCATGGGCCAGACGGCCGCGGAGACGCTGCTCAGCCTGATTCGGGACGAACTGCCCAGACCCTACCCGGCCGTGATTACCATGAACCCGAAGCTGATAGTGCGCAAGTCGACTGCTCATCCCCCGAGCGCCCATCCGACGGACGGAACGGTCACGCGACCGCGCGGGGCTTAGAACGAGCATCCGCCGACCCCACATTCTTCGCAAAACGCGGAAAGCGCGTGACCGCCCTTAAGGGGCGGCGGCGGACCATTTTTAATGGTATGATTCTCGCGTCTATTCCCTGTCATTTTCCGCAAATCTGGTACCTGCTGAGCTTTGCTTAGGGCAAATGGAGTTTTAGCTGGCGTCGATAGACGCCAGCGCTCGGGCCCAATCGAAGTTAAAGAGAGGCCAGGCGAGTACGCAAGCGCTCGCCACGATTTAAGAGTTGTCAGGAGGTCGCAATGAAAAACCATTTTGTCTGCAAGCCGAATATCCCCAATTTGCGGTGTACTGCCACACAGGTCACCGACAATTCTCAGCCCATTAACAATGCTCTAACAGCGCAGCAAAGGCACCCCGGCTACGCTCGCTGCATGCGAACACTGAAGATTCGACATATCGTCCCTCTTTTGACGAGCGTTCTGCTGCTCGTCTTTGGTCAGAACGCAATCCATGCGCAGTACGATACCGGAACGCTGGTGGGAGTGATCCAGGACTCATCCGGAGCCGTTATTCCCGGTGCGACCATTAACGTTCTCAACAAGGCTACCGGAGCCATTTTCACCACCACTTCGGGCAGCCAGGGCGAATATGAAGCTCCATCGCTGCATACCGGGATTTACAAAATTTCCGCGGTGCATGAAGGCTTCAGCACCGCTGTGGCAGATAACGTGACGGTTTCAGTAGGCGGGCGGCTGCGCATCAACCTTACGCTGCAGGTGGGCAAGAACGCCACCACGGTAGAGGTCAGCGATGTGGCCCTGCAACTGCAAACGGAATCGAGCGAAAACGGCGAGAACGTGACCGGCTACCAGACGGCCGCCTTTCCGCTTGTGACCCGCAACTACAGTGACCTGCTGGCCCTGATGCCGGGATCACGGCAGGCGCCGACCGCGGCGATGACGAGTTCAGTGAACAGCCTGATCCGCGCCGGCTCGTACAACGTGAACGGGCAGCGCAGCATGTTCAACAACTTTCTCCTGGACGGCCTGGACAACAACGCCTACGGCGAAAGCAACCAGGGATTCGACAACCAGATCATCGCGGTTCCGCCGGACTCGGTGGCGCAGTGGGATGTGGTAACCAACAATGAGAATGCGGAATTCGGGCGCGGCTCGGGCGCAACCGTGAATGTAGCTTCGGCGAGCGGCGCCAACAACCTGCACGCCACGGCATATGAATTCCTCCGCAACACGGATTTGAATGCCGCTGGCTTCTTCAAACCCAACCTGGTGAGCAATACCGGCGGCGTCACCTCGTTCAAAAAGCCGGCTTTCAACCGCAATCAGTACGGAATCGATCTCGGCGGCGCGATCGTCAAAGACAAGCTCTTCTATTTCCTTGACTGGGAGGGATTCCGGCAGACGCTGAAGCCGCTTACGGTCTACTCACTGCCGACGCAGAACGAGTTGAATGGGATTCTGGTGGTTCCGGTGAAGGATCCGGTTTCGGGCAACATCTACCCGGCGAACACGGCGATTCCTTCCAGAGCCATCAATCCGCTTTCGCAACAGATTCTGACGTATTTCAAGAAGATCACGGCACTCCCGGTGAGCGGGCTGGCCACGACCGGCCTGAACTCAAATGACTACGCCTACGAGGCGCCTTTCACTGACAAGTCCGACAAGGGCGACCTGCGCCTGGATTATCACGAGAGCGCGAACACATCTTGGTTCTTGCGCGTCAGCGACCGCAAAGAAACGGGCGTCAACTACCCAACCATCCTGGAGCCGCTCGATGGAACACAGAACGGCACGCAGCGCATCCTCGACCAGCAGGTGGCGCTGGGATACACGCACCTGATGGGGCCGAACAAGGTGCTGGACGCGCGGCTGGGATTGTCGCGCACGAAGGCGGGCAAGTGGACGCTTTCCATCGGGCAGAACGACTTCAACATTCCCGGATTGCAGGACGTGCCGGCATCGATAGAAGGCGGCCTGCCGCAGGTGACGGTCACGAACTTCACTATCTTCGGCCGTCAGACCACGAATCCGCAGTGGCAGGATCCGGCGCTCTTCGACCCTAAGGTGAACTTCACCTGGGTGCGCGGCAATCACTCCTTCAAGTTCGGCTATGAATTTGAGCGCATCTGGATGGCGGTGAACGACAACAATCCGCTTTACGGCGCCTACTACTACCAGGGCGGCTACAGCACGGTAAGCGGATCCGCGGTGGCGGACAACTACTGGGCGGACTTTTTATTCGGCGACACCAGCTCGTACTCGCTGGCGAACTACTTTGTGGTGCACCTGCTGCAGCAGATGCAGAACGTCTACGCGCAGGACGACTGGAAGCTTACCCCGAAGCTGACGCTCAATCTTGGACTGCGGTGGGAGTACGGTTCGCCATACTCTGAGCTGCACAACAACATCTCGAATTTCGATCCGGCTTCGCAGACGGTGCTGACCATTACTCCCGGTGCGACTGCGGGAAACGGCATCACGCCGGTCACGCCCGGTGGCGTATACGGAAAGACGCTGATCAATCCGGATTGGGGCGATTTCGGACCCCGCGTCGGCTTCGCGTTTGAGGCCGCGCCGAAGACTTCCGTTCGCGGCGGCTTCGGCATCGGTTACGCGCACTACACGCGCGCGGGATCAGGCGACATCCTGGGGATCAATGCGCCGCAGGCGCAGTTTGCCAACGTGACGCAGATCAAGCCTTCAACCAGCAACCACTGCAGCACGCCGGTTCCGGCGGAGATCATCGCCGTCGGCACTACTACGCCGAGCTGCTACGCGACCGCGGACCAGGGCTTTCCCTCAGGCCTCGTGAGTACCTTTAATCCAGCGACGGACAACATCACCTACATTCCCAAAAACCGCCGCGACAGCTACGTGGAGAACTACTACTTCGACGTGCAGCAGCAGTTGGCGAAGAACATCATCTTCGACGTGGCTTACGTGGGCAGCCACGGCGTACACTTGGAGGGCTTCGACAATGCCAACCAGAAAAATCCAGCCAACGCATTTGCCCGGCCATATGCCAATTGGCCGAGCGATATCACGGCGGCGGTGTATGAATTCTTTTCTAAGTTCAACGCACTCCAGGCCCGCTATCAGCAGCAGTTCGCGGGCGGTCTGACGCTGCTGAACTCATTCACGTGGGAGCACTCAATGGACAACGCCTCGGCATCGCTCGAGGGCAACACGCCGTCGCCGCAGGACGCCAACAATATCCGGGCAGACTACGCGCAGTCGGATTACAACCTGCCGGTGGCGAATATCACCAGCCTGGTCTATGAGCTGCCCTTCGGTCGCGGGAAGCGGTTCATGAACACCTCGAACGGGATGGCGGATACGGTGCTGGGCGGCTGGCAGTTAAGCGCCATCAATACCGCGCAGGCCGGCACGCCTTTCAACCTGGTGTACTCGCCGAACTCCGCGACCGGGGTTTCGCCGCAGATTGTGGCGACCTACCGCGGAGCGAATGAGTACCGCCCCAATGCGGTGTCCGGCGTGGCCAGGACGCAGGGACGCAAGGTGCGGCTGGCCAATACCGGTTATGTGCAGTATGTGAACCTGGCTGCGTTTTCCCTGCCTTCAACCAAGGACAGCAGCGGCAACTTGCTCAGCCCGTTTGGAAACGCATCGCGTAACCCAGGGCGCACGCCACCGTTTTACGAGACGGACCTGAGCGTAAATAAACGCTTCAGCACGCCGATTGAAAGCATGAAGATCGAATTCCGCAGCGAGTTCTACAACATCTTCAACCACACCAACCTGTATCTGCCGTCCAGCGGTCTGGCCGGCACCCTAGGCGGAAGCCCCACCAGCGGCGGAGTTATCTCAAGCACCTTTGAGCCGCGTATCGTGCAATTTGGATTGAAGGTCATTTACTGAGAACCGGTGCAGATTTCAGCCGCGCAAGGTGCGGTTTGCTCTGCAAATCACTGGTCGAGAAGTAATGCAGGAGCCGCCGCAGTGGATCGCGGCGGCCGCTGCCTCGCCAGGCTGATTCCCGCCACCTATCGCTACCGACCATGCCCTACCGGCTCCCGGCCGTTTCGGTCCCCTGTTCCCTATTCCCCTATTCCCTATTCCCTACTCCCTACTCCCTATTCCCTCGTCTCCCATTCCCTGTTCTCATGCTATAGTGTTGCAATCGCGATACCCGCACGCGAATTCCCCGGCACTTGCTGCGGTAGGCTGCAATGAAAACCTGCCCTGTTTGCGACACTCCCTTTCCGGATCAACACTCCCACTGTCCCACAGACGGCGCGGTCTTGATCGATTCGCGGGAACTGGAAGTGGGCCATGTGGTCCGCGGCAAATACCGCATCGTGCGCAAGCTCGGACAGGGTGGAATGGGAGTGGTGTACCTGGCCGAGCACCTGCTGCTGGGCGGCAACATGGCGCTCAAGTTTCTGGCCACGGAGCTGAGCCGGAATCCGCAGTTCGTAAAGCGTTTTCGCAACGAGGCGCGCGCGGCTTACCAGTTGCGCCACCCCAACATCGTTGAAGTCACCGATCTCGATCAGGACGAGGCGGGCGACCTGTTCATTGCCATGGAATACATCGCCGGCCCCAGCCTCCGGGCGATCCTGACGCGATTGACCACTCCCCTGCCGGTCCCTCGCGCGCTGCAGATTGCCGGCGGAATCGCTGCCGGACTCGCCGTCGCCCATGCCCGAGGCGCCATCCACCGCGACATTAAGCCGGAAAACATCCTGCTGGCCACGGATGCCAATGGCAATGTACAGGCCAAGCTGCTGGATTTCGGAATTGCAGCTTTGACCGACAACATCACCAATCTAAGCCAGACACACGGCCTGCTGTTGACGCCCGAGTATGCCGCGCCGGAACAGTGGCGAGGCACACCCGCTGCGGAACTCGACGGCCGAACTGACTTGTATGCGCTGGGCGGAATCCTCTACGAAATGCTGACCGGACGCACCCCGTTCAAAGCCGTCAATGTTGAAGGCTGGATGTACCAGCATCTTCAGGGCGTTCCTGAATCGATTCTGAAGGTGCGCCCGGATCTGGCGAGTGAATATGCCTGGCTGGATCCGCTGGTGATGAGCCTCCTGGCCAAAGACCGCGACCAGCGGCTTGCGTCGGCAGCCGCATTCCTTGAACTGCTTCCCCCGGGGATGGTTACCCCGAGCGCGGGCCGCACTACGGGAGGAATCTCCCAGCAAACTTCCAGCGCGATTCCCAGCGCTGTTCTCAGCACGAACATACCCACGGCGCCTGCCCCTTCGACGGTGGTTTCCGGCGCCATGACCGGCGCCGTTACCATGGCTAGTCTGAGCCTGGCGAGCACTGCAACTCCCCCAGGCGTCGGTGCTGTCACTGCTGTGCCGCCGAATCGCAGCCCATTCAATTGGCGCATCGCTGCTATTGCCGGCGGCGCCATCGCGACCCTGCTTGTAGCCACACTTTTGGTCGTCCACGCTCTTTCAACCAAGAGCGGATCTGCGCAGAGATCGGCGGCTACCGTTGCCAACCCTGTGTTCACGCCCCCTTCCGGCAAATACGATTCGACCCAGACAATCTCGCTATCTGACCCCACTCCCCATGCGGAGATCCATTACACCATGGACGGGAGCGATCCTACCACCACCTCGCAAACCTACACCCAGCCTCTGGCAACGCTTGCCAGTGTCACCACGATCAAGGCAATCGCTGTTGCCGACGGTTTGCAACCCAGTGGGGTGGTCACGAATGTATACATCTGGCGGCAGGAGAACGAGTCGGCGCCGAACCAGAAAGTTTCAAGCCAGCAAACTTCGACCCAGCAACTCGCCAACCCATTCCAGCAGGGCAAAGCGAGCTTCGATCGCAAGCAATACGCGGATGCGCGGGCGAAATTCTCGCAGGCCTGCGATGCAGGAAATATCAGCGGATGCGACTATCTGGCATACCTCTACGCGCAAGGGCTTGGTGGCGCGCAGGACATGGAAAAGGCGCGCGCGCTGTACGAAAAGGGCTGCACGCAAAGCGACCTTTCAAGCTGCGCCAGCCTCGGCGCCATCTATCGCGATGAGGGCGACACCGACAAGGCAAAGAGCTATTTCAAGATGGCTTGTGACGGAGGGTTAAAAGAAGGCTGCCAGTTGCTGCAATCCGAACAGTAGATCATTTATTGGGCTTTTTCTTCGAAAGAGACTTTCCTTGGAGATCGGCAATGACAGCGGATATCCGCAATTTGGCTGTTCTGGCGGCCTTGTTCACTTGCGCTGCGGTCATCCCCGCGCAGCAGGCCGGCGGACCCATTTACACTGGCAAAGGCAAACCCGCACCCGTGCATAGGGTAACCACCTCGCTCAACCTGATTTGCGATCTTGCCTGCGCATGGAATCTCGACAACGGCAGGGCAAAGGGCACTCTGCAACCCGGAGTTTCGGAAAAAGTGCCGCTGGAACCCGGCCAGCACACCTTGGCCGCAACCACCACCGACGGGCTCGACCAGACCCAGCAGAAGGTCGAGGTGAACAGGGATGAGCAGAAGCCGGTAATTGTCGAGCTGACACCGGTGCGCGAGGCCCGCCTTGCCGCCGAACAGGCCGCAGAAGAGAAGAAAGAAGAGGCAGAACGCGAAAGAGAGGCTCTGGAAAAACAGCAGCAGGCGCAGCAGCAGGGCGCGCTCGAAGATACCAGGCAGGCCTATCAGTTGTACCTTCAGCAGCGCTACGTGGAATCCAAGTCCTACTCCACCAAGGCGTGCAGCAACGGAAACCTGGCGGCCTGCAAGCTGCTGGCCCTGCTCTACAAAAATGGGCTAGGAGGCGCGCAGAATTACGCGCAGGCATTTTCGCTCTTTCAAAAATCCTGCGCGGGAAGCGACCAGTATCCCGACGCATGCGCCAACCTGGGCGATCTTTACGAGCACGGCGACGGCACAGCGCAGAGTTATCCCCAGGCGGTTGCTCTCTATCAGAAGGCGTGCACCGGAAAATACTGGGACGGCTGCTGGATGCTCGGCAACCTTTACCAGGGTGGCTTGGGTGTAACTCGGGACTACGGTCAGGCGCGCGTTCTGGACCAGCAGGCGTGCGATGGCGGAGATATGCTGGGCTGCGTGTATCTGGGTGGTCTCTACCTGAATGGAAGCGGCGTGCCGCGCGACGAAAATCAGACGCTCGCACTCTATGAGAAGGCGTGCAATGGTGGTTCGGCGGTGGGATGTGTTCGCTTGGGCGCATTGTATGAAATGGGTAGGGCGGGAGGACAGGTGAACTACGCGCAGGCCGCTACCTTCTACAAGAAGGCCTGCGACTCCGGCGGCCTCGATGGGTGCGATAGCCTGGGCCTGCTCTACGAGAATGCGCGCGGCGTGCCGAAGAACAAGCACTACGCTCACTCGCTCTTCAGCAAGGCGTGCGACGGCGGCATTCAGGATGCGTGCCAGAACATGAAGTTGCCCAACTGAGAAGTGCAACCGCACGGTTGCCTGTCCTGGGGCCGCTACTCGTCGCGGAGGAGAATGAGCGGGTCTACAGCCAGTGCCCGGCGAGCGGGGACGAGCGCCGCCGCCAGGCCCAGCAACAGCATGGTTGCGGTGACGCCGAAGAGGACCACGGGATCTTTGGACGTTGCCTGATAAACAATGTGCGAGAGCACTCGCGCGAACAGCACGCCCAGGACAATTCCTGCCACCGATCCGACGACGAGAAGGCGGAAGGCGCGCCCTAGCGCGGTAGAGAGAATTTCCCGGCGGCCGGCGCCCAGAGCTACGCGGATGCCCAGTTCGCGAAGCCGCTTACTGACTACATAGGAGGCCATGCCGAAAACTCCGGTGATGGCCAGCATCGCTCCCAGCAGACCCAGGACGCCGAGCGCGACAGAAGCCACCCGCGGGGCAAACAGAGCCGTGTCCATTTCCTCATTCCACGGCCGGATGGTGAGCGGCAGCGACGGATCGATAACGTGCAGGGTTCGCTCCAGGGTGGGAGCCAGGTCCTGCGGATCGCGCTGCGAGCGGATAAACAGCCAGGTGCCGCTCTCATGCTGCTGCAGAAAGCAGAAAAACATGGCCGCGTACTGGTCTTCCGTGAGCGTGCGGTATTTGCCGTCTTCCACAACGCCGATAACCTCGGCGCGGTTGGTGCCCCAGTATTTGAAGTGACCGCCTATGGCTTTCTGCACCGAGCCGAAGACCTTGATGGCAAAGCGGCGGTTGACAATGGCGACGCGCGGCGCTTTCGCGGTGTCGTCATAGGTGAAATCTCGGCCGGCCAGCAGGCGCGTGCCGGCGGCGGCCAGGTAGCCGGGCGAAATAACGTAGTTCATCGCATCGGCGGCATAATTGGTGGGCCGGAAGTCAGTGGTCTGGTCGGTGTAGACATAGGAATCGCCTCCGCCGAGGCTCAGTGGAACATTGTCGTTGAAACCGACCGCGCTCACGCCGGGAAGCGCGGAGATGGCGTCGAGCATGCGGCGTTCGACCTTGGGATCGTCATCTTCTTTGTAGCCGGCCATCTGCAGGTCGGTTCCGGCAATCATCACGTTATCCGGATTAAATCCATACTTGCTATGCAGCGAACGGATGAGGCCCCGCACGGCCACGAACGAAGAAGTAACCAGCACGGCGCAGATGGCGATCTGGAGAACGAGGAGCACATCGCGCATGCCGAAGCGGCGCATGCCGTCAGCAGCCATGCCCGTGCGGATGATCTGCCACGGATCCGCGCGCATGATCTGGCGCACAGGGGCGATGCCGAAGAGAAGCCCGCTCAGCAGAGCCAGCAGAAGGGCGACGGCGTAGGTGCGAAAGTCGGGGTTCACGGGAACATTGATGGGGATGTCGGGGATGGGTTTCCAGGCGCTCAGCAGGTGCAGAATTACGACTCCGCCGGCCACACCCACGATGGCGCCGGCGATCGAAACTAGCACCGCTTCGGTCAGCATCTGGCGCAGGATGAGCACGCGGCGCGAGCCAAGCGCGAGACGCATCGCCACTTCCTTGGCGCGATCGGCGGCGCGGGCTGCAAACAGGCTGCCAAGATTGGCGCAGGCCGCGAGGAGGATCAACCCTGCCAGCAGCATTAGGCCGGCCATGAAAGCACGCGCCGGTCCGCCGAGGAAATCACCCACCAGCCCGGGGCGGGCCAGCGTGAAGTGGATGCCCTCGTCATCACTGGGATACGTCTTGGAAAGCCACGCGGCAATGGCGTTCAGGTCGGCGGTGGCCTGCATGGGCGAGACGCCGGGACGCAGGCGGCCGACAATCCAGGGCGAATGATTGCCGCGGTATTTCAGGTTGTCGCTTCCCTGCAGCACAGGCGCTTCAACCAGCGGCACCCAGAAAGCGGGCGCGAAGAAAAGCTCCGTTCCCCGGAAGCCTGGCGGCGCCACGCCAATAATCGTGAACGGATGCTTGTTGAGGTCGACCGCATGTCCGATGATGTTGCGGTTCGATTGAAAATGTGTACGCCAGAAGTCGTAAGTCAGAACGACGTAGGGCGCGCTGTTCATGCCTTTTTCATCGGAGGCGTGAAAGAACCGCCCGAGATAAGGCTGAATCTCCAGGGTGTCGAAATAGTTTCCGCTCGTCAGGTAGGGCCACGCAGTGGTGGGATTCCTGCCGCTGTCAACGCCGATGGGGCCAATGATCTCCGTCGCGACCAGGCTGGAGAAGGTGCGGTTGCGGTCGCGCAGATCGAGATAGTCGGGGTAGGACTGCGAAGGGCCGTGGCCGCGCTGGACAGTGTATAAGTTGTCGGCGTGGGGTACGTTCACCGGCCGCAGGATGATGGCGTTGAGCACGCTGAAGACGACCGCGTTGGCGCCGATGCCGAGGGCAAGAGTAATGATGGCGGTGATGGTAAAGCCGGGAGACTTGGCCAACTGCCGGAAGGCAACTTTTGCGTCGCTGAGCATGCGTGTCCTCCCTGAGGGAGCGGTTCAGATTGTCTCGTTCTGAATGCAGTTACGCTGGCGCGGCGCAGAGAGTTCCGATGGACGGAAAATTTTTCGACGATAGCGCGAAACACCGTGACAGACATCACCAGCCGGATCGGCAGAGCTTCGTTGGGCGGAGTGGTATCCTCTGGCCATGCCACGCGGACTGTTCATCACTCTTGAAGGGCTCGACGGATCGGGCAAGACCACGCAGATCAAGCGGCTCGCCGCATGGCTGGAACGCCGCGGATTTGCGCCCGTGCTCGTGCGCCAGCCTGGAGGCACGGCCACAGGCGACCGCATCCGCGCCATTCTGCTGGACTCGCGATCGACTCATCTCGCCCCGCTGACCGAGATGGCGCTGATGTTTGCCGACCGCGCCCAGGCAATTGCGGAGGTAATCGAGCCGGCGCTGCAGGCTGGAAAGATCGTCGTCTGCGACCGCTTCACCGATTCCACCGAGGCATACCAGGGCGGCGGGCGCGAAATCGGATCGGAAACGGTGCTCGAGATGCACCGGCTCGTCTGCGCGAACCTTCAGCCGGACTTGACCCTGCTGTTGCTCCCCGGCCTCGAAGTTTCGCTCGCTCGTGCCCGTCGGCGCAATGTGCGCGCGGAAGAGCAGGCCGGCATCGACGAAGGCCGCTTCGAAGCGGAGCAGGACGCTTTTTACCGCCGCGTCTGGGAAAAGTATCGCGAGATCGCCGCCCGCGAGCCGGAACGCGTTGTGCTCATCGAAGGCGACCTCGGCATCGACGAAGTCCACGAGCAGATCGTCGAGGCCGTGGCCGAGCGCCTGGTGCTGCACGAGCAGATGGCGTGAAGAGAAGCGGGGATCAGGGGTCAGGGATCAGGGAACAGGGAACAGGGAACAGGGAACAGGGATCAGGGATCAGATGCAAACGATCAAGGGCGGGTCATGGACCAGCAACAGTAACAGCGGCTGTCATCCCGACCGAAGTGGAGGGATCCGCGGTTGCTTTTAGCTTATTCTTTACATCCCACAAACGCGTAAGGTCCGGTTAGGCGGTGACACAGTGAGAGGAGCTTTGTGAAAGCGCACGACTTCAAGCTTGCCCTGAGTTCGCCGAAGCGTGCCGCAAAACCGCAAAGAACAAATCGCGCTTTAGCCCCTGAGGGCTCCTTCTTGGGGCAATCTCCGGTTACCCGGGTGTACGGCCGCAATCCGCGAACAGGCACTATCGCAGATGCTCCTCTCGCTCTATTTCTTTGCGAACGATCGATTGGCTTGCAGCATCCCTTTGCTCCGGAGTGCCCCGAATCTTCAAAGCGCCGTGGGACTTGAGGAAGGCGACCACCGAGGGATGATTGTTTTCAGAAGCAGCCTCTAACGGAGAGTCTCCATATAAGTTGGTCGCATTAAGATCGGCTCCTCGACTAGCAAGCATCTCGATCATTGGCAGACTTCCGCCAGCGGCAGCGGCGAAGGCTGCTGTTGAACCCTCATAATTTGTTGCAGACAATGGCACGCCATTCTGAAGGTATCGACGCACAGTGAGTACGTCGCCATCCGCTGCGTCAGCGATCATAAGGTCGGCGGCATGCGGGCTCTTTGCAAAGCTGCCTATCATCCACCATTGCCAAAACGCTGGAGGTATGGACAGGGTTCCGAGCACAAGAACGGCACCGACCAGAGCTGACCAGTACCACTTTGAGAGCGCCCTCTTGCGCAACAGACAAACGGTGAGCACCGCCAGCGCAATGAGCATCCAAAGCACCAACACCGCTGGGGCGAGAAAGAGTATTGCTCCCGGGCCGTGGGCAAGCGAGAAGCCCAGCATCTGCGGTCCATCTCGCATTGTAAGGAATGTCTCTTCCCAAAGTATGCGCCCTGCAAAAACCCCAGTAAACATAATCGCCACGACACCAACTGACGTAAGGACGCCTGAGGACTGCTTTGTCCAGACTGAATTGTTCGGGCTCACCAAATTTTCAGCCATCGCCGCTCACCATCATTAAGAAAGTCCATGCTCATCATACCCATTTTCTAGTTCTGAGCAATTTCCCCCCAACTCGGCTGCAACATACTCGTCAACAAACTCCAACGTGGCAATCCTGACTCCACCTGGCCGGCGCGAGATATAATTCCGGCGAAGCTTAAACAGCTTGATTTATTGGGGACGAGCGAGGGCTCATGATCTGGACGCATCGTGTGGTTCTGGCGGCGGTAGGCGTTTGCGCCGCACCTTATCTAATCGCGCAAAACAATCCGCGGGATATCGCCAGCGGCATTTCGCACCTTAGGTCGCTGTCGGCGGATCAACGGCCTGCCCAGACCGTGAAACTCGCCGGCGAAGTGAGCGCACTGCCCGCGGGCAAGGAGAAGCTGGAATTAGCCGACGCGCTATCGCACCTGGTGACCGAGGGCGACCAGGGGCAGGCAACGATTCAGGCCGTTTCGGATACGTTGTCGAAATCGCTGGCAGAGACGCCCCTCCCCGCAAAGAAAGGCGCCGTGCCCGCGCCGTATATGGACCTGGCAAGGCTTGCGCACTATGAACATGTCACTACGACGCTGAGCGACCCGCTTTACGTGAAGGCCGAGCAGATGCTGGCGGAGAACGACGCCGCAATCGCCAAGGCGGATTTTACGCTACAGGATCTTCACGGCCACAAATACACGCTCTCTCAACTGCGCGGCAAAGTCGTACTGGTGAATTTCTGGGCTACGTGGTGCCCGCCGTGCCGCGTGGAAATGCCCGCGCTCGATGCGATCTATACGCGATTCCAGTCACAGGGACTGATCATCCTTTCCATCTCGGATGAAAAGCCGGAGACGGTCGAGTCATTCCTCAGCCGCACGACCTATCATCCGCCGGTGCTTATTGACCCCGGCGACAAAGTTCACAAGCTCTTTCGCGTCGAGGGGATTCCGCACACGTTCGTCTACAACCGCAGCGGCAAGCTTATGGGCCAAGCCATCGACGAGCGCACGGAGCAGCAGTTTCTGGCCATGCTGGCCGACGCAGGCCTTCAACCGCAATGAGCCGCAACCTCGCCGTGCGGAATCACTTCCATGCGCCGAGCAGCCGCCGCACCAGCACTAACTGACCGACGTGGTATGCATTGTGATCCGCCGCGAGCAGCGCCTCGCGGAGCACCGTCTGTCCGTCCCCGTGGGGAATGCGCGCAAAAAGGTCGACCGATTCATCCGCGACCATCTCGCACAGCTCTTTCAGATCGCGGCGGAAGGCGCGCACGCTCTTATCCCATGCCTTCTCATCGGGCGGCATCGCCTTCGCCGGCCAGTAACCGGAAGGCCAGTCAGGCGACTTGTGTTGAGCATCGCGCGAGAATTCCAGGATGTCCCACTGCGCAATGCGCAGGTGCTCGAGCAGTTGCCACGCGGAGTGCTCGGCGCCTTTGGGTGTTTTCCCGCGCAACTCCGGCGGGAAGTTTTTTACCGCATCTTCGAAGGTGGCGTGAGCCTGGCCGCCTTTGAGCAGGTTGAGAATGTGCTGGCGCAGTTCAGTCTCGTTCGTGGGCATGGGTTTCCCTTCCGTGACGTCTGGTCGTCTCTCGATCAAGTGATTCGCTCACAAGAGCAAAAGTTGCGCTTTCCGCAGGGCCTTGTGAACGGGCACGACTTTACTCGCCGCGGCGAGCTGAAAAACTCGATTGAAGGATGCTCTGTAACAAGGGCACGGCTTCAGCCGGGCCATAACCGTGGCAAAATGTGCGTGGGCTTCAGCCCCTGCTCGTTCCAACAATGCAGCCCCCGCGTTGATTCGGGCTAGCAGCCTGTTTATCCGTGTAGTAAAAACTGCAGAATGAAATCGGGGTCTGGCCATTGAGGGACACAAGACCATCAATCCTGCTCCGCTTTATCGCAGTTCTTCCTCGCTGAAGATCTGCTCGATGGGCAACTCGAAGAGCCGTGCCAGCCGGAACGCCAGCGGCAGGCTGGGATCGAATTTGCCCGTCTCGATGGCGTTGACCGACTGCCGCGAAACTTCGAGGCGCTCAGCCAGATCGGCCTGCGACCAGTCGCGCTCCGCGCGCAGCACTTTGAGACGGTTCTTCATCATCTGTACCTCGCATTGATCACCGGCATGGAGATGGCCACGAAGAGCCAGTAGATCGGGTAGATCCAGATAGCATGCAGGTGCGGCGCGTGGGCGAAGTCCTCCAGGTATCCCCAGATGGTCATCGCCGCCAGCAGGCCCCCTGTGCCCGCCAGCAGATACTGCACGTGGAGCATGCGCTGGAACTCATCCTTCTCCTCGGCAAGATACGCGAACACCGCCGCGATGAATGCAAGGATGGGCAAAGCCGCCAGTACCGCGACCGACCACGAGGCAATGCCCTGGAACTTCCAGAGATGGATAGCGGCTGCGGCGACGAAGGCAAGCAGCACGGAAAACGGAATGGTGAGGGCGATGCGGCGCGAAAGCCGCCGCTGAGCTGCATTCGGAGAACAAGCTTGCATGGTACGTCTCCTTTACAATAAGTCAAGTAAACATTACATCACTCCTGATGCTGTGTCAAGCTTAATTGACAAAATTTTGCGAAAACTTGGCAGGCAGCCGCCGGAACCCAGAAACCCATCCTCAAGCACCCAGCCGCTTCGGCTTCCCCAGACAGCCGAACACTCGCTTTCCTCCGCACCAGCCTCCAACTCTCTGCCGCTATGATTGATTTCGTCCCACGGTATCCGCCTCATGAAGATTGTCCGTCTCGAGCCTCTGATTCTGCATGCGCCCGTCACGCGCCAGGGGATTGCCGACAGCACGCACAGCCTCACTCATTGGGGTGCTCCCGGAATAGCTATCCACGCCGACAACGGCCTGGTGGGTTACGGGTTTTCCGGCACCCACGCGCACCTGCCCACAGACCGCCTCATCGTCGATTGCATTCTGCACAGTTTCGGTCCCCTGCTCATGGGCCAGGATCCTCGCGAAGTACGCGCCCTTTGGCAAAAACTCTACAAGCAGCCCGAAATCTGCTGGGTCGGCCGCATGGGAATTACCCACCTGGCGCTGGGCGCCGTGGACGTTGCCCTCTGGGACCTGAAGGCCAAGGACGCGGGAGTTCCGCTCTGGAAGTTGCTCGGCGGCTCGGCCGCAAAAAAAGTGGAGGCCTACAACACCGACGGCGGATGGCTGAACTGGCCCCTCGAAACCGTCGTCTCCGACTGCAAAAGAATGATCGAAGAAGAAGGTTATCGCGCGGTAAAGCTCAAAGTAGGGGGCGCAAATCCACGCGAAGATCTGCGCCGCGTGGAAGCGGTTCGAAAAGCCTTGGGCCCGGAGATCCGCATCATGACCGACGCCAACGGCCGCTGGAGTCTTCCCCAGGCTATCCAGACCGTCGGCCGCCTTGTCGACTTCGATATCACCTGGATCGAGGAGCCAATCTTCTTTGACGATGTCGAAGGCCATCGCCGCCTGGCCGAGGCTATCCAGACGCCCATTGCGCTCGGCGAGCAGTTATATTCGGCCTCGCAGTTCCGCGATTTCATGCACGCCGGCGCCGTCCATTATGTGCAGCCGGATGTAACCCGCCTGGCGGGAATCACCGAGTTCTGGCAGGTAGCGGACATGGCGCATTGCTACAGCCTTCCCGTTGCGCCCCACGTGGGCGACATGCGCCAGGTCCATCAACATCTCTGCTTCGCCCATCCTGCCTGTTCCCTGCTCGAATACATTCCCTGGCTGCGCGACTGGATGGAAGCGCCAGCCCGTATCGAAGGGGGCTGTTACCTCGCGCCCGATGCGCCGGGTGCCGGGACAACTCCCAGCGCGAAAGCGCTTCGCGAAATCAACAGAGCATGAGATGGAAGCGCCAGTCTCCGCCCAATTCGTTTCGTCGTCACGAGGAATTCACGCCATGCTGCTAAGAGACAAGGTGATCTTTCTCACCGGAGGTTCCACCGGCATTGGCTGGAGTTGTGCCCGCGCCTATGCCGCGGAAGGAGCCCGCGTGGTTATAGTTGCGCTCGAAAAAGAAGCTGTCGCCGATGCCGCGGCGGAAATCGGTGAACCTCATCGCGGGATTCAATGCGACGTTTCCCGTGACGCGGAAGTGAAAGCGGCAATCGAAGAGACTCTGGCCCATTACGGCCGCATCGATGCCATACACAACAACGCGGGTATCAGCTCGCCCGCGAAACCGATCCACGAAACCACCGACGCCGAGTGGGACGCGCTTCTGAATACCAATCTCAAAAGCGTCCTGCACACCGCCCGGCACGGCTTCTCTGCGCTGAAAGAAGTCAAAGGCTGCATCCTCAACACTTCAAGCCTGGTCGGCGTCATCGGGCAGGAAATCCACGCCGCCTATACCGCGACCAAAGGCGGCATGAACGCGCTCACCAAGTCCATGGCGCTGGATTATGCCAGATACGGCATTCGCGTGAATGCGGTCTGCCCCGCCGGCGTCTGGACGCCCATGCTCCGCCAGTGGTGTGCTGAACAGCCGGATCCATCTTCCATCGAACGATACCTCGATGAGATTCATGCGCTTGGCTACTGCCCGGAAGGCGATGTCATCGCCGACGCATGCGTCTACCTGCTGTCGGACAAAGCGCGCTTCGTGACCGGCCACATCATGCACGTAAGCGGCGGCGCGGAACTTGGCTATCGCCGCCCGCTGTGAATTGCGCCCCATTCGGAGGACCGATGAACGCTCCTGCCTGCAAATGCATCGATGCACACCACCACTTGTGGCGTTACAAGGCCGCGGATTTTCCCTGGATTGGCGAAGGCATGGAAGTACTCCGTCGCGACTACCTCGTCAATGAACTCGAAGAGGTGGCGCATCAAGCTGGCATCAGCGGAACCATAGTGGTCCAGGCCCGGCAAACCACTGCCGAGACGGAATGGCTGTCCGATCTCGCATCCCGATCGACCCTGATCCAGGGCGTAGTGGGCTGGGCGCCTTTAACCAGTCCAGATATTGCGCCGCTGCTGGAGCGGCTTGCCGCACTCCCCAGGATAAAAGGAATGCGCCATATACTCCACGACGAGCCGGATCCGCAGTATATGCTCCGCGAGGATTTCCAGCGTGGCCTGTCGCTGCTCAAACATCATGACCTGAGCTATGACTTGCTCATCTTCGAAAGTCATCTCCCTCATGCCATAGAACTCGTCGACCGGCATCCCCGCCAGATCTTTATTCTCGACCACATCGCCAAGCCGCGCATTCGCCAGCGCCGCATCTCCCCGTGGCGCGAAAATCTGAAGGAACTCTCCAAACGCGAGAACGTCTACTGCAAGCTTTCGGGAATGGTCACCGAAGCTGACTGGAAGCTCTGGTCGGAAGATGATCTGAAGCCGTATTTCGAAACTGTCATTGAAGCCTTCACTCCGCAACGCACGATGTTCGGCTCCGATTGGCCCGTGCTTACACTGGCCGCGCCCTACGAGCGGTGGCTGAGGATCGTACACACCTTCATTGCCGGAATGACGCCTTCAGAACAGGAAATGATTCTCTCCGGTACGGCAGCGGAGGCTTACGCGCTCTAAGCTGGGGTCTTGTTCCGTGCCCCATCCTTCGCGCGGCTTTTTGCGCGAAGGGTGGGAAGCCACTAATGCCTCCGCGCCCGGTAAACGATATGGCCGAAAGTGCTCTAATACGTCTCAATTGCAATCACGCTCACGTTCGCATCGGGCGCCTGCGCTGGAAGCGTGATCTCGACCTGGCGTTCGCTCTGCCTGACGGCAAGCGGCTTTCCGTCCGCGAGCAATCTCGCTGAAATCACCTTGCCGTCAAAATCCGGCAGCGTGACGGATTGCCCTTTCCAATCGAATACGTGCACGTAGATGGATTTGTCCTTCGCCGTTGTGCGATATTCCGCGATTCCCTGCACCGGCCCATAAGTGGTTCCGTAGATCGCGTCACCGTTCATCGTGAGCCAGTCTCCGATCGCGCGCAAACGTTGCTGAAATTCCGGCTGAATCTGTCCCGTTGGCTCGGGCCCCACATTCAGCAGAAAATTCCCGCCGCGGCTGGCAACTTCCACCAGGCTTCGAATCAATTTGCCGGAAGATTTGAAGGCCAGGTCATTTTTGTTGTAAGCCCATGTATTATTGATCGTCATGCACGTTTCCCAGAGCTGAAAATCCTGCGGCGCAGGAACGCCGTTCTGTAAGCGCTCGGAAGCGCTGGCATTCACGCCGGATATCTTGACTCCCTTGGTCGGAATTCGCGTGGGAATAAATTGCTCCGGCGTCTCGTAGTCCCCTGGCACGCCGATGCGGTCGTTCACCAGCGTCTCCGGCTGCAAACCGTGAATCATGCTGACCACTCGCTGGCCGTCGTATTTTGCCTGATCGTTGAGTCCGTCAAACCAGATCAGTGCCGCGGGTCCATACCGGGTAAGCAGCTCCGTCACCTGCAATTGCAGATACTCGAGATACAGCGGCCACTCCGGGCGCTCCGGCTGCCCTTGCCAATTCTCGCTGGCAGGCTTGCTTGTGTCCCTGAAATTCGGGTTATGCATATCTGGCGGCGAGTAATAGAAGCCCAGCGGCATCCCGTCCTTATGGCATGCCTCCGCAAGCATCTTCACGATGTCTTTTCCGTAAGGCGCGTTCGTGATCTTGTAGCTCGTATACTGCGAGTCGAACATGCAGAAGCCGTCGTGGTGTTTTGTCGTGAACACCATGTACTTCTGGCCGGCGGCGCGCGCCAGATCGACGAAAGCCTCAGGATCGTACAGCGTGGGGTTAAAGCGCTGCGGCAGCGCCTCGTACTCCGCCTGCGTAATGCCTCCCGGCTTCGGCCTCATGATCGGCCACGACGCTTCCACGCTCGCCAGCGAGTAAGGACCCCAGTGCATGAACATGCCAAACTTCGCGTCCCGGTACCACCGGGTTCGTTCCGCCTCGGTTTCCATGACTGCGCCCCAGGCGGACTGCGAAAGAAATGGCACGCAGGAACTGGCCGCGGCCAGCTTGACAAAATCCCGGCGACTCGAAAGATGATTGCTCATAACCGCGAGAGCATAGCGGCCCCATCTTTATCGTGTCAATCCGCGTGGAACACTTCGTCCATCTCCGCCCACCATTCGCCCTCTTTGCGACTTGCAAGCGGCTCCTGCAGCGGCATCATAATTGCCCACCACTCCTGCGTCTTCGGATCGGCAGCCATCTTCTTCATATCCGCTGCAAAATCCGTGCCGTGGTATTCGAAGTAGCCAAATAAAAAACCGTCCTTCAGATAAATGGAATAGTTTCGAATGTTGCACTCTGCAATCATCCGCAGCACTTCGGGCCACACAGCACTGTGATATTCCCTGTACGTTTTCACCGCGCCAGGTTTCAACCGCAGCATCGATCCATGTCGTTTCATTCAGTCCTCCGCATCACGGCAATAACTTCGACATTCGTCCAGTCATCCTAAGACTACAAGGAAGATCTCCGGCGGCCGGCTGCTCGGTACCAGGTCAAATCGCATGAAGGAAATTGGTTCACGCCTGTGAGGCCATTGCCTCGCGCCGGAGGCGCAATGTTGGTTAGCCCAGCGTTTTTAACGCTGGGAACTATCGCCCAGAAATTGTCCCGGAGCCCCGTAAGGGGCGGTGCAAAAAGGCGAAAAGAATCGGGACTGCTCGTTCATGCAGTTGCCCGAGTGATCGGCGCCATGCGCAGAGCGGCCGGAATGCCAGCCTCGATACAATGCAACAAAAGCCTTCGGCGAATCAGCCGGTTCGAGTCAGGAGCGATCATGCCCAAATCGCAGTGCAGCCGACAATGGATCGTATGGCCGGCCGGGTTGTTGCTCGTGTTGCTGATGAGCGCGGCGGTCGCGCGGTCACAAACCACCAACGATGCTCCGAGTGATCCGGCCGCGCTCGTCAATCCGCTGATCGGAACAGCCAATGGAGGCAACGACTATCCCGGCGCCACTTTGCCCCTGGGCATGCTTGCATGGAGCCCCGAAGAGCCGCGCAACCGTCCGCGCAAACAGACGCAGGGCGTTCCCGGATCGATGCGCGATGATCCCGGTCGCCCTGCAGCCCCCGGCGGCTATGAGTATTCATCTAACCGCATCAGCGGATTCTCACTGACCCACCTGATGGGCACAGGTTGCGCCGGCGCCAGCGGCGATATTCCCTTCATGCCTTATGTGGGCGACGTGACCTCCTCGCCCGCGGACGATGCCGTCGCGATGATCTATGGAAGTACCTTCTCGCACCAAAATGAGACTGCCCAGGCCGGCTATTACAAAGTCACGCTCGACAACGGCGTCACGGTGAGGCTTACAGCGACGCTGCGCACGGGCTCCGGGCGCTTCACTTTTCCCCAGGGCAAGCCGGCGGTCATGCTGGTGCGCACTGCGCACTCCGAAACGGGGAGCAGCGATGCACAGGTGAAGATCGACACCGCAAATCGGACCATCTCCGGATCCGTGACCAGCGGAAATTTCTGCGGCTACATCGGTACTGCCGATCGCCGGAGCTACTACACGCTCTATTTTGTCGCGCATTTTGACGCGCCGTTTCTGAGCACTGGAACCTGGCAGGATTCGAGCCTGCGGCCCGGTTCAGCAGAGGCTTCCGGCGGCACGACCTACGGCCCGAAGGGATTTGTGCCGCCAGGAAAAGGATCGGGCGCGTGGGTGGCGCTCGACACTTCGAAATCGGCAAGCGTGGGCGTGCGCGTCGGCATTTCCTATGTAAGCGAGAAAAACGCCGAAGCCAATCTGCAAGCGGAGAATCCGGACGGGACTTCATTCCTTTTCGTCCGCGACAAGGCACATGCTGCATGGAAGGACGCTTTGAGCCGCGTGCAGATTGAAGGCGGAACGCACGACCAGCAGGTGGTCTTCTACACCGCCCTTTATCACACGCTGCTGGGTGAGAACCTGTACAGCGATGTGGACGGGCGCTATCTCGGCATGGACGGAAAAGTGCACAGGGTGGCTGCCCCGCAGAAGGCGCAATACAGCACATTCTCCGGCTGGGATGTGTACCGGTCGCAGTTGCAACTGCTAACGCTGCTCGAGCCGGATGTCGCCGCAGAAGTTGCCCAGTCGCTGCTCAACCAGGCCAATCAAAATGCAGGCGAATGGGATCGCTGGACGCACAACTCGGGAATCACGCACGTGATGAACGGCGATCCTGCTGCGCCGGCCATTGCCGACATCCTCGCCTTCGGCGGCAGGAATTTCGATGCCAGGGCCGCATACCGATCCCTGCTGCGAGCGGCCACCATTCCCACTGCGCACGACTTCAGCAACGAAGGATGTCCGGTGGAGTGCGTGGGTCAGCGGCCATCTCTCGATCAGTGGTTGAAGCTGCACTACATCCCGGTAGGCGCGCACGCGTGGGGACCGGCCGCCGACACTCTGGAAGACGCAACCGCTGACTTCGCCGTCTCTGAGTTGGCCCGGCGTATGGGCGACGAAGCCATGCATAGGCAATTCCTTGCCCGAGCGCAATACTGGAAAAACATCTTCAATCCGCAGGCCACGCCGGAAGGCGGCTACCTCCAGAACCGCAACGCCGACGGTACATGGCCGAAGTTTAATGCGGCATCGACTGACGGCTTTGTCGAGGGCAGCGCCGCCCAATATCTCTGGATGGTCCCCTTCAACGAGAAGGGGCTCTTCACCATGCTCGGCGGCACAGACAAGGCGAGCCGGCGTCTTACCGCATTCTTCTACAACCCCGACGGCACCCTCGCGGTGACAGCATCCGGCGGCCTGCATGCGGAGCTCAACAACGAGCCTTCCATCGAGACGCCCTGGCTCTTCGATTTTCTCGGTCAGCCCTGGAAGACTCAGGAAGCTGTACGCAAAGTCCTGAACACCATCTGGACCAATTCCCCGAAAGGCCTTCCCGGCAATGACGATCTGGGCGAGATGTCCTCCTGGTATGTCTGGGCTGCGATGGGAATGTATCCGGAGATTCCCGGTCGCGCAGAACTGGTGCTGGGAAGCCCGTTGTTCTCCACCATCCATATCCGGCGCGCTGCAGGCGACATCGTCGTGAAAGCACGCGGTGCGGGAACCAATGCCCCCTACGTGCAAAGCCTGAAGGTGAATGGCAAGAGCGCCACCAGGACCTGGCTGCCCGAGAGTTTCGTCGATCGCGGCGGCACATTGGACTTCGATCTGAGTGCGACGCCAAACAAGCAGTGGGGCAGCGGCACGGACAATGCGCCTCCGTCCTTCGAGCCGTGAAGCGAATTTTGCCAGCTCAGCACTGTTGCGCGGCCTGCGATCCGGCTCCAGTTGGATGGGACGGCCCTCTGCGGCGCCAGACCGTACGCACGGAAATGCACCGACGAAGAAGAATGAGACCCGGTCATAATATATTCGGGCCGATAATGGACGCATTATCCTAGGCACATGTTATGCCTCACAACGGACTGCCGCATCGCGTTGAAGTGATCGACTCGCATACCGCCGGCGAGCCCACTCGCTGCGTGCTTTCGGGCGGGCCCGATCTGGGCTCAGGGCCGTTGTCCGCGCGCCTGGAGACGCTGCGCCGGCGCCACGATACCTGGCGGCGAGCCATCCTCTGTGAGCCGCGCGGCTCGGAGGTGCTTGTCGGCGCCTTGCTACAAACTCCGGTCGATCCGGCCGCCGCAGCGGGAGTGATCTTCTTCAACAACGCTGGATATCTTGGCATGTGCGGCCACGGAATGATCGGCGTAGCCGCAACACTGAATTATCTGCGCCGCATCGGCGCGGGCGGGCACCGCATGGAAACGCCGGTCGGCGATGTCACCATCGCTCTCAGGGAAACCGGCGCGGTGACCATCTCAAACGTTCCGGCATATCGGTATCGCAAAGATGCTGTCGTGGAAGTAGACGGCCACGGTTCCGTGCGCGGGGATATAGCGTGGGGAGGAAACTGGTTTTTCCTCGTCGAGCAGCATCCGTTCCGGCTTACGCTGGACCACGAGGCGGAGCTGACCGATTTCACGTGGCGGGTGCGCCAGGCGCTGGCCAAAAACGGCATCACCGGAAAAGACGGCGCCGAGATCGACCACATTGAGCTTTACACCAGGGCCAACGACGAAAGAAACCATAGCCGGAATTTCGTGCTCTGCCCGGGAAAAGCCTATGACCGTTCTCCGTGTGGCACGGGCACTAGTGCAAAGCTGGCGTGCCTGGTAGCTGATGGCAAGCTGAAGCCGGGAGAGATTTGGCGCCAGGAGGGAATCCTCGACACCGTCTTCCTCGGGCATGTGCAAATGGACGGCGATCGAATTCTGCCGTTTATCTCCGGGTCGGCCTACGTCACCGCGGAATCGTCGCTGATCTTCGAGCCGAACGATCCATTCCGTGACGGCATTCCGCTCCCCAACGGACTACCGAAATGAGCGCCGAGTCCGCCTTCGACGTAGCCATTGCCGGAGGCGGCATCGTCGGCTGCGCATGTGCGCTGGCCTGCGCCCAGCGAGGACTGCGCGTGACGCTGGCGGAGCGCGATGTGCTCGGCAGCGGGGCCACCGCGGCGGGAATGGGCCACATCGTTGTGATGGAAGATTCCGAAGCGCAATTCGCGTTGACACGCACTTCCCAGCATCTCTGGCGCAAACTCGATTTGCCTGCCGAGTGTGAGTACGTGGAGACTGGGACGCTGTGGGTCGCCGCGGATCGCGAGGAAATGGAAGGCGCCGAGCGGAAGCATGCCGCCTATCGCCAGCGCGATGTGCCCTGCCGCCTGCTCACCTCGCGAGAATTGTCCGATGCCGAGCCGAATCTCGCCCCCAGCCTGGCGGGAGGACTGCTGATTCCCGAGGATGCGGTGGTGTATCCCTCGGCCGTAGCTCTCGAACTCGCCAGGCGTGCGCAGCAACTGGGCACGCAAATCATCGTCGGGCACGCGGTGAAGTCCTTCGGGCATGGACTCATGCTGCTGGACGATGGCACGGAGATATGCGCACAGCGCCTTGTTCTTGCGCTGGGTGCGGAGGCAACGGCGGTCATGCCCCTTCTGCCGGTTCGCAAACGCAAGGGGCATCTTGTCATTACCGATCGCTATCCGGGATTCGTGAGCCGCCAACTGGTGGAGCTTGGCTATCTGAAAAGCGCGCACGGCACAGAAACCGAATCCGTCGCGTTCAACGTGCAGCCGCGGAAGACAGGACAATTGCTCATTGGCTCCTCGCGGCAATTCGGTGACGAAAGCACGAAAGTGAACCAGCACATGCTCAGCGCGATGCTCGCGAGGGCAGCAATCTATTTGCCCGGCATAAGCAGACTGAACGCAATTCGGGTGTGGACAGGTTTCCGCGCGGCAACACCGGACAAACTGCCACTGATCGGGCCCAGCACTGAAGACGATACGGTCTGGCTGGCGACGGGCCATGAAGGCCTGGGGATCACAACTTCACTGGCAACGGCGGAGCTCATCGCTGCCGCGCTGACGGGCGACAAGCCACCGACCGCGCCGGAGCCTTATCTGCCGGGACGCTTTGGGAAGCCGGCGCCGAATTCCATCGCCGGCAAGGAGAGATTATGCACTGGAATGGCGTGATGCCTGCAATGACCACCGCTTTTCAGCCGGATTTCACCGTGGACCACGCCTTCGTGAGGCGCCACGCGCAATGGCTCATCGAGAACGGCTGCAGCGGAATCATCTGCCTCGGCTCCCTGGGCGAAGCGGCGACGTTGACCTTCGCGGAAAAAATCGAAGTGGTCAAGGCCACGGTCGCCGCGCTCGAAGACAGAGCTCCAGTTGCCGCCGCCATCTCCGCGCTCTCCACCAGCGAGGCAATGGATCTCGCCCGGGCGGCGCATGGAGCCGGCTGCTCGGGGCTGATGATCCTTCCGCCATACGTCTACAAGGGCGACTGGCGCGAGAACAAGGCGCATGTAGCCGCGATCCTCAACGCGACGCCCCTGCCCGGAATGCTCTACAACAACCCGGTGGCGTATGGAACGGATTTTTTGCCCGAGCAGATTGCCGAGCTCGCGAGCGAGCACGCGAATCTGCAAGCGGTAAAGGAATCGTCAACAGACGTGCGGCGGGTGACGGCGATCCGGGCGCTTGTAGGCGACCGCCTGTCTGTAATGGTGGGAGTGGATGACTCAATTGTGGAGGGGCTCGCCGCCGGCGCCGTCGGTTGGGTCGCCGGCCTCGTGAATGCTCTGCCGCGTGAGTCGGTGGAGCTCTTCAGGCTGGCAAGCGAAGGCAGGGCGGCAGGGGCCTTCGAGGTGTACGGGTGGTTCTTGCCACTGCTGCGCATGGACACAGTGCCCAAATTCGTCCAGCTGATCAATCAGGTGCAGCAGGAGGCAGGAATAGGCTCGGCGCGGGTACGAGCGCCGCGGCTGGAACTCGAAGGCGAAGAGCTGGCCGCAACAAAGGCCGCGTTCGCGCACGCGCAGGCACACAGGCCGAAAGCGCTCCAGGCAAGCACCGCATTCGCGCAACTCGCGGCCCGCTGACCTGCGCTCTCAGGCTCCACGAACAGTTGCGGCGTGTTCTTCGGCTGCGAGCGTGGAAACTTTTGCGGGAAATACCGGCGGGCGCACAGCCGCAACATCCCATCCGTACAGGAATTCCGCCGCCCCTCCGCATATGCGGCCCTGGCACGGGCCCATTCCGCAGCGGGTGTGCAGTTTCGCCTCGCGCCAGTTGCGTTTCGGCGCCAGCTGCTCATGAGTCACGTCTTCGCAGCGGCACACAATCGTTCCCGCGGTTGGCAGCGCACGCAGCTCCGGCCGCGGCGTAAAGGCGCGATCGAGGCTTGCTGCAAAATCGATCCATTTGCGACGCCGGCGTGCCAGCGCGCGCGCTCGTTCGGAAAAGCCGGCAGACGCAAAACCGGCGATCTGGCCCTCGACGATCGCTTTCTCCATGCCGCCAATCCCAGTCAGCTCGCCCACGCACCATACCCCAGGTACCGAGCTTTGCTGCATGTCATCCACGGCGACGTAGCCCGCCTGAATCGTGCAGCCCAGAAGCCTGGGAAGCTCAAGATTAGGCACGAGGTGATACCCACATGCCAGCCAGTCGCATGCCAGCGTTTTTTCCTCGCGGCCGCAGGACAAAGTCACCGATTCCACACGATCCGTCCCGCCGGCCCGCGTTACCCACCATCCCGTGAGGTACGAAGCCGAGAGCATCTCACTGCGATATCCAGCCCCCTCAATCAATTTGGCAGGGTGCGACAGAGCGGCCACACCGAACCGCAATAACGTTGCGAGCGGCGCCTGTTCCACAATCGCTTCCACACTTGCTCCCGCACGTTTCATCGCCGCAGCTACAGCCAGAAGCAACGGCCCCGTTCCCGCCACCACCACGCGCGTCCCTCGGATATCGAGGCCCGCTTTCACCAGCGCCTGCAAGCCTCCTACGCCAGTGACCCCACGCAGCGTCCACCCCGGGAATGGCAGGAATCGCTCGCGGCCGCCGGTCGCCGGAATCAAATGCTCGAAACTAACCTCGTCTCCGCCGCCTTCGCTTTCGATACGTAGCAGACCCGGCGCGGGTACATCGACCACCTCCACTCCCTGCCGCACCGCGACGCCGGAACCAGCAACGCGCAGCGACCAGGCGGCGAATTCCCCGGCATGTGGGCCGTGGCCGGCCGCCTCCGCGGAATTCCCTCTCCAGATCTGCCCGCCGATTGCCGCGTTCGCGTCAAGCAGGCACACGCTCTTCCCGGCTTCCGCAGCGACCGCGGCCGCGGCCATTCCCCCGGGTCCCGCTCCCACAACAACCACGTCGAATGAGGTCTTCACTCGCTGACGACCTTCATTCCCGGAGCGCAGAGCACCTGGTATGCGCGGCGATGGGGAACGCCGTCGATACTCATGCGGCACTCCATGCAGATTCCCATCCCGCACAGCGCGCCGCGCGGCTGGCCCTGTACGGAGTACCGGCAAGGTTCGCCGGTCATCATCACCGCTGCGGCTACACTCGTTCCTTCTTTTACGCGAATATGCTTTCCGTTGATCGTGACCGGAATCTGGCCGTCATTCAAATCCGTTTCCTCATTTCCTCGCCGGCGCCCAACACCTCAAATACGACAACAACAAAAATCATTCTTCCGCGCCTGTAGTCTTCTCACCTTCAGACTCTCTTCGGCTTCCATCCCAGCTCTGCGAGCAGCCACTTCCACGTGCTGTCAGACGTCTGCGGCTCAGGTGGTGGCGCAGGCGCCGCCTTGGGAAACACCACCGGTTTTCCTCTGTGCGCATCAGCGAGTTGCTTAAAGACGCGGCCCTGCTCCTTCACCCGGCCATCGTTGGTCAGCAGCCCCAGCGTGTACTCGACAGAGTTGAACGCGAACTCGCGGCTCACATCGTGGCTGTCCCAGTAAGTGAACCAGCTCACGCCCGCCTCAATAGCGCCGGTCACCGCCGTTTCCAGCCACTGCGCCTGCTGTTTTTCGTTCAGCGATTCGATGCAGGTGTTGAATTCCCCCGCCCATACCGGCTTCTGCGCGTCGCCCGCATACGAGCGGATGAGCGCCGCCATGGCCCTCAGCAGGCCGGTGCTGGACGGATCCATTGGTCCGCCGTAGTTCAGCGCATGCGTCCAGTACGGATAACAATGCATCACCGGAAATCGCTGCGAAGCCAGCGCTCGCGCGCTGAATGTCGCCGGCTGGAACCACGGCTTGTGATCCACGCCATTCACATTCACGCTGCCGGCCACAGCCTCGTTCATCTGCGCGAGCATTTTTGTCATCCACGCATCCCCGGTAGCGACCTCGGCAGTCCAGCACGTATTCAGCTCATTCCCCAGATCGAAACCGATAAAGTTGCGATGCGCGCGCAGCCGCTGCGCCAGTTTCCGAACAAACAGCTCCTGCGCCGCGCCGATCCGCGCATCGGTGTAAAAAGCCGGATCGGGCTTGATGAAGGGCGGCAGAAAGAACCAGCCGCTCAACTGGCCGGTAAAAACCGTCACCAGCACATCCACATTGCGCGCCGCCGCCATAGTCATCAGGTCATCGAGCCGCTCCAGGTGCGCCGCGCTCACCCACGTCAGGTTAGGCTGGAAATAAGGCCAGATGAGCAAAACGCGCAGATGGTCCGCAGCGAGTGCGGCGATGCCGTCGAGATCGCGCTGGATCGGATCGCGGTCCCAGTCATTCCAGCAGAACCACCACTTATGCGAGGGCGTGTAATTCACGCCGAAGCGATGCCGATCAAGACGCAAGCGCGTGCCCGCGGACGCATTCGCCGCCCAAGAATCCTGTGAAAAACCACTTGCTGCTGCCAACGCCGCGCCTGCGCCGGCCGCGAGAAAGGAACGCCGATCCATCATGCAGCCCATCCAACCCGGCGGCCAAAACTGCGGAAGCCACGTCGGTCAAAATCCCTGCGTAGGATACTCCCTTCCGGACCCGTGGGCACAAGAGACAACTCAAGTTGACGGTAGTGGCTCAATTTGAAATCCGCCATGGATGGAGAGCGGACCTCTGGTTAGCGCTCACACAGAATTGCGACGACAGATCACGTCCAACCTCACTTCCGTGCAGCTTCAACTAAGCTATTCTGAAGAACCTGGCGCGGAGGTTTTGTAGCGTGGCAAAGCTCGTCTATGCATTGAACCAATCCCTCGACGGATACGTCGACCACCTGAAGATGGGGCCGCCCCGTCCCGCGCTCTTTCGTCACTTTATCGAGCAGGTGCGCGGCTCGACGGGCATGCTGTATGGTCGCCGTATCTACGAAATCATGCGTTACTGGGACGATGACCTTCCGGACTGGGGCGCGGAGGAACGCGACTACGCGGAGGCATGGCGGGCAAGGCCGAAGTGGGTTGTATCGCGTTCGCTGAACTCAGCCGGCCCCAACGCCACACTCATCAGGAATGACATCGAGGCGGTGATACGCGGATTGAAGGCTCAACTGGATGGGCAGATTGATGTTGCCGGGCCAAACCTGGCAGGAAGCCTGACCGACCTTGGTCTTATTGATGAGTATCGGCTCTACATCCATCCCGTAGTGCTCGGGTCTGGCACTCCCTTCTTCGCCGGGTCCCCACCGCCGCTCCGCCTTCTGTCCAGCGATCGAATTGGCGAGGACGTGATTCGGTTGACGTACGTTCCTGCTTAACCACGCCACGCGCCGATGGACTGCACCGACTCGTCAGGTCCGCTTTGCATCGAAACCCGAATTTCAAATTGAGACATGCCCAGTCCGCTTCACGCTGGACAGCAGGTAAACAGCAGGGTATATACTCGCGGCGACTGCAAAATCAGCTTTCAAACCAAGGCTACTGGAGGCAAGATGGAAACGTTATCACGCCGAAATCTGCTCAAGACTGGTTTGCTGCTCCCCGCCGCCGCGGCGGCGCAGGGTGTGGCTCCCATCGGCTCTGCGATTAAGGTGGTAGGAGAAGGCTCAGGCCCGCTTTCACCACAGGCAGCCGACGACCGCGCAACCAGCTCCTCTTCCGCGATGCGCGATGCCGGCAGGGAACGGCTTCTCTTGGACTTCGGCTGGCGCTTCCACCTCGGCAATGCCGACGATCCCACCAAGGATTTCGATTTCGGTTTCGGGCAGACCGGCAATTTTCAAAAGACGGGCAATTTCCTCCCCGCAAGTTCCCTTGCCTTCGACGACGGCGACTGGAAGCCAGTCGATCTGCCGCACGACTGGGCCATCGAGCTGCCTTTCCAGAACGACCCCACCCTGGCCAGCAAGGGATTCTACCCTCTGGGACGGGACTACCCGACAACCAGTGTCGGATGGTATCGACGCGTCTTCGAGCTTGCGCCCGAGGACGCCAACCGGCGCATCACCGTGGAATTCGACGGCGCCTACCGCGGAACCATGGTGGTCTGCAATGGCTTTTACCTGGGCCAGCACAACGGCGGCTACGATCCTTTCAGCTTCGACATCACTGACTTTGTGAATGCCGGCGGAAGAAACGTTCTGCTTGTCCGCGTCGATGCCACGCTCAGCGACGGTTGGTTCTACGAAGGTGCCGGAATCTATCGCCACGTCTGGCTGGTGAAAACCAATCCGGTGCATGTGAAAAAATGGGGCACCTTTGTTGCCTCGGAAGTAGGCTCCTCGGGAGCAACTCTCTCCATACGCACCGAAGTGATGAACGATGGTCGCGACTCGGCCAACGCACGCGTTGTCTCTACGGTTTTCGATCCTGCCGGCAAAGCCGTCGCCAAAGAAGCCGCGGCGCCCGCCGCAGTCGCTTCGCAAGGAGAGCGCAGGTACGAGCAGAAGATAACCGTGACCAATCCACAGCTCTGGTCGCTGGAGGAGAGGAATCTCTACAAGCTGGTCACCGAAATCAGATCGGGCGGCAACGTCGTCGATCGCTACGAAACTCCGTTTGGAATTCGCACCATAAAAATCGACCCGGCGCA
Source organism: Occallatibacter sp. (assembly GCA_035935755.1). Lineage (GTDB taxonomy): Bacteria > Acidobacteriota > Terriglobia > Terriglobales > Acidobacteriaceae > Telmatobacter. The sequence goes on along the minus strand of DASYWU010000054.1, from coordinate 16,501 downwards.
GGGCCTCTTCCTCAACGGCAAGCATGTGAAGTTGAAGGGGACCTGTAACCATCAGGATCACGCCGGGCTGGGCGCGGCGCTGCCGGATTCCGTCCAGTATTACCGCATCGGCAAGCTGAAGGAGATGGGCTGCAACTCCATTCGCACCTCGCACAATCCGCCCACGCCGGAGCTGCTGGATGCCTGCGACAAGCTGGGCATCCTGGTTTTCGACGAGACTCGCATGATGTCGTCCAACCCCGAAGGCCTGAACCAGTTCAGAGACCTGGTGCGCCGCGACCGCAACCGCCCCAGCGTCTTCATGTGGTCGATGGGCAATGAGGAGCGCCAGGCCAACGGCGCAAGAGGCGTGCTGATCCTGAGCGCGATGAAGCAGGTTGCCACCGACGAGGATGGCTCGCGGCCTGTATCCATCGCTCCCACCGGGGCCATCGGAACCGGCGGGCTGGCGCTGTGCGATGTGGTCGGCTACAACTACATGGACCCGCAGGCCAAGGCGTATCACGAAGCTCACCCCGACCGCCCGGTCATCGGCACGGAGACGGTAAGCGCCGTGGGCACGCGCGGAATTTACATAACCGATCCCGCCAAGGGCTACGTCGGCTCTTACGATCCCTGGACGACAACTGGCCGTGCCTCCGCCGTGGGCTGGTGGAGCTTTTGCGACTCGCAACCATGGCTCCTGGGCGGATTTGTCTGGACCGGCTTCGACTATCGCGGCGAGCCCTCGCCCAATCAGTGGCCCAACATCAGCTCGCAATATGGAATCATCGACACCTGCGGATTTCCCAAGGATACTTTCTACTACTACCGCGCGTGGTGGACTGACGAGCCGGTGCTCCACCTCTTCCCGCACTGGAACTGGCAGGGAATGGAAGGCAAGGAGATTGCCGTGTGGGTCTACTCCAACCTGGATAAGGTCGAGTTATTGTTGAACGGCAACAGCCTCGGCACCCAGGAAGTGAAGAAGAATCTGCACCCGGCATGGGTCGTCAAATACGCGCCCGGAACCCTGGAAGCGCGCGGATACAAAGGCGGCAAGGTGGTGATGACAGCGAAGCGTGAGACCACCGGCGCCGCGGCAAAGCTGGTGATGAAAGCGGATCGCAGGCAGGTCTCCGCCGACGGAGAAGAAGTGGCCATGTTCGCCGTCGAGGTGCAGGACGCGCACGGCCGGGTCGTGCCCATCACCGACAATGAAGTGGCATTCACTGTCTCCGGCGCAGGCAAACTCATCGGCACCGGCAATGGCGATCCCACCGACCACGCGCCCGACAAGGGATCTTCGCGCAAGGCTTTCTCGGGTCGCTGCATGGCGCTGGTTCAATCGCTGAAGAAAGACGGCGAGATCACCGTCGAAGCCGCATCACCTGGTCTCGATTCAACTCGCGTGACCATCGAAGCCAAGGCCGTTGCACTGCGCCCCCAGGTTGCCATCTGGGAGCGGGAGGTGCCGCAAGGCGCGGGCATTACCGGCTTGTGGCGGCCCGAGCCTCCCTCCGGCAACGCCAGCAATCCCGCGCTAGATTTCTATGTCGGAAGAGGCGCAATAGTCTTTTCGCTGCATCAGGACGGAAACAGACTGACTGGAAACGTGGAAGGCGGAGAAGGCGGATTCTTTGGCGGCGGCGATGTGCCCACTCCGATTCAGGACGGTCAGGTGAGCGGCAACCAGGTTTCCTTCAAGGCCGGAAACAGCACCTACTCAGGCACGCTGAGCGGTGGCCGCATCGAACTCAATCGCATCGTGAGCTTCCCGTTCCGCATGCGTCCTCCGGAAAAGGAAACGGCCGGCGGGCCGGCGATCGGCCCCCCGCCGGATGGATCCGATCCGTCCATCGGCAATCGGCGTCGCCTGCCCTCGGCCATACCTGTGGTCCTGCGTCGCGTTGAACGTTGAGCTGGAGCATTTTCGATTCGAGTGCTAACCAACTTTCCATGCCCCATCCTTCGCGCGGCTTTTTGCGCGAAGGGTGGGAAGCCACTAATGCCTCTGTGCGGCTGTAAAGGACCTGGCCTCGGCAGGGGCGTAAGTCATCTCAACGAGACTCGCCCTAGCTCAACGCCAGATCCAGAAGCTTTCCCATACCGATCGCCGACGTAGATTCGACGCCGCGCGGCAGTGTCGGAGAGACCACAGCTGCTTGCGCGTGCCCTTCAAACCAGGCGATGAAGACCGACGTCGCCGCGCCCGGCAGGCGCTGCTGATTGATCCACTGGTAATACGCTCCCATGTCAGCATCGACGAGCGATCCAGTGAAATCGAGCTCCGGCGCGGCGCCCGAGTCCGAGAGCAGCTCGCTCATGGGCCTCTGCCGCTGCCGCGGCGCGAATCGGACCAGCAGAGTCAGAGGCTGTGCCCGCCGCAGCGTCTCCCGCGCCGCCCACTGCGCGAACGTAGTGCTGAAGATTTGCGTTCCCGACCCTTCGGTGAGCACCTTCACCTGAAAACGGTTCAGCACCGGATCGCCGCTACTGTTCATTCCCAGATCGGAAGGCTTCATTTCCGCAAGCCGGGTTCGCAACTCCTCGGGACCCATGCCGGGATGCCGGATTTCCGCCTGCATGTTCTTGAGCAGCGCCGAACGCGCGCCATCCAGAGCCTTATACGACATACAGGTGATGCGAGAGCTATGCTCAGCCGCTTCACCGCCGTCCACATACCAGTGTCCGTAAGGCGCCGGATGGGCTTGAGCGCGCGCCTCCACCGCGGCGAGTAAAAGCTCCAAGCCGTTTTCCGGATTCAGACTGCTGAAGTACGTCCCGTGCGCGCGGAGATCGCGAAAAACAGTCCCGTCGTAATTAGCGACGCCCTTTCCGATAATCGCGATGCCGAGCCTTCGCACAGGCGCCTCGCTGGGCGGCGCTGCAGCCAGCAATCGCGCGCCATATTCCGTGGCCGCCTTGGTAAAGGCATCCTGCTGATGCGTGCTCCATAGACACGCAGACTCCTGCTCTCCAAATCGTGCCGGCTCATTCACCCAGTCGACTCGCTCCAGCGCCGGCGACAGCGTGATCTGCGCGAACTCGCGAAACCACTCGTCCCGTTCCGCAGGCTTCAGAGAGCTGATGACCGTCAATTCCCTGTCGATCGCCGACCGCTCCGCCGGAAACTTGAAATCGTAGTCGATTGCCTCCCGCAGCAGGTTAGGCAGGAAACTCAGCGGCAGCATACGCAGCGCATCCAGGTGCGCGACCACCAGCTTCCGCGCCTCGGGTGGATACTTCGCAAACGTCTCCGGCTTGAGGTTCGAAGGTTGCATGCGGCTTACAGTAAATCCTTCACCGGTTTTCCCTGCGCCAGTTGCGGCGAAAAGCCCATGATCGCGCCGAGACTGGGCACAAGATCGATGGATTGCATCGGCTGATCGTAGATCACTCCCTCGCGCACGCCTCTGCCCAGGGCCATCATCCATGTCGTCCGGCTGGCGGCGTCGCCGGTGCGATGATGTTGAAACCCATTCCCGCCCGCATCGTAATCCGCATCGCGTCCAAAGTCGGGCAGAATGAAAAGCGTCGTGTTGTCCCTGTATTCCGGCTCGCTCTGAACGGCCTGCCATATTTCCGCGCACAGCCGGTCTGTGCGCCGGATTCCCTCGATATACAGCGAGTACGCGCCTGAATGCGCAATATCCATATCGTGCATCGTGATCCAGAGCAGGCTGGGCGACTCCTGCTTCATCAATCGCTTCGCAATGTACACCGAAAGCTCGTCTGGACTCGACAACGTGCGCGCATGCGCCATAAAGTCCCCCACGGAAAGGCGCAGAATCTGATCCAGCTGCCGCAGTTCGAATTCGCCACCCTCCAGCGTCGGCGTGTACAGCGGGTTCTCGTAGTTATCGAGCAGCAAATGATTCAGGTTCAATCCCGAGCCGGCGGTTGCCGCTTTCAGCAGATGCTTGGGCAGAATAACCGTGGCTCCCGTCCCCGGCCCATATGATCGGCAATCGCTCTGCCCGATGCGATTGAAACCGTTGCTCGGCGCAACCACCCATGCATCCGTCGAAGGCCTCCGCAGGTCCTTGCGAAAATATTCAAATACTGTCGGGTGATCCGGCGGAACGGCGGAGAAATTATTCAACGTTTCGTACACCCCAGTTGCCAAACTCGCCGTAGCCACGTAATGCCCCAGAATTCCCTGGTTGGTTACATGCGTAAAAAAGCTTGACTGCGGCGCTAGCTCATTCAGCAGGTGAGGAATATTCTCCTGCCCCTCGGGCGCAAATGTCTCCTGGTCCCGTGCCCCGCCGCCAAAGGTAATCACGATAACCTTGCGCTTTCTCTGCGCTTTCTCGCCATACACAAATGGACTGGCGCCCATGATCGCCGAGCCCAGCGCCGCCCCTGTCGCCCCACGCAGAAACTCCCGCCTGCTCAGGCTGAGCCGCCGCGAAATTTCCCGCGGGCTCAATGACGCTTCGGCGAAATGGCCAACCGAGGCCTTCGCGCTTTCGAGTGTTTCCTTCATCTCATCCGACTCAATTACAAATGCAATTCCCAAACGATGCAACCGCAGCGCTGCATCCGCCGGCGCGCATCACTGCTCGCCGCCAGCCTCCGCCTTTGCCGAATATACAAACCGCTTCACTTCCGCCTGCTGCTTGTCCAGCTCCGCCAGATGTTCGGCCCTTAGCTTCTGGTATTCCGCGAACTGCTGTTGCGCCTTCTCTTTTTGGCCCAGGTGAACATAGTCCGTTGCCAGCCGGTAATGCGCATCCGGCAAATTGGGATTCAGCGCAAGTGCCCGCTCATATTCCGGAGCCGCCTTCTCATACAAATGTTGATCCGCGTAGAGATCCCCCAACTGAACGTGGGCGTCCGGAAGCCCCCCATTCAGGGCAACTGCTTTCTTCAGCAAACTCTCCACTTCGCCTAAATCCACCATCGAACTTTGCGTACGGTGCCCCTTCCACAAGCTCAGCGCGTAATAGTACTGCGCCAAAGCGTTCTCCGGCTTGCGCGCCGCATAACCGCGGAATGCCTGAATCACATCGTCTGCCTGGCTGGGAGCGCTGTCATACGCCTTGGAAAGGAAATAATAGCAACGCGCATCGTCCGGCTTCAGCGCCACCGCCTTCAGCAACGCGGTCACCGCCTCATCGTATCTGTCCCGCGAATACAGCGCCAGCCCCAGGCCGATCTGCAGGCGCGCCGATTCCGGATAGCGCTCGACTGCGGCCTGAAAAATGCTGATCGCCGGCTCGTAGGTGCTGTGCATCAGCATCTCGCTGCCCCAGTCGAACAGGTTGTCCTCGCTCGGGTCGAGATGTGCGGCCGTCTCATATTCGCTTGCTGCGTTTACAAAGTTCCCCTGCTTCTCCTCGATTTGCGCCAGCAGGTTATGCAGCTCCCCGGTGTTTTTCTCTTCTTCCAGCCTCTGGATGACCTTACGCGCCTCCTCCATCCGCCCCAGCAGAAAGTCAGCCATCGCCAGGTTGTAGCCGTTATCGTAATCATCCGGCTTCATCCCGTAGGCCGTCGCCAGCAGCGGTTGCGCCTCGGCCAACCTGCCGGACTGCGCGTACAGCTCTCCAAGATCATGGTTCGCGTTGTAATTTGCTGGCTCCAGTTGCAATGCCTTGCGAAATTGCACGGCCGCCTGATCCGCTTTGCCGGCTTGCAGCAACATGGCCCCCAGGTTGGTTCGACCTGCCGCTGAGTCCGGCCTCAACTGCACGGCAAGCTGCAGTTGATCCATCGCCTTGGCGCTCTCAGACATCGAGGCATAGCTGAGCCCAAGAAGCTCATGCACGTCGAAGTTCTTGGTGGCATAGGGAAGCAGATCTTCCAGTTGATGAGCGGCCTTCGCGTACTGCCCCGCGTTGTACTCGGCCACGGCGGACTGGTATTCGGCCTCGAGCCCTTGCTTTGGCGCACCCTGCGCGCGCACCAGCGCGGCGCAGCTACATAGACCCAGCACCGCCGACCACCCGAGCCGGGACTTCCTGCTCACCGCCTGCCTCCCGGTTCTTCTCTCAAGAAGAACACCCCGGCAGGGCACCTTCAAAGCGTGCCGTGCCGGGGTGTTGTCCATCTTAAACCATCCCCTCTTTACCGTGCCTGCTTTCCTGGCGGATCGAGGGTTTAGTAGTTGAGCTTCATCGCAAACTGGATCTGCCGCGGGTTAAACGGAGCGCCCCGCGTCGACCCGATTGCTCCAAAGCTGCTGTTGGTGAAGTCGCCGGAGTTGGGAACCGCTACTACGCCGTTCCCGCCGAAGTTCGGCAAATTGAAGTTCGGGTGGTTGACGATGTTGTAGAACTCCGAGCGGAACACCAGGTTCAACCTCTCCGTCAACTGGAAACTCTTGAAAACGGAGAAATCGAGACGGTGGTACCCGGGTCCGGAAATCTGGTCGCGTTTGTCGCCCAGCGCCGCGGCGCCGGCGGGAATCGGGGTGCAGTTCGTTTCGTTCGGATCCGGGTGAAGCGTTGACAGCAAGCCGGTCGAATCGGTGATCAACTTACACGGTTGCGAGAAGGCAGCCGGATTCCCGATCCAGAACGGATATTTATTCTGGCCGACGAACTTGGGTTTGATCCCGAGTTGCGGACTCTTCCCCGCCACGCGAATCAGGTTACATCCGGTACCGGAAGTGCTTCCTGTCGAGCAGCCAAAACCCAGCGGCTGCCCGCCCTGCAAATCCAGGATCCAGTTGCTCGACCAGCCTCCCAGCACCGTGTTCGCAATACCCCCGTGGTTCATGTATTGCTTGCCCTTCCCGAAAGGCAATTCGTAAGTTCCGCTGAAGTGAATCACCTGGCGTAGATCGAAGTCGGCTAGCGAGTAGTCGAACTTCGGACCCAGGCCCGGGACGTACGCGGCGCGGAGCGTGTCGGCGCTGGTGCCGTTCAGCAGATCGCCCGCATCGGACATCGTCTTCGACCAGGTGTAAGCGAACAGGAAGTTCAGGCCGTTCGACAATTGCTGCTGTATGGTCGTTTGCAGGCCGTGATACGAGCTGGTGCCGTACGTCGCCTGGTAGCTGCCGCCGCCAAAATCGGGGAATGGCTGACAGCTGAACTTCCCTGGGCTAACTGAACTGAAAGTTCCGTAAGGGCACCCGGCGCCGGTGGTGGTGCCGGCAGGCAGTATCTGGTGAACGTGCTGATAGCCGATGCCGCCTTGCAGGTTGGTGGCATGTGTGTAGACATACGCCGCCGTTAAGGCCAGCGCGGGAGTAGCGGAGTATTGCAAGGAGAGATTCGTGCCGTAGGTGCGCGGGGTCTGGTAGTTGAACTGCAGGCCTTGCAGTCCCACGTTCTTGGCATTCACCAGGCTGGGCTTGAACTCGATGCAGGAGAAGCCCGACTCCAGCGATGCAGTGCCGCCCGGACCAGCCGTGGGGCAGCCGGCGAATGCTGTGTTGTAACGTGTCGGGGCCACCTGCCCGACGATAGCCGCATGCGGGTCGGAGGGATCCGCCTGCGGGCTGTAGCCGAAGTTGAACTGGAATGGATAGTTCTCGCCGATGTTCGGACCGTATCCCTGGTTCTCAAACGAGTTGTAGAAGATGCCGAAACCGCTGCGAGCCACCAGCTTTTGCGTCACCTGGTAAGCGATGCCGAGGCGCGGAGCAAAATTCGTCTTTTGCGTCTGCAGCAGTCCTTGCCCATATTTGTTGGTCACGTCCAGCGTGATGCCATCCGCCGCCAGAAGGTCGACCATGCCATAACATCCCGTTCCGAAGCAGCTCGAATTGGTAGACAGGGTACGGTTATCCTTGCCACTGGCCGGAAGTATGAAGGTCGGACTTCCAAGACCCTCCGCCGGCAACGGAATGGGAACGAAATTTGCCTGCCCGCCGTTTGTCTCATTGATCGGGCCGAAGAAATCCCAGCGCACGCCGAGATTCACCGTCAACTTCGGCGTCATCTTCCAGTCGTCCTGGAAGTAAAGGGCCATATACTTCTTCTCGTCGTAGGTCTTGGCGATGTTGGAGGCGGAAACGCTGTTCGAGCCGCCGGAATAGTCGTACCCATTGGGATCGGTTGTAGAGTTGAGCCCGCCCGCCGAAAAAGTGGTTGCAGGCATCAGGAACTGGGCCAGCCCGTTAGGCGCGCTCCCCGAGTTGGGAACGTCGGTAAAAACGCCGCTGTACTCGAACCTGCCGTGCGAAGTGGCTGGCTGCAACGTCGAGAACTTCGCGTTCTGGAACTCGATGCCCATGTGGAAGTTGTGCTTGCCGTAAATTCGGGTGAAGTCGTCCGTCACTTGGAGGGTAGCCGTGGCTTCGTCAGAGGGCAGGTACTGGTTGCTGCCAAGCGTCTGCAGGCCGTTAATCACAATGGCCGGCAGGCCGCCGTTAAAGGGCCCGTCTGTAGGCGGCTGCGGGATGCCCTGAATGCCAAATTTCGAGGGAACTCCAGCTTGGGTTGCCACCGGCCCGTACCGCGTAGTGTGCAGGTGGGCAAAGCCCGCGCGTGCCTGGTTCACAACGTTGGGGCTGAATACGTGCGTATACGCCGCCACCATCTGCGCCGACTTCGCGCTCTGCAATCCCTGCTGGAATGCGCCGCCATCGGCAATGCCCTTAAACGGTCCCGGTATGAAAATCGGGTCGTCGGAATAACTGAAGCGGGCGAAGACCTGGTTGGAATCGTTGGGGTTGAAGTCTGCGCGAGTGTCGAATTGGTTTTCATGCTCGAACAGGGCCGGGCTGGTCTGGTATTTGCTCAGGCCTGAATTCGGCGCCGGAAAAAGATTCAGCAGCGCCACGGCGTTCGGGTCGATGCGTCCGGGAGGAAGAATGTTGAGATTGGGGCAATTCGTGGTATTAACGGCCGTTTGAGACGCTGGGCAGCCGAAGGCGTCGCGCACGTAGCCGTCCGCCTCTTTATTGGTCAGTCCCGAAACTGGATCGACTGCACCGGCAGCGACGAACCGGGTTGTCGCCGGATCGAGGACGGTCGCATATTCAAAGCTGCGCCCCAGGATATCAGGCTTGGGATTTCCGCTATTCAGCGCAAAATTGTCCTGCAGGTTCTGGTAGTTACTGCTGCGCTCGGCGTTGGTCGGCACCGTGGGTGTTGCCGACGTTCCCTGCACGCGGCGCGTTCCCTGGTAGTCGCCGAAGAAGAAGATCTTGTTCTTGATGATCGGGCCGCCGATCGTTCCGCCGAACTGGTTGAAACGATATTCACCCTTCTTCGGGGTCGGGGAGTTGTCCTCGAACCAGTCCGCCGCGTCCAGCTTGTCATTGCGGAAAAACTCCCACAGGTCGCCATGAAATTGGTTCGTGCCGGACTTGATGGTGGCATTCAGCACCGCGCCCGCGGCCCGGCCCAACTGCGCGCTGTAGTCGCTGGTCTGCACCTTGAATTGATCGATCGCATCCGGCGGCGGAAGAATCACGTAATTGGTGCCGTTGAGGAAGTCCACGTTGTCGGAGTTGTTGTCGATGCCGTCGAGCAGGTAATTATTCTGTGCGGGGCGCAGGCCGTTGGCTGAGAAAGCGCCGGATGCCGAATTGCCGCGCGTATCCGACTGCGGCATCTGCATGCCCGCGCCAAGCTGGGCCAGGAATGTGAAATTGCGCCCGTTCAAAGGCAGGGCGGTCGTTTCTCGCCCGCTGATCACCTGCCCTGTCGAGGCTTCCTCCGTTTGCAGCAACGGCGGCGCCGAAGTTACCTGCACCGTCTCTGAAGCCGCGCCCGGCTTGACGGTGATGGGCACGGAAAGAGTCTGCGCCACGTTGACCGTCAGGTTCGATTGCGTCGTCGTCGCAAAGCCCTTCGCTGTCACCGTGATTTGGTAATGCCCGATGCGGACAGGCGAGAACGTGAATGAACCTGCGGGGCCCGTCGTCGTTTGCACAGTAATGCCCTGATCGGTATTCAGCAGGGTTACCTGTGCGCCCGGCACCACGGCGCCGGTCGTATCTGTCACCGTCCCGGTGATTGAGCCTTCATCCACCTGGCCAAACGCAAAATGGCTTGGAAGCAGAATGAAGAACACGCACGAAAGAGCCACGCACAGCACTCTTCCCACATTGATTACATTGCGACCACTTAGCATCCGAATACCCTCCACTGTTTTTGCCAGTGAAACTTGCTGTTGTTGCCGAGGGCGAAACCTGGGTGTTGATTCTCGAGGACGTAGATATCTCCCGAGAGCGATTTGGGGTTTAGAACCCGTTCACAACTGGAACGCGGAGAAGCTTAGGGGAACCTCAGTTGTAAACGCTTCCAATCTTTGTGGGGAGAAGCTTAGTACGCCCGAATTGGCTTTGTCAACCAAAAGTTTGATGATTATGTCTATCTTGGTCTATGATCCGCCCCAGTTAACTCCGCGTACTCTCAAAACTGCCTGAGCAAGTTAGAATAACCTCTTTGCTAAAACGAGTTACTCTCCGGTCCTCCCTCTTTCTCTCCAGCATGTTTATAAACATGATCCCGTGCCTCGAGGCGCAGCTTGAGGCTGTGGAACCAATCCCAAAATCGCCCCGGAGCCTCGTAGAGGCGGCGCAAAAAGGCAAGAGCAGCCAGCACCGCCCGTCATCCGAGTTGCCCTGCCAATGGCCGCAAATGCCCCTGATGCCGACGACGCGAATGCTATGATACGGCCATCCCGCTTCTCCCCAGGATCCTTGGAATGTCGTCGCGCCGCAAGGACGGAACCCGCCTCCTCACTCGCCGGGAAATTCTGAAAGATTTGGCGCTGACACCGGCAATCTTTCGCGCCGCGCCGCTATTCGCCGGACCCCTTCTGGCCGGCGCTCCCAGCGTGACTTCGCCTGAGCATCCCGGCCCTCTCTTCGCCGACCTTCGCCTGATTCCCCACTATCCGGCGAAGTCTCCCCTCGCCGGCATCTTCGCGCTCGTAGCTCCCGGTTCCGACAGCTACATCACCGAGAAATACGCCGACGAAATCTGTTCCATCCTGAAAAAATGGAGTGATGCCCTCAAGGCCGCCCCAACCGGGGTTGCCGACCTTGCCGAATCGCTCGACCAATCGATTGAAGCCTCGACACTCGTCCCCGTCCACGAAACAGTGCTGCGCTCCGCCTTCGGCATCCACTCTGTCCGGCGGCAATTCACCCCCGATCTCGTGCCAGGACGCGACCGCCTTATCGAAGCTCTGCGAAAATGGCTCGCCGCACCAATCCGGATCGATACCGCCGAATTTGAAATCTTCGCCATCGAGCAGGTCGCCGGCGAGCCCCTCGCGGTGCGCGCTGACATCCGATACGATCTGGTCTCCACCCTGAGCGGCGCCCGCAAAGAGGAGCGCGTTGGCTCCTGGCGCACTGAGTGGGTCCGCACCGAGTCCAATTCCTGGAAGGCTCGCAAGTGGGAACTTGGCGAAGAGACCGCCGCGATCGCGAAGGGACCGGTATTTATCGATGTCACGGCGCAGGCGCTGGGCAAGACCGATTCCTATCACCGGCAACTGCTGCACGGCGCAGACTACTGGCGCACCCTGCTCGACGGCGCCATCGGCGTGGACCTCTATTGCAACAACGGCATCGCTGTCGGCGACTTCGACAACGACGGCTTCGATGATTTCTATGTCTGCCAGCCCGCCGGTCTGCCCAACCGCCTCTTTCGCAATCGCGGCGACGGAACCTTCGAAGACGTAACCGAAAAATCCGGCGTTGGCATTCTCGACAGCACCGCCTGCGCGCTCTTTGCCGATTTCCAGAACCAGGGCCTCCAGGACCTTCTTGTCGTCTGCGGAACCGGCCCCCTTCTTTATCTGAACCAGGGAAACGGAACCTTCCGCCTCAAGCGTGACGCATTCCGTTTCGCCCGCCAGCCGCAAGGCACATTCACCCACGCAGCGATTGCCGACTACGATCGCGACGGCCGCCTCGACGTGTACTTCTGCATGTACATGTACTACCTCGGCCTCGACCAGTATCACTACCCCGTGCCCTACTACGACGCGCGCAACGGTCCGCCCAACTGCCTCTTCCACAACGAGGGCAACGCCACTTTCGTCGAGACCACCGAAGCCGCCGGCCTCAACCGCGACAACGACCGCTACACCTTCGCCTGTGCCTGGGGCGACGCCTTCGGCAACGGCCCGCCCGATTTATTCGTCTCCAACGATTTCGGAACTTCGCAGCTTTACCGCAACAACGGCGATGGCACTTTTAAAGTGGTTTCCGCCGAGGCCGGCGTGGAGGGAGTCGGCGCCGGCATGGGCTGCTGCTGGTGCGATTTCGACAACGACGGCCACCAGGACGTCTACGTTCCAAGCATGTGGGAAGCGGCTGGGCAAAGAGTCAGCGAGCAAAAGCAGTTTCACGCCGAAGCCCCCGAACGAATCCGCGAGCTCTATCGCCGCCACGCGCGCGGCAATGCTCTCTATCGCAATAAAGGCGACGGCACTTTCGAAAACGTCGGCCACACCGCCGGCGTCGAGATGGGCCGCTGGTCGTGGTCCGCGGATTTTTTCGATTTCGATCACGACGGCTACTCCGACCTCTACGTTTCGAACGGCTATATCTCCGCGCCGGACAAATACGATCTCGCCAGCTTCTTCTGGAGGCAGGTCGTCGCCAAATCTCCCGAGGACGCAACCGCAGCCTCTGCCTACGAGCGAGGATGGAACGCCATCAACGAACTCGTCCGCTCCGACCGCACCTGGCACGGCTATGCGCGCAATGTCATGTTTGCCAACAACCACGACGGCACTTTCAGCGAGATCTCCGGACCGGCAGGCCTGGATCTCATCGAGGACAGCCGCAGCTTTGCCCTTGCGGACATCGACCACGACGGCCGCTTGGAAGTGCTGTTGAAAAACCGCAATGCCCCTCAATTGCGCATCCTTCGCAACGCCCTTCAGGAGATTGGCGCTTCAATTTCATTTCGCCTCCGTGGTACGAAGAGCAATCGCGACGCGATCGGCGCGGCGCTTGTCGTTGAAACCGGCACCCTCCGCCAGACAAAATTCCTTCAGGCTGGCACGGGTTTCCTCGCCCAGCACAGCAAAGAATTGTTCTTTGGTCTCGGCTCCCCAACCGGCAAAATCAGCGTTACCATTCAATGGCCCAGCGGCCTCACTCAGCACTTTGACGATCTTCCCGCGAACCATCGCATCCAAATCGAGGAAGCTTCGAACCACTTCGATGCTGCACCGTTCGCCTCTCCCCCCGCAATTTACGCGCATCCCGCTCCGCCGCCCCCGCCGGAACAATTACCTCAATCAGTTGGCACATGGCTCGTCGAACCATTAAAGGCGCCGGAATTTTCTTCCGCCGATGCAAATCAGAACGTGCATCAGCTCAGCTCCTACCAGGGCCGTTTCGTGCTCCTCAACTTCTGGTCCGCGGCAAACGCGACCTGCCTCGAGCAACTTCGCCAATTCCAGCAACGCCATCCGGCAATGGCCGCGGCCTCACTTGTTCCCCTCGCCGTGAACGTCGAAACCGACACCGATGCCGGCACCGCGCGTTCGCTCGCGCAAAAGGAGCGCTTCTCATTTCCGGTACTTTTCGCTTCCGCCGAAGTTGCCGGCATCTACAACATCATCTATCGTCACTTGTTCGACCGGCGCAGGGATCTCCCCTTGCCGATCTCCTTTCTCCTCGACAGGCAAGGGAGCATCGTGAAGATCTATCAGGGCCGCATCGCTGTCGACCAGGTATTCGAAGACCTGCATTCTCTCCCCTCAACTGCGGCCGAGCGCATGCGCAAAGCGCTCCCATTTCAAGGCATGCTCGTGCAGGACGCGTTCCGGCGCAATGACTTTACCTATGGCGTGGCCATGTACCAGCACGGCTACCTTGACCAGGCTGAAGCAAGTTTTCTGCAGGTCATCGCTACCAATCCCGAAAATGCGGATGCTTATTACAACCTCGGCACCCTCAGACTCGGACAAAACGACTTCACGCAAGCTCGCCAATATCTTGAAGAAACTCTGCGGCTGAAGCCGGATTTTCCTGAAGCGTGGAACAACCTCGGCATGATCGCAGCGCAACAGGGCCAGCCCGATGAGGCTGTTAGCGATTTTCAGAAATCGCTTGCGCTCCGCCCTGAATACGCAACCGCGCTTCTCAATCTCGGAAATGTCTATCGCCGGCAGCAGGATTTTCAGAACGCGCAGAAATGCTTCGACGGTGCCCTGCGCATTCAACCCGACAATCCCGAAGTGAACTACAGCCTGGGAATGCTCTACGCGCAACAGGGCCAACTCCAACAGGCGTCAGGATTTCTCGAAAAAGCCATCGCGCTGCGTCCCGATTACGCTGAGGCCTTGAACAATCTCGGTGTTCTCTTCGTCCGCGATCAGAATTTCCCGAGGGCGGAAGAACAATTCAAAGCCGGCATCCGCGTCGCGCCGCAGTATGATCAGCCCTACCTCAATCTGGCGCGCCTTTACGTGCTGCAAAACAACCGGCAAAAAGCGCGCGAAATTCTCCTCCAATTGCTGCGCGTGCAGCCTCGCGATGCCGCAGCACAACAAGCTCTGGAAATGCTGCAATGATTACAGATTCGCTCTGCAGGGCCACGCCATGAAACCAACTCACTATAATGAGTGCATCCCATGATTCTGCCCCGCCGACATTTCCTGGGGTCCTCTCTCGTCGCTTTGGGCGGCGCTCTTCTCGATGCCCTCGCTACACCAATCTGGAATTGGCGCGAGCCGATCGTGGTGGAAGCGGCCTCGGAAAACCCCGGTGCATCTCCGGTCCAGTACTTCGACGTCGCCCAGCAGGCCGGACTGCATATCCCCAATGTGTGGGGCGGAGTCAATCACAAGCGTCTCATCATCGAGACCAAGGGCAGCGGCATCGCCTTTTTCGATTACGACAACGACGGATGGCTCGACATCTACCTCACAAACGGCAACCGATTGGATGCGCATTGGCCAGCGGGCCAGGTCCCCACAACCCACCTCTACAAGAACAACCGCGACGGCACGTTCACCGACGTTTCGCAGAAGTCCGGCATCGCGCGCTCCGGCTGGCAAACCGGCGTCTGTGTGGGTGACTACGACAATGACGGTTGGGACGACCTCTTCTGCACCTTCTGGGGGCGAAACATCCTTTTCCATAACAATGGTGACGGCACGTTTACAGACGTAACTCGCAAAGCCGGTCTCTACCAGGAAAAGGGACGCTGGGGTACAGGATGCACTTTTCTTGATTACGACCGGGATGGGCATCTCGATCTTTTTATCTGCAACTTCGTCAAACTCGACCCCGACCATCCCCCATCGCTCAACGACACCACCTTCTGCCAGTGGAAGGGCATTCCCACCATGTGCGGACCGCGCGGCCTGCCCGGCGATACCAACCTTCTTTATCACAATAACGGCGACGGCACATTCACTGACGTTTCCGAAAAATCCGGCATCCTCAAGCCTGGCCCGCGCTATTCCATCACCTCCGTCTCCTACGACTTCGATAACGATGGCTGGCCCGACATTTACGTTGCCGTCGATTCTGAGCCCAGCATCCTCTTCAAGAACAATCACGACGGCTCCTTCACTGACATCGCCGTTATGGCGGGATGCGCCTATAACGATGATGGTCACGAGCAGGCCGGCATGGGCATCGGTGTGGCCGACTACGATTGCGACGGCTGGCTCGACATCTTCAAGACCAATTTCGCTGACGATACCTCCGACCTCTATCACAACAACGCTGATGGAACCTTCAGCGATGTTTCCTTCACCGCCGGGGTCGGCGTCAACAACAGCTATGTGGCCTGGGGTTGTGGATTCTTGGACTACGACAACGACGGCTGGCCCGACATCATCCAGGTCAATGGTCACGTTTATCCCGAGGTTGATAATTACAACATCGGCGAAAAATTCAAAAATCCCCGCCTCGTCTACAAGAACCTGGGCAACGGCCACTTCAAGGATGTTTCAAAACTGATGGGTCCCGGGATCAATGCTCAGTTCTCAAGTCGGGGCGCGGCATTTGGCGACTACGACAATGATGGCGGCATCGACGTCCTCGTCAACAACATGAACGACCTGCCATCGCTGCTCCACAATGTTGGCGGTAACAAACAGAACTGGATCAAGGTCAAGCTGCTCGGCACAAAATGCAACCGCACCGCCATTGGCGCGCGCGTGCGCGTGGTCACCGGGAAACATCGCCAGATCGACGAAGTTCACAGCGGCGGTAGCGTCATGTCGCAAAGCGACCTTCGGCTGCATTTCGGATTGGGCAGCGCCAATACGGTCGATCTGATCGAAGTGAAATGGCCCACCACCCAGGCGGTTGAGCGCTTCACCAGCGTAAAAGCCAACCAGATTCTCACCATTCGCGAGGGTAGCGGAATCGTTTCCACTTTCAAGCCGCAGAAATCCTGATTGCGCAACAACCCCATACTGAATTCGCCTTCCCGAACATTTGCGCAACCGAAGAGTTGCCTATCCTGAGCCTCAGTTCTACTAGAGCATTTTAGGAAATAGTATAGACTGTACTTGGCGACAGTCTGCGGCGAAAGAGATATGGGGCGACCCTATGGAGATGATTTGCGCCGTAAGTTTCTTTCGGCCTACGACGAAGGCGAGGAGACTCTGGAAGAGCTGG
>DASYWU010000053.1:0-25205 GCA_035935755.1 Occallatibacter sp. | reverse complement strand
CTGCAGAAAGGCTAAACTCGGCGCAAAAACTCCCTCACTCAGAGAAGTAGGAGAAAAAATAAAGAGTTTTTCCGCAGCCTGTAAAGCCGCTCTCATTGGAAGGGCTCGATTCAGGGGCCTGAAGGCCCCTGCTCCCTCCGGCGGTCCAGGAACTCATGCTCGTTGAGGGGTTCAGAAAGGCCTTGCTTCCTTGGAAGCCAGATTTGCCATAAGTAACTGCAGGAGGTCGCGATGATTCGAGAGTTCCTCACCCGAATCCGTTTTTTTCTTTTCCGCAAAAGGCGCAGCGAATTAGAGGCTGAGATCGGGTTTCATCTGGAGCAGGCGGCTGCCGCCAAAGTTGCGGCGGGAATGCCGGCTGCGGAAGCGCGGCGACAGGTGATGGTGGAGTTTGGCGGAGTGGAGAATGCGCGAGCGGACTGCGCGCGCCAGCGCCCCGGATTTTCGCTGGGTACCGTGCTGCAGGATGTGCGCTACTCGATGCGCGGGATTCTCGCGCGGCGGTGGTTTTCCGCGGCAATCGTAGTGACCCTGGCGCTGGGCATCGGGCTCAACACGATGGTATTCACGCTGGTATACGCCGTGCTGTTCAAGCCGGTGCCTGTGCCTGGGGGGGCGAGGCTGGTCTCGATAACCGCCCAAAATGGAGCGCGGGCCAATCGGACGATGCCCTTGTCGTACCCCGATTTTCAGGATTACCGATCGCAGAGCGGCGCCCTGTTTGCATCCTTCGAAGCGACGATGGGAGACGGCGGAATTATCAGTGAGAACGGGCTACCTCCGCAGCAGTACCCCATGCAGCATGCGACCGGCGGGATCTTTTCCATGATTCAAGGGAAGGCGCTGCTGGGGCGTACCTTTTTACCGAGCGACCAGAAGCCCGGAGCCGCTCCGGTGCTGGTGATCAGTTACAAAGTCTGGAAGGAGCGCTACGCAGGTTCTCCAGGAGCCATCGGGCGTCACGTGATGGTCAACGGGCTGCCGGTAACGATCATCGGTGTTATGCCTGATGGTTTTCACTATCCCAGCAACACCGATCTGTGGGTGCCGCTGACACCGACGCCCGACCTCGCGAAACGAGATAGCAGAAAACTCTTTGGTTTCGCTATTTTAAAGCCGGGAGTGAGTCTGCGGCAGGCGAACGTGGCGATGAACGGGATCGCCGAGCGGCTGGCTAAACAGTTTCCGGAGGACAAGGAGCTGGGCATCAGCGTGCTCACGTTTCAGCAGCGGTTCAACGGTGGCCAGATCCGAATCATTTTTCTGCTGATGCTCGGCGCGGTGGGATTTGTGCTGCTGATTGCATGCGCCGATGTGGCCAACATGATGCTGAGCCG
This sequence comes from Occallatibacter sp., assembly GCA_035935755.1. Taxonomy (GTDB): domain Bacteria; phylum Acidobacteriota; class Terriglobia; order Terriglobales; family Acidobacteriaceae; genus Telmatobacter. Next base: position 23,868 of record DASYWU010000053.1, on the reverse strand, counting down.
CGCGTTGAACCGGCAGAGGGAGATGTCGATCCGCGCGGCGCTGGGCGCAACACGATGGCGCATCGTGCGACAGCTGCTGATTGAGAGCGTGCTGTTGAGCACCACGGGCGGCGTGCTGGGACTGGGACTGGCCGAAGCCGGCGTGCACTGGTTCGATGCGCAGACGGCGGCGATCCGGCCTTACTGGATTTATTTCACGATGGATTATTCGGTCTTTGGCTATTTCGCGGCGCTGTGCATCGTGAGCGGGTTGCTGTTCGGCATCGCGCCGGCGCTGCGTTCGTCAAAGACCGATCTGGTGGATGTGCTGAAGGAAGGCGCGCACAGCGTGGGTCGACGTCGCGGCGGCTGGCTCAGCGGTGGCCTTGTGGTCTGCCAGTTTGCACTCACGCTGGTGCTGCTGACGGGCGCGGGTATTTTCATCCACAGCTTGTTCCGCAGCCTGACGGTCAATCCATTCATCCCGACAAAGGAACTGACGACGGCGCGACTGATGCTGCCCGACACCCGCTACAAGGACAAGGATGCGCGGGTGCGCTTTTACGATCAGCTTTTACTGAAGCTGCTCGCCATTCCCGGAGTTTCCCATGCGGCGATTGCATCCGAAGTGCCGGAAGAGAGCCCGGGGCGGCAGCAGATCGAGCTGGAGCATGAGCCGATTGCGAATCCGGCAAAGCGGCCTTGGATTTTGCGGGTGGCTGCGTCGCCCAACTACTTGCAGACGATTCATCTGCCGCTGCTGCGTGGGCGCGATTTCAACGAAACGGACGGCACGGCGAATCACGAAGCGGCAATTTTGACGCGGGATGCTGCAGTGCAGCTGTGGCCGGGACAGGATCCGATTGGGAAGCGCTTTCGCCTGTTCGACGACAAGAACAAGCCAGGACCATGGATGACGGTGGTGGGAATTTCCGCCGACATGGTTCAGGACATTCAGACCACCGATCCGAGACCGCTGGTGTTTCTTGCTTATCGGCAGGAAGGCTGGAATAACGTGGCGCTGATGGTCGAGTCGGCCGCCGATCCGGTGGAGTCGATGCGCAAAGTGGTGCAGAGCCTCGATCCGGCATTGCCGCTGGCGGCGCCGTACCGGCTGGATAAGCTGATCGAACACGAGGTATGGTTCCTGAGCCTGTTTGGCAAGATTTTCCTGGGATTCGCGCTGATTGCGCTGCTGATGGCGTCGGTCGGGATCTACGCGGTGATTGCGCACGCAACGAGCAGCCGCACGCAGGAGATCGGCGTGCGCATCGCGCTGGGGGCAACGCTACGCAACGTGATGCTGCTGGTGATGAGGCGCGGACTTTGGCAGATTGCGGTGGGGCTGGTGCTGGGGCTTGGCGCGGCGCTTCCGGTAAGCCACGTGATGTATTCACTGCCTATCGGCACATCGCAGTCGGATCCGGCGATTTTGTTTATGGTGGCGATTACGCTGGCGTGCGTTGGCGTGTTTGCCTGCTGGCTGCCGGCCAAAAGAGCGGTGGCGCTGGATCCGGTTAAGGCGATCCGGTATGAGTGAGGAAGCGCGGAGCTGGAAAAGATTGAGAGCGGTTAGGGGAATTAAGCAGCTGGTTCCTGCGCGACCTGTGCACCCTAGGGAAAACCCTAGGCGGCTTTCTGACATCAGAGAATGGAAAGGGTTAGCTCCGGGCCGCCTTGGCCGGAGCAAAATGCCACAGGCTGCGTCCGGGCCATCAAGATTCCGCAGCCTGTGGCATTCTTATTTTCCAACCCTTGATTCCCCAATTCCTCCCCAAGACAAACGAATATGGTGAGCGCGTTTGCTGGTTACGGCACGGCGAAATAGGTGGTCGCGTCATCTCCCTGGACAGTGCGGCGGAGCACGACCAGGCCGTCTTGACGCGCTGCGGAGAGATCGATGCTCCCGTTGCCGCTTGCATCCGTTTTCAGAGTGCCAATCTGGTCCTCACCGTTTGTCGAGTAGGCTTCGATGACCTCGTAGGTTGTGTTCGCCGGCGCGCCGCTGATCTGAACGTGAATCTTGCCGCTGGTCACAGTTACGGACCCACTGCCCCACTGCTGCGGGGTGAGCGGTGGTACAGGCGGAATCGGGTTGATGGCTGCTGAGAATTCCAACCCGCCGGTAAAAGTGGGGGTGAACCCGCTCATCAGCGATGGCTGACCGGCGACGGAACTATTGAAGCTGAACCATCCCCGGTAGTTCTTTGCGTCTGCCGAGGTGACTGCGCTGCTGTTGCTGCTCGGCATCTGGAAAGATCCGCTTGCGCCGCCGGTGCTGTCGGTCTTCATGCTCGCGTTCATGGCCAGGCACGGCTGATTTTCCGGATTGCTCATCGGCCAGGGACAGAACGAGATGGCTGCCGTCTCATTGGGCTGAAAGCCGGTGACCTGATAGCTCACTTTTCCTGCGTTCACGGTGATGGTACCCACGTGAAGGTGTGCGTTGGGATTGCCGGGATAGTAGCCGATCAGTCCCGCGGTGTACGTCGAAGGATTGACCGCGCCCGCGCCGCCGCCCGAACTGCCTCCGCTGCCGGATCCGCCGCCTGAGCCTGAACCGCCGCCACTGCCTGATCCCCCGCCTGAGCCTGAACCGCCGCCGCTGCCCGAGCCGCCGCTGCCTGAGCCGCCGCCTGAGCCTGAACCGCCGCCACTGCCGGAGCCACCGCCGCTGCCTGAGCCGCCTCCTGAACCTGAACCGCCGCCACTGCCCGAGCCGCCTCCCGATCCCGATCCTCCACCGCTGCCGCCGGATCCGCCGCCGTTGCCGTTGCCGGCTCCGCCGCCGCTGCCCGCTCCGGGCGGCTTTGCGCTGGCGGAGTTGTGGCTGGATGAGCAGCCGGAGATGAGCAGTGCCAAGAGCGGGAGCAAAAGTGCAAATGATGCGAGAAACGAGCCGAAGCGTCGGAACACTGGGTTGACCTCCAAAACCTGCTTCGATGCAGGGCGGATGGCGCGAAGCATCACATGGCCGGCGGTCCGTTTTGATGGGTTGGAATGTAGCTGGGCGAGCGAGGTTTGCGCTGTACCGAAAGCGGCTCTGCTGGAGAGGGATTGGATAGCAATTTGCCATGCGGCATCGGATCGGATTTGCGGCACGACTATGAACTTGCCTTGTCCTGTCGCCTCAGAATACGAGAGCGCTTGCGCGGCGCCCGGGGCATGTTGAACGTGCGCGGCCAGAATTTTCCCAGCTTTCTCTTTGCCCAGATCAGGACTGCGCGTACCCACCGGTGTTCGGTAGAGAGCGACACCAGGCCGACGATGAGAAAGGGAATTCCCGGAATGATCGGCAATAGCATCCCGAGGAGACCAATGCCGAGGCAGGTCCATCCGATCAATCTCCGCCAGAACTCGCCTACGTGCTTGTGTTGCAATTCCATCGTGCTCACGCGGGATCCGGTTCCGCAGATGACGAACGGAGCTTGATTCTCCTGAAGTGCGGCTCTGTGTTCGTTTGATTCACGCTGGCCATTGGCGTGGCAGCGAAATGCCACCGCGTTACTGGCTACGGAACAAACTCGACGGACGACCGTGGTGCTCTCCCTTCTCCCAACGCGAAATCAGCCTCTGGGGTTCCTAAAAACGGTGTTAGACGTGAAGGAAATGACGGGACGGATGGCTTCCTCTCGCAGGGAAATTTGGTAAGTGAGCCAAGGACTCCTCACCGCATGTATTCTTCCGCCCCTCGGAGGCTGCGACCTCTGAATCTGACATTCCCCCCCAGGCTTTCGCCGTGGGGCCACTGTCTGGCGCCCGCTTCACGGGCTTCGCAGCCGCATCGGCACGATGCGGCAGGAAGTGAAGCGGCCGACGAATCTGAAGCACGCCGCGAAATACGATTTCGGGATCGACCGGACTGATGCGGTGCTCAGGGCGTTGGGGAAGCGGCCTTGATCTCTTGACAGAGTTGCCCTTGTAATCAAAAATGATTACGAATTACGAATGAACAGCAGCGAGTTGAAGCGGTGGCTGGCGAGACAGGGCGTCACATTCGGGACTCAGACCGGATCGCATTTGAAGGTGTTCTACCAGGGCCGCCAATCCATCATTCCCATGCACGGCAAGAAAGAGCTTCCAAAGGGGCTGGTTGGCGATATCAAGAAGCAACTCGGGCTGAAGGACAAGGAGTAGACATGCGCGGGTATCCAGTGAATCTCCGCAAGGACGGCAAGTACATCACGGTCAGCTTTCCCGATATTCCCGAGGCGCACACGTTCGGGAAGAGTCGCGAGCACGCGCTTGCGATGGCGAAGGAAGCGCTGGAGACGGCGATGGAGTTCTACTTCGACGATCAGCGGCCAGTCCCGGTTCCTTCGCGGCCGAAGCGCGGGCAGGCGGTGGTGGAGCTGGCGCCCAGCGTCGTGGCGAAGGTTCTGCTGCTGAATGAAATGCTGCGGCAGAAGGTGCGGCCGGTGGAGCTGGCGCGGCGGATCGGGACCACGCGGCAGGAAGTGAACCGGCTGACGAACCTAAGGCACGCGACCAAGATCGACCGGATTGACGCGGCGCTGAGGGCGTTGGGGAAGCGGCTTTATTTGGATGCGGCGTGAAGGGCGGTTTATGCGGGAATTTGAGCATAATGGGTAGACTGCCGGTTAACGGCGTTTAGAGGGTTCAAGAATGCGCCTGCGCGACTGGTTTAGAAGATCAAAGCACATCACCATGGACGAGTGGATGCGCCAGCTTGAGGCCGATCCTGAATATGTTCGCCGGAGGTCGGAGCGGGAAAAAGAAATCCAGGAGCGTAAGGTCATTTTGAGGGCGGCTGAGAAGCCGCTCCTCGAAGACCTTGCAAAGGTCGGCCTGCAGGTCGATACCGTCTGGGATCTGGTGAATACAAGCTCGCCTTATTCAAATGCATTGCCTGTCCTGCTGGATCATCTGCAAAGGCCTTATCCGGACGAGGTGCGCGAAGGAATTGCTCGTGCGCTGGCGGTGAGGAGCACTCGCCCGATTGGCTGGCGAATATTGGTGAATGAGTTCTGTAAGACCGCTTCCTCGAACAAGGGAGTAAAGGATGGTCTGGCGGCGGCTTTATCCGGGGCGTCCGACAATACGGTATTGCCGGAATTAGTCGCGCTTGCAAAAGATCAGAGGCATGGCGATAGCCGCTTACTTTTGCTGATTGGGATTCGGCGATCAAGGCGGCCAGAGGCAAAGGCGGCTGTTGCCGAATTGGCGAGAGACCCGGTGCTGGCGAAGGAGATAGCCTCCTGGAGAAGGAGAGATTGACGGACCAATCAAAAACGGCGCCCTCCATGAGAATTTGAGCATCACCCAAATAGTTCAGCGTGCGATCCCAGCCGCGCCAACTGCAAAGTCTCCTCGTCCGGCTTGCGATAGATCAGAAGCAGATCGGGCTTGATGTGGCACTCGCGGTATCCGCTCCATTCCCCGCTTAACGCATGATCGCGATGCTTTGTTTCGAGCGCTATGTCATTGACGAGAGCGTTCAGGATCGGCATTTAGTCATCGTCCAGTGTTGCCCGGTGCTGTCCCTTCGCCTCCCCCTTGTAATCGCGCCGGAAGATCGACGACCGCTCAATCGTTCGCATGAAGACCGTCCATCAATGCCTTCACGTTTCTGAAGCGCTTCCCTTTGCCCGCCTGCAATTCGGCCATCGCTTTGCGCGTTTTTGCGTTGGGAACCCGCACCTCGAAGGGAAGCCGCTTCTCGTCGGCAACGCGAAGCATCAGCAGCCGGATCGCGTCTGAAATGGACAGCCCCATTGCTTCCAGGGCAACCGCGGCGCGCTCCTTCGTCCCCGTGTCAATGCGCGCCCGAACGTAGGTATCTGCCGTCGCCATGGTATTTCTCCTGCCCTATCGTAGTCACAATGGGACTACGCATTCAAGTCGATGCTGACGGGAAAAGTGGTGGTTCAGTTTGCCGGAATGGTTCCCTCAAGGGGCTATTGGCTAGTGCAGAAAAATGTCCTGACACCGTCCCTCCGGGACTCCGGCGGGGACTATGGAAATCCTTTCCCCACGCTGAAGCGCGGGGCTAACGAACGTTGCGCCTCCGGCGCGAGTAACACGGTGGTGGGCAAATCGCGTCGATAGAAGATTCAGACTGACCCGCCGTGGTGAAGCGGCAATTTGCCTGCATCCTTTTAACTTGCTCGCCCTTGATTTATTCGCCGGATGTTCGCCCTTGTTCCGCTATAATCCTGGGATGGACTTTCAGTTGGTGACCGGGTATAAGCCGCGGGGGGATCAGCCGCGGGCTATTGAGGAGCTGGTTTCGGGGCTGAATGCCGGCGAGAAGCACCAGGTGCTGCTGGGGGTTACCGGGTCGGGGAAGACCTTCACCATGGCCAAAGTGATTGAGCAGGCGAACCGGCCGGCGCTGATCCTGGCGCATAACAAGACGCTGGCGGCGCAGCTTTATCACGAGTTCAAGCAGTTCTTCCCCGGCAACGCAGTCGAGTACTTTGTGAGCTACTACGACTATTACCAGCCGGAGGCCTACATTCCGGCGGGCGATCTCTACATTGAGAAAGAAGCCACCATCAACGAGGAGCTGGACAAGCTGCGGCTGTCGGCGACGCGGGCGCTGTTTGAGCGGCGGGACGCGATCATTGTCAGCTCGGTGAGCTGCATTTATGGGCTGGGGTCGCCGGAGGCTTACTACGGCATGCTGCTGCTGCTCGAAAAGGGGCAGCGGATTGCGCGCAAGGACATTACGCGGCGGCTGGTGGAGATTCTCTACGAGCGCAACGATACCGACTTCCGCCGCGGCACGTTTCGCGTGCGCGGCGACGTGATCGAGGTGTTTCCCACGTATGACGAGAGTGCTTACCGGATCGAGCTGTTCGGGGATGAGATTGAATCGCTGGCGCAAATTGACCCGCTGTTTGGGACGGTGAAGCAGAAGTACTCGCGGCTGCCGATTTATCCGAAGAGCCACTACGTGGTGCAGCCGGAGCGAAAGGCGGAGGCGATTGAGTCGATTCTGGCGGAGCTGAACGAGTGGGTGGCCAAGCTCGAAGGCGAGGGGCGCATGGTGGAGGCGCAGCGGGTGCATCAGCGGACGCGCTTCGACCTGGAGATGATCAAGTCGATGGGGTACTGCCACGGGATCGAGAACTACTCGCGGCACTTCAGCGGGAGATTGCCGGGCGAGCCTCCGCCGACGCTGCTGGATTATTTTCCGCGGGACTTTCTGCTGTTTGTGGATGAGAGTCACGCCACCATTCCGCAGGTGCACGGGATGTGGCATGGGGATAGGAGCCGGAAGCAGACGCTGATCGAATACGGGTTCCGGCTGCCCTCGGCGATGGACAACCGGCCGCTGAAATTTGAGGAGTTCGAGAACCGGATTTACCAGACGATCTATGTTTCGGCGACGCCGGGGCCGTATGAGCTGACGCGGGCCGGCGGCGTGGTGGTGGAGCAGGTGATCCGGCCAACGGGGCTGGTGGACCCGGTGGCCGAGATCAGGCCGGTGAAGGGGCAGATCGACGACCTGCTGGCGGAGATTCGCGACCGGGCGAAGCGCAGCGAGCGGGTGCTGGTGACCACGTTGACCAAGCGCATGGCGGAGGACCTGGCGGGGTACTACACCGAAGTGGGGGTAAGGTGCCGCTATATGCACTCGGAGATTGAGACACTGGAGCGGGTGAAACTGCTGGCGGGGCTGAGGAAGGGCGAGTTCGATGTGCTGATCGGGATCAATTTGCTGCGCGAAGGGCTGGACTTGCCGGAGGTTTCACTGGTCGCGATTCTGGACGCGGATAAGGAAGGGTTCCTGCGCTCATCGGGGTCGCTGATTCAGACTATGGGGCGGGCGGCGCGGCATCTGGAGGGCAAGGCGATTCTGTATGCGGACAGGATGACGGACTCGATGCGTCGGGCGCTGGACGAGACCAACCGGAGAAGGGCAATTCAGACGGCTTACAACGAGGAGAACGGGATCGTGCCGCAGTCAGTGATCAGCAAAGTGGATATGGGGTTGGCGCAGATTCTGAAGGCGGAGTACGGCGAGGTGGAGGCGGAAGTGAGCCTGGAGGCTCCGGAATTTGCCTCGCAGGAAGAGCTGGATGCGTATGTCTCCAAGCTGGAGAATGAGATGCGGGAGTCGGCGCGAAAGTTTGAGTTCGAGCGGGCGGCGAAGTTGCGGGACAGCATCAAGGAGCTGCGGGAGAAGGAGTTCCTGTTCGGGTAATCCGGGCTAGGGCGGCGGCTGTCACCATTCGGTGTGACTTACTATTGCACCCAGCCTTAAAGAGCTGCGGGAGAAGGGGTTCCTGTTCGGGTGACTGTAGCAAAAAAGAAGCGGGAACCCTGGGCAACCTGCACCGCGCAGACGCCTTCTAAGGCTTCAGACTGGGGCGTGTCCCATGGGCGGTTGGGTGCGCCAAATGGCCAATGGCGACAACGATTCTCCTCGTGGACGACGATCCCCTGCAAGCGTATATATGTAAGACGCTCCTGGACAGGCGCTTTGCCGATGTCAAGCGAGTAGCAGACGCGGCAGAGGCGCTGTGCCTGGTGGAGCAGCCGCACTTTGCCGACGGCTTGGGGCTGGTGATCTCGCGCGACCGGTTGCCGGGGATAGGCGGTCCTGCTTTTGTGGCCGAATTGCACAGTCGCATGCCGGAGCTGCCGGTGCTGGTGCTCGGCGATGGGATTCAATGGCCATCCGAAATGAAGGGCGCCAATATGCGCTTTCTGCCGCGGGCATCGGCGACTGACGAGATTGTTTCTACGGCTGGCCAGATGCTGGCAAAGAACGGGACTTTCAGCGGGACTAAGCTGGCCATTACCGGGAACAAATTGGCCTAGACAAAGGCTCTCGGATGCCTGCCGCATCTGGGGCATGTCCCGCAGTTTCTCGGACCCTGCAAAAATAAGCAATTTGAACGAATGCGACGGTATCTGCGCGTCGAAAGCGGGTAGTGTCGCCGGTGGGACAGGCGTATGCGCGGTCGCTTCGATTCGGGGCGGGCGGCGAATGAGGCATCTGTGAGGCAAATCACAATCGAAGCGCCTATCATGGAGGAGAATACTCTCAGTGGGCTTCGCTCGTCCTTCCCGTCCCAGTGAAGATGATTCTGGAGTCATAAATGGCAGCATTCGGTAGTTTTGCCCTGCTCATCGGTCTGGCGCTGGCTGCGTACAACCTGGTGGCCGGTACGCTGGCGCTGCGGCTGATCGCCACGGGACAGCCGGCAAGGATTGCCCCGGAGAGGCTTGCCGACACGGCGCGCCGCGCGGGGATTGCGTGCTTCTTTGCGGTGACGGCGGCGGCTTTTGCGCTGGTGTATTCGGTCTTCACCAACGATTTTTCTATCACATACATCATGGAGCACTCGAACATTGCCCTGCCGGCGCCGTATAAGTTTGCGGCACTGTGGAGCGGGCAGGAGGGTTCGCTGCTGCTGTGGGCGTGGGTCCTGGCCGGATATGGCCTGGTGCTGCGGCTGACGCACAAGGCGGATGTGAAGCTCTATGCCTACGCGGGGACGATCCTGGCGGGAATCCAGTTCTTCTTTCTGCTGCTTCTGAATTTTTCGGCGCCACCGTTTTCGCTGTTCAACGGACCCACGCCTGCGGACGGTAATGGGCTGAATCCGCTGCTGCAGTATCCGGAAATGGTGATTCACCCGCCCATGCTTTACCTGGGCTACGTGGGCTTTTCGGTGCCGTTTGCGTTTGCGCTGGGTGCGCTGATGATGCGCTATCCCGGGGAGAAATGGATCAAGATTACCCGCGGGTGGACGATGGTGGCGTGGGTGGTTCTGACCTGCGGGATTTTTCTGGGCATGCACTGGGCTTACGCGGTGCTGGGTTGGGGCGGCTACTGGGGCTGGGACCCGGTGGAGAATGCGAGCTTCATGCCCTGGCTGACGGGCACGGCGTTTCTGCACTCGGTGATGATGCAGGAAAAGAAGGGCATGATGAAGAGCTGGAACGTGTGGCTGATCTTCTCCACTTTCCTGCTGACCCTTCTGGGAACAACGCTGACTCGCGGTGGGCTGGTGAGCTCGGTGCACGCATTTGCGCAATCGCCGATCGGGACGTGGTTCATCGTGTTTATGGGCATCGTGTTGGCGATCTGCATCTTCACCTACGTTTTGCAGCGCGATCATCTGAAGAGCGACCACCGGATCGAGTCGGTGGTGAGCCGCGAGTCGAGCTTCTTGTTCAACAACCTGGTGCTGCTGACGGCGTGCTTCGTGATTCTGTGGGGGACGCTGTTCCCGATCTTGTCGGAGTACGTGCAGGGGACGAAGGTCACGGTGGGCGCGCCGTTCTACAACCGCGTTGCTGTGCCCATCGGGCTGTTCCTGCTGTTTCTGACCGGTGTGGGGCCGCTGCTGCCATGGCGCTCGACTTCGTTGAGGGCTGTCAAACGAAATTTTGTGCTGCCATGCGTGGCGCTGTGGGCGATGGTGATTATCGGACCGCTGGTGGGCGTGAAGCCATGGCACGATGGGGCATTCGATCGCGGCAATTTTTATGCGCTGGTTGCATTTGCGGTGTCGGCGGCGGTGTTGACGGCGATTTCGTCGGAATTTCTGCGCGGGGCGCGGGTGATTTCGCGGCAGACGGGAAAGAACCTGGCGGTGGGGACCTGGCTGCTGACGCGGCGCAACACGCGGCGCTACGGCGGATACATCATTCACATCGGGGTGGTGATCGTGGTGATCGGGCTCTCCGGGCAGGCATTCAACCGCAGCCAGGAAGCCGAGCTGGGTCTGCACTCGAAGCTGAGCATCGGGCCGTACACGCTGGACTGCGTGGGATTCACGCAGGACTCGAACGCGAACTACAACTCCGAGTACGCCATGCTGAACGTGTACCGCGGCGGGAAGTACGAGTTCCAGTTGGCGCCGGAAAAGCGGGTCTATCTTGCCAGCGGCCAGCCGCAGACGATGGTGGCCATCCACTCGCTGCCGTCGTGGGACCTGTACGTGGTGTATGAAGGTACGAATCCCGACACGGGGCGTCCGATTATCAAGGCATTTCTGAATCCACTGGTGGGCTGGATCTGGTTTGGGCTGGCGGTGATTGTCTTCGGCACGCTGGTCGCGATGGTGCCGAGCGTAGCGCCGGCCGCGGCCGCGGGCAAGGCTTCCGCGGTGCGAACGATGTCGGCCGAGCCGGTGCTCAAAGGGGGCGACTGAAAGATGCGGTTTCCTTCGCGATCTGATTTCTGGATCAAGACGGCTGAAGTGGTGCTGCTTGCCGTAGCGGTGTGTTTCTCGCTGGGCGCCAGCGATTCGGGTTCCCGCTTCAACGATATGGGCCACCGGCTGATGTGCCAGTGCGGCTGCGCGCAACTGCTGGGAGAGTGCGACCACGTGGGCTGCCCTTCGCGCGGACAGGAGATGACCGATCTTCAGGCGCAGATCACCGCAGGCAAAACGGATCAGGAAGTCCTGAGCTGGTTTGCGGAGAAGTATGGAGCGACGGTGCTGGCGGCGCCACCGGCAAAGGGCTTCGACCTGGTGGCGTGGATTGCCCCGTTTGCGGTATTTGGCGCTGCTTTGCTGGGGACCATTTTGCTGATTCGGCACTGGGGAAGTCTGCCCCGCGGCAAGATGGAGCCGGTTGGGGTTACAAATCCGGCAAATATGGATCCGGCGGAGCGGGCGAGGATGGAACAGATTCGCCGCGAGACCGGGATGGACGGAGGTTATTGAGCCATGAATGAAATCGCGGGATGGATTGCCGGGTTTCTTTTGTTTCTAACGCTCTGGATCTACGTCTTCTGGCCGGAGAACGCGTTTGCCAGCCAGCGGCAGAAGACGCGCCTCGACTACCTGCTGGAGCGCAAGGAGCAGCTTTACGAGAATTTGCGCGATCTGAATTTCGAGTTCAAGGCGGGGAAGTATCCTGAAGAAGACTTCCAAACGCAGAGGGCGCATCTCGAGGCGGAGACAGCCGGCGTACTGCGGGAGATTGAGCAGTTGCAGAGGGTGTAACTGTAGCACATTTGGGCTACAATTTGACCATGGCTACAAACGCAGTTGTGCGCTCCAGAATTCGCGCTGACGTGAAAGAAAAGGCTACCGCCGTCCTCGAGGAAATGGGTCTTACTGTGTCTGACGTGGTTCGTATCGTGCTGACCCGAGTCGCCAATGACGAAGCTTTGCCGTTCGACTTGACGCCGAACAAGGCCACTCGGGAGAGCATGCGCAAAAGCGCAAAGGGAATCGACGTGCGCGAGGCCAAGGATGCTGAGGAGATGTTCAGGAAGCTCGGTATCTGATGCGCACGGCAAGTTATTCGGCCAAGTTCGAACGGGATGTCAAGCGGCTTCAAAAGAGAGGGAGGGATCTCGAGAAACTGAAGACCCTCGTCAAACTTCTGCTGGCTGAAGTGCCGTTACCGCCGCAATACAAAGATCATCCGCTGAAGCGCAACAGGAGCGGATACAGAGATGCCCACCTGGAACCGGATTGGGTCGTAATTTACTCCGCGAACAGCGAGAAAGTTCACTTTGAGCGGACTGGAACACACGAAGAGCTGTTCGAGGACTAGCTCTTTGACCAAAGGATCGCAAACCTGAAATGAAACCGAGCATGAACGTTTTTCGCACGATTGTTTTGATCCTCTTGACTGGCGGTGCTCTGGCGCAGGCTGCGAGCATCAGCGGCACAGTTACAAACAAGACCAACGGCAAGCCTGCAGCGGGCGATGCTGTGGAACTGCTGGACGTGCAGGCGGGGATGGCTGCAGTGGCGCACGCGACGACTAATGCCAGCGGCCACTACTCGCTGGACGAGCCTGGGCCCGGGCCATACCTGGTTCGCGTCACACACCAGGGAGCGGGGTACTTCATTGCCGCGCCACAGGGAGGCGGGAGCGGCGACATTCCGGTTTACGATGTTGCGCCCAAGGTGAAGGGTGTCTATATCGAAGCCGATGTGTTGGAAGTAGAGACGCAGAACGGCCAGCTCAGCGTGAATGAGCGCTATCTTGTGCACAACCTCAGCAACCCGGCGGTGACACAGTGGAGCCCGAAGGGATTTGAGATTGTGCTGCCACCGGATGCGGAAGTGAACGGCGCCGGCGCGCAAAGGCCCGGCGGATTGCCCACCTCGGTGAACGTGGTGCCGACCGGCGTGAAGGGGCATTTCACTTTCAACTTCCCCATCCAGCCTGACAACGGCGACAAAGACACCATGCTGCAGATCAGCTACAACGTGCCTTATGCCGCGGGCAAGTACACGTTCCAGTCGCTGGCCACGATGCAGACCGATGATCTGGCGGTGCTGCTGCCCAAGAGCATGACATTCACAGGCGCATCGGGCGCGGGCTTTCAGCCGATCAACGAGGACCCGTCGGTGCAGACTTTCCTGCTGAAGAATGCGCCGGTAGGCAAGACAGTAGCATTCACCGTTTCGGGAACCGGGTCGATTCCGCGGGACACGCAGAGCGGGCAGCAACAGTCTGCTGCCAACAGCGCGGCCGACGGCAACGGCGGGCAGCCGGGCGGCGGAATTGGGCAGCCCATTGACACGCCGGACCCGCTGAGCAAGTACAAATGGTGGATCCTGGGCGGGCTGGGTTTGTTGCTGGCGGCGGCTGCGGCATTCCTGCTGCGCAGGCCGCCGGGAACACCGGCGCTGGCCGTGGCGGGTGGCGGATTTGCCGGCTCAGAGGCAGCGCCCATGACGTATGCGGCGGGAACGAGCTCAGCGGCTGGGGCGTATGCTTCGCCGGCTGCGTCCGCGGCGAATCCGGCCGTGCGCAACGCCGCGCTGCTGAATGCACTCAAGGAAGAGCTGTTTGCGCTGGAGAGCGAGAAGATCGCCGGTACGCTGGCGCCGCACGAGTACGATGTAACCAAAGCGGCGTTGGAAACGGTGCTGCGAAGGGCATTGAAGAGAAACAGCTATTAGCTTTCAGCTTTTAGCTCTCAGCTTTCAGCCGACAACTTACGCATCTCCTGTACAAGATCTTGGCGGGCCGGTGGGGTTCCTGAATAGGGAACACTGCCGGCCCGTTTTGCGTAATTATCCGGCGAGGACGGTTTTGCGTCCTTGTACACAGTCTCGCATCGAAAGAAGCGAGTAGCCCGAGGCTGAGAACCGATAGCTGAGAGCTGACGGCTGCCGGAGCAAGATCATGAACGCACTGAAGACGACATTTCTGCTGACGCTACTGACCGTACTGCTGGTGCTCGCCGGCGGGTATTTCGGTGGCGGAAACGGGGCGTGGATCGCATTTGCCATCGCCGCGGCAATGAATTTCTTCAGCTATTTCTATTCCGACAAGATTGCCTTGGCGATGTATCGGGCGCAGCCGGTGACGCGGGAGCAGTTGCCGCGTGCCTACGAAGTGGTGGGGCGGCTGGCGCAGAAAGCCGGGATTCCAATGCCGAAGATTTACGTCATTCCCACCGACTCCCCGAATGCGTTTGCCACGGGGCGGAATCCGCAGCACGCGTCGGTGGCGGTGACGAACGGCATTCTGCAACTGCTCAATGATGAAGAGCTCGAGGGCGTGCTGGCGCATGAGCTGGGTCATGTGCGCAACCGCGATATTTTGACCAGCTCCATTGCGGCGACGCTAGCCGGGGCGATCACGATTGTGGCGCGCATGGGTTTCTGGGCGGGCATGTTTGGCGGGTATGGCGGCGGCGACCGCGATCGCGAGGGCGGCGGACTGGGCGCGCTTTTCATGCTGATCCTGGCGCCGATTGCGGCCACGCTGATCCAGCTCTGGGTGTCACGCAGGCGCGAGTTCGAGGCCGATGCTTCCGGCGCGCACCTGACCGGGAATCCTTATGCGCTGGCGTCGGCGCTGGAAAAAATTTCGACTGTCAGCCGGCGCGTACCGCTGCCTGCATCGCCGAGCACGGCGCACCTGTTCATCGTGGCGCCGCTGCTTTCCGGCGAGATGCTGGCGAGTTTGTTCAGCACGCATCCGCCGATCCGGCAACGCATCGAGAGGCTGATTGGGCGGCCGTCGGTGTACGGGAATCTGCAGTAAGCTGGGACAAGTTCACAGGTTGCGGTTCACAGTCCAAAGTTGATTATTGGACTTTGCTGCTCTCGGCGCGGGCTACGAGAACGACGGTCACCAGGCCGAGCAGCAATACAGCTTCTTCCACCCACTGGCTGCGGTTGTGCAGCTTGTTGAAGTGCTGCGTGATGGGCGAGGCTGCTGCGGGGTCGATGGTGCCGCCTTCGGCGATGCGGTCGCGCTCCATCGCGGGAATGATGCCGAACTGCGAATACACGGTCAGGGTCATCATCACCACGATCAGGATCATGGGCGCGAGCACGGTTTGCGGCTTGTAGATGCCCCACGCGGGAGCGAGCGCCAGCAGGGCAAGGGCAATTGCGCCTGAGACCAGGCCCATGCCGTGCAGAATGCGGATCAGCTCACCCACCATCGTGCCTGCGGCATGAACGTCCGGCATAAGCGTGTTGAACGCGACGGCGGCGGTGATGGGGAAGAAGATTTCCGCTCCCAGCCAGACGATCAGCGCGAGATAGAGCAGCGTGCGCAGCGTGGTCTTCATGGGGGAAGGATAGCAGGGCAGGGAACAGGGAACATGTTGCGGCCTCAGGCAATGGAATCCTCTCCCTCTCAGCCGGAATCGTTGCTGAGTACGGGCCCGATGTCGCCAGACTGATAACTACGGACTAACCGTTCATCTGACGACTACGGGGGCCGTCGTTTCGAGAGTCATGGCTGGCTCTTCAGGATGCGGAAGGACGGGTGGGACTCCCGTTTGTTCCAGAAAAGCCAGGCGATCGTAGTAGAGGTCCTCATCGCGAATTCGCCCATTCTCGATGTGACCCACGCTCACTCCCTGAATCTCGATACGCTTACCGGTGGGCGGAACACCCTGAAACTCGCCCTTGTGGGTTCCGGTACTCGTCCAAGAGAGAACGAACTGGTCACCGTGGATGTGAGTCGAATTGAATCGCAGTTGAAAGTCCGGGAATGCGTAGCGGAGCCGCGCAACGCGCTCGGCGATATGCTTCGGGCCGAGGATCGGCTTGGAACCCGGCTCACGGTGTACTGCTTTGGGGGCGTAGACCTCCCTGGCGCGTTCCGCATTGCCCGAATTCCAGAATTCAAGGTCCATCTTCCAGAGGTTGCGAGTATCGTTTTGCATTGAATCCTCCATTGGCCCAGAGTGTCGGTCGGTGCCACCGCCAAACATGCTTTTTGAGATGACCGGGACGGGGAAAGCACAACCTGATATCGGCCGCGTAGAGACGCGCTTCAGGAGGCGGCGGCACTGCCGGATTTGCACGATGGCACGTCCGCGCCAATGTCTCAGTGATGCGCAGCACGCTCCGCTGTGATCTATTCTGAGCCCGGCCATATACAGGCGTCTGGCCAAATCGCCGGGCAACAGTGCGGCTGCGTGCAATCCGCCGGGTGGTCGGCCATCGCGCTGTTCCCGGATCCTGGTCTCTGATCCCTTCTCCCTTTCGGCGCCGCCTGATCGCTGATAATGGAAGCATCATGAAGACTGGCATTATTGGCCTGCCGCAGGTGGGCAAGACATCTCTGTTTAGAATTTTGACCAAGGCCAAGCTCGAGGAGCACGGGTACTCGAATCCGCGGGAGGCGCACGTGGGCGTGGCGCGCGTGCCTGACGAGCGGCTGGAGAAGCTGTCGGCGCTGTATTCGCCGAAGAAGACCACCTTCGCCAACGTGGAATACGTGGATGTGGCGGCGATCGGGCAGGAGGCGCTGAAGGAGTCGGCTTACTTGGGGAATTTGCGCAACGTGGATGCTCTGATTCACGTGCTGCGCGCGTTTGAAGACGATGCGATTCCGCACGTGGGGCCGATCGATCCGCTGCGCGATATCAAGAACGTGGAATTCGACCTGATGATCAGCGACCTGGGGCAGGTGGAGAAGCGGCTGGAGCGCGTGGAGAAAGACATGCGCAAAATGCGCTCGAGCGAGCTGGAGCACGAGCACGCGCTGCTGCTGCGATCGAAAGAGGCTCTGGAAAAAGAGCAGCCGCTGCGCGAGTTGGAGATGACGCCGGAAGAGAAGAAGCTGATCAAGGGCTTCATGTTTCTTTCGCAGAAGCCCATGCTCTACGTGCTGAATGTGGGCGAAAGCACGGAGCTGGGCAAGGATCTTGAAGCCGCGGTGAGTCGGTTTACGCTGGACGAGGTTGCGCACAGGCCGAATGCGGGCGCGACGGCGATATGCGGCAAGGTGGAAGCGGAACTGGCGGAGATGGACGACGAAGAGGCGGCGGATTTTCTTTCGAGCTACGGATTGAAGGAAAGCGGGCTGGTGCGGCTGATCCGCAAGAGTTATGAACTGCTGGGGCTGATCAGCTTTTTCACTGCGGGTGAGGACGAGTGCCGTGCATGGACGGTGCCGGCGGGCGCAAAGGCTCCGCAGGCCGCGGGCGTGATTCACACCGACCTGGAGCATCACTTCATCCGCGCGGAAACAATTCGCTGGGATGCGCTGCTCGACGCCGGGTCGGAAGCCGCGGCGCGCTCCCGGGGCACGTTGCGGCTGGAAGGCAAGGAATACGTGGTGCAGGATGGCGACGTGCTGCACATCAGGCACAGCGGATGAACTGATGCTGACGACTGCATTGATTCTCGGCGCCATTGCTGCGCTGGCCGATGTGGCCGGCGGGCTGGTGCTGGTGCGCGCGCGCGGCATCGAGCGCTACCTCCGCTACTTTGTGGCGCTGGGCGCGGGCTTTCTGATGGCTACGGCACTGCTGGAGATGACGCCGGAAAGCTTTCGCCAGAACCCGCAACTGGGGCCGGTGCTGATTATGGCCGGCTACTGCGCTATGCACCTGCTGGAACATACCATCAACGCGCATTTTCACTATGGCGAAGAGACACACCACGGGGAATTCATGCACGCGCGCACCGGCTACTCGGTGCTCGGCGGATTAAGCGTACACGCGCTCTTTGACGGTGTGGCCATCGGCTCGGGCTTTGTCATCTCCGACTGGCTGGGCTGGCTGATTTTTCTGGCCATCGTGCTGCACAAGGCGCCGGAGGGTTTCACCATGGCGTCGGTGATGCTGGCCAGCGGGCGCAGCCGGAGGGTGGCGTTCTACTCGGCGGTGGCCCTGGCCGCGGCAACGCTGGCAGGTGTGCTGGCAATCGAGCTAGTTCCGAAGTGGATGCTCTTCGGGCTGCCGGTATCGGCGGGAGTAGCGTTATATGTGGGCGGAAGCGACCTGGTGCCGGAAGTGAACCGCGAGCCCGGCGTGAGGATGGCGCTGGTCTTTTTCCTGGGAGTGGGAGCATTTTTGCTGCTGCGGTCGCTGCTGCCGGCGGTGTGAAGGCGTGGAATAGGGAATAGGGAGTAGGGAACGAAATTTAGTGGTCAGCAGTGATTGCGGGCGTTGGGCTGGCGTGAATCAGGCGCTCGCGGTATAGCCGAGCGAGGAGTGCTGCGTAGTCAAACATTGTTCGGAGGCCGGCCTTGCTGCGGCCGGAGTGGCGGAGGCCAAAGGTTAAAGGAATTTCTTTGACGGAGCGGATGCGGCCTCGGACGAGGATTTCTAGCAGCAGCTTGAAGCCGGTTTTCTGGAAGAGAATGCCGTCGATGCAGCGGCGGCGCACCATGAAAAAGCCTGAGAGAGGATCGCAGATGCGGAGGCCGTTGCGCTGCAATGGCCGGGTTGCCAGCACTGCGGCCGTGGAAATGAATCGCCGGATCGGATTCCAGCCGCTGACGGCGGCGCCTTTGCTGTAGCGGCTGCCGACGGCGAGGTCGCATCCCTCGATGATGGCGGTGAGCAGGTCCGGGAGCAGCTCGGGTGGATGCTGGAGGTCGGCATCGATCACGCCCAGGATCTCCGCGTCAGTGTGCTGCCAGCCGTGCAGAATTGCGCCGGAGAGTCCTCGCTCACCGCGGCGGACGAGGAAGCGGACGCGGGTGTCTGACTGCGATATGGCGGAGACGAGATCGGCGATGCCGTCGCCGCTGTCGTCATCGACTATGAGGAGCTCATAACCGATTTCCACGCCGTCAAGCGCGGCGTGGATTCGATGAAGCAGGGAGAGAATATTTCCAGCTTCGTAACGCGTGGGGATTACCAGCGCGAGTTTTTCAGGAAATATTTGGGGCTGCATAGGTGCGCGGGCGGGAGCGAACGTCTAAGCTCATCATAGGCCTCCTGAATCAGCTACTACATTCCCTTAATTCGGGAGATACGGGGTCGACCATTTGAAGCAAAACAGATTGTTCACTGAGGTTTTGCCGGTACTGCTTTTCACGCTGCTGGGCTTTGCCATTATGGGCTATCACCCCGGATACGAGGATGATGGCATCTATCTGGCGGCCGTGCAGTCGGACGTGCACCCGGCACTTTTCCCCCACGACGCCGCGTTTTTCAAATTGCAGATGCAAGCCAGCGCGTTCGACAGCGCCACGGCGGAATTTGTCCGCATCACGCACATCCCGGTGTCCTGGACGGAACTGCTGGGACAGCTCCTGGCCATTTTTCTGATCCTGTGGGCATGCCAGAGCATTGCGAAAAAGTTCTTCGATCGGGCAGAGGTACGCTGGGCGGGCGTAGCCATGATGGCCGCCATGCTTACGCTCCCGGTGGCGGGCACCGCGCTTTACATTGCCGATCAGCATCTTCATCCGCGTAACCTGGCAACCGCTTTCATCTTGCTGGCGACGGACCGGGTGTTGGCGGGGAAGCGCTGGCATGCAATTCCGCTGCTGGTTGCCGCCTTTGTGATGCACCCCATCATGGCCGCATTTGGCTTTTCGTTCTGCTTCTGCCTGGCCCTGGCGCTGATGGAGCCGGTGTATGTCTGGCTGCGCGACATGCGGGCGTCGATTGCGCGGGGAGCCGCGGTTGCCGTGCCGATTGGCTGGCTTTTCGAGGCGCCCAATCCGGCGTGGCGCAAGGCGCTGGATACCCGGCACTACTATCTGCTTTCCGGCTGGCAGTGGTACGAGTGGCTGGGCGCACTCGGTCCTCTCGTTCTGTTCTGGCTGCTGATGCGGCTGGCGAAGAAGCGCGGCGAGATGCTGCTGTCGCGCTTTGCCTTTGCTGTTCTGGTTTACGGCATATTCCAGCAAGTAGTGGCGATGGTCATGCTGACGCCGCCTTCGCTGGTTCGGCTTTCGCCTTTGCAGCCGATGCGATATCTGCAGATCATCTATTGTTTCCTGGCCCTCTTGGCCGGCTGCCTGACTGCGCAGTATCTGCTGAAAGGGCGCGTGTGGCGCTGGGCGATTTTTCTCCTCGCCATCAATGGCGGAATGCTGAGCGCGCAGGAATCAGAATTTCCCGAGTGCCCGCATTTCGAGATGCCGTGGACAAGGCCGGCGAATCCCTGGCTGCAGGCTTTTGCCTGGATACGCGAGAACACGCCGGCCGACGCCTATTTCGCGCTCGATCCGTATTACCTGGCCCTGCCGGACGAGGACTATCACAGCTTCCGTGCCCTGGCCGAGCGCAGCCAATTGGCCGACGGCATCAAGGATACGGCCGTGGTAGTGCTGGTTCCGCAACTGGCGCCGGAGTGGAGCCGCGAAGTGCGGGCGCAGACCGGCTGGGATCACTTCACGCTCGCCGATTTCGAACGGCTGAAACGGAAATTCGGGGTAGGCTGGGTTCTGGTCAGGTATCCGGCGCCGGCGGGACTGAACTGCCGCTGGCACAACGAGCAATTGTCGGTGTGCCAGGTGCCGTGAAAGAGGCAGGGAACAGGGAACAGGGAACAGGGAATAGGGAATAGGGAACAGGGAATAGGGAATAGGGAATAGGGAACAGGGAATAGGGGATAGGGAATAGGGAATAGGGAATAGGGAATAGGGCATAGAAAGCGGTCCCTCGGCAGGGGCATTCATCTGGATTGAATGGGAGAAGTCTGTTTTTATGAAATCCATTTGAGCATGCGAATGACGCCCATTTCGGCCGGTTTGCTGTGCGCGGAAACGTCATCGCGCTTTTCGATTTCGGGGCGGTGCTCGGAGTAGTAGCTGTAGGCGCGGAGCAGCATTTCGGAGTTGGTGAGGGTCGGCTGCCATTTCAGTTCGCGCTTGATCTTGCCGGTGTCGAAGAGGAAATCTTCCGCGATCATCTTGTAGTGATAAGGCCCGAGAGGCGAGATGCGCAGCACGTGCGCGAGCTTCATGGCGGCGATTGCGGGCCGCCGGGGAAGGGAACGGACCGCCGATCGCGAGCCGGCGGCGCGAATGACCGCTTCAAAGACCTCGCGCAGTGTGCCAACGCGGTCGGAGCCGATGTGAAAAAGATCCGATCGCCCGTGATTCATCGCCAGGATGCACGCGGTGGCTAAGTCGTCGGCATAGATGAACTGGTAGCGATTGGCGCCTTTGCCGACGAGCCACACGGTCTTGTTGTCGTCGATGAACTCGAAGAGGATGGCGAGCAGGCCGAGGCGACCGCTGTCGATAATGGTGGGGCAGCGGATGATGACTCCGTGTAGGCGGTCGGAGTACTTCTGGATGAGTTGTTCGGCGGCGAGCTTGGCGCGGCCGTAGACCTCGACCGGGGCGGGAACTTCATTCTCCGAAATCTCGTGTCCGAGGTTGCTCGCCCAGAGGCAATTTGTGGAAGTAAAGACGAAGCGTTTCACGCCACGATTGACGCAGGCTTCCGCGAGAACGCGGGTTGCATCGACTGAACTGGTCCAGACGTCGCTTTCGTTCACTTTGAGGCCGTGCGCCAGCATGGCGGCGCAGTGCTGTACGGCATCGATGCGGTAATTATCGAAAACTTCGTCGATCAGGCTGGCATCGCGCAAGTCCCCGCGGATACTCACCAGGTTGGGGTGCTGGTCGGCGTCGGGGACGAGGTCGATGCCTACGCAGCGATAGCCCGAGGCGAGCAGCCGGCGCTTGAGAATTCCGCCGAAGAAGCCGGCGCTTCCGGTGATAAGGATGGTCTCCACGATGATCCTTTCCTGCTTTGGACGCCGGCGCAAACCGATCGCGAGCACATTCCGGCGATCCTCTGAGGAGGTCTTCATTATACGCAGAGCTGCATCGACGACGCATACCTCCATTGCGCCATCCGCCCGTATCCTCCAAAATAGAAAAGACATTCTGGCATCAGGAATACCCCGGCGGACGGGGACGGCATAATGCTCAATCTTTCCCAACGATTCATCTTCGGCTGCATACTGATGGCCTGCCTGACGGTGGGGCTGGTGCTGGCCACGCATTCGGCACTGACGGCGGCGGGCAAAATGGGCACCGCCGTGGCATTTATAGTGGCGGCGCTGGTGGTGGAGTTGGCAACGATCTTCTTCGTGCTGAGGCCCATCCACATGCTGGCGCGGGACGCCCACCGGATCGCGCAGGGCAACCTGGATCACCGGGTCAGCGTCCGCGGGCATGATGATTTCGGAGTGATCGCCAGCGAACTGAGCCGGATGACGGTGCGGCTGCGCGAACTGCGCGACACCGAGGCGGGCCGGAAGCAGATGGAGTTCCAGCTTTCCGACGCGGTGCTGCAGTCAATTTTCGAGCCCATTATCGTGACCGACGGCAAAGGCCACGTCCTGCGCGTGAACCAGGCCGCGGCAGAGCTGCTGGGCGAAGCGGCAACGGACCGGATGGCGCTGGCCAACACGCCTTACGGAGCCAAAATTCTGAGCGCCATTCGCGACGCGATTTCGATGCAGAAGCCGGTGGCGGCGGAAGGTGAGGCATCGCTTCTGCCCATGCGCATTGGCGACCGCGAGCGCAGCTACCGGTTGCGCACCACGCCCATGCGCGACTCGGAAGGCCGGCTGCTGGGCGCGGTGACCACGCTCGAAGACGTGACCACGCTCCAGGACACGGACCGCTTCAAGACGCAGTTCATTGCCGTGGCCAGCCGCAAGCTGCGCGATCCGCTGCTTCAGTTGCGTCGGAGCCTCTACGCACTGACGCAGGGCTACGGCGGCGAATTGCGGCCACTCCAGGCGGAACTGGCGGCGACGGCGGGCGCGGAAGCGGAAAACCTCGACGACCTGATGAGCGACCTGATCGAAGTGGCGGAGCTGGACACCGGCAAGCGCGAGTTCAAGCTGGAGCCGGTGCGACCGCTGCAGGCGCTGGGCGAGGCGCGCGACCGGCTCTCCGACGAGGCGGCTAAAAAGCATATTCGCCTGGAAGTGAACGCTTATGCCGATTTGGCAGCGGTGCGGGCCGACCGGCGCGCTTTGCGATCCATTCTGGATAACCTGCTCTCCAACGCAGTGCGTTACACGCCGGAGAACGGAGAGATTCTGCTGGCCGCCGAAGAGGTGAAGGACATGGTGCAGTTCACAGTGCGCGATACGGGCAGAGGAATCGAAGCGGAGCGGCTGAGCTCGATCTGGGATCGTTTCAGCGCATCTTCGGAGCGCGGCACGGGGTTAGGTCTGGCGTTGGTGCGCCGTCTGGTGGAATCGCTAGGCGGCCAGATTGCCGTGGAGAGCCGTCTCGGCCATGGAACCACCTTCCGCTTCACGCTGCCGATTGCGGCGGCGATCAAAGAACATCACCCGGTTGAGGTGGGCTGAGCGATGGCCGAAATTGTGCTCGACAAAAAGCCCACGACCGCCAAGCTGCGCATCTACATTGGCGCCGCGGCGGGCGTGGGCAAAACCTTCCTGATGCTAAACGACGCGTACCTGATGAAGCACCAGCAGGGCATCGACGTGGTCATCGGGCTGGTGGAAACGCACGGGCGCAAGGAGACGGAAGCGCAGATCCGCGATCTGGAAGTGATTCCGCAGCGAGTGATGGAGTACCGCGGCGTCAAGCTAAAAGATATGGACGTGGAAGCCATCCTGGCGCGCCATCCGCACACGGTAATCGTAGACGAGCTGGCGCACACCAACATCCCGGGAAGCAAGAACCGCAAGCGCTATGAAGACGTGCTGGAGCTGCTGGACGCGGGCATCGATGTCATGACGGCAGTGAACATCCAGCACCTGGAGACGC
>DASYWU010000052.1:0-1506 GCA_035935755.1 Occallatibacter sp. | reverse complement strand
TCATCGACGATAGCGACTCCCGCCGGCGGCTCGAAATGGAATTGCGACTCTGCAATGGGTATATTTTCGCGCCAATCGCCGAATCGGAACTCAGTCTCGATGTCGCCCGGCTGGCGAATGGTCACGCGCGCCAACTGATCGTGCGGATTCACTTCAAAGAACACCTCGCTGAATGCGTCCTGATCTTCCTTGCGCGGCTGGCAGACGAGAACTTCATTGCCGGGCTCTGAGGTTCGTTCCGCTGCGTCGGTTGAATTGGACGCTTGCGATGCGGGCCGTTTTGCCACAGGAGCCAATTTCAAGCTGCCGCACAGCTTCTCGATATTCACCTTGCCTGCCAGCAGCGCCAACGGCGTACGCCAGTCGGAGCTTTGCTTAACGGAAGTGCGGCTGGCCGTGTGATCGGCCGGCACGTAATACCAGACGTTCTTGCCGTCCACCAAGAAGAGCTTCTTCTCCGGAGAATCGTAGTCCCAGCGCATGCGCCCGGGTTGCGAGAAGTACACTTTCCCGCTTTCCGCGCGTATTCCGGCGCCGCCTGACCGGTACGTCTCGAGAAACACCGCCGACATGTTCCTGGTGTGTCGGTAATGCGCCTCAAGCGCGCGCGCAACATCGTGCGCGGTTGGTGTCTGGGCGCTAAAAAATGGAAAGGCCAGGAGACTCAGCAGAACGAATGTAAGGGGCATGCACCGAGTTTACCAAAAAACCTGCGCCCGCTCTGCGTCGGATGCAACCCTCTACTGCAGGGCGGGCAAAGCTTCGCACGCGGCGGGAGTGGCTATCGGCGCGCCAGTGACGTCGTCGTGAATCACCGCAGGCTGGGTGCTGCAAAAGCTACGCTGCCCGGTCGTCCCGACGCTGATGGGAGTCGCGGTGACCAGATAAGCCTCATATCCCGGAGCGCCGCAGCCCGGCGGCGGAATGACGGTTGGTCCTTGACCCGTATACGCATATGTGTAGCCGCTCTTTTGACTCGGCGGCGTCGCTAGAACGCTGTCGATCAGGATGGCCTGATTGCAAGTTGCAGGGGCGCCAGAAACACCCCCAAGCGCGACGAGCAACGGAGGGTAACCGTTTCCCCAAGTCACGTGATAGGCGACGGCAGCAGTTGTGATGGTGCGAATGTTCGATGCGGCCGCTGCCTCATCCGCCATCATTCGCGCGCGCATGAAATTCGGTATGGCAATTGCGGCGATAATCAGAATGATGGCGACAACTATGAGCAACTCAATCAGTGAGAATCCCCCACTCGAAGATCGGCGTTGCCATTCTGTCCGTGTTTGGATCGTCGTTACCATTTGAGTTTCTTCCTTTTTTACGATCGCTATTCGAAAAAAAAGGGGGAAGCCGAAGCTTCCCCCTTTGAGAGTTGATCGTTACTGCAACGGGAGCATCGCCGCAGGGCAGAGTACGGCTGCAGCGGGCGTCGCACCAGTGGGGTCCTGACGAATCACACCAGAGCCGTCCACGCAGAAGCTGCGCTGACCTGAAGTGCCTATACTG
>DASYWU010000051.1:0-24228 GCA_035935755.1 Occallatibacter sp. | reverse complement strand
ATCGTCCCGATCGAAAGGAGTTTACGTCCCGAAGGACTTCATCCTCCACGCGGCGTTGCTGCGTCAGGGTTTCCCCCATTGCGCAAAATTCCCCACTGCTGCCTCCCGTAGGAGTCTGGACCGTGTTTCAGTTCCAGTGTGTCCGTGCGCCCTCTCAGGCCGGATACCGATCATCGTCTTGGTAGGCCATTACCCTGCCAACTAACTAATCGGCCGCGACCCCCTCCTCAAGCGGATTGCTCCTTTGACCCGTGGGTATTATGCGGTATTAGCCTCGGTTTCCCGAAGTTATTCCCCACTCGAGGGTAGGTTAGTCACGTGTTACTCACCCGTACGCCACTTTACTCATGGATTGCTCCACTTTCTCGTGCGACTTGCATGTGTTAGGCACGCCGCCAGCGTTGATTCTGAGCCAGGATCAAACTCTCGTTTGAAGCCTGATTGCCTCGACTGCCTGACGGAGGTCAGGGCAGGCGGGGCCGTGTCCGGATCCTCGCGGATCGGGACACCTTACCTTGTGAGATCGATCGAGCCAAACCCGATCGCCTCTCACGACTGGCACGTTCAACCTATTTTTCAAAGATCCTTCAGGGTTGACCACCTGAGCGGGCCCTCTTGGATCGAGACTCCGACTTGCGTCAGAGCGTCCTCGAACTTGGTGCGCTGACCGGATTTTCGGCGCATCTTCAGCGCCTCCGGCATTTTTGCGCGAACCTTTTAAGGATATCGAACCTCAGCTCATCAGTCAAGCTGAATGCCAAGATTCAACGGCCTTCGCGCTGCGCAATCTCTCAAACAACCACCGGCCGAAGTCGACGAGACTGGCCCGCGTCCGCCGCAGCAGACGCGCAGGAGATTCTCTCCCGGGTCCTGCAATGGTTGTTGTTCTCTGTGGGATTCCCGACAGGGGTCCCGAGCGCTACGCTCGTCTGACCCAGCGAACCTGCTTCCCTCTTCCCGTACTGGGCAGGCCAAACGGCCACCGGGAGGCTCCACTGCTCAATTCAAATCTGTCTTAGACTAGCACAGGCCACTCTGCGGCGCAACCGGCGACCTTCCACGCCTCGTCCGCCGCAAATGCGACTTGCTGAGAATATCAATCATCCTCCGCGATGGCAAGCGCGCCCCGGCTGTGGAAGGCTGTGGAAAGCGGTAAGGCAGGGAAAGGATCAGGGAATAGGGAGCAGAAGAGGGCATTAAAAATCTTTATCCAGGTCGCGCGATGACACCGAGGTCCGTCAGGCCGTTGACGAAGTACTGCATCGCCAGCGCCACCAGGAGCAGACCCATGATACGCACGAGAATGCGGATCCCCGTTTCGCCCATTACCCGTCTTACGCGGCCGGCGCCGGCTAGTACCCAGTAGGCGACCAGAGCGGTGAACGCAATTGATCCCAGAATCGCGCCCATCTCCCAGTGCCAAAGAGACGGCACTTGTCCGACGAGCACCATCACGGACGAGATCGCTCCCGGCCCGGCGAGCATGGGAATGCCCAGCGGCACAATGCCGGCGTCTTCCTTGGCAGCGGCTTCTTCGGTGTCGCCCGATGTCTCCTGGGTGGGCGAGCGGCGCGCTTCGAGCATGTCCAGCCCGATCAGGAGCAAGATCAAACCGCCTGCGATTTCGAACGCCGGCAGCGTGATTCCGAACATTTTGAAGATGAGCTGGCCGGCGACGGCAAAGCTCGTCAGAACAATGAAACATGTCAGCGCGCCTTTACGCGCCATGCGCTTGCGACGCGCTGCATCGGCCGTGGAGGTGATGGCCAGAAACGAAGGGATCGCCGCGAAGGGATCTACCAGGAAGAAAATCGAACTCAGCGCGAGCACTGAGAAACGGACAATCGGCGCCCGGCTGAACGCATTGAAAGCATTCGCGGCTGGATTGTTCAGGAGCACGCATCAAGGGTAAACCAGTGAATAGGCGACCGGATCATTCCTTCCGGCTCCTGAGTTCGTGTGGAGATTGGGGCGTCCGGCTCTACACTGAAAACGTGCCAGGCTTTCACGTTGAGAATTTCGGCTGCAGGGCGGCGCGCGCCGATGGCGAAGCGCTAAGCGGACGACTGCGTGCCGCCGGTCACGCCGACAGCGCGCAAGCTGAAGCCGAACTGATCGTTGTGAATACCTGCAGCGTGACTGCCGAGGCCGATCGTGCGGCGCGCGCCTACATTCGCCGTGCGCACCGTCTGAATCCTGAGGCCCGCATCATCGTCGCCGGTTGTTACGCGCAGCGCGCGCCCGATGAACTGGCCGCAATTGCTGGGGTTTCCGCGGTCATTGGCAACAGCCACACAGCCCTGGCGCCAGAGATCGCCCTCAAGTTTGTGGGCGGCACGGAAACAACTGACAAGATGCCTGTGGCTGGCTTTGTCCCAACTCACTCACTACTGTCGGGTGCAGTTCCGATCTGGGCCGATGACCGATTTGCCCATTCCTTCATTGAAGAGGCGCCTCTCGCAGGCGAACACCAGACGCGCCCGAACCTGAAGATCCAGGAGGGCTGCGCGAACCGATGCACTTTCTGCGTGATTCCCCAGACGCGCGGCCCTTCGCGCAGCCTGGGACGCGAAGAGATTCTTCGCCAGATCGATGCATTCGTTGCCTCCGGAGGCAAAGAGCTGGTTCTTTCGGGAATCAACCTGGGTCGGTGGGGACGCGATCTTGCCGCCGGCCCGTCGCAGCCGAGGCCCACGTTGGCCGCACTCGTTCGCGAGATTCTGCAGCGCACTTCACTGCCCCGCCTTCGCCTCAGCTCCATTGAGCCTATGGATTGGGATCAAGAGTTGGTCGCTCTGATGCATGAGTACGGCGGCTCGCGTCTTGCTCGCCACGCGCATCTGCCGCTGCAATCGGGTTCGGATGCTGTGCTGCGCCGTATGCACCGCCGCTATAGACCCTGGCATTATGCTGAGAAAGTCGCCGCACTGATCGCAGCCGCGGGCCCTGATCTAACCCTTGGCGCAGATGTAATCATCGGGTTTCCCGGCGAGACCGATGCCGAGTTCGAAGAGACGCTCGCGTTCATCCGTGAGCTACCCTTCGGGTATCTCCACCTCTTCCCGTTTTCGCCGCGCCCGGGCACGCCTGGCTGGCAGCTATACGCGAGTTCGCCCGTTCCAGCTCGAGTTATCCAAGATCGTATCTCGGCATTGCGGGCGCTCGCCGCAGAGAAAATGCGTGCCCATCGCGAGCGATTCGTAGGCCGCAAAATCTCAGCGATTACTCTTCACACTCCCGAAGCACTGGTTGCGAAAAAGCATACGGCGGCGCTGACGGAGAATTTTCTGCCCGTCGAACTGGAAGGCTGCCTCGCGGCAAATCGGCTGGTGCAAGTGCAGCCGATGAGTCTTAAGGATGACGGAACTCTTTTTTGCGCTGCTCAAAACGCCGCTTAGCGTCGCCGGCGAGTCGCGTTCAATCCAAACCGCGAGAATGCTATACTCTCAGCGTCCGCAGCACCGGCAGCCGCCCGGATGAATTCCCGGCCGCCCGGATCATCTTTGGAGGAGAGCCATCGCACTCGACAAACGTTCGGCCAAGTCTTTTATCCGCGTCAATGAGCGGATCCGTGCACGCGAAATCCGCGTCATCGACGAAAACGGCACGCAATTAGGGATCCTGGCCCCGTATGAAGCATTGAGAATCGCCCGCGAACGCAGCCTCGACCTCGTCGAGGTTTCGCCCACTGCAGTTCCCCCGGTCTGCCGCATCCAGGATTACGGCCGCTATCTTTACGAAAAGGAAAAGAGCGAGCGCGCCGCCCGCAAGAAGCAAAAGGTCATCACCGTCAAGGAAGTCAAGTTTTCTGTCACTGTCGACGAACATGACTATCAGACAAAGAAGAACCAGGCGGTCCGCTTTCTCAACGAAGGCGACAAGGTTAAGGCCAGCCTGCGCTTTCGCGGGCGGCAGATGGCTCATCGCGAGCTCGGTTACAAAATCATCAACCGTCTAATCCAGGACATCGGCGACGCGGGTGTAGTGGAGTTCATGCCCCGCATGGAAGGCACCATTCTTCACGCCATCCTGGCTCCGGCCAAAAAGGACACGACGAAGCCCAAGCCGCCGTCGCCGCCGCAGGCTGCCGCACCGCGTCCGCAAGCGCCGCCGGCATAATTGATCGCCTCATCTTCCCTCTGCAGGGAAAAGGCCGCCCATCAGGCGGCCTTTTCCATCCCCGCGTCACTCGCCCCTACTGCGGCTTAACCAGATGGTGTGCAATCGCGAACAAGGCCAGTTCCAGCCTTGTTGAAACGCCAGTCTTGTCGAAGATGTTTGACAGGTGCCGCTTCACCGTCTCCTCGCTCAGACTGAATTGTTTGGCAATGTCGCGATTGCTGCACCCTTCAACGATGCACCCGACGACCTCAAGTTCCCGCGGCGTAAGCCCGTAAGTTTTCGGAGCCGGCACTGCCGCCTTCTGCATCAGTTCGTGCAGCGCCGTGACCAGGTTCACCACCCGCTTGCCGCCGATCCAGTAATCTCCCGCAGCTACCGTGCGAATCGCCGTCTGCAGGTGATTGGCCATGGCATCTTTGAGCACAATTCCCCGCGCGCCGATCTGCAGCGCCTCAATTACCTGTTGCGTGGTGATAGTGGAGGTGATGAGCAGGATCTTCACCGCTGCGGTGCCGTTCATGATGGCGCGCATGGCTTCCAGACCCGGCAATTTCGGCATCTGCACATCCAGCAGCAGAATGTCAGGAGCCAATTCAAGGGTCTGAGTGATAGCCTCATCCCCGTCAGAGGCCTCCCCCACGATCTCAAACCCATCCTTTTGTGTAAGCATATTGCGAACGCCGATGCGTACCACCGGGTGGTCGTCGGCGATTACGATGCGAACGGCTCGTTCCACTTCAGCCCCCTGCCTCCGCGCCTTTGAGTTTGTTTAAACAGGCAACTCTGAAGTAAGAATACGCTCCAGATTCCGTGCTGCGGACCGTAAATTATCCAACAACTTGGCACTGTTATCCAATTGGTTACCGATAACATCATCGGGCAATGCCTCCAGCATCGCACCGAGACGCGCTGCCTGCAAAGCGCCCGCCATCCCGCAACCGCCCTTGATGGCATGCCCGATCCGTCTGACGGCTGGGATGTCCTGGCCGGCGATGGCTGTCTCGAGTTCCGAGATGCGCCTCTCCAGATCGGCAGCCACTGCGCTGTAGACTTCACGAATACCCTCTTCCGGCATCAGGCTCCTGAGTTGCGCGAGCGTTTCCGGACTCACCACCGGATCGGCGTCGTCAATCCTCGCCCGGGAACGGGATGCACTCGCAGGTACGGCGCCTCGCTTTTCCAGCAGGTTCTCCAGGCTGGCCGCATCGAACGGCTTGAGAAGGAATCCGTCGGCTGCGCGCGTTACTTCTTCTCCGGCTTCGCTGCCGCTGATCGCAATTACTAACGCCTTCGTCCGGGCACGCAATTCCCGGATCAATTCCATTCCGCTCAGTCCCGGCATCTGCGTATCCATGAGGATGACCGACGGATTACAGCCGCTTTTGATCCCGACTTTTCCCAGCGCCCCCTCTCCGTCCTCGGCCGTGTACACGGTGTAGCCGCTCAACGTGAGCATGGTCGCCGCCACCTCGCGGCTCACCAGGTCATCGTCGATCAACAACACCGTCGGCAGCTCGCGCTGCGTGATGAGATCGTGCATGCAATCTAGTGTGCATCTGCAGCGCAGGAGCCGCGAAGGAAAATTGCCAGCCTCCTGTCCACAACGTCAATCCCCGGTAACCTCCAGATGCAGAAGCCCAAAGGGTTGCTCAATCGGGAAGCTGTACTTAAAAATAAAGTCAGATTATTGATCATTTCTTGTCAATATGAGCATGTAAACTGTGAATTCCCCGGTTTGGTCGGGAGATTTTAGACTGGCTGAACACTGCGGGAAAGGATGCGCACATGATCACCAGTACTCCCCAGGGCTCCGCGACCGGGTCTGCGCGTGGCGGCAGCCGCAGCACCCGACGCTACAACGCGTTTCTTCTGCTGGTGGCAGGACTTGGCGGTTTGCTTTACGGCATCGACGTCGGCATTATCGGCGGCGCCTACCCCTATCTCGAGGCCACTTCGCATCTCACCGCGGGGCAGCTTTCTGCAATCGTCGCTGCGGTGCTCTTGGGCAGTGTGCTCTCCACGCTGTTCGCTGGAATTCTCGCCGACGCGATGGGCCGAAAGCCGCTAATGATTCTCAG
Organism: Occallatibacter sp.; assembly: GCA_035935755.1. Lineage (GTDB taxonomy): Bacteria > Acidobacteriota > Terriglobia > Terriglobales > Acidobacteriaceae > Telmatobacter. The sequence continues at coordinate 18,028 of DASYWU010000051.1, read as the reverse complement.
TGGAATGGCGTTCGTCCTCAGCATCCCCATCATTGCGCTTTCTCACGGATATACACCGCTCCTGCTCGGTCGGCTGCTCCAGGGTGCCAGCGCGGGGTTTGTGGGCGTAGTCGTGCCGCTCTACCTGGCCGAATGCCTGTCGGCCACGGTCCGCGGCAGGGGCACGGCAATGTTCCAGTTGCTGCTCACGCTCGGCATTGTCGCCGCCGCGCTGGTGGGAATGTACTACAGCTACCAGGTTGAAGCCGTGGCCAAAACCGCCGGCGTCGCGGCGCTCTTTGCTTTTAAAGATCAAGCGTGGCGCAGAATATTCTGGGTTTCGCTGCCACCGGGCGCCCTCTTTGTCCTGGGAAGCTTTTTCGTTACCGAGTCCCCGCGCTGGCTGTTTCGGCGCGGCCGAGCGCAGCAGGCGCATGCCGCTCTCCTTTGCTCACGCACGCCTGAAGAGGCCGCCACTGAAATCCAGGAAATGGAATCCGCCTCGCGGGCCGCCAGCGTTCAATTGTCTTCGGGCAGTCAGATCAAAGAATCCCTCCTGCGCCGCAAGTATATTGTCCCGTTCCTGCTGGCTTGCGTAATTCTCTTCTGCAACACGGCCACAGGCGTGAACTCCATCATTGGCTATAACGCCGGCATCCTCATTCAGAGCGGACTCAGCGACCTCCGTGCGCACTGGGGCTATGTCATCTTCACCATCGTCAATTTCCTGGTGACGTCCATAGGTATGGTGCTCGTCGACCGCAAAGGCCGACGCTTCCTGCTCATTCTTGGCACCGTCGGAGCGGCACTCGCTCTACTCACAGTTGGTTTTCTCTTCTTGCGCACCGAACGGTTCACCGTGGACTGCCGCAACGCCGTGCAGGCCATGGTCGGCACCAGCCAGGAATTGAATTTCCGCTTCGACGCAGCTACAGCGGCACGTCTGTTGGCCGCCGAAGGCTATTCTGGCAGCGAGATCCAGAGCGACAGGGCTTCGCTTGCCATTATTTACTCTTATGGCGATTTCACCGCTGCCACCAGCTACGTGCGTTCCGAAGATCCTGCATCCGCGCCCATCGAGATCACGCGGGCCGGCTGTCTTCCCGCTGGTGCGGGCGAGGCCTTCTTCAAAAATCCTTTCGGCAACCTGAAGGTCGCGCAAACCGCTCCGCTGCGCATCCAGAAGGCGATTGTTGGACCCATTCCCGCCTCCGGCCACGGATGGCTTGTCGCGCTGGGACTGTACCTCTTCATGGCTTTCTATGCGGTAGGGCCTGGCGTTGTGGTCTGGCTGGCGTTATCGGAGCTCATGCCCACTCGCATTCGATCCAACGGCATGAGCATTGCGCTGGTCATTAACCAGCTTGTTTCCACCACGCTTGCCGCTATCTTCCTACCCTTCGTCAGCAAATATGGCTACTCCTCGATCTTCTTTCTTTTCGCCGGATTCACCATCATCTACTTCCTAGTGGCAACATTTTTCCTGCCGGAGACAAAGGGCAAAACGCTGGAGGAAATTGAAGCCTATTTTGAAGGCCACACCACCCGCACCACTTGACTGGCGGCAAGGAACATATGAAATGAGTTCCTGTTTAAGCTGGGGGCGCCGTCTCGACTACCGCTTTGGATAGATTGCGCGGCCTATCCACGTCCACTCCGTGTTCGACAGCCATGAAATAGGCAAACAGTTGCAGCGGGACGACTTCAAGCAGCGGTAGCAGATACTCTGACGCGGGCTGCACGCGAACGCAGTCTGTCGCCAGCGATTCAATCTTCTCATCGTCGGTATTCGCCACGGCGATTACTCGCGCTCGCTGCGCTTTCAGGTCGCGCAAAAGTTGAAGCGTCTTCTCATATCGCGTGGCTGAAGCAGTCAGATTGCGATCCACCGTGGCCAGCACCACCAGCGGCACGCGCTCGCTTACCAGCGCGTTGGGCCCGTGCTTCAGTTCGCCTGCCGGGTACCCTTCCGCGTGCACGTAGGAAGCTTCTTTCAGCTTCAGCGCGCCTTCGCGCGCAATTGCATAATGAATGCCGCGCCCCAGGTATAAAAACGTCGCTGCATCGCGATATTTTCGCGCCAGGGCCCGCGTCTGGTCGTGCCAGCCGCTCAATTGTATCTGCAGCGCATTGGGCAAAGACTGCAGCCGCTCAATATGCGCGGCGAGCGCCGCTGCATTCAGCCTGCCCAGACGAATTCCCTCGTATAGCGCCAGCAGGTAAAGGACCGCTAATTGGCAAGTAAAGCTTTTCGTAGCCGGCACGGCTTTCTCGATGCCGGCCGCCAGCGGCATGGAAACATCCGCTTCATTGGCCATTGTCGATCCCGCGGCATTTGTGATTGCTAGCGTCTTCTGACCGCGCCGGCGGGCTTCCTCCAGGCTGGCTAGTGTGTCGCTCGTCTCGCCGGATTGCGAGAGCACTAGAACACTCGGATGCCGCTGGTCTCCATTTCCACCGCGGCAACTGTACTCACTCGCATATTCAACGTCCACAGCGAGCCCGCAAAGATCCTCGAGCAGAATCTCCCCATAAAGCCCGCTGTGCCGGCTGGAACCGCTGGCGGCGATCAGGATTTCTCCTGTCGCGCTCGACCACTCCGCCAGGCGCGCGCCAACCTCCGGATTCAGCATGCTTCCCTGGAAATACAGGCCAAGCGTGCGGTACAAAGCTTCCGGCTGCTCGAAAATCTCGCGCAGCATTTCGTGTTCAAATATCATGACTCCGCCCAAATACGGCGACCCGGGGAGATACAGTCGACGCGATCTTTTCCTCTGACCATTATACGTCAAAATGATCAATATAATGATCGAATTTTCCGAATTCCGTGCTGCGCGATTCTCCCGGGAAGTGTGATTTCAATGAGTTCCATGTACGATAAGAATGCGCGAAAGTGGCGGAACTGGCAGACGCACCAGACTTAGGATCTGTTTTTGGCCATTTTGCACCGAACTGCACTAAACTGCATGTTCCGTATAAATTACTTAAAATGTTATGCTTATGTAGATTTATCTGGTTGCACAGTAATGCACAAATACGCACCTGGGCAAACCTAATTGGTAAATATTTGGTGACTGACGTCGTTATCCCAAATTCAATTCGAGCGGTTTTTCTGTGCTCTGAGACCTGTCGAACCAAGGCCCGGAATTCGCGGATCAAGAATAGATGCGATCCGGCTCTTCCCGCCTGGGCGCTGTCATCCGGCAGCGTACCCGTGGTCCTTAATGAGGCTGTTTGATGCTGAGGTTGTAACCGGATGGTCCGGCATTCTTGGTACTTTGACTCTTCTTCTCGCAAGCCAAAGCAGCTAGGCACTCCACGGCCTGCTTTGAAGACGAGGGTCTCTCGAGGTTGACGATCCGAAAACCACGGGAGCGGTTTGCCGAATGGACATGAAGAGTTGCCGAAAGCTCTTCAGCATGAATTTGGACGGCTGTAGATTTCTGCTACCACGATGAAGCGAGCCGCAACTCGACACTAAAGTAATAGGCGCGAGCCGCGGTCTCCCTGCACTTGACAGCAATCAGGCCGATAAGATTTTCATGCATTTCGGTTCCCAGCGCAGGATGGTTGTCGCCGTGTACGTGTTGGCGAGTATCGTTTGCGCGGTGCGCCTGAGGGCTCAAGAATATCAATTTGAGTACTTCGGGGCCAGTGAGGGCCTTTCGAATCTCGCGGTAAAGAACCTCTACCAGGACCGGCAGGGTTACCTGTGGGTCAGTACGGAGGATGGTGTGTTCCGCTTCGACGGGGAACGCTTCCTGACATTCGGCAAGGAAGAAGGCCTGCCCCAATCGTCAGGCGTCGCTTTCGGAGAAGCACCGGATGGAAGCTTGCTGGTTGGCGGAGGAATTGGTCTTTTCCGCCTGGCGGGGAACCGGTTTGAGCCCCTTTCTTTGCCAGCTTCCGCTGGTGTTTCGTGGATCGGTGGACTCCGGTCAGATAAATCGGGCCACACATACGTGGCAACCGATCATGGGCTGGTTTTGCTCTCCGTCAGCGCAGAAACATACTCTCTCCACGCCCTCCACTCGCCCAGAGGCTCGACAGACCAAACCACTCGAGGCTTGTGGATCGAGAACGAAGAAGTTTGGTACGGATGCGGGAAAGAAGTATGCAGGCTGAAAGGCAGTCACGTTCGTGTCTTTGGCAATTCAATGGGCCTGCCACCCGCTCGGTGGGTGGTCATCGGAAAAGACAAACGCGGTACATTATGGGTCCGTGGTCGTACGGTCGGGCTTGCCTCGTTAGTCCGGAACGGAACGCGGTTCCATCTGGAAAAGAATGCGCCTTTGCCGCGGGCGGGAGTCAGTGGCATCGCCGCCCTCGATTTCGACGGTGATCTTCTATTCCCTTCTCCCGATGGGTTAGCGATTCGCCGCGACGGTCATTGGAGCATTATCGGATCGGCCCAGGGGCTGCGCGGCATTGTCTATTCCGTTTTTCAGGATCGGGAAGGCTCTGTCTGGCTGGGAATGGCTGGCCACGGACTCGTCAGGTGGGCGGGGTACAAAGGTTGGGTATCCTATACGCGCCAGAGCGGCCTGGGAAGCGACCTGGTGTATCAGATCCTCCCCGAACGGGATGGGACTGTCTGGGTGGGAACCGAAGCCGGCCTGTATCGGGGCACCAAGCTGAAGGGCACCTACGTCTGGACCCATGTGCGCGCACTCGCATCTGTTCCCGTTCACAGCATCCAACGCGATACAAATGGAACGTTGTGGCTGGGCACGGAGACGCTGGGATTGGCACACTTCAATCCAGTCACCGGAAGCGTAACTTGGTTCCATTCCAACCGGGGCCTCGATGCGAGCGTCATCAGCACGGTCCTGTTCGATCGCGAGAAGCGTGTCTGGGCAGCATCGGAAAGGGGGCTTTATGTTACGCCGCCCCCGTACACATCTTTTCATTTGGTAACTGCACTTCCGCAAGACCAGTTCTGGGCGATCAGCGAAGGCAGAAGCGGGCAGATCTGGGCGGGAGGAACAAGCGGCCTGTTTCACCTTTCTTCACAGGGCTGGCAGAAATACACGGTAAAGGATGGGCTAAGCCACAATGAGATTCTGGCCTTGGCGGCGGCAGAATCAGGTGAACTCTGGGTCGGCTATAGATTTGGTGGAGAGATCGACAGAGTCACGCCTTTGCCTGTTGGAATGCGGGTGACGCACGTCGTACCCGAAAGGCCCGGCGGTACGCGCCTAGTCTATTTCCTTGGATTCGACCGCCGGCAACGGCTTTGGGCTGGGACAGAACACGGCGTAGATATCTTTGATGGGGCTGCCCGGTCTCACATTGACATGAATGACGGGCTCGTATGGGACGACTGCGACCTCAATGGATTTGCGGTGGATCTCAACGGGAACGTGTGGATTGGAACGAGTGGCGGCCTGGCCAAGTTTACGCCACCCGCGCGACCACAACCAGTTTTTCCGTTTTCGGTAGTACTCACTAGGATCATCCTTGCGGGGCAGCCTCGGCTCGCATCCGACCATCCTGCGGTGGATTACAAATCCGATCGCCTGGTCGTGCAATTCTCAGACCTCACATTGACCCGCGATCCACTCCTCCAGTTCCGCTATCGGCTGGTGCCCCTGTTCGGCGAATGGCGGCAGACCCAGCAGCGCGAGCTGGAGTTCCCATCGCTTCCGCCGGGAGATTACAGGCTGGAAATCCAGGCACGCGATCCATGCGGAACGTGGAGTTCCAACGCCGCAGTGTTCTCATTTGAAGTACGCACGCCATGGTTCCGGACGTGGTGGTTCATGGCCCTGGAAATTCTGGCCACGATCATGATTGTGATCACGGTGAATGCGCTTCGCATGCACGTAGTTCACCGGCGAGAGCGGGAGCTGCGCGATCTGGTTGCTCAGCGCACGGCAGAGTTGCAGAGGGCCAATAAGGAGCTCTCCTGGCTTTCTGCGATCGACGGATTGACGGGTATAGCAAATCGGCGCACCTTCGATCAGGCGTTGAGTCGCGAGTTGACGCGTCTGTCTCGAACAGAGGACTCCCTTTCGCTGCTATTGCTCGACATCGATCACTTCAAGATTCTTAATGACACTGAAGGTCATCAATACGGTGACCATTGTCTGGTGCAAGTGGCCGCCGCATTGCAAGCGATGGCACGGCGTGAAACCGACCTGGTGGCGCGTTATGGAGGCGAAGAATTTGCAGTAGTGCTTCCCGGCCTGGACGAGGCTGCAGCTCTGGAGTTTGCCGAACGGGTTCGCCACAAGATCGTTTCGCTTGAACTTCGGAACTTGAGATCTCCGGTGCTTCCTGTGCTCACGGTGAGCATCGGGGTGGGCACGGCAAACCATGGCGAGGAAGTGCAACCGAGTGGCTTCCTGGTCGCGGTCGACAAGGCATTGTATGCAGCGAAGGATAGGAGCCGCAATTGTTCGGTGGTAGCGAGGTCGTCCTCCTTCTGGTCGATGAGCGAGGTTCAGCAGAAATCAGCTTAGGAATCGAGACCTCACCTTTTTCTAGTCCAGGAGGTTTTCGCTCTGAAGTGTGAAAGCATCACGCCAAGATATGCGATGAACCCAGCACTGACGAAGAGCGACCACACCGCCAGGCCGGCGATGCCGGCCCTCGGGAGTCCCTTTTGTTCCCAACAATCAACTTGCCACAGGCATGGCGAGGACCTGGTCGGGGCCCTATACTCTTTTAGCTGCTGGTCGCTGATGGATAGCTGATCGGGTGGGCAATGCACGTGGCTGCTCTGCATCGTGGGCGGCACCAGAGCGTGTTGCGCGTGTGGCCTCCGCGGCCTACAAACTCGGCATATTCCGTTTATCTCATGGGGCAATACAGGCACCTAAAAGTTGCACTGCCAACAACAAAAGTCATCTTTTGTCCCAGTACTGGTGCGCGGTACCTTGGATACGTACGTAACTTTGCCGTCTTCCCCAATTGCGAGTGCGGCAGGTTGGTCGACAAGGAAGTAAGCCTAATGCAAGTAGAGGCTGCTTTCCGATTTGGTTTGACTGAACGGCCGCGGCTGTTGGCTGCGAGCGAGAGCGTCGAATCTTTGCTCGGATTTGCCTCGCACGATTTCCTATCCGGAAATATTAGTCTCCAAGATAAAATACACCGCGATGATACCGCTGTTGCGGCAACACTGTTCTCCCCTAGCTTCGTAGAACTGGCCGGCACTGTCAGACTACGCATTCGCGGTGCCGACGGCAAGATTTGCTGCATCAAGGGACAATCCTCTAAGACATCGGGTTGCGCTGAAGAAGGGACCGTCCTAACCCTTGTTTTGAATGACGTGAGAGATGTCCAAGACCCAGGTAATAAATCTCTCATTGATAGTTACAATGCGCTGCTTGCAAACGCCTCGGACTACATCTACATCAAAAATCGTAACCACGTGCTGCTGGCGGCCAGTCACGCCGTAGCGAAATTGACGGACAGAATAGACGATTCAGCCGCCCTTTCCGGAACCGATTACGACCTTCATTGCGAGCAGGAAGCGGATCGCTATTACCGGCTTGAAGAACAGCTCTTAACAAGCGGGCAATGCGTCACCGAAATTCAGCCTTTGGCATCGCGTTTAAAGTTCGCTTTACGCGAAGGCGATACTCTTGCCCGTCTGGGGGGGGACGAGTTCGTGGCTGTGCTGGTCGATCTGCCAAAATCGGACGACGCATTGCCGGTGCTCGCACGCTTGCTTGAGTCAGCAGAAAAACCTTTGCGAATAGGTAATTACTCCCTCCGCGTCTCGGTCAGCATCGGGGTAGCCTACCACCCGGCAGCTGAAAAGATCGACGCGGATCGGCTCCTTCGCCAAGCCGATCAGGCGATGTACCAAGCCAAACTGGACAGCAAGAACTGCTATCACATATTCAGTCCGGTTCTGCTTCACATCGCGAAGAAAAGCAACCGACATCAGCCCGGCAATCGCCGACTTGTAAGAACTTACCCAGACTCGAGGGAAAACAATGAATGCCTTGGAAGGGTTTCCCAGATGCAGTCAAAAACAGAAGAGCAAACCTCATTTCAGAAGCACGGCATCGGCTGAGTGCACTCATGGAGCTGTGGCGCCTACCTGCGAAGAGGAGCGGACAGTGCTGAAATATTTGCCCCTCGTGCGGTTCCTTGCCCGGCGCATTCACATGCGGCTGCCAGACCACGTGGATATCGAGGACCTGATTTCAGCCGGGGTAGTTGGCTTGCTGGACGCAATTCACAAGTTTGATCCGGCGAAGAAAGTGCAGTTTCGTTCCTACGCACACTTCCGCATCCGGGGCACAATTTTAGACGGCTTGCGGATGCTCGACTGGAGTCCCCGCGAGCTGCGGCGTAAGGGCCGGGCGGTGGAAGAAGCGGTTCAGACGTTGACGGCGCGGCTGAATCGGGCGCCTGAGGAAACGGAGATTGCCGCCGAGTTGGGGCTTGAACTCAACGAGTACCACCAGTTGCTCGGCCATCTGAAAGGTCTTGAAATCGGCACCCTGAACGAGAAGCGCTTCGAGGATTCCGGCGATGAGGAACTGGACCTCTTACCGGCGCGACCCGAAGAGGATCCGATGTTCCGCTGCCTGAGGAGGGAGATGGAGGGCCGGTTAGCGGGAGCGATCGCCGATTTGCCTGAGCAAGAGCGGCTGGTGTTGACGCTTTATTATTACGAGGAGATGACGATGCGCGAGATCGGGCTGGCCCTGGGACTGGCGGAGTCACGGATCTCACAACTGCACAAATCCGCCCTTGGCATTTTGCGCGCGACACTGAACTACATGAAGAACGCTGGCGCACGGTCCAGGATGAGTGAGGAAACCTGGTGCCGGACCTAGGCCGGATAGAGGGAGAGAAGAAAGCGACGTGCAGGCGAGAGCGAGTAATGGCTGGTAGATTTCCGGTTGTGTCGCTGTGAATTGGGGAAGGCTCACAGATTTTGGCGTAGAATGACTAAAGTAATTGGCAGATTCGACGATACTCTTAACAGAGTATATGAGCATGAACTCTCTCAACCGGCTCGAAGGCTTGGAGGCACTGGGCGAAAGCCCAATCGTGGGTGCTCCCTCAACAGCTGGCGAAGGGCAAGCGGTACGTAGTGCCGAAAACATTGAGCAGAATGGGCTGAGCCCTCGCAGCAGAAGGGGGATGCCGGATTCCTGCGACAGGGACGTGCGGTTTGAGAAGGTGGCGGAAGTGCAGGAGGCGATCGCCGCCGGAACGTACGCCGTGCCGGCGCCGGCGGTCGCGCGAAGCATGGTGGATGCAATGTTATCCGTTGGCCGGAACCGGCAGGATCGACTGCGCCCGGCGAGAGTGGGTCGCCGCGGGGAAAAATCGACCAGCAGCCCGTGAGAAAGGCGGTTCTCGATGGTTCCCGGAGCCGAGATGAAAGTGAGTCGCACGAGCAAGCGAATTGGCGTTGGGAGAATCCGGTTGCACAGATGTGTTGGGCGTCCGAGACCTAATATCACACCCGCTGTGTCCGCAACAGATCATAAAACTACTGACTCTCTTGATTGCAGCTGTATATAGAACCATCGCTGCGGTAGTCAGGGCGCATTTTCTCGGAGTTGCTTGCTAGTTGATCCAATGTTTTCTGTCCAGCTGATGAATCAAAAAGCTCAGTCAGAGACTACATCATGAAACCGCCTTTATCGCGCTACAATCAACGGCAGCCGGCATTTCCTGGCCTATGCATGCCTGGTAAAACTCTATGCCTAGCTCCGTAGGGGTTAGGTTGGCTGTGTCAAGGGACGCGCACCCGAAAGGCTTAATGGTTAATTCCAGCAGTCCAAACTCATAGAGACGGTTTAGAGCGCATTCAATCACGGCGACATTGTTAGCCCGGGTGATGCGTTTGACCTCGTCCATTGTGCAATGAAGGTTTTGGAAACTGGTCCTGCCGGGTTGGAACCCGGCTTGGACAGCTCGTTGTGCAGCCGAGGCCAGAATGAGGACATGAACGGGCTCGAGCTTCGATAGCAAGGCGGCGAAGCTCATAGTCGCATCATCATTCGATGTCTCTGAAGTCGACGTCGCCAACAATCCTGCCCAGCATTGATGCATTGGCTCTTCGTGACTTTTCGATCCGTCCGTCATTATTCGCAAGACGAGGCTCGGAGCCACCTCGCTTTTCCTTCCTGTGACACCTTCAAACACCAGTCTTTCGGCTGTGAGTATGAGTTCGAGAGCTCTCTCAGTTCGTTCCTCACTCAGTTCTTCTTTAAAGAGCTTCGCAATCCGCTCCTCGGCGGAAGGCGCGAATCGAAGGAGAAATGCAAGCGCCTTGGCAAGTCGAAAAAGCCGAACTGCACCGTTTTCGGGGAAAAGAGACGCGGCTTTGGATACGGCGGTGAGCCACTGTGCCGAATCAGCGTACTCGTGCACGAAGCTCACTCCGACACCATCTTCGCCGAGCCGAACAACCTTGGCCTGGAGTCGCACCTGAGGCGAGAAACTACTGTGTCTGCGGGCGCCATTCTGCAAGGTCAAGGATAGTCGAGTCCCTACGAGCCAGCGATGGCTGGTGACAAGGTAGGCACCCGTCGGGCTTATATCCCTTACTTTGGCGCGCTTCTCTTCCGCGCCCGACGCATAGGCTACATTCAGGTCCGGGGCGCAAGCACGCACATCATTGCGGCGCTCGGATATGCCAACCTTAGCGGCGACGTGTCTTATAAACGACGTGGTTCTCTTTAATGGATTTACTTTGCTACGCGAAACGACAGATAGGCCCTCGTTTCGCAAAATAGCCGTACCTGCCTGGCCATTCTCCATAATCAGTTCGGGCGATTTCATTCTGACTCGTGCTCCTCAACCGAGGCATGCAGACTTAGCTCGGCTCGGGTTCTTGGCCAATCTGAGAAAGATGAGGATGCTAAACGTGAATGCTGTTGAAATCTTACGGCCAATCGGTAATCGGGAGACTATTACTATTTGATCTGCCAAATACAACTTTCGAGGTGGCCGCTCGATAGCGGAGCCGGAAGCCGAGCCGCGAATGTCTGGGCGGAGTCCTTCGCGAAGTGTTTTTCCCGCCGGTTGGAGTTGCCAACGAGCAGTTGCTAAACGGGCCCTCCGGATTCCGAAAAGGTCAGGGAAAGTTGCAACTTTTGGATGATGTCCATGAGTGTTGTCGCATCCTAGGATGAAAAGCAATCCGTTGACGGTGAAGGCAACTACCATACACGAAATGGGTTCTCGCTGAATGGGAAACACTGGACTAAACTATACGTTGCGTGAGATCTCTGATTACTACGAATTCCTTCAGATAAGTCCTTCTGCAAGCTCCGAGACCATTCACCGCATCTACCGCTTTTGGGCCGCGCGCTATCACCCCGATAATCCCGAGACCGGCAACGACGAGATGTTTTACTTGTTGAGGACGGCCTATGACGTCCTGTCGGATCCAGAACGCCGCGCCAGTTACGATGCGCTGCGCGGCCAGCCTGCATCCATTTCGTCGGCCCCACTCTCTTCAATTGTGGATTTCATGGACGAACTAGAGGGTGAAACGAATCGCCGTCTGGCGTTGCTGGCGATCCTGTATTGTCGGCGCCGCAGCAATCCACGGGACGCTGAGGTCTCGTTGAGGGACTTGGAAGCTATCTTGGGCTTTCCCCGCGACTACCTGGATTTCACTACCTGGTACCTGGTACAGAAGGGCTTTATGAAGCGGGCCGATAACTCCAATTTCACCATAACAGTGGCGGGGGTGGACTTTGTGGAGACGCAGCGCGTAAATCTGCCGGTCCTGAACGGCCTCCTTACCATAGGAAGGTTGCGCTTGGCCGAGCCTACAATTGATCGGCGCGTCGGCCCACGGGATAGGCGCATCGGGTTACCCGATACTCGTCTGGTCAAGGTAGAGCGGCGGCTCAACAGAGGGGACAGACGCATCAATAGGGACGTTGTGCACGTGGAACCATTCTGCGTCAATGACATCGACGAGAAAGTCAACGGGTCCGCCGATCTGGAGCCAGACTTAGAGTCTTAGACAGATAGCGATGGATTCCGGCGACGCACCTTGAGTGCGTAAAACCTCTTTTTTCTGACGCCGCATGACCGAGCTGCCCGGCAGACTCCAGGCACATCAGAGCACAATCTGTCCGAAAGCGACGGCTTTATTCTGTGGCGCTCCTGACGAATGATTATCGGGTTGCGCTGCTGCAGCAGCCCGCGCCTCCTTCTTGCCTCGTTTCTCTTTGTACATCGCCTCATCCGCTTTTGCCACAAGGCTATGCAGTGTTTCGTGGGCGTAATCTTCTGCTACGGCATAACCCACACTCAAGCTGATCGAAAATTGTTGACCGACAACGTCGTTTTTTCGTGCTGTTGCTTCTCGAAGTCGTTCGACAGCCGCCAGTATCTGTCGATTGTTAAAGTGGCCAGCGACGAGAAATTCATCTCCGCCAACCCGACCAATGATGTCTGTGTCGCGAAAGTTGGCGGTCAGCAGTTTTGCCGTCTCGACTAGGGAGACGGACCCCATACTGTGCCCCAGCTTGTCGTTGATCGTTTTCAAGTTGTCCATGTCGATGAAAATCGCGCCGAAAGGCTCTCGGGTCCTTCGAGAATGCCGGAAAGACTGCTCGGCGAGCAAATAGAAACCTCTGACGCTGTATAGACTTGTCAACTCATCTCTCAATACATCATTTTGTATTCTCTGTTGCATCCGGTTGATAATCCGGGCCAAGACGAAGAGCAGAACTAGCGCCAATCCGGTGCCGGCGGAAGTCAGGATTGCCGCCGCGTAGGTAGACGGAATCCAGCGCGATCTTAGCAGGTGCGCTCTCGCAATCTCGCGCAGCATGGGAAGCAGAAACAAGATTGGAGCCAGCATTCGCGCCATGCGACTGCCGGTGCCATATCCCCAGAGAAGCGAGAGAAAACCTCCCTCAGTGCGCCTGAGAATTACTACAATTGTCAATAGCGCAATGCACGCGAGAGTTGAAATCGACTTTAGACCGGATGCAGATGAACTGGATAGGCCGGCCAGTCTGAATAGAGATTCCAACACTAAGGCGAATACTGCAAAGGCCAGGATCAAGGCGAGCACATCCGTGATACGTGCGGCTCGACGGCCTCTGAAGGAGCCCAAGAGAATCGCGATTCCTACCAGGAAGAGCGCCGCGAATGAGACTTCCATCGGAGTTGGCGGAAAAACCACTTGATTCCGGTCAAGGATCCAGCCCAGTGGTAACCGGGATCCTCCGATCACCGGGAAAAGTGCTATGACGGCGATGGCCGATGTGAGCGTTCCCAAAATCATCGCCAAGACCTTCGCTGGACGAGGTTGGGTAGCTTCGGAAAAGTAGAGGGAAAGCACAGCGCACAAGATAGTTGCAGCACCAGGAATGCGCATATCCGGCCAGCTCCTCGGCAGGGCCGCCGCCAGCGGAGTGATCATGCCTGGAAGCAGGTTCATCAGCGCGATGATGCCAGCCGTGATCAAGCAGAAATGATCGAAGAAGAAGATTCTATGAAGGGTTTTCGGATCAACTTGATTTGGTGCTTTGAGTTCAGTCGGTGCGCGCATGAATCGATACCCTCATCAGCGGTGCTCTCCCCAGTAACTGCTGGTATGTCTCATTTTTATACACCTTGAGACCTCCAAGGAAGGGGTACTTAGGTAACGTAACTCCGCCGTTCGTCATGAAGATGCTCGAAACATGCTCGTGGGCGGGAGGCTCGCCGATTTCCCGATTGTCAATGCTACGACGCAGCCCAAAAGCAAGGTTGACCGATGGCCAAAAGAGCAGTGCGACCAACCTTGGATCTCATGCAGAACTGAAGGCGCCAAAGCGTTATGGGCCAGCTCTCAGCTGCCGTTTAGCTTCGTTCGCGGACGGACTCGTATGCCGCCAGTCTAGCGCGCGATGCATCGAGTTTAAGCTGGAGGTATGCTTATTTCGTCCAGCGATGTCACCCCTATACCCCAGACGAAAGCTCGGGTCTCATGATTGACCGCTTAAGTGTCGGAGATTCACGTGTCCACGTGCACGTGGCGCAACCTTCTCGTAAGACCACGATGTCTTTCAAGCACGGCGCCGTTGTCTTCGACCTCGCCGCGGGGAAAGTCAGTTTTGGAAAGCTACCGCCGGTGGCTATTCCTGCAGGCCTGCAGCTTGAGGACGGCGCCACCCTGGCCTTCCAGCTTGTCGGACCGAACGGAGAGCTACGCAGTCAAACGCGCACAGGAATACTGAAGGCGAGCGACAAACAACCCGGAGTGTTGCGAATTGCCGGCATGGCAAAATCCGCTTCGAAATTCACTGCCGATAATGGATGGCAATATAGCACATGCAAATTCCGCGCTTACATTGCACCGCCAGGCAAGAATCCGATCGGGGACTTCCCTGAGTGGATAAAAGCTTCAGCTAGCCGGCAGAGGTCGTTTTGGAATCGTCTCGCCTACCTATGCCGCGAAGCCAGACGCAAGTGTTCGCCACTGGCTACCGAGGAGATAATCTCGTTCGTCCGGGAGACAATTCTCCCCGCGATCGACAATTTCAATGCGGAGCTCGGTCGGTCGAAAGAAAATATGAGGCACCCGGCAAGCTTGAAAGTGGAATTGCCGGGAGTTGACGGATTATGGTCGTTCGTTGGGGAGCTGCGAAAGCGTATTGAAAAAGGCCGAGCCGTCCCGGCTGGCCTACTCGAAAAAGTAATTAGCTTCGCCGAACCGCATAAGCCGGACTACACGCCGTTGAACGAGTTTCTTCGATCACTCGACGCTGTTGCTGAACGCGAAGCTAGAATCTTAGGCCTGCATAGTTTCGAAAAACGATCAACGCTGAAAGCTTTTGTCGCGGTGTTGCGCCGGCGCAAAGCCGTCAAGAACGCATGGTCAGAAGGCTGGCCACAGATCAAGTACGCCGATGGGCCAAAGTTCGGTGATTGGGGTATTCACTATTCCCTGAACAAAGCCGGCGTGGATTCCTCCCTTCTCGAGACGGGCCGGGGGATTCCGGGCCTTTCATTTGGCCCGGCATTCCGCCCTGAGCAGACCGGCCATCCCAATCTCAAAGGTGTGGCAGCAGCGAGAGCGCTCCGCCCAGCCCACATTTCGATTGCGGCCGGCGGCAAGGACCGCTGGGAGTTTGACTTTGTGGTTCTGCAGCACTATGCGCTCCCGGCCAACTCGCACGTAAAAGAGTGGAAACTGCTGCATCAGGACGGGAAGCTGTTCCTTTGTCTGATCGTGGAAGTTCAACGGCGCATGCCAAGCCCTGGCTCACTGGCCGCGGGGCTCGACATTGGCTGGCGCCGCACGGAAGCGGGAATCCGTTTCGGCACGTTGTTCGAACCTGCCGGTGAAACGATCAAAGAAATGACAATCGATCTGCAGAACTCTTCGTCAGACTCGCAGCGCCGAATGGCGTTTCGAATCAATTTGGGGCCTAATCGCTGGGACATGCGCAACATGTCGCGCATTCTTCCCGGCTGGAAAGCTGGCGATCCCATCCTCAATTCCATAGAGGGGCGCAAGCGAATGTCCATACAGCGGTCTGAAGCCCTGAACGCAGTCAAAGAGCAGCTGCAGAGCGAATGCGCGGAATGCCTTCCCGAGTGGATTAAAGATGCAGGGCGCCGCGGTATGATCAAGCTCCGCGAAGAACTGAAGGACAACTTGACAGCAGTACGTTTGCTCGACGCGTGGTTGAAACGCGATGAGCAATTAGCCGAGTTAATCCTGAATTACTCCCGTCGTGCAACCGCACGTCTGGTTCAAGGTCAGGTGCTGGTTGCCCACGATGTGTGCCGATACCTGCAAAGCAGGGGTATTTCGCGACTCGTCGTGGAGAGGTGCTTCCTCGCCGCAGTGTCACAGAAGCAGGAAGGCGTCAACCATCCGACTCTGGAAAGATCGCAAAAGTATCGTCAAATTGCTGCGTCTGGAAGGTTTGTCGCCTTGCTCCGAAACACGGCCGCAAAGTATGCGATCGCCTTAGAAGAACAAGACGCAATTAACACCACACGCATCTGCCACCACTGCGGCTACCGCAATCCTCCTGCTGTAAGAGAATGGCTCCAGTGCGGCCAATGCGGCAGGATGCTTCAGCAAGACCACAATGCAGCAATCAACCTGTCACGTTTGGGCACCGATGCCAGCCGTGTCCACGCGGCGAGGCAACCTGTTTAGGTCCGGCGTCGCCACGATGCCAGGTGCCGACCGAATCACAGATATGTAAGATCGGGTCTGATTTTTATACGCTTCCACTCCATGATCTGGCGTAAAATTCTCAGGAGTGCATTGAACAAATGCAATGAAAGCATTGTTTCTCCAAATCGAGCCAACTGAGGTGGGACAGCTGATTCGAGGAGGCAAGTCCTAATGGACAACTTCCCGCGGTCAGTTATATTTGAGATCGAGTGCATTGAACAAATGCAACGAGAAGAGAGGAGTTTTTCTTTTGAAGAGAGACTACTCTCATAAGGATGATCCACCAAGCGATCGGTAAGCGAGGAACCCGAGGAACAATTAGAGGGCTGAGTATTTTTCGACTGGAGCGCTCTTGAAGGCGTCCGGTGCGCGGCACAACACCGCACGTGGTTAAGTTGGTATTCGCTCTACCGGGTCAGGGTGGGCGGCTAACCGGCCCCTTTATGGCTAATTGGACCTTGTCGGATTCTGAACCCCAGGTCCGCCTGCTGCGCCATCGATTAGCGAGATGACCGCTTACCGAAATGTACCGGGCCGCGCCCGCGAAAGCGGAGGGCATTGCCGCGTTGACAAAAGCTGGTGCCCGTCGAGGCATTGAATCAGCACACGCTTACACCCGATGGTCTCCGCCCGAGCTGATTCCTGAAGCGCGGGTGGAGATCGGGATTTGCTGGAGGGCCTCTCCGGGGCGAGGCGGAACTCCGATTTACCAGCGATACACGTTGAGATTCCCAAGATAGACGGTGTTGTGGTTGGAACCGAGGCCGTCTACCTGGAACTGTGTGTTGATCACCGGCCCCCAGCCGAGCGCGTCACTTCCGAGAACCGTCTCGTTCAACTGCGATTCGACTCCGTCAAACCACACGGCATGATAGGTGATGTAGCCGGAAGAGTCGTGAGAGTAATACGCCTGCAAGTGATGCCACGTATTCTGCGTCCACGCGCGGGGGTTGCAGTGGGTGCCGCTTTTGCCGATGTGCCGCGGCCGAGGCGACGAGACGCTGCCGGTATTCACGGTGTAGGACCAGGTGTCAGTGTACCCATCGCAAATGATGCCGAACATCACCGTCTTGCCATCGCTCATGGTCTGGTTGATGTCGAATTCGAGATTGCCGATGGAACTGGCGGAGCTGTTTACGTAGACCCACGTGTCATAGAAGAAGTTGTCAACGGAAGTATCGTCGGCAAAGCTCAGGGAATAACGCACGTCGCCGCTGTTGGAGAACGAGGTCAGGAATTCGCGCGAGCTGCCGCTTACCGAAGGCGAGCTGACCACCTGCGTCGATCCGCTGGAAGAGCCCGGGCCGGCGCTGTCATGTTTAGCGGTCCATCCCGACATGACGTCCAGGTTGCTGACGGAGATCGCATGGGATGGAATGACGGAGCTGCCGGAACCGGAGGCGCCGGAGGTGCCGCCGCTCGAGGCAGTGGGGGAGCTGGCCGTAGTACCGGCGCTGCCGCTGCCCACGTCGATATTGACGTCCTGAACACACGCCACCCCGGGCCCCCAGGCCTTTACTTTGAGAGTGTGTTGGCCGGAAGAAGTGTCGATGGAGGCATCGATGGATTGGCCCTTGATGACCGTCGTGTTCGAGCTGGAATCGAAGGAGTAGCCCATGGCCGCGACATTCTGGGACTTGCAGGTAGTGGCGAAGGCGGAGAGATGGAACGGGGAGGTAACCGACTCCCCGCTGGACGGGCTGGTAACGGTCAGGCTGCCCGAGCCAACTGACGCGGTAGTTGCACCGGATCCGGGGCCAATGGATCCGCCGGATCCACCGGGGCTGACGTTGATGGCCACATCCTGAACACACACAGTGCCAGGGCCCCATGCCTTCACCTTCAGAGTGTGAGGCCCGGAAGGGGCGTCGATCGAGGCATCGATCGATTGGCCTTTGATCACGGTCGTGTCGGAGCTGG
>DASYWU010000050.1:0-97839 GCA_035935755.1 Occallatibacter sp. | reverse complement strand
GGCATGCCTTGCGCCTGCTCAAGCACCTGCAAAATCTTGGCTACGCTGTGCAAATACAACCCATAGCCGCATAAGCAGGAGTTAGTTTCTTATTAGGGCACGAGTTTACTCGTGCCGAATCTGCAGCGAAACCGGCGCGGGCTTTAGCCCCTGCTTACTCTTTCTTGCTACTTCGTTCTTCTTACGAACCAGGTTCCGAAACCTGCCCCTGGTCAAAATCCACGCGTGCTGTTCGGGCTGCGGAGATCGCCCTCGCCTTGAAAGGGCACGACTTCAGTCGTGCCGCAATTGCCCATCAATCCATTGGGCCTTTAGGCCCTGAGGGATGTTCTGTACATCCCGCGCGCTATTCCCGGGGGCTTGCTCGGCAACCAAAAACTGTCTCACCACAAGGGTTCACCCCAAAACCTGTCAAGTGGTCCGCTCAAAAATATTTTCTAACCGATTTATTTTCAATTACATATACCACCACCCCTTTTGCCGATTAATTCCCCGGATTCATTACTCTTGAATCATGTGTACGGAACCAGCCAAAAACCGCCCAAATCCAGGCCTGCGAACAGCGAACTACAAACTGCAAGCCGCGTTCTTCGAACTGCGAACTGGTGAACTTTACTCTCGCGATGCACGACTCACGGTCCACCGTCCACTGTCCACCGTCCCACGAAATCACGAAAAAACGGCTCCCCTGATTTTTGAAAGTAAAACTGTAAATCTGTAAAGCTGTAAAAACCAGAAACCCCGGAAACTGTAAGACTGTAAGCTCCGCGCCCTCAGCCGCCGCCCGTTAGCCACTCCGCCACCGGACCCCAGAACACCAATTGCGGCCGATAGAACGGCTCGTTATGCCTCTGCCCCGGCGCCACCACCAGTTCCGCCGTTCGTCCCGCCCACTCCGCCAGCCTCCTCGCCATCGCCACCGGAAACGTCCGGTCCCGCTCCCCATGCACAATCAGCACCGGCCGCCCGCATCCGCGCAGCGGCGCTTCGCCGCCCCAGATCGCCGGCAGCGCCGCGCAACACGCTCGCGGCACGCCCATCGAGCAAGCCGCATCCCGGAATGAAGTGAACGCCGCGCAAAGCACCAGCCGCTCCGGCTCCGCGCGCTCGAGAATTGCCGTAGCAATCCCGCTCCCCATCGAGAACCCCAGCAGAGAAACCGGCGCTCCCATCCGCATCGCCTTCAGATACTCAAACGCGGCAATCGAATCCTCTTCGCAACGCCGCCAATTCACCACGCCTCTGCTTCGCCCATATCCCGAGTAGTCAAACACCAGCGAAGCAACACTTTTCGACGCGAGCAGATGCTGAACTCCCGTCCAGTAGTCGACCGTCTCGCCGATGCCGTGACAAATCAGCAGCGTCGCGCGCGGCGCTACATGCGGCCGCACCAGCACCGCATCCAGTCTTCTGCCTCCGATCGAAATCGAGTGCCGCGAAACCGGATACGTTCCTTCTTTCGCCTGCCGCCTCATGCTGCGCACGCGCCCCAGCACGTGATCGCGCATCACCGCTCCGCGCGCGATACAAGTCACGGCCGCGCTGAACATTACATCCTGAACGCGCATGTCAGGCTAAAACTCCGGCGCCACCAGGTACTGCTCCAGCATCCCGTTCGCGTACGAATAGGTAGTGAGTTGCAGCCGCCGATCGGGATACGTGATCGTGAATTCCCGAAACGTCATCCCCCCGCGGTCAACGCTTCGCGTCAACCGGAACGATGTCGGCTCGCCCAGCGGCCCCAAACTTGTTTTGAAATCCTCAAGCGCCTGCTCACTGAAATACGCATTCAGATTCGGCGACAAATTCTTCCGATCGATCTTCCCATCCTGCAACCCGCGATAAATTTCGTACGCTTCCTGCTCCACCGGCGACAGTGAGAGCTGCTTTCCGATCAGGACCTGCGCCACCAGGTGCGCGATACTGCTCGCTGCGCTCACCGCGTCCTGATTGGTCAGCACCGCAACCGCGTCGCCGTCGTCAATCAGCACTTCGTTATCCGAAACGAATCCCGATACTTCACCGGAATGTTCGATTACCCGGTGTCCGTCGCGCTCGAGAACCTGAACGCCCAATCCGTAGTGCGTGGGGCTTCCATTCTTCAGCGTCACGTCGGAAAACATCTGCTTATAGCTGTCGGCGCTGAGCACTTTATGTCCGATCATGCTTCGATCCCAAAGCGCCAGATCGTGAGCCGTCATTGCCAGCTCGAATGCGGCTGAGCCCCATCCACGGCCCACATCGGGCGCCGGCAGCAGCGGCCCCAGCGCATGCCGGTAGTAGCCTGTCGCGTCTCCCTTTTCCAATCCGTTCTCATTGAAGTCGCGCACCGACTTCATTCCCAGAGGCACAAATACATGCTGTCTGAGAAATTCCATCAGCGGCTCGCCGCTCACCTTCTCTACAATCTCTCCCGCAATCACGAAATTGGTGTTCGAGTACTGCCACTCGGTCCCTGGCTGAAAGTCCAAAGGCCGCTTCGCCCAAGTATCCAGAATCTGTTGCGGTGTCTCGGGCCGCAACATCGGCGGCATCACGTAATCTTCCGGCCAGTAATCCTGATAGCCCGATGTATGCGAAAGCAACTCCCGTATGGTTACTTCATCGCCGCACGTCAGACCGGGAAGATACTTCCCGACTGCATCGTCGAGCGAAAGCTTGCCTTCCTGCTGCAGCAACAAAATCGCCGCTGCGGTGAATTGCTTCGAAATCGATCCGATGGCATATCGCATCTCCGTGGTTGCCGCCGTTTGCGGCTCGATCCGAGCCAACCCGTATGCGTGCGTGTATACAATTTCGCCGCGTTGGACCACCGCCACCGAAGCCGAGGGAACGCCGGTCTTGGCGAGAACTTCTCTGGCGATAGCGTCAATCCGTCCGCGCAGCGCCGGATCGACCGTATCCACCGTCTGTCCAACGATGTTTCGCGGATGCAATCCGATCAGCAACGGCGACAGCAGAATCGCGGAACGCATCAGTCTGGCAACTCTTTGCATTCGCTTGTACCTCATTTTGGTTTATTCGCGCCTGAAGCTCGGCCATGATTCACGATAGCAGTCCGGCTGCGATGCGATAGGCTGGTTGAAGAGATTCATTCCCGCGGAGCCCAGCTGAATCTATGGAACGCCTCATCGAAGGCTACAAAAATTTCGTCAACGGCGTCTTTCCACAGCGCCGCGCACAGTTCCGCCTGCTTGCTGAAAGCCAGGCGCCCGAGTTTTTGTTCATCACCTGCGCCGATTCACGCGTGGTTCCCGATCTTATTCTGGGCACCGGTCCGGGCGATATATTTATTGCACGCACAATCGGCAACGTTGTTCCTGTTGCCGGTGACGACATCGACGGTGTTGCCGCCACTATTGAGTATGCCGTTGAGGTTGTGCGCGTGAAGCACGTTATCGTGTGCGGCCACTCCGATTGCGGAGCAATGAAAGCGGCTGTCGAGCGCAAGAACCTCCAGCACCTGCCCAAGGCCCGTCGCTGGCTGGCGCACGTAGAAGCGGCATTCAGCCACCGCCAGCCGCTGAACCCAGTTGACGGCGAGCATGCCGACCTGGCCGCGCTCATCCGCGGCAACGTGATTGCGCAGTGGCTGAATCTTCGCGAGCAACCTTCCGTAGCTCGAGCCATGCATGAGGGGCGTCTCGGGGTCCACGGCTGGTATTACGACATCCTCACCGGCCGGATTGAGCGATACGATGAGCGCACCCGCAGATTCGCGTCGCTTCTGGAATAGAGTCGCGAAGAGTTCCATCTGGGGGATACAGGGTGCGCCACCACTTTCAATTTCTGCAAGGCCAACCCGGAAACAGCTGATCAATGCATCCCCACGGGCGCTTTTCCGTGGACGGGCTGCTTGCCGAAGAGCCAAACTGCCCCCGCACAGAGGAATGCCAGGAACGCGGTCCAACGAAATATATCGACATAGGCGAGCAGCGCCGCCTGCTGCAGCAGGAGCCGGTAGATCATCGCCAAGGATGCCGGCAGCGCCACTGTATGGCCCAAGTCTCTGCCTAGATAGGGCGCCATCATATGGGCGGCTCGCTGGAACACCGGGCTGGTGGGTGTCAGGTGCGCGCCAATCTCGGTTTGGTGCAGGTCGGCGCGCCGCGTAATCTCCGTCGTCGCCATGGAAATTCCCACAGAGCCGCCGATGTTTCGCAGCATGTTGAAGAGACCCGTTGCATTTCCCATGTCCTGGTTGGAGATGGTGATGGTGGACATCGTCGCCAATGGAACGAAAACAAAGCTCAGCGCGAAGCCAGTCAGCATTATGGGCAGAAGCATGGTGAAGGGGCCGATGTCCAGGTTCACTGCCCCGAACATCAGCGCGCATATTCCGAATCCGATGAATCCGCCACACAACAGCTTGCGATTGTCTATTCGCGAGCCCAGGATACCGATGACGGGAGACCCAACAAACGAACCAATTCCGCGCGGAGCCACGACCAATCCCGCGGCAAAGGCCGTGTAGCCCATGACCTCCTGATAGTAGAGCGGCAGCATTGTAATAGTGATGTAAATGCACATCCCGAGCAGGCAAATGAGGAACAGCCCGGTACGGAGATTGCGGTCCCTGAGGCAATGCAGGTTTACGATGCCGCCGGGATTGGTCCAAGAACGCCAGATCCAGCCGACAAACGCAACGGCAAAAAATACAACTCCCCAGCGAACCCAAACCGCGCCGAACCAGTCGGCTTCCTGGCCCTTGTCGAGCACCACCTGAAGACAGCCGGTCCAAACTATCAGCAGCCCGAAACCCAGATTGTCAAATGCGCCTACTTTGGCATGCTTGATGTAAGGCGGATCGTGCAGGAAGCGGGCGATCATGATTACGGCCAGTATGCCCACGGGAATATTGATGTAGAAGGCATACCGCCAACTGTAAGTGTCGGTCAGCCAGCCGCCCAGTGTGGGTCCCAGGACAGGCGCAACCACAATGCCAAGAGCGAATGCGGCCATTCCCATCGAGCGTTTGGCAGGGGGAAAGCTCTCGAGAAGAATGGATTGCGAAAGAGGTTGCAGGGCTCCGCCTCCCGCCCCCTGCACCACGCGCGCCAGCACGATAGCGGCGAGAGAAGGCGCCGCCCCGCAAAAAAAGGAAGCAATAGTGAAGATGACCACGCAGGTGAGCAGAAAGCGCTTGCGGCCAAAGCGCCGCGCGAACCAATTCGAAGCAGGTAAAATGACGGCATTAGCCACCAGGTAACTGGTCAGCACCCAAGTTGCTTCGTCCGTGGTCGCGGAAAGGCTTCCCGCAATGTAAGGCAGGGCGACGGAAGCGATGGCGGTGTCCAGCACCTCCATGAACGTGGGCAGCATCACCGATACCGTGACGAGCCATGGGTTCACCCCTTGAGTCAGCGGGTAACGAGCTTGGGACTCCGCGGTTGGCATGCAAAGACCAGCATTTTTGAGAGTAAATGATGGATGTGCGGCGCTCTAGAAGTGTCAAAGGCGAAATAGTCCCTATCGGCCTCTCATTCCAGCCGGACATAGGGGCACTGTTTTGAATCTCTCTGCCAGGAGCCTGCGGCAATCCTGGAAAGGCGATGTTCATTGGAACGGATCAAATGTGGCAATTTGATTTCGAATTTGCCTCTGTATGTGCCTACATTCGAGTGCCATACTTCTTTCGTGTAAAGACGGTTAATTCAGCGAAATACAACGAAAGTCTTGCCGAAACCGGCACCTGCGACCTGTTTTGGCTTCCAAAATTGCAAGTGATCGCTTACACTTGAGGTGTTACCGGAGCATCCCCGAAAGTCCTGTTCCAGGACATAGTTCTGGACTGTCGTAGAGCCAAAAAAGCGCATCCTGAGGTTAGGTGTGGACGCTTTTCGCGTTGATTGCCTCGGGTTTTTGCGCTGATATTTGTCCGCGGGGAACTTGGATCCTCGGCTTAGCAGGACGGTTTGCTAAGTCAGCTAGGCGAAGCCATGCAAAATTACAGGATCGAACGAAGATTCCTCCAAGGCTGCGGAGTTGCCTCCCAGACGCCCGATTCTATCGGAGAGAAACACTGGTATGCGGTTTTTACCGTTCCTCAGAATGAGAAGTCCGCTGCTCGGCATCTGAGCCTGCGCGAGGTTGAGTCTTTCGTTCCCACGTATCCCGCGGCCCGAGTATGGAAGAACCGCCAGCGCGTCCGGCTCGATCTGCCACTTTTCCCCTCCTATCTGTTTGTACGAATCGCCGGCCGGGAGCGAAGTAAGGTTCTTGGAACTCCCGGAGTTCTGCGCATCGTGGGAAACAACCGCGAACCCGTTCCCGTTCCGGATATGACGATTGAATTCCTGCGCTCAGATGCTTGCGAGAAGAGAATGGAACCATACCGCGAGCTGGTGGTGGGGCAGAAGGTTCGGATCCGCGATGGAGCCATGCAAGGTCTGGAAGGCGTGCTGGTCCGCAAGAACAACAATCTGCGATTCGTTCTGACTATCAACCTGATCAACCAGCACGCTGCCGTAGAGATTGGCGCCGAAAACCTAGAGCCGGTTACTCATTGATCCCCTGAACTCTCTGTACCATCTTCGACAACGCGCCAGCTGTTGTGAGCGACCTTTCCTTATTTCCTCCTGCGAGAACTGCTTCTTCGTAAGAATCTATTTTGCACACCGCTGATTACCTTCTCCCAGGCCTGAGTCCACCCCCAAAAGCCCTTCCAGCGTTCTCTCATTGCCTGAGTGGAATTCCGCACCTCCCTTATATGAGTGTGAAGCATGACATTCCCAACCAAGAATTCCGAACAAGTTAGTAAGATAGTTCACGCTGCCGCCCAGCTTTTCGCACGCCAGGGATACCACGGGACCAGCACCCGAGAAATTGCCCGCATTGCGGACATCAGCGAGAACACTCTTTTCCGATATTTCGAACATAAAGAAGACCTCTTCTGGGCTGCTCTTCGCTCGCGTCTGAGCGGGCTGCAGCTTCGCAGGGACTTGTTGTCGGGAATCGCGGGGGACGCCAGCCCGGAGATTGTCCTGCCCCAGATCCTGACGCAACTGGTCGACACAGCAATCCTCAAACCCGAATTGCTACGCCTGATTGCGGTCGCATTCATCGAATTGCGGTGGAAAGCCGCGGCTGTGTGTCATGAATATCTTTCTCCGATCTTTTCTGCCGTCAATCGCTATCTTGCGAGCAATATCGAAAGCGGAAAACTCCGCGATGTGGATCCATCGCTCCTCACCGCGGCGCTCGCGACAACGGTGATGCTCCACCCGGAATTTACAAAGCTGATTGCCGGAGCCCCCGCTCCCTACTCCGACAGCAGAGAAGCAATTCAGGTTTATACGAAATTCTGGCTGGATGTTTTGGTTCCTTCGGAACTGGCTCGTTCCAGGAACTTGACGCAAATTCCCGAGATACCTTCGGCTTAAGAGGCTCTAACGCCATTCATGCGCATTCTGCACGTGATAGACACACTTTCGCCCGCCGCAGGCGGTCCTCCTGAGGCGATTCGCCAGCTGGTCAGGGCTTACGAGCAGGAAGTGGCGGGTGCCAGGATTGAAGTGGTTTGCCTCGATCGGCCGGGCGAGCCCTTCCTGTCCGGTATTCCCTGCCCGGTACATGCTCTTGGTCAGACGGTGCTGGGTAGATTTGCGTTTTCGCCGCGCCTTTGGCGTTGGCTGCACGCCCACGCAAATCGCTTCGACGTCGTACTCATGAATGGCATCTGGTCATTCCCGGATATTGCTGTCCGATCCGCGGCACGTCGTTCAGGCGTTCCCTATGGAGTGTTCGTTCACGGAGCGCTCGACCCGTGGTTCAACCGCGCGTATCCCCTTAAGCGTTTGAAGAAGATGCTGTACTGGCCGATGCAATACAGAGTTCTTCACGATGCGGCAGCGGTATTTTTTACCACCACCATTGAGCGGGACCTTGCTCAGACGAGTTTCCGGCCAAGTAGGTGGAACAGCATTGTTATTCCGTATGGCATCACGGATTACGGAGAGTCAGCGGAGGACTCTGCGCGACAAGTTGAGCTGTTTTACGGAGCCACGCCGGCGCTGCGCGGGCGTAATTATCTGTTGTTTCTCGGGCGGATCCATGAAAAGAAAGGCTGCGATCTCCTCCTGGAGGCCTTTGGCCGGCAGGCATCCCATCGCGCCGACGTTGATCTCGTGATCGCCGGTCCTGACCAGGGAGGTTTGCAGTCGAAGCTCAAGGCGCAGGCAGACCGGCTTGGTCTGGGCGGTCGAGTGCATTGGCCAAGTATGCTCCGCGGCGATCTGAAATGGGGAGCGGTCCGAGCCTGTGAAGCGTTTGTCCTGCCTTCTCACCAGGAGAACTTCGGAATCTCCGTTGTGGAGGCACTTGCCGCGGGACGCCCAGTACTTATAAGCAATCAGGTGAACATTTGGCCGGAAATTGAAGCTGACGGAGTGGGATTGGTTGAGGAGGACACTCTTGCGGGCACCGAGCGCCTTTTGCATCGCTGGTTCGAGACAAATTCCGCCGAGCGTGAGGCCATGGCCACCCGCGCCCGTCCCTGTTTTTTGGCGCGCTACACCATGAACCGGACAGCCTCTGTTATCAACGAGATTTTCGGTCCGCAAAGGGTCCAGAGCGAGACCAGATCTGGGAAATTGGAAATAGCGCAATCCTGATCGGCGATTGCCGTTCTGATTCAGCTCTCTAAGTCTTCGACATTTCACGTGCTGTTTGCTCGGGAATGATACGCGCGTGACGCGTCTTCAATTCCCGGTCCAGCGGAACTTAAGGTTTGCGATAACCGGTATTCGAGCCGGCGCCACGCAAATTCAGGAGTCTCAATGCCCTCAGAATCTCAACCAGAATTGTCAGCCGGCCAGGCTCTACAAACTCGTCCAGTTTTCGACAGTGCAGGCGAACGGCTCACCTTGATGGATGTGTGGCGGGTGCTGATTAAGCAGCGCCTCACGATCCTGCTGGTAACGGTGCTCTTTACTGCCGGGTCGGCTTATTACGTCTATCGGACCAAGCCGATCTACGAGAGCGTCGCCCGCGTCGAGATCAAGCCGAACAATCCTCCGAACGTGGGGCTGCAGGGACTTAATGAACAGGCCAACGGCGAAAATCCCGATGTCGCGCTGCATACGGAAGTGCGGATTCTATCCAGCGATTCGGTGCTGCTCGAAACCGCCGAGAGCCTCCACCTGATCGACCGACTTCGCGCCGATGCGAATCCAAAGGCAGGTGTTTCCGATCCGCCTTCGTCAGCTCCGCTGACTCCGGCTGAACGCGTTGAGCTTATTGGCTACATTCGAGGAGGGCTAAGCGTCTCTATTATTCCCAACACCGACCTGGTTGAGATTCACTACCGCAGCACGGACCCCCAGTTGGGCACCGCCATCGTCAATCAACTGGTGGAAACTTACTCCGATGAGGATCTGCGTCTCAAGTACGACCGCACGATGCACGTCTCCACGTGGTTGCAGCAGCGGCTGGGAGAATTGAAAGAGCAAGCGGCAAATGCGCAGGTTCGGCTTGCCGAATATCAGAAGGAACATAACATCGTCGGGACGGACGAAAACTCAAACCTTACGCTGCAGACGTTGGGGCAGATCAGCGGCGAACTGGAGAACGCCGAAGCAGACCGCATCATGAAAGAAGCCCGCTTGCGGGAATATGACTCGTTGAATCCGAACCTTCAGGCGCTCATGGGGGACAATCCCACGCTGGCAACGCTGCACTCGCAGCTGATTGATCTGGAGACGCAGCGCAGCGAACTGGCGGTGAGGCTTGGTCCCAATCATCCCCAGATGAAGCAGCTGCAGATTCAAATCGATAAGGTCCAGACGCAGATTGACAACGAGATAAGCCTGGCGCGAGCCCAGGTTCAGGCTGAATACAATGGCGCCGTGCGGGTGGAGAATGATTTGCGCAGTCGTCTGGGTGCGCAGGAAGACGCGGCTTACAAACTAAATGAGGGTGTCGCCCAATATGCAATCCTCCGCCACGAAGCCGAATTGAATCGCGAACTCTATGACGCGTTGCAGATGCGTCTGAAAGAGGCAAGCGTCACGGCGGGCCTCTCGGCCGCAGATATCGCGGTGGTCGACAGCGCCCAGACCCCTCTCACTCCCATAGCGCCAAGGAAGTCCATGAGCCTTAGTCTCGGCTTTGTGGGTGGACTCTTCTGTGGATGCGTACTGGCATTTCTGATCGAATCGATTGACGACACGCTGCAAACCTCGGAAGAGGTCGAGAGTGTTGCTATGCTCCCGTCACTGGCGGCCATTCCGCACATTCCATACGAGGTGAGTGGGCGCAAGGAGATTTCGAAGCGAGAAGGGGCGATAGGGTATCTTGCCGCCAGGCAGACTCTGACTTCTCTGCTCGATCCCAAATCGAACTGTGCGGAAGCCTATCGTGGCATGCGCAGTTCTCTGCTGCTTTCCTCCATCGATAATCCGCCGCGCATCATCTCTATTACGAGCGCATTTCCCGGCGAGGGCAAAACCACTACGGCGGTAAATTGTGCAATCGTCCTGGCCCAGCGCGGTGAACGCGTCTTGTTAGTAGACGCCGACCTGAGACGCGGCGCCCTCCACCATGTCTTCGGGATTTCCGACCTCAGTTTCGGTCTCACAACTGTTCTGGCCCAGCCGAACGGCCACAGAGAGATGCCTGTCCCGCTGCCGGAGTTGCCGACCCTGCATGTCTTGGCCGCCGGCCCACGTCCTCCGAACCCTGCCGAAATGCTTTCCTCTAAACGGATGGAGGAGCAACTGCACTTGTGGACCAAGGAGTTCGATCGAATTGTGCTTGATACAGCGCCCGTCCTCGCGGTTTCCGATACGCAGGCTATGGCGGTGCTTTCCGACAGCGTGATTCTCGTCGCGCGTGCCGGTATGACCCGGAAGCGTGCTCTGATTCGCGCACGCGACCTGCTGCTCCGCATCAATTCGACCATCGCCGGAGTGGTTGTAAACGACGTTAACATGCGGCTTGAGACTTTCTACACCTACCGCTACGGCATGTACGGATATCGATACGGCCACCGCTATAACTCACCGTATTCTGACAAGGCTTACGGGTACGAAGACGAGAAAGGGGAGTAAATTTGCTCAAGACGCGCACTCTCATTGCAACTCTTTCATGCCTTTTCCTTTTGCAGGCCATCGCCGTACTCGCCCAGAATTCAGGAACTACTTCGACTTATCAGGTGCCCATTCTCAAAATCGGCTCGGGGGATCTGATTCAGGTCAGCATGTTTGAGAATCCCGAACTCTCCGGGTCCTTTAGAGTCGATGCGAACGGCGACATCATGCTGCCCCTCATTGGCAAAGTACATGTGGCTGGCCAAACCACCGAGGAGGCAGGATCGCAGATCGCTCAACGCTACGTTCAAGCCGGGGTTCTTAAACCTGAGAGCGCTTATGCCACAATCTCCGAGTTGGAGTACGCCACACAGGGGATCACGATCAATGGTGAGGTAAAGGCACCCGGCATCTATCCGGCACTTGGCGTTCGAATGCTGAATGACGTCATCGCTGCTGCAGGTGGGGAGACAACGGGTGCGGCTTCGAAAGTGGTCATTACCCATCGAAACGATCCCGAACATCCGGTTGATGTATATTACAATCCTTCCGCTCTTAGTCCAACCGTTCCGCAGGTACAGATCCTTCCTGGTGACTCGATCATGGTACCCAGAGCGGGAATTGTTTACGTGCTCGGCGATGTAAACCGGGCGGGTGGATACGTGCTGGACGGGCGGCAGGTGCTGACTATGGAAGAAGCCATGGCCCTGGCCGGGGGTGGCGCAAAAGCTGCCGCGCTCAAAAATGTTCAGCTGGTGCGCTCATTAAAAGACGGACGCAAAGAAGCCATTACCGTTTCCGTCAAGGATATCTTCAAAGGGAAAGCGCCGGATGTGCCGCTCAAAGACGGCGACGTCGTGTATGTGCCCACAAGTACCGCAAAGCTTGCGGCCGAACAGGCGATCTCATCCGCCCTGGGCATCGGTACGCAGATCGTAGTCTACAGAACTGCATACCAGTAGCAATCGATAATCCAGATCCTGGAGACGCAGCCGCTCCAAACCATGGCCTGGAAGAAACGGCTTGAAGCGTTGCGGAGTTTCATTTCGGGACGGCGAAATTCGAGAGCCCCTACTTTCCAACTCTTTTTGAGATTATGCCTTCGACGAAACCACTTCTGATCCAGGTTGTTCCCCGGATCAGGCCCGGGCGCTGCGGAATTACCGACCATGGCATCGCCCTGGCACACGAACTCCAGACGGAATTTGGGGTGAGTACTGCCTTTGTGGCGTTAGGTGGATGCGATCCGGGCGACTTGACGTTTCCCGTCTTCGAGAGTACGGCAGCGAAATTGCTGGATACGTGCAGTTCTTTGAACAATGGACGCGCGGGCACGGTTCTGGTGCACCTAAGCGGTTATGGATACTCTCCAGACGGCATTCCGGATCGACTTGCTAAGGCGCTGGAGCAGTTGAGGGCCAGCGGCCAATTTCGGATTGCAGTTTACTGCCATGAGCTTTTTGCCGTTGGACCGCCATGGAAATCGGCGTTCTGGTATTCCCACCGTCAGCAAAAGGCCGTTCGCGAAATCGGCACTCTATGCGAATTGATTGTGACAAATACAAGCCATCACGCAAATTGGCTCAAACGTCAGCTCGGGAAACCATCCGCAGATTCTCTGAAGCTCCTTCCTGTCTTTTCCACTGTGGGAGAAGCGCACGAACCTATGCCGTTTGATCGCAGAAATCAGGTGATGGCGGTTTTCGGGCTTCCGGGAACAAGGAGGAATGCGTATGCGCAGCTCGGCGCACTAAGCGAGATGCTGAATAGCATCGGCATCACGCAGTTCCTCGACATTGGCCCTAGTTCCGAGGTTCCTGGCGAAATCAACGGAATTACTGTAGCCCGCATGGGCGAATTATCGGTCGCAGATCTTGCCAGAATGCTTTCGTCCTGTATGTATGGATTTGTGCACCACCCTTCCTTTTGCCTCGCTAAGTCATCGATCTTCGCAGGCTATTGCGCCCAGGGTGTTATCCCTGTGGTCGCCGAGCCCTTTCGCGGGGAGATTGATGGTCTGACAGACGGGATGCACGTAATCAGTCCGACGACGGCTGCTACCGCGAAGGCAACGGGGTGGGCAGGTTGTTCGAAGGCCGCCTGGAACTGGTATATGGCGCATAGCGTAAGACGTCACGCGAGACAATACGTAGAGTGGATAAGTGAAGCAGCGTGAGTAGAACGGAATTATCTGCCGGAGCAATGACAGTCGGTGCAACTGCTGAGTCATCCACCGGGCGCACCGGCAATCCATCTGTCTTGTTGTCACGGACCACGGTCAATCAGAATACCCGCAATGCTCTCCGCAGCCTGGTCGAGCATGAGATGCTGGCGGAGTTCTGGACGACCCTGGCATGGAACCCTGGCCCACGCTTGAAATCTCTGTTGCCTGCGGGCTTGCAGAGGCAGATAGCGCGGCGCGCAATCACCGAAGCTCCTCCCGCGAAGGTGAGAAGCGTTCCCTGGCGGGAAATTGTGCGGCTGGGCTCGCGGGGTACGCCATTGCATAACTTGCTGTGTTCGGGCGAGCGGCCATTCTCCATCCTAGGGATGGGATCGAATTTTGATAAACACGTAGCCCAGCGGGTTCAAGAACTCCGGCCCGATATGGTGTACGGATACGAAGACGGCGGCCTTAAAACCTATCGTGAGGCCAAGAGGTTAGGCATAACCATAATCCACGAGCAGCCCAGTGCCTACTGGAACTGGACGGATACTCTTTTTGCGGAGGAAGCAGAACGCCACCCGGAGTTAGCCAACCTTATGCTCACCACGACGAACTCAGCCAATTACGCCGAAAGGAAAGAAGAAGAATTGCGGCTAGCTGACTACGTATTCGTTCCCAGCAGGCATGTGTTGGATTCGCTTGCCGGTGTTGTGCCACAAGAAAAGATTCGAATGATTCCATACGGTGCTCCGGATGTCAGGCCCCGACAGTACTTCAATCGCGATTCCAAGGCGCCGCTTAAGGTGCTGTTTGTCGCAACTCTGATGCAGCGCAAAGGAATCGGATATCTTCTGGATGCCATGGACCTCGTAGGCACTCAGGCGGAATTGACGATAGTAGGAAGCCGGCTGCGCCCGAATCCGCGAGTCGACGAAGCTTGCCGGCGGTGGCGATGGATCGAGAGTTTGCCGCATGACAAGATAATCGACTTAATGCAGGAATCAGATGTGCTGGTGTTGCCTTCGCTGAGCGACGCATTCGGACTCGTGGTGACGGAGGCAATGGCCTGCGGTCTACCTGTGATCGCCACGTCTAATACGGGCGCAAGTGAAATCATCCGCGACGGTGGGGAGGGCTACGTGGTTCCAATTCGCCGTGCGGATATCATTGCCAGTCGTCTTGAAGCGCTTCACTCCGATCGCGAAATGCTGGTGGAAATGTCACGGCGAGCACAGCGAACTGCGGAACAAAACTCCTGGGAGCGATACAGGGCTAACTGGGCTCACATGATACGGAGCCTGCAGTGCAACTAGGAATAAGTAGGAATCCGAACAGTTATTTTGCGCGTCTTACGCTCCTCAAGAAGCTCTTCTGGTTGTATTTCCTGCTTCTGATTTTCGAGGGCGCGCTGCGCAAATGGGTAGCGCCGCAGCTATCTGCGCCGCTTCTGGTCATCCGCGATCCGGTCTCCATTCTGATCATCTGGGAGGCATACCGGACAAACAAATGGCCTTCCCGGTGGACGGTCCCGATTGTTGCGCTCACGGTGATCATCATCGGCATTTTCAGCCTGCAAATTGCCCTGGGCGACAATCCTTTTCTGGTGGGATTGTATGGCTTGCGCTCTTACCTGCTGCCGTTTCCTGTGATCTTCATCATGGCTGAAAACTTCGATGACGAGGACCTGCGGAAATTCGGCGCATGCACCATGTGGCTCCTTTTGCCAACGTGCCTTCTGGCTCTTGGTCAATATGCGACACCTCCAGGCTCCTTCCTGAACCGGGGCGCCTACACGGGTGGTTCACAAATCGCTTATCTCACCGGTGGAGTCCGTGCTTCAGGCACCTTCAGCTTCGCCATCGGGTTGGTTGAATACGCCACGTTCGCGGCGGCCTTCGTCTTTTATGGAATGGTCAGGGAAGATCTGGCAAAAAAGTGGTTGATCTGGGCAAGCGCCTTTGCGCTCATTATCATCATCCCTACAACCGGCCAGCGACAGCTCCTGGTTCAACTGGCCCTGGTGATCTGTAGCGTCGTAATAAGCGCAATCATGGGCGTCTCCCAGTTCGCCAAGGTGCTTCGCATCATTCTTCCCATCTTGATTGTTTTTCTTCTCGCTTCGCAGCTACCCATATTTAGAGAAGCCATGCAAAGCATGACGCAGCGAGTTTCCGGAGCGGACGCTGTGGAAGGAGGCTCTGCGGAAACCGCGTTTACCCGCCGCGCGATTGAACCTCTGATTGGCGCGATCGAATACGCAGGTTCTAATGAAAATCTGATTGGAATTGGCCTCGGGCGCGGCGCGCTTGCCGTGCAGGCATTTCTGACCGGATCACCGGATGCCGTTACGGGCGAGGAGGAGTTCTCGCACGAACTCATGGAGATGGGACCCATTGCAGGTGGCGCCTTCTTACTGTTCAAGGCGCTGCTGGCGATTGCGCTCCTCGGCCAAGCCGTCGCCCGGGCACGGGAACATGACCCATTAGCCCTGCTCCTGTATCCTTTGACTTTCTCGGGGTTGTTTTTTGCGCTGCTCTCCCAGCCTACTCTGCAGGGATTCCTGGTGATCAGCACGGCATTCTGCATCGCCGCGGCCAAACGGCCGAAGCGGGTGCCCGTTGCACTCTCACCTCAAATGCAGCGACAACGGCAGGCACTTCAGCAACTGCTGGTACGACAGCAGGCATTTCAGCGGCGGCGAATGCAGAGAGACTGATGCGCAACCCGCGTGCAGGCCAACAAGTATATTGATGAAAATCAGATCCGCGAAACTCAAGGACGCAAAGTAGTGCTTGCTGAATCGATGACGGACAACCGATCGGCGCAAAAGGTGTTTTCTGCGCAGCACCCGCTTCGTCTCGCCTACTTTGTGTCGCATCCCATTCAATACCAGGCGCCCTTGCTTCGGAGAATCGCGCAAGAAAGAGACATTTATTTCAAGGCTTTCTTCAGGTCCAACCTGTCTGTCAGGGAATACCGTGACCCCGGCTTCGGCGTGCCGGTGAAATGGGACGTTCCCCTCCTTGAGGGGTACAGGTACGAATTCCTGCCCTTGCTTCTAGACAGCGATGAACTGACTCCGTTGAAGCCCGTCAATTATGGGATCCGCCGAATTCTGCGCGAACAGCACTTCGACGCCGTTTGGGTGCACGGCTACAGCACGTCGTCGAATCTCCAGGCCATAATGGCTGCCAATGCTTTGCGCGTTCCGGTACTGCTGCGAACGGACTCAAATCTCTTTGACCGACCGCGTTCGCGTAAAAAGCTCATGGCCAAGCATGTCTTTTTCCGATGGTTCGGGAAAAGAGTTTCTGCGGCGCTTTCGGTCGGTGAGTCGAATACAGACTACTGGCGTCACTACTTTGGAGAACAGTTTCCGATCTTTCCCTGCCGCTATGCGGTGGACAACGAGTTCTTCCAGGCTGAATGCGCCAAAGCAGCGGAAACACGGGAAGTATTTCGACGTTCGTTGAAACTCGAACCGGGACGGCCGATTATTCTCTTCGCATCCAAGTTCCAGACCCGGAAGCGCTGTATCGATCTGATCGATGCCTATCTGCTCGTCACGAAGTCCTGCACGCCGGAGCGTGCGCCATATCTCCTGATTGTCGGAGACGGCGAGGAGCGCGAAGCACTCGAAACGCGTGCGCGGGAAGCAGTCCAGGGCAATATTCGTTTTCTCGGCTTTCGTAATCAGACGGAACTCCCGCGGTTTTACGACCTTTGCAACGTTTTCGTGCTGGCTTCAGTGCATGAGCCGTGGGGGCTGGCTATCAACGAAGTGATGAACGCCGCCCGGCCGGTGATTGTTAGTGATCAGGTAGGCTGTCACAGAGACCTGGTGCAAGATGGTATCAATGGTTTCGTGGTTAAGGCTTACGACGCTGGCGCCATCGCCTATGCCATTCGCAAAGTGCTAGCCGATGAGTACACCTGGCAAGCCATGGGAGCAAAGAGCCGGGAGATCGTCCGGAATTACAATTTCGACGCAAATGTTGACGGTCTTCGACAAGCGCTTCAATCCCTGGTACCGGGATTCGCTGCCTGATTGAGGTTCATCCGTGTTACTGCCCTGGGAATCAACAACGCTGCAGCAACTATCCCAACGATAACCCTTGCATGAGAATTCTAATCCTTAGTATCAACTATTGGCCTGAAGTTACCGGGATTGGCGCGTTCACCACCTATCGCGCTGAATACCTTGCCGCCGCCGGGCATGACGTAGAGGTATGCACGACTTTCCCTTACTATCCGGAATGGAAGGTCCCGGCAGCCTATAAAGGCCGGCTTGCATCTACCGAAGAACGCAATGGCGTGCGCATTTTTCGCGGTTATGCATACATCCCAAACCAGGTAACTGCGCTTCGCCGCATCATTCACGAAGGTAGTTTTGTTATGTCATCCTTCATCCGGGCAGGATTCCGCAAGCGTCCTGATGTTTTGCTGGTAGTTTCTCCACCGCTAGGTCTGGCTCTGCCCGCTATAATCCTGAGCCGCGCTTGGCGTATCCCTTATGTATTCGACGTTGAGGATCTTCAACCCGATGCTGCCGCAGATCTCGGCATGCTGCCAGCCTGGGCCGTCAACTTTCTCTACAGCGTTGAGCGCACTGCTTACCGCAATGCTGCGTTGGTCACCACTTTGACTTCCAGCATGAGACGGCGAATTCTCGAGAAGGGTGTCCCGGAACAGAAGGTCCACCTGGTGGAACCGCGCATGGATGAGTCACTTTGCGGGCTTGGTTCTGCCGAGGAAATTGCATTTCGGCGTCGCTATGGACTGGGCGACACGTTTCTGGTTACCTATAGCGGCAACATGGGAGTGAAGCAGGGCCTGAATGTGGTGCTGGATGCGGCTGACTTGAATCGTAATGACAAGTCAATCCTCTTTTTGCTGGTCGGTAGCGGCGCCGATTGCCACCGGCTGCAGCGTCGAACTGTTGATTTGAAGTTATCCAATGTTCGTTTCTTGCCGCTGCTCAACGAAGAGGAGTTCCGGGGAATGGTGGCAGCAAGTGGCATCTGTCTTGTCACGCAACAGAAATCAGTTTCAGAAGTCGCCTTTCCGTCAAAGATCATCACTTACCTCGCTGCCGCTCGTCCAATTATTGCGTCTGTGAATCCCGAAAGTGAAGTCGCTCTGATCACCCGTGAATCCGGGGCCGGCAAAGTCGTCGCAGCCGAAGATGCCGAAGGACTGCTGGCAGCGGTCCGCGAATTGCGCGAAAATAATCTGGAGGAGCTTGGGCGCAATGGTTTTGAGTATGCAAAGCGGCGTTGGGCGGCAGGTCGCGTACTCGGTAACCTCGAGAAACACCTGGCTGGTGTGACTGCATCCGCAATGAACACTCTTCCCCAGGAAGGAGCCCTTCCATGAATGGAGATTCAAGCTTTAGGAGATTACCGCTATTGCTTTTGCTTGTGTCCTGCTTCGGAGGCGCGTGCTCTGTACGAGCCCAGCAGACCGCTGCTGCGGGAATTACCGGCACATTCGCGCCCGGCACGGGCGCAACCTCGTCCTCCGGAACATTGCACAGTCCTGGACTATATTCGTCGGAGAGCACGGTGCTGACTGAGGGCTCAGCAATCGGAATCGCGAGCCGGATGGGCATGACAACTCCAAGTTCGACAGACGAAAATCCCACAAGCACACAGGTGAAGGGGGACGCCAATTCCCGTTCAGGATGGCTGGCAGGATCATCCAGCATAGGATCAGAAAGATCGACCGGCTGGAATGCCGGAGTTGGAGCTTTCAGTTCCCATACCGGAATATCCTGGAAGGCCGGAAGCAGCAGTTTCGGGCTCAGTCGTCAGAAAGATAGCATCTGGCGAGCAATGCCGCTTTCCGAACCAGCGCCGAATACCCTGACTCAAGGGAGCGGACTCTCGACACCACCTGGTTCAGTGCACATCTCATCGGGGCTCACTGCAAAAGGCGCAGCACTAGTGAAAAATGCGGGTCTTTCTTCTCCGTTCTCTTCACATCAAAATACCGGATTCGGCATTGGTAGTCCTGGACGTCCGTCATTCGGCGCAAGGTCCGGATTCGGGAGCACACAGAGCCAATTTGGAGCTGGAATCGGATCCAAGCCAACGCAACACACATCTACTTCCGAAAGCCTGACCGATCCTTCTTTGCATGATTCGGGGCCCTTGTTGAATGATAATCTTCCAGGGAACGGAGGGCTCGAATCACCAGGCAATTTGAGGTTGGGACCGGATGAAAGTATGCCCGGAGATTCACACTGAACAAGTTGCAGCGTCTTCTTGATGGAAACGACTTTCGTGCAGTAATCCTTCTCCTGCAACAGCGGCGGTCCTTACCGTCGAACCTATGCTACCCGCTGTCATCCTCCTGACCTTCAACTCCGAGGATACGCTTGGCGCCACGTTGAATAGCGCCCGCAAGATTTCCGAAGAGATCTTCGTTGTCGACTCGTTCAGCACTGACGGAACGCTTGACATTGCGCGACGCTACCAAGCCAGCATCGTCCAGCATCCCTTCGAGAATTACGGTGCGCAGCGTAACTGGGCTATCGACAACTTACCCATTTCCCGAACCTGGCAGTTACACCTCGATGCCGATGAATGGATGGACGCAGCGCTTGTCGCAGCCATACGAGCTTTACCCGACGAACCCGAGCACTCAGGGTATTTTCTGCCACGGTATTTACGTTTTCTTGGTCGAGAGCTGCGGCATGGAGGGATGAGCCCCACGTGGCACCTTCGTTTGTTCCAGACCGGAGCAGGCCGGTGCGAAGACCGAAAATACGACCAGCACTTTCTCCTAAGAGAAGGAACAAGCGGCCGCCTCCCTGGCGCAATGATTGACGACATCCGGATGCCACTAAGCGAATGGACGGCAAGACACAACCGATGGGCCGACGGCGAAGTATCCGAGCTAAATGCCGGGGAAAGCTCTGGGCGAGTTGTGCCGGATATGCGAGGAAATCCGGTAGAGCAAAAGCGATTCCTGCGGCAGCAGTATGATCGCATGCCGCTTTTCATCCGGCCCTTTGGTCTGTTCATCTACCGCTATTTCTTCAGGCTTGGTTTTCTGGACGGAACGGAGGGATTGATTTTCTGGGTCCTTCAGACCTTCTGGTTTCGTTTTCTAATAGATGCCAAGATCTGGGAGCGGCGGCATGCTCCGAGACTTGCGGGAACTGCAGAAAGAAAGTCTTCAACTTGAGCATCCAGACACAAATAGAGCAAAACGATAACAACTCACCTTCCGGAGAGGGAGTTAAGGTCCTCGAACCGCCAATTCGAAAACCGATGAAGGTCCTGTTGGTGGGGAACTACGAGTTCGACGGATCGACCAGCATGAGAATTTGGGCGAAAACGCTGCTGCGCGAGCTCCTAGTTCTCGGCATTGATGCTACATTGATCGCACCGAAACCGGTCCTCGGCCGGCTGAGGCCAGCTTCATCTGGTTTTGGTAAGTGGCTTGGCTATTGCGATCGCTTTCTGATATTTCCGAGGGCTTTGAAGGCCGCGGCGTCTCAGGCAGATGTCGTTCATATATGCGACCACGGAGGCGCGATGTATGCGTTACGTCTCAAAGGAAAACCCGTTCTTATTACATGCCATGATATGCTGGCTGTTCGCGGCGCGCTCGGCGAACTCCCCGAAATGAAGTCATCCATTTTCGGCCGGTATCTGCAGCGCTGGATCCGCCATGGGGTGCGTTCTGCCAATCTCGTGGCGTGCGTTTCCCATTTCACATTCGACGATGCGCGTAGAATTCTGAACGGAGACAGAAATCTGCGCGTCGTGCTGAACGCCTTGAATTATCCCTTTCAGCAGATTGCTCCCGCCGAAGCTGAATTGCGTCTGGCGGAGGTTGCCGGAATCGATCGCCCCTTCATTGTGCATGTCGGTTCCAGCCAGAAACGCAAGAATCGCGAGGGCGTGCTTCGCGTATTTGCGCAGGTAGCGCGAGAATTGGACATCAAACTGGTGCTCGCAGGCGAACTCCTCACCCCGACCCAGGTGAAGCTCGCACATGATCTAGATATTGCCGACCTTATCGTTCAGCTCTTCAAACCCGATGTACGAATAATCGAAGCTCTTTATAATCGTGCAATTGCTCTGCTGTTTCCTTCGCGCTACGAAGGCTTCGGTTGGCCGTCGATTGAAGCCCAGGCATGCGGTTGTCCTGTCGTGGTAAGCGACATTCCACCGCTGTTAGAGGCCGTGGGACAGTCTGCCGCACTGCATTCGCTTGAAGACGAGAAGGGAATGGCCGCATCCATCCGCCGTCTTTCTACCGATCTAACTTACCGCGAAGGCATTCGCCGGCGGGGATTTGAAAATGTCCGATCTGGGTTTCAGACAACTCGAATGATGGAACAATATGTCTCCCTATATCGGGAACTTGCGTGTCAACGCTGATGTTGGCTGCTCTCGATAGCTTGGTACCGGATCCACGAGGGCGCCTCAGCGATATCAGCACAACAGTTATGGCAATCTCGCAGCACACTGCCTTTTCCCCCGAGTCACAGGAATTGCGGGCGAAGCCGCGCCAGCGGGGAATTTACCTGATTGCCAACCAGCGTAGCGCGGCTGAATGTTGCAATCTGATCTATTCCATTCGTCAGAGTGGTTGCAGCCTACCGATCCGCGTAATTCCGTACGGTGGAGAACCGCTGCGTCTAAGGATTCCTCTTGAGGGAGTCCAGCTCTTGTCAATCTCAGATTTTCCTCGCGAGGCTTTGCAGTTCCTGGAAGAGTTAGAGAAAAGAATCCCCCAATGTTCACCAGGACTTTTAAGACGCTTCCTGGCCTGGTTCGGTGAGTTTGAAGAGTTCCTCTATTCGGACAACGACGTGGTCGCATTGATGAATTGGGAAGAACTGTTTCGTTTTCTGGACGACTATGAGATAGTACACGCTGATCAAGAATATCTTACCGGCGGGATCTTCAATGCTTCACAACCCGAGCTTTTCGAGGAACTCTTAGGTCCTGGAGCTCTCGAAAAAGCAATGACGGCAGGCCATTTTTTGTGTCGTCGGTCATCCCGACACATGATCGACCTTCTCGGAGCCCTAGCTTGGATGGAAGCACACCCCGAAATTCCTAAATGGCACGATCAGACCCTTCTCCACGTCACGCTAGCTCGTGCCAATTGGAGAGTTCTTAACTTATGTAAGCCTCCCTATAATTGGGCAAGTTCCTGGGCAGGCGATTACAAAAACGTTTTGGATCTGCTCCAGACTGTGCAGGCTGCCCACCGGCCGATCAGTCACCTCCATTATTCCGGTGGTGTCGCGACTGGCGCCAAACCGATTGAGGAACTCCTCTTTTCCCGATTTACTGCTTCCGAACGCAGCCGACGCTTGCTCTGGGTGCTGGTGAGAGAAATAAGCGGCCTGACTGCTATTCAGGATCTGGCAGCTAGAGCAAAACGCAAGGTTACTCGTTCGACCAACTTGGAAGCATCGTCGAAATGAAATTGACTACCTTGTCTGATTCCCCGGCGACTCGATTGCAGAGGCTGAAGGCTTTCCTCTTTCCCAAGATGCATCGTGTCGCAGAATTCCTGATTTCCCAGGGAATCACAATAGCGGGCAACTTGCTTTACGGCCTGCTCTGTATCCGCCTTCTTCCCATTGCCGATTATGCCGAGTTCGTCGTGGTCTTCGCTATTCAGGGATCACTTGTACTCTTGATGGACATCGGTATTACCGGAAGCATTGTCCCACTTGTCGGTGAAAATACGGGTAACCGACAATTGATCGCCGATTATGTTGCTTCCCTGAGACAACTGGCACATTGGCTGTACGCCATCGTTGCTCCGATCACCGTAATCGCATATCCGCTCATGGTGCGCAACCGCCATTGGAGTTGGCAGGTGGTTGCGAGCATGATTGCAATTCTGCTCACCTCGGCGTGGTTCGCGCGAGTAGCTGCTGCTTACGGCGCAGTACTTATCGTTCTGCGGGATCGCCGTCGGTGGTACCGAGCCCAAATGGTTTCCAGCCTTGGAACCTTGACTTTATTGGCTGTTTTCTACCTTCTTCACTTGCTCAACGGGTTTTCAGCCATTCTCATTAACGTCTCTGGCATCATCTATGTTGCGCTCTCTTATTATTTGCGGGCTGCTCAATTGCTACGAGTAGCCGGCAAACCATCTCGCGAAAAGCGTACAGCGATCATTCAGCTTACGTCGCCCGCCGTGCCGGGTGTTATCTTTTATGCTTTACAAGGGCAGCTCGCCGTATTCCTTATTACAATCTTCGGTCGAACTGGCGCAGTAGCCAGCGTTGGCGCGCTCGGCCGGCTCGGCCAGGTATTTGCGATTTTCTCGCAAATGAATCCTATTCTCGTGGAGCCCTATTTCGCCAAGTTGCCGCGCTCCCGATTCAAGACTAACTATCTTGTAGCCATATCTTTTGCTGCAACATTCGGCATCATGATGGTTTTTCTAGCTAGACTCTTTCCTGAACTGTTTCTTTGGGTGCTGGGGCCCAAATATACATATCTACGGAACGAAGTCGTTCTCCTCATGATCTCCGGCGCCATGGGGCTTATCGGTGGAATGATGGCCTCCATGAATGGGTCTCGTCGCTTTAATTATTACTCGTTTGTAATAGCCGGCAATCTTCTCACATTTGTCGTCGAAGCACTTTTAATCTGGAAAATGGACCTGAGCACAGTAAGGTCGGTGCTCATTTTCAACATCTTCGTTGGATTGCCGCAGTTCACAATCGTTATTGCTACGGCACTTTTCGGATTTGTGCGAGGCGGGCGCAGAATTGCAGGAATCGATTATTTTTCCAATAGGTCCGGGGAGGAGGACACCCCCTTGTCTCTTACCCGCTCGACGAGAGTAGAAGATAATGTCCTCAAGTAACTCGATGTCGCAGCTTTCATTGTTGACAGCCGGTAGAAACCGGCTCTTCTTTGCCTCCAACTCTACTCACATTGTCCGCTCGGCTGAAAACAGCACCTCGTCTCGCGTTCAAATCCCGTTCAGTTATTGGACATATTAATCCATTATGGTCAGAAAGCTCCTTACAAAACCCATCTGGTGGTGGGAACGCAAGCGAAAGTACTCGATTCGATCGAGATTCCACTTGCTCAACCCCATCGCTGTCGAAAGGAGCCCGCTCAGATTTGTCGTCCTTACCACCGTAGGCGCGTTGCCAGACGCGATGTGGGCCGCTTGGAGCTGGTACCGCTTTCTTCAAGCACGACATGTCGAGCTTCAGTTTGCAGTTGATGGAACCCTCGAAGAGGCCGAAGAATGCGCGATCAGAGAGCTTTTCCCAAGCGTCACGATTTTCGGACTTCAGCCGCTTCTTCCGCCTTTATACGGGCGGTCGCCGGCGCTCGACAGTTTTCTCCTTCAATATCCTCTAGGAAGGAAGCTCGGCCTCGTCTTAAGCCTATCTCAGCAACAGTCGTTCTTCTATTGTGATCATGATGTACTTGCTTTTGATTTTCCCTTTGAGCTCCTTAAGCATGCTGAAGGCGATCTACCGTGCTACATGGAAGAGGAGCGCGAGGGGAATTATGACCTCGGAATCGCCGCATTGTGTAAGCGTATGGGACTGGATCGTTTGCCGAGATTCAATTCGGGCTTATTATATATCCCTCACAACTCGCTTTCTATCGATCTGGCTGCACAGTTGATCGAAAACTGGCAACTGCCACCCGCTTCGTGGTTTAAGGAGCAGACCATACTTAGTGTTCTGATGCAACAGGCGAAGGCGCAACCTCTTCCTCGAGACAGATATGTTGTAAGCAATCGTCGCCAGTTTTACTTTGAAGAGGATGTGGACTATTCTGCCATTGCGGCCCGCCACTTTACTGGAACCGTCCGACACGTAATGTACGGGACAGGAATGCCCGAGATTTTGCGACAAGCCAGATTCTCAAATGGCACCGATTCAGATAATGAGCATGCAACAACCTGGACAACTTGCGACAAAATGCGGCCTTGAGACATTGCCGGGCAGCACACTCAATGGAAAGGCGCCGTCGAACAGAATACTCTTTGTCACATCCATGCCCGCTTCCAGATCGAATGCTGTTGGAATGCAGACCCTGTATTTCGCCGAAGCGCTGGGTCGCGACTGGTGCCATGTGTACTGGGATAGCGGCATGGGTGAGAGTGAAGTGCCCCAGTCCCACTCACTTGGCAGTGCGATTGTTCAGCGATGGCCTTTTAGAGTCGGGAGAGGATTCCTTATGAGGCAACTCCACTTCTTTCGGCTTGGTTGGTGGCAAGGAGACCGCCTGTTGGATTCCAAGAAGGCACGACTCAGAAAATTGCTGAGAAGCACTACGTTCGCTTATGTTGCGCCCCTTCGTAACAGCGAGGCTACAAAATGCCGGGAGATACTTGAGGCTGTGGCCTGTCCTTTTGTAGTGCATCTTTGGGACCTTTCGGATCGTGCTCTCAATGAGGACTATGCTTGGCTCTTTTTCCACGCTGAGCGCGTATTTTGTCTTTCTGCCTCTATGGCCGACGAGATATGCTTAATGAGCCCCTGCAAAGCCAGTTTTCTCGCTTTTGTTCGCCCACCGTCTAAGTTCAGATCTGCATTCGACTCCGCAGGCGAATTGAAAATCGCGCTGATAGGTTTTCTTCAAACATATCAGGACGGTCTGATACTACTGTCGAGAGCGATTGAGAATCTAGGCAGCACGTTTGCAAAGATCCGCCTCATTTATATAGGGCCGCCTGCGCAACTGAAGTACATACCTTCCCCATTGGGCCATATTACTGAGTATGAAGGCTGTCTTGACGACGAGAGCCGAGATAGAGCCTTGGCAGCCTGTCATATCGCCTATCTTCCCGGCCCTTTGCTCCCACCGGACACGGATTTAAAAAGCAAACATTCTATTCCATCACGTATGGCAGACTATTTGGCAGTGGGACTGCCTGTGGTTGCAGCTGCACACCCTCACTCGGCAACTGCTCACTTCTTTTCGACAATTCGCGGCCGGGGCTTTTTCCCAGTCTCAGATCCAGAAGATATTCAATGTGTGTTCAGAGAATTGACCAACAAGACGTCCTGGCTCAACGCAGCTCAGGAATGTGCAACCTTCTACAGTGCGCATTTTGACACTAGCAATGCGCTTGGCGAACTGGCCTCCCTCGTGAGTCGCTTTGTCTGATGCGTGGCAAGAAGCGC
This sequence comes from Occallatibacter sp., assembly GCA_035935755.1. Taxonomy (GTDB): domain Bacteria; phylum Acidobacteriota; class Terriglobia; order Terriglobales; family Acidobacteriaceae; genus Telmatobacter. The sequence goes on along the minus strand of DASYWU010000050.1, from coordinate 71,498 downwards.
ACCAACACAACCTTGAACGGTATACAATCGCTTTTTGGGTACCAGAAGGTGCATGAGTTCTAAAACAGCCATTTGCACGCTTTTTGAGGGCGATTACCACTTTGGCTTGGTCGCATTCGTCAATTCACTAGTCCACGCTGGTTACAAGGGCACGATTTTTGCAGGGTATCGGGGTGAATTACCCCCATGGCTGGACCAGCTTCGGCGTAGTGAGTATCAGAACAGTGTGTTCACTGTCACGAGTGATGTGCAGTTGGTTTTTCGTCGGCTTGACACCAGAGTTCACCTCACCAACTACAAGCCGCAATTCATGCTTGATCTCTTGGCTGGCGATGCTCGGGATTGCGAGTACCTGTGGTACTTTGATCCAGATATCTTCCTCGTGTGCCCTTGGTCTTTCTTTGCACGATGGCAGTTGAACGGCATCGCACTTTGTGAAGAAATTGTCAACTACAACCTATCCGAGAACAGCCCTATCAGGTTTCAGTGGGTCAACATCGGAACCGAAATGGGTTTGAATAAACCCCGCCTGATCCGCGGTTACTTCAACGGAGGCGTGGTTGGGGTATCTTCCGCTCACATCAGTTTTCTATGTTTGTGGAAGCAAATCCTTGACAAAGCAGTCTCTGGCACTTATAACCTTGAGTTATTCAAACCAGGAACTCCAGATATGCCCTTCAACGCAACCGACCAAGATGCCTTGAACATGGCAGTAATGTATACGGAATTCCCCCTTACTACCATGGGGCCTGAAGCGATGGGTTTTGTTCCGTCAGGTTTCACCATGTACCATTCCGTGGGTCACAAACCCTGGCGAGGCTCCTTCATATTGAGAGCTCTCTCTGGCCGCCCTCCCTCAAACGCTGCCAAGTTCTTCTTCAAGAAGGTTTCGTCACCGATCCACGCCTATTCGCAGGGACGCCTAGCTGCCAAGCGACTGGCCTGTTATACTGCAGCATTTATTGGTCGCATTTACGCCAGGCGCTAAGCTATCTCTCGGGAGAGGTTCGCACGTCATGAGGAAAACCGCATGCAACGAGTTGCTTTGATTACCGGTATTACCGGCCAAGATGGTGCATATCTTGCGGAGCTTCTGCTGAGCAAAGAGTATATTGTCCACGGCATTAAGCGCCGCTCCTCCTCTTTCAACTCTGCCCGCATCGATCATATTTACCAGGATCCTCATGTCGCAGATGCTCGTTTTCAGATCCACTATGGTGACATGACTGGCTCCACCAACCTGATTAGGATCGTTCAGGCCGTGCAACCCGATGAGATTTATAATTTGGCTGCTCAGAGCCACGTGCACGTTAGCTTTGAAACGCCCGAGTACACTGCAAATGCTGACGCAACTGGCGCGCTACGCCTTCTTGAGGCGATTCGCATTCTGGGTTTGTCCGCCAAAACAAGGTTCTACCAGGCCTCGACGTCAGAGCTTTATGGCAAAGCGCAGGAAATTCCCCAGGATGAAGCTACACCCTTCTATCCCCGTAGCCCGTATGGAGTGGCGAAGTTATACGCCTACTGGATTACCGTAAACTACCGGGAGGCCTATAACATGCACGCCTCGAACGGAATTCTCTTTAATCATGAGAGCCCGGTTCGTGGTGAGACTTTTGTGACACGCAAAATAACGCGAGCCGTGGCTGGTATTCATCTTGGCGTGCAGAAGACCTTGTATATCGGCAACCTGGACGCCAAGCGTGATTGGGGGCATGCCCGAGATTATGTGGAGGGGATGTGGCGGATCCTACAGCAGGATACTCCAGGGGACTACGTTCTCGCTACCGGCGAAATGCACAGCGTTCGCGAATTCATTGAACTCGCGTTTGCGAGAGTGGGGAGAAAGATCGTCTGGCAGGGGAGCGGAATTGGGGAAGTCGGCATCGATTTTGGAAGCGGAGACACCGTAGTAAGGATTGACGGCCGCTATTTCCGACCGACGGAGGTAGACGTTTTACTCGGTAATCCCTCGAAGGCTCACAGGCTGCTGGGATGGAAGCATACGGTAACTTTCGCTGACTTGGTCGATGAGATGGTTAGCTCAGATTTGGTGGCCATCGCCAAAGAATTCCATCTTGACGAACATCACCATGAATAGCTTCGACCTGCGGGGCAAGCGTGTGTGGGTAGCCGGACACCGGGGTATGGCTGGTTCGGCGATTACTCGCCGGCTCGCATGTGAGAACTGCGAGATTATCACTGCAACCAGAGGTGAACTCGACCTGCTTCGCCAGGCAGATGTCGAAACCTGGATGTCCGCCAAGAAGATCGACGCGGTTTTTCATGCCGCTGCCACAGTAGGCGGAATTCTGGCTAATTCCACGCGGCCTGCCGACTTTCTCTACGAGAACCTCGCCATTGCGACCAATGTCATTCACGCGGCAAGAATCACTGGCGTAAAGAAGCTGTTGTTTCTTGGTTCATCCTGTATTTACCCTCGCATGGCACACCAGCCAATGCGTGAAGATGAGCTCTTAAGTGGCCCATTGGAGCCGACCAATGAGTGGTATGCCATCGCCAAGATCGCAGGCATAAAGCTATGCCAAGCCTATCGTCGACAATACGCTAGTGATTTCGTCTCGGTGATGCCCACGAACTTGTTTGGCCCAGGAGATAGCTACGACCTGAGGGACGGTCATGTTGTCGCAGCTTTGATTATGAAGATTCACGCGGCAAAGGAAGCAAATAGCCCTACCGTTGAGCTATGGGGTAGCGGGACGCCAAGGCGTGAATTTCTATTTTCAGAAGACCTGGCTGATGCCTGCGTCTTCGTCATGAAGAATCACTCGGACGAGATGTTCCTGAATGTCGGGACTGGCTACGATATGACAATTTTGGAACTCGCCGAAAGCATAGCAGATATCGTTGGATGGCATGGCCGCTTCATCTTTGACTCTTCGAAACCTGATGGGATGCCGCGTAAGGTAATGGATGTGAGCCGGCTGCGCGGGTTGGGATGGACTGCACCTACTGATTTCAAGAGTGGCATGCACGAAGCTTATCGCTGGTATGTCAACACTGTGATGCGTCAGCAGATTTAATGTGTCCTCGCCGGATTCCCGGACGACACCTGAAGTGCTGAATGTCGATCTTGTGTGACCGGCAGGACCAAATACCGGGTATTCGGGGTAATATCTATGGCGCATGTGACTGAACGCCGAGAAGGCACCGTGCACAACATAACCTCGTGCAGCAAAGATAACCCCTATCATCGCGCCTCTTTTACTTTAAAGAATCGCTTCGCGCGGCTGGTATGGCAATTTGTGTATCTGGTTTTCTACCGCATGTCGCCTCGACCGATGTATGCCTGGCGTTCTATGCTTCTTCGAATCTTCGGGGCGAAGGTCGGTCCGGGTTGCCATTTTTATCCTGCGGGCAAGATCTGGGCCCCTTGGAACCTTATCTGCGAAGACTGCTGTACATTGGCAGACGGTGCTGAAATATACAATCCGTCTCCGGTGTTCCTCGGCAGCCACTGCATCCTTTCCCAACAAGCGTATCTTTGCGGAGCTACACACGATTACAACCATCCCGATTTTCCCATGGTGTCTTACAAGATGACATTGGGCGCATTTTCCTGGATCTGTGCTCGCGGATCCATTTCGCCCGGAGTGAACGTTGGACCAGGAGCGGTTTTGGGTCTGGGCTCCGTCGCCACTCGCGACCTGGAGTCTTGGACGGTGTACAGCGGAGTGCCCGCAGTGAAAGTAAAAACGCGTCTTGATCACAGGACTGCGGCTACCGAGGGTTCGTAGCGATGGGAGCGGACTCTACGGATAGGTCAGACTCGAGCCGTGGTGGATATCCTGCCCCAATTATGGACACGTGTATACACCGGGCCGTTTGATGCGGTATGCTGGACGTTAGCCCATGATTTATTCCCGCGATTACATTGGGTATCTCGCTCGGCGCACGGTGAAGCTCCTTATCGACGCCAAGATGGTCACGACTTCCGACTTGAAGATCACTGAGGAACGCGTCAACGAGGCGCTCTTAGATGAATTGTCGCTTGAAGATCGCATCAATGAAGAAGTCCGTGTGATCCTGGATGCCTATTCTGAAGAAATGCGCAAAACCGGCGCCCAATACGCCGAGATGTTTAAGAAGGTGAAAACCGAGCTGGCAAAGAAATACAAGGCGGTGCTATGAGAATCAGCCGCGACAAGCTAAATAAGCTGGCGCATACGATCGCTGATACGCTCGCGGAAACCGATCAAGTTGGATTTCTCGAAGACCGCAACACTATTCGACAGGAGGCGCGCAAGATCCTGGAAGATCTCCTCGCCGAGGAAGCCAAGATTGACACCTCAGCCCGGCAAAAGATTGCCAGCCAGAAAAAGATTATCCTAGAAGGATCACAAGAATGGGATATTCTCTACCGGAAATACTATAACGAGGAAGTTCGAAAGCTCGGAATCTGAACCAGTGCGGCAGGACGGATTTTGAGAATTCAAGACGGCTGTGCTTGGTCCCATCTCCAGCTTGTCTCCAATGGGCAATTCTTTTCAAGGCGTCGCATTGGCGATGCCCCGAATTTTTGTTAAAGTAGAGATGTGTCTGTAGGAGACACCACCTCCGCAGTGGCGCTATCGTCTAGGGGTTAGGACGTGAGATTCTCAATCTTAAAACCCGGGTTCGATTCCCGGTAGCGCTACCAGCAAATTGACGTTAAAGCCCGGCTAATTCAGCGGGGGTTTTCTTTGTCCTGAAAACGTCCTAGCGCATTCTTATGTCAAAATTCGCGTTTCGTGGTACACAGTTTGGAACACAGTGCATCGATTGCACTGAGGAAAACCTGCTGTTTCACTTCATCGGGGCTTTTCCTAAGCGCAATGTTTAGAAGCGCATTTCGTAGGTACGTGCGCTTTTCCTCCTGATGGGTGGCTGTCACTATTCGTGCCATCTGAATTGGCGCAGAGATGAAACCCTCGTTCCTCACCAGATTCTCGATTTGCATTGCTCGCAATGACGCTCGAAGTCATCGGCAAATACTTTCAACCAGCTTTCCAATCGGCTGGTGGCACTCGGAACCTAAAACCGGGGCAAGAAAAACAAAATGATGGAACCTCCTGGAAATTGTTCGATGCCCTTCTCAATTGCTGCTCTGAGCGTGTCATCTTCATCCGGTTCGGGAAACTGCTCCGACCGACTTGCAAACAGCTTAATCGGGGCTTCGGCCAAGTATTTGAGCCTCTCAATGTTCGCTGATGCCAATTATCAAGCAACATCCTTTGATTTGGTTGGTTGAAAGAATTTTGCGGGGTGCCATCCCATCTATCTACCCTACCAGCTTTTTCTAATCAGAGTATCTATCGCAAATCCGCCATTGGGGTCACGCGTCGCGCTTACCGATACCCTCGGCGACAGCTTGTACTGGCCTTGGACAGTCTGATCCTGTGTCGACGCCACATTCGTTGAAAAGGTTATGAACAGATTCCCGGTGACTTGTTGACGAATTGTGATCACCGCCCCAGGTGGTCCAGCAGCTGTGCCGCTTGTCAAAACGGGGCTGATGGATAGCTGCGAGATGCCGGCAATCTTGGAAATCCGGCTTGTTACCTGGTTCGACACCTGGGAGGCAATCATGGACTCTGCAGCCTGATTTGCGGGCGTGGGGTTCGCGGTCTGCGCCTCCGTGGTCCTGCCAAACGCTAAGAGACTGATGACATCGGCCCTAGGCAACGAAGGATTTGAAGTGAATTCACCTCGGATTTGATCTACCGGCCCTGTAAATCGGAGGTCAATATCATACTGCTGAACCGTCGTCGTTAGCGAGAGATTGAGAACCGGCCGAAATTGATTCGGATCAACGAACTGAATCGTGCCACCGGTCAGTACGAAGCGGTCGCCATTAAAGATCATGCTGCCGCCTGTGAGGCTCACCCGGCCGATCAGTGCCGGATGCGCCGCCGTACCTCGGATTGTAAGTGCTGCTGTCCCGGCTACACTCATTGTTCGACTTACCGGGTTAAGCATGCTTGTCGAATGCAGGGCGATATTCAGCAAGAGGTTCTGGCTGAATCCAGGCGACGTTGGTGCTGCAACTCCTGTTGAAAACTGTCCTAACATCGACGTCAAATCGAACGCTGGCGTAAAGGAAAGATCAGAAACCGCAACCGTGCCCGCCATAAGTGCCCGCTCAGTGTTACCGGTAAATCTAAGGCTTGCGTCTACGTTTTCCCACATGCCTTGCGGATAAATCATCCGCACGTTCTTAGCGGTCATACCCATGTCGAAGCGGAGCTTAGGTCGTAACGCGACGCCTCCCTGCGCGGTAATGGTTCCTCCCCCGACGTTGCCATTAAACTTTGCGATGTCAATGCGGTTACCATTCAGAATCAGAATTCCATTACCATTCGATAAGCCAATTGGAACGCTCCCATATGACACGCTCGCTCCTTTGACGTCGATCTGACCTGCAAGCCCTGCACTGGAAGTGCTGCCCGAGTGGAGGTCTACATACGCTGTTCCCGCACTTCGCATTTCTGGATCGAAGAGCTGAGCAGCTTGCAGGTTCACATCACCCTGCACTACAAGCGAAAGAGGCGCATCGCCCGAAAGTGGTATCATACCCTGCACTCGCAGGTTTGTGTCGGTCCCGCGAATCGTCACTGGCTGTATGCGTAGATTCCCTCCCTCATAACCGATGTTAATGGGGCCTGCTGCGGCAAGACTCGCCGTTCTCTTATAAGTAACGCTAAGAACCGGTACATTGAGGCTCCCGCTAATAGCTGCGCGATCCTTCAGCGGCCCATGTAACCGAAGGTGCACCTCGGTCTGCCCTACGATTTCATCGGCAATATCCGGAGAATACAATGCGAGCAACGGTTGAAGCGACACTGTCTCGGTATCGAGTGACACGTCCGCAGAGTACCCTCCGCTTAAAGCAACCGTGGCATGTGCACGAATGGGTGCGTGGCCAACAGTTGACGAAAAGTTTGCACTTATGCTTTTGTTCGCCATGTTGACCTGCAGGTTCGCTTCAGGCAAAGGATGCCCTTCGATGGAGGCATTCGCAATCCGGAGGTAACCGTTCAATTCCGGATTCTCAAAGGTTCCCGCACTTTTCGCATTGATCGCAAGAATGCCTCGAGCTTTCGTTTCCTTTACTTTCACGAATTCGAGTCTTTGGATAGGAACTCCCGAGGAGGTAACCTGTGCTTTGTACCATCTCTGCTCGGGATTTACTGTTGCGCGTGCACTCACGTGGGCGCCCGCAATATCTACAGCAACATTTGCAGTAATGTCACCTCCTTCAGCCGAAAGCGTCGCGCTAGCTGACGTTATTGGCTGACCGTACGCGATCATGTCAGCCAACTGGACTCGCCCGTTCCCGTTGAGCCGCTCCGTACTCCCGCTCAAATGAAGCGTGGCATTCACTGTCCCTGCTACAGGGACCGATCGTTTTGTCACCTTTACAAAATCTGAGAGCTTCATCTTAGAAACAGTGAGCGAAGCTTTAAATGAGCTGGCCTTGCCCAAAGACCAGTGATCGAGATCAGCGTGCCCGCTAAGCTGAATGACCCCTTCGGATTCGGGCGCGAGATAAGCTTTCTCAATCGTTATAGACGAGGGGCTTAGAGCAACGCTCGCCTCGGCAGCTTTCCATCCAGTTCCGTCCACGTTCAACTGAGTTGCTTCGAGGTGTCCCGTCACTGTAGGTGCAGTAAGCGATCCAGTCACATTTCCCTGAAATGAGCCTTGCCCGGCTAAGGCGAAGTAAGCAGTAAGTGGTGAGGTCTTTCGCGTGGTGAACAGCCGCGCCAATGCAGTCATCTCACTAAGGTTGCTGGATCGGAATTGAACGGCGAGACTCGATCTTTTTGCGACAGCTCCGCTGAGGACGAGGGTTGTCTCCGGAGTTCGCAAGAACGTGTTTGCGAGCCTTACGCTGTTGTCTCTTCGCAGATAAGTTCCTTCTACCCGTCCAGACAGGGGTAAACTTTTCGGGGTCACGTTACCAGCGTCTGAAATCAGCCGCGTGTCACCCATTCGCCGGCTGATTTCGCCGGACATCGTGGCATCCACTTTGGTTATCAGGTCGCTGAATTTCGCCCCCCAGGAAGCGGTCGCTGTTCCATTTACAGTGCCCACGAGGCGGATAGGACGAATCGGACGGTTCGGCAGGAGATTTTCTGCATCCTGCAACTCGACTGCTCGGACGTTGACCCGCATATCCCCCCCCGGGTGAGCACCAACTACCCTTTCCACTCCTTCCACCGCGATCTTCCCGCCCAGCGCATCTGCTTGCAAGCTAGGTAGCCTCACTGCTCCTTCACCCACAGAAAATTGTGCAGTCACGTGTCTAATGGGCACCAAGCCCCCCTCTGCGGCGAATACAAGCGCCCCGCTCGATGCCTTTCCGTTCAAAGTGATTGTGCTTAAGACCGACTTTTTCGGGTCACGATGGTACGTCGCAGTACCACTCGTCTGCAACACTCCAGCAGGCACCCATTGATTGTGGACAAATTGCGCTATCTGCGCGGCATCAATGGTGGCTTCGTACCGAGCGTTTATAGAAAGGCTGTTAAGATCATTTACGTCGCCCGCTAATACGATCTTCGATTTTCCGCTCGCCAGCATTGCTCGATTGATTTGCAAGGAATTAGCCTTCACGCTGAATGACGCCTCAAGATTGTGGGACAGAGGCCGTAGCGCTCCGATCTGGATACGCCCTCTCTTGTATGCCAGAGTCCCTTTGTAGGCGGCATCGTCTGTGTTATAGGCGGCATGCAGGTCCAACTCCGATAGATCTGCATTGATATCTTGCGGCCGATCATTGAGATAGAGTTCGCCGCGATTAATGGCCGCGTGGCGAATTGCAAGGCTGAAAATATCGGTGTTCGACTTATTGCTTCCGCTGCGTCGGGCAGGCAAATTTGATCTACCATCTTTGCCTTCCACGATCCATATTACGGGATGGTCAACTTGGAGACGATTCAGATACCATCTGAAGTGCAGGACTGAGATGATCCGGAAGGTAATTTCAATGTGACTAACTTGAAGAAGTGGCACTTTGCGGTATGGCGCAGCGCCGCCGACCCCGATTCCGTAAAGATCTACTCGAAGCGCCGGAATATTTATTCTCGCATTCTCGAGAGTTACAGGGACGCCGATCGCAGAAGTAGCTTCTTTTTGAACAAGCCGAAGCAGGTAGCGATGAACGCCGTCGACATTAAGAAGAGTGACGATCAGAAATAGAGTGAGTACGGCGGCTACAATCAGACCGCTCGCTATGTATACGATCTTTGTAAGGAGTCTCCGCACAAGATGTCTTCTCGACGGGCGTGCCATCTCTGGAAAATCTGGCTCCGGATTTGTCGTCATTCGATCCCTCAAAATGCCTGCCCTATTGTTACAAAATACTGTGTCGCGCTGACTCCTGGCACAGGGTTCAGGTTGCGGCCTACATCAAAACGGATGGGACCGACGGGTGTGCTATAACGTAATCCAAGACCGACGTTATTCGAATAGAGAGATACAAAGTTGTGAAATCCTATGCTGGAGAATACGTTTCCCCCGTCATAGAACGGCACGAGCCTCAACCCTTTTTTGAAAGGCAGCGGAATACGTGCCTCAGAATTGAGTATCAATAATTCGTTTCCGCCGGTGGGTACCTGAATGAAGGAGCACGACGGGCCCGGACAAGGTGCACAGTTTGACGCACCATTGGTGCATATCGGCACTGGGCGCTGCGGTCCAGCCCCATCCAACGGAAAACCGCGCAGCGAGTTCCCCCCTCCCGTAAAGAATTCTTCGCTAAGAGGGACAAAACTGTTGGCAAAAGGCTGCTCTAAGCCGATACGTATACTGTCTGCCCACACTATACGATCGAATTTTTCTCGATAGATTGCTGCCTGCCCAGTAAGCTTGGCGAAATCCACGCTCGAGCCCAATTTCGAAGAGTTAAAGTCAATCTCCAGTGATCGCAACACTCCGCTGTGCTCGTCCAAGGCATTATCCCGCGTGTCCCGAGTCAAGTTAGCGGCCAGCGTGGAAAGCCGCACATTCCGATCCTCTGTGGGGACGAGAGCGGGAATCAATACCCGGGTTATGCTTGTCTTCTTGAGTGAATAGCGCAAAAATAGGATGTCCTTTTGCGAGCGATCGATTGGCTTCTGCAGCTGGAAGGAGCCCTGCCCCTGCTGGAACGAAAAGATGGGATTCTCTTCGTCTCGTTCGATTGAGAACGAAGTCGTCGCTCTCCAAGCCTCCCAGAATAGCCTTGGGTTGATCAGATAAATGGCTCCCCGTTGATCCAGTCGTCCAGCAAACGCAGTAACTGAAAGAGAGTCGCCCTTTCCGAAAAGGTTATTGCGCGTATATTGCGCCGTACCGCGTGGACCGTAAAATGTCTTCTGACTGGTGGTAAAGTTCGACGGAAGGCCAACGGGAGGAAGCGAAGGGAGTGCGACAGTTCCGCTGGGAAGGCTCCCCCCTCGATTTATTACCTCGAACCCGATACCGTACGTGAATTCGTTACGTTTTGCTTCATGTACTTTGGCAATCACGTCTTCACGCGCCTGGGTGGTGACTGGTCTCCGCGGATCCACTTCCGCCCAATCAAAAACGCCGGTGTGATTGTACAGGTCAGTTCCGACGCGCATCAGATCTGACTCTCTGAGCGGCTGGCCTGTCCTTATCGCCTTGAGATCTTCCTTGATCAACCGTTGCTGGGTATGCTGCCTTCCGAGCGTTAATACCTTGTCAGTTGCCACTTGTGGCCCCTCGTAAATTTGATAGACAACATTGATACGGTGCGGATCAGCTTTCGAAGTCTGTGAGGCTGTCTCGCGGAAGCTCGACGTCAAATAGCCGGCTTCCAGATAATTCTGGATAATTTCTTTTCGGTCGGCTTCCACACGACGCTGCGAATAGGGCTCACCAGAAACGATTTGGAGCCCGTTCGGTGCGAACTTCGACTCTGGGAAGGTCTGATCACCTTCAATGGTCAACGAATTCACTACATCTCGAGGTCCTTCAACGACGTCGAAATACACATATACTTTCCGATACTTGTTTACAACCTTTGGCTTTACCTGTATGCTTTCATAGCCTTCTGATTCGTAAATCTTAGTTATGTTGTTTATGCTTGCGGTTACCAGTGACTGACTATACTTGCCATGAGAGAAGAAGGTAGTCTTTTTAACTTCAACGCCTGTCATGATCCGCGAGAGCGGTATATGCTTGTTTCCCGAAAGCGTTACTCCACTGACCTTGAATCTTTTACCCTTGACGACCCGATAATTTACCGTCTCAATGTTCCCGCTTTGCGACAGTTCTGATTCAACTGCAGCATCGAAATACCCCGCGGCTTGAAAGTGGGAAATGAGCGATTCGCGACCTTCATCCACGGTTTCCTGGTTGACCCCGACGCCCTGGTAAAACGGCAGGAGCTTCTTGCGCGTCCAACTCCACAAATGTGCACCCTGAATACTTACGTGCACCTCCGGGCCCGGGCTTACGCTGAAATGGATACTGGCCTGGTTGGAGGCTGAGTTGTACTGTGCGCCGTTCAGCGTCACTTGCGCACTCAGCAGGCCCTTTGATTCCAGTGATTGCTGAAGAGAACGCTTAGCCCTCATGATTGAAGCGTAGCGATACGGTTTTTCTGGGCGGATGGCGGCGCCGCGCAGCCGCGTCCATATTGATCGCAGTTTTCGCCGATATACGTTCGCTTCGTTCGGAGGTAACCCCTCGATGTTTGTTGAATCGAACTTCGCCTGGAGGCCCAGGGCGGTGTAGAAGCTTACGTTTGCGATCCCGTCTGTGGCATCAATGCTCACGCGTGGATGCACCGTGGCGCGGAAGTAGCCTTGCTGCTGGAAGAATGAGACCAGTGCACCGGTATCCTCCTCCACATCGACCTCGTTGAATGCTGTCTGTACTGGATAATTTGCGACTTGAAGCAGACGGGGGTACGAAAATCGCTCTGCGCCGGGAAACTCGAAGATTCCAAAATATACCGCCGGTTCGAGTACGAATATCAGCTTGATACCATTCGCCTCGGGACGGATCTGAACACGCACACCTGCGAGTTTTCCTTTACTCTTCAGCGCAGCAGCGGTCTGTTGTACTTTCTCAGCGGAAAAAGGCTCGCCTGCGTTTTGCAGCAGCGAGGATGCGTAATGCGCGACGTCCAAATTGGGTCTGCCCGCGAGTTGCACTGACGCCACCCTTTGCCCGTCATAAGAAGAAAGCATCTCGGCCGTGAACGGCGCCGTTTCTGGTACATCCGACTGCGAACTGGATTGGGCGTGCGACCTAATCGTGCAGAACGGAGTTGCAATCGCAATGGCTAAGTTCAGCGCGAGAAGCCAAATCGCGTTTCGCAGTATTGCGCCGCGTCCTGGACGCAGAGAACATGCTTGCGGAGGGGAGCCACACGCCACCTTCCGGTGGATGCCATATTTGTAGTTTTGGTTTGATAGGGCGAAAGGGGCAGACGATTGTGCTGAATCTAAGCGTGAGGTTAGCGCTTCATTTTGAACTTGTATTCCACGCCGACGGAAATGGCGAAATTGACGTCGGTTTGGGTAATTTTGTTGCCGTAATTGATTCCGTAGCGCGTCAACACCGCATCCGGGGTGATGCGAAAAACCCAACGCGCCGAACGATTCAGGTCCATGTGTCCACCCATGATCACCGCCGGCGCAACCTGGTCGTTATAAAAATCCACTGCCGAAGGCGGCAGACCGCGCAAGTCTTTTTCGAAATTTCCATACACGCCGCCCACCAGAACATGCTCGATCAAATCTCCATGCTGGTTGTGCGGGCCCAGCCATTCCGGCCCTGCAGTGAAGAAGTACTCGCTGACAAACGGCCCGTTTACAATGTTGTGAACGTTTTGTCCCGTCGTGCCCGTTCCAGCTCCGCTCGTCCCGAAATAGGGCCGAAATGATCCTTCGAGTGCCCAGCGCTTTCGCAGCCAATAGGATCCTTCCACTGTGATCCCGCCCAGGTTTGAGCCTTGAAGTAAGGTCGGGCCGGCCTTCATATGGTCGTAGGCCATGCCGAGCGAAAGGTCGAAGCGGTTGTTGTAATTGACTCCGGCGAGGGGATTGACGGAGATGTAGGTTCCGTTTGCCGTACCCTGAGTTGATGCTTGACCGGCGCTTTCGCCCGTCGGAGCCGTCGTACTCTGGCTCGAACTGCTCTGGGATTGCGCGCCGGCTGCGACGTTTAAAAACAACACGGCGAGGGAAGCAAAAGCGGCGAAAAACCTTACTGGGAGGCGCATCACCAACAAGCTTACAAGACCGACCCAACAGCCGACAACGCACACCGATGGCCAAACCGGGTCAGGGGTGGCAGGTTTCCATCCACCGTCCCCAGATCATGTAGTGCGCGGCTTTTGCGTCTTCCCAGAGTGACTCTATTGCCTGTGCGGCAGCGGATTCCGGCTCCATTTGCGGCGACGCGTGCATACGCCATTCGATGGGCATGCGGCTGAAGATCATTGCGGCGCGGCGCAGATGCACCGGGTTCGCAATCACTTCCGCCGAGTCCCATTCATGGGCTTTCATCATGCGCACCGCAAAGCAGGCATTTTGGACGGTGTTGCGCGCCTGCGTTTCGGTGAGCACTGCTTCTGCAGGGATGCCCTGCGCTTCGGCTGCAAGCGCCATCACCTGGGCTTCGACGAACTGATTGGCGACGGCGGCGCCGGTGAAGATCAGGCGCGGGGCAACGCCGCGTTCGTACTCGCGAACCGCTTCATTGACGCTGGCGAGTTCGCGCGGGCTGGGATCGCCATCGCTGGTAGCGGGATAGCCGAGCACGATAATGGCATCGAAGCGGGTACGCGAAGTGTTGGAGGTGTGTGCGAGACGCCGGGCTATGGCGCCCATCGCAAGAAGGGACAGTGCTGCTGCGCCGACGGCAGCAGCCGCTCGCAGCGGCCATCCGAAGCGGCGCGTGCTATGCGCTTGCTTCTGGGGCTTGCGGCGGGTTGGGCGACCTGTGCGCGTCTGCGTGGTGGGCAAGTGACGTAGTCTCCCTCATCCAATTTACCCGAAATGTTTGTGAGATTGAAAAACTGGAGTTTCGGCGCTTATCGTAACAATTACGAAGTCAAGCAGACGCAAGGAGTTTTACAGTATCACGCAAGCTCCACCGCTCCACCCTCCGGCAGCAGAGATTGCCAAGCAGCGGGATCGAAACCGACAATGCGGAATCGAAGCGAAGCCAGTTGCGGAACGGAAGTTCCGAACGGGAACCCGTGGCCTTTGCCCGAGAATGAAGTAAAAATGCGCGCGGGTCCGAAAGGGACATTTACCGTCCGACACAGTTACGAAGCCGGCTTGTATCCGGTGAAGATTGCGGCCTTCCAGCCCCAGGCGTGAGAAGCCTGCGGCTGCTCCATGGATACGCCTATAGAATGATTATGCGACGACGGAAATAATTTTAGGCCAAAAGCAACTCACACAAAAGAGACGAGCTAGCGAGTTTTTCCACTTGACAAAATTCTGCAGATACGGCGGGAACCAGACCGGGATCAACTGCAGGCACTCCATGCCGCCTCGCAAAAAAGCGCGGAGTGGGGCATTATGTTTGCGGGGGAAGCTTAGTTGGACTTTGAGTCCCCCAATTACATTGAGGTTTTTGGTGCGCGAACCCGCAGACCGGCATGCGGGTAGCCAAGCGCCGTACGAAATTCTTCACCTGGAGGCGAATTGCTTCGATGTGCAAGTTTCGTACCGATTCTCCCGGAAAAAATTCCCCAGTGCTGGAGTGTAATCTGCTGCCTGTTTTGTCGCGGCTCTGCGAAGAAGATGCGCTCATCGTTACCGATCCAAGCGGCGGAGTGGCCTTTTGGAGCGAAGGGGCGACGCGGATGTTCGGATACTCCGCCGAAGAGATGATGGGTTGTCCGTTCTCGCGCACTGTTCCCTTGGAATTTCACGCCAAAGAAGGCGAGCTATTACAGTCCCTGGCTCACGGCGCAACGCATCATTACGAGGCGGCCAGGCTTAACAAGGACGGGCGCCGGATGAGCGTTCTGGCGTCTCTTTCTGCTGTCCCGGGTGAAGCGGGATCTGTGGCCAGCGTGCTGAGACGCGAGCGCACAGTTCCATCGTCCGCCAATAAAGATGAGGCAGTTTCCCGTTTGGCGGCGATCGTGGAATCTTCCGACGATGCCATCGTGAGCAAAAATCTTGACGGGACTGTCACGAGCTGGAACCAAGCTGCCTGCCGTCTCTTCGGATACGGGCCGGAGGAGATGATAGGACAGCCCATTCTGAAGATCATTCCCGATGACCTCACGTCCGAGGAGGTAGAAATTCTGCGAAAGATCCGCGCGGGGACACGAATCGACCACTACGAAACGAGGCGGTTGCGAAAAGATGGCGAGACCGTAGAAGTCTCGATCACGATTTCGCCGATCCGGGATGGATTGGGGAAGATCATCGGGAGCTCAAAAATCGCGAGGGATATTTCGCAGCGGAAGAAGATGGAGCGCCATCTGCTTCAGTCAGAGAAGTTGGCCGCGGCGGGAGTGATGGCGGCGAATCTGGCGCACGAAATCAACAATCCGCTGGACTCAGTGATGAACCTGATCTACCTAGCCCGTCAGCATCTTTCGGCAGGCAGCAAGGCGCGCCCATACCTGGCTATCGCGGAGAGTGAAGTGGAACGTGTCTCACACCTGGCGCGCCAGGCAATGGGGTACTACCGCGATCCAGGCGCAGCAGCCGACGTTCATGTGGGCGCATTGCTGGAAGAGGTGCTGCGGGTTCAACAGTCGAAACTGCTCGCCGCCAATGTCGCCGCGGATTGCACGTTCGAGGATCGACGGCCGGTGACGGCAAGCGGCGAAGAACTGATGCAGGTCTTTTCGAACCTGGTGACAAACGCTGTCGAGGCGATGCCGGGCGGAGGGTTGCTGACGATCAGGACGCGCGAAGTAGAGGGCGCCGGAATAGAAGTGCTGGTGAAAGACCGCGGAATTGGGATCCGCACAGAAGACATGGGAAGGGTCTTCGAGCCGTTCTTCACGACCAAAGGGGCTGGAGGCACGGGGATCGGGCTTTGGGCGGCGCAGCAACTGCTGAAGGAGCGGGGAGGAAGGATTTCCATCGAGAGCAAGACGGATGGTGCGCAGAAGGGGACAACGGTGTCAGTGTTTCTTCCGTTCAAAGGATGAGGGGCAGGGACCTGTAGAGTGAAGGACGGGGTGCTGATACACGTCCTGAGCGGCACGGATCAGAAGCGCGTGGACGGCGCAGAAGGTCGTTCGCGACTTACTGGCACGTTCATGTGGGATCGTCCAATCCAACGAATTTCGCGCCGAATCAGAGAGAACTCCCCTCAGGGGCTAAAATCAGCCGCATTTCGCTGCATTTACGCACCGGTGAATCCGTGCCCTTTCAGGATCGCGGATTTCTCGACGCCGTTGTAAGCGCGGCTACTTCTTTTTTGCCGCGTTTGGCTGCGATGAGGACGTTGCTCTCTCGTAGATGATGCTCTTCGTTCCACCATCGCAGGTGCCGACGATTTTACCTTCTGATTCTTTGCCCTTATCGACGATGGTAAGCGTGTAGTCAGTTACGCCTTTGGCGTCGAGTTTCTTTGCAATTTCAGCTTTCAGGTCCTGGCACGGTTTGACGGCTGATTGTGCCGAGGCAACGAAAGGTAAGGAAGAGAGAACCAATGCTGCTACCCAGAGTTTCACGCTGCGCCCTCCTTGCTGTTAAAGCGCGTGTTTGAGTCAGGATGTGCGTTCCGGATCCTGCCACGGCGGAATTATACAAGCGTGCTGGGTGTGGCAGATCTGCCACGGAAGGGGCATAACTGCCGGGTAGTTACGACGATAAGTATTCGGTAGATGCTGCTGCAGTGGAAAAATAGACACCTTGCGGCGGCCGCGGGGAGAGTTAGGCGCGAGGCTAAACGCCATTGCCGTGGGGGGTAGGCGAGCTGGGCAGTTATTTGCCGGATAGTTTCTTCAGGTGCTCGATCAGCTTGAGCGGATGGATAGGTTTGGCGAGAAGTTCGAAATTGTAGCCGTCAGCCTGGGCTTTGCCCAGGATGTCTTTGGTTCCTGTCTGCCCGGAGAAGAGGACGATGGCGGTATCGGGGTAGGTGTTGCGGACGCTCATGGCAAGCTCGACACCATTCATTTCCGGCATGACGACGTCGGTGAGCAAGATGTCAGGACGCAGGTTTGCGATGAGGTCGAGCGCGGATTTTGCATCGTGGGCGACAAAGGCGCCGAATCCAGAGATGTTGAGGATTTCGGCGGTGGTGTTGGCGAGAGTCTCTTCATCGTCCACGACCAGGACGGTTGGGCAGGTTTTTCCTTCCTGATATGAGCGTTCCTTACGCAACTTAGCTGCACTCAGATAAGCGAGAATTTTGTCAGAGTGTTGTGCACCTTCCGAGAAATTTGGCAGCATTACGACTCCATCGAAAAGCTATGTAACTATGCTTCAAAGTCGTCTCGGTTTAAGCGGAGAAAGCAACGAAAGGATGGTTCCCCGAACGCGCACTGGCAAAGTGGACCACGTACTCGAGAAGCTGATCGTGCCCTGAGTCGAACCTTCATTACTGCCTTTTCGCCTTTTGGGTAAACCAGCTTCGGCGAGTCATCCGGCAGCGGAAAGAAGGAAGCCCTTACGCACAAGACCTTCGCAGCACGTAAGTCCTAGACTAATCGGGCGAAAGAAAAGATTCAAGTGGCGCAACGGAGCTGGCACTTCGTTTTGGTTGCCAAACTTAATTTTCGCGAACTTCGTTGGTAAGAGATGCCGGAGTTATGGGTACATGCGGTGCAATGTCCGTGGGAAGGGGATAGTCTCGCGGACGTGGTCGAGATTGCAGATCCATGCCACGAGGCGCTCGATGCCCATGCCGAAGCCGGCGTGAGGGACGCTGCCATAGCGGCGCAGGTCGAGGTACCACTCGAAGGCTTCTCTGGGCAGGTGGTGCTGCTCGATGCGCTGATTGAGCAGTTCCAGGCTGGAGACGCGTTGCGAGCCGCCGATGACTTCGCCATAGCCTTCGGGCGCGAGGACGTCAACGCAGAGGGCAAAACGCGGGTCGGCGGGATCGGGCTCCATGTAGAAGGCCTTCACGTCGGCGGGATAGCGATGCACCATGACCGGCCGATCGTACTGAGAGCTGAGCCAGGTTTCATCGGGCGAGCCGAAGTCGTTGCCGTACTGGAAGGGCTGCTCGAGCTCGCCTTTTTTGTGGGCCTGGTTAAGAATCTCCACGGCCTGGTCGTAGCGGAGGCGGGGGAAGGGCGGAGTTATCGGGGTGAGCTTGCTGATGTCGCGGCCGATGGTCGCCAGCTCGGCGGCGCGATTTTTGAGGACTGACTGGACGATGTGGGAGATGTAGTTTTCGGCCAGATCCATGAGGCCGTCGAGGTCCATGAAGGCGACTTCGGGCTCGACCATCCAGAATTCGGTGAGGTGGCGGCGGGTTTTGGATTTTTCCGCGCGGAAGGTAGGGCCAAAGCTGTAGACCTTGCCCAGGGCGAGGGCTGTGGCTTCGACATAAAGCTGGCCGGATTGGGTAAGGTAGGCGAGGTCGCCGAAGTAGTCTACCGGGAAGAGCGTGGAGGTGCCTTCGCAGGCGGCGGGCGTGAGGATAGGCGGGTCGGTGCGGACGAAGCCGCTGATGTCGAAGTACTCCGCGGCAGCGCGCATGATTTCGGCCCTGATGCGGAGGATGGCGGACTGACGCGGGGTGCGGATCCAGAGGTGGCGGCGCTCCTGGAGGAAGTCGACACCGTGCTCCTTGAGGGTGATGGGGAAGGGATCGGACTCGGGGACGCGCTGGAGGACCTGGAGATCCTGGACGTCGAGCTCGAAGCCGCCGGGTGCGCGCTGATCGGCGCGGACTTTGCCGGTGACGATGACGCTGGATTCCTGGGTGAGGTTCTTGAGGGACTCGAAGACCGCGGGCGGAACGCTTTTAACGTGGGCCACGCCCTGCACGGTACCGGTGCCATCGCGAAATATGGGGAAGAGCAGCTTACCCGATTCGCGCAGGTTGTAGAGCCATCCATGCAGGGTGACGGACTGGCCTTCGTACTTGCCCAGGGTGGCGATGGTGGCTGTGGGCGCGGTTGGTGCGGCGGGTGTTGCGGCTGAGGGTCTGGCGTCTTCGGGCATGGTCTTCCTTCCAGGGACCTTTCAGGATAAACGGTGGGCGAGAGATGCGGCCGCAGGTCTCGATTGGGGCGGGTCTGGTGGTGTATTGTCCATCGGTATGGACGCCACCAAGGAAGCCGCGACCACTGTGCCGCACCCTACGCCGGAAGCGGAGGAAGTCTACCGCCGGTGGATACAGTTTCTCGACGATGAATTTGTAAGGCACAGCTCGCCGGAGCGGCGCTCGGAGATTGTGCGCGACCAGCTTCACCAGCTTTATCTGGGCCGGCCGTGCGGGGGGAAAACGAATGTGGGGCTGACCTCGGAGCTGCCGGGGCGGGTGCTGGAGTACTCGCTGGACCCGGAGAATGTGACCCTCGAGGCGCAGCATTATCCCGAAATCGACCGCGAGAAGTATAACCGGCGCAAGCCGTTGCTGTGGTTCTGGCAGATGTTCGACCGGTCGCCGATCGGGCTGAATCACTGGCTGGGGCTGCGCTTCCGGTGCATGCTGGGAAGGCACATTTTCGAGCATTTGGGAACGGGCGTGAAAATCTATCACGGTGTGGACCTGACATACGGATATAACCTGTCGATCGGTGATGGGGTGACAATCAGGCAACGCGCGCTGCTGAACGACCGCGGCGGAATCACGATCGGCAAACAGGCGATTATCGGGTCTTTTTCGCGGGTCTTTTCGCTCTCGCATGACGCGGCGGCTTATGAGAAGGTGCGGCTGACGCGGACGGTAATCGGCGACCGGGCGAAGATTGCGAGCCACGCGATTGTGCTCGCCGGTCAACACGTGCGCGAGGGCGAAGCGGTGGGTAACTTTCCCGAGGACAGGGTATAAGGCGTCGGAACTCCGCGTGCTAACCTGAGCTTTCAGGCCCGGGGGAGAATCGTTTGCAATCTACCGCCTTTTTGATTGCGGTCTTCGAGTTTGTGCTGCTGTTGTTTTCGCTGAGCTTCCACGAATGCGCCCATGCGTGGATGGCGTCGCGGCTGGGCGACCAGACGGCGCGCATGCAGGGGCGGATCACGCTGAATCCCATGTATCACGCGGATCCGGTGGGCACATTCCTCATTCCCGCGGTCATCATTTTCGGGCCCTTCTTCGGATTCACCCTCTTCAGCGGCGTTCTGATTGGCTGGGCCAAGCCGACGCCGGTGATCACGCGCAATTTCAAAAAGATCCGGCGCGACGACAACCTGACTACGCTGGCCGGGCCGGTATCGAACCTGATCCTGGTGATCGTGGCGTTTCTGGTGCTGATTGTAATGGCGCTGGTTCTCCCCCAGGGCCGGCAGGTGGTGATCATGTCATTCCGCGTGGCGCTGGGCGCGCCCAGCCTGGTGTTGCCGCAGCCGGTGGCGCTGATGTGCTCGCTTGCCATCCTGGTGAATCTGTCGCTGCTGTTCTTCAATCTGCTGCCCATTCCGCCGCTGGACGGGAGCCATGTTCTCCGCAATATTCTGCCGTACAATGCGATGCAGGCTTACGATCGGATTCCTCTGTGGATCAGCTACGTGCTGATGTTTTTTGTCGGCGGATACGTGCTGATGGCGCTGCTACGTCCGGCGCTTAGGTTGATCTATCTAGGGCTGCTGCATCTATAGGTCGGTTCCAGCGCGGCTCCCGCTACAATAGAACGAGCCCCCGTTGTGCGCATCGTGCTCAAGGCCGGGCTGCACTTTCTTCAGGAAAATCCCGGAACGACACGAGAGAATGTCAGACACCGCGAAATCTGCTTCACGGCCGCGCGTATTAAGCGGCATGCGCCCCACGGGCAAGCTGCATTTGGGCAACTACATGGGCGCGCTGGCCAACTGGGTGAAGCTGCAGGACGACTACGAGTGCTACTTCTTCATCGCCGATCTGCACGCGCTGACCACGGATTATGCCGATCCGAGCAGGGTTAAGCTGAACACACTCGACGTCGCATTGGATTGGCTAGCGGCGGGGCTTGATCCGCGAAGGGCAACCATCTTCATACAAAGCCACGTGCCGCAGCATTCGGAATTGCACTTGCTGTTCAGCATGATCACACCACTGGGCTGGCTTGAACGCGTCCCAACGTACAAGGAGCAGCAGGAAAACATCACAGGAAAAGACTTGTCCACGTATGGATTTCTCGGGTATCCACTGCTGCAAGCCGCGGATATCCTCATCTATCAGGCGCATTTCGTCCCCGTGGGCCAGGACCAAGTGGCCCATGTTGAACTCACACGTGAAGTTGCACGCCGGTTTAATTCGATGTACAAGAGTTCTGTTTTTCCGGAACCGGAAGCTCTTCTAACACCTAACCCGAAGTTGCCAGGCACCGATGGACGCAAGATGTCGAAGAGCTATGGAAACACCATTGGCATGTCGGAGGCGCCGGCCGTAGTAGCGAAGAAGATCATGGAAATGTCCACGAATGGCCAGCGGATTCGGCAAACGGACCCGGGGAATCCGGATCTTTGTCCCATCGGTGACATGCACAAAGTCTTCAGTCCTCCTGAAACCGTCGCTTCGACTCAGCACGGATGTAGAACTGCCGCCATTCGATGTGAGTTTTGCAAGAGCCTAGCTGCAGATTTTGTCGGTGCTGTCACCGGCCCAATTCATTCCGAACGCGCGCGCCTCGAAGGACGAATCGACGAGACATGGGAAATGCTTCGGGAACAGTCCTTAAAGGCCGCGGCTCGTGCGGAAGAAACGATGCTTTCGGTTCGGTCGACGTTTGATATTTCGCGTGACCTGGGATCGGTCCGACGGTATTTTCTGCAGCCGGATGAGGGGCGGCGAGATCTTCGCAACCTTAGCGACTACCGCACCTGGTGGGATTTGCCTGCGGATATGCGAGCAAAGCAACTCCGCGACTACTGGAGGAGCAACTTGGTTCCCCGAGAAATCCACCTTTCTCGGGAAAGTAACCGCGTTTTTGCGTCGCTCGATCGAGAATTGGAGGAGCCGTTTCTTTCACCGAAGAAGAAGCGCGTCTTTGTAACAACGTCGCGCGATATAGAAGCGCCTGACACGTGGAGTTTCGAGGTTCCAGCCAGGACTTATGAAGTCTGGACGCTGCTGTGCTGGCGGAAGGAGGGCTGGATGCTTTTCGATTTCCTAATTCCACAAAAGGTGTTCTCGTCCGATTTCGCATCAGCGAAGAAATCTCTGAAGAAGGACGAGAAAATTCGTGTGAAGATCGTGAGAGGCGAAGGCAATTGTTTTGGTTTGAGCATTGCCGGGAATACGAGCCACGATATAACCGCCCTGCAAAATAACTACGCGCCCCTGCAATAGATAGGCATGAATGATGATTGATCCAGCCAACGCGCCTTCACATGACGATTCAGAAATGGAAGGGGAAGCTTCTCGCGATGTTGCCGCGCAGTCGAGCACACCTGCGCCAGCGGCGGCAGAAGAAAAGCCGGCGGGCAAGCATCCGATCAAGGTTGAATCGCGCGGCGACGAAGCCAATGCTTCGCCGTTTTCCGTGATCGTGGGCCAGGTTTACGACGGGCCGCTGGATCTGCTGCTGGACTTGATCCGGAAGCAGGACATCGACATTTACGACATTCCTATTGCGAAGATCACCGCGCAGTTTCTGGCTTATGTGAACCGGCTGAAAGCCAGCGACATGGACGTGGCCGGCGAGTTTATCTACACCGCGGCGCTGCTGATCCACATCAAGAGCAAGATGCTGCTGCCCCGCGCGCCGGTGGGGCCTGACGAGGCGCCCGATGACCCGAGGCGCGAATTGGTCGAGCGCCTGCTGGAACACGAGCGTTTCAAGAATGCCGCGCAAATGCTGCAGGAGAAGCAGATGCTCGAGGCAGCGACGTGGACGAATCCGGGAATGCGCGAGTTTCGCGGCGACGTGGAGGCAGAACCGGAGATTGCCGCGGACACAGTGGATCTGGTGCGGGTTTTCCGGGACATTCTGGACCGGGCGCGCAGCCGTCCCGTGCTGAACGTGAGCGAAGACACGGTGACCGTGGGGCAGATGATCGAATTTCTGACACGGCGGCTGACCCTCGAAGACAAGCCGGTGGCGCTGCGGCGGCTGCTGCGGCACACACATACCGAGCGGGCGCTGATCGCCATGTTTCTGGCAGTGCTGGAGTTAGTACGGCTACAGGCGATTCTGCTGCGGCAGGACCGGCACTTCAGCGAGATCTTCATCAAGAAGGGCGAGGGCTTTGAGGCCCTAATAAACGAGCGGCTGACGCAGGCGCGGGATGACTGGCGGTGAGTGTCGTGGCCGGATTTCCCGGCGACGAAGCTGACCCCAATCAGGATCTAAGCCGTAAATCCCTGATACAAAGGATGTTTTAGCTCGGTTTTCCACCGGTGAGCCGCGCTGTCACATCGGCGCGGAGGGGGATTCGTGTAAAATCATCCGTGCGCTGGCTATTCCCCGGGCCCGTGCACAGACAACTGCCTTTTTGCGTAGTTGCCGGGGTTTTATGTACGTCGATTTGAACGTCTGCGCCTGGTTCTGCACTCCACCCTCTCTCCTTCATTTCCATTTTAGCGTCGGTGTTGAAGATAGCCGCCGCGCGCTTGTGCGCGGCGTAACGCGTTTCTGCCGTCGAGGAGAAATCTGAATGGCCGGCACGGCAACGATTACACAGGCTCTTCCGAAGCAAAGCACTTTTCTTGATCGCAAGATGCAGCGGCCGCGCAACCGCTTCGGCGCGATGCTATTTGTGCTGGCGTTGGTGGCCGGACTGGGATACATCGCGGTCGAGATCAGCAGAGATCTGGAAAACGCGCCCGCACATGGCGTTTGGCCGTTTATGGTGTTGGGGCTGGCGCTGCTAATCGCGCTGGGATTCGAATTTGTAAATGGATTCCACGATACGGCGAATGCTGTGGCGACGGTGATCTATACCCACTCGCTGGAACCGAATGTGGCTGTGGTGTGGTCGGGGCTGTGCAACCTGGCGGGCGTGCTGGCTTCGACGGGCACGGTGGCTTTTGCGGTGGTGATGCTGCTGCCGGTGGAGTTGATTCTGAAGGTGAGCTCAGGCGGCGGATACGCCATGGTATTTGCGCTGCTGATTGCGGCGATCCTGTGGAACCTGGGCACGTGGTGGTTCGGGCTGCCGGCTTCGAGCTCGCACACCATGGTCGGATCGATCATTGGCGTCGGCGTGGCGAACCAGTTACTGAACTGGCGCAGCGGCGCCTCGGGGGTGGACTGGACGCAGGCGCTGAAAGTGCTGGAAGTGCTGCTTGTTTCTCCGCTGATCGGGTTCGTATGTGCGGGGCTGCTGATCTGGGTTTCGAAGCGGCTGGTGCATGCGCGGGAGCTTTACGAGGCGCCGAAAACCGATGATCCGCCACCGTGGCCGATCCGGCTGCTGCTGGTGCTAACTTGCACGGGGGTGAGCTTCTGTCACGGATCGAACGACGGACAGAAGGGAATGGGGCTGATCGTGCTGATTCTTATCGGCACGTTCCCCACAGCGTACGCACTGAACCACGCATTGAGCCCGGCGGATGCGCAGGCGTTTGTTGTGGCATCGCAGCAGGCGGGAAGGGCGCTCGATGCACATGTTGCACCGGCAAGTGTGCTGGATGCGGGCGCGCGCGCCGAAGCGGTGCGATACATCCGCAGCGGAGAGATGCGGCCGGAGACGCTGCTTGCGGTGCGAGACCTCGTGAACGAAGTGGGCGGCGAAGTCGCGACCCACAGGTCGTTCCAGGCCATTCCGGAGCAGGATCAGACGCAATTGCGCAACGATATGTATGTGGCTGGCGAAACGCTTCAGATGATAACGAAGAGCCACAAAATCGCATTCACCACGCAGGAGGCCGAGGCGCTAAAGAGCTACGAAAGCCTGCTGGACACGTCGACGAAGTTCATCCCCGACTGGGTAAAGGTTGCGGTGGCGCTGGCGCTGGGCCTGGGCACAATGGTGGGCTGGAAACGGATCGTGATCACAGTCGGCGAGCGTATTGGCAAGCAGCACCTGAGCTATGCGCAGGGCGCAAGCGCGGAGCTCGTGGCGATGGGGACGATCTTTGCCGCGGATGCGTGGGGGCTGCCGGTTTCGACCACCCACATTCTGAGTTCAGGCGTGGCGGGAACCATGGCGGCCAACGGCAACGGCCTGCATCTCTCGACAGTGCGGAATATCGCTGCGGGATGGATATTGACGCTGCCGGCGGCGGCGCTGCTTTCGGGGCTGCTGTATTGCCTGTTCCGCTGCATTGCATAGCGCCGCGCCGCTGCAGTGCGGTCTGTAAGTCAGTTGGTGGTATACGGGGTCGAGCTAAGATTCCAAACAACGTGCTGGGTTTGCGCCACTTATTACACAGGCGGCTCTGCACCTGCTTCCGGTACCATACTGGAGGCGCCTTTCTCCATTCGACGCGGCGCCATTTCGGGAAGAATGAGCCTTAAAGCCAAGTTGGAAGCCGTTATTTATGCCGCTGAGGAGCCGGTTACGATGGCTCAGCTCGCATTATTGTTTACCGCGGACGCGCTGGAGTGGAAAGCCGAGCAGGATGCCGCGGCTGCGGCCCAGGCGGAGGCCGCTTCGCCCGGCGGCGAGACTCTGCCGTTGGTAGAAAGCACGTTCAACTACCTCGAGGCGGAAGGAAACGAGGCGGAGCCCGAGTTGGTGCGGGTACCGGATGAGATTCAGGGCGGAAAAGTTGGCGATGCTGCGACAGACGCTGCCGGGACCGAAGGTGAAGCTGGGGCAAAAGGCAATTCGACTGGCACAGAGACCGGCGGAGAGCCCAAGGCTGAGCCAAGTGTTGCCGCGGCGGAGCCGGCGGCGGAAAATGCGGAAGCTGCTGCATCCCAGGCACCCGTAGATGCGGAATCGGAGCTGAAGCGCGAGGCCCGGCAGCGCGACCGCGATGTGCGCAATGTGTTGAGGACAATTCTCGACGGATTGATTGCGGAGTACGCGGCCGACGATCGCGGGATCGAGATTCGCGAGGTGGCGGGCGGCTATCGCATGGCCACGAAACCCGAATGCCATGACGCTGTGCGCGGATTTGTGAAGAGCCTGAAGCCGGCGCTGAAACTCTCGTTGCCGGCGCTGGAGACGCTGGCGGTGATTGCGTACAAGCAGCCGGTGACGGCGCCCGAGGTGAATGAGATTCGTGGGGTGGATTCGTCGGGCGTCTTCGGTTCGCTGTTGAGCCGGAAGCTGATTGCCACGGCGGGGCGCAAGCAGGTAGTTGGGCGGCCAATCCTCTACAAAACCACGAGGGAGTTTCTGCTGCGCTTCGGGCTGAAGGATATTTCCGAGTTGCCGTCAATGGAGGAGTTCGAGAAGCTGGCGGCGAGCGAACTCGAAGAGCAAGAAGCGCTGGCGGAAGAGACGGAAGGCGGCGCAGAGCAGGGCCCGGAACTGGATGAGACGGCAAGCGAAGAGCCTGAGGCGAACCTTCCGGCATCGAATCTCAGTGAGGCGGTCGCGGAAAACGGAGATGCGAACGCGGAGAATGGTTCTGCATCCCGGAGCGTGAATGGGCCTGGAGCAGCCGAAACGGCACAATCCCAGCAGGTCCCCAATGAAGAATGATGAATTGAACTCCGAGTCGTCTGCGGAAGCGTCCGAAGCCGCAGCAGCAGAGAAGCCGAAAAGGACGCGGGCGAAGAAATCCGCGACCTCAGCCGAGAAGACGAAGCCCGAGATAAAGAAACGGGCGTCTACCGCTAAGGCGCGGAGAACCAACGCGAAAACCCAGGAAACTGCTCCGGCAACGAAAGCTGCGGCGAAGAAGCGAGCTTCTGCGAAAAAGCAGATTGTCGCGGCCGGCCCTGCCGACTCCACAACTGCGCAGCCGAGCCTGCGGCAGCCATTTGAGGATCCGATTGGCGATGTGAGCGACGGCGAAGCCCAGGCATACACCGGGGAAGACCTGGAGACTGATGCCGAGAGCGAAGCCGAGGCGTATCGGGCCGGAGTAGCCGTAGACGCGGTCGACGGCACGCTGGAGACGGACGAAGGCAGATCCGAGCCGGAAGGTGAGGAAGGATTCGCAGAACCGGCGAAGGTCGCCGAGAAGGTGGCGAAGGATCGCGCACGCGAGGACTCCGCCGACATTCCGCCCGCGAAACTGGAGCGGCTGCAGAAGATACTCTCACAGGCCGGCATCGCCAGCCGCCGGCGCGCCGAAGAGATGATCGTGGCCGGCCGGGTGGTGGTGAATGGTCAGGTGGTGACGGCGCTTGGTTCCAAGGCCGACCCGAAGCGGGATCACATCCGCGTCGACGGCAAATTGCTGCATGGTGCGGAACGGCATCGTTATTTTGTCCTGAACAAGCCTAAGGGATACGTGACCACGGTGAGCGACCCTGAGGGGCGGCCCACGGTGATGGAGTTCGTGCAGAAGCTGGGCGAGCGGGTTTACCCTGTCGGGCGGCTCGATTATCAGAGCGAGGGCCTGCTGCTGATGACCAACGACGGCGCGCTGGCCAATGAGCTCACGCGCGCGGCATCCGGCGTGGAGAAGACCTACCTGGTGAAAGTGGCGGGACAGCCGGACGAGGAGGAGCTGGAAAGACTGCGCACGGGCGTGATGATCGAGCGCGGGGGGCCCTCGGAATCAGGACTGTATGGCGCTGGAGGCAGGGTGCGGTCGGCGCCGGCGCAGATTCGGCAGATCCGGCAAGGCGAGAATCCGTGGTACGAAGTGGTGCTGACTGAAGGCCGGAACCGCGAGTTGCGCAAGATGTTCAGTGCAATTGGGCACTACGTGGAGAAGATTCGCCGGGTGGGCTACGGTCCGCTGGTGCTGGACGTGGAGCCAGGGAAAATACGCGAGCTGAGCATCGAGGAAGTGGATCTACTGCGGCAGGCTGCGGAAGGCAAACTAAAGCCCCGGCGACTGAAAACTGAGGCGATGCTGCCCAAAGACGCAGGTCGGGCGGCGGAGGATCGGCCTGCGATGAGAGGCGTCGGGCGGCCTCCGCGAGGGCGGAGCAATAAGCCGCGTGAACAGCGAGGGCCGGAACGAGGCGCGGCGCCGGATTTTCGTCAGCGCACTGGGGAGCGGTCCGGGAACAGAGATTTTCGCGGGCCCGGCCAAGAGCGAGCTGGGGGGAAGGATTTCCGCCGGCTGGACGAAGGACAGTCTGGCGGAAAGCAGCAAGGGCGGTTCGGCGGGCAGGAGCGGCAGCAGCGGGAGTTTCGCGGGTCGCGACGCGACTGGCGACCAAGGCCGGGCGGCGAACGGCCGGTTTCGAAGCAAGAGGAGACGCGGGGTAGATTCGAGAGCCGGCGCGGAGATCGGGGCGGCGACTCAGGGCGCGAGGATTCCCACAGCCAATCGCCAAAACGCTGGGAGCCGAGGGGCGGCGAGAAACCATTCCGCAGAGAAGCGGGCGGTGGCGGGAGGCCGTTCCGCGCGGAGGGTCGAGCGGCGGCAGGCCGGAGCGGAGACCGTTTTGGTGCGGCGAACTCAGGAGACAAGGGCAGATTTGAAGGCTTCGGCGGCGACCGTGGACGCGGCGGGTTCAGCGGGAAAGGGAAATCTGGTGGGTACAGCGGCGAGCGCCGACAGGGTGGTTTCAGCGCGAAGGGCAAATCTGGCGGGTTTGGCGGCGAGCGCGGAGGAAGCGGACCGAATCGGTTCAAGGGAGGGCGCAAACCGGGCGGCTTTCGCTCGGGGCCGCGGCCAGGTGGGAGGCCCTCAGGCGGCAAGCGGCGCGGCTAGAAAGACTTCCAGTCAGCGAGCTGGAGTTGCGGATTCTGCCACCGAGCAGACGGAAAAATCCATCGTCATGGTGTAGGCGCCAGTAAGTGCATAGGTGACGTGCTGGGGCACGAAATAGCTTTCGAGAGGCTGGTAATCCACCGTGACCTGGACCTGGGTGGCTGAAGTGCCGACCTGCTGAAGGGCGTCGACGCTGGTGATGCGGCGGCGATCGCCGCGGACCGGATGGGGCGTAGGTGTGTAATGCGGGTCGACAGAACCGTTCATCGCCGGGCTCTGCATGGTGTAGTGGGTTGGAGTTCCATGCTTGTCCACGGTCATGACGACGTAGGCGTTGGGATCCGATTCGTAGACCTTGGTGGTTCCGTCGGGCTGCGGTTCGATTTTGCTGATTACTGCGGTGTACTTGATGGCCGGCGATGCGAAAAGTGGCCAGTAAATGTGATAGAAGCCGCCAACCATCTGTTTCAATAAGGTTTCAATCTGGCCGCCGTTGGCGGGGCGCGGTTGGTTCCAGCGAAAAGTGAGCTCCGGAGTCTGATCGCGCAGGGCACGGACGTGGACTTTCATGGCCTGTAACTGCTGCAGGCGATCGGATGACACGGCGACGTTTGCAGAAGCGAAGAACGCCTTCCAATCCGGAGTCACATCGCATGCAAGGCCGGGCAGATTGTCGGGGTGGTAGTAGCTCGAAAGGACTTTGGCGGTCAGCTTTTCGGCATCGGCGGAGAGCTGTTTGTTGGATGGCGCGGTTGCAGGGCCAGGTTGCGATGGTGCCGCGGGTTGCTGTGCGCCGAGAAGCGCCACCCCCAGCACCACCTGGAGGAGAGCGAGTTTTCCGAGCATGTTGCCAGTCTGCATGGCGGAAAGGTGAAAAGTCTACGAAAAAGGCAGGCATGGCCGTGACTCTGGTGACCACGTTCGAGGGGGCCGCGCATGCGGTAGACTGCAGGCGTGAAGGAGCTGAGACCACGAACGCTGGAGGCGCATCTCTATTGCTATGAGCACTGAAAAGGCGACTTTCGGAGCAGGATGTTTCTGGGGTGTGGAGGCGGCGTTCGCAGCCCTTCCCGGTGTGACGGCAACGGCGGTGGGGTATGAGGGAGGGACTCTCGACCGACCCACCTATCGCGACGTCTGTAGCGACCAGACCGGGCACGCGGAGGTAGTGGAGCTGGACTTCGACCCCGAGAAGATCGGATATGAGGGGCTGCTGGATGCCTTTTTTTCGTTGCACGATCCAACCACGATGAACCGGCAGGGTCCCGACTGGGGCACGCAGTACCGGTCGGTGATTTTCTACCACTCGCCGGAGCAGGAAGCGGCAGCGAGGGCGAAGATCGAACAGCTTACGGCCGAGGGGCGTCATAAGCCAAAGAGGATCGTGACGCAGGTGGTGCCGGCGCAGACGTTCTGGCGCGCGGAAGAGTACCACCAGCGGTATCTGGAAAAGCGCGGGCAGGCGAGCTGCCATATCTAACTTTGGCCGCGAAAAGGAGACTTTCTCGTTCTGATTCGATCGCAACGTAGAATCAGTACGAAGATGAAAAACCTCTCGCCGCGGAATCCAATTTGGCTTGTTCTTGTCACGGTGCTTCTATTCGGCGAAGTGTACAGTTGCGAGCGGGTGATCACGTCCGCCGGAGAATACACCGAGACAGTCATGGATATTCCGAATGTGGATGGCGCGGAGCTTCTCGTGATAAACACTTGGGTAGATGCGATTGTCATTCTGAATACATCAGCATCTATGTTTCAGAGCCAAGAGACTCGGCGTTCACCAGTGTGATCCACAGAAGGACATTGCTGTTTCAATACGACCCTGGCTCGGATGAGGTTCCGTTGCCCGCAATAACGAGTATCGGACCAACCCAGGTAAAGATTGAGATTCCGCGTGTATCCTCAATATCTTTCCAGAAGAGAGTATGGCACACACTCACTGTCGATTATCAGATCGGACATATCGATCACCCCTGAATGCTAATGCGGTACTCTCTCTCACCCGCACGTCTTTGCGATAGAGATGCAGATCAAAGATTCGATTACACCGTCTCCAGCACATGCTAACGATACGTGTATAGCCGCTCGCTTCGAATGGTGATTTGTCCGGAAGGCATGCGCAGATAGAGGCCCTGGTTCTCATCGTCGCCGTTGAGGTTTCTTCCCGCCACCCAGTTTCCGTGTACGAATTGTCTTTTCCAGATGGAATCGATTCCGGCGATTTCGATCTGCGTGGCGCCGTGCTGGCGGGAGAGGCGGGGTACAGCCTGATCTCTCACCGTCTGTGGGGAGGAGGCAGAGATGAGTAAGAGCAGGCCAGTTGCGGTAAGCGCGAGTTTTCTCATCCGTAGTTTCCCTCCTTGGCCGACATAGGAAGCAGGATACTGCGGCGAACCGATTCGCGCGGCGTATTTCGAGGTCGAGCTGCGCGATCGAATATCTGCAAAACAAAACCCACATCGGCTGTTGATAGAGGCCGATGTGGGCCGGTAACACTCACGATGCTGCGAGAGTTTACTGCACCGCGACGGGTATGTAGAACGGCACGGAGACCTGGTTCTGGCTGCCGTAGACGGATACGCCAGGACCGCCACTGGTGGTAGTGCAGTTCGCTCCAGGTCCGGCAAGCGGCACGCACTGGTAGCCCACCTGTTGCGCGGTCACGGTGACGGCATAGGTGCCCGGCGGCGTGCTGAGCACCGCGTTGGGACTGAGATTTGTGGTGTTGCAGGCGGTGACGCATATTGCCAGCGAGCATCCGACAATCACCATGAATCCCATCAGCAGCAGGCGGCTCTTCTCAAACGACTTGCGTCGGATGAACAGGCCGATCATGCCGAAGCCGAAGAGCGAAGCGAGCGTGACCGATGCGACGGCGGCATTGGAACTGGTGGTGGTGCCGACAGTGACGTTGGTGTTGACGGTAATCTGCACCTGGCCTTGCGCGCAATTGGCCGCGGCAGCAGTGGTACCGGTGCAGGGAATCTGCACCGAGTTGGGCGCGCTGGGCTGCGCCGGGCTAACCGTGGCAGGATAGCTGAAGGTACACACCGAATGCGGCGGCAGGTTGCTGCACGCCAGCGAGATGGGGAAATTGTAGTCGTTCAGCTGGCCACCCTTGCCTGCGTACCCGTAGCCGAGCAGCGAGGTGATGGTAAGATTCGCGCTGACGGACGATCCCTTCTGCACGGTCAGCGAGGACGGAGAAGAGGTGATTAGGACTTCGGGGCTGCGCAGCGCCTGGAAGAGCGTGCCCTGGGGCCCGGTGAAGCCCATGAAGTTGACATCGCCGCTATAGACCGGGGTAATCCAGTGGGTAGAGACCACCGGGGTGTAGGTCGTGTTCTGCGGCATCTGAAGGCAGCCGGTGGCAAAGGCTGGAGAAGCTGCCGCGCCTGTAGGCGAAGTCCCGTCATTGGCGATGTTCACCACGGCAGCGTTTCCTGCTGTGGGGCAAGCCTGGCCTTTGTAATTCACGAGAGCACAAATCGCCGCGCCCTGGCCGGTCGCGGAGGTGCCTGGCGGGCATGTTGAAGAATCATCCATGAAGGTCAGCGTGCCGGTGGGAATGCCCGCGGGCGTGTTGACCTTCACCGGCATGCCGTATTGCCAGTAACTCTGCGACCCGTCGTATGGAATGGAACCGGAGACGGAGCCTGATTCGAGCACGAAGGGCAGATAGGACGGCGCATTCGCATCCGTGATTGTCAGGCCGGTGATCTGCGATTTGGCAATGTTCATGGCCATCGTCGTGGTCGATCGGCCGTAGACTCTGTCACCGCTATAATTGACGACGATGCTTTGCGCTCCGGCGAGGACCGGCGCCAGGGTGAAGCTTGCCTTGCCGTTGACCAGAGTCGCAGTCACGCTGGCAGAAATCGGCTTAACGGTCGGCACTGAACCTGTTACGGTCCAGGACTCGTAAGTGACGGTCACAGTGCCCGTCGGTACGGCTCCGGTTCCACTCTTCGGACTGACTGCGGCTGAGACAGGCGTATTGACCACTTCCGGTGCGGCGCCGGGAGTACCAGCGGTTGCGGAGTTGGCCAGGGTCAAGCCCACTCCGCTGACGGTGACGGTGACCGGCGTGTTGAACGCGTTGCTCACCAGCCCAACCTGGCTGGTAAGCGCGCCCTGCTCACCGGCTCCGGGATTGAAGGTGACGTCCACGGTGCAGGAGCCGCTGGCTGCAACCGGGCTGCCGGAGACACAACCGCCGCTGGCGGTGTCTGCAACAGTAAAGTCGACAGCGTTGCTGTTTGTGTAGCTCGTGATGCTCAGCGGTGCGTTTCCACTATTGGTGATTACGAAGACTGCGTCGGTAGAAGAGGTGAGATCAGCAGGTGTAGGCAGGGTGAGCGTGCCGTTGGTGTTCACCATGGTGATGGCGCCTCCCGCCGAGGGAGCCACGTAGATGTCGCCCTTGCTATCGAGCGCGACCGAGGTGGCGCCGCTCACATCGGCTGCGATGGTGGTGGCGCTGCCGGACGCCAAAGCACCGCTGACAAACGGAATCCTCTCTGTGGCGCTGCCGCTGGTGATGTAGACGGCGCCGGAAGGATCGACGGCGAGGCCGGTAGCACCGCTAAGGTTATTTAACAGAGTGGCAGGAGCACCGATGCCACCGGCCACTTCCATCAGATTGGCGCCGTCAACCACGTAGAGATTGTTGTTCGAGTCTACCGCCACCGCGGATGGGGCCGTGAACCCACTAGTAAGATTGACTACCGATTGACTCAAGATACCTGGCCCGGCGCCACCCACGAAACTGATTTTCACCACCCGGTTGTTGTCCGGGTCGGCGACATAGAGATTTCCCAGGCTGTCTGCTGCGAGGCTCAGGTTACTTCCTAGACCGTTGACCAGAGTCACCTGTCCTGATGTGTTCAGGCCTGACGGTCCAAAGGGTATTTCGTAGACATTGCCGTTGTCGGCGATGAAAACATCACCCGCGCCATCGACGGCAACGCCCGTGGGCGAGGACAACCCAGTGCCGATGCTCGTGGACGTGGAAGATCCTGCCGGATACATGAGGACCGCGCCCTGGCCGGGGTCCGCGACGTAGAGATTGCCTGCGGCGTCTACCGTAACCTGGCTCGGTGTTTTGAGGCCGCTGCCCACTGTGGACTCCACGCCAGGAGAGACCTGAGCGCTGGCGCCCATGCCGGTGCCATGAAGCGTGATTGAGGAGAGGGCATTGTTGTTGGCATCGAGCATCAACAATTTGGCTGAGACGCTGCCAACCACGCTCGGAGTAAAGCTGACGGTCTCCGTGCAACTGGAGTTTGCCGCATAGGATGTGCCCGCGGTGCACGTACCATCGGTGAGGGTGAAATCGGGCTTGGCTTTGCCTGCCTGGAGGACGACAAAACTGCCCGGCGTAACGCTGCCATTGAAGGCGAAGCTCACGGGCATGGCCGTGGATGCCGCCTTCCCCACGGGAGACGTACCCAATTCGGCGTACGCGAAGTTGACCATGGCGACGTCCGCCTGGCCGTTGGATTGCTTGGCCGATGTGGGCACATACATGATGTGGCGAGCGGAGTCGACCGCTACCGCTCCTGTTCCCGGCATGGTTGTGAGCGCGAAGGCCCCCGCGGTATCGGGTGTTCCGGATGGATTGGGAATCAGAAAGACGCCTGCGTTCGAGTCAGAGGCGTAGAGATTGCCCGCTGGGTCCGAAGCGATCCCGGCCGAACTCGTCATAACTGCGGGAGCGACGTTTGTAAGTGCCGCATCGCTCGCCGCTCCTCCTGTTGCCGGTGGGGAATTGACCGCGTTCTGGTATTGCGCCGCAGTGAGCTCGAGCACGCCACGCATGGTTTTACCATTGAATTCACCTGTGCTTGAACTCGCATCCTCTACGTAGTAGGAGTTCAACCACGGGTCCACGGCCACCGAGTTGGCGCGAGTGGTCATCTTGTAGATGGTCTGAATTCTGGGGCCAGGTGAGGTTCCATTGATCCCCATGGTGAAAGTCCAGTTCCCGGCGACTTGATTGGCGATCCACAAGGTGTTGTTCTTGTCGACCGCAAGTCCCCAGGGCTGAAATCCCCAGTTATCGCCATTCCAGTTGGAGGGAAAGAGGCCGTACTGCGCGAAATTGTAAGGTGCAGCGCAACCCGAGGAAAGATTCGTACTACTATTCAGGGTCGCGAGACCGGGCCAGGTTTTTGACGCCGGATCGTACGGAAACTGAAGCAGGCAGTTGTTCCAATTGCCCCCGATGTAGAGGTTGTTGTTCAGATCGATGGCGATGCCCGGATTCTGGTATGAGCCCATGGTCTTGGGAACGGCCAGCGTTATCATTGGTCCGCCGCCCGCGGGAAACTCATACAGCCCTCCGTTGGAGTAATCCACAACCAGCCAGTCGCCCTGCGCGTCGATGGCGGTGTCCCAGATCCAGCCCCATCCAGTGGGATGGTTCATCCCGGAAGGCGCGCTCGCAACCACCAGCGGCACTGTGCTCTGCCCCGCGGCCTCTCCGGCGAAACATAGTGCCAACAGCAGCGGCAACGATGCGAAGCCGGCAATCCGGCGCAGATTGGCAAACAAAGTGGCGGCCATCGTAATCCTCCCCAAAGCTCGTTTCGATCTTCCGCACGGCAGCATTGTTCCCGCTGCGGATCGAGGCTTCTCGTTTCGTTTTTCGCTTTTCTCGAGCCGCCTCAGGCTCGCGGAAAGCCGAGTATCGTTCTTCTCCAGTCCTGCGCTACTGCACGGTCACGGGCAACGTAAACAGCGGTGTGGCCAAAGAAGTCTGCACCAGGGACGACTGGCTGTAGGTGATGACCTGCACGTTGTAGGTACCGCCGGGCGTACTCACCTTGGGCGCCGGCGGCGGCGTCGAGTATCCCGCGTTGGTGCAGGCGGAAACCCCACCGAGCACGCCGCTGAGCATTACGCCGAGACAGACCAGCATCATGTACCGGTTGAGTCTCCTGCGGCCCGCAATGAGACCGAACAGGCCGAGGCCAAAGAGCCCAGCCAGCGACCATGAAGCTGCGCGCGATAGCGAAGCCGTTGTCCCGCCGTTCACCGGCACGTTGGTGCTGATGGTTACGACTATCGTTGACGGGGTGTAGCTGCCGACGCTGATATTGCCTGATCCCGAATTGGGATAGGCGAACGTACACTCGGAGTACTGCGGTAAGCTCGCCGTCATGCACTTTAAGGCCACATTGTTGCTGTATCCCACCAGGGGCATGAGCGTAAGTGTGGCCTGAACGGGAGATCCCGCCTTGGTGGAGACCGTCGCCGGAGTGGAGGTGATCTGCACGCTGGGCACAATCACCTCGAACGACGGCAGAGTGATGCTCTGGCTGGCGTAATTCACGTCGCCGTTGTAGACCGCGGTGATGTTGTAGACACCGGGAGTGCCATTAGGACCGAGTGGCAGGTTGGTGGTCGAAAAATAAGCGATGCCGTTGGAATCGAGCTGGTCCTGGGGCTGCGTGGGATCGGCTGGCTTTCCATTGACAAGGAAACTCACCGAGCCGGTAGGCGTGCCGACCTTGGAAGTCACTGTCGCGGTAATGATCGCGCCTTTAGCCAGTTGCAAGTAAGTGTTGCCGGCCCAGACCGTTACTTTGTTCGGGTCCGGCGTGCAGCCTGAGGCGGTGTAACTCATGCAGCCCTGGGTCCCCGGCGGTCCGACGGCGAAAGCCGGCGTGGCGGGATTGATGGTGAAGGTAGTCTTGCTGGCGCTGCCTGCAAAACATGCCGATCCTGCCGGTGAGCACGTGTCCTGGGTAGTGCCTCCGGTGCCGAAACCGGTGTACACCGCGTTCACATTGTATGTACCGCCGATGAGCGCACTGAGAGTGAAGGAAGCTGAGCCATTGCTGTCGAGATTCTGCGTCTGCTTGGCCTGCGACGTGCCGCTGCCCGGGACCGAGAGAATCACTGAGCCTTGCGGCGTGGCTGCGGTCGAAGTGACGTTCACCGTGACGGTCACGCAGCCGGGATAAGTGGAGCCCGCGCAGCCGGTACCACTCGAGTTTGGGGTGACGGTGACGACGACGGCAGAGGCGGGACGTGGATCTTGAATGACGTTCGCCGCCATAGCGATATTCACGCCGGCGGTGGCATTGGCGGCATCGGTCAGAACCGCAACCGAAGCGCTGGTCTGTTCAGCGGTGGGATCCTGAATGTTCAGTCCCAGGTAACACGAGTTCCCCGGCTGCGTGCTGGAAGTAGGATCGCAGGAAGGGGAATTGAGCGTTGCGGCTCCGACGGAGAATACGCTCGCGCCGGGGCCGGTGATCGTGTCCCCCGATAAGGCGCCGACGTTGAGCGGGACATTGCCCACATTGAAGAGTTGCGCGTCGACTTCGAAGGGCACATTGGGATTGACTTCACCGAATTCGTCGAAGTTGAGTGATCCGCCAATGCCCAGTTGCGCCAAGCCCACGGTCGAACTCGAGGCGTAGGTCACATAGATGTCGTTCGCGGCGTCCAGCGCCACGCCGATGGGCAAGCCGTCATGGTTTGCGCCGAGCCCGGAGGTCACTTGCACCTGGCCATTCACGTTCAGACCTGCTGAGGTTGCAGAGGTCTGGTAAGGAATCCAGATCAAGCCGTTGGCGCCGGCCACCAGTACGGAGCCGGAAGGGTCAACAGCCAGACCGGTTATCGGGGCCTGAAGGGTGCTGGTGACTTCGGTCGTGCCACCGAAAGGCATGGAGATTTGCCACAGATTGGCCCCGTCGGCCACCCACAGGTTGCCGGAGTTGTCTGTGGCGACTGCGGACGGTCCGGTGAAGTTTGCGCCTGTGGCCAGCTTGAGTGCGGGCCGGCCGGCAAGCAGAAGCACGGTGTGCGGATTGGGTATCTCAACAATCTGCTTGTTGTCTTTATCTGCCACGAAGACGTCGCCAGCTTGATCGGCGGCCAGGTTGAGGTTGCTGCCCAGGCCGGTGGCGAGCGTCGTCTGCTGTGATGTGGCCAATGCGCCGTTGATTACCGGAATTTCGATGACTTTGCCGGTGTCGCCGATGTAGACGTTCCCCGCACCATCCACCGCCACGCCAGTGGGCGCGGTCAAGCCGCTGCCAAGCGCCTTGCCGGTGGTGCTGCCGGCGGAAAACATCTCGACGGCTTTCAGACCAGAGTCTGCCACATAAGTATTGCCGGATGGATCGGCCGCCACTTGCTTGGGAGTGCTCAATCCGGACCCGAGCGATTGTGAAGCAACCGAACCGAGAACCGAGACGGCTGATCCCTGGGCGATGCCGGTCAAATAGAGATTGCTTCCATCAATAACGTTGCCGCTACTGTCGAGCAACTGCAGCTCGCCTTCCACGTTTCCCGCAGTTTTCGTATTCAGTTGGAGATACGCCGTGCACCAGCTGTACTGATTGTTGGTGGTTTCAACTGGACTGAAGGCTGGATAATTCGTGTCCGCTGTACACGGCTGAACCGGGGGAGTAGTGGCTGGATCCGGATTGGGATTTGTCGTAAGGGTAAAGTTGCTGGCGCCTGGGTTCGCAATGCCGATGCTGGAAAATGTGGTGGGCTGGCTGAAGCTGTAATAGACAGCTTGCGTGGTGCCCGCCGTACCCACCGGTGACGTACCAATGCTGCCGGCACCCGGTTTCCACAGCACGATGGTGGAACGCGTACAGGTGGCGTTAATGGTGGTCGAGTCGGTGGTATCACAGGAGCACGTGGGGTCGTCGGCCGCGGCCTGGCTGGCAGTGCAGGTGCGGCTGGCAGTCCCGTGCGGCGCCCAGTTACCGCTGCCTCCGGTGGCGATCCAGATGTAGCCCCGCGGATCGATCATCGCCGGGTGACCGGCATAAACTGGCGAGACCATCACCGTGTCCGCCCATACCAGGTTCGGCTTCGTCGGCGTGCCCTCGTTGGGAATCATGAAAATGCCGGCGACATTCCCGCCGTAGTTGGTGTTGTCAATGCTGGTGAAGTACAGGTTGCCCGCGGCGTCGAAGGTGATCCCCGTGATTCCATTCCAGCCCGCGCCGGGAGGAGTGATGCTGATCGTGTTCTGGGTCTCCGCCGTTCCGTCTCCAGTGCCGGTGATCGGCGAAGTTGCCGTAACGGGGATTTCGCGGATGCCGTTGACGCGTGTTCCCGGCGTGGTTCCGTAGATATTCTCCAGGAAAAACACGTTTCCGGCATGGTCGACGGCAACAGTCGTCACCGTCGTTTGCAGGCCAGTGGCCAACGGGGTCACATTAGTGACGTTGCCGCTTTGGTCGACGTTGAATTTATAGATCGAACTGGTGCTGGAGGTGCTGACGTAGAAAGTGCCATCATCACCTACCGTCATATCCTGCGGAGGAACATTCTGGTTGTTGTACTTGACGTTGTTCCAGATATCCGCGCTGCTGAACTTCCAGGTCCCCGTGCTGGCGTTGTAGGGAACCCGGCAGAATTGTACGGCACTGCCATAGCGATCCGTGACGTAGAGATTGCTCCATTGATCGAAGGCAATCGCCGCGTTCCAGTAGGTCCCGGAAGCTTCAAGGTCTGAGCAGTCGGAGTTCTTGTCCGCGGGTCCTACGACCAGCGTCGGCGTCGAAGCGCCTGGCGCGAGCTGAAATATCTCGCTCAGTGCGGAGTCAAGGAAGAGAATGTTGCCGTTGGGTGCGATCCTCATCGAGTAGACCTGGCCCCATTGGCCCGTAGCGCCATGGTGGAACGGAATAATTGAACCGGCACTAACCGGCGCCGGCGCCTTGATCGGCAACTGGGCCAGGGCTGCCGCGCCGGTCAGGAGGCCAGCCATCCCAACCAGGCGCCCGATATGTGCAAACCTCCGAAACATAAGAGCAGAATCGACAGCCATACTTTTCCTCCCAGGCACTCCCCTACAAAAAACTTGCTTCAGGACGTTTCACCTGCCGGATTCCAGAGTCCTGCGGGATTCGTCCCTTTTTCCCAATATCCCTGCCAGGAAGCAAAGCCGAGCGGCAGGGGGTCAAAGCCGGGCTGTTGCTATCGCCCGGCGGAATTCTGCTAAAACGAGAACTTTGCTTCCATTTCCACCAGCCGGTTTCCGACCTTAATGTCGGCTACACCAAAATTCGGATAGGTGAGCACGTTCTCCGTCAATGCCTTTCCCACCGTTGCATTCTGGAACGCGAGGCTTAGGTTATTCGTGTTCTGCTGGTTGTACGAAACCAACGGATGGTTGAAGACGTTGAATGCCGCAATGCGCAACTGCAGGTTTCGGCCTTCACCATGAAGCGCAAAATTCTTGAGCAACGTCACGTCGTGGTCCAGGTATGCCGGAGAATGAATGTAGGGCATCCTATAGGAGCCCTGGGTGCCAGGCTGGGGAAGGCCTAAAGCGGTGGGATTAAGAAACTGGTTTTTCTTCAATCCTGACTTCGGGTTCCCTGCCAAGGTCGGCATCAGCTGCACGTCCGGCGTGCCCAGCCACACTGTGGGGTTCATCCCCAGCACGCAGAACGTGTTGCCATTTGAATCCGGCTTGATGCCGTATTGCGCCTCGCAAGTGGTTTGCGTCTGCGGATCGGTCTGGCTCACGTAAGTCACCTGAACCGGCAATACGGAACCATAGCCGAAGCCAAAATTCTGTCCGTTTTGCGAGGCCAGCGGATACCCGCTCATCACTTGCGAAATTCCCGAAACCTGCCAGTCGTTGGAGATCTCAGAGAAAATTTTGCTTCCGCCCTTGTAACGGCGGCCCAGGTTGACCAGGTAGTGAATGTTGAAGACCTGCGAGCGGTCGAACGGTACCGGGTTATAGTCGTTGCGCAGATTGACCGGATCGACGAGGTTGTTGTTCCATGATGCAGCAGTGGCGAGATTCTTGGCGAAGGTGTAATTTGCCCCGAATGTCACCATGCCAGCCTGTTTTTCCCAATCCCCCTGCACGCTGTTGTAATTCGAGTAGAAATTGTGTTTTAGCCGGTAAACGTGCTGGTAGAACGGGTAGGGCCTGTAATAATCCACTTCCGCGGTGTCGAAGCTGCCGATGCCGGAGCCGACTCCCTGGACGTTGCAGAGCGCTCCACTCTGATAACCGCAAACGGAATAAGGCGGCTGCAGTCCGAGCATACTGTCCGGCAACGCGGAAGCGGCCATAGCCGGGTTGTTGTTCTTGGGACCATTCTTTACGCAGTTTGGATCGATACCACAGATGATGTTGATATCCGATGCGCTGTTATAGCTGCTGTTGTTGTAGGACCCCAGTTGGATGTTATGGCTGCCCACGTACGCAACCGCCAAGTGCGACCGCAGCCAGCGCCAGTTGATCGCCTGATCGACGCCAAAATTGTACTGGTAGTAAATGGGCCGGTTGGTGTCGCTGGGATCGAGCGTGTAAACGCTGAAATCCGGCGGATTCTGTGGCGAGGAGTTATCGACAATGTCGTAGCTGAGCGTTCCCGACAGATAGCTGGTCTTGAATCCCTGGGCCGTGGCCGCGGCCAGGGCATAGGGATTGAACTGCTCCTCATTGCGATAGATGCCCCAGCCTCCGCGGAGCACCGTCATGTTGTTGCCCCGGAGGTTCCACGAAGCGCCCACGCGGGGCGTGAAATAAATCGTGGAAGGCGCATTGACGGAGTTGGACACGCCGGACTTCAGCGAGGACCAGGTGATGCCCGGCATGTTCAGGCTGGAGCAGACGTTGGTATAGCCGTTTCCGCATTGCTGCTTGTACAGGCTGTCGGAGAATACTGCGAGGCCGTTGTTTTTCTTGTCCGTCCACGGCCCTAGATGCTCGATGCGAGCACCGGCGATGACGGTCAGGTTCGGCCTTACCTTCCACGAATCGTTGATGAACCCGGCCATGGTCATATAGCGCATGTCCACGATGGGCGTGAAATTGGTCTGGGTAAAGGAATCCGCATATCCTTCGTACATCATGGCTGTGGGATTGAAGCAGCTTCCCAGATAATTCGAGCCCGAATTGCGCAGCGTCCCCTCGGTGCTGGGATTGCGGCAACTTACAAATTGCGCGGACTGAAATGGCTTCTGAGCGTATTCGAAATAGCCGTTACCCGGATTGAAGGAATACTCGCCCTGAGGATAGGTGTTGATCGCGGTCGCGTTGAAAGTTCCTGTCTCCCAATAAGCTCCAAACTGGAGAAAATGATTTTTCAATTGCCAGCTCAGGTTGTCCTGAAGAATGGGGTCGACCTTCTTGTTTTTAATACGGTTGTTATAGAAGCCCCCCGTCATTTGCAGATTTGGATAGCCCACGCCATTAAACCCGGTGATGGCGGGTATGCTGAAGTCCCCGCCATTTTTGTACATGCCGAGATAGTTGAAACCGATATTGAAGCGATCGATGGCCGCGGGATTGCCCAATTTACCGGGCAAGCTCACGAACGACATGGCGGCGATAAATTCGTTGCTGACGCTGGAGCCGAAGAAGTGGTTGTAGCGGCCGGAAAGCACGTTCGAAATATCGCCGGAAGTGACATTACCGGGATAAGGAACAGATCCATTTGGGAATGATCCGAACGCCACAGGATCTTCATCAATCTCTCTCTGCAACCCGTAAACGAAGAACAGCTTGTTCGTGTCGTTGACGTCATACTCGAGAGTGCCCTTGAACTGGGTCACATTCTGATGCTGAATCAGTTGCTCAATGTAGTTGTAGCCGAAGGGATTTGTGAATGGATCCGCGTTGGGCTTCGGCAACCAGTTCAACAGCGCCACGCCGGCGGCATTGGCATAAGGCTGGGCATTGTTGTTGTTCACCACCGTGCCGTTGGGAAGATAGCTGTCGACGTTGCACATGGGCTGAATGGCATTGGGATTCTGCAGGCCGTCGGGCCGGGCCCCGCATAACTCCGCGTCGAGTGAGGCGGCGCTGAAGTCCCCTTGCCGTTCCGCCATAGTCGGCACCCAGGCAGATATCGCCTGCTGGTGCGCCTCAAAGCTCTGGTAGTCGTATTCGTAGCCGGCAAAGAAGAACAACCTGTTGCGGCCGCGATTGAAGTCAGTGAATGGCAGAAGCAGAGGGCCGCCGATCTGCGCACCGGGATATAAATACTGCCCCTGGGGACGTGACTGGCGCAGGAAATTGTCGTACCAGTCGTTGGAGTTCAGGTCCTGGTTTCTGGCCACCAGGTAACCTTCGCCATGAAATACCTTGCCGCCGGTTTTGCTCTCGGCGCTGATTACCGCGGGGCCTTTAGCCGTCGCAGCGCCATACGAGGAGCTATTGGCTTTGACCTCCTGGACCATCTCGACGTTGACCGTCTGCACGCTTCCGGAATTGGTCGCGATGTCAGTCAACGAAACTCCGTCAGTGACTGTCGCGATACCGGTGACGCCCGCGCCATTGGCCGAAAACGCGCCTACGTCGCCGCTCAGACCTACCACTGCGGCGTTATAGCCCGGTCGGTTGAACAATCCCTGGTCACCCGTGCTCATGGCGTATCCGGGGAGCATGCGCACCAGTTCCGAGACGTCGCGGCCAACCAGCGTGAGAGTATTCAGGTCTTTGGCGGTAATTACATCGCTGCGCTCGCCGGTGTCGAGCGCGGCCAGATTGCTGTCAATCTGCGCTTCCACGGTTACTGCCGCCGTGGCCGCGCCTACTTTCAGGCGAATGTCTGTCTTGCTCAGGTAATCGCCGGCACGCACGGCAAACGGCTGCGATTCCCAGGGCTCAAAACCAGACGCGGAGACTCCGATCTTGTATTCCGTGCCGGGGGTGATGCCTGCAAAAGCGAACGCACCATCGCCGTTGCATTGGGTGGTGCGCTGAACTCCGGTCTGCAGGTTGGTCAGGGTCACGCTCGCGGTTGGGATCACTGCCCCCGTGGCGTCCGCGACGATGCCGGTGACATTGCCCGTCGCCTGCCCATAGAGGGACATTTGCGTCATACCCAACGCTGCCGCCAGCACCACCAGCAGCGAGGCGATTGGCCTGCTCCCCGAAAAGAACTTCATTGTCGTCCTCCCCCGTCGGCTATCGCATTTCCGGAAGTTCCGTATCTCTGGCTCTGGACTTTCAGGCTTCGCGCCGCCAACATGCCGCGAAAATCCTGGAATCTACTT
Organism: Occallatibacter sp.; assembly: GCA_035935755.1. Classification (GTDB taxonomy): domain Bacteria; phylum Acidobacteriota; class Terriglobia; order Terriglobales; family Acidobacteriaceae; genus Telmatobacter. The sequence goes on along the minus strand of DASYWU010000050.1, from coordinate 27,707 downwards.
AAAATGAGACCCACTCCGAAAGTGCCTGACATTTGTTTGCGTCTGCGACATTCGCCGCCTGAGCGGACGCGCACGACAATACCCCGCCAATAATTCACGCGCAGTTCCAGGATTTATGAATGTCGAGGCGAAATTTTGAGCCTTCGGCCCATCAGTTGTCAAGAGTGCTTTTGCGTCCCGGCCTATGGCGCCATCCCCACGCCAGTCTTTCTCATGCGCTTGCATCTTCTCCCTCGTCTGCGGAAGCGCCTGCCGGGAGATATCCGAAGTTTAAACTTCCCAACGGACTACAGACGTCTTTTCGTTGCCGCACACTTGATTCCGACTTTCGGCCTTTCTGGACAGCCAGGAAGCCCGTTGTCGAATTACCATCTTTTTCCGGCGCACCTATAAGGCCACAAAGAAAGTGCACTTGGCAAGAGAAAAATCGCTTCACTTCAGGGTTTCCCCAGCTTTCGCTTAATATCCGCCATACCCAAACACGAACACAATGACAATTCCTTTGCCAATACTTTGCCTGTTTACTTAGCGTGCAGCCGATCAAGTCGCACCGGAACAGGCAAGGTCATCCAACTTACTCCTGCCACTTACCCCCGGCCTCGCGTCGATCGTAAGTGCCGGGACAAGTCGAGATCTAAACATACGCCAGCCCCCGTCCTGGGTGATCTTAGTCACATCCTTTTATCGGGAGTCCCGCGGAGAATGTCGTGGCAGCGCATCTCGCTTGAAGTCTAAGTCGCGAGTCCGCGGCGGCACCCGCTCAAGCCGTTTGGCTCGCTCACACCAGCGAAAGTAAGCCTCAGCTTTTCAAAGACTTTGTTAGTCGAATTCTCTCCGCGGGAAATGTGAGAAAGGATTAGTTCGCGGCTTGTAGTTATTCGAGTAAATCCTTTTTCTCTTGACAACTTTAACCGGGGTGAGTAGCTTGTTGCGACACCGAAGGAAAATGACTCCGCGCGGAATCCAAGCCGGATGACGTCCTGGGTCTTAGTGCGGAAATTTTTCCGCGGCATAAGGGATTGTTTGTCTTTCCTGCCATTTCTCGCTGCCTGAGCTCCAGGAAAGAAGCGGCAGGTTGAGGAAAGGGATTGGTCCTGGTTCAACGGTGTAGGGCCTTTGCGCGGGCGAGAGCTTTGCTTCGGTACGACAAGCCTGAACAATTCTCCTTCGCGCGAGTATCCTCCCGGCAATGCTTCGGCGGATATGCGAGCACAATACACGCGGAACCGGGTTTTTGTGTGCAAAGCCGCAACTCGGGGCAGACAAGCTGGCGCTATGGCGCCGCGAGCCGAGAAAGGCGACGGGGCTGTTTGACGAATCAGTCCCAGTGGTCTTCTCGTGAGGAGAGAACCAGATCGGAGGAAGAGTGATGCAAGCTGCTTGGAAGAAAACTTTGAGCCCAGTGCGGTCTTTTGCGGCAGGAATTTCACTTGCCCTGTTCACGGTCCTGATCTTTTGCTTGAGTGCGGCGCCGGGCTTGGCGGCCGCGCCTGCGCCCATTGTGGTGACCGGCCCCTCCAATCTCATAGGAGATTTGCATTTCAACGGCGCCGGCGGCGGCTGGTTCAGCGGACAAGCACCTTTGGGCGGCACCTTCGTCGTCGGAGCCAATGGGGATGTAATTGTCGGCGCTGGATACGGCAGCGGTGTGTTTGAGATCACTCCGACCGGTACGCAAACTGTCCTCGCGGCCTTCAACAACAGCAATGCGGCCGGTATCGACCAGTATGGCAACGTCTACGTCGCCCGCGATTATGGCGACACCATTATCAAAATCCCCTACAGCGCAACCAAAGGCACGTATGCGGGGTTCACTACGCTCCCCACCACCAATTGCCAAGGCGGTATCCAGGACACGGCCGCGTGCATATTTGCTCCCGGGACCAAGGCGGGAATCGACGCCGGGGCAACGGCGGGCGGCGGAAATCCAGGCTTCTCATCGTTGCTTTTCGACGGACAGGGCAATTTTTTCTTTGCGACGGATACCAACCCCGGCGCCGGTGGCAACCTGAACACGATCTACGAATGCAGTGCTCAATGCCAGGCCGAAACCGATGGCGCGGGGACCTACCCTCCGGTGGTGATTTATGCCGACCCGCAAGCGGCGCTTGGCGTGGTCGCCATTGACCCGTGGGGCAACCTGTTCTTTTCCGACGGCCAGGGCAATAGCAGTGGAAATAACAGCTTCGTCGAAGAACTTCCGTTTTCGAGCGGAAAATATGCGTCGGCGCCGACGGTGGTCGCGACTTACACCTCCAGCGCCGGCTACAACGCGATCAGCGGCGTGGTGGCGAGCAGCGCAACCGCCATTTACTTTGCCATTCCAAACGACGGCGTGTATGCGATTCCAAACTCGTCAACCGGGCCCAACAGCGCGGGTGTTTATAAAGTCTCCAATGAGGGCGGCAAGGGCCTGACCATGGACGCGGCCGGCAATCTGTACGTGGTGCAGTATAGCGGCACGCTCACAAACGACGGAGTATTCGTCACTCAGATGGGCAACATTCGTTTTGCCGCTTCTCCGGTGGGAACGGCCGCGGCAACGGTCGCGGTCACCACGATCGACAATGCCGCCGACTGCACCACCCCGCCCGCTCTCGCGTATGCCGCGAGTGAAGGCGGAGCTTCGACGACGGAGTTCGCATCGACGCCGGCAACCGCCTGCTCAACAGCCGTGAATACTGGACAGGGAGCCTTTAGTCCCGCACCGGCCTCGAATGGCTCATCTTTCTCGGCCACGCTTAAGTTCACACCTTCTCTCGCGGGCGAGCGTACAGCCGCGCTTGTTGTTACCGATGCCGCAAATAGCGCGGTTGGGGCTGCAGCGCTCGTTGGCGTTGGCCAGGGCGCCTTACCCAATCTCGATCCCGGCGTTTGGACGACCTACAACTCCGGCTTCACCGCGCCGGCTTCCGCGATCGCCGACGCAGCAGGCGATATCTTCATTGCCGACTCCAGCGCCGGCAAGGTCTACGAAATTGCCTCTGGCTCCACCACACCCGTCGCCATCGGCTCGGGATTCATCAGTCCAAGAGGCTTGGCTTTCAGCGCAACCGGCAACCTTTTTGTTGCCGATGATGGCGTCCCGGCGGTCGAGAAGATCATCAACAACAGCACCACTGGCGGATTCACCGCCGGCGCGCAGATCACCGTAGTCAGTTCCACGTTCACCTTCGGCGGAACGGCTCTCAAAGACGCCATGGGCCTGGCCTTCGGTCCCGATGGCAGGCTCTACATCGCCGATACCGGCAACAGCCGCGTGGTGACCTTCGATCCCTCCAATGGGGAGCAGGCGGTAACCAACGCCACGGCCAGCAACGGACTTGCCGGACCTTTGGGTATCGCCGTCGACGGGACAGGCAACCTTTTCGTTGCGGATTCTAGCACAAATAAGATTTGCGCCTTCTGGGTCACCGGTGGCATTACTGTCGCGCCTGAAGCGTTTTCTCAGCCCTCAGGTATAGCCGTTGACGCTTCGGGTGCGGTGCTGGTCGCCAACGGAGGATCGGGCGTGATCGACCGTGTTTTCGATCTGACCTCAAATGGCGACATAATGTCCATTGAAAGTGTCCCTCTGCAAGCTTCCTCAGTGTGGCTCGACTCGGCCGGTAATTTATACGTCGCCAGCGCAAGCGGCAAATCGGTCTATGCCATTCAGCGCAATGCGGTTGCCATCGACCTCGGCACCGTTCAAGACGGTCTCACCAATTCCAGCATTGTATTTCTCGAGAATGCCGGAAATGCGGCGGCAACCTTGGCCACCCCGGCAGCGACTCAGCCGACCAACACAATGTTCACCTTGACGCCAGCTAGTTCGGATCTTCTAGCCGGATGCGTAGACGGATTGACCCTGAATCCCGGAAAGTGGTGCGGAGACTCTGTCACATTTGCCCCGCTGGTCGGAACTGCAAACGGTCTGCAAACCGGTACGGGTTCTTTCAATCTCTCCACTCCGGCAATATCCCTGACCGTCAACGCCTCAGGCACCGCCACCCAGTCCAGCATCCTCGCCCAGACCATCACCAACTTCAACCCGCCAACCACCATGCAGGTGGGCCAGCAGACCACTCTTTCGGCTACCGGCGGCGCATCGGGCAATCCGGTCGTGTTCAGCATTGACGCCGCTTCCTCATGCCCGGCCTGCGTATCCATTTCCGGATCCACCCTCACCGCGCTCGCTACAGGAACCGTCATCATTGACGCCAACCAGGCCGGCGGCCAGGCCAACGGCAACCAGTACGCCGCCGCGCAGACCGTCAAGGCCACCATCGTCATCAGCAACAACATTGTTCCCGCCGGCGTGCCCGCGCTGACCATGAATCAGAAAAACTGGCTCGGCGCTCTTCCTAACGGCGGAGCCTTCGGCGGACAGACCGCCGCCGGCACAAGCTTCGGCGTGAATTCAGCGGGGAATGTACTGATCGGCACCTCCTACGGCGGCAGGGTCTATCTCTACGACGCCCATTCAAATACCTTTATTCAGATCGGCTCTTACGGCAACACTGGAGGCGTCACTCTCGATAGCACCGGAAACCTCTACGTCAGCGGCGCCGGCAGTGGCATTATCGTCAAGGTCCCCTACGCGGGCGGCGCCTATGCCGCGCTGACGGATCCCACTAGTGGCACGGCGCCGGCAAACTGCACCAGCAGCAGCACCACCGAATGTGTTGTGCTCTCGGGCATTTCCGGAATTGGCGGCGTTGCCTCCATGACCTTCGACGCGCAAGGCGATCTTTTCATCGCCACCGACGATAAGGGCACCAGCCCGCACTCAATCTGGGAATGCAACGCCGCCTGCCTGGCGGGCAACGGCACCCCAGCGCCTGTGATGCTCTTCCAGGAACCCACAGGAAGCTCTCCCTCGACCACCGGCCAACTCTATGTTGGAAGCGTTGCCGTCGATCCGTGGCAGAATCTCTTCTTCACCGATTCCAACTTCATCAACCAGGCCGGCAACAATAGCAATACAAGCTCGTATTCCGATCTCTACGAGATCCCATACACTTCGGGCAGCGGATACGCGGCAACGCCCACTGTGCTCCAGACCTTCACTAACAAGACCCCGGGAGCTTACGACGACGAACTCGACAGTGTTGTCGTAGCTTCAGATGGGACCCTCTACTATGCTCTCCAGTACGATGGCGTCTTTGCCATTCCCAACACCCAGGCCGGCGGACCTGTTGTCACGCACCAATACGGGGTCTCCGGACAAGGTGCGAAAGAAATGGCCCTCGACACCCACGGCAACGTCTTCTTTGTCTCCTACAACGGCGGCGACGCGCTCGGTCAGGTTCTCACCAGCAACAATCTCACCGCGCCAATAGCCCAACTGTCCGGTGCGCCGGTAACCGCATCCGCAAACGTGATCGACAACGCCTTCAGTTGTTCCACAGCGGCCACTATCGCCATCGTATCTTCCAACCCTGAGTTCGTGGCCACCGTGGGCGCCACCTGTTCAGGCGTCTCGGTTTCATCGGGTAATGGCACGCTGTCCACCCAGGTCGCGGTCTCCAGTTATCCGGGCACCATCACGTTCGCGGCTACCGCGGGCGGCCCGCAAACCGCTACACTGAGCCTCAGCGACACCACCAACGGCGGCACTGGAACTGCAAAAGTCACTGGAACCGGCCAGGAGACGCCGCAGACCATCACCTTCACCACGCCCACGACCACCACCGTCACATACTCACCCACGCTGACCATCACCCTCGGAGCTACCGGCGGCGGATCCAACAATCCCATCGTCTTCACGGTTGACTCGAGCAGCAGCGGCGCCGGAGCCATCTCCGGCAATACGCTCACGGTCACCCAGGCGGGGACCATCGTCGTCGATGCCAATCAGGCAGGCGGCCTCGTCAACGGCATCTACTATGACAACGCCGCTCAGGCGCAACTCACGCTCACAATCAGCCAGGCGTCGCAAACAATTCTCTTCGCGCCGCCGGCTTCGCCCGTTACCTATGCGCCCGGCCTCACCGTCACGCTGTCAGCCACCGGCGGCGCATCCGGCAATCCCGTCACTTTCTCGGTGGATGCGAGCAGCAGCGGCGCCGGAACCATCTCCGGCAACACGCTCACGGTCACCCAGGCCGGGAACATCGTAGTCGACGCCAACCAGGCATCGAACGTCAACTACCTCGCCGCGGCGCAGGTTCAGCAGACGTTAGTCGTCAATAAGGCACCGCAGACCATCACCTTCATCCCGCTCAGCCAGCCCTTCCACTACATCGCGGGCGGCGCCACGCTCGCGATTAGTGCCACGGGCGGCGGGTCGAATGACGCCATCGTCTTCAGTGTGGATACCGCCAGCACCATGACGGGCAGTTTCTCCGCCAGCACGGTCAGCGGTTCCACTTCCACCGCGGTGCTCACGCTGCCTGCGCAGACCGCCACCTCCGGCACCATCGTCATTGATGCGATGCAGCCGGGCAACGCCAACTACGCTGACTCGGCCTCAACGTCTGAAACCATCACCATTCTCTCGCCGCTGCCTACGCAAACCATCACGTTCCCCAATCCGGGCACTCAGGTGGTAGGCACGCCGCTGACACTGACGGGCACAGCCACCTCCGGTTTCCCCGTCCAATACGCTGCGGGCCCGTCTACCGTGTGCACGGTTTCCGGCTCCACGGCTACCTTCGTCGCCGCCGGCACCTGCGCCATCCTGGCCATGCAGCCCGGCGATAATATCTACTTCGCCGCCGCGGCCCCGGTGACGCAAACCTTCACCGTGAACCCCACGGGCCAGATTCCGGCGATGAACATCAATCTGTCGCTGTCGTCGCTCTCCATCCAGAAAGGAACGGTGGGCCTGACGCAGCTGAACGTGACGTCTTCAAACAACTTCACCGGCACGGTCAACTTCGCGTGCAGCGGCCAGCCTTCCGGCTACAACTGCGCGTTCAATCCCGCCTCCATCAACGTCGGACCGAACGCCACCGCCAGCACTTCACTGACCATCTCACCGAGTTCGACAACCGCCGCTCTGCACCGCAACCTGCGCCCGATCTGGCCTATCGCATTCGGCTTTGCGTTCTGCTTGCTGGGATTCAGGAAGCGCAACCGGCTGCATCTGCTTCTGCTCGCCGTGGTGGCTCTCTTCGGCCTGGGCCTGTTCACCGCGTGCGGGGGCTCATCTGGCAGCACAAAGACGCAGACTACCTCTTCCACCATCACCGTCACCGCTACATCGGGAACGATGAAATCGACCACCACCCTGACCGTGATCGTGCAATAGCAGATGCATTCAACGCGCGACGGGAAACGCGGACCATAATGACGCTCGACAGAAGGAAGGCCATGAAGAACTTCAGAAGAAAAGCGCCATTCTGGGCGGCGACTTTGGCATCTTTGTGGATGGCCGCGTGCGGCGGAGGTGGTGGCGGAGGCAACAACAATCCGCCACCGACCAAAACCACGCCGACGGTGACGGTGACACCCGGCTCGCAGAGCATCTCGACTATCCAGAGCCTCGCGGTCACGGTCGCGGTCAGCGGCAGCAACGGCACGCCCACCGGTTCCGTAACGCTGAGCAGCGGAAGCTACACATCTGCGGCCACTGCCCTTACCAGCGGCAGCGCGTCAATCACTGTTCCCGCAGGTTCTTTGTCCGCGCCAACAGCCACGCTCTCTGCAACCTACACGCCCGATAGCGCCAGCTCATCCAATTACAACAGCGCTAGCGGTTCTTCCGGTGCGGTCACAATCACGAAGGTTACGCCCACCGTCACCGTAACCCCCGGCTCAGGAAGCATCTCGACTACGCAAAGCCTTGCCGTAACCATAGCAGTGAGCGGCGGCAGCGGCGCACCCACCGTCACCGGCTCGGTCACGCTCTCCAGCGGCACTTACACTTCAAGCGCCACCGTGCTTTCGAGCGGCAGCGTCACCATCACCATTCCCGCCGGATCGCTGGCGGCGGGTTCAGACTCGCTCACAGCCGCTTACACTCCAGACTCCGCCGGGGAGGGCATCTACGATTCGGCTTCGGGCACAGCCGCCAGCCAGGTAACTGTCACCAAAGCTACGCCAAACGTTACTGTAAAGCCTGCCTCGCAGAGCATCACCGCAGCACAGACTCTTCCCGTTACGATCACGGTCAGTGGCGGCACTGGCGCGCCTACAGCCACTGGCTCAGTCGTGCTCTCTAATGGTGGGTACAGTTCCGGCTCGCTGACACTCTCGAACGGCGGCAGCGCCTCGCTGATCGTTCCCGCCAACACTCTCGCGGCCGGCGATGACACGCTCACGGCTGATTACACCCCCGACACCTCCAGCTCCAATGTTTACACGTCCGCGCAGGGCAAAGCCTCTGTCAACGTCGCATCGGGACCGATGATCACCAGTTTCAGCGCAGGCACAAACCCGCTCGTGGCCGGCAACAACACCACTATGACCGCCGTGTTCAGCGGCGGCTCCGGCGCGATCACTCCCGGCAGCATCTCCGTATCCAGCGGAACGCCAGTGACAGTCAATCCAACGCAAACAACTACCTACACGCTTACAGTCACGCCGACGTCCGGGACCGCCGTGACGCAGACTCTCACACTCACCGTTTATCCCTCCGTTACTGTGTGCATCACGCCGTCCTGCAGCGGACCGGCAATCAGCAACCAGCTTCTGGGCATGAACCTGGCTTCGTGGTACGACGTGATCAGCAACCGCGCCGCCATCGTGAATGCTTTCTCGGGCGCAGGCATCAAAGCGGTGCGCTGGCCGGGTGGATCCTGGTCCGACGGATATCACTGGAACGGTTCGGCAAGTTATCCCACAATCGGTCCACCAACCGGGTGTACTGATGTCACCGTCGGCAATGGGACCACCGCCTCCGTATATCCGAATGGGAATGATACCTTCCTCAATTTCGTCGATGACATCGTCGATGTGGGAAGCTTCGATCTGGCGGTGACGGCGAACTATGGATCGAACACGCAATGCAACGGGCCGGGAGATCCCTCCGAAGCGGCTAACTGGGCGGCCTATGCGACCAAACTCGGAACGTCGATCCACTACATGACTATAGGCAACGAGGAGTACGGGAGCTGGGAAGTCGATATGCACACCGGGACAAGCCAGAACAATCCCACCGTTTACGCCTGCGAGATAACCGGTTGCACCAACCTTCCCTCTGGCCTCTCCACAGGCCTTCCTTCGGGTGCGCCGGGGTTTTACTCGGCCATTAAGACGGCTGTCCAGAATGCAGGCGGCACTGCGAACACGACGCTGGTGGGCGTGGAAGTGAACGCAAACGCTACCTGCTGCGCCGCTAATGCCGCGAATTGGGATACAACGGTGCTTTCCAATGCGAAGGGCGCCTACGACTTCGTGGAGTTCCACTATTATCCGCAGAACCCGCTCAACGAGAGCGACACGTTTGTGGTGCAGAACGCGGCCGCAGATTTCACCAACAACATCAAGACGATCCAATCGGAGCTGACGACGGCCGGAGCGCCCAATACTCCAATCTACGTCGGCGAAATTGGCACCGTTTCTAGCAACCCGGGCAAGCAAAGCTGGTCGATCACGCAGGGGCTCTATGCAGGCCAGATACTCGGCGAAGCCATGAACGACGGAGTGGCGCGGCTGACCTGGTGGATCGGCTTCGGCAACTGCAACGGCAACCAGGGCAACTTGAGCAGTTCCCTCTATGGGTGGCAGAATTTCGGCGCGTATAACATCTTTGCCGATGGCGCCGGTGACGCAGCATATCCAAACGGCTCGCCCTGCAATTACGGCGGCCCCATTGGCACAATGTCGCCGACGGCTGAGGCCTTCAACCTCTTCCAGAACGTAGCCGTCACTGGCGAGTTCCCGCAGGTGACCTCGGTGGTCGATGGTACGGGTTACACCCGGGCCTATGCCGCCACGCACGGCAGCGGCTATGCTCTTGTCCTTTTCAACCTCAACAAGACTACAGCCGAAACGGTGTCGGTCACAATTCAGGGCCAGAACACCAGTACCGGTGGCGTCACGCTTACAACTTACGACAAGGCCATCTACGACCAAAGCGATCCGACGTGCGCCACGGACGTAGCCTTGGGCTGCAGCTACAACTCCAGCCTCATGTATCCGGCGTGGCCGGGACCGTCCATGACGACCATGCCGGGCCCCGTTTTGCTGCCGCTGACGATCACGTTGCAGCCGTGGAGTATGAACGTAGTGATGGTGAAACCGTAGACCATTTTCGCCTCTTCCGTCAGGGCACGCCGATGGCAGAACCGCGCAAGACTGGGACGGAGGCCGGGCAGATTCAGGTTCAGGAAAAGGAGCGTAGAACGTGCGCGCGCTGATTCGTTTTCTCGCCTTCCTCCTCGTATTCACCTTGTCCACTTTCGCCCCCCTCCGCGCCCAGGACCGCTCCGCCGAGTTGCAGCTCGCCCGCACTCGCGCCCAGCATCTCCGCCACGGCATCAATACCTCCGCCTGGTTCGCGCAGAATCCGGGCCGCTACTCGGCGCGGTACACCAATGCTGAGATCACGCCGGACGACATTGCCCTCATCGCCCGCCTCGGCTTTGACAACGTGCGCATCAGCATCGACGCCGTCCCCCTCGAGCAATATCCCTGGGGACCGGAGGGCCTCAACACCGACTTTCTTGGCCGCCTCGACCGCGCCGTCGATGATTTCCTTGCGCACGGAGTGGCCGTGCAGATCGACATCCATCCCCAGGACGATTACAAGCTGCGCCTGCGCAACGATTCGTACGCCGTCGACCGGTTCGTGATGCTCTGGCGCAAGCTCGCCGCGCACTACGCCTCACGCAATTCTGACATGGTTTTCTTCGAAATTCTCAACGAGCCTGAAGTCAACGACCCGTACCGCTGGGCCGGCATCCAGGAGCGTGCCGCCGCAGCCATCCGCCAGGTGGCGCCGCGCAACACCATCATCGCCACCGGCCCCAACTACTCTGACATTCCGGACCTGCTGGCCATGCACCCGCTCGCCGACGGCAACGTGATCTACACTTTCCACTTCTACGATCCCCATACGTTTACTCACCAGGGCGCCAACTGGGGCGTGCCCTGGTGGAATTACGAGCATGGCATCCCCTATCCCCCGACTGCCGATTCCATGCAGCCGCTTTTAAAGGAAGTGCCCGACCTCGCCGACCGCTACGAACTTGAAAACTACTGGCTCGACCACTGGGATGCGCAGCGTATCCGCGCCATGATCGACGAAGCCGCGGAATGGGGCAAGCTCAACGGCGTGCCGCTTCTCTGCAACGAGTTCGGCGCTTACCGCCAGTACACCGATCCCGACTCACGCAACCGGTGGATACATGACGTCCGCACTGCTCTCGAAGCCGACGGCATCGGCTGGGATATGTGGGATTTCCATGGCGGCTTTGGCGTGGCGACCCGGCAGGGCGGCAAATCCATACCCGATCCGGCAACGGTGAAGGCGCTGGGCCTGCCGGAACAATAGCGCGCAGGTCTAAGAATGCTCCGTCCCCTTTGCCCCGCCGTTCAGTGCAGCATGTAAGGCCTCTCCGGCGCGGGGATCGTTTCAGTGGGTTTGGGTATCTTTTCTTCCGGCAGTTTTGCCGCTCCCGCAAGACCCGCCCCGGTGACGTTGTGGATGTTCAGGAGCTTCCCTGAATATCCTGTAACCCGCACATTGCGGATCGCCACATCTTTGATATTCGCCAGGAAGATGCCCTCGGAGCATGTCCCCGTAACACCATCAAGCGTGAATCCCACCAGCGGCTTGCCCGCGTCGATTTCCGTGGCCCGCACTAATTCCGGCACATCGTGCACGCGAATGTTCGTAAATCTGAAATCGCGAACTTCCGGCACTCCCGCATTCCCCGGCACCGGAAACTCATCCTGCTTGCCGCTGCTGAGCACATTGATGCGCAAGAATCCCTGCCTGCATCCTGCCACATCCATGCCGTTCACGTAGATGTTCTCGATAAAGGCGCCGCGTCCGATGCGCGTCTTTATGTAGACCCCATACGTCCGCGCACCCACGCATTTGCAGTGGTCGATATGCACGTTGCGGATCCCGGCGGAGGTCTCGCTGCCGATACCGACGCACGCGAACCATGAATCGCTGAACGTGCAGTTGGAGATGCGCACGTCTTCCGTTGGGCGGTTGATGGTGTAACCCTCTTCCCCGCGTCCCGATTTGAGCGAAATGCAATCGTCGCTGGTGGTGAAATCGCATCCGTCGATGACGACGCGCCTGCACGAATCCACGTCGATGCCGTCCGCGCCGCTTTTCACCACCACATTCCTGAACACCACGTCCTCGCAATAGGTGGGGTGGATCGACCACATGCCGCCGTTGCTGGTCTCGCAGTTCTCTACCCTCAGGTTGCGGCAGTTTGTGAATTCGAGCAGCGCCGGCAACCGCAAATGTGTTGCCCGCTCGATCCGCCCTCGGATTGCCGGATTGCCCACAATCGCTCCCCGACCCGAGATGCCGATGTTCTCGCTGTCTTCGGCCGAGATCAGAGCACCGTATCCCTTAACCCAACGGCCTTCCCAGCGCACTTGCGCCAGCGGATAGGCGGCCAGATCGGCCACCCCCAGAATCCTGGCGCCCCGCTCCAGCCGCAGCGTCACATTGCTGCGCAGCACCAGGGCTCCGGTCGAATAATCGCCGGCCGGCATTAAAACTTCACCCCCACCCAGCACCGAGCAGCGGTCGATGCTCTGCTGAAGAGCCAAGGTGTCATTGGTTTTGCCGTCGCCGATTGCCCCCAGATCGCGCACGCTCAAAGCAACCTTCGGGCCGGGAGACGTCGGCGGAGGATGGGCCGGGCTAGAATGCGTGTGCGCCGGCTTCGCCCTTTGCGCCAAGCCTGCCCGTTCTAGCGAAGCGAAAAGCGGAGCTGCCATTGCGCCCTGCGTCGCGCCCTTCAAAAACTGCCTGCGCCTGATTAACTTGCTCATGAAAAAAGGGTTCCTCCTCGGACTCGGTCTTCTCCCGGCGCGACAGGCGCCTCAACAAACCGCTAGCTTGAGTCGATGTGGTCTGACCAGAGCCGGTGCGCCAGCCATCTTCAAGGGTCTATCCGATCCATGTCAAGGACGGGAATTCTGGTGTGGCACGGGCTATACAAGCCCTCCTCAGATTTCTCTTTGCACCCGCCGGCGGCGCCGAAACATCTGAAGGGTAGTGCCCCCTCGTTCGTCGCGTTTCCTCGCGAGCCGGAGGGGTCAGAATTGCCCGGGAGGGCTTCGCTACCCTGACCCTATCACTCGCAAAGACAATTTCTTAGCGCCACATCTGCTATTTCGCCGGTCGCTTGAAAAATCGGCTCCCGGGGGAGTATATTGGATTATATAGGACTAAATCAGTCCTATATTACGGAACGGCGCCAGAAATCACGGCAGCTTGTCGCAGCGCACGTACTGCGATTTTCCCCGAAGGAAAAAGCCGCGTGGCGGAACGGCAACGGCCAGGTGCAAGGGTTCCGGGAGGATGAATGAGCAGCCAGATTGACACCACAATTCGTGGACTGACCGAACAGGATTACAAGTGGGGTTTCGTCACCACTATTGAAGAAGACCGCGTTCCCAAGGGACTGAACGAAGGGATCATCCGGCTCATCTCCGAGCGCAAGGGCGAACCAGAGTTCATGCTGGAATGGCGGCTGCGCGCGCTGCGTCACTGGCTCTCGCTGGACCGCGAAAAGGGCGAGCCGAAGTGGGCGAACATCAGCTACGGCCCCATCGATTACCAGGACATCACCTACTACTCGGCACCCAAACAAAAGCCCGTGGTCGATAGCCTGGAAAGCATCGACCCCGAGATTCTGAGTACCTACGAGAAGCTTGGCATTCCGCTCGATGAGCAGAAACGCCTCGCTGGAGTTGCAGTCGATGCCGTCTTCGACAGCGTCTCCGTGGCCACAACGTTCAAGCACAAGCTCGCGGAGATGGGCGTGATCTTCTGCTCGTTCTCTGAAGCGGTCAGGAATCATCCCGACCTGGTGCGCAAGTACCTGGGAACCGTCGTGCCTTACACCGATAATTTCTTCGCCGCGCTGAACGCCGCAGTATTCACCGACGGTTCGTTTGTCTACGTTCCCAAGGGCGTGCGCTGTCCGCTCGAGTTATCCACTTACTTTCGCATTAATGCTGCTGAGACGGGCCAGTTCGAGCGCACACTTATCATTGCCGACGAAGGCTCCTATGTGAGTTACCTCGAAGGCTGCACCGCTCCCATCCGCGATGAAAATCAGTTACATGCGGCGGTGGTGGAGTTAGTTGCCCTGGATAACGCACAGATCAAGTACTCCACGGTGCAGAATTGGTATCCGGGCGACAAGGAAGGCCGCGGCGGAATTTATAACTTCGTCACCAAGCGCGGCAAGTGCGCTGGCAAAAATTCCACAATTTCGTGGACGCAGGTAGAAACGGGATCCGCAATTACCTGGAAATACCCCGGATGCATTCTTCAGGGTGATAACTCGGTAGGCGAGTTTTATTCGGTGGCGCTTACCAACAACCGCCAGCAGGCCGACACCGGGACCAAGATGATCCACATCGGCAAGAACACCCGCAGCACCATCGTCTCGAAGGGCATTTCCGCGGGCTACGGGCAGAATACATATCGCGGCCTGGTAAAGATCATGAAGGGCGCTACCGGCGCGCGCAATTTCACGCAATGCGACTCGCTGCTGATCGGCGACCGCTGCGGTGCGCACACCTTCCCGTATATCGATGTTCGGAACGCGACGGCGCGCATGGAGCATGAAGCGTCTACCTCCCGCATTGGCGAAAACCAGCTCTTTTATCTGCGCCAGCGCGGATTGACCACCGAAGACGCCGTCTCCATGATTGTCAACGGCTTTTGCAAAACCGTATTTCGCGAACTGCCGATGGAGTTCGCCGTCGAAGCTCAAAAACTCCTGGGCATAAGTCTGGAAGGCAGCGTAGGCTGACGCCGACCGACCCTGGGGAGCACATTGAGCGAAAAATTGAGAGGAGCACTGATGAGTTTGCTTGAAATAAAGGATCTTCGCGTCGCCGTCGATGGCCACCAGATTCTCAAAGGATTGAATCTGACCATCAACCCGGGCGAAGTGCACTCGATCATGGGCCCCAACGGGTCTGGAAAGAGCACCCTTGCGCAGGTACTGGCCCGCCGCGAGACCTACGAGGTAACCGGTGGAGAAATTCTCTATAACGGCAAGGATCTTCTGGCGATGAAGCCCGAAGAGGCCGCGTGCGAAGGCGTTTTCATGGCCTTCCAATATCCGGTTGAGGTTCCCGGCATTGGCAATGCCTATTTTCTGCGCTCGGCCATCAACGCGCAGCGCAAATATCGTGGCGAAGACGAGATGGACGCCATGGATTTTCTGCCGCTCTTCCGCGAACGTTTGAAGTTGCTGGAAATGGACGAGAAGCTCATCAACCGCTCGGTGAACGAGGGCTTTTCCGGCGGCGAGAAAAAGCGCAACGAGATTCTGCAGATGGCGATGCTCCAGCCGAAACTCGCCATCCTCGACGAGACTGATTCGGGGCTCGATATCGACGCGCTTAGGATCGTGGCCAACGGCGTGAACGCGCTGCGCGGCCCGGAGCGCTCCATGCTCGTAATCACGCACTATCAGCGGCTGTTGGATTACATTGTTCCGAATTTCGTTCACGTCCTTGTCGACGGACAGATCGCGCGCTCCGGCGGACCGGAATTGGCGCGCGAGCTTGAGGAAACCGGCTACGGCTGGGCGGAAACGGAGACGCAGGCGTTGCACGCCTGATACAGGAGATCCATGGCTACAGCGTTGCGTTCGAAGAATTATCTCGACACCTTCAGCGAACTGGAGAAAGTTCGCCAAGCCGCCGAGCCTGTGTGGCTGCGTCACTTACGTGCTGAAGGTTGGGACATTTTCAATTCCAGCGGCATCCCCACTGTTCGCAATGAGGATTGGCGGTTTACGAATCTGGCGCCGCTGACGCGAACGGAATTCCGCCGCGGGCCCAAGACTTCAGTGTCTCGGACCGCGATCGAAGACGCGCTCCTCGCGGGCGCGGTCTGCCAGCTGGTCTTCGTCAATGGCCGTTTTGCGCCTGAGCTTTCCCGGGTCAATAATCTTCCTTCCGGTTTGGAAGTATCAAGTCTCTCGCAGGCACTGAATCACAAGACCGAAAACGCCGAGCAGCACCTTGGGCGTTATGCGAACCTGCACCGCGATGCCTTCGCCGCGCTGAACACTGCGCTCTGGGAAGACGGTGCCTACATCCACATTCACAAGGGCGCGCGCATCCAGCAGCCCATTCATCTGCTCTTTGTAACTACGGACGGCGCCAGTCCGATCATGACCCATCCCCGATCGTTGATTGTTGCCGAGCAGGCAAGCCACGCCGCGGTCGTCGAAGATTATGTTTCGCTCAGTCCTGGCGCAGCACTTTCCAACTCTGTTACTGAGCTTGCCGCCGCTGACGACGCCATCGTCTCTCACTACCTGATCGAGCGCGAGAACTACGATTCTTTCAACATTTCGACGCTGTGCATTGAGCAAGGGCGGAACACCAACGTCTCATCGCACTCGGTCCTGCTCGGCGGAGGATTGGTGCGAAACAACGTGCATCCGGTGCTCAACGGGCCAGGCGCGGAGTGCCTCATCAACGGGCTCTTTGTTGGCGCCGGTCGCCAGCATCTCGACAATTACATGCTTGTGGAACATGCCAGCGCGCACGGCAGCAGCCGACAATTCTACAACGGCATCCTCGATCAGCAGGCACGCGGGGTATTTCACGGGCGGATCGTGGTCCACAAGGACGCGCAGAAGACGGACGCCAAGCAGACCAATCGCAACCTGCTCCTTTCCGATGACGCACGTATGGACACTAAGCCGCAGTTGGAGATTCGCGCTGACGACGTGAAGTGCACGCACGGCGCAACCATCGGCCGCATTGAGGATGAGCCGCTCTTCTATCTGCGCTCGCGGGGACTCGATGAAAAGTCTGCGCGCAACCTTTTGCTCTACGCGTTTGCCGCCGAGTGCCTCGATCGCATGAATGAGCAACCCGCGCGCGAATTCGTGGAGCAGTTTATCCGGCAGCGGCTGCATGAAATCTCAACCGCATCGCAGACTATGCCGCCTCCTTCGCTCGACAAGGCGCAGGACGTTCCAGATCCCGAGGAGATCGCATGACCACCGTAGCCGATCGTCTGCAAGCTGGTCCGCAAGCGTTCGTAGCGCAGCCGGGCAGCCTGGATATCGCAGCTATTCGCGCTGAGTTTCCGATTCTCTCGCGCGAAGTGAATGGCCGCAGACTCGTCTACCTTGATAATGCCGCTACATCGCAAAAGCCGCGTGCGGTGATTCGCGCCATCACCCGCTATTACGAACAGGAAAACGCCAACATCCATCGCGGAGTCCATCTACTCTCGGTAGAGGCCACCGAGGCTCACGATGCCGCGCGCCGCACCGTGCAGCGTTTTGTAAACGCGTCGCGAGACAGCGAGATTATTTTCGTCCGCGGCGCGACTGAGGCTATTAACCTCGTCGCGCAAACCTATGGCCGCGCAAACGTGGGTGAAGGCGATGAAGTGCTCATCACGGCGCTGGAACATCACTCCAACATTGTGCCCTGGCAAATGCTCTGCGAGGAAAAGCACGCGCATCTGCGCGTTGCGCCAATTGACGATCGCGGTGAGTTGATCCTGGAAGCGTTCGAAAAGCTGATCGGATCGCGCACGCGCATGATTGCGGTGGCGCATGTCTCCAACGCACTGGGCACCGTGAATCCGATTAAGGAAATCGTGGTCATGGCGCACAGGCGCGGCGTTCCTGTTTTGGTCGATGGCGCGCAGGCCGCTCCGCACATTGCCGTGGATGTGCAGGATCTCGATTGCGATTTCTACGCATTTTCCGGGCACAAGGTTTATGGCCCTACCGGGATCGGCGTGCTCTACGGCAAATACAAGCTGCTCGATGCTATGCCTCCGTATCAGGGTGGCGGCGATATGATCAGCTCCGTCACTTTCGCGAAAACCACCTATAAGAAGCCGCCGTCAAAATTCGAAGCCGGCACGCCCGACATTGCCGGCGCAATCGGCCTCGGTGTGGCGCTCGACTACCTTACGGGGCTGGGCATCAGCCGCGTGGCTGCGCACGAGCAGGATCTGCTCGACTATGCCACAGAAAAGATCGGCTCCATTTCCGGCGTGCGCCTCATCGGCACAGCAGCCCACCGAACCGGCGTGCTCTCTTTCATCCATGAAGACGTTCACCCGCACGACCTGGGCACAATCCTCGATGGCGAAGGTATCGCCGTTCGCGCCGGCCACCACTGCGCGCAACCGGTGATGGAGCGCTTCTGCATTCCAGCCACTACGCGGGCGTCATTCGCGGTCTACAACACGCGCGAAGAAATTGATCTGCTGGCGGAAGGAATCAAGAAAGCGCAAAAGGTGTTTGGCCGATGAGCGAGCTTCAGGAGCTATACCAGGAGATCATCCTGGAACACAGCAAGGCGCCGCGGAACTATCGCCGTCCCGCCGGCACAAACCGCACCGCTGAAGGCTTCAACCCGCTTTGCGGAGACCACTTTACCGTGTTTCTCGATATGGACGGCGACAAGATTCGCGAAGTCGGTTTTCAAGGCTCCGGTTGCGCCATCTCCAAGGCATCGGCGTCGATGATGACGCAAAGCCTCAAAGGCAAAACGAAAGCCGAGGCCGAACGAATCTTTCAGCAGTTCCATGGCCTCGTAACGGGCGAGAATGGCGCCGCGGCGAATGGGGCAGACCTCGGCAAGCTGGCGGTGTTCTCCGGCGTATCCAAGTATCCAGCGCGCGTGAAGTGCGCTACGCTCGCGTGGCATACCCTTCAATCCGCGCTCGAAGGCGAGCAGAAACCCGTCAGCACTGAAGAGGAGTGACGCGCCGATTCGAAATCAGAGTGCCTTATGGTTCCCGATAATTCAAGCGACCCAATTCGTAACAACGATCAGGACGAGCAAGGCTCTTCCGCGCTCGAGGCTTTTCGCGAAGAAGCAATCTGGAAAGTGCTGCGCACCGTTTACGATCCTGAGATTCCCGTTAATATCGTCGATCTCGGTCTGATCTATTCTGCGAAGCCGACGCCCGTTGAGGACGGTCAACGCATCGATGTGCGCATGTCGCTCACCGCGCCGGGGTGCAGCATGAGCGAAGTTCTCAAAGCGGAAGTGGAGCGCAAGCTTTCGCAGTTGCCGGGAGTGAATGAAGTTCACGTAGAAGTGGTGTTCGATCCGCCATGGAATCCGGGCATGATGTCGGAAGCGGCCAAATTTCAGCTCGGCTTTGACGCCGATTACGGCTCGCCTTCTTCTGGCCCGTCGTCGTTCAATATCATCCGCTGATCGGGTGGGGGGAATTGCGCGCAAGATTCCGATAGCGCGTTTGCCGCACATGCGCGACGATGGTTGCATGAACTCGCGAATCCAGACCGCAACCGTTCCCCCACCGACGTCGGTGATGCTCATTCCTGCTATTGATCCGGACGCGGCGTGGCAGCAGGTTCTCGTGCGCGATCCTGCGGCGAAGTTTGTGTATGCGGTGACGACTACCGGTATCTTCTGCCGGCCGGCGTGCTCGAGCCGCCGACCGCTGCGCGCGAACACACGCTTCTTTGCAACGGCGGATCAAGCTATTGCCGCGGGCTTTCGCGCCTGCCGCATTTGCCGGCCAACTACGGAGAAGAGCGACTCCTTGCGTATGCTGCGCGAGCACATCGAGCGCAATGTCGATCGCGCGGTTCCGCTCGCTGAACTTGCACGCGTGGTCAGCTTGAGTCCGTTTACCGTGCAGAGGTTGTTCAAGCGCGAGATGGGCGTGAGCCCGCTCGCGTATCAGCGCGCGCTGCGGGCGGGATCGCTGCGCGCTTCGCTGAAGAACGGAGCGAATGTCACCGAGGCGATCTACGACGCCGGGTTTGGCTCTTCGAGCCGCGCCTATGAAGATGCGCCGCTGGGGATGACGCCGGCGCGATTTGCAGAAGGCGGACGCGGCGAGCGCATCAATTATTGCGCGGCGGCGTCGCCGTTTGGGTGGATCATTGTGGGCGCGACGGAGCGCGGGCTGTGCTGGCTTTCGCTGGCGGCGACGAAGGCTGACGCTGAAGAGACGTTGCGGGCGGAGTTCCCGGCGGCTACGCTGCGCCGCGATGCTTCGCTGAAGCGGCTGGTGAAGGCGGCGCTCGATTCTGTTCGCGAGGGAAGCGATCTGGCGCGCGGCGCGGCGGGAGAGCGGCTCGATCTGCGCGGGACGGTGTTTCAGCTTCGCGTGTGGGAGGCGCTGCGGAGGATTCCGCGAGGGGAGACGCGGACTTACAGCCAACTGGCGCGGGAGATGGGGATGCCGAAGTCGACGCGCGCGGTGGCGCGGGCGTGCGCAACCAACCGCGTGGCGCTGCTGGTTCCGTGCCATCGCGTGGTGGGTGTGTCGGGGTCGCTCACCGGGTATCGCTGGGGCGTGGAGCGCAAGGAGAAGATCCTGGCCGCGGAACTGGCGTGAGCGGCGATTGCGCGATGGAGGCGAATTTTACAGTTTTACAGAATTGCAGTTTTACCGGTTTTTGCTTTCCTGCTGAAGAATGCCGTCTGGAATGAGGCGGTTAGATTCGATTTACAGTTTTACAGTTTTTTTTGAAAAATCAGATTCCCGAGTTTTGCGCCCTTTGCGGCAGTTTCTGCAGATGTGCGAGCACGAAGTGAAGCTGGAAGCCAAGCGTGATGCGGGAATTTGCATGTTGCAGTTTCGCTGATTGCGGCTGACAGTTTTCAGTTCCTGGACGACAGTTGTCACTTCGCGGCGCTGCGCTTGCGCTCTGGTCTTGCCTGAGCCATACGAAGAGATAGGCATCGGCGCCTCGGCTGCGGCGTATTTCGCTCGAATTATGGCCATTTCTGCACTCATGATTCAAGCGTAGCGGAAGCGAAGAATTAATCGGCAAAGTGGCGACAAAAACAATCGTAATGAAATCAATGAGATAGAAAAATCTTTTGGCGCGGGGTATTGACATCTTTTGGCGCGCCCCCGCGCCTGAACCTGTTGTTATACGCGGAAGCCGCCGGCGGCCTGGATGAGCTGGCCGTTGACCCAGGTGGCGTCGTCGGAGGCGAGGAAGGCGGCGATGGTGGCTACGTCGCCGGGCTGGCCGATGCGGCCGAGGGGAGTACGCGCGACGGCCTGCGTGTGAAGATCGCTGCCGAGGACGCCGGCGGCGTGGACGCCTTCAGTTTCGATCAGGCCGGGGTTGATGGCGTTGACGCGGATCTTGCGCGCGCCGAGTTCCTGGGCCAGTGAAGCGGTGATGGAATCGACCGCGCCCTTGGTGCCCGCGTAGACTGCCGCGGAACCGACGCCATCCGAAACCACGGAGCCGATGTTGATGATGCTGCCGCCGTGCGGGCTGAAGTGCTGCAGCGCCGCCTGGGTGGTGAGCAGCAGGCCGAGGACGTTCACGCTGAAAAGCTTGTAGAAGTGCTCGCGCGTGATCCCCTCGACAGGCGCGAATTCGTAGACGCCGGCGTTGTTGACGAGGATGCTGATGGGGCCGAGCTTTTGAACGACGGTCTGGATGAGCGGGCCGATGGCGTCGGGATCGGCGAGGTTGGCCTGCACAGCGATGGCCTTGCCGCCATTGGCCAGGATATCGGCCACGACTTTTTCGGCGCCGGTCTTGCTGCCCGAGTAGTTGACGGCGACGGCGGCGCCGCGCGAGGCGAGCTCACGGGCGATGGCGGCGCCGATGCCCTTGGATGCGCCGGTAACCAGCGCGATTTTGCCTTGAAGATTGCTCATGGTGTGCTCCTGTTAGCGGGTTAGCGAGTCAGCGAGTCAGCGAGTCAGCGAGTCAGCGAGTCAGCGAGTCAGCGAGTCAGCGAGTCAGCGAGTCAGCGAGTCAGCGAGTCAGCGAGTCAGCGAGTCAGCGAGTCAGCGATTTGATACGAAACCGATAATCTTCGTTGCTTCGATATTTCGACAACTATCGAAATGATGAGCGGCGGGGGAAATGGATTCAGGGCGGGTTGTGGAAATTTTTGGCGGTTGGAGGAGTCCGGCTTAAACTTGGCGAACGGGCGGCAACGTCCCTACGGGACTGGCGGTCCTTTGGGGCCTGCTTCCCCACGCTGAAGCGCGGGGCTAACAAACAGTGCGCTTACGGCGCGTGACGCGCGAATTTGAAGTATGCGACGCGGCGTTTCGGTGCGATGTTCAGCGGGTGGGGCAGGTGGTGGGTTCGAGAGCGGTAAGCCGGGCGGCGAGGGCTTCGAGGACGCCAGGGCGGAGGGAGAGGTAGTGGAATCTGCCTTCGCGGCGGACGTCGATGAGGCCGGCGGTTTCCAGCTCCTTGATGTGGTGGGAGAGGGTGGCGGCGGAGATGGGCAGGGCGGCGCGGACCTGGCTGCAGCCGAGCGGGCAGCCGGCCTTGGCGATGCGCTCGAGGAGCTCGAAGCGGCGCGGGTCGGCGAGGGCCTTGAGGAGGGCGGCGCGGCGGGCGCGGGTGAGGCGGGCGGGGTTGGTGGTAGATGGTGCGGGTTGGTCGGATGCGGTTACTGGCATGGTCGGGCTCTGGTGGTTCGATGCAATGGTAACGCGGACACGACCTAGAATGGCGTTGTATCCTTTCAGAAATGACCTTACCAACGATTTCTGAGGAAGATGTCAGGAACCTCATTCCGGGCGTCACTGAGATCACGCAGTGCGGTCAAGGCGGTCAGAAAGTAGTGTTTCGGGTCGCTGTGGGGGACCGAGTCTTCGCGCTCAAGTTTGCTCTTCTGCCGAGCACTTACGAGCCGGATGATGCTGACGTCGACGAGAGTCTTCTACGTGCCAAACGCGAAACGGAGATCATGAACGAGTGCAAATCTCCGTACATTGTGAAGCCTGGCCCCATCGATTTAGGAACCGCTTCGATAGGCGCACAGAAGGTTCTTTATTTTTCAGAGGAGTTTATAGACGGGCATTCACTGAGTGAAATTTTAAGGACAAACGGTCCACTCGGTGTTGGGTCCTTGCAGCAACTTGGCCTGCAGGTATGTTCGGCAATTGACGAACTTTGGTCTCTCGGAAAAATTCACAGGGATGTTAAACCTGGGAATATTATGAGACGTGATGAAAGAGACGAGTTTGTCCTTCTTGATGCCGGTTTGGCGTTCGATATCGCTGGGGAGTCGATCAGTGCTGGAATGTTAGTAGGGACGATGGCGTATTTCAGCCCGGAGCAATTCGAATACACGAACAGGCGCGTAATGGACTTTCGTTCTGATATGTTTTCTCTTGGTGTTACCCTCTACGAAGTTGCTACAGGCATCCACCCATTTCTGTCGCCCACGAAAAGCATCTCCCACCTTTATACACGAATTACAAGACACGTTCCGCCACCACCGAGTTCGGTGAATCCGGCGATCCCACCGGCATTGGATACCGTAATCCTCCGCATGATGGGAAAATCTCCGCATTTGCGGTACCGCAGGATGTCTCAACTTCAAGAAGCGCTTGCTTCCATTTAAGGGGGAACGGAATGGCTCTTTTTGCTCAGCACGGGCATGGGAAGTCTGACAAAATCGGTGTCGCCTTGAAGATGAGGAGCATACAAGGCGTGATCCTAGGCGCGCGCAACGAGAAGATGGAGAATGTCCCTGGATGCGTAGAAAGTATCCGGGATCAAGATGGACAAGTTCTCCTGGATCCGCAATTCTATGTATCAGCGATTATCCCCGCCAATGATCGATTTTTGCCAGAATACCCATACTACAAGGCGGCTAGAACAGCGGCAGATTTCGTCGGGATAAAAAAGCTAAACTCTTACGTGGAGAGTACTCTCGACTACCAATTGTCGCTCGGTGCCGACCGCCTCCTATCTCCGTCTGTCACCTTCGATTCGTTTGAGAGCAATTGGTGCCAAACGGCTTTGAATCTCGCGGATGCATCGCTCGACTATCACGCAGGACTCTCTGATGCGCCTCCGATACTCCTAAGCTTTATCTTTGGTGAACAGGCTCTAAATTCTCGCGACGATCTTGAGGCCTTTTTGGACCAAGTGACTTCCTGGGACACTCTTTTTGGCGTGTATGTTGTGATATGTCGCGAAGAGAGGCCATACTCTCAGTTATTCGATCCAGATCGCTTGGCGAATGCACTCTATATGTCTTATGTATTAGGAAAGATCAATGGACTTGAGGTTATCAACGGGTATTCTGATTTTTGTGGGCTTTTGCACCGAGTTGCAGGAAGTACGGCTTTTGCGACCGGCTGGAGCCAAAGCCTGCGACAATTTCATAAACGTTCATTTACAAAGCAGCCTGCGGGTGGCCAGCCGCCGAAGCTTCGATATACGTCAATACCATTATTAAACTCAATTCTATTAAGCGAGTTGGAACAGATCCATGAAATTGGAAGGATCGCAGATGTGCTATCTGGTGTGACTCTGGATTCGGCTCTAACTGAGACATCAGACCCAGATGATTGGGCATGGAATCTTAGGATTTCGGAGCTTCACCACTGGGAGAGTCTGAACAGTCTGGACGAGAAAATCGGCGAAAATAGCAGCTCTGAATTAGCCGCAATCGAGCAGAAAATCGCGTTGGCCAAGGAGCTTTACGTCGAGCTCGCCGAATCGGGTGTTGTTTTTGGTACGCTAACTCGGCCGAACCATCTAGATCAATGGTCTGATGCTATCAAGTTGTTTCGAAGTGCGACGTCAATTTGAGTTTGGAATCGCTCAGCATTCCGATGGCCATGATCGTCCGATGGCTAGAATAGGGCCGACGCTTTTCCGGTCTTACTAGAACATGTGAAACGCCGCTCGCCTCATGCGCAACTAGTCCGATGTTTGCCTTGTTGAACATCTCTCGATGCTTATATGCCGCACGTGCGGCATCTGTTGGCATCACCACAAACACTCTGTGCGAAAAGCTGCGATACCGCGTTGCCTGGTAGAGCGCTCGATGCCAGTTCTTGAGTTTGAGTTCGAATGAGCAGATCTCGACGCCTGGGAGCCTATTCCTTCTGGTAATCCGATACTCTTTGTCGTTGCTTTGTTCGATTAGTTCTGCATCCATCAAGGCATGCAATGACCTTCGCAGCACCGGGAGGGTCACGCCGATGCGGACGAGTAGCTTGTCTTCTGTAGACCTGAATTGTTGCTGAAGTGCCGCTAAGATGCGGCTCGCCGTCGGGCTTTGCAGAAGCCCGGAGTACTTTCGGATCTCTTTAGGGGAGCGACCGCTTTCAAATCTTCCCCAGACGATGTCAGCTCTGCCCTCAGAACAGGTACTTTCATGTGCACGCACCCAAGTTCCGGCTGAGCTTCGACTCCAGAGTTGAGGAACCGTGTTTTTACTGAAGCTCCTGCTCAATTGTGATTCCCATCGAAAGTGATCAGATCTACCCATCGCTTCCTATTATGCGCCGTTCGAACGATATCGCCGACTACTTCTAAGGAGGGGATACTTCGAAAACAACGCCCTGCGGAGTGGTTTTAATGCGACCTTCAAAGGCTTTGCTGTGGCTTATTTCCGATCCCTAGCAGCGTCTGGAACTGTGGTGCCTCGGGTTCTTTGTCTACTATGCTGGCGGTGACTTCGGTGAAGCCGGCTTTTTGGGGCATCGATTCTAACTCGGGTTGGCTGAGACCGAGGTACTTGTCGGCGTGGAGGTGCGGGCTTCTTCGAACTGGCGCTGGGCGGTACTCAATGTTCCGGCGAACGTGGCCTGCTTTGCCTGTGTGAAACGGGGAGGGTGTTTTTTTCACTATTCATTGCCGGCTTCGCACGTTCAGGCGTGCGGCTTGATCCGGCCTTTATTTTCCTTATCGGACCGGCGCCGCGCGGCGGGACGAGGAAGGCAGGAGCGCATGGACTACGTCGACCTTCGCAGAGGCAATCGCACGCCCGCGGTAGGCGTGCTGCAAAAACTGCTGAACCGCACCGGGGAAAAACTGGTTGTGGATGGAGACTTCGGGGCGAAGACCGAGGCCGCCGTGATTCGCTTTCAGCGCCAGCACCGGCTGCTGCCCGATGGGATTGTGGGCCAGCAGACCTGGCCGCGCATTGCCGCAGGAGCGGGCTTGCGGATTGTGGACTTCATCGATATCACCGATCCCGACCTGGACAAGATGGAAGCGAGCGATATCGCCAAGGCGGGCGGGCATCCGCTGGTGATGGGCGGCGTATGCAATGGCGTGGACCAGGCGGTGAGGATGATTCTGGGCGCGGCGCCGGCGCGCAGCGTGTTTCTGCTGCGCTTTCACGGCCACGGCCAAGCGGGAATGGCCGGCGTGGGCATGGGCAAGGACAGCTTCGGGTGGGGCGAACGGTCGGATGTGGACTGGGCCAATCGGAACAAGATGCGTCCCCTGCTGGCGAGACTGGCGCCGATCTTCGGGCCGTATGGAAGCGTGCAGTTTATGCATTGCGAGACGGGAAGCGGACCGCGCGGACAGGCGACGCTGAAGATGGTGGCCGAGGCCACGGGGGTTCCGGCGACGGCGGGGGTTCAGCTTCAATACGGCGGCGGGACCGATACCTTCAAATTTGAGGGGCCGACGGTGACCGTGATTCCGGGCGGGGGAACGCTTCGCTCGTGGTGCACGACTAGACCTGAATTCGCGGGG
The DNA here is from genome assembly GCA_035935755.1 of Occallatibacter sp. Lineage (GTDB taxonomy): Bacteria > Acidobacteriota > Terriglobia > Terriglobales > Acidobacteriaceae > Telmatobacter. The sequence goes on along the minus strand of DASYWU010000050.1, from coordinate 1,143 downwards.
ATGAGCATGGCGTGAGCGAGGGCTGAAAGCGCGATGGGCTGCGTTCAAGCCGGCTTGACGCCGATGCCCAGCAGCGTCTGGAACTGCGGGGTCTCGGGTTCTTTGTCGACGATCGACGCGCTGACGTCGGTGAAGCCGGCTTTTTCTAACATGGCTTCTAACTCGGCTTCGCTGAAGCCTAGCCACTCGTCGGCGTAGAGCTCGCGGGCTTCTTCGAAGCGGTGCTTGGCGAGATCGAGGACGGCGATGCGGCCGCCGGGGGCGAGGATCCGCCACGCTTCTTCGAGGGCGCGGGCGGGGTGGAGCGCGTGGTGGAGCGACTGGGAGAAGAAGACGAGGTCGACTTCGCCGGCGCCGATGGGGAGCTCTTCCATGTCGCCGAGGCGGAAGTCGATGTTGGGGATGGCGTGGCGGGCGGCCTGTTCGCGGCCGACGTCGATCATGCGGGCGGAGGAGTCGACGGCGATGACTTTGCGGGCGCGGGCGGCGAGGAGCAGGGCGAAGGCGCCTTCGCCGGCTCCGAGATCGGCGATGGTCATGGGCGGCATGACGCGGAGGAGGGCTTCGGCGAGGCTCTTCCAGGATTTGCCGGGGACGTAGTCGCGGCCAAGGCGGCCGGCAACGGAGTCAAAGAAGGCGCGGGTTTTGTCCTGGCGCTTGCGCAGGACGCGGCGCATGGCGGCGAGGTCGTGGGGGGCTTCGGGGATTTCGGCGGCGGCGCGGGCGAGGAGGTCGTCGAGGAGTCCGCTGTTGGCGCCGGTCCCGTCGGTGGATGGCGTCAGCCGGTAGAGGTTGCTTTTGCCGGTGCGGCGGTCTTCGACGAGGCCGGCCTGCTTGAGCTGGGCGAGGTGGGTGGAGATGGTGCTCTGGCCCATGGCGAGGATTTCCTGGAGCTCGGCGACGGAGAGTTCCTCGGCGCGCAGGAGCATGAGGATGCGGAGCCGGTTGGAGTCGGCGGCGACGCGCAGGATTTTTACGATCGAGGCCATGGGTGATTTCCCCCCGGGGCTAAACAGGCTGCGGAAAAACTCTTTATTTTTTCTCTTACTTCTCTGAGTGAGGGAGTTTTTGCGCCGAGTTTAGCCTTTCTGCAGCGGTTTATGGTTCTCGGTTCGCCTCTGCAGGCCGCTTTTCCGACCTGCA
>DASYWU010000049.1:0-1639 GCA_035935755.1 Occallatibacter sp. | reverse complement strand
CCAATTTGTGTCGCGCCATCCACTCTGGTGGCTGGTAGCACGTGACGGTGTGTGATTTCTGGGTGCACGCTTCCTGCCGTCTCCACGCCCGGAGGGAGCGATGGCAGACAAGCTGGCAGGGATAGATGTGCACAAGAAGGTGGTGATGGTGGTCGTCATCGATCCCCACAACCGCGAGGAGAAGCCGGAGCGGCGGCGATTTCTGACGATGCCGGGCGACCTGCGCCTGTTATCGAACTGGCTGCGAGATCGGGGTGTGAAGGAAGCGGTGATGGAATCGACGGCGCAGTACTGGCGCTCAGTGTGGCTGGAACTGGAACCGCACATGCGCCTGCATCTGGCGCAGGCCTATTCCAATCGCGCACCACGGGGGAGGAAGCATGACTTCAGGGACGCCGAACGGCTGGTACGGCGGCTGTTCGCAGAGGAGCTGATCCTGAGTTTTGTGCCAGGCGAAGAACAGCGCATCTGGCGCAACCTGAGCCGGATGAAGCTGCAGATGGTGCGGGATCGTGTACGCCTGCAGAGCCAGGTTGAATGTCTTCTCGAAGACATGCGTATCAAGCTGTCGGTGGTTGTCACCGATCTGTTCGGGCTGAGCGGCCTTCGCATCCTGCATGCCCTGGCACAGGGAGAGACTGATGCTGGGAGGCTTGCAGAACTCGGCGACGAGCGGCTGCGGTGCACGCAGCAACAGCTGACCGAAGCGCTGACGGGGAGGTGTCATCCTGTCCACTGCCGGATGCTCGCACTGCAGCTTGAGCGGTTGCGGCTGATCGATGAACAAGTGGGCAGTCTCAACGCCCTGCTCGCTCAGGCCATGAATGCTCACCGGGAAACGGTGCTTCGCCTCGCACAGGTTCCCGGGTTCGGTATCGATTCAGCGCAGCAGGTGATCGCCGAGGTCGGCGCCACTGCTGCTTCCTTCTCCTCCGCAGCGGAGTTCACCTCATGGGTCGGAACCTGCCCCGGCAAAGAAGAAAGTGCTGAACAGAATCACAGCAGCCGCTCGGCGAAAGGTAACAAGTACATGCGGCGACTGCTCAATCAGGCGGCTCACGCGGCAGCCAGAAGCAAGGGAACACATTTTCAGATCGTCTTCCGCCGCCTGCTGCCCCGGCTCGGTTATCAGTCGGCCATCTGGGCAATCGCGCACCGGCTCTGCCGCCTGACCTGGAAGATCCTCCACGAAGGAGTCACTTACATCGAACAGGCTACCGGTCCGGATCCCAAGGCCCTGATCAGTCGCGCCAAATATCTCGCTAAACAGCTTCGCAAGTTCGGCTATGACCTGCGCGTCATCAGCGCAAACCCTTCACCCGCATAATCCGCACCGAAGAGATGATTTTCGACGGAGTTGCCGGTAATTCGGCCAAAAAAGATCGATCCAGCTACCCGCGCCCCAGTTGCAAACGTCCTTTCGATTCGCGCCGGAGCTCTGAACCTCGCTACTCCTCTTTTGGCGAGAACTTTTTTCGCACCCAGTATGCCTCGATAACCATCAGTCCGATGACACCGGCGTACACCGCGTCATTCAGGAGGCTGGACGTGTTCAGCGTGTGGGTGTACCGATCCATCGTTACGTAAGACGACGTTAGCCAGCGCGGCAAATATGACCCGCCGTAGATGTAAACCCTAA
>DASYWU010000048.1:0-195281 GCA_035935755.1 Occallatibacter sp. | reverse complement strand
CCGGTATCCGCTGCGCCAACGTCACATAGCTGTACATCGCCGTCTGCTTCTCGTCTTCTCCACGCATGCTTCTTTCCTACTCCCCTGCTCTGTGGAGAAAAAGTAACTACTCTGAGACTTTTTCCGCAGCCTGTAAAGCCGTACCCTTTCAAAGCCATCGCGTGCCAGGTCATTCTTCAACAATGCAAACGGTTGCTCCGGGGCTAAAGCCCTAATGATTCTGGCCCTATGCGGGGGTTGAAACCCCCGCCTCCCTCCACGTAGAGTTTTTCAATTCGCCGCAGCAAATGAAGTCGTGCCGTTTCAAAGTCAAGGTCGCACCACAAATGTTTGCGGCCGGCATCCGGGTTTGACCCATTCTCCATCCGATCCTTATCGTAGGCATGGAATGGTATCACCCCGAAAGGAACAGTCATGAGCACTCCCGCATCCGTCGCCGCACCGCTGAAAAAGACTGCGCTGAATGCCACCCACCGCGCGCTGAAGGCCAAGATGGTGGATTTCGGCGGGTGGGATATGCCGGTTGAATATCCAGGGGCCGGAGGCGGACTGATTGCCGAGCACCTGGCGGTACGCACGGGCGTTGGACTTTTCGATGTGAGCCATATGGGCGAGATCCAGTTTCGCGGACGCGGGGCGCTGGACGCTGTGCAGCAGATCACAATGAATGACGCCTCGCGCCTGCAGGATGGGCAGGCGCATTATTCCGCGCTGCTGACGCCGCAGGGGACGTTCGTGGACGACATCCTGGTGCACCGGCTCAGCGCCAACGATTATCTGCTGGTGGTGAATGCCGGAACTACGGAGAAGGATTTTGCGTGGATCCGCAAGCAGGTGGGCGCCAGGGCAGGGATCCATGTGGCCGACTACTCGGCATACTATTCGCAACTGGCGCTGCAGGGGCCGCGCGCGATCGACACGCTGAAGAAGCTGACCAAGACGGAGCTGGCGGCGATCAAGAAATACTGGTTCACCTGGGGGACAGTGGCGGGAATTCCCAACGTGCTGATTGCCCGGACGGGCTACTCCGGCGAGGACGGATTCGAGGTTTACATCCCTTCGGTCGAGCCGACGACAGTGAAGATGTGGAATGCGCTGCTGGGGGCGGGCAGCGAGTTCGGGATCAGGCCGTGCGGGCTGGGCGCGCGCAACACGCTGCGGCTGGAAGCGGGGATGAGCCTGTATGGGCACGAAATTTCAGAAGAGATCAACGTTCTTGAGGCGGGGCTGGACCACTGGCTGAAGCTGGAGAAGGGCGATTTCATCGGGCGCGAGGCTCTGCTCGCAGTGCAGGCTGCCGGAGGACCGAAGCGGAAGATTGTGGGACTGGAGATGGTGGAGCGGGGGATCGCGCGCGATGGGTATCCAGTGCTGACGCTGGAGGGCGAGAGCATCGGCTGCGTGACTTCGGGCTCGCCGGCGCCGTACCTGAAGACGAATATCGCGATGGCGCTGGTGCCGGCGGTGGTGGCAACCGGCGGAGGGGATGTGCTGGTGGATGTACGGGGGAATCGGGTGCGGGCGAAGCAGACGCCGCTGCCGTTTTACCGGCGGGGAAACAAGTAGAGCGGGCCGTGGGGTTCCCGACGGGGCCATCAGGGACGGCGGCCCGGCCAAAAGAGACTCGCCAACGGCGAGACAACGGGCCAGCGATCCGGACTTGCGGACAAACGCTTGCGGCGCCGCAGCATCCTATGCGGTGAGGAATAGATCCTTGTCCAATTCAGCCCTGACCTCACTTCTTTTTGTGCTGCTTCTCCTGGTCGGCCTGGCGCAGATATTGGGCTGGCTGTTCGTGAAAATGCGCCAGCCGAAAGTCGTGGGCGAAATTCTCGCGGGCGTGGTCATGGGAAATGCCGTGCTCGGGCACATCCCCGCGTTCGCGCACCTGGTGGCCGGCGTCGAAAGGCAAGGGCAGGTTCTCGATTTTGTTTACTGGATGGGCCTTCTGCTGCTGATGTTCCTGGCCGGAGCGGAAACGCAGCAGCTGTTCACGCGGGAAGAGCGCCGCGAGGTGGGATGGCTCACGGTGGTGGGAACGGGGCTGCCCTTCGTGCTCGGCCTGGTATTGGCGCCATGGCTGATCCGGCCGTCACTGGCGGGCCCGAACGGCAACCGCATTTCGCTCACGATTATTCTCGCCGTTGGCGTAGCCGTAACTTCAGTGCCCGTGGTCTCCAAAATTTTCGCCGATCTGAAGATTCTGCACACCCGTTTTGCGCGACTGGTGCTGGGCGTGGCGGTGCTGGAGGACATCGTATTGTGGCTCGCGCTTGCCATCGCCACCGCTACGGCGGGCAAAGCGGCGCTGCACCCGCGGGCGATGTCTGTGCACCTGATGGCCACGGTGGTTTTCTTCCTGCTTGGGCTGACTCTGCTACCCCGCGCCGTCAAGCGAGTGAACAAGGCTGAATTCAACGTGCTGGCCAAACATTCGCCGGTGGGATACACAATTGCGGTGTTGCTCGCCTACTGCGCACTGGCGGGAGCTTTCGACGTGAGCCTGGTATTCGCCGCGTTCCTCGCCGGCTTCGCCGTGGTGCACAAGAAGCGGCGTATCTTCGCCGATGCGCTGGATGCAATTGGCAAGGTTGCGTTCGCGTTCTTCGTTCCCATCTACTTCGCCATTGTCGGGCTCAAGCTCGATCTCATTCGCGGCGTCTCGCTGGGGATGATGGTTCTCTTTATCGCAGGCACGTGCCTGGTGAAGGTGCTCTCGGTGTCGATGGCCGGGCGCTTCGCTGGCTTCCGCGGCCTCGACCTGATCAACCTGGCGGTTACCACCAACGCACGCGGGGGGCCGGGCATAGTGCTGGCCAGCGTGGCCTTCGATGCCGGGATCATCAGCTCGAAGTTCTATACGACGCTGGTGGTGGCGGCTGTGGTGACGTCGCAAATGGCTGGAGCCTGGCTGGAGCACGTGCTTCGCACGGGCAAGCCGCTGTTGACGCCGCGCACGTATGAGAGCCCGTCTGCGGCCGGGACGGAGGAGAACGCGGCCGCCTAGAGGATGGCGGGCGCCGGACGGCGATGGTTGAGTGCCGTGGTATCCCGGGCGCCGAAGTGCGAGGCACCCGGAGCATCCATCGTCAGTGGCCGATCAGCGTCTTTTGGACTCGGGCTACCCGCTCGTGCTCCTCAAGAGTCCCATTCGCCGTACCAGCGAAGAACCCGGAGCGCACGAAGGGTGTTCCATCGACTGGGCCTGCCATCGCCATCCTCGAGTTGGAACCAGACTTTGCCGGGATGAGTGTTCTCCAGGAGCCAGGAACCATCAGACTGCTGTTTGGATCGCACCAGCTGAATGGCTTCTGAGAGGCGAGGATCAGGCGGACCGCCGACGGAGCGGAAATAGTCAAGGGCGCGGAGGACGTCATAGTGCCAGCGAACGGGAAACGAGAATTGCAGCCAGGATGGGTTGACGATTTCTCCAGTGCTTTTGCGGCGAAGGAGTTTTCGTTCCAGAAGATACTCTTCTCCGCGACGCCGGGCCGCGATGGATTCAGGCGAGCCTCCGGTCTTGTGTTCGTGCGCCCACAGGCCCTCAAGGACATTGATGGTGGTGGCAAACGACGAACGCACAGAGCCGTTCTCAGTCTCGCAATTCCAACCACCGTCATGGAGCTGTTCGCTGAGCAGGCGGTTTACGAGGGCGTCCATGTTCAGGCCGAAGTAGATGCCCAAAGCGACTGTCCGGCCGTTGATGCATGGTTCCACTTCGCCGTTGAAGAACGGTTGGCCTGCGTGCTCCCACCGACAGTTCTGCTTGACTCGTTCTATGGCATTTGGAACTCGCACAGAGTCTGGTTCCAGTCCAAAATCGAGCAGGAGCTGAAGGGTGGGAAGAGTGGAAGTCCAAGGCTGCCCGTCGTTGTTGTCTCGCGATTGCCAACCATCTGCCGGGAAACATGCGCCTCCCGCCCACTGGCCGTCGGCTCCCTGCAAGCCGAGCAGCCTGGCTCCCCAGCCCTCTGTCTCTATCCGGGCGCGCTCGGCGGCGATTATCTCATTGGGCGCATGGAGAAGGTCACGCAGGACCTGCCATCGAATGGCGGGATCAGAATCGAGGAGCCAGTCGAGTGTCGTCATCGGATGCAGTCTAGCAGCCGGAAAGAGTGCCTGGACGAGTGGTGGGGTGATCAGCAGGGCAATTGCATGAACGCAGAATTCTGAGCGTAGTGGCTTTCTTGCGCCGCAACTACAGGGCTCCGGGGATATATTCGGCAGCTTTCCCAGCGTTGAAAACGCCGGGTTAACGAACGTTGCGCCTCTGGCGCGCACAGATCCACTGTAGTAACAAATGTCCTTCATGCCTTTGCCCGGGGTGATCAGGAGCCGTGGTCAGTCCGCTGCAATGCTTCCGACGTCAGAATTGAATCTGCCTGGATAGCTCCGGGAGCAGATTTCTGGCAAACTAGTCGAACTGTTTCCTCGCGCGAGGTCTGTTCGTGATCCGGGTAGAGAATCTTAGCAAGAAGTTTGACCAGTTCACCGCGGTCAACAACATCACTTTTCAGGTGGATAGCGGCGAGGTCTTCGCTTTTCTCGGGCCGAACGGGGCGGGCAAGACGACGACGATCAAGATGCTGACCACGCTGCTGCGGCCGACGAGCGGGCGCATCCAGCTTGACGGCTTCGATCCGTGGGTGCGGCAGCGGGAGGCGCGGCAGCGCTTCGGCATTGTTTTCCAGGATCCCAGCCTGGATGGCGAGCAGACGGCGTACGAGAACATGGAGCTGCACGGGGTTCTTTACCACGTGCCGCACCGCGTGCGGGTGGAGAGGATCGAGCAGCTTCTGCGGCAGTTCGAGCTGTGGGAGCGGCGCGACGATTATGTGAAGACCTTCTCCGGGGGCATGAAGCGGAGGCTGGAGATTGCCCGCGGGTTTCTGCACACGCCCAAGATTCTGTTCCTGGACGAGCCGACGCTGGGCTTGGACCCGCAGAGCCGGAACCAGCTCTGGACGCACGTGAAGACGCTGAACGCCACGGAGAAGACCACGGTCTTTCTGACTACGCACTACATGGACGAGGCGGATCGGGTGGCGCATCGCATTGCGATCATGGATCACGGCGCGATTGTGGCCATCGGGACTTCGGCGGAGCTGAAGGAGCGGACGGGAACGGACTCGCTGGAAGGAGCGTTCCTGGCACTGACGGGGACTGAGCTGCGGGATGAAGCGGCGAGCTCGACGGATGCGATGCGGCGCTTCGCGCAGATGTGGCAAAAAAGATAAGGGGTTCTCAGCAGAACAGCGATTCAGTCATCGGATTCGCGATTCCCTCTTCAGGAAAATACTTCGGAGGTGAAAATGGGTGCTGTGTACATCATGTGGCTGCGGGAACTGAAGCGCTACTTCCGTTCCCGCTCGCAGATCCTCGTCTCGCTCGGGCAGCCGGCGCTGTACCTGCTGGCGCTGGGGTACGGCTTCGGCCCGATTTTCGCGAAAGCGGGGGCGGGCAGCTATCTGCAGTTCATTGCTCCCGGGGTGATGGGCATGACGGTTCTGTTCTCGTCAGTTTTCTCGGGCATGGCGATGCTGTGGGACCGGCAGTTCGGATTTCTTCGCGAAACGCTGGTGGCGCCGGTACCGCGGCTGCACATCGTGCTGGGCCGCACGCTGGGCGGGGCTACGGTGGCCATTATCCAGGGCGTACTCATACTGATTGTTTGCCTGATCGCCGGATTTCGGCCATATTTGTGGGCGGCGCTGCCGGCGTCGTTCATTTTCCTGGCGATGATCGCGATTGTTTTTGCGGCGCTGGGCGCGTCGCTGGGGTCGGTGATCCAGGACATGCAGGGCTTTCAGCTGCTGATGAATTTCCTGGTTTTGCCCATTTTCTTCCTTTCGGGGGCGCTGTACCCGCTGGAAAACCTTCCCCGCGTTCTGAAGTGGATCACCCATGCCGACCCGCTGTCGTACGGGGTAGACGGGTTGCGGGGAATCCTTGTGGGAAGCTGGAAGTTCAATTTCAGCCTGGATTTGGGGATCCTGGTGTGCATCGCGGCGGTGCTGCTTTGCGTGAGCGCGTGGCTGTTTTCGCGGATCGAGCTGTAAAGGGGCGGGAGGGGCTGGGTGGTTGAGGTGGACGAGTGGGGGCCAGGCCGGGGTGGCCAGGCGCGGGCACGGGGGCGCGGATCGTGGAATAATCCTCTATACAGACGGGTTTTGAGCAGGGCGGCGGCTTCGGTTGTGCCCTTTCAAAGCTTTTAGAGTCGAACGGTTCAGGATTTTCTATGCGGTTATATGGTCTTCCCCTTGTCATCGCAATGTTGTGGATGCCGGGTGTGCTTACTCCGGCGGTAGCGCAGCAGGCCGGCGCGGCACCCAAAGCGCAGGCGCACGAGATTGTATTGCCCGTCAGCGTGAGCAATAAGCGCGGGGATCCGGTGCCGAATCTCTCGGCGAGCGACTTTACGCTCACGGATAATCGGAAGGAGCAGAGCATCGCGAGCTTTGCGCCGGGGAGCAGCGTGCCTCTGCAGGTTGGCATCCTGGTGGATACCAGCCGCGGGATGAAGCGCTCGCTGGACGCGGAGCGGAAGGCGGCGGCGAGCTTCGTGGATTTGATACTGCCGGCGGAGGGCTCGGGCGAAAAGAACGGCAATCGGGTATTCCTGCTTCATTTTGATAAAGAGGTGGAGCTGATCGAGGATTTCACCGACTCGCGGTCGAAGCTGAAGAACGATCTGCAGGAAATGACGCCTACGCCGGAAGGGGAGAAATCGGAGGGACCCGAAACCACCGACAGCGGGAATGGGAAACAGCCGAAGATGCGGGGCGAGGGCGCGGATCTTTACGACGCGATCTATCTTGCGTCGCACGAGGTGATGAAGTCAGCACGTGGGCGCAAGGTGCTGGTGGTTTTCTCGCAGGGTTCGGACCTGGGCAGCAGGGAGAGGATCAATGATGCCATTGATGCTGCGGAGCGCGCTAATACGGTTGTGTACACCATCTATTTTCGGGGCGATGAGGAGAACCTGAGGATGGGGCGCGGCGGCGTGGGGAATGGCATGCCGCCGTTGTATCCGGGTGGGTATCCGGGCGGGTACCCAGGGGGATATCCGGGCGGCTACCCATACCCAGATACATATCCCGGCGGCGGAGGCGGCGGCAGCGGCATGCCGAAGGTGAATGGGAAAAACAACCTGGCAGATATTGCCACGCGCACGGGCGGGCGCATCTTCGAAGCCAAGCACATCGACGCGGTGACCGGCATCTACCATGAGATTGCCGATGAGCTGCAGGGGCAGTATCTGCTTACCTATGCGCCCAATCCGCTGGATGCGGATGGCACCTTTCACAAAACCGAGCTCACGGCGAAGAAGAGCGGGCTGATCGTCAACGTTCCCGAAGGCTACTACGCGCCGGGCGGCGACTCGCAGCAATGAGAGTTGCGGGATAACGTTCGATGGTTGGTGCGGGGACTCTGCGCGGCTTTGAATTGCCGGACGGAGTCGAGTTTTGGAGGTGCTATGATTACCGCACCGGATTGCTATGAACGATTATTCCCCGCAATCTGAAACCGTACTAGAGGTTGTAGCTCCGGACAGGTCACGCCCACAGGTTCCATTAAAACATTTGCCGTTTTTAATTGGCGGCGGCGGCGCCGGCGATAACAACCTGCAGCTTGCCGACGGCAGGATATCGCGGCGGTGTGCAGCGATTGTGATCGAAGAAACCGCCTACGGGCTAGAGGATTGCGGCAACTGGTACAGATTGTTTGTGCGGTATCGCACATGGGACAGAAACGGAGCTTTGCACGAAAGCACGGTAACCCGCAGTTGGAAGACCCTGTCATGAACGCTGCGAAGACGATCGGGCGGTACGAGATCATCGGCGAGTTGGGCCGGGGGGCGATGGGCAGCGTCTTCAAGGCGCGCGATCCGGCAGTGGGACGCACTGTCGCACTTAAGACGATTCTCTCCGCGGCGTTGGGCGGAATGCAGAGCGAGCAGTACCGTTCACGTTTTCTGCGCGAGGCGCATGCAGCGGGAAGCCTGGCGCATCCGGGCATCGTGCCGGTTTTCGATGTGGGCGATCACGAAGGCGTTCCGTTCCTGGTCATGGAGTTTGTGGATGGGAGGACGCTGGCCGATCCGCTGAAAACGGGCGAGCGGTTCACGCTGGATCGAGTGTGCGAGATCGGAGTTCAAATCGCCGAAGCGCTGGGGTACGCGCACCGGCAGGGCGTAATCCATCGCGATATCAAGCCGGCGAATATTCTGCTGACTTCGCGCGAGGTGTATGGGGCGGAGCGGCCGCGGATCACCGATTTCGGCATCGCCAAGCTCACGGAAAACGAAATCACCAACACGGGGCAATTGCTGGGAACACCATCGTTCATGCCGCCGGAGCAGTTTACCGGCGCACCGATTGACGGACGAGCGGATCTGTTTTCGCTGGGCGTGATTCTTTATTGCCTGGCGACGGGCGAGCAGCCCTTCCCCGGCGAGACGATGACCTCGGTTTCTTACAAGGTGGTTAACACGGAGCCGGTACCGCCTTCGAAACTAAACCCTGCAATTCCGCAGTCGCTGGAAGCGGTGATTCTAAAGTGCCTGGCGAAGAATCCAGCGGAACGATATCAGACGGGTGAAGAAGTGGCGCAGGATCTGGCCGCAGTGCGCACCACGTCCGGAAGCACAGTGCTGCGGGCTGTGCCGCCGCCGCGCGCCGATGTGCGAGACAGTGAAGTCACACTGAGGCCGAATGGCCAATCGATTCCGCCTCAAGCGCATGCGGCGGCCGCGTCGAACGGGGCGCCCAAGGCCGCAGCAACTGCTGGATCTGTGCCGAAGCCGGCGACTGCGGCAGCGAGAGTACTCACGAAGGCGAGAATTATATGGACCGGGGGCATTGCCGCGGCGGCGATAGTTGTTGTGGGCGCGGCTGTGCTGACAGGAAACTGGCTCAACGCACGTCATCGCCAGCAGGCGACGGGAGCGCCCGCGCCACAGATTACCGTTCCCGCGGCGCAGGCTGCACCGCAATCGGCAGCAGCGGCTCATGTAGCGCAGAAAGACACACAGGCGAAACCGTCTCCGTCGATTCCGGCGAAGACCGTAACACCCACGTCCGGACCTTCCGCCGCAGCGGTAGCTGGTCCTGCACCTGTCACCGCGACTCCCGGCGCCACGCCGGCTGTGTCCGCACCTGCGGCGACGCCAGATGCGACAGCTTTCAATCCGAAGGGTCTGGATCCGAAGACTAATGCAAAGCTGAAGGTCGATCTAAAGCACGTGCCTGATGGCCTGGCATTTACGATCGAGATGAACAACAAGCCTTATCTGAAAGCCGTGGCAGGAGAAAAGGGGAGTTTAGATAATCTCTTTGTTCCGCCGGGAATTCAGGAATTTTCGGTTACGTACGTGGGCACGGGGCAGCAGAAATCTTCGAACATCGTGAGCAACGAGTTCAAGGCCAAGAAGCGGCGCACGCTGCACATCGAGCTGATGGGGAAGACTAATGCTCCCGCCGTAGTGGAAGGCGCGCTGAACGGCAAGGCACAATTATTTCTTTCGCTCAAGTGAATACACGCAACCGGTTCGGCGTGAAGAATCCTGTGCGGATTGATGCGGAGGGATACGTGCATGTGCCGCAGGGGCCGGGGCTGGGGCCGATATCGATTTCGACGCGCTGGAGAACAACGTGATTTGCCGGGTGTAAGGGCAGGCGCATGGGCGATCGAATGATAGATTCGAACTGGCGATATGCAGGCACAATCTGATTCCGAACTTTTTCAGTTATTGCGGGAACGGCTTTTCACGGCCGTCATCGGCGACATTCTCGACCGGGAAGGGCGCTACCACCAGTTTTTGCCGCAACCGATCAAGCCGCTGAAGGTGGAGTATCGCGTGGCTGGGCGGGCGTTTCCTGTACGCATTGAAGATGTCGAGGGGCAGCAGAGGCGGCCGTTCGGGCGACTGACGGAAGCGCTTGATGCAATTAGGCCGGGGGAAGTGTATCTGGCTACGGGCGGATCGATGAACTGCGCCGCGTGGGGCGAGATTATGACGGCGACAGCGAGAACGCGCGGTGGTGCGGGCGCAGTGATTGACGGATTTCATCGGGATACGCCGCGGGTGCTGGAACAGAACTGGCCGGTGTTCAGCCGCGGGAGTTTCGCGCAGGATGCGGGAGTTCGATCGAGCGTGGTGGATTTTCGCTGCGCGGTTGAGATCGGCGGGGTCGCGGCGGAGCCGGGCGATCTGGTGTTTGGCGATGTCGATGGAGTGCTGGTGATTCCACACGCGATGGAGAAGCGTGTTATCGAACTTGCGATGGAGAAGGTCTCGGGAGAGAAGATGGTGCGGCGCGAGATTGAATCGGGGTCCAGCAGCACCGATGTATTCAATCGCTACGGGATTCTTTGAGCGGAGGAGCTGAGTGGCTGCTATGAAGCGCGCGAGTGAAGTTCTTTCGCTCAATGGACAATTGGCGATTGTCACAGGAGGTGGCACGGGGCTTGGTTTTGCCATGGCGTCGTGCCTGGCTGCGGCGGGGGCTCGCGTGGTGATAACGGGGCGGCGGAGAGAGGTGCTTGAAGAGGCGGCGCACAAGCTCGGTGGGAAGGTGTCGGCGGAGCAGCATGACGTGATGGATCTTGGCGCCGCGCCGGCATTTATTGCAAAGATAGAAGAACGCTACGGCGAGGCGACGATCCTGATCAACAATGCAGGGGTGCACGTAAAGAAGCCAGTCGAGGAGCATACGCCGGAAGATTTTCACCGCATTCTGGCTACGCATGTCGAAGGGGCTTTTGCGCTGACGCGGGCGGCGGTGCCGGCGATGAAGCGCGCGGGACACGGGAGCATTGTTTTCATTGCGTCGATGAGCTCGATGATCGGGATGCCGGGGATCGTGGCTTATTCAGCGGCCAAGGCGGCGTATTTGGGGATGGTGCGATCGATGGCATCGGAGCTTGGATCGGCAAATATCCGCGTGAACGCGATTGCTCCGGGATGGATTGAAACTCCCATGCTGCACCAGGCGCTGGATGGGGATCCGAAGCGGCGGCAGAAGATTCTCGACCGCACTCCGCAACAGCGCTTTGGAAGACCGGAGGATATCGGATGGGCGGCGGTGTTTCTGTGCTCGCCTGCTGCGGAGTTCATCAACGGCGTGGTGCTGCCAGTGGACGGCGGGGCGAGCATCGGGTTCTGACGCGGGTCGCGCGCAGGCTATTTATTCATCTTGGCGAGATCGATGAGGCGTGCGGCGCGGCTGTAGGAGCCGAGGTTGCGGGCGTTGGTGTAGCCGAGGGAGATGAGCTTTCTTTTGGCGACGGCGCTGCGCGTTCCGGCCTGGCAGTGGAGGAGGATGGGCTCGTTTTTGTCCGTTACGCGGCGAGAGAAAGTGGCTTCAATCTGGTCGAGGGGGACGTTGATGGCGCCGGGCAAGTGGCGGGCGCTGAATTCCGCGGGGGTGCGGACGTCGACAACCAGAGCGCCGTTCCTGAGGTAATTCTGCGCGTCCTGCGCAGAGATCTGGCCGGAGCGCCTGAGGAAGATGTAGGCGAGGGCGAAGATGGCGACCACGACGACGAGAGCCCAATCCATGTCTTTCCTCCCGAAACGACTCTTCCGTCCGCATTAGATGCATCAAGCGCGGGTGACTTCGACGAGGGCGGAGTAGAAAGTGGCGCCGGCGCCGATGTCGGTGAGGCGCTCGCTGGTGAGGGCGTTGATGTTAACGCCTTCGGGGGTGAGCTTGGCCCAGTCGAGCCGCGCGGCGACGACGCCGGGAGGGACACTGCCGTTGACGTGGGCGTTGAGGTGGATTTCGCCGCGGTCATTGAAGATGCGCACGCGGTCGCCGTCGGTGATGCCGCGTGATTTCGCGTCGGTGGAGTGGATCTCGAGGAGGCCGCGCTTTTCGGCTTCGAATTTTCGATGGCTGTCGAGATTAGCGAAGGTGGAGTTCATGTAGTTGTCGGCTTTGCGGCCCAGGAACTCGAGCGGATAGCGATCGGCGGCGGCGCTCCAGCGGGACTCGGCTGCGGGGACGAAGGCGGGGAGAGGGTCGAGGCCGGCGGCGGCAAGGGATTCGGAGTAGAACTCGACCTTGCCGGAAGGAGTGGGGAGCGGGCCGGTGGAGTTGGGCAGGAAAGCTTGATGTTCAGGATCAAGATAGAAGGCGAGCGGGATGTGGCCGCGCTCTTGCAGATCTTCAATTGTGACGTGCTCCATGTCGGCATTGGCGGAGTGCCCGTCTAAGCCGATTCTTAGCGCCTGGCGGATCATTTCTTCGGGCGTGTCGCGGAAACAGGCTTCCGGGAAGCCCACGCGCTGGGCGAGCTGGCCGAAGAGCCAGACGTTGGAGCGGGATTCACCGATGGGCTCGATGGCCTGGCGGGAAAGCTGGACGAGATAGTGGCCGTAGGCGCCCTGCACGTCGGTGTGCTCGAGGAAAGTGGTAGCGGGGAGGATGTAATCCGCGTAGTCGGTAGTGTCAGTGAAGAAGAGGTCGTGGACAACGGTGAAGAGATCGGGCCGGGCGAGGCCGCGGCGGACGGTGTTCTGGTTGGGAGCGACGGCGCCGGGGTTGGAGTTGTAGACGAAGATGGCGTGGACGCGCGGGCCGTCGTCAGGGCTCGAGCCGAGTTCGGTGAGGGCATGGCCGAGGGCGGACATATTGACGAGGCGCGCCTCGCGACCGATGGATGAGGCAAACTGGAGATCGGCGCGGTCGAGCTCGCGGCGGTTCCAGGCAAAGGCTCCGGAGGTGGAGAGCACGGCTCCGCCGCCGCGATGACGCCATGCACCGGTGATTGCGGGAAGCATGGCAACGGCGCGGACGGATGCGCCGCCGTGCTCGGCACGTTGCACGCCGTAATTGAGGCGGATAGCGGCGGGGCGAGTGGCGGCGTACTCGCGGGCGAGTTGCTCGACTTGCGCGACGGACATGCCGGTCCAGGCGGCGACGCGGGCGGGGGTGTAGTCGCGGACACGCTCGGCGAGGCGGTCAAAGCCATGGGTCATTTCGTCGATGTAGGCGCGATCTTCAAGGCCTTCATTGAGGATGACATGCATGAGGCCAAGGGCAAGGGCGGCATCGGTGCCGGGCCGGATGGCGATGTGCCAGTCAGCGAGAGCAGCGGTGCGGGTGCGGTAGGGGTCGATGACGATGAGGCGGGCGCCGTTTCGGCGGGCCTGCTCGATGAACGGCCAGAGGTGAACGTTGTTGCCGTGGATGTTGGAGCCCCAGGCGAGAATCAGCTTGGATAGGCGGAAGTCTTCGGGAGGGGTGCCCAGCTTTTTGCCGTAGACGAGATTCCAGGCCACGCCACCGGCCTCAGAACAGATGGTGCGATCGAGGCGGCTGGCGCCGAGGCGGTGAAAGAAGCGGCGGTCCATGGAGCCGAAGCCGAGGACGCCGATGGTGCCGGCGTAGCTGTAGGGGAGGATGGACTCGGAGCCGTAGCGATCGGCGATCTCGTGGAGGCGGGTAGCGATGGAGTCGAGGGCTTCGTCCCAGGAGATGCGCTCGAAAGCTTCGTGCTCGCGGCCGCGGGGCTGCGGGCCCTTTGGCGCGTCGGGCTTTCGGCGGAGGGGGTAGAGAATGCGGTCAGGAGAGTAGACGCGGTCGAGGTATCTGGCGACCTTGGCGCAGAGGAAGCCCTGGGTAACGGGATGCGCGGGATCGCCCTGAATTTTGACGGCGCGGCCTTCGGCGTTCACGGAGACGAGGACGCCGCAGGAGTCGGGGCAGTCGTGGGAGCAGACTGTGTGGACGACGCGGAGAGGCGAGGAGGTTGCGGCGCCGGACATGGGTTTATTGTAAGCGGAATACAGGTACGGCTTACGCTGGAATTCGTGAGGCTTAGGCAGTACCATGGAGGCAAGGTGGCAGACGACCGCAACGCACCGGCGACCAAAGGCGATATTGCGGATTTGCGCTCCGAAATGCAGGAACTCCGCGAGAACCTTCAAGAATCGATTCGCGACAGCCAGACTGAGGTTTTAAGGGCTATTTATGGCTTCACAGAATCGCTTCAGCAACGGTTTCAGGATATGGACCAGACCGAAGCTTCACTCAAGAAGCGCATGACCATCATTGAAGGGCGACTGCTCGAAGTCGAAAAGCGGCTCAATATACCACCGGCCGCTTGAGCCCTTTTTACATTTCCTAATAACCAGGTAGCTTTCGATTTCCGACGAGGAGATTGTTGACTCATGCTGAAAACAGGCATTTTGAATCCGCAGATTTTGTCGCTGCTGGCGCGGGTGCGGCATACGAATCTGCTGGTGATTGCAGACCGGGGGTTTCCCTTCTGGCCGCAGATCGAGACGGTCGACATTTCGCTGGCGGACGATGTGCCGCGGGTGGTTGATGTTTTGAAGGCGCTGCGGGGGAATTACGAGGTGGGGCGGGCGTTCATGGCGGAGGAGTTCCGCGCGGAGAACACGACCGAGACACGCAACGCGTTTGAGGCGGCGCTGAACGGGGTGCCGATGCTGTATGAGCCGCACGTGGAATTGAAGAAGCGGGTGCCGGGTGCGATTGGGCTGATCCGGACTGGCGATACGGTGCAGTACGCGAATGTGATTCTGGAGTCGGCGTGAAAGGCAGCGGGTTAGCGAGTCAGCGAGTCAGCGAGTCAGCGGTGAAACAGTTTTCCCGGATCTCGGCGTGCAGATCTGGGGCACGCGGTATTAGGGCGTGTATTCTGAGGACGCTATGGATTGCCTGTTCTGCAAGATTGCGGAAGGAAAGATTCCTACGACTGCGGTGTATCAGGATGAGCGGGTTTATGCGTTCCCGGACATCAATCCGCAGGCACCGGTGCACGTGCTGATTGTGCCGAGGGAGCATATCGCTTCGATCGATCAGGCGCAGAAGCAGCACGCAGAATTGCTGGGGCACATGCTGCGCGCGACAGCGGAAATTGCGCGGCAGAAGGGCCTGGGCAAAGGCTATCGCGTGGTGACGAACGTCGGGCCCGATGCCGGGCAGACGGTGGACCACCTGCATCTGCATTTGCTCGGCGGCCGAGCGATGACGTGGCCGCCGGGGTGATAAAAGCAGGGATCAGGGAATAGGGGACAGGGAATAGGGAAAAGGCAGTGGGGAATAGGGCTCGTGTGGGCTATAAGACCGCAGATTGTTCTGGAGCGGTGTTGTGCGATTCTCGATCGGTTCAACAGTTGATATTCGGGCGATTTGCAAAATGGCTTGTTCTTGATGAAAAAGCCACTAAGCTTCAGTACCTTGGGATACGGTGACGTGGAACCGGTGTAGCCACCGCAGCCGAGTCAATTTCCAAAAATTGAGAACAAGATCGTGAGTGCTGCCTCGTGCCCAGGTACATCGCGCCAGCGCAGCAATGTTTTTCTATTCCCTGTTCCCTGATCCCTGATCCCTGCTTTGTCACATCGGCTGCTGCGCGTAGTCTTCTTCCTCTTCGGCAATTCCGTAGCGGCGGAGCAGGTTGGGCAAGCTCTTGGAGAAGGCGGAGCGCGGCATGACCGTGTCGCAGCCGGCTTCGATGGCTTTGGCCTTGAGGTCGCCCTGCAGATGATGGAGGAAGCCCACGATCGAGGTCGCCTTCTTGAGCTTGGCCTTGAGCTTGGGAATCAGCGCCATGGGCTTGGCGTTCAAGTTATTGAGATCGAAGACGAGAAGGGTGGGACGGTCCGCTTCGGAAGCTTCGGTGAGGCGGGAGACGACGTCTTTGTCGCCCTTGACGAATTCGACTTTGATGCCGAGCTTGCGCGCGTTTTCCTGGATCTTGGCCTGGAGAAAAAGATCCTCGATGAAGCAGAAGATGCGGGTGGGGGCGTCGTGGCGCACGGCGGCGGGCTGCTGCGGCGCGTGGGAATCCATATAGTTGCCGTTGAAGCTGCCGGCCATGAACTGGATGGTCGAGGGCGGGCCGTCGGCGACGTTGCCGTTGACGGCGCGATAGCTGTGGTCCATGGGACCGACGAACTCGCGGGGCCCCTTCTGCTTACCCTTGCGCTTGCCATGCTGGTGCGGGGCAGTGCTGTTGCCGGGCTGGGAAGCCTGCGGCTGGGGCTTCTGGAAGAACTTCTTCTTCTTGCGGCCCTGATGCTGGTGTTGGTGCTGGTGCTGATGCGGGGGAGCAGGCCTGGGCTGCGGCGGCTGTTGCTGCTGCGGCTGCGGCGGCTGTTGCTGCATCTGGGCTTGTTGAGGCTGGCCAGGCTGCTGTCCGGACTTGTTCTTGCGGCGGCGTCTGCGGCGCCGGTGTCCCTGCGATTGCACCTGACCGTTGTCAGATGCCGGCCCCGACTCAGGCTGGGGCTGAATGGTTTCTGTCGTCATGCGTGTACTTCCTGGTACGTTGCTGGATTATGCTTTCACTTTGCCGCTTTTCGCGGCGGCCTGAGATGGGAGTTTTCCTATGCTCAGGCAATGCACACTACCGGGCGCTGCCGGGAGCGCTTGCGACCACCAAGCAAGCCGGCGGAGTGCGATGCTGTATTGGCCCTTCGTTAATCTTCTCCGGGAAACTGAGCGCTGCTGACGCTGAATTGCTCCGCGAGGAGTCGATGCATGCTGCGAATTGCAAGGGGCTCCGTAACAAACGCGTGTTGCAGCCGGTTGCGATTCCCGAACCCGCAACCTGTGACCGGCTCCTGAACCTCGCCCAAGCAAGGAGTGCAACCCAAAACCGGCTGCAACCGGCGCGGGAGGCACTGCATACGGGTCACGCCGGATGTGCCGAAGCGCAGCCGGCAAATTGGGAAAAATGCGTTCATGCCACGAGCGGGCGATCCACATGAGCTATGCGCATGCTCCAGCGACTGCCGGGATCGAAACGCGGTGGCCTGTGCTTTCCTCAGGTAATGCCCTTCCTATGTGAGCGACGACCGCGTGCAGCCGGTAAGGAATGAACTGTAGGCGATGTTTCGCTCGGCGGCGAGCTTGCACTTCCCGCGTGCGGGTGGCTCGCATCAGCCGCTTGATAGGCAAATCTGATACTACAGCGAAGTGGGGGCGCTGGCAAGTGGGGTTTTTGGAGGGAGTGGAGCAGGCGGAGTATCGAAGGTAATTCAAGGAGTTGCACCGAAGGGGGATAAACGCACGAACGCCACTCTGTGTGGAGTGGCGTTTCGCGAACCCGGACTGTCACTGGCCTCCCGTGTATCAGCCGGCCGGTGGAACGTTGCCACCGCGCCTGTGCAGGCTGTCCCGGCCGGTACTGCTCAATGGCGGCTACTCTTGCCGGGGCACCTGTAGGTCAAACGGCTGAGCGGAGGAAATCCGGCAGCCTCAATTCATCACTGGCACTTTGGTAATAAGCAATTGACGGGCCGTTTGGCCGGTGTTTGTTTTCAATGGCATGCAGGGATTTTGGAGAGCGACGGTTTCGAATCCCGTAAGGAGAGCATGAAAATCATTCTGAAAACCATATTCGCGGGTGGCTAGCGCTGGCATTGAGGGCAGAAATGGGTGCCGCGGCCGGCGATGAGGATGCGGCGGATGGGGGTAGCACATCGGCGGCAGGGGAGGCCGGTACGCTGGTAGACGCAATGCTCCATCTGGAAGAAGCCGGGCTCGCCAGCGGCATTGACGTAATCGGAGACAGAGGATCCGCCCAGACGAATGGCGTGCTGGAGGACCTGGCGGAGTGCGAGACGGAGGCGCTCGAGTTCAGCGCGGGTGAGGCGGCCCGCCATGCGGCGGGGGTGGATGCCGGCGCGGAAGAGGCCCTCGTCGGCATAGATGTTGCCGATGCCGGCGAGGAGGGCTTGATTGAGAAGGGCGGCCTTGATAGGGGTCCGGCGGCTGCGGAAAAGGGCAGCGAAGGGGGCGGGCCCGATGGCGAGGGGCTCGATTCCGGGAGTGAGGAAGGCGGTGGTGTTGCGGAGGTCTTTGTAGGCGAGGCGGCCGAAGCGGCGAGGATCGACGAAGCGAAGCTCGCGGCCGCTGGCGAGAGTGAGGCGGGCGTGGGTGTGTGGAGGGAGGGGCGAGTCGGGATCGGCGAAAAGAAGACGGCCGGTCATGCCGAGGTGCACGATCCATTGGGCTTCGGGAGTTGAAATTTGGGTGGTTGGCTGAGAGCCGCCCTCAGAGGCTAAAGCCCGGGACGGCTTTTTCCGCGTTTCGGCACGACTGGAGTCGTGCCCTTTCACAGCGCCGGATTGTGCCTGCGGCTGATCGGACGGCGAGGAGGGAGTGGTTTGGCGTGGCCCGAGTTCGCAGACAATGTGCTTACCGGAGCGATGGACGGAGAGAAAGACGCGGCCGGAAAGTCCGCGGGCGATTTCTTCAGGCGGAGTTTTGAAGGGTTGAGGATGGGAACTGAGCCAGACTTCGAGAATGCGGTCGCCGCGGACCCGCTCATGGACAGTGCGGGCGACGGTTTCCACCTCGGGGAGTTCGGGCATCGATCGATTATAAGAGGCAGCAAGGCAGCAGGTCAGCGAGTTGGCAAGTCAGCGCTTTGTGCGGAGATAGCGGCGGTGCTGGGTGACGACTGCGGGCCCCACATGTTCTGGCTTTTTATTGCGCGGAAGAGATTTTTATGCGGCGGGAGTCGCGAATGCGGCTGGCTTCGAAGCTGACGATCTTCCATTTGCCCGAGGGGGTGCGGACGTAGACGCGGGTGTAGCGGAAGCCGCCGAGGACTTCGCCCTCGGTGCCAGTGCCCTGGACATCGGCGCGGGAAGTAACGACAGCAGTGTCGCCGTAGAAACGAACCTTGCGGTCGGAGACGTCGAGAGTAGTGATGTGGATGCGGCCGGAACGGAGGCTGGCCAGCCATTCCTGCTTGGTTTGCAGAGTGCCGTTGGCAGTGATGGCAGTGTAATCGTCCGAGAGCAAGGCGTTCATGGCGGCAGTGTCGGAAGCAAGGACCGCGCTGCGCCAGGCCTCTTCGAGCTGATCGATTTCGTGGTGACGGTTTTCGTGCTTCTGCGATTTTTGAGCGGCGGAGCAAAGCGGTATGGCGCAAAAGACCAAAGCGATTAAGAAAACGAGCCTGATGTCAAGTTCTGATGGAGGACCTGCACGCGCAGGAAGAATGGAACGGGCGGACTGCATGAGTGTACGGATAGTAGACCCGAACCGGCGAACCGGTCAACGCCCTCGCGGTGAAGAAAGCGAATATCCCGCGCGCAGGTAATCATCGCTTCGGTCACGGTCAAGAGCCGGGCGCCTTCCGGGTCTTTGCGGATTGGACGGGGGGAGGCGCTAAACGAGAGCCTGGAGGGTCTCGATAGTACGCTCGCGCATCTTCTGGTAGATTCCAGCGGTCACATATTTTTTAAAGTGCGGAGTTTCGCGGTGCTGGGCAAAGGCTTTTTCGTCGCGATATTGTTCATAGATAACGATGGTATCGGGGTCGTCCTTTAACTGATGGGGAATAAAGACCTGGACGCCATCCTCCTGGCGTGAGGCGACGGCCAACTGGCGAAGGATTTCCGCGATTTCAGCGCGGTCTTCGGACGCAAATTTGAAGCGAACGATTACGCTGACCATCCTGGATTCTCCTTTTAGAGCTATCGACCGGTGGGAATAAATGCTTCCTAAGCATACGCGTGCAGGCTGCCGAGTGCTGCAGCAAATTCGGGCAGGATGATGGTCTGATCGCGTTCGGGGCCGGTGGAGATCATTCCGATCCGTGCGCCGCTTTCGCGCTCCTGGAAGCGCAGGTAATCGCGAGCGGGCTGGGGCAGGCGATCGTAGTCGGTGATTCCCTCTGTTGATTGCTGCCAGCCTTTGAAATTGGTGTAGACGGGCTTGATGGCTTCGAGGCCGCTGACGTCGGCGGGGATTTCGTCGGTGATTTTGCCGTTGATTTCGTAGCCGGTGCAGATGGGAATCTCGGCAAGCTCATCGAGGACGTCGAGCTTGGTGACCACGAGCCACTCGGAGCCGTTGATCTGGTTGGAGTAGCGGAGGAGGGGCATGTCGAGCCAGCCGCAGCGGCGGGGACGGCCGGTGACGGCACCGTACTCGTTGCCGCGGGCGCGAAGTGCGTCACCGGCAGGGTCGTGGATCTCGGTAGGGAACGGGCCTTCGCCGACGCGGGTGACATAAGCCTTGGTAACGGCGATGACGTTGCCGATGGCGGTGGGACCGACGCCGGTTCCGGTGGAGGCGCCGCCAGCGGTGGCCGAAGAGGAGGTGACGAAGGGATAGGTGCCGTGGTCGATATCGAGCATGGTGCCCTGGGCGCCTTCAAACATGATGCTGCCGCCGGAAGCGAGGATGCCATTGAGCAGGCGGCCGGTGTCGGCGACGAAGGGACGGATGCGCTCGGCGGCGGCGGCGTACTCGTCGTACATTTTGGCGGGATCGAGGGGATCGGTGCCGAAGAGGGCGTGAGCGATGGCGTTCTTTTCCGCGCAGGCGGCTTCGATGTGGGTCTTGAGCAGCGTGGAATGAATGAGGTCGATGACGCGGAGGCCGCTGCGGGCCATTTTGTCTTCGTAGGCGGGGCCGATGCCTTTGCTGGTGGTGCCGATTTTGCGGCGGCCGGGCGCGTGCTCGGCTGCCAGCTCGATCATGCGGTGATACGGCAGGATTACCTGGGCGCGATTGGAGATGAAGAGCTGATTATCGACGGCTACGCCGAGCTTGCCCAGGCGGCCGACTTCGTCGAGGAAAGCAATGGGATCGAGGACGACGCCGTTGCCGATGACGCTCTTGCAGCCGGAGCGGATGATCCCGCAGGGGACGAGCTGGAGGACGAACTTCTGTCCGCCGGCAATGACGGTGTGGCCAGCGTTGTGTCCGCCGGAATAGCGAGCGACGGCGGAAAACCGCTCGCTCAGCACGTCTACGATTTTGCCCTTACCTTCATCGCCCCACTGGGCGCCCAGAACCACCGCTGTTTTCGCTCGCATCATGACCCTCGTGAAATGTGTTGCAACCCGTTGTAAGGGGAAGCCGCCACTGGTTGGGCCGAAGAGAGCGCGCACAGCGGGACGGCAAAACAAAGGTGCGGAATCACAATCCGCACCTCTATTGATGATAAACCAGGGCGGATATTTCTCGGGGACGAACGAGGCCGAAATACCCGATTACTGCTGGAAGTTGACAGTCAGCGGCGACTCGGAGGCGGCGGCTGTGCCGCCGGCGCTGCACGCAAACCTGGTTTCGAGAGGGTCGTGCATGTCGGTGGTCGTGAGACCAGTTTCTGCAGGGGGATTTGCCCTGGTTTTGGCGACTCCCAAAGCGGAGAAGTAAGCGCCCTCGACGACGCCATTGCATTGAGCGGCGGTCGTCGAGCCTTGAAAAGCGCCTCTTTCCGGAAAGAACGAGCGGTTGTTTGCTGGAATTGGATACGTCTGGTTCTCTGGCATGGGAATGGTCAGGGTATAGGAACTTCCATCGGAACAGCGGATGTCTAACTGAACGCTCGCGCCGGATGCTGCGACTGTGGCGGCGGGGTGGGATTTCCCGGAGATCGCCAACTGATAGCCGCCGTGAACAACCTGGTTAGAACTGACATGCAAGTGGAGGCGACGCTTCAACGACATGACAACTGAGCCGCCGGTATTCCAGTCATCGGGGAATTTTGGATCGTGATTGGGTTCGCCTCCCCACCAGGCAGTCCACCGGCTGTAGTCGAGATTGGGATATGGGTTGACCTCGACATCGGAATCGACGGACATCTTGCCGAGGAGGAATTTGTCAACGAATGCTGCGATCGCCGGGGCCTCGGCCGGCAGGGTGGAACAGTGCTTATGTTTGCCATCGACATAGAAGCCGAATCTGTCTCCGATTCCGAAGGTGTTGAAGATTTTCTGCGTGGCCCGGGCAGAGATGTAGTTGGATCGATTGGAGAGCCAGTAATAATCTGTATTGCCCGTCTCCAGCAGGGCCCTGGGAGCGACCATGGCCATTAATTCGTCGTGGTCCTCGGGGAGTTTGTAAACATTATTCTCGGCGAACTGACGCATCTGGCCGCCGAACCAGTCATAGCTGGTGTCGTGTATATCTTCGACTGAATCATCGGCTTCGATCTCATGCGAGACGCGCCAGGAGGGCGCGCCGCCACCACCGTTTTCCTGGGCAATGGTGAGAGCGATCCGCTCGTCGAAGGCACCGGCAAAGAGCGCCATCTTGCCGGCATAGGAGCAACCGGCCACCGCCAGATGTCTGATGTCGATGGGCAGGGGATTCGAGGCCTGGCGGGTAGCGATCTCGATGCCATCGATCAGACGGCTCACTCCCCAGGACCATGCGGCATATTGCCCTGAATTGCTGGCGCCGGTGCATGTTCCCGCGCAGAGGTTGGGGTAAAGCTGGTAGAAGGGATCGCTGGAATGACCTTGATGGCCGAAGGAAAGCGAGGTTACCTGGTTGTGGTTGAATTCGATGGTGGCGATGGGACGGCTGGTGATGACGCTGGCCGGGAGGGTAGCTGTGTCGGGTCCTGAGGAGCGCGGACGAAATGTCATCGTGATCAGAGCGGGAAATGGACCGCTGCCCGCTTCCTGGGGAATGTAGACATTCGAAGTGAGAGTCAGAGTCTTGCCGTTCCTGGTAACGACCACCGTGAGGACGCCATCCGTGTTGGATCCTGCCGGCGGGGGCGCGTAGGAAGCAGTAGTCGTGCAGTCAGTGCAGTCGGGCTTGGGGCCAATTTCATATTTTTCGATCGCGGCCTTGATCTCATTGCGCCGGCGCTCCCAGCTTGAGAACGAGGTGTTGCGGGTTCCATCGGCAAAGCGAAACGGGTCTGGCAACGGACGAATGATGGGGAGTTGCGCAAAATCAGGAAAATTGGGAGCAGGAGACTTCGCACCGGTGTTTTCGGCGCTATAGACCAATGGAATGGTCGAATCGCTGGAGGTGTTCTCCTGAGCCAATGCTGATGAAACCGCCGCTGGTGCAAACAGCAGTATTGTCAGCCAGAGTGAGGTTTTGAGGAAGCGGGGTTTGCCAGCCGATATGCGCATGCGGGAACTCCTTCTTCTTTTCGGTTCGAGTTCAATGGAATTGCAGAGGGCGGTAAGCAGAAAAATGGGAAGCTCCCGCGCGACGGCGAGGTGAATCCCCTGGAGCCGATAGCGGACCGCAGTAGAGGGAGCCGTTGTCACCGTATCTGATTGCCTTGCCCTTCTGAAGGTGCCCCAGCGAATGGGAGACGGAAAGCTCGATTATCCCGAGGACGACATTCCGAATTAGTTTGCAACCCGAACACAATACTTTGTCGCCGCGAAGAGACAGTGTTGTCAAGCAGGAAATGCAGGTGCTCAGCAGGCGCTTTCTCTTTCGGCATAGCTGACCAGCTGATTGGGAACGAAGGTCAATGCCCGCGAGTTGTTAACCACTCAACCGCTTCGTTCGTTATTTATGCAGGCGCATCCATAGCGGCTTGCGAGGAGAGGAACGGAGATGCATAGAGGAAAGTGGCTTTTGGGATGGGTGTTCTGCGCGGCGATACCAGCGCTGATGCTGGCGCAGCCGGGAAAGACGCGGAAGGCCGGGGCGGGGCAGGCACAGGCGACCAACGATACCGTTCCTGATGAAACGCAGGCGGTGGAGATACAGAAGCAACTGATGCAATTGCTGCGCACCAGCCCGACGCTGACCAGCGTGGTGGCGCGTGATCCGTCGCTGCTGGCGGACCAGGCGTACGTCACCAAAAACAATCCGGAGCTGGAGCAGTTCCTGGAAGCGCATCCGGACGTGGCGCGGAATCCGGAGTTTTACCTGTTCAGCCATTTGCCGGGGCGGGGTCCGCGGGATGCGGCGCTGGAGCGGATGATCTGGCCGGAGATGGCGCCGCCGCGGCCGGATCGCCAGGACATGGGAGACATCCTGGGTCCGATTGCCGCTTTACTTGCATTCGCATGCTTTCTCGTGGCCCTGTTTTGGGTCATACGGCTTTTTGTGGAGAGCCGGCGATGGAACCGGTCATTCAAGCTGCAGAGCGAGGTGCACAGCAGGCTGATTGACAAGTTCAGCTCGAGCCAGGAGCTGGCGGCGTATATGCAGACGGAGGCGGGCCGGCGGTTCCTTGAAGCGACGCCGATTTCGACGGAAGCGGCGATGGGGCAGCGCATGCCGAATGCAGTGGCTCGGGTGCTGACGCCGGTGCAGGTGGGCGTGGTGATGGTGCTATTGGGCATCGGATTGTTGCTGCTGCGGAACGCCGGTCCTGAAACGGGCGTACCTATGCTGGTGCTGGGTACGGTGATTCTGATGCCGGGAATCGGGTTTATTCTTTCGGCAGGGATCGCATGGGTGCTGGCCGGGCGGCTGGGGCTGATGCCGGCGGCGGGCAGGGGTGACGGGCACTTCGACTCGCAGGACAGGTTGTGAGTTGGCAGGAGCCCGGCGGCGGCGACCGCCCCACAGACGAAGAGCTGTCTGTGGGGAATGGGTTTGTCGCAGGAAAGAATATGGTGCGGGATTCGGCGATTGCCGGTGCGCTAACGAATGGTGCGCCGGCACTGTGCGTTGCGGAGATCGCTCGCGACCCAGGCACGCAGATGGATAGCGAGGCTTTCGCGGCGTTTTACCTGAGGTCGTCGCGGCCGCTGTGGGCGTACCTGGCGCGTGTTTCCGGAGATCCGGCGCTGGCCGATGACCTGATGCAGGAAAGCTACGTGCGTTTTTTGTGCGCCACGCTGCGCCAGGACGGGGAGATTGCCGCGCGGCGGTACCTTTTCAAAATAGCAACCAATTTGTTGCGCGATTTCTGGCGGCGGCCGAGACAGGCATCGATTGAGGAACTGCCGGAGGCGTGTTTTGTGGCCGCGGATGCGATGGCGCAGAGCGAATCGCGCGCGGAAATGGGACCGGCGCTGAAGCGGATGCGGCCGCGCGACCGGCAATTACTGTGGCTGGCGTATGCGGAGGGGTATTCGCACCGGGAGATTGCGGAGGTGACGGGTCTGGCGGCGGGGAGCGTGCGGCTGCTGCTGTTTCGCGCGCGACGGAAGATGGCGCGGCTGCTGCGTGACGGTGTGGCAGCAACTGCGGAGCGGGAGGAGAGATGACGATGCTGAACGGGTGCCCGCGCGAGAAGGAAGTGAAGGATCTGGTGGAGCGAGGCCAGTGGCCGGCGGCAATTTCGCCGGAGCTGGCAGCGCATTTGCGCGAATGCAGATCGTGTGCGGACGTGGCGCTGGTGACGGATATCTTGCGAATTTTGCGGGCAAATGCCAGGGGACCGCGAAACGTGGCTGCTCCGGGGTTGCTGTGGTGGAAAGCGCAGTTACGGCGGCGCGAAGCCGCGATGGAGAGTTTGGGAAAGCCGATTCTTGTTGCCCAGATTTTTGCGCTGGTGCTGAACCTGTTGCTGGTGGGCGGATTCGTCGCCTGGGAGGCGACGCACGGCGTGGATTGGCTGAGCTGGTTTGGGAGTTCCCAGCAAAGTGGAGGAGCGAACGCCGGCTCGCTGCTGGCGGTGGCATTTTCCGGGTGGGGGCTGCTGGTGGCGATTCCGGCGCTGGCGATTGTGGGGCTGCTTTGCGGAGCGGCGGTGTACCTGGCCGCGGAGAGACAATAGTGGTTCCAGAGGGATCCGGGACGCAGTGAAGCCCATTTTCAGTCTGTCCAAACCCAAAAGTGTGCAGTTATTCGTTGGCTCCGCTGCTGTCTTCGCGGTGCTTGCGAGGTGCGTACCGGGTTCGCCGGCGTGGGCGCAGGTCCCACAGGCGACGGCGGCGGAAGAGAATTTGCCGTCGCTGGAATTTGATGTGGCCGCGATCAAGCCGCACCCGCAAGGCGCGTCGATGAACGGCGGATGGAGGTTCACGGCGGACAGCTTTTCGGCCTCGAACCTTACATTAAAGTCACTGATTTTCAATGCGTATGACCTGAAGAGCGACAGCCAACTGCGGGATCTGCCGAAGTGGGGCCGAACAGATGAGTGGGATATTAATGCGAAAATCGGCGGCGAATCCTTGCAGGAATTACAGAAGCTCGACGCGCGGCAATCGTACGAGGAGAAACGAATGATGCTGCGAAAATTGCTTGCGACGCGTTTCGGGCTGAAAATTCACCGCGAGACCAAGGATTTGCCGATTTACGAACTGACGGTTGCGAAGGGTGGTTCCAAACTTGCAGCGGCGGCGACAAGCGACAAGGGGAGTTCCTGGAGCTGGGGAAACGGAAGGTTCGATGGGACGGATGTGGGCGCCGATGCGCTGGCATACAGCTTGTCGTCAGTTGAGGAGATCGGAAGATTGGTAGTGGATAAGACAGGCCTGAAGGGAAAATACGATATCAAGTTGAACTGGACGCCGGAGGGCAATAAGGAGACGTTGGACTCAGGACCATCGATATTTACGGCTTTGGAGGAGCAACTGGGGCTCAAGCTGATTTCGGCGAAGGGGCCGGTGGAGACGATTGTGGTGGATCACGTAGAACGGCCGACGCCGAATTGAGAGCACGGCGCAAAGTTCGCAAAAATCACCCATTAGGGCTGGTCTGTTATAGTGGCTCGGCGATCATTTTTGGCCGTTTTCGTTAGCGCTAAAGAACAGCCGCGCGGATTGGCGTTCGCACAATAAACCAAGAGGAGACGAAGCATGGACTGGACGGAAAACACACGGCGGGCATTTTTGAAGCAGATGGGCGCGGCGGGAGCGATGGCTCTGGCCGCCGGCAAGGCCGAGGGAATGGGCCGGGCGGCGGGGCAGGCGGAGGAGACTCCGGAGGAATCGGCGACGGACCAGAAGCAGGCGGCGACGCGCGACGACCGCATGAAGTGGTGGCACGAGGCGAAGTTCGGGATGTTCATCCACTGGGGCCTGTATAGCGTGATCGGGCAGCACGAGTGGGCGAAAGAGCAGGAAGGGATTCCGATTCCGCAGTACGAGATCCTGGCCAAGCACTTCAAGCCGAAGCCGAACGCGGCGCGCGACTGGGCGCGGGTGGCGAAGGCAGCCGGACAGCGCTACATGGTGATGACGACCAAGCATCACGAGGGGTTCTGCAACTTCGATACCAAGCTGACCGATTACAACGCGGTGAAGCAGGGCCCGGGGCGCGACCTGGTGCGCGAATACGTGGAAGCGGCACGCGCCGAGGGATTGCGCGTGGGGTTCTACTATTCGCTGATGGACTGGCACCATCCAGACGGCGCGAAGTGCAAGACGGACGAGGCGGCGCGCCGGCGGTTCGTTGACTACACGCATGGGCTGATTCGCGAACTGCTGACCAACTACGGAAAGATCGATGTGCTTTGGTATGACGTGGCCTGGCCGCTGGATGCGCAGGGGTGGGAGTCGGAAAAGATGAACCAGATGGTCTTCGAGCTGCAGCCGGAGATCATTGTGAACAACCGCAACAAGCTGGAGGGCGATTTTTCCACGCCGGAGCAGCATATCCAGGCTTCGGAGGCAGGACGCGCCTGGGAGACGTGCATGACGCTCAACGACAGTTGGGGATTTAACCGCTATGACGACGCGTGGAAGCCGCCGAAGACAATCGTGGACAACCTGGCGACGGTGGCCAAGGGCGGCGGGAATTACCTGCTGAACATTGGGCCGGAACCGGATGGGTCAGTGCCGCCGGCGTCGGTGGAGATTCTGGAGAAAGTGGGCGCGTGGCTAAAGACGAACGGGGACGCGTTCTACGGGACGGATCGCGGATCGTTCTCGAGCAATCCGGGGGCGAATTTCACGCGGCGCGCAAACACGCTGTATATTCACCAGCACTTCTGGCCGGGGCACACGCCGGCGGCAGAGTGGCTGAGCTTCTACCAGCCGGAGGCGGTGATTGCGATCGGAGGGTTGAAGGCGAAGGCGCTTTCGGCGAAGCTGCTGAAGACCGGGCAGCCGGTGAAGTTCACGCAGGATGAGTTCACGTTCCGGCTGACGGGGCTGCCGATTGAGCCGCCGGATTCGCCAGCCACAGTGATTGCGGTGGAGTGCGACAGTGAGCCGGTGATCGATCACCAGGCGATGCGGCCGCTTTGGCCGCGGTACAAGGTGGGGATGAGTAGTTAGTCGTCAGGGATCAGGGATCAGGAAGAAGGTTAAACCAGGCGGGCTCCGTTGCTTCGGCGCGTTTTTGCTGGAGGGGCGGAGCTCGGTTTGTTTTTCAGCGTTGGGGAGTGGCTGCGAGAATCGCGTCGGCAATGAGAGCAGCTTCAACTGCTTGGCGGACGGCGTGGACCCGGACGATGGAGGCGCCTTTGAGGATCGCGGCGACTAATGCGGCGAGGCTGGCGTTCTCGCGGGCGGTCACGGGCGCGGGATTGCCGCCGTGGAGCTGGGCGAGAGTATGGCCGAGGAAAGATTTGCGGCTGAGGCCGGCGAGGAGGGGACGGCGCAGAGTGAGAAATTCGGATTGGCGGGCGAGGAGCGTGTAATTTTCGCCGAAGCGCTTGCCGAAGCCGTAGCCGGGATCGAGGACGATTGACTCGGGCGGAATGCCGGCGGCGGTTGCGGCGCCGATGCTTGCGGTCAGGCCGTTGCGGACGAGAGTGAGGAGCGCGTCGGGGGCGAGCTGCGGCTGGTTGCGCCATGCATCGGGGCGACCGCGGGTGTGAGAGAGGATGACGCCTGCGTGGTATTCGGCACAGACGGCGGCGAGGGCGGAGTCCCATTGAAAGCCGCTTACGTCGTTGATGATTTCCGCGCCGGCAGCGAGTGCGGCGCGGGCTGTCGCGGATTTGTAGGTGTCGACGGAGAGGATTGCATCTGGACGAACAAGGAGAATGCCTTCGAGGACGGGCAGGAGGCGCGCCTGTTCTTCTTCGGCGCTGACGGCGGGATTTTCCGCGCCGGCGCGGGAGCCTGGGCGCGTGCTTTCGGCGCCCAGGTCGAGGAGGTCGGCGCCTTCGTCGAGGAGCTGAAGAGCGTGGGCGATTGCCCCTTCAGGAGCGAGAAAGGCGCCGGCGTCGCTGAAGGAATCGGGCGTGATGTTGACGACGCCCATGATGAGCGTGCGCGCGCCGAGCTCGAGAGTACAGGTGCGGAGTCGCCATGACCTCAGGTTGCGCTCGATAACTTTCAAAAGAATCGCTCCTGTGATCGGGTCGCTGCAAGTAACTTGCACTACCCGGGATTAAATGTAATCCTTTTGCCAACGCCGCCAAACTAAGGGACCGTACCGTGGGAAAGAGTTTGGAGATTCGTGATCCGATTCATGGGTTCATAATCCTCAAAGGGGAAGAGGTCGAAATCATTTGCAGTAGCGTGTTCCAACGCCTGCGGAGGATCCGACAGTTAGCCTTTGCGAACCTGGTCTATCCTGGAGCGCTGCACACGCGGTTCGATCATACGCTTGGAGTCTTTTGTTTGGCGGAGCGCATGGCAGCTTCGGGAAATCTCGATTTAGACCAGAAACGACTTGTCCGGTTAGCGGCTTTGCTCCATGATCTCGGCCACGGGCCTTTCTCACACGTCACCGAACAGGTACTTGAGATCTTTGCCAACTATGAGGAACTGAGCAGGAAGTTAGGTGGCAAAAAGCCTGACAAGATTCATGAGCTCGTTACCCAAGACATTCTCAGCTCCGATCCCTCTCTTAACCGAATTCTTGGTAAGCAGAGGATCGAAGATGTCAAGAATCTCCTCTCCCGTGGACATGAAGACCCAGTTCTAAAGGCGATTATCTCTGGGCCGCTAGACGCGGACAAGCAGGACTATTTGCTTCGCGACTCTTATTTTTGTGGAGTTAAATACGGGATCTTTGATATCGATCGTCTACATCTCATCTTCAAATTTGAAAGCAACAACCATGAGGAAAAAACGCTCATGGTTGCGCCTGACGGCGTTCACACGCTTGAGCAGTTTGTCCTGGCGAAATACTTCCTCACCGCCCAAGTCTATGGTCATCGTGTGAGGCGGATCACGGACCAGATGATCGTGCGAGCCATCGTCTTGGGGATTGAGGAAGACGGAATTGACTTGCTTAGGAAATTATTCACATACAGCGGGGAAGAAAGCTTTTGTGCGAACTTTGTTCAATGGGATGACTGGCGTTTCATGAGCGCGTTTGGAGGACCCGATTCGAAGCATGGTTATTGCCAAGATCTGATTGCGCGGCTTACAGAGAGAAGGTTGCTCAAAGAGATCTTTGACAAGCCACAAAGCGCGCTTCCCGAATCCTGCCGTGCAACGATTAAGGAAATCTCAAAGCCAAAACACCGCGCTCGACGGAGGTCCATCGAGGCACAGATTGCAGCGTCGCTGCAAAACTCTGGAGTGAATCTCGACGGTTCATTACCGAACCCAGAAAAGCTCGTAATAGTCCAAGATTACAGTCTGAAGTCCGTCAGAGAGCAGTCGCGCAATGATGAGGGATCCATCATGATCGCGGAAGATCCGCCGGTCCCTTTCGAAGAGGCCTCTCAACTGTTTCGTTCAATTGACGATAAGCTAACCGTTCCACATTTCGCCGTTTACGCTCCGGTTTCATACGACAATCCGATTGAGAAAAAGAGGTTACGCTCAAAAGCTGAAAAAGCTATAATCGCATGTCTGGAGGACTTGAAAGATGGCGAGTGATATTTCTACGCAAGACTTCATCCTACTTGCCTACAAGGCCTTCGGCGGGAAGATGAATGGAAAAACCCTACTCCAGAAGCGGGTCTACTTTCTTTCCGTGATGGTCGGCGAGGATCTCGGATACGGCGCGCATTACTATGGCCCCTATTCGTCCGAGGTTGCGACAGGTAATGCTGAGTTGAAGTCTCTGGGCTTCCTCAAAGAGACCGTCGCTTTGTATGGGACCGACGATCGTGGATTTGAACGTGCTCGGTACGAGTATGAGTTGAGCGATTTTGGGAATCGTGTCGCTGATCAGGTGGTGTCGTTCTATTCTGATCTCTGGATGAAAATTCATTCCGCTGCGAAGTCCCTTACCGTAGGCGGGAATTTAGACTACATGGCGCTTTCTATCGCTGCGAAGGCATATTACATTCTTCAGAAGGAAGGCGGTAGAACTACCCTTGAAAAAATACGTGATCTGCTCCCGAAATTTGGATGGTCAGTGAGTGAAGCCCAGTTAAAAAGCGCAGCGGAATTTCTGAAACGGGCAGAACTTGTCGCATAGTTTCGTGTTCACACTTCCCAAGTAACCTCGTCCTCTCGTCAAGGGGCATGCGGTCGCGTCTTTTCATCCTGCTACACTCCGGGCATGAGAGTTTTGAGGTGCGTTTTGGCGGGGGCGCTGGCGGGGGCGCTTGTCTGGCCTGTGAGTGCGGGGGCGCAGGCGCGGCGCGAAAGGGCGGTGGAACGGGGCGGAACGCTTGCCGAACGAATCCAAGGAATTCTGAACGAGCCAGCCTTGAGCCACTCTCTGTTCGGAATCAGCGTGACTACGCTGGACGGGCATAGCGTTTACGGGTACAACGACGACCGGCTGTTTGTTCCGGCCTCGAATGCAAAGCTATTCACCACGGCCGCGGCGTTCGGTCTGCTGCCGGTGGACACGCTGACCTGGTCGACCGACATAGTGGGCGGCGGCGACATGGATGCGGCGGGGACGCTGCACGGAAACCTGATTCTGCTGGGATCGGGGGATCCGACGCTGAGCGCGCGGGAGTATCCGTACCAGCCGCCGCCGCCAACGGCTCCGGCGCCTCCGCCGGCGAAAGCGGAAGGAGGGCCGCCTCCGCCACAGGCGACGGCGATGACAGTGATGGACCTGCTAGCGCAGCAGGTGGTGCAGTCCGGTGTGCGCACTGTGGACGGCGACGTGGTGGGCGACGACAGCTATTTTCTCTACGAGCCGTACGGGCAGGGATGGGCGTGGGGAGATTTGCAGTGGGGTTATGGCGCGCCTGTGTCAGCGCTGACATTCAACGACAACATGCAGCAACTGACGATCATGCCGAATCAGTCGCCGTTTCAGCCGACCCATGCGGAGTGGACGCCGAGCATCGATTACTTTGCCCTGGATAACAACATGACGGCGGCGCCGGCGGGGCAGGAGGCGCATCCCGGGCTGTCGCGCAAACCGGGGTCGATGCTGGTGCGAACGTGGGGCACGATTCCGGCGAATGGATTGAAGGTGGACCTGGCGGTGGACGAGCCGGCTCAGTTTGCGGCGCAGGCGCTGATCAAGGCGCTGCTGGGACGGGGAATCCGGGTTACGGGATCGGCGACTACGGCGCATCAATTTCCTGAAGGAACGGGAAATTTCGCGGCAGAACGTGGGGAACCTGTGAAGCTGGCGCCGCTGGATCTGAAGACGGTTGAGCCTCCGCTGAATGGACGCAGTGTGCTGGCGCGGCGGAAATCGGTGCCGGTGGCGGACGACATCACGATGATCAACAAGACCAGCCAGAACCTGCACGCGGAGCTGCTGCTTCGCCTGCTGGGAAGACTGGAGGGGAATGGAGGGAGCTTTGAGCAGGGCGCGCGGGTGGTGCGGCAGTTCCTGGTAAGCGCGGGCGTGAAGGACGACAATTTTTTCCTGTACGACGGTTCGGGGATGAGCCCGGATGACCGAGCGGCGCCACGCGCGTTCACGACGCTGCTTAATTATGCGTCGCGGCAGCCGTGGGGCGCGGAGTGGCGCGAGACGCTGCCCGTTGGCGGAGTGGACGGGACGCTGGAGAACCGGTTCCGGAATTCGCCGGTAAAGGGGAAAGTGTGGGCCAAGACGGGGACGCTGAACGGGGTGAACGCGCTGTCAGGGTATGTGACAGCGGCGAGCGGGAAGATGCTGGCGTTTTCGATTCTGGTGGACGGACGGCGCCCCGGGAGCAACGCGGACTTTGAGGCGATCGACCGGATTGTGGAGGCGATCGCGGCGGCCGATTGAGGCTTGTATCATCGAATAGCAGATGCAGCGCGGAAGGATTTCTGATTTGGGGCGGATAAAAGGGCCGGTTTTGCGGTCTTCCACCCTTTCGCAGAAAACGCGAACGGATGGGGCACGGCAGGTTTTGTACAGGAAGAGCGGTACCGCTCTGGGTATTGCCCTGATGGGTGGGGTGCTGGTGGCCTGGATAGGTGGATGCCGTTCGCTGCCGCCGTCGATGCCGGCATCGCAGTGGAATGCGCAGGAAGCGCTCGGGGCGACGCTGTTCCAGAGACATTGCGCGCGGTGCCATTACCCGACAAGTACGCGATCGCTGCACGGACCAGGGTTACAGGCGCTGACGAAGCAGAAATCGATGCCTTCGGGCGCGCCGCCCACGGACGAGCGGCTGACGGACGTAATCCTGCACGGGCACGGGATGATGCCGGGAACTGCGCTGAGCGACAGCCAGCTACAGGATTTGCTGGCTTACCTGCACACTTTATGACGGCAGAGACTAAGCCTACGCCGGAGAATGGTGGCGCCGAGGAGAAGAGCGGCGCGACGGCAAAGCCGGGCGCCTTGTCGCCAAGGCGGATAACGTTGCCGCTACCGGCGTTGGCGGCGATCGCACTTTACATGATGGTGCTGGCAGCGACAGGAATCATTGGGGTAGCCGAAGGCCACATGCCGCCGCTTTACCTGATTTTTTCGGCCGCGTTTTTGACGGCGGCGCTGGGGCTGCTGCTGCTGTTGCGCTGGGCATGGGCCCTGACGCTGGCAGCAGTACTGATGCTGGCCGGACTTTTCTTCTGGCGCTTTGCCACCGGGCACTCGTTGCCTTACATCGTGCAGGGACTGCTGAACCTGGTCTTCTTCCTGTATCTCATACGCACGGAAGTGCGGGAGAAGCTGCGGTAGTATCGCCGCAGCTGAGCCATTCACAAGAAGCGTCTTGGCCCGGAGAAAGATGGCGGTGGGTTATCCTCGGCCGCTTCTGTGGTGTACTCCGATGCAGGAGTACGGACGATCGTGGTGTACTCCGAAGTAGACGACGGGACGATACGGAGGAAGTCTCCCTCGCGCTCATCATCGCTGCCGAGGAGTAAGCTGCCGAGAGCGGCAAAGATCGCCCAGACAAATAACAAGGCCCCGATTGCAGTGAGAGCAACCCCGCCTATGGCACCGGGACCGTTCTCAGCGATATTGAGTTGAAATCCCACGTTGGACCAAGGGGCTGTGGGGTTGATGCCCGCGCCGGTGGTCGCGTAGCGGAAGATCATCCAAAGGCCCGCTCCCAGGAACGCTGCCGAGACCAGCAATGGACGGTCGGCTCTCATGGTTCAGCTCCATTCCAACCGAGCACCCCAGTTCGGCGTGGCGCCAAATCGACGTACAAGTGTGCGCTGTCCGCTGCGCGGCTGGAAAGATGGATGCAATGAGGGTGGGGGTATGGTTGCCTGAGCGTATGAGCAATGGTGCTTGCTTTCGGCACTACTCACACAAACTGTTGAGCTTATCTACCGGTTCGGGTTTGAAGGCAGGATAGGGGAGATGGCGGGCGTCGAGGACCTGGTTAGTAATGGTTCCACCGCCAGGATTGGGCTCGCGGGGATCGAGCGAGTAGATGGGATCGCGCTCGATTTTGGCGATGGGGGCGAAGCGGAAGCCTTGGCCGCGGAGAAGTTTCATGAGGTCGGGGAGCATGAGGGTGGTGAAGTCGGTTTCGTGGAGGAGGAGTACGTTCGGGACTTCGTGGCCGAAGGCGACGATCTGCTCTTCGCGGCCGACGCGGATGAACTCGGCGGCGTTTTCCATATAGCTTTGCTTGAGCCAGTCGATGCCGGCTTGGTCGTGTTTGGCGAGGCAGCGGCCGTAGGGGTCGTCCCAGTCGTCGTCCTGAAAATTGAGGGTGACCTGGGCGATGCGGTAGCCGTTCTTGAAGAGCCAGCCGCGGACAGCTTCGCGCTTGTCGAGCGTGTTCCCTTCTTCGAGGTAGGGATAACGGAACCAGTGCCAGTCGCTGGTGGGATCGTATTGGCGGAGGATGGGCTCGTTGAGGGCGATGTTATGGATGTAGGCTTCGGCGGTGGTGTCGTCGAGCGCGGGATGATCGAAAGTGTGATTGCCGATGTTCATGCCGGCGGCAAGCCAGAGATGGAGCGCCTGCTGGAGGTCAGGATCGTCGCTGATGTCGGTTGCATTAACGAAGCCGTAGATACCTTTGAGGTGGTTGACGTGCAACTCGTCGATGAGGCGGGAGATGATGCCGACACGGGTTTCGTTGACGTGGAGGCCGCCGGCGGCGGGGACGTCGTCGAAGGTGAGAGCGACGACGGGGTGGCGCTTGAGGCGGAAGTGGGAGGGGGCGGGTTTGGCGGCGGAGGCAGATTGTGGACGCGGCTTCGGCGCTGCGGCGGCCGGCGAAGCGAGTGCTGCTGCAAGTGCGGATGCGGCGGCACACAGGAACAGGCGCTCTAGCAGGAGTGGAATTCGAGTCATGCTGCGGAAAGTGTAGCAATCTATGTTGCTTCGCGCAGGGCAGGAGTGAAGGTAACGCCTACTAAGAGGCCTTCCGGCGAAAGGAATCGGCTCACGGTCTGGCCCCAGGGTTCCTTCTTGTTTCTCAGGAGCATTTGATAGCCGCGCGATTCAAGTTCCGAAGTGGCCTCTTCGACGCTGTCCACTTCGAATTCGAGCCACGCCTGAGGGACAGGAATGTTGTCGGGCCAGGTGTCTTTGCTGAAACAGGACTGTGCCGCCTGTGAAAGTGGCCATAAGGCGAAGTGTTTTGCGCCCGCGAGAGCGCCGGTGTAAAGATAGCCGCCGGAATCTTCCTTGAAGGAAATGCCGAGAAGATCGCTGTAGAGCTTGCGACTGTCGGCGGTGTCACGATCGATGGGACCGAAGCCGGCGATGAACAGAACCTTGATGCCTCCCGCGCTTTGCATGGTCTCTCTCCTCCTGGTGATTGGATTCAGCGATAAAGGTTTGGCTGCGAGTAGAATGAAGGCGTGATGGAGCTGGTGCAAATTGAGCCGGCGCGGCGGACGCCACTGCCTAAGCCGGAATGGCTGAAGGCGCGGGCGCCGGTGGGAGAAAACTATCACAGCCTGAAACGGCTGGCGCGGTCGCTGGGGCTGCACACGGTGTGCGAGAGCGCGCAGTGCCCCAATATCGGCGAGTGCTGGCATCATAAGACGGCGACATTCATGATGCTCGGCAATCTGTGCACGCGGCGCTGCGGATTCTGCGCGGTTCCGAAGGGCCGGCCGGAGCCGATTGATTTTGACGAGCCGCGGCGCGTGGCGGAAGCCGTCGCGGCGCTGGGGCTGGAGCACGCTGTGGTGACCAGCGTGAATCGTGATGACGATTTGGTGGGCGGGGCGCGCGTGTTTGCGATGGTCATTGAGGAGATCCGGCGGCAGGCGCCGAAGTGCCGGGTGGAAGTGCTGATTCCTGATTTTCAGGGGAACCGCGAGGCGATTGGAATTGTGGTGGAGGCGAGGCCGGAGGTGCTGAATCACAACACCGAGACGGTGCCTCGGCTTTATCGCGTGGTGCGGTCGGGCGCGCGCTACGAGCGGAGCCTGGAGCTGCTGCGCTACGCGAAAGAACTGCGGCCGGCGGGGATCACGAAGTCGGGCGTGATGGTGGGGTTGGGCGAGGAGACGCGGGAATTGCTGGAGGTTTTTCACGGCCTGGCCGGTGTTGGTTGCGACATTTTGACCATCGGGCAGTATCTGCGGCCTTCGCGGGATCATCTGCCGATGGCGCGGCTGTATACTCCGCGCGAATTTGCGGAATTAAAAACCGAGGCGCTGAAGATGGGCTTCCGGCACGTGGAGTCGGGGCCGTTGGTGCGGTCGAGTTATCACGCGCACGAGCAGGCGATGTCGACCGGCGCCACCATGGCTTAGCAGCCGGAGAGATCGAATATACATTCCTCATCGGCAATCTGAACGGTACAGAACTCTCGCCGACGATCTCTCGCGGTTCAAAAATTCAGACGGTGCGTGGAGCGTCGCACGCGCTTAGAGCTGATCTCGGATAAGAGAGGTAACTTACCAGGGCTGAGTGACCGTAAGTTACTTTTTCAGTGCTTGCAAACCTGACTATGCCGGTCTAGGATTGGGCCACTGTCCCTATCATGCTCGGAAGTAGCTCCGGGCGAGCATTCCCCTTGAATCGACTCCGGTCAACCAGCAAATGCGCAACCAGCTAGAGGAGGTACGCGTGATTTTTTCGTTGAGTCTCATCTACCCTGCAAAGATCCATCCCCACAAACTGCGGTTAACAGTCGGTCTCGTTGCACTCATTTGTAGTGGCGCGCTCGCTGCGAACGCCGCCACGCTCTGCGTGAACCCAGGCGGCACTTCGGGCTGCAAAACGACGATTACAGCCGCGGTGAACGCGGCCATGCCGGGCGACACCGTCCTGATTGCGCCCGGGACTTATGCGGAAGAGGTTGTCATCAAACAATCGATATCGCTGATGGGAA
Source organism: Occallatibacter sp. (assembly GCA_035935755.1). Classification (GTDB taxonomy): domain Bacteria; phylum Acidobacteriota; class Terriglobia; order Terriglobales; family Acidobacteriaceae; genus Telmatobacter. Next base: position 158,141 of record DASYWU010000048.1, on the reverse strand, counting down.
CCAAGCGGGCGACGGTTATCGATGCGTCCGGGCTGCCCCACGGGATCTTCATCGATGGGATGGCATCGGCGCCGGCTATAGGTGTTTCGAATGTCGTGGTTTCGGGCATTACGGTACGCAATGCCAACTTTGAGGGAATCCTCATGGCCAATGCCAGCGACGTATCGCTGACCGGCAACCAGGTTATGGGCAATGACAAGGCGCTCGATGCCTCTGGTGGAACATGTAGCGGCCTTGACACTTCGGTTGAGACTAACGAGGAGCTGGATTGCGGCGAAGGCATTCACCTGATGGGCGTGGAACATTCCACATTGCTGCGGAATGAGGTGGCGCACAATGCGGGCGGCATTCTCATCTCGGACGAGACCGGGCCTAACGGCCATAACCTCATCAGTGAAAATTTCGTCCACGACAACGTATATGACTGCGGGATCACGCTGGCTTCTCATGGGCGCGCCAGTTCATTGAGCCCGGGGATTGCATTCGGCGTCGGGTATAACACCATCTCCCGCAATATTTCCATGGGGAACGGCACGAAGGCGGCCGGTGCGGGAGTGGGCATCTTTGCGCCTGGCCCAGGGAACACCAACACGGGAAACGTGGTGATCGAGAACATCATTCGGGATAACGGAGCAACGGGAGTGGCCATGCACAATCATGCGGCGCCAGGGGCTCCTGCCCCTCCAGGAGCTCCGCCTGTGAACCTGAATGACAATGTGATCGTGGGGAACTGGTTTTCCGGAAACGGCCCTGATAATCCGGGCGCCCCTACGCCGGGTCCGACGGCCATCAACATCTTCAGCAAGGGCCCGATCACGGGCACAGTGATCTCCCAGAATAATTTCGCAAATGAAGCAATCGATGTCGGGTACAGTGCCCCGACCGGCCAGGTGAATGTTCATTTCAACGACTTCTCTGCCGGAATTGCGATCCGTAATGTGGGCTCGGGAACTGTGGATGCAACCGAAAACTGGTGGAACTGTCCGAAGGGTCCCGGAGGAACGGGAAGGTGTGCGACGGTGATGGGGTCGGGCGTAACAACAGAGCCGTGGCTGAACAACCCGTTTGAGCCGGATCCCAAATAGCAATTGGCCAAATTTGAGACACGGACAGCCGGACTCGCGTGGGGTCCGGCTGTTTTGTCCTAGTCGGCGCCGGAATGGAATAGCAGCCAATCAGGCCGACGTATCCTATCGGAGGCGAAGCGCTCCCATGCAAACGGCAAGGTAAACCAGGAGTACGGATGAGCCGGAGTTGGAATGTTAGCCCGTCGACTCCGAAGCACCAGCTTCACGGTTCAGGGTTGTAGAATAACCGTTGGCGAATTGGCCGCAGCGAGGATGAACCAATGGCAGCTTCGAACATGGCCGGGATTCCGGCGCTGAAGGAAGTGTACGGCGATTTGAAGCGGCGCATGGACAGCGCCGTTGCGGATTTTCAAGGCAGCCTGGCTTCGACGCGCACGGGACGGGCAAGTGCGCACATGCTGGACCAGGTGAAGGTGGATTACTACGGGACCCCGACGCCGATCACCCAGATCGCGCAGCTCTCGACGCCCGAGGCGCAGCTCATCGTGATCTCCCCCTGGGACCCCTCGGTGCTGAAAGAGATTGAGAAAGCAATCCAGGCTTCCGACCTGGGATTCAATCCAATCTCGGATGGAAAGATCATCCGCGTACCGGTGCCGCCCATGACCGAGGAGCGGCGGCGGGATGTTTGCAAGCATCTGCACAAGCTGCTGGAGGAGCATCGCACGGCCGTACGCAATGTGCGCCGCGACGGGAACGAGGCGCTGAAGAAGCTGGCTAAGGAAAAGAAGATCAGCGAGGACGAAGAGAAGCGCGCTCTTGAAGAAGTGCAGAAGATGACTGACGGCGAGATCCGGCGCATGGAAGAACTTTCGCAGAAGAAAGAAGCGGAAGTGATGCAGGTGTGAGGGGACGAGCTCTCTTCGGGAACAAGTTCAGCCGCGGGCCGCGGCCCAATCCAGGCGTTGGTCCGCGAGAATCAGCGCAGTCAGTCTCGCTTTCAACATTTATGTTCTGAGGAATGCCTTTTCTGGGGTATAAAGGGCAGATCAGGTCCCTGTTTTTCTTTAGCAACGTCGCACAAGGAGGCGAAAGGTGAGCCTCACCAGACGTGATTTTCTGTTGCGCGCCGGGCAGGCGGGCGGATACGGCGCCGCGTTTGTACTGATGCAATCGCTGGGGTTGCTGCCGGTCCCTGAGGCCGCGGCAGAAGCGGGATCGTTGCGCCTTGTGGACGGCAAGGGCACGCGCGTCGTGATTCTCGGCGGCGGCATCAGCGGACTGGTGGCCGCTTATGAACTGCGCAAGGCGGGATGGTCGTGCACGGTGCTGGAGGCGCGCCAGCGTGCAGGCGGCCGCAACTGGAGCATTCGCAACGGGACAAGCATTGACTTTATCGATGGCACGCGACAGAGCTGCAGCTTCGAAGAGGGCCATTACTTCAATGCGGGGCCGGCGCGCTTACCGTCGATTCACCACACCATGCTCGGGTATTGCTGCGAGCTGGGTGTGACTCTCGAAGTGGAAGTGAACTCGTCGCGCAGCGCGCTGATGCAGAGCGACAAGCTGAACAGCGGCGCACCGGTGGCCCAGCGCCGCGTAGTGAACGACACGCGCGGACATGTTTCGGAACTTTTGGCGAAGTGCATCCGCAAAGGCGCACTCGACGAAGAGATCAATGCCAACGACCGCGAGCGGATGATCGAGTTTCTGCGAGAATATGGCGATCTCGATCCGGACTTGGTTTTTCGACGGACCAGCCGCTCGGGATACAGAATTCCGCCTGGCGCGGGAGCGCAAATGCCCGTGGCCGACGATCCGCTGCCGATGCACGCTCTGCTGGATGCGGACTTCTGGGTTCGCATGCTGGATGAAGAAGTGCCGGAGTGGCAGCCGACCATGTTTGAACCGGCCGGCGGCATGGACCGGATCCCGACGGCATTTGCAGAACGGCTCGGCGCGACAATCCGATACGGCGCAGCGGTCACGCGGCTCCGGCAGTCTGAGGATGGTGTTACTGTCAATTACCGCGACAGCAGCGGAGCCGACCAGGCTATCACTGCGGAATATTGCGTTTGCGCGATGCCATTGACAACTGCCCGGAAGTTAGACGCCGACTTCAGCCCGGAAATCCGCGCCATTCTCGAAGGAGTGCAATATGATTCCGCGTACAAGATTGCGTGGGAAGCGCCGCGCTTCTGGGAAAAAGAGAACAACATATTCGGCGGCATTTCTTATTTGCAGCAAACAGTAGACCTGATCTGGTATCCGAGCGCCAGATTGTTTTCGGACAAAGGCATCCTGATCGCGGGGTACAACATTGAAAACCGCAGCGCCTTCGGGTCGCTTCCGTCGATGCAGGCGAAGCTGGACGCATCGCGACGATCTGTGGAGTTGCTGCACCCCGGCCACGGCAAAGATCTTGGCAAGCCGGTTTACATCAGCTGGGGACACATCCCATATAACCTGGGCTCGTGGATCTCGATGGATGAGAACAACGAGAAGATCGTGGCGAGGCTGCAGCAACCTGACCGTCGCGTGTACTTCTGCGGCGACCACACCAGTCATCTCGTGGGGTGGCAGGAGGGTGCAGCGCTATCAGCCTGGCGCGTAGTCAACCAGCTTGGGGCGCGGATTGAGAGTGGGAACCCTGCTTAATGTTGACGTGCCTAATCTACCCCGAATCGCTCAAGCATGGCGTCGAAATCTTCCAGGCGGGCGTATTCGATGATGACTTTGCCGCGGCCGTTGCGGTCTTCGATGGTGACCTTGAGACCGAGCGCGCGCTGAAGGCGATCCTGGGCGTCGCGAACGTTGGGATCGACGGGAGGCTTGGGCTTCTGCTCTTTCTCGGGCTTGCGTTCGGGGTGGAGCAGACCTTGCACATATTTTTCTGTCTGGCGAACAGAAAGCGAAAGTGCAAGGATACGTTGAGCGGCTTTTTCGATCTCTTCCGCATGTTCGAAGGCCAGCAGGGTGCGGGCATGGCCAAAGGAGAGTTCGCCAGACTCGACGCGGCTCTGCACCGTTGATGGTAACTTCAACAATCTAATGAAGTTAGATACACTTGCGCGATCCTTACCGGTGCGTTGGGCCATCTGTTCCTGAGTCATATGGAACTCACGGGAGAGACGATCGAAGGCGCGGGCCTGTTCCATTGGGTTGAGGTCGGCACGCTGCAGGTTTTCGACGATGGTGATTTCCATGGCCTGTTCGTCGGAAACCTGGCGGAGGATGGCGGGGATGGTAGCCTTGCCGGCGAGGCGGGACGCGCGCCAGCGGCGTTCGCCGGCGATGAGCTGAAAGCGGCCGCCGTGCTGGGGCCTGACCAGGATGGGCTGAACGACGCCGTTAGCGGTGATGGAAGCGGCGAGTTCCGCAAGCTGATCTTCGTTTACCTGGGTGCGGGTCTGGAAGGGATTCGGATCGATCTGGTCCAACGGAATCTCGCGCGGCTTGCCGCCTTCGGCCTCGGGCGCAGCGGTCGTCGCGGGATGGACGCGAGGGAGCAGAGAGTCGAGGCCCTTGCCCAAAGCGCGGCGCTTATTTTCGGTGATTATGGCGTTCATGTTGAGGGTCCTTCTTTATTGTGCCGGCGCTGCTGGCCCCGGGTTGATTGAATCGATCTTTGGCGGCTGCTCTGGGTGCTTGTCGACAGAAATTCAGGAATACGGCCAGAAACGCACCTTGGTTTCGCGCTTGGAGGCGGCAGCGGCTGCGGCCTGGCGCTCTGCCGCGCGAGGGCTTTCCATCTTGTTGCGTGCGAGGAACTCCATCGCAAGCTCGAAATAGGCCTCGGTTCCGCGAGAGCGAGGATCGTAAACCGCGACCGGTTTGCCGTGACTGGGAGCTTCCGCGAGGCGAACGTTGCGGGGGATAACAGTTTTGAAGAGTCGGTCACGGAAATACTCGCGGAGGGTTTCGGTGACCTGCTGAGCGAGGTTGGTGCGGTCGTCGTACATGGTGAGCAGGACGCCTTCGATGACGAGGCTTGGGTTGAAGTTGGCGCGTACCCTCTCGAGGGTCGAGATTAGTTCAGAGACGCCTTCCAGGGCGAAATACTCGGCCTGCATAGGCACAATGAGGGTTTCGGCGGCGGATAGGACGTTTAGCGTGAGCAAATTGAGAGCCGGGGGACAATCGAGGACGATGAGGTCGAAGTTTTCGCGAACAGTCGCCAAGGCGTTGCGGAGGCGGACGGAGCGATCGTCGGCATTGGCGAGCTCGATGTTGGCGCCGGTCAGGTGGTTTGAGCCGGGAATGAGGGAGAGCTTCTCCACTTCGGTGGGGAGGATCACCTGGTCGGGCGTGCAATCGCCCACGAGGAGGTCATAAACGGAGCGGCGGTTGTCATCGCGCTGAAATCCCAGGCCGGAAGAGGCGTTGGCCTGGGGATCGCAGTCTACGAGGAGGATGCGAAGTCCTTCGAGCGCGAGACAAGCGGCGAGGTTGATAGCGGTGGTCGTTTTGCCCACACCACCCTTCTGATTGACGACCCCGAGAATTCTCCCCATGGCATTCCAGAGTAACGGGAGGGGCGGTTCGCGCGCAGGTTGGGAAGCTGTGGAGAATTTGGCAAAGCTGTGGAAAGCGGCTTTCGCGAAGCTGGCGAGTGTGAGCGCAATCGCCTGATGGGCAAAGGGTTCCTGAGTCGGCAATGGCCGGCAGTTAGGCCGGACGGAAAAGGGAGCAGCGGTGGAAAACCGGACGGCAAATTCGGCTGTTAACGGCGCTCACGGCGGCTGATTTCGGGCTGAGAATCGCGCGCAGGACGGCTGCTGCGGAGCGGGATGTTCCACGTGGAACAGTGGAGCCGCAACCGTTCCACGTGGAACACTGGCAAGCTTGGCTACATGTGTTAGGGGCATAGTTCGCGGGACGGCGCGCGACCGCAGCCCGCTAAAATGTCAGGATGACGAAGCGTCCAAGTTCTCGGTTCCCCGAATCCGCTCCCCTGCCGGCAGTGATTACGCGGCGCGAAGCCGTTCAGGGCATGCTGGCGGTTGCCGCAGCCTCGCTAGCGTCGGGCTGCAGGGGTTCGTCCTCCTCTTCCTCCTCACCCACGCCCCCACCAAGCGGAAACCAACAGCCTACGCCTTCGGGTTCGGTGGCCGACGCTTCCCTTACAGTGACCGCGTCGGCAGTGGGGACGATTCCTCCGGCATTCGCGGGACTGTCGTACGAGAAAAGCAAAATCAATCAGAATCCCTATCTCTTTACCGGAGCCAACAGCAATCTGATCGGAATTTTCAAACGGCTGGGCTCCGGCATCCTGCGCATCGGCGGCAATTCGGTGGACCGGAATACCTGGACGACGTCGGGAACGGGTCAGACCACTGGCCAGATCTCACCCGCGGATGTGGATGCACTGGCGGCCTTCGTCCAGGCCGCAGGGTGGAAGTGCCTCTACGGGATCAATCTGGGTGGTGCGGGTCCAAATCCTTACACCAGCGGGTCGCTGATAGCCACTACCACGCCCGCGCTCGCCGCTGACGAGATTGCTTACGCCTATTTGAAGTTCGGCCCTTCGCTCATGGGCTTTGAAATCGGCAATGAATGCGATCTGTACGGAAGGTCATATTTTTCCGGTGCGGTGTGGGATCCCCCGACGTTCGAGAGCCTCTGGTCAAGCTTCCGGAGCGCGATTGTGTCCCGGACGCCCGCAGTTGCTTCCCTGTGCACGGGTCCGGCGGACGCCGGCCACGAATCGAGCTGGACCGTTCCTTTCGGGCAATCGGTAACCAAGTCGAATCTGAGCCTGCTCACTCAGCACTACTACAGAGCCAATGGAGCAGATGCGTCCTCGACGGCGCAACTTCTGATTTCGCCGGACTCGAATCTGATCAGCAATCTGGCAACGCTCGATTCCGGAGCGAACGGGATCGGGGTGCCCTTCCGGATGAGCGAATGTAATTCGTTCTACAACGGCGGAGCGAACGGGGTAAGCGATTCCTATGCCTCTTCGCTGTGGGTGATCGATTTCCTCTTCGATTGCGCGTTGGGCGGTTCGGAGGGCACGAATCTTCATGGCGGCGGAAACGGAGCGGGGTACACGCCCATTGCGGATTCTGGAGGAGCGGTGCAGGAAGCCCGGCCGGAATTCTACGGGATGCTGCTCTTCACTTTGGCTGGGACCGGAATGCTGTACAAGACGAGCCTGGCTGCAGGATCGCTGAACGCGACCGCCTACGCCGTGAAAACCGCTTCAAGCCTGAACCTGGTTGTGGTGAACAAGGAGTCAACCCAGAACCTGAAGCTGAGTGCGCAGCTGCCGCAGGCGGCCGGCTCGGCAACACTTCTGGAGATGACGCAGGGTTCGAGCGGCGCCAGCGAGCCTGATCTTGCGGCGACGAACGGAGTGACGATCCAAGGTGCGAGTGTCGGCGCGGACGGATCCTTCGCGCCCGGTGCAGCTTACGAACTGAATCCAAGGGGGACATCGTTGACCTGCTATGTTCCAGCGTTGAGTGCGGTGTTGATCCAGATTACGTAGGCTGACGGAAAGCCGCGGGCTTTCTGTCTCGACTGGGAGTACATCCGCAGTACGCGCCTGAGTACACTTGGCCTCGTAATATGTACCACATTATGGTATATACTCCGCACTGCAAGACGAACCTACAGTATGAGGGCCGCGATCCCCTGGGGGGCCGTGGCAATCGTTCCCTCGAAAGGAACGATCCGGTTCGGGTGGTAAGCATCGGGAACCCTCTCGCTGCATCCCGCGTATTCATCTCACATCCGTGTCGCGCAGCTTAAGTGCTATGTACCGGCGCTGAATGGCGGCGCCGGCACGGGTTACTGCGTATTGCAAGAAGGGGAAGAGCATGAACGACACCAATGCCTTTCTCGGCAAGACCACTGAACCGACCGAAAAGGAAGTTGCTTTTGCTCTGGGACCGGCTGCTTCCGTATGGAATGAACTGCTGGACTGGTTCAAAGAGGAGGAGAAGCTCAGCGAGCAGGAGTGGAATTCCTATTCGCCAAAGTACGGCTGGGCGCTCCGGGTCAAACGCAAGAAGCGAAATATTGTTTACATGGCGCCTGGAAGCGGATGTTTCCGCGTGTCATTCATTCTCGGCGAGAAGGCGGTTGCGGCGGCGCGAGCGAGCAAGCTACCCAAGGCCGTGCTCAAGGCGTTGGATGAGGCGCCGCGCTATCCGGAAGGAACGGGATTGCGGCTGACAGTGTCGAAATCCAAGGACCTGCCGCCGATTCGCAGGCTTACCCAGGCGAAGCTGGCGAACTGACGTCTTTGGCGCCGAGGGCCAATAGCCGGTCTTCGCTGCCCGGAAGCGAAACTGCTTCGCGCCAGGAGAAGTGTGCGCCGGCAGCAGCCTGCAACCCGGGAAGGTCGGCCCGCATGGTCATCAGCGCCAGCCAGCCGGAGGGCGCGACGAGCCGCGCGGCCTCATCGACGGCTTCGGTCATGCGATCGACGGCGCGGAGAGTCACGCAATCGAAGGAATGGGTCAGCAACTCGGCGCGGCCGGCGTGGACAATCGCTTTCAGTCCTAACGTGCGTACGGCTTCCTGAAGAAATGCCGCTTTTTTGCTCTGCGATTCAGCCAAGGTGACGGAGATTTCCGGCCGGCAGAGGGCGATGGGGATGCCGGGCAGCCCCGCTCCAGACCCGTAGTCGAGAAGCGTCGAAATAGCGGCGGGCAAGGTGCGTGCGCAGGCGATCGACTCCACAAAATGACGAGAAAGAATGCCTTCCTCGTCGCGCACGGACGACAGGTTCATGCGGGCATTCCAGCGGAGAAAGAGTGCGAGATACTGGGCGAATCGCTCGCCTGTTGGTTGATCCAGCGGCGCCAGACCAGACTGGCCGAGAAGCCTGTTGAGACGAACGGACGCGGGCTCAACGCTCATGCCGGCGCGACCGATTCCTTGACGGGGCGGGGCGACCATTCTGCGACCGCGCGGCTGAAAGCGGCGAAGATAGCGCGGGATAAGGCGCTCTGCGAATAGGTGCGCTCCGGATGCCATTGGACGGCGACGACGAAGTGCGAGGGCGCGTCAAGCTCGACGGCTTCAATAACCCCGTCGCGCGGAGAGACGGCGCTGACGAGGAGATTATCGCCGGGAGTGCGAATAGCCTGATGATGACTGGAATTGACCTGGACTTCCCCGGCGTGGCTTTCGGACAAAATCGAGGCCAGCCGGGAGCAGGGAGCGATGCGGACCGGGTGGGCCTCCACCACATCGCGGCCGGGGCGGTGATTGACTTCCGTTTTGAGGTCCTGCACCAGAGAACCGTTGCGCCACACGTTCAGTGTTTGCGTGCCGTGGCATATGGCAAGGACGGGTTTGTGCAGATTGAACGCATCCTGAAGGAGGAGCTCGTCGACGGCAGTGCGCGCGGGGTCGGGTTCACCGCATTCCGGAATCGGGGCTTCGCCGTAGCGTTGCGGGTCGACGTCAAAACGACTGCCGGGCAGCAGAACTCCCTGCGTGCCGGCCAGCAGCTTGGCGACACGTTGCTGTGTTTCGGTCAGCGGGACCACGACCGGCGTGAGGCCGACGGCTCTCATCGCTTCGAGATAGAGATTGAGCGAGCGCTCGTTGTAATCGGGGTCGACGCTGGGAACGGGGATGGCGATGGAGACGGCCATATAAGTGAGTTTAAGCCCGGGCGTGTCCGCTAGGAACTTTGGAGCAGGAAGATATCTATTGTCACTTGCAACCAGAAGCTCTCACATGGATGATTGGATTGCATTCCCAATTCCCGCAAAAACAGGAGCGAAAATGCCCATCCCTGTCCTGAGACCGACGGCGGCTCGCGCCGAAACATTTGCCGGCGTCACTTATCACATCGAAGGCGAATTGGTACCCGTGCTTCACCTGGAGTTAGGCGGTGTGCCTGTGTACTTTGAGCACTACATTCTTCTCTGGAAGGATCTTGGCGTGCGCATCGGGATCCGGCCGCTCAAAGGAGCGCTGAAGCGGGTGCTGGCCGGAATGCCGGTTTTTCTCACCGAGGCCAGCGGTCCGGGACAGATGGGATTCAGCCGGGATGGGGCGGGCCACATCTTTGCCATTCACCTGAACCGCGGCGAAGGCATTGATATGCGCGAGCACCAGTTTCTCGCGGCCACGGGCGGCGTGGATTACACGTTCACTCGCGTTAAGGGGGTGTCAAACATGCTGCTCGGGGGCACTGGCTTTTTCATCGATCATTTCCGTGCAGTTGATGGGGACGGTGTTGTATGGGTGCACGGTTACGGCAACGTTTTTGAAGCTACTCTGAATGCCGGGGAGCAAATCGATATCGAGCCCGGCGGTTGGATCTACAAAGAGTCCAGCGTGCAAATGGAAACGCAATTCCAGAAGCTGACGACCGGGTTGTTCGCCAGCGCCGGCAACCTGGTGTGGAACCGATTTACAGGACCGGGACGAGTTGGCATTCAGTCCATGTACGTGCATATGCCGACGGCGGAATAAACACGCTTTAGAACCGCCACAACATTCGAGAAAACACTTTTATTTGAAGCCAATCTACAGTTCATCCCCTCTCTTAGGGCTTCGGCATTTGCTTTACGTTGCCGCGCGAGGGGACTGTGGCGCGAATCGCCGGCACCATGGCACGAATATCGTCCCTGCTCTTGCTCTCTGTCTTCTCAAGAAAGTACCAGAGTGCGTCGATAAGAATGTCGTTAGTAGTAGTACGTTTGTTTTTTTCGTTGCGGCGAACTTCACTGATCCAACGGATCGCGGCTCTTTCCTCAGCGGTAAGACACACGGACGTCCGCTGGGCGTGATCCGGGATGTGTTTTTCCCTAGGGCTCATAATCCGTTGACAACGCATCCATATTGTTACATGATTGCGTAATAGTGCGATAATGCGATCACGTAAATGCACTCGACCGCATTTTTCCAATGCGCGCTGGCATTTGGGAGGGCATTTGGGATGACGTCCCCTACCTCTTTCGCAATAGAACGAAAGGTATTCGAGGAACATCGGGAGAAGTGGTTTCGCTCCAACCCTGGAAAGTACGTTGCTATCCAGGGCGATGTTGTGGCGAGCGGTTTCTTCGATACGTACGCCGAGGCGTTGAGGGCAGGGCTCAGGGAGTTCGACGTGAGCCGAGGTTTCCTCGTGAGACAGGTGCGGCTCGCCGAACAAGTGTACGTCGTCTCTTAGCATGGCTCGCGTCAATCTCCATTGGGATCCCTCCAATCCGGATGACCCCGGTCCGTGCATTGATGTAATAGTGTCAAATTCCGCGGATGTCATTGAGGCTGGACGTGCGATAGGCCTCGAATACCCCGAGCCAAGAAAGATGACAGCGCTCCTCGATACAGGTGCGTCTGTCACGGTGATAAGCAAGGTATTCGCCAATCACTGCAAGCTTTTCCAAACCAACGAGGGGAGCGAAATAACGGCGATCGGCGCTCAACACCATTGTTGGGAACATGCAGGTGCTATAAGTTTTCCCGGCACGGGATTGCGAGCGTTTGACCCAATTCGCATTGTTTCTGCGGTATTTGTAAAAGAGCGATACTACGCAATCCTTATTGGACGCGACATCCTTCGCAACTGGATAATTACGTTCGACGCCCGCCACAAGCGCGTCACTATCGAGGATTGATCAGAGTCTCAGGAATCTTCGACTCCGCACTAACCGACGCGACCCCCCAATTTGATAACCATTTGTATTCCGTTCTACTCATGCTTTTCGACGCCGAGTAGGGTTGGAGGTTCTGCCCCCAATTGCGCAGCGCTGTTGAGAAGATTCTCAATCGAAGCACGAACCTTTCCGGTGAGCTCGTCCGCCTGGCGGAGGGTAATGCCCCTGGTCTCGATGGGCTCGCCTGCGGTGAGCGTCAGCGGAACGGGAAAGAAATGGTGGCTGTGCATGGGGAGCAGATCGTAGCCGCCGGTGAGCGCGAGGGGGACGATTGGCACCTGGGCGCGAATGGCGAGGAATGCGGCGCCGGAGAGGAACTCGTTGAGTTCGCCGGTTTCGGTGCGGCGGCCCTCAGGGAAGACGAAGAGGGGCATGCCGGAGCGGAGGGCTTTGACGCCGGCGCCGAGGCTTGAAAGCGTGGCGTGAGGATTGGCGGTGTCGATGGGGATTTGGCCGGAACGGTTGAGGTACCAGCCGATGAAGGGCCACTGCCACAGCTCTTTTTTCGCCAGGATACGGAACTGGAAGGGCAGCCTCGAGAAGACGACCGGAATATCCATGAAAGAGGTGTGATTCGCAGCGTAGACGGCGAGCGGATGCTTTTGCAGGTTTTCAGCGCCGCGAACCGTCACCTGTGAGCCGGAAGCGAAAAGGCAGGCGCGCGCCCAGATGCGCGCGATGCGGTGCTCGGAGCGGCCAGTCTTGTCAAAAAGCGAAACAATCAGGGCGAGCGTCCCGCAGACAGCCGTGGCGAGAAAGAGGATTGGCGCCTGAATAAGATTGGAACGCCAGCGAATTGCGAAGGGGAGCGGCTGGGGGCGAGCGCTCATGGCTGGGCACCGCCGGATTCGAGGAGCAAAGTGCGCGCCTCGCCGACCAGGTACACGGAGCCGGAAACGACGGCGATGCCGCCATCGGTGAGCGTGGCGGCGTCATCAAGCGCTTCGGCGACGGATGAGGCGATGGTCGCCTCCGTTCCCGTGGCTTCGGCGGCGGCGAGAAGATCGGCCATTGCGGCGGCGCGAGAGGTGTGAATGGGCGCGAGGATGACGTGGTCGAAGACAGGAAACAGAATCTGTGCCAGTTCCGCGATCGGTTTATCGCGAAGGCAACTGAAGACGAGAGTTCGCGGCTTTCGCACTTCGAGAATGCCGCGCAGGCTGGAGCGCAGCGCCCAAGCGCCGGCAGGATTGTGAGCCACGTCGAGGATCCATTCAACGCCGCGGGAGGTGAGGCGCTCCAGGCGGCCCGGCCAGCGCGTAAGATGAATGCCCTTTGCGATCGAATCCGGAGTGATGGGAAAGCCGTGGCGGGCTGCGAGTTCCGCGGCGGCGGCGACGGCGAGCGCTATGTTGCGATGCTGGTGCGCGCCGGAAAGAGGCGAATCGACCAGGAGGGAACCACCGAGAGCTTCGATTTCATAGGGACCGGCAACGCTCTGGTAAGGGGGCATGTAAGGGACTGCGCTCACGCCGCGGACGTTGAGTTCGGCGGCGACTTCTCCGAGCACGCGGTTGGCGTCAGGGTGCTGCGGAAGCGTGATCATGATTCCGTCGGGGCGAAGAATGCCGGCCTTTTCTTGTGCGATGGCGGAGATGGTTGAGCCCAGCCACTCCGTATGGTCCAGAGAGATATCGGTGATGATCGAAATGAGCGGCTCGACGACATTGGTAGCGTCGAGACGGCCGCCCATGCCGACTTCGAGGACGGCGATGTCGACGAGGCGCTCGGCGAAGTAGAGGAATGCCTGGGCGGTAAGGACTTCAAAGTAGCTGGGCGATTGCGGCAGCTTGCCGGCGAGCAGAAGCTGGCGCGCAGCATCGTCGACGCGGAAGTAGAGGCGGGCGAAATCGTCATCGGAGATTTCCTCGCGCCCAATGCGCATGCGCTCGTTGGGCCGGGCGAGATGAGGTGATGTGTAGAGGCCGGTGCTGAGGCCAGAAGCGCTGAGGATCGACGCCAGAGTGGCCGCAGTTGAGCCCTTGCCATTGGTTCCAGCGATCAAGACTGAAGGAAAGCGATGGTGGGGATCACCGAGAGCGGCGAGCAGAGTCCGTACCTCATCGAGCGAGAATTTGCGCCGCGGGTGGCCTGGCCGCGAGGCAAGCTCCGGCGCAAGCGCGCTGAGCTGATCGATTGCCGCCGAGTAGGACATGGAAACTCAAGTATAAAATCTGGCGTGCTCGCGGCATACCTCGCAAGGGGGCTGAGGAAGTTGTGGACGTCAGGCCGCCTGTGGAAGACGGACGATTTCGAAGTGGCACGCAGCAATCGAGTTGGACTTTGCATTCACAGAACGGCGGAGCGATCCACAGTGGATTCCCGGGTACATGTGGGAGTGGTGGGAAAGAGGAGGATATTCAGTGGGTTCTATGTGGGTTTTCCGAATCTCCCGATTTTCTCAGGAGAGATTTAGAAAAGAGGACGGCGGGGAAGTGTCACGCAGGAATGCTGTTTGGCGGGATTCCCACATTTCCTCGGCGAACTACTGGTACTACTTGATTTTTTAAATAGTTCAACGTTCCCAAGTATAAAGTAGTAACGCCGGAGATAATTCCGCAGCAAAGGGCAATTCGAGGTCCGAGGAGCTTGGAGTGAGACCTGGAAGCACCCGGATGGGTTGAGATGCCGGAATTCCCGAAATGCGTACCGGCTTTTCAACGCGCAGGAAATTCAACATGTGGCTACAATCAAGGGGAACAAAAGACATAGGTTTCCGGGGTGCCCTGGGGTGATGTAGATTTGTGGCAAGAGCCGGAAGCTGATTCTGAGGGTGAAGGTGGAGGGTATGCCAGCAGCGGGAACGGAAGTGGACAAGCCGGCCGCACAGGGGGCAGCGATGGAGATCAGCGTAAGCCGTCAGGATCTTCTGAAGGAGTTGACCGCCACGCAGAGCGTCGTGGAGCGCAAGACGACGATACCGATCCTCTCGAATTTTCTGCTGGAGGCAGAAGGCGATCGACTGAACATAACTGCGACCGATCTGGACCAGGCGATGCGCACCAGCGCGGCGGTGAAGGTAAAGAAGGCCGGCGCATGCACCATTCCTGCGCGCAAGCTGTATGACTACATCAAGCTGCTGCCGGAGAGTGAAATCTCGATCAAGCTGCTCGACAACCACTGGGTGCAGATTCGCAGCGGACGTTCGAATACGAAGATGGTGGGCATGGCGCGCGCCAATTACCCGCAGGTGCCGGAGTTCCCGGCGGTGGCGGCGACGGGCATTTCTGTCGCGGCGCTGAAGACGCTGATTGCGCGCACGGTGTTCGCGATTTCGAACGAAGAGTCGCGCTACACGCTGAATGGAGCACTGCTGATCATCAAAGCTGAGTCGCTGGCGATGGTGGCAACAGACGGGCACCGTCTGGCGTTTGTAGAGAAACCAAACGAGACGCTGGAAGGCATCAGCGGAGAGAAGCGCGTGCTGATTCCCAGAAAGGCCCTGCAGGAGCTACAAGTGCTGCTGGCGGCGACAGAAGAGGAGAAGATTGAGTTCGCCGACGATGACCACACGCTGTTTTTCCGAGTCGGTCATCGCACCCTGAGCTCACGGAAGCTCTCCGGACAGTTTCCCAATTTCGAGGCAGTGATGCCGCGGGATAATTCAAAATTTGCCGTGGTGCGATCCAGCGAGCTTTCCTCCGCTATTCAGCGCGTGGCGCAATTTGCCGATGAGCGATCGGGGGCGATCCGGATGCGCCTGGAGAGCAACGAGCTGAAGGTCAGCGCCAACTCGACCGAATCCGGCGAGAGCGAAGACACGATCGATACTCCCTATTCAGGTGATCCCATTACCGTCGGCTTCAACTCGGTTTACATCCTTGACTTTCTGAAGGCGCTGGATAACGAGGGCGAAGTGCGGCTGGAATTCAAGGACTCGCAATCTGCGGGGCAGATGCGGCCGGAGGATCCGGAGGCGGAGTACCGCTACCGTTACGTGCTGATGCCGATGCGCATCTGAAATGATCCTGGGCCGGGTCTCCCGTTCCTTATCTCTACTAGCTCAAGAACTGGCGCAAGCTGGGCGGTTGCAGCAGCTCGCTTACGGCCCAACCCGCTGCATCAATCGGCAAGGGAGAAACCGTCAGCCCGGCGCCGGGTTTCACGCGCTGTTCTCCGCTTTTTGGGGGCGATAATCGACATAATTGCGTAAACGTTTCCTGAGCTTTTCCTCGAACTTACGGTGGAGAGGCGCTAAGTTGAGCGATTTGGGATATTGCGCACTGTACGGGAACGGTTTCTCGCATTCGTCGAGACGGGCAAGGCGTTGAGAGAAAACCGTTTTATTACCTCCGCGTCATCTTCGCTTTCGGCGCGGAAAGAACCTCTTTCACAAAAAAACTTTGTTGGACTTGACAACGAATATGTTAAAAGAGTAAAAATTTGAGGCGGCTGAGAAAGCGGTTACTTCCCCGGTCCTGTGATTCAGCCGGATTCGCTGACTTGAAATTGCAGCGCCAGGCACGTAATGCGCGGGCATTTGAGTCCTCGTTAGAGATAGCGTAAGTGGCATGGAAAGCGCGAAAGCAAGATGACTTTCCAGCAGGCAACAAAGACCCAGTACGACAAGTTTGCAGTTGCGGATTGAGCGGATTTTGTGCCGGCCGGCGCAAATGCTGCGAATGAATTCCTCTCACTCCGCGGCTCCGTTGTCTGGCAGCAGCCAGGCACAGGGGATCTGTGTGAATTCATAGCAAACACACCTGTTTGCTGGAGGCAGACGATGAATGACTTTGCAAAAGTGACGTACAGAATTTTGTCAGGAAGTGCGAAGGCATTGCCATGGAAGCGGCTGGCAATTGTTGGCGCGGTAATCGCCGCGCTGGTCGCATTCAGTCCTCAGACACGGGCCCAGGAAAACGCCACCGTTACGGGAACTGTAACCGACTCCTCCGGTGCCGTAGTTCCCAACGCCAAGGTGGAGCTGACCAACACGGCGACGGGAGTGAAAAGATCTGTCACCTCAAACTCGGTCGGGGCGTACCGGTTCCCCAACGTCGGTATCGGCACTTACGACATGGTCGTGACCGCTTCCGGGTTTGCGAAATTCACCAAGACCGGAATCGTGGTGAACGTGGCGTCGAACCTGGAAGAAGATGCCAAGCTGAACGTCGGTAGCCAGGCGCAGACGGTAACCGTCGCCGCCCAGGCGCTGCAGGTGCAAACAGAGACCAGCGAAGTGAGCACGCTGATCAGCGGCCAGCAGGTGCGGGAGCTTTCCACCAACGGCCGTAATATCGTGCAACTGGCGGCTCTGGGCATGGGCGTGTCCAGCAATCTTCCCGCATTTGGCGGCGTGAACGCCCTGACCTCGGCAAACGGCCTCAGCTTCAACGGGACCAGGACCACGCATAACATTTATCTGCTGGACGGCGGCGAGCTGAACGACCGTGGCTGCGGCGGGTGTTACATGGTTCTGCCTTCGCAGGACGCGATTGCGGAGTTCAGGACGCTGGACAGCAACTACAGCCCCGATTACGGCATCGGCTCCGGCGGCACCATCACCATGGTGATCAAGTCGGGCACCAAGAACTTCCACGGCGAGGTGTACGAGTTCAACCGCAACACGGCGTACAACGCCAACGACTATTTCAATAAACAGGCAAAAAGGGCGCGACCGGAATTCATGCTGAACGAGCCCGGCGGTAATATCGGCGGCCCGCTGTGGATCCCGCATGTGTACAACACTGACAAGACGCGGACTTTCTTTTTCGTGAACGAAGAATGGCGGAGATTGATCCAAGGCAGCGCCCCGTCCATCTACAACACGCTGATGGATACCAACTTTCCTACCGCGGGCAAGGACTTGCTCTACACGCTGCCGCCAAAGGACTCGACAGCTCCTGTCGTGCCGAATCTTCCCAGCAACTCGGCCTACACGACGATTGAAACCGGGGACGGATTGACGCCAGGCGCGGCATTTCCCAAAAACAGCGCAGGCCAATATGTGATCCCTGCCAACCTGATAGATCAAAACATGGTAGGGGAAGTCAATGCGGGCACCTTCCCTCACCCAAACCTGAACGGCAACCAATACATCATTTCCATCGCGCAGCCGACCTACGTTCGCGAAGACGTGGTGCGCATCGACCACACCATCAACAGCAAGTTGCAGCTCATGGGCCATTATGTTCATGACGCGGTGAAGCCGACGTTCTTCCCGCCGTTGTGGACCGGCAGCTACCCTACCGTCGGCACCACGATGAACAATCCATCGTTTTCGGCGGTGATCAAGCTGACGCAGACCTATTCGCCCAACCTGTTGAACGAAACCTCCTTCAACTACGACGGCAACAAGATCTTTCTTACGCCGATTGCCGGCGCTGGCGCATCCATCCTGCCGCCGAGCGGATGGAACGCGACGAGCTTTTTCCCGCCGGCCGATAACGCAGGCAAGGACATGCCTGCCATCAGCCTGAATGGTTCACCGTTCGGCGCGAGCTGGAGCGAAAGCTACTATCCCTGGAAGAACGGGTTTGAGGGATTCCAATACCGCGACGATGTTTCCTGGATCAAGGGCCATCACCAGTTCAAGTTTGGCGGAGAATGGTTCCACTTTTACAAGAACCAGCAGTTGCAGGCTGATACGCAGGGACAAGCGTCGTTCAGCGACAGCAGCAAAAGCTTCTCTGGGGATGCATACATCAACGCCCTTCTGGGTCTTGCCGACAGCTTTACACAGTTACAGTTCCTTTCCGGCAAGGATTGGGTAACCGATAACTATGGCGTCTACTTTAACGACGACTGGCATGTATCGCCGCGGCTTGTCCTGAACCTTGGAATCCGGTACGACGCCATGCCACACACATTCGAACGATACAACCAGTTTGCCAACTTTGTGCCGGCAGACTACAACTCCTCGCTGGGCAACCCGATATTACCCGATGGAACAATCGACCCGGCTCAGCTCACAACCTTCAGTTGCTCGACCAAACGCTGCGCCACAAACGGAGAACAGTTCTATCTCAACGGCATGAGGGAAGCGGGCGTGAACGGCTTCCCGCGCGGAAACGTGCAGAACTACTACAGGACGTGGGAGCCGCGCCTCGGCTTCGACTGGGACTTGAGTGGAAATGGAAGGACGGTAGTGAGGGCCGGCATCGGCATGTTCTACGAACGGATTCAGGGCAACGACGTGTACAATGCAGCCTTGAATCCGCCGTTTGCCTACCAGCCGCAGAGCACGAACGTGTTCTTCTCGAATCCGAACCAGAGCGCGTTGAGTGGCGCGACAACAGTGCAGCACTTCCCATCAACCTTGACCAACATTGAGTATTACTATCCGCATCCTGGTACCGCAGACTACAGCTTCAGCATTCAGCACCAGCTCGCACCTTCGGTGGTAATGCAGGTGCAGTATGTCGGGTCAGACGGTTGGGACCAAAACAACGATCGCGATATCAATACGCTTCCACTCAGCGATCTAACAAACCGTCAGGCCGTGGCGACGGGCGCGGCCAAGTCTCCGAACCCGTTCCGCATCTTCCCGGGATACGCCGGGATCCGCCAGGAAGAAAACACGACCAATTTCAATTACAACTCGCTTCAGGCCGGCGTCCGCGTGGAGAACAAGCACGGTTTCACCACGCAGTTGGCGTACACGTGGTCGCACCTGATCGATATCAACCAGAACGATCTGGGCGGGGTAACCGATCCATTCAACCTCAAGTACGACCGGGGCTCGGACGCGGGCTATGACCGGCGCCACATCTTTAACGCCAGCTACGTTTACAATCTCCCGTTCTACCGTAACAAAGGAAACCTCTTCCAGCGCGCCGTTGTTGGTGGCTGGACGATTTCCGGGATTACGCAGGCACAAAGCGGAACTCCGATCCCGATCAACTACACCGGCAAGAACAAGACTGGTCTGGCCGGCGGTGGCGACCGTCCTGATCTGACTTCGGGTGTGAATTACCCGAAGACAACCAAGGCCTGGTTCAGCGGCAGTTCGTTTGGCGATCCGCTGGCGCCCTGGGAAGGCGGAACAAACCAGGGATTCGGCACGGCCGGCAAGGATGCCGTGGTGGGACCGGGACTCTTCAACTGGAATCTCTCGCTGTTCAAGGCGATCCCCTTTTCGTCACATGAAAACGGGCCGCGACTGGAACTCCGCTTCGAGTCCTTCAACACCTTTAACCATCCGAGCTGGACAGGCGTGGATACCAACTCTCACGATGGCAATTTTGGCCAGGTTACCAGCGACTTTGGGGCCCGCACGCTGGAGCTGGGCGGCAAGATATCGTTCTGACCTGAACTTCCACTTTCTCTAACGAGGGCGCGGCACGCGAGTTATGCCGCGCCTATTTTTTCGTTACTCACCAATACATCACGGAGAATGCGCGACGCGGCTTGGCGTTCTCCCAGCGCCGTGACGAGGTTTTCGGGATGGGGCCCGCTTATCTGGTCGCCCGGCGACGCTTGAGCTCGTTCAACAGCACTTCGATTTTGTCGGAGCTCTCCAGCGCGCGGAAGCTGTCTTCCAGCGATTCGGGAGACAGAATTTCGCTGGCTGCAGAATTTTCCGCGGCTTTGACCGTCACCTTGGTCTTCATGCGACTAATCGCGCTCTCCTGAGTGGTGCCCACGACCTGCCGAGCTTTGGTGGCGCGTCCGACCACCTTGGCGCGGCGATGCTCGGCGATAAGCATTTCGCAGTGCGCGCGCGTCTCGCTCAGTTTTTGCTCGAGCTTGCGCAGCGCCTGGCGCAGATTGTCGGCCTCGTGCTTCTGGTCTTCAGCCTGCGCGGAAAAGCCGGCGACGAGTTGATCATGGCTCAGGGCGCGCTCGAGTGCAGCGCGCGCCAGGTCGTCACGATCCTTATCGACGGCGAGTTCCGCCTTGCGCCGCCATTCGGCTGCTTCTGCTTCGTGTTCTGCGCGCTTTTTTGCCAGCAGATGCTCGTCGGCGACGGCGATGGCTACCTGGGTCTTCACCTGCATGATCTGGTTTTCCATGTCGAGGACGATCTGTTTCAGCATTTTCTCCGGGTCTTCCGCTTTTTCCACCAGATCGTTGAGATTGGCGCGAAGCAAAGTGCTCACTCTCTCCAGCAGTGCCATAATTCCTCCTACTCCATGCTGCGGACTCGTGCTCCGGGCGCCTCATTGCGCCGGAATTCGAGCGCCGGATACCGTGCGAATTGCAGTGTGGCGATCCAGGCTCCGGATGTGGAATCTGGATCGCACAGTAAAGTGAACGACGCGACATGCGGAAATCTAGCCGTCGATCTTTGGCTGAATTGCCTTCACGCTCGTCATCAGTTGCTTGATGTCCATGCCGCTGAGCGCCTCGAATAATGCAGGCACCTGCGCGGCAATCTTCGTCATGTCGCCGGTGATCTTGTTTACGCCGGCGGCTTCGCCGTCTCCAGTGGAGACGATGGTGATCTTGTCTACCTTCGATAGCGGTTCCGACATGGCGCGGACGACATCGGCCATGTTGGTTAGCAGGCGATCGACGACAGCAGCCTGGTTCCACTGCTGGTAGGCCTCGGCTTTCACCTGCATGGCCTTGGCTTCGGCTTCGCCTTTCTGGAAGATGATGGCGGCTTCAGCCTCGCCCTGCTGGCGAATGGCGGCGGCCTGGCCATCGGCTTCGGTAGTCAACTTCGTTTTCTGGGCATCGGCCAGGGTCTCGATGCGCTTGCGCTCGATCTCGGCTCCTTTAAGGACCGTGGCGATCAGCTCTTTCTCGTGACGCGAGATTTCGGCCTCTTGCACCTTGATCTGACCTTCCTTTTCCACCTGCTGCACCTTCACCTGCTCGGCAGTTACCTGCTGCTGCATGATGTTGGTCTGGATCTCGTAGGCTTTATCGGCCTGTGCCTGCTGACGGCGGCTCAGCTCGGTGTATTCGGCCTTCTTGATGTCAAGATCGCGCTGGGCTTCAGCCTGGCGAGTGAGCGAAGCAGTCTGCGCGATCACGCGGTCCTGGTCAGCCTGAGCTTCCGCGACGGCCGCTTCCCGCTTGGCATTGGCGCGCTGAATAGAGGTGTCGCGCTCGGCTTCAGCAGTGGCCACGTCGGCATCGCGCCGGATGCGCGCGATGTCGGGACGGCCCATGTTGGAGATGTACTCGTTTTTGTCACGAACTTCCTTGATGGTGAAGGAAATGACTTCGAGGCCCATCTTGCTCATGTCGTCGGCGCAGGTAGAGCGCATGCGGTCGCCGACCATTTCCGGTTCCTTGACGATCTGCTCCACGGTCAACTGGCCGATAATTCCGCGCAGGTGGCCTTCCATCACCAGTCGGATTAGCGCCTCGCGCTCTTGCGGTGTCTTGGTGAGGAACTGCTCGGCGGCGGTGAGAATCGAAGCCTGGTCGCTGCGCACCTTGATTTGCGCGACCGCCTCAACGGTGACAGCGACGCCCTGCCTGGTATAGAGGTCCTGCTGCGGGGCCACGTCGAAGCTCATCAGTTCAAGGCTCAGCTCGCGGCAGTTTTCCACCATGGGGAAGATCACCGTGCCGTGACCCTTGATGACTCTGGGCCCGCGAAAACCGTAGACGATCAAGGCTTCATGCGGACCGGCCTTGCGATACATGCGCGCCAGAATGCCCAGCACGAAGATGAGCGCCAGTACTCCCAGCCCGATAAACACGACAAAGTCATTGCTCAGCACATTCAGAGGGTTCATTGCGTTCCCGGTCCTTTCGCCCGGGAGGATACGGTTGATGATTCGAAGCCGTGCACCGGTGTCGCCACCGATGGTGAATCAGCCTGCGACTAAGTGGCTGTCGTCAAGTCGGCGTCAAAGTTGCTGCGCTCATTTGAGACCTCCTGTTGCCTGCGACTGCGGTGCGGAACCGGAAACTGGCTGCGTGCCGGTTGCAACTCCGTCCTGTGAATCCAAATCCACTTCTTCCCACCGCCGCACGTATGCGATTCCCCTTTCATAACGGACGACGAAAACTTCTTCCTCTCGGGCGATCGGGCCGCCATCTTCAGAGCGTGCCGGCGCTGCATGACGCGCGCCGAGTTGCTCGTAGACGATTTCTCCCGTGCCGCGGGCAGCAATAGCGCAGGAGACTTTTCCCACCACTCCGACAACGGCCGTTTCGTCGGCGCTGAGTTCGTGCTCGTGGGGAAGCATGACCTTTGTCAGGAAGAGAAAAACAATGGCGCCGCCGGCCAGCCCGCAAGCCACTGCAAGAACCAAAACAACCGCAGTTACAAACTGGCCATGGCGGGTGAGCAGGTATCCTGCCGCACCGAACCAACAGAGAAAGATCATGATCGAAAATGTGTTCCACCAGGGGATGCTGGAACCGCGCGCGATTCCGCGTGCCGAACCCCCACCTGCGTGCGGGACGTGGCCGACGTGCGGCACGTGAGCGGCATGGGGAAGATGAACATGCCCGCCGAAGCGGCCCATTCCGCCCAAGAGCGATAAAGCGCTAAAGAGCAGGCCAAATAGAAAACACGCCAGATAGAAATGTTCCCAGGTCATTTGCGTGCCCCCTCTTTCCGGTGCCCGTTTCTCTCGTTGGCACCGGGTTCGCTTTTTGAGCGCAGCACTTCCATTAATCTCGGCGCCAGTCCAGGCGTTTCCAGAATGGCCTCAAGCAGCAGCAGGCACTCGCGCGAGTGCTCCTGCTGTGCCAGGGTAAGCAGCGCCTGCTTGAGCTCAGGATCACGGCTGAAACGCT
Organism: Occallatibacter sp.; assembly: GCA_035935755.1. GTDB lineage: Bacteria > Acidobacteriota > Terriglobia > Terriglobales > Acidobacteriaceae > Telmatobacter. The sequence continues at coordinate 134,833 of DASYWU010000048.1, read as the reverse complement.
CGGCGCCGGAAACCAGCCACAGATCCAGCTTGTTTTCGAGGTGGCGCAGCTCGCTTTGCAGTTCCGGCGAGTAACCCTCCGGATCGCTGACCAGGTAACCGGGATGGATCTTGAAGAATTTGGCCAGGAGCTGACGAGTGGTATTGGTCAGGTGCGGCCGCGCGCCGCTTTCGAGCTGCGACAAATAACTCTGGCTCAGGCGCGAGCCGGTTTCCGATTCGATGGCACGGACGAGTTCCTGCTGGCTCATCGCCCGGCCCAGGCCGCGCAGACTGCCTTCGACCTCGCGCAAGTAGCGGATTTTATCGCCCAGCGTCATTGGCTGTCCTGTATGGGCCGGCTGCTTATCACCGCGCCCATTGCAAATCGCAATAATCATATCGCAATTTGCGATAAACGCAAGCAAAATCGTACGCAAATTGTAAGTAGCTGAATCATAAAGGGGATGTTCCCTGAAATTGGGTAGGATGGCTTTCGATTACTCCTGCTTCGGCAGGGATTCGAGGTCAATGCCGAGCTGCTGGCATTTTTTGTAGAAGTGGCTGCGTTCGAGGCCGAGGGCGCGGGCAGTTTGCGTCATGTTGCGCTGATGGCGGTTGAGTTCGGCTAGCACCGTGGCGCGCTCGAAGGCGAGCACGCGCTGCGCGAGTGGGGCACCATCTTCTAATGTGGAAGGAGCCGCTGCGGCCGCAGACGGTGCGACGGAGGGCAGCGCCAGGCGCACATCGTCGGCGGTAACTTCGGCGCCGGCAAGCAGCAGCAGCCGCTCGACAACATTGCGCAATTCGCGAATGTTGCCGGGCCACGCGTATTCCTGAAGAGCTTCAATGGCCGAAGGTGCAAAGAGGGTAGGTTTCCAGCCGTTCTGCGCGCTCACCTGGCGGACAAAATGATCGACCAGTGCAGGCAGGTCTTCGCGACGCTGCCGCAACGGAGGAAGCTCAAGCGGGAAGACGACCACGCGATGGTAGAGATCGCGGCGGAAGCCGCCCGACTCGACAAGCTGCGCGAGGTTGCGATGCGTGGCCACGATGACGCGTACATCGACGGTGAGCGGCTTGTCGGAGCCGATGCGTTCCACTTCGCCTTCTTCAAGGACGCGCAGCAACTTGGCCTGCATGGCGACGGGCATGTCGCCGATTTCATCGAGGAAGAGCGTGCCGCGGTGCGCCTGCTCGAACTTGCCGGCGTGGCGCTGGGCGGCGCCGGTGAAGGAACCTTTCTCGTGGCCGAAGAGCTCGCTCTCGATGAGCTCCGCGGGAACTGCCGCACAGTTGAGGGTAACGAACGGACCGGCAGAGCGATTGCTCTTTTCATGCAGCGTGCGCGCCACCAGCTCTTTTCCGGTTCCGGTTTCGCCGTAGATACAGACGCGGGTTTCGCTCATGGCCACGCGCTCGATCTGCGCCATCACGCGACGCATGGTTTGCCCCTCGAAAACCAGCGTGTGCTTGCCCACCCGGGCGCGCAGGTCGCGGTTTTCAGATTCGAGACGGGTCAGCTTGAGCGCATTGTCGAGGGTGACCAGCAGCTTTTCCGTGGAGAGCGGCTTTTCGAGAAAATCAAGAGCGCCGAGGCGGGTGGCGCGCACCGCCATCTCGATATGAGCCTGGCCGCTCATCATCACCACGGGCGCAGAGACGCCGGCATTCTTCAGATCTTCAAGAAGCGACAGCCCATCGCGGCGGGGCATGACCACGTCGCTGAGGATCAGGTCGAAGGGCTGGGAGCGGGCGAGCTCGAGGGCGCGCGCGGCGTTGTCGCAAACCGTGGCTTCATGGCCGGCGAGACGGAAAGCGCGCGCGAGCGAGGCCAGCGTGCTGGCTTCGTCATCGACGATGAGGATGTTGGCTCTTGCGCTCATGAGGCCGCCCTAGGCAGCGTAATGATAAACGTTGCGCCCGCGCCGGCGCCGCTCTCGACGGCGATGGTTCCGTGGTGGTCGGCGATAACGGATTGCACGATGGCGAGGCCGAGACCGGTGCCGTGCTGCTTGGTGGTGTAGTAGGGGGTGAAGAGACGCTCGCATTCTTCCGGCGTGAGGCCCTGGCCGGTGTCGGAGACGCGCAGCTCCGCTGTTTCACCTTTGGGACAAGCGGAGAGGGTCACGATGCCGCCGTCGGGCATCGCATCCATCGCGTTGAGAACAAGGTTTGAAATCGCGCGGTGAAGCAGCTCCGGGTCGGCATCGACAGGCATGGGCTCGCCGGGAATGTCCATTTCGAACCGTAGCCTGGCACTGTCAACAGCGGCGGCGTTAGCGTAGAGCGCATGCACGCGCGATATGATCTCGCGGGCATCGATGCGCTGCAGCTCGGGGCGCGGCATTTTGCTGAAGTCGGAGAAGCGGGAGATGATGGTCTTGAGATTAGCGATTTCCGCGCTCAGCGTGGTGGTGCTTTCAGAAAAAACCTCGTCGAAATCGGAGGGCGGCAGACCTTTGGCGCGGACCAGGTTTTCGACCGTGAGCTGCAGCGGGAAGAGCGGATTCTTCAGCTCGTGGGCGAGACGGCGCGCGAGCTCGCGCCAAGCGGCCACGCGCTCACTCTGCACCAGGCGATCGCGTTGGCTCACGAGCTCGCTTGTCATGTGATTGAAGCTGCGCGCCAGCACGCTAACTTCGTCGCGGCCGCGCTCGGAAACGGTCACATCCCAATTTCCGCCGGCGACTTCTTCAGCCGCGCGGGCAAGCTGCTCCACGGGACGGGAAACGCGCGCAGCGATCCACAGGCTGAAGAAGACGGCGAGCAGAATGCCGGCGCCGGCGATGCCGTACGCAATCTCGCGGATTCGCCGCTGGGTTTCAATCATGCCGGTGCGCGAGATGGCCACGGTCAGCGCGGCAAGCACTGCGCCGGACTGGTTCTTGAGGGGAATGACGGTGGCGTTCACGCTGTCCTGGCGACGCGCAGTCGGGTAGACAATGCCGCTCATTTCGCGCCCGCTGCTGATCGCCGCGTCAATCAGTTTCTGATATCCGGCTGCTCCCGGCAGCGGGCCTTCAGCCGCGATGAGGCGGGTTGCATCGAAGCTGGGCGCTGCTGCAGCGGCGGAGCCGGCCGTGCTCGCAGCGGTACCGGGATCAATGTAGAGACCAACAGTCATCCCCGGTGCGATGGCCAAATCGGCAAGAAGACTCTGGTCGAGGCGCTCGCCACCGATGAGGCGGATGGACGGGGCGCCGGCGATGGCGCGCACGGCAAAGAGGCCGATGGCGGTAGTACCGTCGGGCAGGTCTTCCCGCTTGAGAAACGGCGCCTGGCCCGATTCGGCTGCGGCCAGCTCGGGATAGCCGAAGCGCGCCGGCCATTGAGCGGAGCTGATGACGTTGCCGTCGGCGCCGACGATCTCGAGAAAATCGAGCTGCGCACTCTGGGCCATGGATTGCGCCGTGGTGAGGTAAGGCGAGGCATCGCCCGACTGCGTTATCTGAAAGGCCATAGTGCGCGCCTGATCGCCCCCGGCAAGACGATCGACCGCCGCGGCAACTTCATCGGAGTGATGCTGAAACTCGCGCTGGAACTGGCTGACGAAAAGCGCAGTCTCCTGCTGGTCGCGCACTTCAAAAACCTGGCGGATGCGGATGAGCACTGTCCAGGTGACCGCGGCCACGGAAGCGGCGACGGTGAGCGAGAAGAGGAGCAGCAGCTTCTGGCGCAGGCTCATTGCGTACTCTCCAGCGAAGTATTGGCCAGATCGGGCGCGCCGTCAGCTCGCAATGCGAAATCGCGCAATTTGCCGGAGACAGCCCATGCGCGAGGAAGATCGAGCAGAGGAACGATGCTGTGCATGTCGAGGATATTTTTTTCGACGCGGAAGAGCGCAGACGGTGTGGATGCATTGGCCGGGTCGTTCTGGCCCGCGCTGTGCATGAGCACCGCTAACGCGGCGGCAGGGTCGCTGCTCTCCAGGGGAAGCCTGCGAAGGAGCAGATCGGGGTTGGGCGTGTTACCCGGGACGACCTGCACCGGGAATCCAGCGTCATGGAGATTGAGGGCTAGGCGTTGTGCAGCAAGCTGCATCGCGCTGTCGCCCTCCGCGGCGAGTTTCAAGGACGCTGTTGTGAGTCCTCCGCGCAGCGCGATGGCTTTGCCCAGATTGCGATCTGGGGGAAAAAGAAATGCATAGCCGGTAAGCTGCTGGGGAAGCAAAGCGGCGGTAAGATCGCCCTGCTTTTGAAAAATGACATTGAAGAGTGCGCTACGGTCTACGGCCTGCGCGATGGAGGCGCGCAGCATAGGGTTGGCAAGTGCGCTTGTGGTTAAGAGCTGAAGCGCGAGCAGCGTTACTGGCGGCGAGGCAACGATCGTGAGCTGCTGCTGCCGCGCCTGGCGGAGCATCTCAGGCGGGATTTCGACGACATCGGTACGGCCCACGCTTAGGTCGAGCCATTGGTCGCGGACAGCACGATGGCCGCGGATTTCGATGGTGTCGGCGAAGGGACGCCCGCGCCAGCAATTCTGGTTGGCGGCGAGCGTGACTGTATCCCGCACGGCGGAGACAAACTGAAAGGGGCCGGTGCCGATGGGGTTGGTGGGCGGCAGGCCGTCCGCGCCCAGGGTGAGCGCGATGAGAAACTCGTCTTCCGCCAACAGTGCGGGCAACTGCGGCATCGGCGAGTCGGCGGTGAAGACGACCTGGGAGCCGACAGCATGCACGACAGACCACGGGCAGTGGCCGTTGCACGAGCGATTGAGCGAGTTCACTACCGAGGTGGCGGTGAGAGGCGAACCGTCGTGAAAGGTGACGCCGGATCGAAGCGATAACTGCCAGCGATGATCGCGATCCTCCGATCGCCATGCTACGGCCAGCGCCGGTTGCACGGAACCGTCGGGGCCGAAGGTGGTGAGGCCATCGAAGAGGAGGTCGCGGGCAAGTCCCGAGGGGACCGCGAGAGGATCGCCGTTGACTTCGACACGGATGGTGCCGCCGTAATGCGGGCGGGTCCTCGCGTCGGCGGGCAGCAGAAGAACCGCGAAGAGGCAGCTAATTGCAAGTTGCCGAAACACGGTCCACCTCGTATTGATCTGCGCCGGTACGCACCACGGCGAGAACGCTTTTGCCGTCTGGCGCGGTCGACAGAGCGGTGACAGTTCCGTTCATTGCCAGCGGATCGCTTGCGGTAATGGCCTCGAAGGCAGGCAGATCGTAGGCGCGCAGGCTGTCGTTTGCAGCCTGTCCGGAGCCGGAAGCGAGGAGCTGCGTGCCGGAGCCGCAGCCGGAATACAGCGCGGCGAAGTCGCTGCCCCAATCGCGCGCGCCGCCGACGGGAGTCAACGCTCCGTTCTCGAGCAATTGCAGTTTGCCGTCGATTCCGCCGATGGCAAGAACGTAACCGCCGGCGGGGCGCGGAATGAAGGCTGCCGAATAAAATGGAGGCAGGTTGATGGCCGGGTTAGGGACGGTGATCCCGGTGAAGTAATTTCGGGCCGAATTGTAGAAGGCTCTCAGCGCGGGCGCTGTAGCCTCGGATACCATCACGTTGGTTTGCCCGTTGGGCAACTGAACGGGAAGTGCGGGAGCGACTTCGCCGGGCACGGCCGACGCAGGAGATTCAGTTCCCGAACTGATGAGCCAAGGGTCGTCGCTTTTACGGCAGTCGACGATCCAGACTCCCGCGGCCGATCCGCCCGAGAGTGCGCCGGTGCAGTACTGGCCGGGAAGCCAGGCTTCGAAACCTTGCCCGTTCGCGGCGCTGCGCAAAATGCCGCGTGGGTCACGGGAGAGCTGAACCTGTGCCGCGGGAAAGCTCTGCAGCTTGCGCCATCCTGTGGTGCTGCGCGCGTAGATGGCGATCTGGTCTGGTTCCAGGACTACCAGGCCGTTCGGTGTCGCCAGGGTGGCGAGCACTGGGGCGTGCGTCGAGATGACGCGAACTCGGCGCAGCATGAGCGCGCCCGAGGTCTGAGGCAGCGATTGTGTGACAGGGCCGGCGTCGATCATGGCCACCTGGGTGTCATCGCCTTCAATCACTTCTGCAACCCACAACCTTTTGGTTGCGCTTTCGCTCAGCGTCACGCGAACAGAATTGGCGCTGCCGGGGCCGGCTTCAATTATGCCGCGGGCGCGCAGGTCGTCGGAGATGAGCTTTTGGATCACGCCGAGATCGGCAGATGGGATGGAGGAAAGATTCTGCAGCGTCATACGCGCCTGGCCGGGGCCAAGGAGATCGGCAATTTTGCCGGCCAGCGCCGACGCTGGCTGCTGCCAAGGGCTGGGCGCCTGCGCGAAGGCAAACGACGCCCACATCCACACGATCAACGCCGCTGCTGCGAGACTCCGCCGTCTCATTACTGTCATCCTTCTGCGCATTGTGCCGTTTGCGCGGATTATACCGTTTGCTGCTCGCCCGCAAATGCAACTTCCGCGTCGCGCGTCTGCGAAAGCGGTTCCACGGTCGATGTGAATATCCGTGTGGGTATTTGAACGATACGCCCTGCTGCCCCTCTGTGAAGCTCCTCTGCTCATATCCGCGAGTGCAATGGGAAAAAAACAGAAGAGCAAAGAGCAGAATTATGTGAACTCCTCCCAAACATTGCGTTCGCATGGCTTCAGCTTTCTGATGCGGCGGGCTGCCTCGATGCGGCCCGCCCGCATCGGTATTGGATCAATTGCCATCCTTCGGCACCGGATTTTGTCCGCCGTTCATCGGCTGCGTAGTTGACGAACCGGCGGCGAATCCTTTGAAAACGTCGTCGGCAAAGAAGTACTTGCCGTTCGAGGGCACCATTACGAGTTGAATTTTGTCGGAAAGCCTTTCGGCGATGATCTTGTCAATCAGCAAGGGCGACTTGTTGAGAAGCGCGGCTTCGTCAGTCATCTTTGTGGCTTCAGCCTCGGCGAGCAGCTTCACGCGCTGGGCTTCGGACTGGGCGAGCAAGTCGCGGCGTTGCTGCTCGGCTTTGCTGTCGATGATCTTGGCCTGCGCGTTGGCCTCGGCGTCCTGGATGGTCGCCTCCTTGCGCGCTTCGGCCTCGAGCTTGCTCTGCTCAATCTGCTTCTGCTTTAGGGGCAGCGTGTATTGCATGGCGTCCGCCTCGCCTTTGGCTTCGACAACTTTGGCCCTCGCGTCGCCTTCGGCTCGTTTCACCTTCTGCGCGGCTTCGGCTTCGGCCTGCAATTCGGCGATCTTGACCTGCTTGGCTTGAATGTCGGTGTCGACGGCCATCTGGTCGTCTTTCTGTTCTTTGAGCAGAAGGCTCTGCAGACCCTCGGCGTACTCGGGCGGCAGGTCGATGTCGCTGAGCATCACTTCTTCGACGACGATGCCGTCGGCGGCCAGCTTTTTGGTGATCACTGCTGCCGCCTGTTCGCGGATCTCTTCGCGCTTGGTGGCGAAGATCTCGCGCACGGTGTAGTTGGGCGTCAGCTCGCGCCAGGCGCTGGCCACCACCGGCGGAACGAGCTGCTTGTCCGCCGGTTGAGGCAGATGCGCCTGCACGCTGGCCAGCTTGTTGGGATCGAGGCGGTAACGAACCGTGATGCCGAGGCCAATGCTGAGGCCTTCGCGCGACTGCACCATAAGACCGGCCGGTTCGGGCGGAGCTTTGACGCCTTTGGCGATGCTGGACGCGGTGAAGAGATGATCGCGCAGGTCGAACATCTGCACGCTTTCAATGAGCGGTTCCACGAAGTGCAGCCCGGGATAAAGGGTGCCCGGCTCGGTGCCGCGAATCTGGCTGATGCGCACTCCGCCCATGCCGGTGGGTACGACCACGATGCTGGCAGCGAGGAGCATGGGCAGGCAGGCTGCGATGACGAACATCACGGATGTGCGCCAGGAGATCGGTTCAGGTTCCATCACAGATTCGTCGCCGGCGGACTTGCGGCGCGCGTACTCGATGCGCTTCCCCAGGCCGTAGAGCGGAATCCCCAACGCGGCAGCGAACATGAGCGCTCCCGCGACTGTCAACAAGAGCTTTAACGCAAGCATTTTCCGCCTCCATTCAGGCGTTTGGGCTCAGATTGTCTCGCCGGTTCCGGCCGTGGAGCCAACAACAGCCGGACCAGTCCTCCGAAAGTCAACTCTTCAAGAAGGAGCAGCGCCGCAACGGGCAGCAGCACTGCTCCCAAGGCTGTGATCGCGGTGATAAGCCAATCCATGGGATTCTCCTTACAGCGCGCCGATGAGGACGTTGCTGGCAGCGGCGGCTGCGTTCGTGCGGGCGAAGGCGTTCAGCAACGAATCGGGGCTCGGCGCGGGGACGGTGGGAGCAGGGCTGACAGGCGCCGGCGCGACCTTCGCGGCGAGCACGGCCGGTTGCGGCGCGGGCGCCACTGGACCGTCGCCGAAGACCTGCGCGGTTTCGGCATCACGGGTATCTACAAACTCCACCGTGTCGCCCACGCGAACGCGGCTGAAGAGATCCTCGATATCGGCTTTGCCGAGGCGGACACATCCGTGCGAGACGGCTTTGCCGACAGAGCTGGGAATGTTGGTTCCGTGAATCCCGTAGCCGTGGATGTTCAGGCCCATCCAGCGATTGCCCACTGGATTTCCAGGGCCGGGCGGGATGACTTTGCCATGGTGGTAATAAGTGGGATTCTCAACGCGGTCGGCGATGGTATAGGTGCCGTTGGGGCTGGGCGTGGAGGACTTGCCGACGGCGACGCGATAGATCCGGACCACTTTGCCGTTTTCAATCAGGGCCAGCTTGCGGTCAACCAGGCTCACCATGATGGTGCGCTTCACTGCGGCTTTTGGTTGCGTGGGCTGTGCCGCCGCGACTGTGGGCTTGCCTAACTGCGTTGCGACTTGCCGCGTTCCTTCCGCTGCGAATGCCTGTGTTGCTATCAGCGCCGCCATCACCACTGCCATCGCCGTCCTTCCCAGATTTCTGCTGTTCATCGCATCCCCTCCGGTACTGCATGTTCAGCTTTCTGCCCGTACAATTTGCATGCGGGAAGCCAGAGTCGAGGCGCTGAAAACACGAGGGTTATTGCTGATTCAGAACGAGCGGCGGCGTGTCAGCGGAACCGCAGTGTGGGCGCGCTGACACGGACAGCAGAAAAGGGTTCAGCAGGTGGATGGGTGTTTCAGGTGGTTTCGGGAGCTTTCAGGAAGTCGAGAGCGCGGATTAGATAATTTTTGAGCTCGCTGCGGGGAACGACCGCATCGAGGAAGCCCTTTTCGAGAAGGAATTCGGAGCGCTGGAAACCTTCGGGCAGCTTCTGGCGAATGGTCTGCTCGATGACCCGTGGGCCGGCAAAGCCGATGAGGGCGCCGGGCTCGGCAATATTTAGGTCGCCAAGCATGGCAAAGCTCGCGGTCACGCCGCCGGTGGTCGGGTCGGTGAGCACGCAGATATAAGGTACGCGCGCATCGTCGAGTTGCGCGAGGCCGGTGGAGATTTTTGCCATCTGCATCAGGCTGACGACGCCTTCCATCATGCGTGCGCCGCCGGAAGCGGCCACGACAATGAGCGGCTTGCGCCCGACGCGGGCGCGGTCGATGGCCCGGGCGATGGTTTCGCCGACCACGGCGCCCATGGAACCGCCAATGAAGCCGTATTCCATGGCGCTGAGCACAACGATGTGAGGACCGAGCTGGCCAACCGCGGTGAGGATCGCATCATTGAGCCCGGTGGACTCCTGTGCGTTGCGCAGGCGCTGCCTGTACGGCTTTACGTCAGTGAATTTCAGGGGGTCAGTGGAACGGAGGCCGGTGTCGACGAACTCATACCCCGGCTCGAGGAGCATGTCGATGCGCTGGTGGGCGCTGAGCTTGAAATGGTGCTGGCACTTCGGGCAGACGTTGAGGTTGGCCTCGAGGTCGGCTTTCCAGATCGTCTGCCTGCAACCCTGGCACTTGACCCAGAGGCCTTCGGTCCTGACGGTCTTCTCTGACCCGTCGGTGCCGTTGGCAAGAGCCGGTCCCGTTTCAGAGTCAACGTCTTCTCGTTTAAACCACGACATACCGAACCCCATTGTAAATGGAAGGCGAGGAGTGGCCCGGCTTATTCGGCGGCGGGAGCCGGCGCCGGCGTGCGCAGATAGGCGTCATCGCCGCTGATCCAGTCTTCGCGTGGAGGGTTGAAGATGTCGAGGGCGACGGAATCTTCGAGAGAGATGACCTCGTGAGGAACGTGCGGCGGAATGCAGAGGACCTCACCGGCGCGGACCGTCACTTCCCTGCCCTCGAGGAGAAATTTGAGCGCACCCTCGACGACGTGGCTGACCTGCTCGTGATGGTGGTGATGCAGCGGCACGCGTGAGCCCTTTTTGAGGAACAGGCGGGCGAGCATGACGTTGGAGCCGACGATGTATTGGCGGGTCACGAGCGGAGTGAGTTGCTCGGGTTCAATGTCGGACCACCGATGGTGAGTGCTTGAGGACATGATTCGCTCCGCGTTCCGCTCAATTCCGCAGGGCTAGGTTTTAGTGCGGAAGCGCCACTGCAGCCGGACAAGGCTGACGCCATTCTATACGTGACAGCGTGCGCCCATTGCGCGGGGTGCACGCTAGAGATTGAATAGCTCCCGGAGGCGCTTGGTCTGGGCGCGGCTGACGGGAATTTCTGTGCGCTGCTTGTCGTTCATGCGCAGCTGATAGCTCGACTTAAACCAGGGGACGACTTCGCGGATCTGATCGATGTTGACCAGGAAGCCGCGGTGGGCCCGCCAGAAGTGCGCCGGATCAAGCAGTTCCTGAAGCTCTTCCAGTGTGCGGCACTTGGAATGGCCCTCGAAGCTCTGCGTGACTACGCGGATGATGCCGTCATCAACGGCGGCGAAACAGATCTCCGACTGGTCCACGAGAAGCAGCCGGGTTTGCGCCTGGACGATGAGCTTTGCCGGAGCGTGAGCGCGCTCGGCGCCCTGCGGGCGATTGAGCAGGCGCAACACTTCGCCAAGCTGAGACTCCATCTGCGTGCCGCCGGCGTTTCCCGCCAGACGGTTGCGAGCGCGCTCGACTGTCTGGAAGACGCGATCGCGGTCGAAGGGCTTGAGGAGATAGTCGACAGCGTTCACGTCGAAAGCGCGGACCGCGTACTGGTCGTAAGCCGTGGCAAAGACGACCTGCGGCATCGCGTGGTGCTCCTTGCCAGCCGCTCCTTTGGTGCGCTTATGTTCCATCAGGCGCTCGATGACGGCGAAGCCATCGAGGCCAGGCATCTGGACGTCGAGAAAAACGAGATCGGGATGGTGGCGCTCAATCAGGTCGACGGCTTCAATGCCGTTGGCGCCCAAGGCGACGATGTTCACGTCACCCATCGAATCGAGGAGGTATTTGAGCTCGTCGCGGGCCAGTTGTTCGTCGTCGACTATGAGGGCGGAGATGGGCATAAGCAACAGGCTTGGATGATTGTAGGGAGAGCGCGCGGCACGGTCAACGCGAGGTAACTGAGTGCGCTTCAACTTGTCAGCTGCATGCGAGTCGGGCTATTAATTCACAGGAGAACGGCCAGTGCGCCTACTGCGCATCCTAAAGCCAGTACGGCGGACCCACATACGCCCAACCAATAAACGAGCGAATCCTCAGATCGTGCCACAGTCGAATAGCACAGGTATACCCTCCCAGTGATGAAGCCATCTACCGCGTTGTAAAGAAGACCTGCAGACGCGAGCAGAACGATCCAGGGACTGAGAGTCAGTTTCGACATCCAGCCTCACGAGGGCCGCTTACTCGCCGAGCACATGGAGACGTGCCGGCATGTGATCGGCGGCGAGCTCATGCCCGCAGCGGGTGCAGAACTGGTCGGTAGCGCGGACAGTGCGGTAGCAGTTGCCGCAACTGGCGGTCAGTTGGTACGCGCACTGCGGGCAGAAATGGAAATCGCTGAGCACGTGGGTGCCGCAGGCCTGGCAGCGGGAGACGATGGGCTGGCGCAGCAGAAAATAGAGGACGGCGCCGATCCCGGCGGGCATGACGAAGCAGATCAGCATCCAGAAGCGGGTGCTCATCGCGCGCCGCGGGGCGTCCTTGCTGACGTAGCCGATCATCAGGAAGTAGAGCGCGGCGAGCGTGCCCCAGGAGAGATTGAAGTAAAGGCGGAAGCCGAGCGCGGAGGCAGGATGATGGCGGTGGGCCGGAGCAATCATCCAGAAGTAGTATTCGACTAGAACGAAGGCCAATCCGGCGGCCACCATGGACCAGACCGGAATCATCCGTTCGTCGTCATTCATCGCGATGGTTTGTGGATCGTCCATTGGCAAGGCCCCAGGAGCGCCAGCCCAGAAGCTTAAGCTCAGGTAGGGGCTTATGTAAATGGGACGAATGAGGGACGCGGGAAGTTGCCGGGACCGGAAGGGCCAGAAGGTAACCGGCGAGAGGGGGAAAGATTGGAAGGTTCAGGACTTGCGTCGGGCCCAGCCGGCTACCAGTACGGCGCCCACGATGGCCAGGCAAAAGAAGGAAAACCAGAGGCTGAATTGAGTGGTGACGTCGCTGAAACGCTCCCCGCCGATCAAATCGTCAGCCACCCGCCAGGCGGCGGGGCCGAGCAGCAGCAAGGCTACGAGAACACAGGCAATAGCCACGGAGCGGGTGCGCCGGCGGCCGGCTTTCTGTTCCTGCATCACGCCGAGAGATGCCATGACCACACGGCGGGTGCGATGCGCGATGGCGCTTTCGTGGTCCGCCTGTCTGCCGGCCAGCGCCTCGACCAGTTCGCGACTGCTGTTGGGCCCAGTCTGCACCTTTCCCGGAGTGTTTGCCGCAGCCTGTTGCACCGTCTTCAAACCGCCTCCTGGGCACCCATCCGGTGGTGCTCGAGCCGGGGCTTGACCATCGCTAACCCTCTATAAAGCCGAGACTTGACTGTGGATAGGGGCGCGCGCGTCACTTTTGCGATTTCTTCCAGCGACATCTCCTCATGGAAGCGCAGTACGAGAACCTCCCGGTGGAGAGCATCCAGTTCCAGAAGCGCCGCGGCGATATGCTCCCGGTCTTCCAGGCTGGAAAGGCGATCGAACGGGGTGGGTTCGTCGTCGGCGACTTCGAAGCTCATGGGACGGTCGTCCTCGCCGCCACACTCGACCAGCTCGTCGAGGCTGGCCATGACGCGCTTGCGGCGGTGATCGATGACCAGATTCCGGGCAATGGTGAAAAGCCAGGTCTCGAACCGGGCCTGCCCGTTGAACTGGGCTCCGCGCACGAGAACCCGCATCCACACGTCCTGGAAGAGGTCGTCTGCCAGCTCACGATTTCCCGTAAGAAAAAGCAGATAGCGCAGAAGGCGATGCTGGTAGCGGACGATCAGCTCGTCGAGCAGCCCCAGGTCCTGCCGTTTGAGACCGTGCGCGACGGCAAGGCTCTCCTGTCGGGCCTGCTCATCGACCGCAATGGATGCAGCGCCCCTCGAGAAAAACGGCTGGATGGTAATCCCCTTCATCTTGTTCCATTAGACGACAAAGTGCCCGCCGCGGCCTAGCTAAATCGTTCAAGTATGGATTTTTTCGATAAAATTCTCGGATTTGGGGCTGCGAACCGATGAAGTCTACGTATCCGCCGGGAGTTTGCCGGAGGATTTGCGCGCGGCGCGCAGGGCATCTCCGATGGCCTTGCCTGCCCGGCGCTCCCGCGCATCGGCGGTTTCGTAGTAGAAGATCCCGAGCAGATGATTTCGGCGCTGCACCGGAGTGAGGGCGAACCAGCCTTCGCGGGCCAGCGGCTGGCGCTGAAAGGCAGCGCGAAGAATAGGTGGCGGATCCTCTTCGCCTTCCATGGCCTGCATGAGTCGTTCGGCCATTTTTTCTGCGCGCTTACGGCGGATTTCAGGGCCTTTGGCGTCGTCCACCCACTTGCCAATCTCCCGGCGCATCGACTCGCTGAGCTCGTTGAACCAGTTCCGCAGGCGGCGATCGCTCTTAAGCTCGCGCGCGAGTTCCGGTGGGATGCTGATGGGACGTTCTTCCAAATCCGGCTCCAGCCAGATGCTCACGCGAGCGCCGGGACCGGCTTTCGCGGCAGACTGCATTTTTTTATTGACCAGCAGAATGCGGCCAGAGCCGCGCGGATCGGGAAACAGGGAGGTGCGGAAGGGATAGCCTTCAATTTCGCCGCGCACGCGCTGCCGACGGCGTACCGGCCATGCTTTTTGGACGTCGAAAGGCACCCGCGCGATGACCCAGCGCAACTGGGTTCCGTCAGGCTCGAGGATAGCGGTAAAGGACTTCCGTTGGGGAGCGGGCATCGGAGTTCTTATTTCGGCATTATGCGACATGAAACGCCTGTTGCGGCAAGCTCGTACAATTCCCGGCGAGCCACTAAACTGGAAGTATGGAAGTGCTTTATGGCCTGCACCCGGTGGAGGAGGCTCTGCGCGCCGGAAAGCGGCGATTCGACCAGGTGCTGGTGGCGCGGGAGCGACAGGATGAGCGCCTGGAGCGGTTGGCCGCGCAATGCCGGCAGGCGGGCATCCGCGTGCGCCGCGAGCCGCGCGAGCAACTGACGCAGGCCGCGAAGACCGACGCCCACCAGGGCGTGGTGGCGCTGGTGCGGCTCCAGGAATTTCTTGCAATCGAGGATTTGTTCGAACGCGGACCGGAGGCAAAGACGGGCGCGGCCCGTCTGGTACTTGCGCTGGATGGCATCGAGGATCCGCAAAACCTGGGGGCGCTTCTGCGCGTCGCCGACGGGGCCGGCGTGGACGGGGTTATTCTCACTGAGCGTCGATCGGCGCCGTTGAGCGCAGCAGCAGTAAAAGCGAGCGCCGGCGCGGCCGAGCATCTGCGCATTGCGCGGGTGGTGAACCTGGTGCGGGCTCTGGAGGAGCTTAAGCGGCACAACTTATGGATCGTAGGACTGGACGAACGCGGCGAGACGAATTACGATCACTTCGACCTGACTGGGGACTGTGTTCTGGTGCTGGGCCGGGAAGGCGCGGGGCTGCACGAACTGGTGCGGCGCACCTGCGATTTTCTACTGCGAATCCCCATGGCGGGAGGGGTCAGCTCGCTGAACGTATCGGCGGCGGGCGCGGTGGTTTTATTTGAAGCCGCACGGCAGCGGCGACAAGTGGCGGCTTTCCCAAAGGCAGCAGCCGCGTCAAAATCAACAAAGCAGAAAGGCTTGGGTTCATGAAGGTTTTATTGGCCGGTGTTGCGGCATTCGCAGCCGGTTTTGCACTTTTGCCCTGCGTTGCGCAATCGACAACTTCAGCACAAAGCGCGCAGCAACCGGTTCAGGCGGCGCCGCAGATGCCGGGGAAAGTTGTCTTTTCGCGAACCACAGACCCGAACGGCGAGACGAAGACGATCGTTGGTCCGGCGGCGCAGTCCGTGGAGCTTTCCACCGCTGCGCCGGCTGCAACGGATGCGGAGCGTCAGGCGGTTCGATGCACAGCTTATGACATGGATGTGCGCCTGGAGGCGGCGCAGCAGCACATCGCCGTGCGTGCCCGGGTGACGGTGCGCAATGACGGAACGGCGCCGCTCACGCGCATTCCGCTGCAGATTTCTTCGTCGCTTAAGTGGGAAAGCATCCGCCTCGACGGACGAGATGTGCAGTTCCCGGTGGCGACGCTGAATTCGGACGCCGACCACACCGGACAGTTGCACGAAGCTGCAGTGCCCTTGGCCGCACCGCTTGCGCCGGGGGCGAGCGCCTTACTTGACGTGAATTATTCTGGCGAGATTGCGCTCAATGCCAAGCGGCTAAAGGCAATCGGTGCGCCGGACGAGGCGGCAATGCAGTCCGACTGGGATGGGATCGGAACGGATTTCACCGGCCTGCGCGGCTTCGGAGACGTGGTGTGGTATCCCGTGGCCAGCGTGCCGGCGTTGCTCGGCGATGGCGCGAAACTGTTCGATGAAATCGGGCGACAGAAACTGCGGCTGACCGGCGCGAGCTTCAACCTGCGGCTGACGGATGAGTTTCCGCAGGGGCAGGCTCCGACAGTTGCGGTGGTCAACGGGCACTCCGTTCCGCTGACCGTGACCAAAGCCGACAGCGCAGAAGTCGCAGGTGTGGCGACGGCGAATCTTTCCGGCTCGACGCTTGGCTTTCAGGCGCCGAGCTTATTTATCGCGGTGCGCGACCAGCATGCGGTGGCGCCGAACATGAAACTGTGGACGCTGGCCGCGGATGACGCGGCGGCATTTTCGTGGAAAGCATCGGACGACGAAGTGACGCCATTCCTCAAGAGCTGGCTGGGCGACGCGCCGCACACGGCGGTGACGGTGCTGGACCTGCCGGACGCGAATGATGCGCCGTTCGAGGATGGGGCGTTTCTGGCCACCGGAGTCAAACCGGGCGCCGCCACCGAGGTTTCAAGAATTCTTGCGCATGCGCTGAGCCATGCTTATGTCGATTCGCCGCAAGCGTGGCTGAGCGAAGGCGTTGCTGATTTCATGGGCACGATGTGGATCGAGCGGCAGGGTGGGCGCGACAAGGCGCTCACTGCGCTCGGATCGTCGCGCCAGGCGCTCGCGCTTGTGGAACCGGCGAGTCCGGGAGTGAGTGCGGGCGAGCCGCTGCCCGAGGCGTATACGCCGATCTACTACCGGACGAAAGCGGTTTACGTGTTGTGGATGCTGCGCGACCTGGTAGGCGACAAGGCGCTGGCAAGCGCGCTGCGTGCCTACAACGCGCAGAGCGCGAATGGCGCGGCGGGCAAATCGGCGCTCTCGCTGGAAAAGTGTATCGAGCAGGCGGGTGACGGGCGCGATCTGGGCTGGTTCTTCTCGCAGTGGATCAACGCGGATGACGGTCTGCCCGATCTGAGTATCGACCACGTGTATCCGAGCGAGGCCGCGGGAGGCAACTGGCTGGTAGCCGTGGACGTGTCCAATGCGGGGTACGCGGCGGCGCAAGTTCCGTTGACGGTGAAAGCGGGGAACACCGCGGTGACGCGGTGGGTGATGGTTCCGGCGCAGGGCAAGATTGTGCAGCGGGTTCTGATCCAGGGTGAGCCAACGCAGGTGCAGCTTAACGACGGCTCAGTGCCGGAGGTTCAGGCCGGTGTACACGTGACGAACCTGCAAAACACTTCGGCAGCGGCGAATGAGCCGCTGGTGTTGCAGTAGCGGAAAGTGCATTGCTGCATTGCTGCATAGTGAAAAATAAAAGGCGCCAGAAGGCGCGTAGAAGCGGCCGCAGCTAAGAGGGAACAGTGAACGGTGAACGGTGGACAGTGAAGAAGTAACAGCTGGCAGTTCATAGTTCCTAGTTCGTAGTTCACAGTTCGCGGCTATCGACCGGCAGGTAACAGCTTCGCTGATGAGTGCCGGTGTCAATTGAATTCCAAGGTGGCTTTTACTTCCACCTCGGCGACGAACACAAGTCGCCGGGGACCCCGAAATGAAAAGGCCACTCGGATTTATAGCGTTCGGAATTCGTTGCTGTGTAGCGTTGAGCTGATACGGCTGCATTTCTGCTCCGGTTCTGGTTCTATGTTTTCTATTGTGCTCCATGCGGAATAATTAATCGGCAAATTGCCACCCCTTCCAAGCTGCTGGAAACAGAGGACTTGAAAAATATTTTTGCGGCAAGGGCTTGACAAGCTTTGGGGTGCACCCTGGGTTGAGACGGTCTGCGGGAAGGCTTGTTTTTGACCCACGCCTGAAAGAGACTGCCCCGGATTGGCTATGTCCCCCTCAGCAAAAAGGTTATGTGCAATCTCCAGCGGGATTTGTAAGATGCCGCTATTCATATTTTTCCAGCAGTGCGGCGTGATCTGATTCGGCTTGAGTCATCCTGCGCTATGCACGCGCTTCCTTCATAGGGCCCGGCCCAGTCGTTTCCATTCTGTCTTCATTTAAAAGCAGGCGCGCCGAATTCAGCGCACAAACCTGGATAGCTTGCTGTCTGCGATTTTGATGTGAGTTCTGTTTCGATATGGCGGTTCTACTGTGAAGCGGTTTTTGATGGTATGCGCCGCTCACTGAGAGAACGCTTGAGCTCATCCGGCAGGAGGTGAAGTGGCGAAGCCTTTGCCCAACGGAATCTTTCCGCCTGAGTGTCTGCGTGCAGGCAGAAAGCGGATATTCGGTGGCGTCATGGGGACTTTTCTGTGCCTGCTTTGCCTCCTGCTGCCCAATTCAGGTTCGGCGCAGAACGTTCCCAATGCCGACCTTCTTCAGATGAAGGGGGAATTTCTCAAGAGAGTCAACGAAGACAAAGCCGCCATGGGCAGAGATCAGGACCTGTTGTCGCGGGCGCAGGCGGCTCACCAGCAGGCTCTCTCGGATCATGATTCCGATGGCGCCGGTGTTACCCAACAAGCGATTGAAAACGCCCAACAGGCGCTGGATGCGGCGCGTCAGAACCTGGGCGACGACGAGAAACGACTGGATGCCGCGAACCATGCGCTGGTTCTCTGGACCACAATAGGAGATTCGATTGGACCGCGGGCGCTGGCGACTATTTTCCGCGGGCAAATTACCGTGGACACGCCGCAGGGAGCGAAGCCCTTCGATCCCAACCTTCCGGTGCAGCCGGGCCAGCATATTCACCTGGGCCCGAATGCGTTCCTTGAGCTGCAGCTTGGGAACGGAAGTGAGATGCACCTCAAGGCGAACACCGATTTCGAGTACGAGCGCGATGTGAAGGGCGTGGAGTGGCAGATCTTCCGGGGCGAGATGCACAAGATAACCATCATCATGGGCGTGCGCGGCGCAAATGATGACGCACGCTATCGCGGCCTTACCGCCACCTGCGCGGTGCGGGGCACGGACTTCACTTTATCGACGGACGGAAAGAAGGACACGGTGACGGTTCTGGAGGGCTCGGTGGAAGTGGACCCCGGCGGCGGCCGTACAAAGGTGACGCTGACCGGGGGGCAGCAACTCGTGGTGCCGAAGACGGGCGCTGTTGCTTCGATGACTTCGCTAGATCCGAAAGCAGTGGCGCGTTGGTGGAAAACAAAACAATGAATGCACGATTCAGCGGGAGTTCCTGAGATTGGAGAGAGCATGAAAACTTTGCACTTTGTAATATCGTGTGCTGTATTTGCCATGGCTGCTACATTGCTTGGCCAACAGCTTGTCAATCAGGCCGAAGTGAAGATTGTGAACAATACCCGGTGTCACAATCCAGGTAACGTTAGATGGCAATGGCCCGGCCTGTGCGCAATCGCAGATTTGGTCAGGAGACAGCTGTACAACTTATGTTAGTGCGCCGGCAAACCACTCATTTACCGCAACCGCAACTGGTTATGCGCCAATGACGAAAACCCACCATTTCGAAGTGAATGATCACAAGGTCATTACTTTTGGAAGTGCACAATGAATCAGCTTAAGTTTCTGCCTGATGAAACCGTAAAACAGTTTGAACGCCGTTTTAACAAGATGTATATCGGTCTACTCGACGGGGTTCTTAGGTCGTTTCGCCGCTCCTCGCAAGCGATGGAGATAAGTGAAACAGAGAGGATCATGAAAAATGCTGACCAGGGTTCCAAAACCAAACTGCCGCTCTGATCGAAACAGTACGGAGGTTAGGGGAATCACGATTTGCCTTTCCGTGGTGACTCTGGCCCTTGCGTCATCGGCAACAGCACGCTCCTTTGCACAATCGTCCGAAACGACGCCGCGCGAAGAGTTCCAGCAGTATGTGACGCAGTTGCAGGCAAACCCGTCAGACAATGCGCTGCGGACGAAGATCATCCAGCTCGCGTTGACGCTCGATCCGAAGCCGGCAGTACCGGAAGACGCTGCCGTTGACGCCGCGAAGGGAAAGACGATCTTCGCGAGCGCCAGTTCGCCAGACGAGTTGAAAGCGGCGGCAGCAGCCTTCGCTCAGGCCTCACAGATCGCTCCTTGGGTGCCGGACAACTACTACAACGAAGGGCTCGCGCTCGAGAAGGTAAAGCAGTACGACGACGCAATTCGAGATCTCAACTTCTATTTGCTTGCCGCACCGGGCGCTTCTGACACGGCGGACGTGCGCGGCAAGATCGAGGGAATCAAGTACGAAATGTCGAAGGCAGCAAGCGAAGCGCAAGACAATGAGCTACTAGCGCGAAAGTACGGGGCCGGAGCTGATCCGCTAGATCTGCTCTACCGGTACGGTGGAGCATTCAGCGACCTCAGAATCGACGGGCTCGGGAACACGCACGGCGTGTCGCTAAAAATCAGCACGGTGAGAGACGGCGCTGCCATGTACGACGAGCTCATGGTATGCGATCTCGATGTTATGGGCTTGCACCAAATCCGGCTAACCGATCTCAATGGGAGTGGGAACATACCGTTTGTGATTAGAACATCCAGAGGCCAGGCGAACTTTGTGATGAATTACGACCAAAGTCTGCATGGCGATATGGAGATCATCCTTTCTCCCGCAGCAAATACGACCAGCTCAATCCGAACCAGCCTCAGCGAGCTATATCGTGAGCGCGCACGCGAAGCATATTACGCCAAGTTCGTTCGCTCTTCGGTTGGCAGCAGACAATTCTTAGGTGTGCCTGAAACGGTTGTTTTGGATAATCGCGGTTTCGGTGTGATTGTTTTGTTTGACACTTCCGCACTGGACCACATCGATGACGGCGATTGGCGTGCACTCGAACCATCACTGGTGGTTTTTTCCAGCTATTCCGCCGGTGGAAACACTCATCCGTGTTCTGGGACATCGGACTTGGGGATCATCGATGGCGCCCGGTATCACGTCGAGTATGAGTCCGATGGCACGTGGAACATATTTTCGGGGTCCGCTAACGGAGGCACTTGCCCATGAACTGCCTAGGATCGAGGGGTAAGCGGGTCTCAAGGTGGCCGGTGCTACCTATTGGCAAACCGTTCTCTGATTGTGCGAGTCACAGTACTTCGGGAGGAGGTGTTCGCGCAGATGGGTAGAAGGCGATGGAGTGTATTTCTTGAACCGATGTTAGCTGTAGCAGGCTGCGTGGCTATTCTCGGATTCGCTGTACGGGCGAAGAGCCAAACACAGCCAAGCCCGCGCGAGCAACTCCAGCAGTACGTCACGCAACTGCAGTCAAGCCCGTCCAACGACGCGCTGCGGACGAAGATCATTCAACTCGCGCTCACGCTCGATCCCAGGCCTGAAATCCCCACCGGTGCGATCGAACACGAAGGCGCTGCCGAGTATGCGTTCAAGCATGCTCAGTCCCCAGCGGACTTCACAAGTGCCGCCGCCGAGTACGAACAGGCCCTGCTGCTTGCCCCCTGGAATGCCGGCGATTATTACAACCTCGGCATGTGCTACGAGAAGGCGAACGAGCAGCCGAAGGCAATTGCCGCGTACCAACTTTATTTGCTCGCGGCACCGAACGCAAAGGATACGGACCAGGTAACGAAACAGATTGGGGCGCTCAAATATCAGCTTACGCAAAAGGACGCCGCCCAAACTGCGCAGCGACAGCAAGAGGAAGCGCAGCAACGCCAGGAGCAGGAACAGCAGCGAGAGCAAGCGGAATTGCAGAACCAATGGTCGGGCACTTGGAGAATCACGGGAGGAGCCGAACGTGTCCAACAATTTCGCGGTGTCAGGGGACGATGGGACAATTACTATCTTTCGCATGTGAAGTTCGACATATCCGGAGATGAAATCACGGAAACGTGGTGCCAGGATCGTTCTGACTCTTATGGGAACGGGCCGGGCCGGATTAGCTCACGAAAAGGTCATGTCTCCGGCCGGATTGCCACGTTTACGGCGTTCGGTGAAACCGACAGCCTGCAGATCAACAGCAACGGCGAGATAGAGGATAATGATGCTCGCTTTCCGGGAGAGATCCCGTTCATCTATTCGCGCGTGAGCGACCCCGGCAGCACGAGCTCGGTATGTCCGTGGTGAAACGGGAGACCGGCAGAATCCGGAGTCAAATATAACCATGAACGGTTTGGAAGTTGGGATCGCTGTGGATTTTGGTTTACACGGAGGAGCAGAGTGACTTCGCGAAGACATTATCTCGTAATTGTTTTCCTGGCAGCAACGTTTTACAGAACGTCGGCGCAGAATCAAGCTCTTTCGTTAAGTCCTCGCGAGCAGTTGCAGGAGAATGTGACACAGTTACAGGCGAATCCGGCAGACGATGCGTTGCGGACGAAGATCATTCAGCTTGCGCTGACGCTGGATCCGAAGCCGGCGGATCCGCCCGACCTGCCGGAGACGATCGGCGCCGCGACGTATGCCTTCAAGAGTGCGCAGTCCGGCGCGGACTTGATCAATGCGGCAAATCTCTATGCGAAGGCGGCGCTCGAAGCGCCCTGGCGCGCTGATCTGTATTTCAATGAGGGCCTGGCGTTTGAAAAAGCTAAGCGTCTGGAGGAAGCGATAAAAGCCTATCAGTTCTATTCGCTAGCGGCACCGGGCGCGACCGATGCCGACACGGTCAGGGAAAACATTGGTGCACTCAAATATCAAATTTCGCAACAGGCGCAGCAGGAACAGGAGGAAAGAGCGAAACAGACTCAGGCGCAAGAGGAAGCGCGCCGGAACGCAGTCGTTGGCAGATGGTCGTTCATTATCCCGCACCATTACGTTATCTCACCATACATGGGGAATGCATTGGAAGTAAGCCGCACAGGTAATACATACTCGGTCCATTTGGATTGCGGTGACTTGTGCGACGTAACGAACTTGCAAAGCTACCGGATTGAAGGCTCCAATGTGAGCTTCAGAGTGCGCTATGCCTTTAGAAGCGCATGGCAAACAGCGGACTGTTCTCTTAGTACTGAGGGCGGCGGCTCAGCTTTGGTTGGAAGCTGCGCGATTATGGGTAACATGGATGCACCAGCTGATGGGACAGAGAGCGTTGAGCTGCATCGCCAATAACGACATGCTGAGCAGAATGAGTGTGGACACGGTAAGGAGGACAATTTCAATGAGAACGATTCTTCACGCCCTCTTTTTCGCGGCGATTTGCTTGTGCTATCTGCATTCTCAATCTCCGCCGATTTCGCGCGAGCAGTTGCAGCAGTACGTGGCGCAGTTACAGGCGAATCCGACAGACGATGCGCTACGGACGAAGATTATTCAACTGGCGCTGACGCTCGATCCCAAACCGGCGGCGACGCAAGATGCTGCCGTCGACGCCGCCAAAGGCAAGACGATCTTTGCCAGCGCCGGTTCGACGGACGACATGAAAGCTGCAGCAGCAGCCTTTGCTCAGGCGTCGCTGTTAGCGCCCTGGATGCCGGATTATTACTACAACGAGGGGCTCGCCTTCGAAAAGGCAAAGCAATTTGACGACGCGATTCACGCACTTAACTTCTACCTACTCGCAGCGCCGAATGCAGCAGATGCCGCCGATGTGCGTGGGAAGATCGAGGGAATTAAGTATGAAAAGGAGAGCAGTGCCCGGCAGGAGCAGGCCGAAGAGGCCATAAACGCTAGGCAAAAGGAAGCAGAGTTGCGGGATGCAATTAACGGCACGTGGTCTTTGGAGGAACCTTCCGCTTGGGTATATAGGTTCCACTTGTCCGGAGACAACCTGAGCATCACTTATGGGATGGGTCCAAGTGCACGGGACGGAGGGCCCATAATTGATGGACTAGAGAGCGGAAGTGGCACCTTGGCTGGTCACAGTTTCGCGGGTCGGTTTACAGATCACCCGGGCGCAGGGCGAACTAGTTGCATCATTGGACAATTCCATGGATCGATAAGTACCGATAATACGCGGATCTATTTGTCACTCTCTTATTATGTAAACCCCAACCTGACACCCCAGGATAGGTCTGTGTTTCAACGCCACAATTTGCTCAATTGTACGGATGAGAACATCACATTAGAGAAGGTAGCGAACCAATGAAGCGACACGTTATGCCTCTCCGCGCCCTGTCCATCGCGATTATTGCAATCTACGCAGCTTCTGCTTTAGCTCAGGAAACCACAAGCCCGCGCGAGCAGCTCCAGCAGTACGAGACGCAGTTGCAGGCGAACCCGTCGGATGACGTGCTGCGGACGAAGATCATTCAGTTGGCGCAGCAACTCCAGCCACCTCCGGCCATTCCTCCGGAAGCTGATGAATTGGCTGGACGAGCGCAATACATTTTCGAGCATGCCACTTCCCCCGACGATCTGCTTAAGGCCGCAGATGCTTTCGAGAAGGTAACTCTTGTTGTGCCCTGGCTGCCGGATTACTACTTCGATGCTGCCGTTGCATACGAGAAGGCCAACCACCCCGCCGACGCTTTGAGGAATTACAAGCTGAGCAACCTGGCTTATCCGCAGGAATCGCCGGACGCGAAGAAGGTCCGCGAAAAGATCGGCGCACTTTCTTACGTCCTTGAACAGCAACAAGCCGCGGCGCAGGCAGAACAGGCACAAAAGGATGCGGAGGCAAAGGCGGAGCAAGAAAGAAGAGACGCTGAGGCGCAAGCTGAGCGTCAACGAGAACTTGACGCTAAACGAGCTCGAGAGCAAGCGCAGCGTGAAGAACAGCAGCGACTCGCAAATCTTGACCCGTTGGTCCGTTCCTTGGACGGTGCGGTTTACAGCCACGAGCGCGCTGATAGTTTGGGCAACCGCTTTATCGTGACTTGGACGATAACAGGTGACAGAATATCCGAAGAATATGAAGCCTATAGCGGCCATTACGACGGTGGCAACCGCCTGATAGACCACCAAACCTTCGACTACCCGATCGATGGACGAGCATTCCGTGTTCCGTTGCCAAATTGCGCCCGCGACTACGGCGACATACCCCGCAATGCCTACTGCTACGCGATGGGCACGATAAGTGAAAAGGAGATTTCGTGGACGGGTTACGTCAACGGCACCGTCTATGCAACAGAAACTCGTGACGGGTACTGGGTTCTTGGCATGAGTGTGGCAAAGAGAACGAAAAGTCGCGGGAGATAACTGGCGTTGGAGTCCTGAATTTGGATCGGAGCAAATGGGAATTCGATAGTCAGCATTTCACGTTCGACTGGATGGGTGATCTATGCGCCAAAACTCAATTCTCGTCGCGCTGGCAATGATCTTCGTTTGGACCGGCGTTCGCGGGCAGCAGGGCGGAAGTCCCACTCCTCGTGATCAACTTCAACAGTACGTTACGCAGTTGCAGGCAGATCCCTCGAACGATGCGCTGCGGACGAAGATCATTAAGCTCGCTTTGACGCTCGATCCCAAGCCGGCGGTGCCCGAAGAAGCTCAAGCTGCCGACGGCAAGGCGAAGACGATCTTTGCTCACGCGACCACGCCGGATGATGTGAAAGCTGCTGCGGCAGCTTTCGCGCAGGCATCCCAAGTCGCACCATGGGTTTCTGATTATTACTTCAATGAAGCCGCCGCAGCTGAAAAGGCTGCACAGTATGACGAAGCGATTCACGCACTCAACTTCTATCTTGTTGCTGCACCGGATGCGCCCGATGCGGGGGCAGTACGAGGAAGGATCGAGGGAATTAAGTACACAAAAAGCCAGCCTTCCAGCGATTCAACAGCGGCGCATGCCGCCTTGGACAATCTATGGAAAAGTAACGAACCTGCGCAAATCCAATTCCTGGGGGAAGGCGGGGGAAGAATTGGTTTTGCAATGAGCACGCAACAGTACCCATGGAGGTTCGATTATTGGTGGCAAGACAATACCGTCATTGAAACTAGATGCCCCGGCTTTCGCAATCGCTTGGTGGTCGGAGCAGTTTATAGCGTGCGTCCAAGTTTAGAAGGAGGCGGCGGATCGATAGACGTTCAAGGTCAAGAATGCTCATTACTGAATTTTGCTCCTTACGTGGAAATGGAATGCGATCACCAAAAACCGTATCCGTACATAGGTGCGGACGGATTGAATTGTTCTTCCATAATGCTAGCCCAGCGGGAAGTGCAACAGCAGCATTAGTGTGGAAGGCTCTTGGCAATATGCTCCGATCTAGGTATTGAGAATGTTGGCTGCGCTCGCACGATTAGTCAACGGAGGAGGGGATGAGACTCGATATGGCGACGAGAAGCGGAATGGGGAAGTTCTTCGTGAACTCTGTACTATTCGCAGGAATCGCGATGGTATTCTGCGTCATATCGCAGCGGCTGCATGCGCAAACTCCGACCGGCGACTGCATTGATTACAACGGCCACGTTGTGCGTTGTAGCGCAGGCTCGGGCGGATCATCTGATGGTTCCAACTACTCCGGGCCTTCGGAAGCCGAAATCCAGGCCCAACGCGCCAAAGAGGAGGAGCAACATCGGCTCATAGAGCTAGAGCGCCAGCAGAAGCTTGAAGAGGACCGGGAGGCTGCGGAGCGGGCGAAGGCAGAGGAGGAGTGGAGGGCTGGAGTGGCGGATGCGGCGTCTCACCTGAAGGGTGTCACTGCGGACAACATGCAGCTCAAGGGCATCGGCGATTCCACTTTCGGGCTCAAGGGAGTTTCACCGGAGGAAGCGGCGGGAAATCCGAACTACGGCATCAAGGCGCGATCTGCAGACTCGAATCAGCGTGACGTAATCACCGCCTGGAAGCAGCTTCATTGCTCCGCCGAACTGGCGAACTACGCTGTGGAAGATGTCCACAAAATTGCTACCGGTGATGCTGACGCCCGGGAGCTCGACGAGGTGAAATATCTGGCCGGCGAAGCCATGGAAGCGCTGCACGGCAACCCCATCGGGGTGCAGTGCAGCTCGGCGCCGCCTGTACATTTCACCACTACGCCAGATCCTCAGCGGCTTACTCCGGTTTACGGGGAGATTCTGAAACGCACCGTGCGCGACGGCGAAGCCCTCGTAGCCAGTCGTGAGAAAGTAGAAAGCCTGAAAAAACAGCTTGCAGACTTGCAAGCCCAGGCGGCCATCCGGTACGGACCCAAGCGGCAACCAGGCTCGGATGCTGGGACGCCAAACGAGCGCAACCAGGAATCAGGTACGGATCAGCCGCAGAAGGGTGAGGCTAACGCACAGCAAAAGGCGCAGATGCAGAAGAAACCTGATTACCTGGAACTGCTACGCGCAACGCAACGTGCGCTCAACGAGGCGAACTCGGAGGCCATCCGCTCGACAGCCGATATCGCCAGGGTGCACAAGGAGACCGAGGCAATTATGTCGGGACAGTTCTCGAGCACTGCGCCCGGCAACCAGGGCCAGGCCACGAAGGGGAAGCCGGTGGATGAGCAATAAAGAACGCGGCGGCAGATTTTAAAAATCGCAAACCGGATCGCGCTGGCGGCGAAACGGGGCGGGAGAAAGGGCTGGATCGGGTGCTGGAGCTGCGGCGTCCCCGGTCTCAGGATCGAGACCGGGGGCACCCGCGGGTTTCGATGTCGATGGCGGTGCGCTGGTTGGGCAGGAGTGCGGGGGACGGACGGCTGTTTTGAGGGTGCCGGCTGTCCCCCGGCGGTTTCGGCTCAGGGTACGGAGACGGTTAACGTGTCCTTTACTTCCAGATTGTCGTATCCGGCTGCGATCACCGTTACTTTGTGCGTGCCAGACGAGAGCGTGAGCGTGGTGTCCAGCACCCCGTAATGCCCAAAGTCATGGTTGCCGATTTCCTGGTACTTCTTCACGCCATCGACCCAGATCTCCATTTTGCGCATGGTGGTCGGCACCGCTCCACTTAGTTTCCACGACTGCGGAGAGGAGCTGTAGGTCTCCGGCGAGCAGATGGCAATTGCCGAGGCCTCGCTGGGGAAATCGCATCCGCCGTAGTAGCCGCCCGAGGTGTCGTTGATGAAGAAATGCGCGGTAAAGGTGGAAGGGTTCAGGAAGGTGTCCACCAGCAGATCGGGCTTGAGCGAATGCTCGACGCGGAGCGCGGCCACGCCGGCGTCGAGATTGTTGTCAGAGTAGACATTGACCTCGTCGGCCCAGGTGCGATTGCCGTTTCCCGATTTCACGGCGAGCGTGCGGCCACCATATCCGTCGCTGTCCAATGCTTCGACAACGGCGAAATCCCGTTTGCCGTCGCCGTTGAAATCGGCCACGTCGACGCTGGGGGTCGCCTCGCCGAGAACGTATCCATCCTGCCACGGCATCACGTAGCCGTTGAGGGGAATGTCGGCCTCAGTGATGGTGCGCGAGGAGTTGCCGTAGACCACCCACAGATCGCGGTAGTAGGTGTTGTTCCCGCTGCTGCTTCCGGCGATGGCCGCGCCGACGAGGTCACTCTTGCCGTCGCCATCGATGTCCATCAGGAACATATAAGGATGATGGGAGGTGGTCGCGTTTACCACCGCGAAGTGGCCGGCGCCGTCGCCGAAGTAGAGATAGGTTCCGTTGCTGCCGGTTGCGGCAATGTCGGCTTTGCCGTCGCCATCAAAATCGCCGATGCTCAACTGCCAGGTGCCTGGCACGGTGGTGGTCGGCCCTACCGAGAAACCGCTGGCGTGATTGTTGAACCACACATGCAGGTTGCCGTCGAGGGTGGTGAAGGCGATATCCGGGTAGCCGTCGTGATTGAAATCGCCTACTACCATGTCCTGGATATTAGCCATCTGGTAGGTGGACTGGAGGTGGAGGGATCCATCGCCATTGTTGAGATATTCGTAAAATCCCGGGGCGGAGCTGTTGAAGGCAATCACGTCAGGGAAACTGTCGTTGTTGATGTCCAGGGTGATGGTTCCGGAAGGCTGATTGTCGGGGACGTTGTAGTCCACCGGCGCGGCATAGGTGCCGGGACCGGTGCTTAGCACCACGGCAAACCCCGATGTCTGGGTGTGGTAGATCAGGCTCTCGCGCCCGGTGCGGTTCAGGTCGGCGTGGTTATAGGTGTACAGGCCGGTATAGGTCCTCTGGCCGAAGATGGGCGTCTGCGCGCTTGCTCCCGGGCACGCGGCTATCATGGAAGCCGCCAATAAGATACAGCTGTTTTTCATCTATATACTCCTGGACTGGGGATATGGGAACGGCGTTCTACACTCTCGCAAGCGCATAGATGCCGGGGGCGGCTGGGGAGTGGTCTCGGCCGGGGGTCAAGTCGGGGTTCACGAGGGCAGCCGTGGATCTTCAGTCGGGAGTGTTACTTCGGCAATTGCGTTATGTCCCAGCCGCCGCCGAGGGCGCGGACCAGGCCTACGCTGGCGGCGAAGCGGCGGGTTTCGATGTCGATGCGGTGCGCTGGTTCTGGAGGAGCGCGGCTTCGGCGGTGAGGACTTCGAGTAGCCGGCGACGCCGCAAATCAAGGCCTGAGTCGACTTCACGCCGCCAACATCCGATAATTGGTAGAGCGAGGCTTCCATGACCATCCGTGTCGAACTCAACCCGGAGATGGAAAGACAGCTTGCCGCTGAAGCAATGGCTCGCGGCATGGCGCTGGAGATGTATGCGCAGCGGCTTCTTCAGGAAGCGATCGCGTTCAGGGGCAAAGGGCATGCACGTGCAAGCCAGGAAGAATTTCGCGCGTTTCTGGATGCGCTTGCGAGCAAAGCGCCGAATATCCCGCAACTGCGGACCGAGACTTTTTCACGGGAAATGATCTACGGTGAACACGCCTGATGCCCGGCTCGTCCTACCTGGTGGACACGAATATTCTGCTCCGCCTCGTACAGCCGGACAGCCCCGAATATGCAACGATCCGGCAATGTACGGATCGTCTTTGGGCACAGGGAGCGGACCTCTTCTAAACATCGCAAAATCTGGCTGAATTCTGGAGCGTCTGCACGCGACCGGCTGACCGGAATGGATTCGGATTCTCGATCGCAGAGACGGATGAACGCACTGCTCTGATCGAATCCAGATTCTCTTTTGCCGCTGATAGCGAGGCCACACATCGAGAGTGGCGGAGAATTCTAGTTGCAGCGGGCATCTCTGGTATTCAGGTTCACGACGCTCGCATGGTGGCAGCGATGCGCGTACACGGAATTGCGAACTTGCTGACGCTCAATGACAAGGACTTTCGGCGGTACAGCGGCATCATTGTTCTATCGCCAGATGATGTGTTGGCTTCCTCCGGATAGGAGCCGCTCCTGAGAAACACGGCCTGGTTTCTTATGCAAGCGCCGTAGTGGGAACGGGATTGTTAGTGTGTCGTAGGCCGTGGGACACTGGCCCAAGACCGCGGTTCCTATTTCGGCAGCTGAGTTACATCCCAGCCGCCGCCGAGGGCGCGGACCAGGCCTACGCTGGCGGCGAAGCGGCGGGTTTCGATGTCGATGGCGGTGCGCTGGTTCTGGAGGAGCGCGGCTTCGGCGGTGAGGACTTCGAGATAGCTGGTCACGCCGCCCTGGTAGCGCTGATTCGAGATATTGAAGGAGCTTTGCGCGGAGGCCACGGCCTGGCCTTCGACGGAGGCTTCCTGCTCGAGGATCTGGAGGGTGGAGAGCTGGTCTTCGACGTCGTTGAAGGCCTGGAAGACAGTGTTGCGGTAGGCGTCGGTCTGGGCGAGGTAGTTGTGCTGCGCTTCGGCGGTGAAGGCGTGGCGCTGGCCGGCGTCGAAGAGCAGCTCGGTGGCCTGCGCGCCGAGGCTCCACATGGCGCTGGGGCCCTGGATCCAGGTGCCGGGGTGGGTGCTTTCGAATCCGCCGGAAGCGCCGAGAGTGATGGTGGGATAAAAGGCGCTGATGGCGATGCCGATCTGCGCGTTGGCGGCGTCGGTGAGGCGCTCGGCGACGGCGATATCGGGACGGCGCTGGAGGAGTTGCGAGGGAACGCCGGTGGGCACCTTGGGAAGAGGCAGGTCGAGCGGCGCAGCCGGGACAGCGAAACTGGTGATGTCGTAATTGGCGAGGGTGCCGATGGCGTGCTCGAACTGGGCGCGGGCGACGCCGACATCGACAAGCTGGGCGCGCGTGGTTTGCAACTGGGTGCGGGCGAGCTCAACATCGGCTTCGGTGGCCACGCCGCCGCGAAGGCGCTGGTCAGCGAGATCCAGCTGGTGCTGCATGTCGCCGACGGTGCGCGTGAGCAACTGCTGCTGGGCATCGAGGCCGCGAAGCGCGAAGTAATCGGTGGCCATTTCGGCGTGCAGGCTGAGGTCGATGTTGGCCATGTCGGCGGCGGTGGCCTGGTAGTTGGCATGGGCGGCTTCAATGCCGCGGCGGATGCGGCCCCAGAAATCGGGCTCCCAGGAGGCCTGGCCGCCAAGGAAGTAGTCGTTGGCGGTGGTGTTGCTTGAGGAGGAGGCCAGGGGACGGTGGGCGGAGGAGCGGCTGCGGCTGATGGAAGCGCCGGCGGAGAGGACGGGGAAGAGATTGGCGCGCACCACGGAAACCTGGGCGCGCGCGGCCTGGTAAGTCTGGTAGGCCTGCTGCAACTGGACGTTGTTGGTGGTGACGCGGTCCTCGAGCGTGTCGAGCGCGGGGTCGTTGTAGATCTGCCACCATTTGCCTTTGAGCATGCCGTCGGAGGGATTGGCGGGCGACCATGCGCCACCCTGCGGGTTGGGCGGAGGGGTGACGACCGCGGTGGCGCCAGTGTCCTTGTAGGCGGTGGGCGCGTGGTAGCCGGGACGGTTGTAGTTGGGGCCGACGGGATGGCAGCCGGCGAGGAGGATGAGGGTGGTGAGGGCGGCTGCGTAGGCGACTTTTCGGGTGTCCCACCCTTTCGCAAAAAGCGCGAAAGGATGGGGTACGGGGCATCCCTCGGGGGCTAAAGCTCCGGTCGATATTGGGGTATTTTCCCTAATTGGACTTCGTTCCCGGGGCCTGAAGGCCCCTTCTCCCTCCGAAAATGAATCGGCATGCATCGCTAGAAGCCTCCCTGGTCTGCGCTGCTGCCGGGAGTGACGACGGTGACGCGTTCGCCTTCGACGAGGGAGTCGGGCGGGTCCTGGATGACGCGGTCGTTGGCGTTGAGTCCGCTGACGATTTGCACGGTGGCACCGTTGTCCTGGCCGATGACCACGGAGGCGAGATGCGCCACGGTGCCGCGGCTGCTGTTGACCACTGTGCCGACCTGCAGGCCTTCGCGGCGGAAGATGAGGGCGCCGACGGGAATGATGAAGGTGGGCGCGCTGGGCGGGGTGCGGAAATGAACCTGCGCCAGCGCGCCGGGCATGAGCTTGCCGTCGCGGTTGTTGACGTCAATTTCAACCAGCAGGGTGCGGCTTACGGGATCGATGGCGTCGGCAGTGCGGACGAGCGTGCCTTCGAAGTTCTGGCTGGGAAATTGGGGGAAGGTGAGCGGGATTTTCTCGCCGCGCTTGATGTTTCCGGAGTAGAGCTGGGGCACGTTGGTGTAGACGCGCAGGGTTTGGATGGCCTGCATGTGGAAGAGCTCAGTGCCGGCCGCGGCGCCGGCGCCGGCGTTGATGAGCTGGCCGGTGTCGACGTTGCGGGCGGTGATGACGCCGCTAAAGGGGGCGTAGATTTTTTCGAAGGACTGCATGGCGGTGAGTCGGTCGACGTTTGCCTGCGCGGAGCGGACGGCGGAAGCGGCGGCGGCGGCCTGGGTGACGAAGGTGTCGGTGTCAAGGCGGGAGACGGCGTTGGATTTGACCAGGTTGCTGTAGCGGTCGGCCTGCACCTTGGCATTTTTGGCGTTGGTCTGGGCGGTGGCGAGATCGGCCTGCGCCTGGGCGAGTTGCTGGTCGACTTCGGGGGCGGAGATGACGGCGAGCAGCGCGCCCTTCTCGACGTGAGCGCCGATGTCGTAATACCAGCGGGTGAGGTAGCCGTCAACGCGGGAATAGATGGGCGCGTCGGTGAAGGCGGTGACGTTGCCGGGGAGAACGAAGTTGTCGACGGGAGCGCCGGGGCTTGGCGGAGCCACGCCGACGGTGGGCGCGGCGAGGGCGCGGGTCTGCTGGGCGAGCACGGTGTCAGAATGCATGCGGGTGATGATGCCGATGGCGGCGAGCACGCAGGCAACCAGCAACACGAGGGCGAGGCCGAAAAGCATGGCGCGCGGGGACACGGGCCGTTGCTCGGCGGCTTGGTCGTGAGATCCGGCGGGCGCGTGGGGGTTGTGTTCGTCGCTCATAAAAAACTACTCCGACAGTTCATCGAATTCATCGGCGGTGGAAGGCCGTGAGGCGCTGCGGGCGGATTTGCGGCGGCGCTCGAACCAGCCATGCACCACAGAGAAAAATACAGGAACGAAGAAGAGTGTAGCCAAAGTGGCCAGGGAGAGGCCGCCGATTACGGCGCGGCCCAGCGGGGCATTCTCTTCGCCGCCCGACCCCAGGCCCATGGCCATGGGCACCATGCCGATGACCATGGCGAGGGCAGTCATGATGACGGGGCGGAGGCGAACGAAGCCGGCGTTCAGCGCGGCCTGGCGGGCATCGCCGACGAGGACTGTCAATTGCTCACGGGCGAAGCTGACGACAAGGATGGAATTGGCGGTGGCCACGCCCATGCACATGATGGCGCCGGTAAGCGCGGGCACGCTGAGGCGCGTCCCGGTGAGAAAGAGGAACCAGACGATGCCGGCCAGGGCCGCGGGCAGAGCCGAAATGATGAGGAAGGGATCCAGCCAGGACTGGAAGTTGACCACGATGAGCAGGTAGACGAGAAGGATGGAGAAGGCGAGGCCGGCGAGCAGGCCCAGGTAGGAGCGGTACATGGTCTCGCTCTGGCCGCGGATGATGAGATGCGAGCCGCGAGGGAGACTCTTCTGGTTCTCGGCGACGATCTTTTCCGCGGCGCGGGTGACTGTGCCCAGGTCAGTGCCGACGACGTTGGCGTAGATGTCGATGACGGGCATGATGTCGTAATGGGTGACGACGGCGGGCTCGGCGCCGGGGACGATGGTGGCGAGATTGCCGAGAATCTGCTGGGGAGATTGTGCGCCGGGCGCGCCGGTGGTGGAGGTGAGGGCGCCGGGAGGTCCGGGGTTGGGAGAGGCGGAACGTGCGGTTGCGCCGGGCGCGGTGATGGGCAGGCTGTTGAGGCCGGCCAGCGAATCGAGCTTGTATTGCGGCGCCTGGGTGGCGACGTCGTAAGAGACGCCGTTGCTGGGATCGAGGTAGAAGGTGGGACTGGTCTGGAAGCTGCCGCTCAGCGCGACGAGCATGCTCTGGGCGACGTTTTGCTGGGAGAGGCCCACTTCCGCAGCACGGGTGCGATCGACGTCGACGGTCCAGTTGGGATAGTTGAAAGGCTGCTGGATGCGGGCGTCGGCGATGCCGGGCACGTAGCGAATCTGGTTGAGCATGCGCTCGGCCAGAGCGCGGTTGCCATAGGCATTGGGGCCGACGATCTGAATGTCAATGGGAGCGGAAAGGCCGAAGTCGAGAATCTGGGTGACGATGTCGACAGGAAGCTCGTAAAACTCGACGCCGGGGTACTTATCGGCCAGGATTTTGCGCAGGCGCTGGACGTATTGGTCGGTGGGGTGGTGATTGGGGGCGAGCTGGACCTGGATGTCGGCATCGGAGGGCCCGACGGGCGCCGAGGTGGAGTAAGAGAGATTCAGCGGCGAGTAGGGCAGGCCGATGTTGTCGAGGATCGTGACCAGCTCGCCCTGTGGAATCACGCTGCGGATGGTGGAATCGACGTGATCGCAGAGGGCGGCGGTTTCTTCAATGCGCGTGCCGGTGGGAGCGCGCACGTGAATCTTGAACTGGCCGGAGTCGACGGAGGGGAAGAAGTCCTCGCCCAGCCAGGGAGTGAGGACGGCGATGGAGGCGACGGTGACGGCGAGAAAGCTGAGCAGAAATCCGCCGGCGTGGTCGACGCAGAAAGTGAGCAGGCGGAGATAGAAGCGGCGGGTGCGCTCAAAGCCGGATTCAAAGACGACCTGGAAGCGGGTGAAAGGGTTGCGGCTGGAGCGGCGGCGCGCGCTTTCGGCGTCGTCATGCTCGCGGAGCAGATAGAGCGCCATGGTGGGGACGACGGTGCGCGAGAGCACGTAGCTGGCGAGCATGGCGAAGACGACCGCCTCGGCCATGGGGACGAAGAGGTAGCGCGCCACTCCGCTGAGCAGGAACATGGGCACAAAGACGATGCAGATGGCCAGCGTGGAGACGAGGGCGGGAGTGGCGATTTCGGCGGAGCCGTCGAGGATGGACTGCTCGAGCTCCTTGCCGGCTTCGAGCTGGCGATTGATGTTTTCGATGGCCACGGTGGCGTCGTCGACGAGGATGCCGACGGCCAGCGCCAGGCCGCCGAGGGTCATGATGTTGATGGTCTGGTGCAGCGCGTAGAGGACGGCGAGCGAGCAGAGGATGGAAAGCGGAATGGAGACGGCGATGATGACGGTGGAGCGCCAGCTGCCGAGGAAGACCAGGATCATCAGCGCGGTGAGGCAGGCGGCGACGATGGCCTCGTGAACCACGCCATCGACAGCGGAGCTGACAAAAATGGACTGGTCGGCGATGGGCTTGATCTGCAGGGTGGGGGGCAGGACGCCACGGATGTAGGCCAGCTTCTCGCGGACAGCTTTGATGATGTCGAGCGTCGACGAATTGCCGGTCTTCATGATGCTGACGAGGACGGCGCGATGGCCGTCGACGCGAACGACGTTGGTTTGCGGGGTAAAACCGTCGCGGACGTGGGCTACGTCGTGGATGTAGACGACGGTTCCGTTCACGGCTTTGACGGGCAGGTTGTTAAGGCCGGCAATGGTGAGTGGCGCGGAGTTGGTTTCGACCTGGTCTTCGAAGCGGCCGATCTTGATGGTGCCCGAAGGCGCGATGACGTTCTGGTTGCCGATGGCGGCGACCACATCTGCCGGCGAGAGGCTCCTTTCCTGCAGCGCGGGAAGGTTGAGGTCAACCATGATGGAGCGCTGCTTGCCGCCGTAGGGGAAGGGCTCCTGCGCGCCTTCGATGGTGGCCAACTGGACGCGGATGGTAGTGGTAGCCAGATCGTTGAGTTGCTGCTCATTGAGTCCGCGGCCGGAAAGGCCCAGCTGCAGGATAGGCACGCTGGAGGCGTTGTACTGAATGACGAAGGGCGGCTGGGTGCCGGCGGGCATGGAGCGGACCTCGCCGGCGCTGATGGAGGTGATCTGCGCGACCGCCTGGGCGACATTCACGCCGGGATGGAAGAAGACCTTGATGATGCCGATGCCCACCAGGGACTGCGACTCGATGTGGTCGATGTCGTTGACGGTGACGGTCATGCCGCGTTCGGCGTTGGTGACGATGCGGTCGGCCATCTGCTCGGCGGAGAGGCCGGTGAAGTGCCAGATGACGGTGACGACGGGGATGTCGATGTTGGGGAAGATGTCGACGGGCATGGAGACGATGCTGTAGATGCCCAGGATGAGGATGAGCAGAGCGAAAACGATGAAGGTATAGGGCCGCCGCAGGGCAAGCCGGACAATCCACATCATAGGGCTGGTCGTCGCTCCTGAACCTGATTCATCGTGACGCTCTGGACCGCGGCCGGCATCCGCGTGGCTCTAGGCAATGAGCGGGAGCCAACAACAGCGCCGGCCCGGAGTGAACCGGTTCATCGGGTCATGAGAACGTGGAGGCGTTCGGGCCGGAACCCGATCCGGCGGGCGTTGAGGTTAACTCAATGGTAAATGACGGAGACGGCGAAGAACGCCGTATACGTTTATGACGGTGCGGGGAGGGGAAAAGACACATTTTTGGGGGTGGGGGCGGATTGGTGGACATGAGGCGGATTCCGAAAACGCCTAGACTTCAATGACGGAAAACCCTTGAGCTCTCGCGCTCTCGGAAAGGCGACGATCGGCGGAAAGGAAATTCCTCCTCGCAGGTCGGTGCTGACACCAGACAAGAGCTGCGGCGAGCTGGAGGCTATCGGCAGCACGCAGGTCATGCGCGTCGAGTAGTTGACGGGCCAAATCTCGCAGCGGGTCGTCCGGCAATATCTCTCTCCACCCGCGGGATAACAATAACAATCGAGCAAGAGCTTTCGCTTTCTCCTGATCGTTCAGCTTCCCGAGAAGGTGGCCGCGCCGGATGGCGCTGTGAATTTCGACCAGGGTACCCCACCAAACCACCGGTAAGAACACCTTCAACTGCGCGTGCGCATCGCGACTGGTGGTCTCGTTGACGCAAAGCGGCACCAGGGCGCTCGCATCCCAAAACGCCGCTGCTTTCTTCATCGCGACTGCTCCCGCTCGTCGAGTAGAGCTCTCGTGACGTCACGACCCATGGTGCGTCCCGAGGGAATTTTCAGGAGCTTTTCTAAATCCGCGGATTCTTTGGGCAACCGCATTTTGCCTGCGGCAACCAGCAGAAGCTCTTCCTCGCTGGCATCATCGGTGGAGAAGGGGATGAGCTTGGCTACGGGAAGATTGCGATCGCGAATCACAATTTCTTCCCCGCTTTTGGCGAAGGTCAGATACTTGCTCAACTGGTTTTTGAGTACCGCGACGTTGACACTGCGCATGGTTCACCTTCATGGCTATTATAGCCATGTTGCGGGGTGAAGGAAGGTCTGGCGCTCAAATTGCCAATGGAACCAGGCCGGAATTTGCGATGTGTTTATCATGGGTCAGAAGGCGAATGCCTTCCACGATGGCGGTAGCTCCAATCATCCTGTCCTGCGGATCCTTCGGATAAGAATCCGGGAACTGAACAGAACGAACCGCAATCTCCGAAGTGATGGGGAGAACCTCCACGTAGGAAGCGCATTTTTTGACGAAGGACTCGACGCTGACATCGATGTCGATCCTCTTGTTCTCTGCCAGCCATGCAATTTCCCACAAACTGATAGCAGAAAGAGCGAGCGGCCCGGACTTGCGGGCCGCCACGATCGCTTTACTGGCTTTCGACGAGAGTTTGTCCGGAGCGATGAGAAGCCAGATCAGGATGTGAGTGTCGAGAAGAATCATTCCACTCCCCAATCGCCGGCCGGAACCGTGTTCTCAATATCACCCTTAATTCTGGCGATGTCTGAAAGAGCTCCGAAAATGTCGTCTTCGGATTCACCAGCAGGGACCACTTTCACAACGGGTTTGCCGTGCTTGGTGATCACCACGGGACGGCCGCTCTGCGATACGTGATCCATCACCGCCAGACACTTGGCTTTGAATTGCGCGGCAGCCATCTTGCGCATGAGAAACTCCTTTCAATGTGACCAGAATATTATGACCACTTGGGAGAGTCAATAGCGAACCTCCCGAAGGGCCAGCAACACTTATCTCTGCCGAGTCGTCGCTGAGGGTGTTACATGGACCCGGAGTGGAAGGGGCCACGGCTTCGATCGGCCTACCTGACTCGCCTGATCCTGGGGGATTTGGAGAATTTGTCGTCGAAGGTCAACACCTGTTTCGCACCGTTGGCGAAGCCTACCTCGGCGATGAGGTGGTCGGCGAACCCGCCCTGGCCGCCACGGGTGGCTTTCAGAGCATTGAAGGCCAGCGCGGGCGATTCCACGGTGACGCCGCGCGTTAGAAGCAGGCTTTCCAGCATGGATAGGACCCGGTCCCTTTCCCATCTTCCGCGCAGGACCCAGGCCAATTCAGCCAAAACGATCAAAGGCACGAACACGCCGCCTTTGGAGCGTGCTTCCGCCAGTGCTTTGCGCGCTTTGCGCGACTGAGAGGCGTCATCGTTCAGAAAGGCTCGCGCCCAGAGATTGGTGTCGGCGACAACCATCACCAGCTTCTCCGGGCCTTGGCTTCATTCATTTCGTCAAACGTCATGACGTCTTTGGTTCTTCCAGGTTGATCCGTCATCTTCCAAAGATCTTCAAGCTCATAAAGCACGTGCGAAGCCTGGAATCCGCCATTCGGGGCGAGGCTGAACCGGATTCGACTTCCAGTCTGAATGCCAAGGTGATCGCGAAGCGCTTTGGGAAGCGTCACCTGCCCTTTGGAAGTGACGGTGGCCTCCACCGCGGTGGCCGGGATGTAAGGAATATCCGATTCCACAGCTTACCTCCGCCTTACATTATAGCCAGATTCCTCTTACCGGTACTCAGCGGCCGGAATGGAGCCGGCGCATAGCTACGCCTGGGCGAGCAGGCGCTCGATGGCGGGAATGAGGGCTTTGGGTTCGGTGGAGGGGCCATAGCGCGCGACGACTTTGCCGTTGCGGTCGGCGAGGAACTTGGTGAAGTTCCATTTGATGCCGCTGGCGCCGACGAGGCCGAGGAGTCCCGGCTGCTGCATCTTGAGAAATTTGTAGAGAGGATGGGCGGCGGGACCGTTGACTTCGATCTTCGAGAACATGGGAAAACTGACGCCGTAATTTTTCTCGCAGAAGGCGCCGATCTCTTCGGCGCCGCCGGGCTCCTGTTTGCCGAACTGGTTCGAGGGGAAGCCGAGCACGGTAAGGCCGCGGTCCTTATATGTGCGATAGAGAGATTCGAGGCCGGCGTACTGCGGCGTGAAGCCGCACTGGCTGGCGGTGTTGACGATGAGCAGGACGCGGCCGCGAAAAGTGTCGAGCGAGACTTCGCTGCCGTCGAGGAGGCGCGCGGTGAAGCCGTAGAGGGTTTGTGGCGATTGCGCCATCGGTGGAAAACCTGCGCATGCATCGGGTGCCCAGCGCACGCCGAGCGCGTCTAAGAAGAATGCCGCAACAGGCAGGGTGGAAGCAAGGACGGCATTGAGCCGTTTCGTTCCGATAAACTGTGGAATGAGCAGCCGGTGAGGCCAGCCCATGCCGGGGCAGTGAGAGGAAGGCTCGGATTGCGGGCCCAAGGCGGATCCTGCGTTTGGGCGGGGTGACCGCGGTCCAATATAATCATCTTTCCTCGATGCAGGACAGATTTTCAGCAGTGAGGGTGTGCATATTCTTCCCGTTAAGCCGAACTATGGACCGCACCAGAACTTGTGCTCGCCGAAGGACCCAAGCCCGGTGAAGATCAAGCACACTTCCATGGCCCGCCTGGTGCGGACGACAAGCGCATTCCTTCTTCTGCTGGTGATGGGTTTTGGTATGGGAAGCGCGCTGGCCCAGGCGCCGGCGCCGACGCCTGCGCAGTCGGCGCAGACGGCCACCCCGCAGACCATTTACCAGATTCGCGTGATCGGCAACCGGCGCATTCCCAGAGAAACGATCATTGCGCGCATGTTCACCCATGAAGGCGACATGTGGGACCCGGTGCAGATCGAGCGCGATTTCAACTCGCTCTGGAATACCGGCTATTTTCAGAATCTCTATTTCACGCGCGAGGACACGGTAAGGGGAATCATCCTGAATGTTTTTGTCAAAGAGAACCCGACCGTTCGCGACATCACATATAAGGGATTGAACTCGGTCACGCAATCGGACCTGCTGACGCGCTACAAGAAGGAGAAGGTGGATCTGACCGAGGAGAGCCAGTATGACAACGCCAAAGTGGCGCACGCCGAGGCGGTCATCAAGGAGATGCTGTCCGAGCACGGGCACCAGTTTGCGACGGTGAAGGCGGACGTGAAGAATATCCCGCCGGCGTCGGTACAGATTGTCTTCAACATCAAGGAAGGCCCGGTGGTGAAGGTGGGCAAGATCAAGTTCACCGGGAACCCGCATATCAGCTCGCGGACGCTGCGCCGGGCGATGCGGGGGCTGAAGCCGATCGGCATTCCTTATTCGCTGATCTTTGAGAATCTGTTTGCCCAGACTTACGACTCGTCGAAGCTGGAGATGGACACGGAGCTGGTGCGCCAGGTGTATCGCGACAAGGGCTACGCCAACGCAGCGGTGGAGCAGCCGGTGACGCAGATCCGCGACCAGGGCGGACTGAACTGGTTCACCTTCCGGCCGCGCAAGGGTAAGCGCATCGACATTCTGCTGCCCATCGAGGAAGGCGCGCGGTACCGGCTGGGCACGATCACCTTCAGCGGCGTCAATCCGCGCTTTAATCCCAAGGCGCTGCGCGCGCTCTTCCCAATGAAAGATGGTGACTACTTCAATGCCACGGGCATGGGGAAGGGGCTGGACAATCTGAAGAAGGCCTACGGCGCCGATGGGTATATCAACTTTGGCGCGGTTCCGGTGCCCAAGTTCGACGACCAGAAGAAGACGGTCTCGTGGAATATCGACATCGACGAAGGCAAGCAGTTTTACGTGTCGCGGATCGAGTTCCAGGGTAATACCATCACGCGCGATCGCGTCATCCGCCGCGAGCTGCTGCTGCAGGAAGGCCAGATCTATAACTCGCAACTGTGGGAATACAGCCTGATGCGGCTGAACCAGTTGCAGTATTTCGATCCGCTCAAGGTGGATCAGGACACCGAGGCGATTCAGGACGCCGATAACGGGACGGTGCGCCTGCTGCTGAAGGTGAAGGAAAAGGGCAAGAACTCCATCGGCATGAATGGCGGCGTCAGCGGGCAGACAGGCGCGTTCCTGGGCGTCAATTATCAGACGAACAACTTCCTCGGCCTGGGCGAAACGCTGAGCCTGCAGGCCAACCTGGGCAACCTGAGCCGGCAATTTCTTTTCGGATTCACGCAGCCCTACGTTCGCAACCGGCCCATACAGCTCGGATTCCAGATTTTCAACCAGAAGACGGATTTCAACGCGGCCAAGAATTACCAGGCGACGACGGGGCAGCAGATCAACCTGAGCTCGGCGCAGCAGTCGCTGATCCAGAACTATAACCAGGGTTCCGACGGGATCAATTTCTCCATCAGCTACCCGCTGCGGCGGCACTCGTTCCAGCGGGTGGGCTTCACCTACTCGTGGACGAACTCGAACATTACGGCGTTCAGCTCGGCGTCGCAATCGTTCTTCCAGACCATCGCGTTCCGCTCCGGCGTGCAGAGCAACAATCCGCTCTCGGGCATCAAGAGCAGCATGGTTTCGCTGAGCTATACCTACAACACGGTCAGCAATCCGCTGCGGCCGCGGACGGGGACGGAGTTATCGGCAGTCTTCCAGGCGTCGGGAATCTGGGGCAACGTGCGCTACCTGGAGCCGATTGTCTCCATCACGCACTACCAGCCGATCCACTACCTGATGTTCAGGCCGAACGGGCGCAACATTCTTGCCATCAAGGCGCAGCTTGGCTATGTGACAGGGTACGGCGGCGATGTGGCGCCTCCGCAAAACCGGTTCTACGATGGCGGCGAGGACGATCTGCGCGGGTTTGACATTCGCGGGGCCACGCCCTACGGCTATGTGCCCACGCGGGTTTCTGTCCAGCTGACCAATCCGGACGGCAGTTGCGTTCCGCGCGACGTCAACAATCCGGAACTGAACCAGTGCATCGATGTGCCGTTGCCGATCTATGGCGTGGCTTCGATCGGCGGCGACGCCGACATGAAGACGAACCTCGAATACCGTATTCCGGTAGTCGGGCCGTTCACCTTCGCTTTCTTCGACGATTTCGGAATCGACTCGGCGATAAGCCACAATCAGCTGGAGCAGAGTCCCGAGGGATTTGCCTCACTGGAAGCGCCGCTTTATGGCTGCCCTGTGTTCAACAACGGCGCCTGCCAGGGCGGCATTCCGGGGTCCAAGGTCGGGTTCCAGAGGAACATCCGGCCGATCTCAGGAACGAATCTCGTGCCCCGCATGTCGGTGGGCGCGCAGATCGCGGCCATCGTTCCCATCATCAACGCGCCCTTCCGGCTGTATTGGGCGTATAACCCGCTGCGGCTTTACGAGACGCCTTACTGCAACGACGTGGCCGGCTCCAATCACCAGGGAAGCTGCACCGCGGAGTTGATCACGCGCGACATGTTCCCGCCGGGCGGCGCGGGCGATTACACGTACAACCAGGCGGTACAGGCATACGGTTCGCGCTACCAGTTCCACGAGCCGCGCCGGACATTCCGGCTGTCGATTTCGACGACGTTCTAAATGGAATCCAGCAGCATTTGAAGCGCGGCCGTTCAGAAGTGCGGTCGCGCTTTTGCGTGGAACCAGAAAATCTGCCCGGATCTGAACTTGGCGCTTGACGCAGGGGTTGCGCGGCGTCATTCTGGCAGCCATGCAAACGCTTGGATTGTCCGGCGAGAGCAAACGCTCTGACGGGCGGCTGAAGAGTATCTTCTGGCCCACGGTGGAGAACGCGTGGGACGTGAACTACCTGGGCGAGCAGGGATTCTGGATCCTGATCGCGGTGGCCGTCTTTGAGCTTGCGGTTTCGGCATTGACGGGAAATACGGTCGTGATGATTTCCGGGATCGTGACGTTCTTCGTCTATGTGATGGGCGCCATGGGCGTGCGCGAGGCGAATTGGCCGGCCGCGGCAATGGTCTTCAGTGTGTACTTTGCAGGAATGCTGGGAACGCTGGCCATGGGACGGCTTCCCGGCGTGATTGCGGTGATTATCGCCGGCGTGCTCCTCTCCAATGTGCGAGCTGCATTTCTGGCATCGGAGTGGAAGCCGCTGGATGAAAACGAGGACAGGCCGACGC
Organism: Occallatibacter sp.; assembly: GCA_035935755.1. GTDB lineage: Bacteria > Acidobacteriota > Terriglobia > Terriglobales > Acidobacteriaceae > Telmatobacter. The sequence continues at coordinate 91,918 of DASYWU010000048.1, read as the reverse complement.
GGTTCAATGAAACTTTGGCCGACAAGTTCTCCGACCAGCTTCCGGCGAAGCTCTGGCCGAAGATCCAGATTCCCTTCTTCGCACTGGCGTCCGTGCTTCTGCTTCTGGAACTGGTTGGACTGGGAACCGCTTTGGTCCAGCGTTTTGGAATCCTTCACACTCACTTGCGGCCCTGATGCATAGCGCGGGCTGCACTGGATGGCGTTGGCGCCTGGTGCGGCGATTGACGCTGTTACCGTGGGCGCTTATATAATCCCCTTGTGTTCCTGGCGATGATTCCGTTCGCGCCGCTTGGGTTGCGCGAAGGCAGAGGTTTCGCCCTGGCTGGGGAGAGAACGCCAAGGGACCGCCGTCAGGATCTGTGGTGAAAGCGCGCCAGAACCAGCGCCGGAACCCGAACAGCCGCACGGGTGATCTGAAGGAGTTTTTCCGTTCCTATGAAGCGTACGCTCGCATTTGCAGTTATCTCGGCCATGGCATGCGCCGTGGCAGTTCACGCCCAGACGGCCACCGCGCCCAGCAAAATCGCTGTGATTCAGTTCCAGCTGGCGGTCACGCAGACCAATGAATTCCAGCGCAATTATGCGGATCTGCAGAAAAAGTACGATCCCAAGCGCCAGGAGCTGCAGACGCTCAATACCCAGATCGAGAGCCTGACCAAGGAGCTGCAGTCGCAGGCCTCGACGCTGAGCCAGGAGCAGCAGCAGTCCCGCGCCCAGGCCATACAGGACAAGCAGCGCCAGGCGAAGCGGATGCAGGACGACGACCAGAGCGATTACCAGTCCGACATGCAGGACATGCTCAACAGCATGGCGCAGAAAGTCGGCGCGGAGTTGCAGGCCTATGCCCGGGAGCACGGCTACACGGTGGTGCTGGACGCGACGCAATCGCAGCAGCAGGCGCCGGATGTGCTCTACTGGAATCCGGCGACGGATATTACCAAGGCCGTGGTAGACGCTTACAACGTGAAGTCGGGGATTCCGGCTCCTCCGCCTCAGGCCCCTGCTCCGACGGCGGCTCCCAAGCCTGCGGCTCCGGGCGCGACCCACAAACCGGCGACGCACTGAGAAATAGCAAGTTGACGATGGCCTCGCCCGTTGCGGCGGGGCCATTTGCGTTTCCGGCAAGCGGGTAATGCCGACAGGGCGTGGATTGACGCCCGATTCGTCGCTTCCATATAATCCGTGCTAGTTCCTGCTGAAGTCACCATTCGTAGCTTTTCCTGTCTCTGCTCCTGCCCGAGCCGAGTTCCTGAAGAATTAGGATGGCGAGGATTCTCAGGATGTATGGGCTCGCTCGTGGGGCCGTCCGGCCATATGCGCAAGGCGCACAGAAATGGTGAGGGCGCGTCTATACGTTAACTGAACAGGAAAGCCGAAGGAGTTTTCGAGACACATGAAGCGTTTGCTTAGCATTGCAGCTCTGGCAGCGGCGGGCATGATCCCGCTGGCGCAGGGCCAGAGTCCCGCCACCGCCAGCAGCGATCCGCCCCCCAGTAAGGTAGCAGTGATTGCCTTTCAGGCGGCTGTCGCCAAGACCAACGAAGGACAGAGAAATTTCGCCGATCTAGAGAAGAAGTTCACGCCCAAGCAGGATCAGATCAACACCCTGAAGACGCAGGTGGACTCTCTGACCAAGCAACTGCAGACGGACGGGCCGAAACTGACCGACGCGGAACGGGCGGCGCGGGCCAAGAGCATCGACGACAAGACGAAGGAAATGAATCGCGCTGCAGACGAGGCTCGGACGGACTTTCAGCAGGAAGTGAGCCAGGCGTATGGCACGCTGGCGCAGAAGGTCTACGAGGTGATGCGGAGCTATGCCGAGCAGAATGGGTACACGCTGGTTCTGGATTATTCCGGGCAGCAGACGCCGGTCCTGTTTGCGGGGCAGAGTACGGATATCACGGACGCGGTGATTCAGGCGTACAACACTAAATCCGGGGTGCCGGCACAGGCTCCCGCTGCTCAGGGCGCCGCGGTTCCGGATGCACCCGCACCGGCACCCAGGCCTGCTGCAGGTCACTGAGGCAATGAAAAAGCCCCGGATCGCCGGGGCTTCTCAACAGCTTAGTAGAAATATTGGTGGAAAAGGTTGCCGGAGTGGGCGGTGCAAAACTCCGGGCGATCCTGAGCATCTGTGGAAAAAATTGTGGATTACGCAAGGAAAGGCTGAGCTAAAAAGCGCGTTTTTGGCCTTGTCAAGCCGCGCCCGATTTTGATACACAATACAAGTCCTTCATTTTCAGATGGTAACAGCACCTTACTCTGAGGTTCTCGGGGCGGTGTGCCTGACGGCGAAGTGTCTTTTTTTGAGGCACCTTTCCACAAATCACTATAAAAATTTTGTGACTACGGTTTACGGATGAGAAGGGCGCGGGGCTATTTCTGCTGCTCTTCGCCAACCCGGAGGACGGCCAGAAAGGCCTCCTGAGGGATGTCGACCTTGCCGATGCGCTTCATGCGCTTTTTGCCCTCCTTCTGTTTTTCCAGCAGTTTGCGCTTACGGGTGATGTCGCCGCCGTAGCACTTGGCGAGGACGTTCTTGCGCAGGGCGCTGACCGTTTCGCGGGCGATGACGCGGGCGCCGATGGCTGCCTGGATAGCGACTTCGAACTGCTGGCGCGGGATCAGCTCGCGCATTTTGGAGACCAGCGCACGGCCGCGCTCGTAGGCGTAATCGTGGTGGACGATGACGGAGAGCGCGTCCACGGGGTCGCCGGAGACGAGGATATCGAGCTTGACCATCGGCGACTCCCATTCGCCGGCAAGCTGATAGTCGAGCGAGGCATATCCGCGGGAGATCGACTTGAGGCGGTCGTAGAAATCGAGCACGATCTCGTTCAGGGGCAGCTCGTAGGTAAGCATTACGCGGGTGGGTGTGAGGTACTCAAAATTGATCTGCCGGCCGCGTTTTTCCTCCACCAGCTTCAGGATGCCGCCGACGTATTCCTCATTGGTGATGATCTTGGCGGTGATGATGGGCTCGCGAATGCTGACGATGTTGGTGGGTTCGGGCCAGCGGGAAGGATTGTCGACTTCGATTTCGGAGCCGTCGGTGAGCGCGATGTGATAGCGCACGCTGGGAGCAGTGGTGATGAGGTCGAGCTCGTACTCGCGCTCCAGCCGCTCCTGGATGATCTCCATGTGCAGCAGGCCGAGGAATCCGCAACGGAAGCCGAAGCCGAGGGCGACCGAGCTTTCCGGCTCGAAGAAGAAGGACGAGTCGTTGAGGCGGAGTTTTTCCAAGGCGTCGCGCAGCAGGGTGTGCTCGTGCGCGTCCACGGTGTACAGGCCGCTGAAGACCATGGGCTTGAGCTCTTCAAAGCCGGGGAGGGCGTGGGCGGCGGGGGTTTCATCGGCGGTAACGGTGTCGCCGATCTTGGTGTCGCCGACGTTCTTGATGGTGGCGGCGAAGAAGCCGACCTCGCCGGCGGAGAGCTGCCCGATTTCGACCGGCTTGGGCATGAGCACGCCCATCGATTCGACTTCGTATGACTTGCCGTTGGACATGAGGCGGATGCGCTGGCCCTTGCTCATGGTTCCCTGCATCACGCGGACGAGGACGATGACGCCGCGATAGGGATCGAACCAGGAATCGAAGATGAGCGCCTGGAGAGGTGCCTCGGGGTCGCCCTTGGGCGGAGGCAGGCGGTGGACGATGGCTTCCAGCACTTCGTCTACGCCCTGGCCGGTCTTGGCGCTCACAGGAATGGCGTCGGTTGCGTCCAAACCGACAGCCTGCTCGATCGCTTCCTGCGTGCGCGTGATATCCGCCGAGGGCAGGTCGATTTTATTTATAACGGGGATGATTTCCAGGCCGTGATTGATGGCGAGATAAGCGTTGGCCAGGGTTTGAGCCTCGACGCCCTGGCTGGCGTCGACGACGAGGAGCGCGCCCTCGCAGGAAGCCAGCGAGCGCGAGACTTCGTAGCTGAAGTCCACGTGGCCGGGGGTATCGATGAGATTGAGCTGGTAGGTATTGCCGTCATGAGCTTTGTACATCATGCGCACGGCGTGGGCTTTGATGGTGATGCCGCGCTCGCGCTCCAGGTCCATGTCGTCGAGGATCTGGGCCTGCATTTCGCGCCCGGTTACGGCGCCGGTCAGCTCCAGCAAACGGTCGCTGAGTGTCGACTTTCCATGGTCGATGTGAGCAATAATAGCGAAATTACGAAGGAAACGGGCTTCCATGGTGGGAGGTTCGGTGAAGGGAGGAATCGCGTATTTCCCGCGTCCGCCGCAGCGGACCTCCATGGCATAGCTTATCATCGACAATAGTGTCCTCCCCGGTCTGGCCACGGCGCGGTAAGCGCTGCGCGCATTTCCAGCGGTTCAAGGAAAGCGCGCGAAACCGTGCGTTGCGTATCGTTTCCGGGTGGAACTGGACCCAACACGGACAGGAGCGGTTGCATCCTTAAATGAATATGAGCGGGAAGAGGACTGCTGTATCAGGTTTCCTCGCGCTGTCCCTGTTGATGGCCGGGTGCGGACCGTCGGGGCCGGGGAAAAAGCCTGTTGCCGCCAACCCGCAGACCACCGCGCCGCCGCTGGCTGCGTCAGAGCCGGCTCAACCGGCTGCTCCAGCAGCTCCACAGCCTTCAGTCACTGAGAATGCGCGCGTCTCGCAGCTGATTCAGCAGGTGGAAGCAGCCTACGCCGCCGGAGAAGCCGACTATAAACGTGGCGACCTGGCCGCGGCGAAGGTTCAGTTCGACCATGCGGTGGACATGATGATGATGAGCGGCATCGACATCAACGCCACGCCGCCGCTGCACGACGAATTCGATCGCGTGGTGGACGGAGTCAACGAGCTGGAGATGCAGGCGCTCAAGCAGGGCAATGGATTTGTGCCCCAGGTAGAACCTACGCCCGCCGACGTCGCCAACGACGTCACTTTTAAGGTAGACCCCAACTTTGAGGCCAAGGCGCGGGCCGACCTGGCCACCACCAAGTCCGACCTGCCGCTGGTGATGAACGATTACGTGGCCAGCTTCATCAATTTCTTTGCCAACACCGAGCGGGGACACAACACGCTGCTGCACGCATTCCAGCGGGCAGGCCGCTACAAGGCGACGATCCAGCGAGACCTGGCTGAGGAAGGGGTGCCGCAGGACCTGATCTACCTGGCGGTGGCCGAATCGGGATTTCAGCCGCGGGCGGTCAATCGGCGCTCTCGGGCCGGCGGGATGTGGCAGTTCATGCCCTATGGAGATTACGGCCTGGAGCGGAACCGGTATGTGGACGAGCGCTTCGATCCGGACAAGTCGACGGTGGCCTATGCACGGTACATGAAGTATCTCTATAACCAGCTTGGCGACTGGTACCTGGCAATGGCGGCGTACGATCATGGCGCGGGCAATATCCAGCGCGCGGTGGCGAGGACCGGCTACGCCAGCTTCTGGGAGCTCTACAAGCGCGGCGAACTGCCAACCGAGACCAGGAACTACGTTCCCGAAATCATTGCCGCGATCATCATCGCCAATCATCCCAAGCAATACGGGTTTGACGACATCACTCTGGACCCGCCGCTGGCTACCGACGACGTGACGGTGAACTACTCCGTGAGCCTGCGGCTGGTTTCGGATATCGTGAACGCGCCGGTGGAGGAGCTGGAGGCGCTGAACCCCAGCTTGCTGCGGGGGGAGACGCCGCCGGAGGCGAGCTTCGATCTGCATCTGCCGGCCGGCACGGCCGGGATCTTCGAACAGCGGATTGCCCAGGTTCCGGTGGGGCGACGTGATTCGTGGCGTTACCACGTGATGACCGAAGGCGACACGCTGGCCTCGGTGGCGCGCGAGTATCACGTGACGGCCGCGAACCTGGCGGCGGCCAATGAGCTTGGCTCGGGCTCCGGGATTGACGGCGTGGAGGCGCTGGTGGTGCCGCAGCCGCATCGGGGGGAGATGGCCGCAAATGGGGCTTATTACCGGGTGCGCCGGGGCGACACCCTGGTGACCATTGCCGACCGGTTCGGTGTGACGCTGAGCGATCTGCGGCGGTGGAACCACCTGCGCGGCAAGCGGATCGGGGCGGGGCATCGGCTGCGGGTAGCGGCGCCTGAAGCGGCCTACGCCAGCACTTCCCGCTCGCGCAGTTCTGGAGCCGATGCCGGCCGGAGCAACACAGCGAATGCAGTGGATGTATCGGATGCGAAGGTGCGGACCACATCCGCGCACAGCGGGCGGTCCACATCGTATCGTGTGCGCCGCGGCGATACCCTTGCGGCGATTGCCGCTCGTTTCGGTGTCTCCACTGCCGAGCTGCGCCGCTGGAACCATCTCCGCGGCAGCGTCATTCACGCCGGCGCCGTGCTGCTCGTGGCCGCGCCGAGCAGCGATTAGGGTCTTGGGCTTTGGCCGCACCACAGTGCAGTGGTACAAGCGGATAAAAAAATAAAAAATGCCTGATCGTTTATTCCGCACTTGTGTTTTGATAGTGTTTACGTGCAAGCTATTGCTACAATGGCTTCCGCAAGCGGAATCGAACGTCCGCCGTGCGAAGAGCGAAACCATCAACGCAGCGCAGCAGCGCTGGAGGCAATGGGATGGATGACGTAATCAGGATGTACGCCATGAGTGACGGTTTTCCCGAGGGAGAGCCGAAAGAGTTAGACCCGGACCAGGTGGACGAATTCGACGACGAAGAGGAGTCAGAGTCGGTTCTCACTTCGTCGGACGATGATGAACCTGTAATCGAAGAAGCAGTGGTGGTCCTGGAAGAGCCGTTGCCCGTTGCTCCTAAGGCCGCAAAGCGGAAGGCTCCAGCGAAAAAGGCAGCGAAGAAGGCGCCGGCAAAAAAGGCCGCCGCGAAAACGGCTGCTAAGAAATCCGCCGCCAAGAAGAGCACTGCCGGCGCCAAGGGCGGAAGGGCCGCGGCGAAGAAGGCCGCGGGAGGCAAGAAGGCCGGCAAATCAATCAGACGAGGGAAACCGTTGGCAGTAAAGAAGGCAGCAAAGAAGGCGCCGGCCAAGAAGGCAGCGAAGAAAGCCGCCAAGAAGGCACCGGCCAAGAAGGCAGCCAAGAAAGCCGCAAAACGGACTGCAAAGAAGAAATAGCTTTTCTAACAGGCAACAAAGGCAAGCAAAAGAGCCCGGCAATGTCCGGGCTCTTTTGCGTCCGCAGCGGGGAATTGCCGCTTCGCGGTTTATGGCCGGAGTGCGGCTCGGATGGGATGAAACGATCTCTACGGCCGCGGGGTGCCGACAATTGCGATGCCCGCTTCCGAAGCGCGGCGAAGGAGGGCATCGCGGTCGAAGAGCAGGGTGCGGCCGGCTTCCACAGAGAGGCAGGTTGCGCCGGCGCGAAGCATGGTCTCAACGGTCGCCGCGCCGATGACGGGCACATCGAAGCGCATGTCCTGGCTGGGCTTGGCGACCTTGACCACGGTGAGGCGGCGCTCCAGGGTTGAGGCATCGCCCTCGAGAGAGCGCATCAGCACGCCGGCGCGCTCAATGGTGGCGTCGGTGCCCTCCATGGCCTCGACGGCGACGCAGGCCTGGGCAGCGACGACGACAGTCTGGCCGATATCGAAGGCGGCGAGCGCACAGGCTACCTGGAGACCGTAGGCGACGTTCTTGCGCTCGTCATCGTCGGGGGCGCGTTCGGTGAGCACGCCATCCCTGGCCAGCAGCGGCTCCAGGAACGCGGTGGAACTGATCAACTCGATGCCTTCATCGGCGAGGACTTTGGCCACCGCGCCGAGGAGCACGTCAGTGGAGCGGGTACGGAGATTCAGGAGCAGCTTGGCGAGGCGCCAGTCGGGACGGATGCTGGAAAAGATCTGCTTATGCTTGACCTGGCCGGCCATCACCGCCTTTTCGATGCCGGCGCTCTTGAAGATCTCGATCAGGCGGGAAAGCTCGCCCAGCGAGAGCCAGTGGACGGTGATGCCGCTGTCGGCGGCGGCGCGGAGGTCGATTTCGGGGTCGGTTTCTTCGCGGATGGCCGCGACGACAACGGGCAGGCCCTGCGCGCGGGCAGCATCGAGCAGCAGGAAGGGAAAGCGGCCGTTGCCGGCGATCAGGCCTAGGGGCATGGCTATTTGATCACTCCGCGCTGGCTGCGCTGGACAAAGGCAATGAGCTCGGCTACGTCATCGCCTTCCAGCTCGCGCAGCGCCTCCACGGCCTGCGCGGTGTTGAGCTTGGACGCGAGCAGGAGGCGGAAGGCTTTTTGCAAGGTTTTGAGCCGCTCCGCGGTGAAGCCGCGGCGCTCGAGACCGATCTTGTTAATGCCGAAGGCCTTGTTTTCGCGCTTTGCCGAGGTCAGCGAGAACGGCAGGACGTCCTGGGTGACGATGGTGCCGCCGCCGATAAAGGCGTAGCGGCCGATGACGCAGTGCTGATGCACGGGGCAGAAGGCGCCCAGCGTGACGTAATCCTCGATGGTGACGTGGCCGGCAAGCGTGGCGGAGTTGGCTAGGATGCAGTGGCTGCCGATCTGGCTGTCGTGGCCGACGTGGGCGCAGGTCATAAGCAGGCAATTGGAGCCGATGCACGTGACGCCGCCGCCGCCCACCGTACCGCGGCTGATGGTGACGGATTCGCGGATGGTGTTGTCGTCGCCGAGGATGGTTTCCGTAGGCTCGCCGCGGTATTTCAGGTCCTGCGGGGCGACGCCGACCGAGCAGAAGGGATAGAAAACGTTGCGCGCGCCGATGCGGGTGCAGCCGTCGAGGACAACGTGGGAAATGAGAGTGCAGTTCTCGCCCAGCACCACTTCGGGGCCGATGGTGCAGAAGGGGCCGACGGTGCAGGATTCGGGAATCTGAGCACCGGGAGCGATGACGGCGCTCGCGTGCACGCTCACTCGGCGATCTCCGCTGGTGCGGGTGCGGCGCTGGTCTCGGATTTGGCAGGATCGGCAGGATTTTGTTCGCGCTTGCGGGGGACCACCTGGCAGGTGAGCGTGGCCTCGCAGGCGAGCTTGCCGTCGACAAGCGCGCGGCCGGCGATGCGTCCTGCACGCGGGCGGAACGAGAGCACTTCAATCTCGATGCGCAACTGGTCGCCTGGCGTCACGGGGCGGCGGAATTTGGCGCGTTCGATGCCGGTGAAGACGACCAGTTTCTCGTGTCGATCGGGAAGCTCGTGCATGAGGATGATGCCGCCGGCCTGGGCCATGGCTTCGACGACGAGAACGCCGGGCATGATAGGGTAGCCGGGAAAGTGTCCCTGGAAGAACGGCTCGTTGATGGTGACGTTCTTGATGGCCACCAGCCGCTTGGCGCGTTCGAACTCCACTACCCGGTCGATGAGCAGAAACGGGTAGCGGTGAGGGAGGAAATCCAGGATCTCCTGGATGTTGAAGGTCATCTTTCGACTCCGGCGAGGTGCCGAGCCCAGTGCCCTCGCGCTCTACCGGATTATAAATAAGGTGCTTCGACTGCGATCAGGTTTGGCAACGGATAAATGGTCGCACGAGGCGGGTTGCTGCAGGAGACCGCCGACGAGCTCAGGAAGGGGTCATCTTCCAAATGCCCAAGCCGTCATCAGCGGGAATTCTTCTCGCCAGAATGCCCCTCCGTGCGACCCAGTTCGTTCGTTCATGACGACATCCGCACCTGCATGCCGCAGCGCGTCTGCCCACCTCGATGCGTTCTCGAGGAAGAACGGCTCCTGAGCGCCGGCGACGAGGTATGTGCGCGGAAGCGGACTCGGCATGACGTCAGGCGGCTTGTAACCGCCGCCAGGCGAGGCGCAGAAGATCGCACCGTAGACGTCCGGGTGCCGAAGCCCAAGCGCGAGGGCAAGCTCTCCGCCCGCCGAAACGCCGAACACTGCGGTACGTTCAATGGGCAGCGCCAAGCCGAACCGCGAGTCCGCCCATCGGCGAACGTCCTCAACGAAGAACTTTTCGTGTGCCGCGAACCGCTCCGGCGCAAAGCCGGGTGAGTACTCGTGGAGCCGTTGCATCTCGTCGCTGAGCCCATGTACACCGACGATCACTGTGGAAGGCACGCCGGCTTTCTCGAGCGACCGGCCCCATTTCGAGATTCTCTGACCGTCGGCGGCGAAGACGATAGCTTCGGGCGGTTTCAGCGGAACGTAAACCGTGACCTGCCGTCCACCGTCGTACTCGAACGTCTCGGTGACAAACTCTCCCGAAGCTGTGCCGGTCTGGCTCAGTTCGCGGCTGACGTGATGGCGTGGAGGATTGCTAATGGCCTTGCCGTCTCCTACTTTTTCCGGGTCTTTACCTCTTGATCTTGCGGGTCACGGCATCGACATCCCAGAAATTGGCCGGCAGATCCTGGTTGTATTTCACGTGGTCTACGTAGAGCTGCTGCGTGGTCTCGCCGTTCTTGATGCGGGTCATGTTGAAGGCGGTGGGGAATCCGTCGACGGTGTGGTAGTCGTCATATTCCTCGGTCTCGGTGTCGAGGTCGTGATAGACGGGGTCGCGGTACTGGTATTCGCTGCGCAGCGGCAGGTGAGTGTCGTTATCCATCACGATGCTGAGGGCATCGTTGTTGGCCGCGATCAGCGAAACCTGGATGCCGAGGTGGCGTTCGACCATGCGCGGTCCCTCGTAGATGAGGATGGTTTTAGGATCTTTCATCCAGACCTTGACCGCGGTTTCAATGGAGTGATCGCGGTCGCGCAGGAACTCGTCCAGGTCTTTTTGCGGGATGGCTTTTTTGCCGCGGTAAGTGATCTCCCATCCCTCCTTGCCGATGAAGAAATGCACCACGTCGCGATGCTTGGTGTACTCGATGCGGTCGTGATCGGGCCACTGATGAAACTGGTAGAACTGCTGCGTGCCGAGATCGGGGTTGCCATGAAAAAAGGCAGCGAAGTGGCCGTCTTTCTCGGAATTTTTCATGTCGAGCCACGCCTGCCCGCCCAGTGCCTGCACCATGGAGTTGAGAGCGGCGCGCGCCTGATCGGCGTTTTTCGCGGCTTCGGAACCCTGGCCCACCTGTTCGGCGCTCTGGGTGGCAGCAGGGGTTGTCGCTGGACCTTCGTCTATCTGGCTCCTGGAGACCAGCGGCACGGCCAGCAGCAGTGCTGCAAGCGCCAAGGGCAAAAACTTACGCATCGATTTTTCTCCCGCTCATCCCACCAGCACCGCGCCGCCGTTCACGTTCAGCACCTCGCCGGAGATGAAGCCGGCCAGCGGCGTACATAAAAAGAGTACAGGACCGGCAATTTCGCGCGGCGTAGCCACGCGACCCACCGGAATCCCGGAAAGGATTTCAGGCCCTCGCCTGGGATCGGAAACGGCGTCAGCAGACATCTCCGTGGCCACCCATCCCGGCGCCACACAGTTTACCCGAATTCCCCTGGGCGCAAGCTCAGAGGAGAGGCTTTTGGTGAGACTGATCAGCGCCCCTTTGGTCACGGCATAGTCGGCGTGGAAGGCTTCTCCGCGCTGGCCGGCGGTGGAACTGATGAGCACGATGTGACCTGTGGCCTTACCGTCGTATGGCGGGGCCTGACGTTCCATGTGCTGGGCGGCCGACTGGACGAGGCCGAAGACGGCATCGAGATTCACGGCCATTGTCTGCCGCCATTGCGATTCGGTCATAGATGCGATGGGCGATTCCTCCGGCGGCCAGATGCCGTGATTGGCCACGAGAATATCGATGCGGCCGAAGGCGGTGACGGTTTTATCGACCAGGGTGCGGCCGTCAGAAGGAGAACTGAGCTCATGCTGGAAAGCCAGGCAGCGCGCGGGATTTTCGTTCCCGCCACATTCGGCGGCGAGTGTCTCGGCTCGTTCGCGCGACCTGCGGTAATTGAACGCCACACGCGCACCGGCCTGGCAGAAGAGGCGCACGGTTTCTGCGCCGATGCCGCGCGCGCCGCCCGTGATGAGGGCGACTTTGCCATCCAGGCTGAGGGACACACCTTGCATAGCCCCACGCTAATGGCTCGCGCGGGGAGATGTCGAGCGACGCCCTAATTCGCGGAGTGGACAGCCACGTTGCGCTGCGCCGTCGCTCTCCAGCCGGCAAAGAAGAGGATGAAGAAGGCAACGTCGGCCCAGGCAAAGGGAACCCAGAGCGCCGGAATTCCGCTGTGAAGCTGGTACCAGAAGACGACGCCGAAATACGAGGCCTTCAGGGCCATGCCATAGAGGATTTGCTCACGCCGCGCCACCGGATCTGCGGCAATGCGCAGAAACATGGCCCCGAAAATCAAGAGCACCAGGGCCGGAAACTGGACGTAGCCTAAATGATTCGGCGGAGTGACGGCAGCCAGGCGGAAAACCGCCAAGGGAGCGAACAGGAAGGCGAGACCAATCAGTCCGTCGTAGATTCCGCTCGCGATCATTACGATTCTGACCCAGAGAAATGACACGGTTCTTCCTCCTTATTGCAGTGTTCGAGCGCGAAGCCTGTCACGGTAGTTCCTGCGGAACGCCAGGCGGCGCTCGTTCGTGAACTGTTCCGAATATAAGCGCGAGCCGAGACGCCTGAATTCGGCTTCCAGCTCGGCGACAGTCTTGTGCGCGGGCTGGAAGTTCACGTCGAAGAGCGTGCAGAGTTCCCAGGCTTCTTCGTGCAGGATGCGGCCTTCGCGCTTCAGCCGCTCGTAGAGAGGCGTGCCGGGAAAGGCGGTTTGCACCGTGATCTGCACGTCGTAAGGCATGCTTGCCTGCACGAATCGCCAGATCTCATCGACAGATTCGGGTCCGGCGCCATCGAGCCCGAGGATGAAGCAGGCATTGACCCGGATGCCGTGGTCCTGAATGGCGCGAATCGTGCCGAGATACTTGTCCACGCGTTTGGCTTTCCAGTTCGAGCCCTGTTCCAGACCGTTGAGGCCGGCGAAGGTAGTACCTTCGAAGCCGATGAGGACCTCTGCGCAGCCGGCGTCCCGCATCATCGCCAGCAGGTCGGCGTCGTCGGCAACGGAAAGATCGGTTTCGGTGAACCAGCGCACGTTTTCCCGCGCCAGCGCGCGCATGAGTTGCTTCGAATGCGCCTTGTTCACGAAGGTGTTGTCATCGGCAAACTCGATGAACGGGTGCCTCCAGAGCGAGCGGATCGCCGCGATTTCCGCCATTACGCGATCGACGGGCTTGATCTTGTAGGTGGGCGAGATGCGCATGGACGCGGCGCAGAACTCGCAGCGCAAAGGGCAGCCGCGCTGGGTCTGCACGGTGAGGCGGTTATAACGGTCGATGTCGAGAAGGTCGAAGCGCGGCATGGGCGAGTTGGCCAGGTTGAAGGGCTGGGAGCGCGCGTCGTAGATATCGCGGAGCTGGCCGCGGCAGAGGTCGTCGATGAGCGAGGGCCAGAGCGGCTCTCCTTCGCCGATCACGATGGCGTCGGCATGGGCGTGCGCCTCTTCGGGAAGAGCGCTGACGTGCAGGCCGCCGAGGATGACTTTCGTGCCCAAGGCTCGATAGCGATCGGCAAGCTCGTAGGCTTCGCGAACCTGAGCCGAAAAGCTGGAGATGGCGACGGCGTCGAATTCTTCGGGCACGCCGGCGACTTTGGCGATGTCGGGCACTTCGAGGTAGTGAGTTTCAATTTCGGGTGGAGTGAGTCCGGCCAGCGTGAGCAGGCCGAGACTGGGAAGGGACGCGATCACGCGATTGCGCTCGACGAAGCCGGGCAAGGTGAGGCCGAGCGCGGTGAGTTCAGGGTTGTGCGCGCGCACGCCGCTCATGGCAACCAGGCCGAGTTTCATCGCAGCCACCATCCGGCAACGATCGCCGTGATGCCGGCCGCGACCGACACAACGGGAATGGGAAAAAGATGCCGCATGGGTTTTTTCCACGCAGTGAGATAGCAGCAGATGGGCATGGTGATGGCGCCCACGATCAGGCCGATGGAGGCAACGGCGAGATAGCCGGGCCGGAGAAAAAGCTGACTGGCGGTGGCGGCAAAGAGCAGGTTGACGAAGCCGAGTCCAAAAAACGATATGTGGCCGAGGCGGGCGAGCCGGCGGCGAAAGGAGGAATATCCGCCCAGCCAGTTTTCATCATGGAAGAGCAGGCCGGCAAAGGAACCGGAGAGGACGCCGGCCAACATGTCCAACCACCCGCCGATAAGGTTGATTGCCGGCGCCTGCATCTGTCCCCGTTTCTGCGCGCGTCAAGGCCGCATTCCTTCCGCTGGTTTTCGGCGCGAGTTAAATGCTGAGGTACGATTTGCAGGAATTGTAGCGCAGGAGGGGCGGAGGCGACTCGATTGTTCTTCCGTGCACGCTTCTGTTGGTGAATCCGCCGGGTCTGACGTGAGTCTGTCTTAGGCGGCGCGCACGCGTTCAACCGCCAGGCGCAGGCCCATCGCCTTGAGGATGGCAGCCAGGCTCTTGAGTTCAGGATTGCCCTCGGCCGACAGAGTGCGGTAAAGCTGCGTCGGGTTGAGCTGGGCTTTCTCCGCCACCTTTTGCACGCCGCCAAAGGCTTTGGCCAACTGGCGAAGGACGATCAGCAACTCGCCCTGCTCGCCGTCCTCCAGAATGGCGTTGAGCAGTTGAATCGCGTAGTCAGGCTCTTCGGCAAATACTTCGGCCATCGCTTCGTCTTGCGGACGATCCCTCATTGGGACTCTATCTTCGCCTATAAACGAATGGATCGCAAGGGCAAAAATCTACTCCCGCCGGAAGCGATTGGCTACCTCGAACTCGTCGCGGAGGGCAGGGGTGCGGAGGTTTTCGCGGAGATAGGCGAGGCGCTGCTCGAGGGCTTGCAGGGCGCGCGCGACAGCCTCGGTGTTGGTGTGGGCGATGTCGCGCCACATGGAAAAAGGGCTGGCGCCGAGGCGCGTCATCTCGCGCAGGGCGCGGCCGCCCACGTCCTTGAGCTCCGGCGCGGCGCCCACTTCTTCTTCGAGCAGCGCGCTGAGCGCGGTGGCGGTGAATTGCGGCAGATGGCTGACCCATGCGACGAGCTGGTCGTGGCGAGCGGGGTCGAGGTCGAGGGTTTTGGCGCCCATGATGGCGACCAGTTCGCGCCAATGCTTGATGAGTTGCCAGCCTCGCTGAGAACGCACAACTCCGGGATCGTCGGTGAAGAGCCAGACGGCGCCGCGGAAGAGATCGGCTTCGGCAAGAGCAGCGCCGCCGCGCTCTTTGCCGGCCATGGGGTGACCGGGGAGAAATGCGGCGCGCTCAGGCGTGTTGTAGAGGCGCGCAGCCGCTTCGGCGATGACGCGTTTGGTGCTGCCCACATCGGTGACGAGGTGCTCGGGCGTGAGGACGGATGCGAGCTTCTCCATGAAATCGAGCGTGGCAAAAATGGGCACGGAGAGCAGCACGATTTGGCTGGAGCGCGCGGCTTCGAGGGGCTCGGTGGCGACTTCGTCGATCGCGCCCATCTCGTGCGCTAGGCGAGCCTGCTCCGGGCCGCGGTTCCAGCCGGTGATGCGGCCCTGGAAGCCAGCTTTGCGCAGAGCAAGTCCGACGGATGCGCCGAGAAGGCCGGTGCCGAGGATGGAGATGCGCGAGATCACCTCTCTAGGCTAATGCATGGAGCCAGAACGCGGAGATCACTCCACGGTTTCACTCATTGGGGAGTAACGTGAAGGACATCACTCTCTCCGGCGACGTCACTGTTACCGTTATCTTGATCCGGATCTCCGGCATCTTCCGAATTCTTCCCAAATTTGTTGAGGATGAAATACAAGCAAATCAGCAAAAGTCCGCAAGAGATCATCCAGGTGCCGAAGAATATTCTTCCGCGTGCTGCTAAGTGAAACTCTTCCAGGAAGTTTGTTGAAAGATCCTCGGGGTCGTAATAAACCCTGACTGGCGCACCTTTCCTGCATCCCCGCGACGTAAGCGGAGTCTTGCAGGTACTGCTGTCGTCCGAAATCTTTACGTCATTGACGGTAAATACATATGCGTACGTGCAAGTCCTTCCGCATTGAACACTCGAGAGCAATCCGACAGTCGAGGCTTCGCGTTTGGCTGCGCCTGCATAAGTCAATCCACTAGTTAACTGAAAGAGTCCGACCAAGATCAATACGGCTGCAAGAAGGGGCGATTTTTCTGATCGAAAAAACATCCGTTTCCTCGGGCGGAATTCTGAATAACCATACTATTCGATCGATCATTGAGCAACCGCCCACATACGAATTCTTCCAACACCCGAGGCGAATCACGCTTCGGATGTTGAATTGGCCGTGACTTCGGTAATGATTTACAGTGTGCGTCCCACCGCCGTTGCGATCAGGCGCAGGTCGCTGACCATCTCTTCGAATTGCTCGAGGAAGAGCGTCTGCGCGGCGTCGCTTACGGCTTTGTCGGCGTTGGGGTGGATTTCGACCAGGATTGCGTCCGCGCCGGCGGCGACGGCGGCTTTGGCCAGCGGCGCCACCATGTCGCGGCGGCCGGTGCCGTGCGACGGATCGGCGACGACGGGCAGGTGCGAGAGCTTCTTGAGAACCGGAATGGCCGCGATGTCCATGGTGTTGCGGGTCGCGGTTTCGTAGGTGCGGATGCCGCGCTCGCAGACGATCACCTGGTAGTTGCCGCCGGACATGATGTATTCGCTGGAGAGAAGCAGTTCCTCGACGGTGGCGGCGATGCCGCGCTTGAGCAGCACCGGCTTCCGAACCTGGCCGAGCTCGCGCAGCAGGTTGAAGTTCTGCATGTTGCGCGCGCCCACCTGGAAGCAATCAACGTAAGGCAGCATGAGCTCGATCTGCGAGATCTCCATGACTTCGCTGACCACGAGCAGACCGTTCGCATCGGCGGCCTCGCGCATCATTTCCAGCCCGGGAATGCCGTGGCCCTGGAACGAATACGGCGAGCTGCGCGGCTTGAAGGCGCCGCCGCGCAGGAAGTGAGCGCCCGCATCTTTCACGCACTTGGCAATGGCGAAGATCTGCTCGCGACTTTCGATGGCGCAGGGGCCGGCGATGACCTGCACCTGCAATCCGCCGAGGTGCACGCCGTTGGCGAATTCGATCACGGTCCCTTCCGGGCGGAACGCGCGGCCGGCGAGCTTGTAAGGCGAGCTGATGCGGTGCACGTGCATCACGCCGGGAAGCATTTCGAACTTGCTCAGGTCGAGAGTGGATGTGGGGCCCACGGCGGCGAGTATGGTCTGCATCTTGCCGGTAGTGCGGTGCACATCCACCCCGGCTTCCATCATGGCGTCAATCACGGCATCGATCTGGTCTTCAGTGGCCGTCTCCAGCATGGCGACAATCATTGCTTCGTCCTTGTCTCGGGCGTCGACCCGGGGTCCCCGGCAACCGCTTTTGGTTGCTGGGGTGACGGAGCGCCCGCGGCATGGCCCTGCGAGTCGGCGCGGCGACCCTGGGCGTTTCTTTCCGATGCCAACTCGTCCCTCTGGATGGCCCGCATCACGTCGATGATGCGCTCGTAGATATGCGTCAGCTCGCTGTCGGGCAGCGGGCCCTTGTTGGCCGCGCAGATGTTCTGGTAGATCACCTTCTCGCGGTTGGGCTCGTAGACCGGCAGCGACGTGGCGGCTTTCAGGTGCCCGATCATGACGGCGGCGCGCGCCCGCTCGCTGAGCAGTTCCACGAGCTGGCGGTCGAGCACGTCGATGCGCTTTCGCAATTCTTCGATTGTCATTCCATCCTCGAGTGAGCTGGTCGAGCTTTTCGGCTCTCAGCCTTCAGCTATCGGCTCGATGCTTCGATGCGAGCCTGAATGCTCCATCTGCCACAAGAAAAGCTGACGGCTGAAAGCTGATTGCTGACGGCTGTCTTCTCTATCGGGCCAGCGCCTCATGTGGCAGGCGCAGGCCCTTGATAAATCGGGCGACTGCATCAGGCGCTTGATCTGCAGCCGAGCGCTCGATCAACTCGACAATGGCGCTGCCGATTACCGCAGCGTCGGCGAATTCTCCCACTTGCGCAAAATGCTCCGCATTGGAGATGCCGAACCCGACGGCCACCGGCAGCGTGGTCCATCGCCGGATACGCGCGACCAGGGCCGCGGCGTCGGCCGCCACGCTCTGCTGCGTGCCGGTTATGCCGACGCGCGAAATGGCGTAAATGAAGCCTTTGGAGTGCTCGGCGATGGCCTGAAGACGCTCGTCTGGGCTGGTGGGTGCGGCGAGAAAAATGGGCGCGAGATCGACGCGGCTCATCTCAGCGAGATAGTCGGCGGCTTCTTCCACAATCAGGTCGATGGCCAGCACGCCATCGGCGCCGGCTGCCTTTGCATCATCGGCGAAGCGCGCGAGGCCGTAGCGCAGAATGGGATTGAGATAAGTGAAGATGATGAGGCCGGCTTCGGGCCGCGCACTGCGGATCTGGCGCGCGACTGAGAGCACATCGCGCAGCCGCGTGCTGCGGGCCAGTGCGCGTTCGCAGGCGCGCTGGATGATAGGGCCGTCGCCGAGAGGATCGCTGAAGGGGACGCCGAGCTCGATCACGTCCGCACCGGCGTCGATGGCGGCGACCGCAATCTCGCGCGTGGAGTCGAGCGAAGGATCGCCTGCCGTCAGATAGACAACCAGTCCCGGTTTGTGATCGAAACGAATCGGCATCTTTCTAAAAATCTCTAAAGCTTCAGCTCCCGCGCAAGAATCCCCATGTCTTTATCGCCGCGTCCGGAGAGGTTCACCACCAGTATGTCACGCGAAGTAAGCGTCGGCGCCACCTTCAGTGCTTCCGCCACTGCGTGCGCGCTTTCGAGAGCAGGCAGAATGCCTTCAGTGCGCGCCAGCTTCACCACCGCATCGAGCGCAGCCGCATCATCCTGAGAGACGTACTCCGCGCGGCCGGAATCATGGAGCGCGGCATGCTCGGGACCGATGGAAGCATAGTCAAGCCCCGCGGATACCGAATGCGTCATGGCGATCTGGCCGTCCTCGTCCTGCAAGACATAAGAAAAGGTTCCTTGCAGCACGCCGGGTACTCCGCCGCGGAAGCGCGCTGCATGCTGGCCCAGCTCCGTGCCGCAACCGCCGGCTTCCACACCGATGAGGCGCACCTGGCGCTCGGGAATGAATTCATAAAACGCGCCGATTGCATTCGATCCGCCGCCGACGCAGGCAATCACCGCCGTTGGCAGGCGGCCTTCTTTTTCCTGAATCTGCCGCTTCATTTCCTTGCTGATGACGTGCTGAAAATCACGCACCATGGTGGGATACGGATGCGCGCCGAGTGCGCTGCCGAGGAGATAGTAAGTGGTGCGGACGTTGGTGACCCAGTCGCGCATGGCCTCGCTGATGGCGTCTTTCAGCGTCTTCGAGCCGGAGGAAACGCCGCGCACCTCCGCACCCAGCAGGCGCATGCGCAGTACGTTCAATTCCTGGCGGGCCATATCCACGTCACCCATGTAGACGACGCATTCGAGGCCGAGCAGCGCGCACACGGTTGCCGTGGCCACGCCGTGCTGGCCCGCGCCGGTTTCAGCGATGATGCGCTTTTTGCCCATGCGTTTGGCGAGCAGGCCCTGGCCCAGCGCGTTGTTGATCTTGTGCGCGCCGGTGTGCAGCAGGTCTTCGCGCTTGAGATAGATCTTTGCGCCGCCGAGCTGCTCGGTGAGACGGCTGGCGAAGTAGAGCGGCGTGGGCCGGCCCGCGTAATCGTGCAGCAGCGTATTCAGCTCCGCCTGAAAAGTTGCATCGGCTTTGGCAATCTCGTATTCGCGCTCGAGTTCAGTAAGCGCGGCCACGAGCGTCTCCGGCACATACCGGCCGCCATAGACGCCGAAGCGACCGGCCCTTGACGGGGAAGGATTTGCCGGAAGAATAACCGATGCCATAAGTAACTCCTGATGCTGTGCCCGGGAAAATCGGGGGAACACCTCTAGTTTACAGGCAGATGGCCCAGATTTCAGGAAGTTGCGATGCAGCTGAGAGGCACAATTCTTCAAAAAATTTCCCAATAAGTGTCATGGATTCCTGATCCTTCCTGGGGTACGATTCTCGAATCCAGAGAGCTTTCTTCCTCATCTTATTGCCACAATCGAAATCCACTCGGATTTCTGCTGGCTGTAACGAAGGGCGCGGATTCCGTATCTGTTCACTTGCTACAGCATTGGCATCATTCAGGCACTGGAGCGCCTGTTGTCATGAATACGAGATTTTTTGTCTTTATAGGCATGATCAGCATTGCTCTTTCCGCGGTGACGGCGGCGCAGAATGTGCCGGCGTCGGCGGCGCCTGCCGTTGCGGCCAGCGAGGTAATGGCTGCGCAATCGGCGAGCATCACAGGCACCGTGATCGACAACAATGGCGGCATCGTTCCCGGTGCGAACGTTGAACTCAATGGACCCGCGGGCGCCATTGTGCAGAACGTGACGGCAAATGAGAATGGGGGTTTCGCGTTCACCGGCCTGAAGGCGGGCGTGCCGTATCACGTCACCATCAGCGCCAATGGATTTGTGAGCTGGACGTCTGCGGAAATTGTGTTGAATCTCGGCCAGTACGACATTCTTACCAATGCCGAACTTAAACTGGCCGGCGGCACGACGTCAGTCACCGTCTCCGCAGCGTCCTCTGACATTGAGCTGGCCACCCAGCAGGTGCAGATCGAGGAGCATCAGCGCGTGCTCGGCTTCGTTCCCAACTTCTATGTGGTCTACGACCAAAATCCTGCACCGCTGACGACGAAATTGAAATTCAAGCTGGCCTGGAAGGCCGAGACCGATCCGGTAACGGTTCTGGGATCGGGGTTTGTTGCCGGCCTGGACCAGGAGGGCGCGACGCCGGATTATGGTGAAGGCGCGGCGGGTTATGGGCAGCGGGTGGGGGCGCTCTACGCTAACGGATTTACCGACATCATGTTCGGTGGCGCGATTCTGCCATCGCTGCTGCACCAGGACCCACGGTATTTCTACCAGGGAGCAGGATCGACGCGGTCGCGGCTTGTGCATGCGCTTTCGGCGCCATTCATCGCCAAAGGAGACAACGGGCGGTGGCAGCCGAATTATTCGAGCGTGGGCGGCGACCTGATTTCAGGCGCGATTTCGAATGCCTATTATCCCGAGTCAAACCGCGGCGCGCGCCTGGTGTTTGTCAATGCGGGAATCACCACCGGCGGCCGCATGATTAACGGCGTGATACAGGAGTTTCTGCTGCGGCGGTTCACGCCGGGCGCACACGCTGATACTGACTGACGGTGGCACGCGACCAGATCTGAATTTTCAAGTGCCTGCGAAGCACGATCTCACCCGCGCTTCGCGGCCAGATCGCAGAGCATGTCTGAGTGGATGTTGAGGCCGATGTTGGTCATGTTGTAGAAATGCTCGCTGGCGACGAGCCACACAATCTCGCAGATATCGCGTTCGGAATAATGCTTGCGCAGGCGTGCGAAGGTTTCAGGATTCACCTGCTTGTTCTGCGTCAGTTCGGTTACATAATCGAGCGCGGCGCGTTCGGCTTCATTGAAGAGCGGGTTGGTTGCGTAGTCATTGATCGCTTCGAACTTGGCCTGGTCCAATTTCGCTTTGATGGTGAACCAGCGGCCGATGTCGATGCAGAAGAGGCAGACATTGATGCGCGCCACGCGCTCGCGGATCAGCATCAGCGTTTCCTGCGGCAGCTCGAGCTTCTTATCGAGCTTGGCGATCTTGCCGTAGAACATGCCGAAGCCCAGCGGCATACGCGCCAGCATGACCTTAATCGGCGTGGGGACTTTGCCGAACTGGCGCCGGCACATGCCGTAGACCATCTTCAACATCGGTGAAGCGGGATTTTCAACGGGGGGAAGAAAGGTGTCCATCGGCGAACCTCTTGTTCAGTTAGGATGTCAGCGATTAGAGTGCCGACGCGAAGTTATTTGCCGGCGGCGGCGCGTGCGCCGGCGATGAAAGCGCGGATCTTGGCCGGGTCCTTGCGGCCCGGCGCGGACTCGACTCCAGTAGCAACGTCTACGCCCCAGGGCCGCAGGCGGGCGATGGCCGCGGCGATATTGGCGTCATTGAGTCCGCCGGCGGCGATGAATTTACGCGATGCGCCGGTGCGGAAGATGGTTTCGGCGGCGAGGTCCCAGTCGTAAGCGATGCCGGTGCCGCCGGCTCCGGTCTTCGAGCAGGAATCGACGAGGATCGCGTCCGCGCTTGGGTCGTCGAGAAGCTCCAGCGCTGTGGCGGGCGACTCCGTTTTGAAGCGCACCACGCGCACAACGCGGAGACTGCCGCCGAACCGATCGCGAAGCTGCGCGGTGAGTAGCGGGGCGGCATCAAAGTGCAATTGCACGCCGCTCAGACCGGAAGTGAGGACAGCGGATGCAATTTCGTCAATTGCCATTTCGCTGAAGACGCCGATTTTCTCGACGGTTTGCGGGAGCCGGGAAGTGATTGCTGCAACCTGCTCCGGCGTCACGCGGCGCGGGCTGGCGGCGAAGACAAAGCCAATCGCGTCCGCACCGGCATCGACGGCGAGTTCGGCGTCGGGCAATGTGGTGGTGCCGCAGATTTTGATCCAGAGGCTCACATGCGTTTCCATCAAGTGATTGGTTGACCGGGGGTCTTGTCGGCGAGAAACGGATTGAGGGTCCGCGCGCCAGTGCCCGCGAAATGGCTCGTGTTGCGAGTCACAACCGTCAGGTCGTACGTCAGTGCGATAGCAGCGATCTGCCTGTCGACAATGTGTTGATCGTTTACGCCCATCAAAGATCCCCAGATCGCTGCGCACTCCAAATCAAAGGCGATAATACGACTCGAGTACTTTTGCAAAATGAGCTTGAGCCACGCATCCAGCGTGGATGCCTGCACATGATCACCACGTCGCCGCAACCATTCCACACCGCTGAAAAGTTCACCGATGACCTGGACTGGAACGAAGATTTCGTGATCCGTCCGGTCGATGAAGTCCACTACTCCTGGATCGGCTTTTGGCCCCCTGCGCCGCTCACTAAGGACATTCGTATCGATCAGGAACATGCCTTAAGCCCGGTTTCGTTCGAAATCCGAATCCAGGCCAACGTTGGGGATAGCAGCCAGGATCTCGTTGAAAGATGGCGACTGGGGACCGGTCAAAGCGGCTTCAAGAACCGCCCGATGTTCAGGCGAAACGCCTGATCCGATTCGGCTGTCGGACCTGGGGTGAGATTCGGGCAACCCCTCGTCGTCTTTGCGAATTGGATGGGTGGCCACAGCAGACTCCATCGGTCGATTGCCGTATTTCCATTGTACTGGAAGGTCACTTCGTATGACTCGCCGCTTCCGTTTGTGTCCCGGCCAGCAGTTCGGAGAGCGCAATTCCCGGATCGGGCTGGCGCATCAGGCTTTCGCCGATGAGGAAGGCGTCGAAGCCTGCGTTGCGCAGTCGGGCGATGTCTTCGGCGGTGGAGATGCCGCTCTCGGTTACGCGGACGGGGCCGGTGGGCATGCGCTCGATCAGGGCCAGCGAGGTTTCCTGTGTGACCTCGAAGGTGCGCAAGTCGCGGTTGTTGACGCCGATGGCCGCGGCGCCGGATGGACCGAGAGCGTCGAGCACGCGATCGAGTTCTTCGGCGGTATGCACCTCGACGAGGACATCGAGCGAGAAGCCTTCGGCGATTTGCGCGAAGTGGCGGAGCTCGGCATTGGTGAGCGCGGCCGCGATGAGAAGAATGGCGTCGGCGCGATGGGCGCGGGCTTCGACGATCTGGTACTCGTCGACGATGAAGTCCTTGCGCAGGCAGGGCAAGGGCGTGGAGTCGGAAGCGAGCTCGAGGTTGCGCAGGCTGCCCTGGAAGTAAGGCTCGTCGGTGAGCACGGAGAGCGCGGCGGCGCCGCCGGTGCGATAGCGGCGGGCGAGCCATTCCACATCGAAGTCAGCGCGGATAAGGCCTTTGGATGGTGAGGCCTTCTTGATTTCGGCGATGATGGCCGGGGCTTTGGCGGCGCGGCGGCGCAGCGCATTGGCCCAGCCCCGCGGCCGGTGCAGCGCGGCGCGGCGCTCCAGGTCGGCCAGGGGCGTGTGGCTTTTGCTCGCGGCCACAGTTCCGCGCGTGGCGGCGAGGATCGTGTCGAGGCGGCTCGTCATGCTCTGGCTTGAGTATACGGGACTTGGATTTTGCCGCGCGCGGAGGGCCGTCAGTGGGCGGCACCGGCCAAAAGCGGATCTGTTTGGCGGCAATCTCCCATTGCAGGTCATACAGCTTGCGGGTCCCGTTTTTCCTTAGCTTCGGCGAATTGGCGGTGGTAGAGCTCGGTGTATATGCCCGATTCCGCTAAAAGCCTGGCGTGGCTGCCGCGCTGCACAATGCGCCCGTTCTGCACTACAAGAATTTCGTCGGCTTTGAGGATTGTGGAGAGGCGATGGGCGATGACGATCGAGGTGCGGCCGGCGAGAGCGGTTTCGAGCGCGCGCTGGATGGCGGCTTCGGATTCGGAATCGAGATGCGCCGTGGCCTCGTCGAGGATGACGATGTCCGGAGCTTTCAGCAGCAGGCGGGCGATGGCGATGCGCTGCTTCTCGCCGCCGGAGAAGCGGTAGCCGCGTTCTCCGACCATGGTGTCAAGCTTGTCGGGCAGGCTTTCAATGAGGTCGAGTATCTGCGCGTCGCGAAGAGCGGAGCTGATCTGATTGTCGGATGCATCGGGTTTGGCGTAGAGCAGATTGGCGCGGATGGTGTCGTGGAAGAGGTGGGCGTCCTGCGTGACCACGCCGATGCGCCGGTTCAGCGAATCGAGCTGAAGGTCTCGGACATCGACGCCGCTGATGCGGACGGCTCCGCTTTGCGCGTCATAGAGGCGCGGCACCAGATGGGTGATGGTGGTCTTGCCGGCGCCGGAGGGCCCGACCAGCGCAACCAGTTGGCCGGGAGCAATGCGGAAATTGATTTCGTGAAGGACCGTGTTCTGCGGACGCTTGTCGGGAACGGCGACGGATTCCAGGGAGGCCAGAGAGACCTCGGCCGCAGAAGGATAGCGGAAGCTGACGCGATCGAACTCGATGGAGGCGGGACCGGAGGGGATGGGAACGGCCTGGGCGCTCTCCCGGATCATGGGCGGAAGATCGAGGACTTCGAAGACTCTCTCGAACGAGATTAGCGCCGTCATGATGCTGACCTGGGCGTTGGAGAGGCCAACGAGTGGCGAATACAGGCGGGCAAGATAGGCGGTGAGCGCGACCACCGTGCCCACGTCGAGCACATGGCGGACGGCAAGGACTCCTCCCCAGCCATACGCAAGCGCAGAGGCAACGATGGCGACGACCACGAGCGCAGTAAAGAAGAGGCGGCTATAGATGGCCAGCTTGATGCTGATGTTGGAGACGCGCTCGGCCTTTTCCGCGAAGGTGCGAGCGTCTTCTTCCGGACGGCCGAAGAGCTTGGCCAGCAGAGCGCCGGCGACGTTGAATCGCTCCACCATGAGGTTGTTCATCTTGCCGGCCAGATCGTAGGTCTCGCGGGTGATGGCTTGGACTTTGCGGCCCCAGAAGCGCGCCGGGAGCACAAAGACGGGCAGAAGCACGAGGGCGCCAAGAGTAATGCGCCAGGAGAGCGCGAACATCGCACCCAGGATGAGAAGGACGGTGATGAGATTGCCGACCACGTTGGAAAGGATGTCAGTGAAAGCCGTGCGCGCGCCCTGAACGTCGGTATTGAGGCGGCTGACGAGCGCCCCGGTTTGCGTGCGCGAGAAGAATGCCAGCGGCATCTGCTGGATGTGCTGGAAGAGGCGATTGCGAAGGGAGAGGACGATCTCAGCGCCGATCTTGGAGGAGAGGAAGGTTTGCGCGATGCCGAGGGCGCCGTCGAAGAGACCGAGGCAGCCCACGATGATGGCGAGGCGGATGATTAAAGGCGCATTGCCTTTGAGGATGCCGTTATTGATGATCTGGCGATAGAGCAGCGGATTGATGATGGTGATCGACGCGTCCACGACCACGACGAGAAGAAACAAGGCAAGCAGGCCGGTATAGGGGCGGGCGAAGGCGAGGGTGCGCTTCGCTGTGCCCGGCTTGACCTTTTGTTTCAATACCGAGGGATCCTGGCCCATGGTTCGCCAGGCGCTGATCATGCCGCCCATGGAGATGGCCTCCGATGCAAAGCAAAGTGCGAAGTGACGTGGTCAGTGTAACTGCTTGCGCGGCGAGGTGTTGATCTCCGGCGAATATCAAAAAGTGATCGTCAGGCGAGAGCGAGGCGGTTGAGAGTGAGGACGGTGATGTCGTCGGTCTGGCCGAAGCGTTGCGCCTGCTCCGCGATGCTCTGAGCGGTCTGGCCGCTGATTTGAGAAGCGCGTTCAAAGCCGAAGAGCTCGCCGGTGGCGTTCTTGGCTTCCACCACGCCGTCAGAGAGCAGGGTGAGGTGATCGCCGGGGTCCAGCGTGAGGGTGCTTTCATCGTATACGGCTTTTGCATCGATGCCGAGCGGCAAGGTGCCGGCTACTTCGATTTCGCGGCCGTTGCGGAAAGGGGCGAGGTGGCCGGCATTGGCAAAGTGCAGGTCGCCGCAGACGTCGAGCACGCCGCAGAAACAGGTGACGAAGCCTCCGTTGCCGGCGCGTACCAGCTCGGAGTTGAGGCGCATCAGGATTGCGCCGGGGCCCAGGCCTTCAAAAGCAAGAGTGCGCAGTGAGCCAATGGCCAGGACTCCTGTCATGGCGGCTTTCAGCCCTTTGCCGCTGACATCGCCGACGGCAATTACAACGCTGCCGTCACTCCGCGAAAGGATCTGATAGAAGTCTCCACCAACTTCCTGCGCCGGCAGATAGGCGGCTTCAATGCGGCAGCCGGCAATGGTGGGGATGGAATTGGGGACCAGCCGCTGCTGGATTTCGCGCGCCGCTTCGAGCTCAGCGGTGGCATAGGCGTGCTCGAGATTGACGCGGCGATAGCGGAACAACAGGACCGGGCCGATGGAGACCAGGAAGAAAAACACCGAGAGGTCGTCGAAATCAAAGCCAAAGCGCAGGACGTGGAATCTCATGAGCCGAGGCATCAGGACACCCAGCAGTTCGATGATGCTGGCCAAGAGGAATGATGGCAGCAGCAGACCAGCCTCCGTGTTTCCGCTTCTCCATTTCCATGAAAGAAAGCCGAGCGAACCGACGACGAAGGGCACTTCAACGACCAGGAGGACCACGCCAAACGTCTGGGAAGAAATTCGAGGCAGCCATGTAACCCTCTCAATCAGGTAGGGAAGGCCTATCAGCACTGGAATGACCAGCAGCAGGATCTGATAACCACGAACCCACCGATTGAGACGAACTCGAGTGAAGGCCGCGATAAATCCAATCAGTGGTGCGTAGCGGCCGATCATTCCAAGAGCGTCCGTCAAAAAACCGAATTTGCCCGGGAGCAGAGGGTACGCGCGGCCAAAAACCGATTCCAGCGACGTCGAGCCATCGAGTAACAGGAAAGCGGCGAACCATAGGAATGCTTGCCCGCGAGGGTCGTTGCGGAAGGCCAGCAGCAGAATCATCGCACCGAGCAGTTCGCCCACACAGAGTAAGCTTTGCGGCAGGAGCCGGAAGAGGTGGGCTGCATCAGTGGCTGTGCGTATCCTCTCCAGCACCATCGAGTTGCCTAGAAGCACGTCACCGTGGCGCGGGACTCTCGCTGGTCCATCGTAGGGGCCAACGAGGCGAATGGCGATCTGCGCGGGACCGGCGGGCAGATGCACCAGCAGCCATCGCCGCGCAACACTCGTGGTGCGGGGCCAATCGCTGCAGTCGGCGGCTTTCTGCCCGTTCACAAATACCTGGCAATCCCCGGCGTTGGGATTCAGGAGCAAAGCGGGATGGGAGAGAGATTCGTCCGAGGTCACGGTGGCGCGGAGCCAGATGATCTTGGGTCCCTGCTGTGGAATGGGTCCGGTGCCGAGCATGTAAGCTTGGCCGGGTCGAGGATCGGTGGCAGCGGATTTGCCGCCGGGAGGATCGCCCTGGGAGAGAAGCCAGGGTCCGTCGAGATGTGCCGGTCCATTGGCGCCGTGCGCGACGATTGCCTGCGCGCGATCGAGAGGCGCGACGCCGAGAAGGATCAGTGCCCATGAGAAAACGAAACAAGCACGCGGCAAAGAGCTTGGCCTCCTGGGGATAGGGAAAGCTTGGCACAGAGATGGCGCAGTAGCAAGCAGATAACGGCGGAGTTTTCCAGGAGAAGGCTTATCAGTCGGTAGCCGGGCGTTCGATGCGCTCCACGGTGTAGACGGGCAGGATGTCTTCTTGCCGATGCAGCACGAGGCCGAGTTTGCCCAGCACCGTGAAGATTGTGGGCAGGCCGGCGAAAGGGTTCGCGGACGGGGCGGCGTTCGGCGGCGGAGGTGGCAGCCGCATGGGAACCCAGCCTTCCGTGTTTACGGCGAACAATCCGCTGAGCGCGGTACGGTTCACGACCGGTAGATCGGTCCAGTTGGAAATGTAGTGAGCAAGGTCGTCCATATCGATGGCCCTGGCATTGAGGGGATGGCCCAGGCCGCCGATGAACTGGTGGCAATCTTCCTGATCGCTCGCGGAGGCGCAGTCCCTCTGAGTGACGACCGACCGCTGAAGCTTTGGGCCTCCATTGGCCACGACAAGAGCATAAACAGGCATGGTTTTGTTCTCGGCCCGCATCACGAGCCGGAAACGATCGGCAAGGAGCGAGCGGACCATCTGCTGAGCTCTGCTTCGCGCATCGCTGTCCTGAAGGCCAGGAGGAATCGCGTTGGCAGGTGCTATCGCTTCGATATCGTACCGCTCACGCACGGTCCAGACGGGCAGAGAGGAAACACGCGGCGAAGGGTTGGTCGGTACATCGTAGGCGTAACTCAGGAGCGTAATCAAGGGGACTGCGGTCGCAATCAAGTGACCGTCAGGCAGGATTCGCAGTCTCGCGATGCGCGGATCGGTTGGGCGTGCCGGCTTCATGGTGATCTTTGCAAAGGTGTGCGGCTGAGCGGCGGCAGGCAACGCCACGAGGAAATAAACGAGGGCTCGAGAGAGGACGGACATATTCCACCTTCCTCAGCATGCTGAACCGAGAACTGCCGCTGCTACTGGCGGCCAGCTGGTCCGACGGGGCGCTCGACGCGCGTGCCTTCGATAGTGACCGGGCCTGCGGGTTTGGTTTTACGCCAGACATTGGCCACGGCCAGCGTCCACAGCGGAACGAGGTCGACGCCGGGGACGAGCTTGGCCACGAAGGATGGCGCGAACTCCCAGTGCCAACCGAGGAGCCAGGTAAGCACGCCGCCGATGCCGAGGTCGAGGAGGTCGGCGACGGGGGATTCGAAGCCTTCCACGAAGAGTGGGAAGACGACCATCTCGAGCACGTCGGCGGCGATGGCCACCAGCATGGCGGTGCGGAGGCGGGGTCCCGCGGAAATTGTGAGTTCGCCCTGTTTCACATCAGCCTGCGACTTTCGCGTGCCTGACAGGACTATTTTACGGCGGAGGCGCGAATCGGTTCATCCTGGGGCCGCGGAGCGGGGAGCGGCGAGTCCGGAGCGGGACGCGACGGGGTGATGGATATCTGCGGAGAATTGGACGGATTCTTTGCGGCAGCGGCGGCAAGTTCGCGCGCGGCCTGGCGGCCGAGGCGGATGCAATCGGGCACGCCGATGCCGTCGTAGGCGTTGCCCACAAGGTGCAGGTTGGGCAGAGCGGCCACGCGCGCGGCGATGCGCTCCATGCGCTGCTTGTGGCCCACAGCATATTGGGCCATAGCGCGACGCCAGCGGCTGACCTGCGCGTGTTCCGGGTCGCCGGCCTGGCCAAAGACTTTTTCGCCGAGAATCTCGCGCAGTTCGCGCCGCACCACGGCGATGAGCGCGGCGTCGGGATCGGCCAGCAGCGCCTCGTTCTTCATGCCGCCGAGAAAGGCTCGGAAAACGGCTTTGCCCGGCGGCGTGCGGCCCAGGAACTTGCGGTGGACGAAGGTGCAGGCGAGCATGGCGCGGCCTTCGCTGGGAGGGACGAGGAAGCCGAAGCCCTCGGGCAACGGGCCGAGACGGGCCTCGTCGTAGACCAGATTGACGGTGATCGAAGAGGAGTAAGGTATGCCGCTGAGTTCGGCGGCGAGTTCGGCGTCTACCTGGCCGAGCAGTTCACCTGCAGCCCACGCAGGGGATGCTACAACGAGCGCGTCGTAGATGCGGACGAAGCCGCCGGCATCGATGCGCCATCCATCGGGATCTCTGGCGATGGATTTCGCGGGTGTAGAGAGCTTGATGGCATCCGGGTCGAGGCGCGCGCTGATGGCGTCGACCAGTTGCTGCATGCCGCCGCGCAAGGCGGTGAAGAGAGATCGCTGCGGCTGTTGGCCGGCGGGGCGGGCATGTCCGTTTGCGCCCGGCGATGAATGGGCGCCGGCGCGCATCTCGCGGTGCGCGGCCAGCATGCCGCGAGTGAGCGAGCCGTACTTGCTTTCCATCTCCACGAGGCGCGGGAGCACGGTACGGGCGCTGAGTTGCGCGGCATCGCCGCCGTAGATGCCGGCCAGCAAAGGGTCGGCGAGGCGATCGACGGCTTCGGCTCCATAGTGGCGTTCAACCAGTGCGGCGACGGATTCGTCGTCCGTATTATTGGGCCGCGGGGGATGAAGAAGTTCCAGGGCCATGCGCGCCTTGGTGGAAAAACTGAAAAGCGGAGTCAGCGCTGTAGGAATCAGCTTGGTGGGGACGAGGAACATGAGCCCGTCAGGAAGCGCAACCAGACGGTTGCGGATGACGACATAGGTTTTGCGGGCGGCGTCATTCGAGGGGATGAGGTCGCTGCCAAGGCCAAGCTCGCGGCAAAGCTCGGCGGCTGCCAGCTTTTCTGTCAGAAAGGAGTCGGGACCGCGCTCGATGACTGCTCCATCGACGACCTCGGATGCCAGCGAACCGCCGAGGCGTTCACGCGCCTCAAAGAGCGCGTACTCGATCTCTGCGCCGGCCGCGCGAGCTTTCTCGAGTTCAAAGGCGGCTGCCATGCCAGCGATGCCGCCCCCGATGATCGCAATCCGCATCCTTCACATCTTCCCACTTTTGAAGCACTGGATTCGAGTCCGGCCACACGCCGGGGGTAAAGTAACTCGGAACAGTCGGGGAAGCCTCTCTGAAATTAGAATCGGCGCATCAGGGTCCTGTTGCATGTGATTTAGATCACCGAAAGTTGTAGAACATCCCAATTTTCGGGGAGATCACAAACAATTGCATCGGTTTGGCCGTATGGAAACACCGCGAACGTCGCCAGCGGGAAAAGGGCCGTTTGCGCCGCGGCTTCTAGTGCGGCTGCAATTCTCCAGCGGCCACCAGGATCGATTCGTCGGCGGTGATGGTCGCGGTATCGATGTAGAGGCACGCGCCGAGCTCGTTGAACTTCTGCTCCCAGATGGGCCGGTCTTCTTCAGAAAGCGTAGTCAGCGCGAAGTTGGAGGAGCGCAGGATTTCGTACCAGATGTTCTGCGCCTGCCACAGATTGAGCTCGAAAGGCAGTTCGACGATGGTGCGGGCCAGCGCCAGCGCCTGGTCGAGGACTTCGATTGAGCCGGCGGAGATTTGCAGCTCGACCATGGCGCGCTTCATGTGCTGATCGACGATGTAAGAAAGCTCAGCGGTATCGAGCGTAACCTCGTCGGCGGCGGCCAGCGTGAGAAAGGAACGCAACTGCGCCTGGTCGATGGGCTCGCTTTCCAGCACGCGGCGCAGGCCGGCATTGACGGCGAAGCTTGCCGCCAGAGTGAGCGCAGGCGGCTTGGGTAGCCCGGTTTTGTAGAGGAAGTGCAGCAGGCTGGCGTGGTCCTGGTAGATGGACGTGAGCGAATTCTCGATCTCCCAGAGGGTGGAGTTGAGAATCATGCTGACGATGCGGCGCTGCTCGTCACTGAAGAGCGAAGTGAGCGAGTAGTCGACGCGCCCGAAGTAGCGGTCGATCTGGCGAATGGCCTCGGGAAAATCGGCGCGGTCCACGCAATCAGCGGCGCGCGAAGCGAAGGCTTCAAAACTGGCGGCGTCGTCATCGCTGTAGGCTTTGACGGCGGCGCTGATGTTCTGATCGCCGAAATGGAGCACGGCAAAGCAGAAGTTCTGCTGCACGCCGGTGATGCCGCTGGCCACGTGCGCGCGGCCCAGCGCCAGGCGCGAACGCCCCGAGGTGTGGATGTCGAAGGAGATGCGGTGGACGCGGAAGCAGAAGAGCTCGGTGTCGTCAGTGTAGTTGGTGAAGACGGAGCTGATGGCATAGTGCGCGGCCACCTGCTCGAGGCGCAGAGCCATGGTTTCAACGCAGCGCTTGTAGATGCGCGCGCCGTCGCCTTGTGAAGGCAGGTTGGATTTGGCTTCGGCGATGCGCGCCAGGAAGGCGGGCTCGAGCGGGTCCGCCTGGCGGCCGAAGACCTGGCGCGCGAGCTGAATCACGCGCGCGGCGTAAGCGATCACCTGCACGGTCTCGATTCCCGAGATGTCGTCGAAGAACCATCCGCAACTGGTGTACATGAGTTGCGCGTTGCGCTGCAGCTCCATGATTTCGAGGGCGCGGATGCGCTCGTTCTCGCTGAGCTCGTGCGTGGCCTGCTCGGCGAAGAAGCTGTCGGCGGAGCCGTCACTGCGGTCGAGGATGACGGCGATATAGGCATCGCGCGCGGCCCAGACATTTTTGAAGAGCGCGGCGCCCGCTTTTTCCGTCATGGGAATGAGCGCATCGCGCAGTCCGTCGAGCGCCTGGCGCAGCGGGGTGCGCCATTTCTGATTCCAGCCGGGTTTGCCGCCGCTGCAGCCGCAGTTGGAGCGCCAGCGTTCCACGCCGTGGGCGCAGCTCCAGGAGGTGTTGTCGACGATCTCGCATTCGAATTCGGGCGGGAACTGCGCGAGAAAGCTGGCGTAGTTGGTGGGCTCGACATCAGGGTCCTGCTCGAGCAGGCGCGACGCGTAGGCCAGGGCCATTTCACCGTATTTGTGATGGTGGCCGTAGGATTCGCCATCTGTAGCGACGTGGACGAGCTGCGGGCCCTGCGAGCCGTTGAAGGCGGATTTGAGGCGTCCGGCGAGGGCCTCGCCGGAATTGAGCAGGCCTTCAAAGGCGATGGCGCGCGAAGTGGGTCCGTCATAGAAAAACACGGCGATGGACTGGCCGGAAGGAAAGCGCAGGAGGTAAGGGCGCGTGGTGTCGACGGAAGCGTTCGGGGTATCGGTCCAGCCCGTGCCGTCCTGAGACTCGCCGCCCTTGAGCGGACGGATGCGCTTGCACTGGTGCGGCGCGAGGACGGTGAACTTGATGCCGCTGGCGGCGAGCAATTGCAGCGTCTGGGTATCGACGGCGGTTTCCGGCAGCCACATGCCCTGGGGCTTGTCGCCGAAGTGGCTGGCGTAGTCGGCGATGCCCCAGCGGATTTGCGTGACGCGGTCGCGGGTGTTGGCCAGCGGCATGATCATGTGGTTGTAAGCCTGGCCCATGGCCGACGAATGGCCGCCGAAAAAAGTGCGGCTGCGGCGCTCGCCGTCGAGGATCATGCGGTAGGTGCGGGGCGCGTTTTCCTTGAGCCAGCTCAGCAACGTGGGGCCGAAATTGAAGCTGATGTGGGCGTAGTTGTTGACGATGCGCGTGATGTGGTTTTTTGCATTCACAATGCGCGCGGCGCCGTTGGGCGCATAGCACTCGGCGCAAACGCGCTCGTTCCAGTCGTGATAAGGCGCAGCCGAATCCTGGGTCTCCACGGTTTCCAGCCAGGGGTTCTCGCGCGGGGGCTGGTAGAAGTGTCCGTGAATGCAGACAAAGCGCTTGTTCTCGGGCATCGCATTCCTGTTGCGGCGGAGCAGTGAAAAAGTCCCCGCTGCTGCTAATTGGCTATTTTACGGCGGTTCCAGGGCTACCCCAGGTCCAGCTACCGGCCCGATTGCCCCGTGGGTGTGGTGTTTTTGGCCAGATCGCAGGCTCGCCACAAATACCAACTGGCTACGGAACGATAGGGCGCCCAGCGCATACCGCGCCGGAACACCGCATCGGGCTTCGGCAAATCGTTAGATGCGAGCGGGCGCGACCGGGGCACGCGCATGAAGGTGAGGGCGTAGCCTTTGCGCACGCCGTAGTCGGTCACGGGGAGCACGTCGGGGCGGCCGAGGCGGAAGATGAGCAGCATTTCCACGGTCCAGGAGCCGATGCCGCGCACTTCGGTGAGGCGCTCGACGATGTCCGCGTCAGACATTTTCAAGATGGCCGAATGCGAAGGGACGGTACCGTCGATGGTGCGCGCGGCGAGGTCGCGGAGGGCCTTGATCTTGTTGCCGGAGACGCCGGCGGCTCGCAGACGTTCGTCGGGGGTGTCGAGCAGGGCCTGCGGGGCTGGGTCGCCGGAATAGATTTCGCGCACGCGGCGATGGATGGTGGCCGCGGCCTTGCCGTGCAATTGCTGGTAGAGGATGGCTTCGAGCAGCGATTCGAAAGGCGACGGCGAGGCGTCTAGCTTCAGCGTGAAGGCGCCGACGCGGTCGATGAGCGCGGCCAGCTTGGCGTCGTTGGCGCGAAGGTGGGCGAGCGCCTGTTCTGCATCGAAGGGGAGCTTGCTCCTCCGGCCGTCGTGGATCATGGATGGAGTGTACCGCACGCGTGGACGGCGACGGGCTCTACGCAGAAGGGCGCGTCGAGACGAAAGGCGCTACGCTACTTCGCGGCTGGATAAATGTGAAACAAGCGGCGATCATATCTGATTCGCCGGCATGCCTTGATCGAGATTCTTCTCGCGTCAGGATGTTTGGGATTGAGAAGGATATTCAAGGAAAAGGGAGACGGGAAAGACGGAACACCAGCGAGCGGAGATACGTTGCTGCGCAGCCAGTTGTTGCCTTTCTTGCGCGAGAGTGACAGGGCCAGTGTTTTGTAAAATGCTCGCGATGCGGGGGTGCCCCCGGAGGGAAACACCATCGCAGCATAGACATCATCGGGAACACTTACTTCGAGGAGTTGGTATTTCTCTGGAAACAGCGCCGGATTGCCTTTCAGGTTGGCGAGCGATTCCAGCAATGCGCCGGCAGTGGATTCAGAGAGGTAGACGATTCGTCTCCCTCGCGCGGCAGTGTGCCAGCGTCCGTCTGATTTTTCTCCTCCGAGTCCGTCAAGGTCGCAATGGTTGCTGATCCTCCAGAGGGTCTTCACGTGTAGATGCCCTCATCGATCTGCCAGAGCATGCTTTCTACCAGACGGCCGCCGCTTTCATTCGCCAGCATCTGCATGGGAGTTCGATGATCGAGCCGGTCATCCGCGGAACGGAGCCAAAGCAGCGCCTTCCTGCGCGAGCCAAACACCCTGTCAGCCAGGTCGACGATGCGGGCTACGCGAAGCGCTCGATCCGTCTCGATGCTGGAGAGTTTTTCTTTGCGTGATCTGCGGTGCTTCAGCGTCCGCGGAGAAATCACAATTTCCGAAATTTCCGTAAACGTAAGGCCCTGGTTCTTGAGCGACTGTATCGCCGTCAAGGGGAGGCCTTTCTCCGGCAACAAAGCAAGTTCGAGGTCGGAGACAGCTTTGAGTCCGACAAAAGAGAAAACATGGGGGTCGGTAGCCATGGGAACCTCTGTAGACAGTATGCCACAACATGGAGTGGCATACTGTCCATAATAGCACCGGACTTCGCCATCCGTTTCCAATGGGTAATCGTTGCCGACCGTAGTCCCGCGACGGCGTCGAGGCCTGCGTTTTCCATGCAAATTGCGGGCCACTTAATGCTTGCGGATCATTCAGGAGCGGGTCTTCTCAATGGTAGAATTCGGTGCGTGACGATCTACACGATGCCCACCGCCCTAAATGAATCGCAGTTACACAAACTGCGAAGGGCTCGCCGTTGGCTGGCTTTCACTTCGGCCCTCATATCGCTGATTGCGCTTTGGCTCTCGCTGAATTCCACGGGAAGGGTTGCGCGACTCTACGAGCTACTGGGCATTGCAGCATTTTGCGTCCTCGCGAGTCTTTGGGATCTAAAGGTTTATAAAGAAATCATTGCGACACTTCGAATCAATTCCATAGAAATTAACCCGGGTGGATTCAGAATGAATGGTACGACTTGGTCCAAAACCATTCCGTGGAATGAAGTCACACAAATTGAAGAGCCGCCGAGGGGCCGTGGAATGTACGTTCGCACCGATAGGCGGTTTTCGTGGTATGTGATTACACGAAAAATCGATCGGTATGAGGAGATCAAAGGCGAACTGGCAACTATCGGCATTCCGATTGTGCAAACTTCCGCTCCGTTGAATTGGGGAATCCTCTTCGCCGTCCTGTTTTGCGCATCAATACTCTGTAACCTCCTCACTCAAGATCGGCGAATACTCGCTGTTAATTTCGTCTTAGCGCTGATTTTGGGATGTGCAGGGGTAATGCTGCCGAATCCCTACCAGGAGGACCGCCGTCTTCGGCTCCGTTCAATCCTGGGCTCTTTTTTACCGGCTTTCTTCTCAGCCATCGCTCTCATCTTCCCATTTGGGATCAAGTAAAAATGGTCCGCACTGAAAAGGATCTACAGATTTTCTTGCCGTAACCGAAGCCTTAGCCATCTTGTGATTCCTGAGCTGCGGGTTTATCGCTGGCTGTCGTGAGTGGACCACGGGACCAGTTGACCGCCGAGGGTCACCATTGAACTCCTTCGCCCCGTCCTGTGATGCCATTCCTGCCAGTGCAATTCCAAACTGAACTACTACCCTCGTCAAAGTCGCGTCGCGTCAGATGATAAACTTCGTGCGGTTATGCGATCGGAGGGCCTGCAATGAAACGCCGGGAATTTGTGAAGACCATGACGGCTGCGGGGGCGGCGATGATGCTCGCCGGCCGGCCACGGCGCTCAAGCGCGCAGGCGATGAAGCCGGAGATGAGGGAAGCGAAGCCGGATGATTCGGTGCGCCGCGTGCTGGTGATGTTCAAGTGCCACTTCGATGCGGGATTTATCGATACGCAGTACAACGTGGTGTACGGGCGGTACTTTGAGAAGTTTTTCCCCGAGGCGATCGCGCTAGCGAAGACGCAGAATGCCGGCGGCAAGCGGCGCTATGTGTGGACCACGGGATCGTGGCTGGTTTACGAGTATCTGGATTGGGCGCAGCCCGCGCAGCGGAAGGCGATGGAAGATGCGATTGCGCGCGGCGATATCGCCTGGCACGCGCTGCCCTTCAACTGGCAGACGGAAATGATGGACCGGTCGATGATCGAGGGCAGCCTGGCAATTTCAGAATTGCTTGACAAGCGCTTCGGCAAGAAAACCACAGGCGCCAAGATGACCGACGTGCCGGGACAGACGCGGGGGATCATTCCACCGCTGGCGGCGCACGGCGTCAAGTTTCTGGAGATCGGCGTAAACGGCGGATCGACGCCGGCGGAGGTGCCGCCGCTGTTCTTGTGGAAGGATCCTTCCGGAGCCAGCCTGCCCATGATGTATCACCACGATTACGGCGCCACAGCGGTGGTGCCGGGCGCGGAGCTTGCGCTGGTCACCGAGGTGCGCGGCGACAACAGCGGACCGCACAAGCCGGAAGAGATCGACGAGATTTACGCGAGGCTGGCGGCGCAATTCCCGAAGGCGGAGATTGTGGCCAGCAGCTTATCCGAGATGGCGGAGGCGCTCGATCCACACCGCGACAAGCTGCCGGTAGTGACGCAGGAAATCGGCGACACGTGGATATATGGTTGCGCGAGCGATCCGCTGAAGGTGGCGCGGTACCGTGCCGTGGCGCGGCTGCGCGTGCAGTGGATTGCGCAGGGACGGATGCAAAGCGGCGACGCGACCGATGTGGAATTCCTGCGGCACGTGCTGCTGGAGCCCGAGCACACGTGGGGCACGGATACCAAGACCTGGCTGGACTTCGACAACTACACGCCTGCCGACCTCGCGCGCATGCTGGACACGAAGAATTACAAAGTAGTCGAGTTCAGCTGGATCGAGAAGCGGCAGGACCTGATGGAAGGAGTGGCGAAATTGCCGGAAGCTCTGCGCGAGGAGGCGCTGCTGGAAATTGCCAGCCTGGAGCCGGCATCGCCAGTCGTATCTCCGAAGGCCATTTCGGAAGCGGCGGGAAAGCCGATCGAGACGGAGCATTTTGTTTTGCAGATTGATGCAAAAACGGGCGCCATTATGCGGCTTCATTCGAAGAGCACGGGACGCGAGTGGGCGAGCGCGGCGAATCCCATTGCGCTGCTCACTTACCAGACGCTCTCGCAGGATGACTATCGCCGTTTCATTTCCAGCTACATCATTACCAAGGCGGATTGGGCGCAGAAGGACTTCGGCAAGCCGAACATCGAGCGATTCGGCGCGCGCAGCCAGGAATGGCAGCCGGCGCAGGCAGCAACGCACGTGGAAGAAACTGCCGATGCGCATCGCGTGGTTGTGAGCCTTCAATTTGACGATGAAGAGGCGTTTCGCTCGGGACGGGCGGCGTTTCCGCGGCGAGCTTTTCTTGAATTGACGCTGCCGAAAGCCGAGCCGGAGATTCACATTTCGCTCTCGTGGTTCGGCAAGCCCGCCACGCGGCTGCCGGAAGCGCTCTGGCTTACCTTCAATCCCATCATCAGTGATGCGAAGGCGTGGAAGCTGGACAAATCGGGCGAGTGGATTTCGCCCTTCGACGTGGTGGCCTCGGGCAACCGCCACATGCACGCTTTGCAGAAGGGATTCTCAAACCAGGCAGGCGGCAATTCCTTTGCCGTGGAAACGTTGGACGCGCCGGTGGTGGCGCTGGGCGAGCGGACGCCGCTGCTGTTTTCCAACGACCAGCCTGATTTGAGCAAGGGCATTCATTCGTGCCTTTACAACAACGCGTGGGGCACGAATTACATCATGTGGTACGGCGAAAACGGGCGCGCGCGGTTCGTGCTGCGAGCGTGAGGGCGGGCCGGGTCATTATCATCGAAAACGTAGCAGTTTTAGAGGAGCGGCGAACGCGATGAAGATGCGGCCGGGAACGCAGACAGGCTTTTTACTCTGCGGCAAGGAATGGGTGGAGGGCGAGGCGCTGGAAGTGCGCTCGCCGTGGGATCAGGGATTGGTAGGCCGCGTGACCGTGGCCACGCGCGCCGATGCGCGGCAGGCGGTGAATCATGCCTGGGCCAGTTTGCGGCGCACGCGCTCCAAGCCGCGGT
Source organism: Occallatibacter sp. (assembly GCA_035935755.1). Classification (GTDB taxonomy): domain Bacteria; phylum Acidobacteriota; class Terriglobia; order Terriglobales; family Acidobacteriaceae; genus Telmatobacter. The sequence goes on along the minus strand of DASYWU010000048.1, from coordinate 53,068 downwards.
GGAAGCGGCGCGAGATTCTGGAAGACGTGGCGGCGGCGCTGATCGAGCAGAAGGAGCGCTTCGCGCAGCTCATCGTCGCCGAAGCCGGAAAGCCGGTGCGGCTGGCGCGGGCGGAAGTGGACCGCGCGGTGCTGACATTTAAAACTGCCGCCGAGGAAGCGGCGCGCGTGGGCGGCGAAAGCCTGCCGCTGGATCTGACGGAGGGCAACGAAGGCCGCTGGGGACTGGTGCAGCGCTTTCCAGTGGGCCCCGTCCTGGCCATTACGCCGTTCAATTTTCCGCTGAACCTGGCGGCGCATAAGGTGGCGCCGGCAATTGCCGCGGGGTGCCCCGTGATCCTGAAGCCGGCGCCGCAGACGCCGTTTACGGCGCTGGCGCTGGGCGAAGTGATTCTGAAGGCCGGCTGGCCGGAAGAAGCGCTGGCGGTGCTTACGTTGGAGAATGCCGACGCGGCGTGGCTGGCGGAAAAAGAAGATCGCATCAAGCTGGTGAGCTTTACCGGGTCGGCCAAGGTGGGATGGGAGCTGAAGATGCATTCCGGGCGCAAGCGCGTGGTGCTGGAACTGGGCGGCAATGCGGCGCTCATCGTGCACGGCGACTGGCCGGACCTGGAAGAAGCTGCGCTGAGAACGGCGCACGCGGCATTTGGTTATGCGGGACAATCTTGCATCAGCGTGCAGCGGGTTTTTGTGCAGCGAAGCATTTTTCAAACGTTTCTGTGGAAGATGGTCGATGATGCCAAGAAGCTGGTGGTCGGCGATCCCAGAAACGAGGCCACCGATGTGGGGCCGATGATCCGGCTCGGCGACGCGGAGCGCGTGGAAGCGTGGGTGAAAGAAGCGGTGGAAGGCGGCGCCAAAATTGTACTCAGTGGCGAGCGCAAAGGTTCCGTCGTGTCTCCGGTGATTATGACCGGAACCAAGGCGGGCATGAAGGTGCGCGATGAAGAGATTTTCGGGCCGGTTGCGGTTGTGGAGCCATATGACGATTTCGAAGAGGCGCTGGCCGAAGTGAATCACTCGAAATACGGACTGCAGGCCGGGCTGATGACGCGCGACGCGGGCCGCATCATGACCGCCTATCGCGAGCTGGAAGTGGGAGCGCTGATCGTGGGGGACACGCCGACGTGGCGGCTGGACCCGATGCCTTACGGCGGGATCAAAGATTCAGGACTGGGGCGCGAGGGCATCCGCTCGGCGATCGAAGAGATGACGGAGCCGCGGATGCTGGTGATGACGGGCATCGGCCAGAACTGATTGCGCCGTACGCAAACCAAATCGTGCTGCTGAGATCCGCGGCGCAAGGCCGCGGAGATGCTCTGATTTTGCGGCGGAAGAATCGCGATCGCGCAGCTTTCGAGAGATTAACCTGAGCTGATAACTGCGGCGCGCAGACAGGACGACGGAGACACGGAATCTCACCATCTGTCGCACACCTGAGGCTGCCTCCAGCTGGCGAAGCATACGCCGTTCGCACACCCCGGCATTGGACCGCATGGGTGGATCCGGTGAACTCAGTTTCCCATCGACGTTACTTCGACCGCGCCTTCTGCGCGGCCCAGCGCTTGCGCTGCGCGTCGGCAATACGCTTGCGCGCCTCGGGACTAAGTACCCGTTTCCGTCGGGTAGTTCCGGTCCTGGCGGAAGCCTTTTTGGCTCTTCCATTGTGGGCCGGGGCAGAAGCTTTTCCGGTGCCGGCAAGCAGCGAGCGCACCTCATGAAGGCGAGCGATTTCAGCATCGATTTGTGCGATAACGGAGTCAATAGCCATAGGTCAAGATTAACTCAGAAAATCGTTAACTTACAAACAAGTGCTGCTGGTAGATATGAGTTAGTTACTTTCTCGGAGTTATCCACACTCCCCAGTTCTGATGCGTTGGATGCAGGATCGGGGGCATAGGACAAAAGGGGAACAGGTTTTGTGACTGTTCCCCCTCGTGCTTTTGAGTGACTCCACCCTGCCGCCAGGTTATGTCCCCATGAACATGACGTGGATGTAAGCTCCCAGGCGGACGTTGTAGGCGAGATACCAGCCTACGTGATCGGGGTCGTTGTAGATCACGATGTCATCCGCGTCCCAGAGCCAGCCATTGCAGTAGCCAAAGTCAGCGGGCGCCACGCTCCAGTACCAGCCGTTGAACCAGAAGCGTGAGGGCGCGCCTCCGGCGAGTCGCCAGCGATGCGAGGGGCCAAATCCGCCCGAATAGCGCCCGTGTTCCCATGGGTGGTCGACACGGTAACGAGCATCGTCGCGGCCGGTGTCATGGCCCACCCATTTTCTGCCTTCCACGTGAGGGGCGTTGGGGTAGCCGGGTTTGCTGCCGAAATTCCGTTCCGGCCCGACCGGCTGCGGCACGCCCCGATACGACTTGGGTCCGTGTGACGGAGGCTTCTGATTACGGTTTTGTTGCTGATTGTGTGCTTGTTGCTGAGAATGGCCTTGTTGTCCGGAGCGGCCTTCGTGCTGGGCGAAAGCCTGCGCAGATAAGAGCAGCATGGCCACTAGAGCGAGGTACGTGGTGCGCATGGATACCTCCTCAAGCGCGATCTCTCTAGGAGAACGGCGGAGCGGATCGCGCTTGGCAGGTTTTTTCCGCAGGCGCCGAAGCGAATGGCCCCGCGGAAAACCGCGGTCACTCGCTTGATCGATTTCGGGATGATCCATCATACGCACATAAGATGGAACCCGGCAATCGAAAGCGAGTTGCGATTGGACTAAGTTGCGCCAGTAAGACTATGCACTTACCGCTTCCGGCGTGCGCCGCCAGGCGTAGAGCGGGAACTGCGCGGCCAGTTCGGCCACTTCACCGCGGATGCGATCGAGCACGGCGTCGTCGTTGCGATGCTCGAGGGCTTTCGCGATCCAGCCGGCAATCTGGCGCATCTGCGCTTCTTTCATGCCGCGCGTAGTCAGCGCCGGCGTGCCCACGCGAATGCCCGATGCTTTCAGCGGAGGATTGGTGTCATAAGGAATGGTGTTCTTGTTGACGGTGATGCCGGCTTTGCCCAGCGCATTTTCCGCTTCCGAGCCGAGAATGCCTTTTTCGAATACGTCGACGAGCATCAGGTGATTGTCGGTGCCGCCGGAGACGAGGCGGAAGCCGGCCTGCTGCAGTGCCTGCGCAAGCGCCTTGGCATTGGCGACAATTTGCGCGGCATAGGTGCGGAATTCAGGGCGCAGCGCTTCGCCGAGCGCGACAGCTTTGGCGGCGACGATGTGCATCAGCGGGCCGCCCTGCTGGCCGGGGAAGACGGACTTATCCACCGCGGCGGCAAGCTCCTGGGTACAGATGATGAGGCCGGCGCGCGGGCCGCGCAGCGTTTTGTGCGTGGTGGTGGTGGTGATCTGCGCGTGCGGCACGGGCGAAGGATGCACGCCGCCGGCGACCAGGCCGGCAATGTGCGCCATGTCGAATACATAAATCGCGCCCACTTTGTCCGCGATCTGGCGCATGCGGGCGAAATCCCACAGGCGCGGATAAGCGCTGGCGCCGCCGATGATGACCTTGGGCTTTTCCTGCTCGGCGATCGATTCGAGCTCGTCGTAATCGATGGTCTCAGTGTCGCGGCGCACGTGATAGAAGGTGGTGCGGTAAAGCTTGCCGCTGAAGCTGAGGCGGTGACCGTGGGTAAGGTGGCCGCCGTGCGAAAGGTCGAGTCCGAGAATGGTGTCGCCGGGCTGAAGGACGGCTGCATAAGCGGAAGCATTGGCTTGTGACCCGGAGTGCGGCTGCACATTGACGTGCTCGCCGCCGAAGAGTTGGCGCGCGCGGTCACGGGCCAGGTTCTCGACCACGTCGGCGTACTCGCAGCCGCCGTAATAGCGGCGGCCCGGGTAGCCTTCGGCATATTTGTTGGTGAAGGTGGAACCGGCCGCTTCCAGCACAGCTTCGGAGACGAAGTTCTCGCTGGCAATCATTTCGAGGCCCTCGTGCTGGCGCACGGTTTCACGATCGAGGGCGGCGGCTACGTCGGGGTCGGCCTGGGCGAGCGGGAGGGACATGCGGTCGGTCATATTGAGATTTTACGGCAAGAGCGGGTTGGACCGGCACTGCGGCCTGTTCATCTTTGCCGCGGGGCGAATTCGAATCAAGAAGCGGCTGTCATGTTGAGCGCAGGTCGCCGCGGCGACCGGAGCGAAACATCTGCGGCTGCTTTTCGCCTTGAGAGACACCGAACCCGGGCTTCAAAGTGCCTTCGGCAAGCTTCAGCATAGGCGGTCATTCTCCCAGGACCCATCTCTGGTATCTTTCAAATGGCTCGGGAGCTGAATATGAAGGGCTTTGAACGGCTTTGGATTTCCATCGCTAAAACGCGAGATGGGGAAGCAGTTTCAGCAAATTTAAGGCCACTCTTGCACCGTGTCTATAACGATTTCAGCGCGAATCCTGTCGATTTGCAGGCGTTGAAGAATAGTCTTGTCGAACTGCTTCGATACCTCAATGATGAAGGCCGAACCAACGCAAACTGTTGGACGGTTGATCTGTTTTTTTGCTCCGACGATTGGGAGGAGCACCATTGGACAGAGCAAGACTTGCCCGAAGGCTTCCATGATCTTTTGGCGATGATGGGTGAAGCGTTACACGACACTGTTAGCAGCCCGGAGATTGCTCTGGACTTTGGTTGTCTTCCAGAGCAACTGCTCAAATTCGCTGAACATCTCGAAACATAACAACTCGAGGCCGTTTGGTCGTGACCTTTCCCCAAAGAGCAACCGCGGATCCTTCGGCTTCGCCTCAGGAAGACAGCGCAAGCGGAGACTGCATTGTGAATTCCGAACAGTCGGTGCGTGGTTGGCTGACCGGAAACTACCGATCGATGGCGCATCGGGTAAATACGTACTTCCGACAAATATCCGCATCTCACTCTTGCGTTATGAGCGCCGTAATCTGCAGAGGGTTCTGATACCGGATTGCAAATTGAAAAGTCCCCAACAACTTTCTCCCGCCTCCGGGTTTCGATTCACCATGGGCCGAAGACAATTTAACTTCAGGTCCGTGGAGGTTTTCCATGAGCAGGAGGTTCCTGACTTTCGCACTGGGCGCCGCGGTTGCGGCGGGAATGGCTTTCGTTCCCCTAAGCCAGACTTCGGCCCAGACTAACAGCAACCAACCTAAAGAAGGCTCCGTCAACGACCGGCGCGGCGATCAGCAGCAGCGCATCGCCAACGGCGTGCAATCGGGGCAGATGACGGCCGGCGAAACCAAGCGCATCGAGGGGCGCGAGGCCAATGTGAACCGCGAGATTCATGCCGACCGCACCGCTAACGGCGGCAAGCTGACCGCGCAGGAGCGGCGGCAGGTGAACCGGCAGCAGAACAACATCAGCAAGTCGATTTACACCGACAAGCACAATGCCTCGCAGGCGCACTTCGGCAAGAACGAAGTAGGCCAGCGGCGCGAGAATCAGCAGGACCGCATCGCCAACGGCATCCGCAACGGATCGATGACGGCAGGCGAGGCTGCTCATGCGGAAAATCGCCAGCAGAACGTCAACCGCCATATCGCCACGGATCGCGCGGCCAATGGCGGCAGGCTCACTCCGCAGGAGCGGCACAACATCAACCGCCGACAGAATGGCTCCAGCCGGCAAATTTACCGGCAGAAACATAACGGCAGGAACGCACCGAAGTAGTTCGCTGGTTTCTGTCGAAATTTGAATTGGCCTTCCAATCCCAGGTCTCAACATCGAGACCTGGGGCACCCAGTTCTTCTCTAAAGGCAAGCAGCAGGACGCGAATTGCGTTCGTCCCGGTATGCTGAATTCATGAGGCGAATTGGCATGCCGGGCGTGGTCGGTTTCATTGTGGTCGCCGTGCTTACGGCGGCCATTACTTTTGCGCAGCCCGCAGCGCCGGTGGTGAGCGTTACACCGGCCGCGGTGGTGGCGGGATCGCCGGAACTGATCCGCGTAGAAGAGCCGGCGAGCGCAAAACTCGACGGCGAATGGCTGGGCCAGAAGCTGGAATTCTTTCGCAGCGCTGATGGCTGGTATGCGCTCGCCGGCGTGGATGTGGTGGCGCCGGTGGGGCCTTCAACGCTCGCGATCCACGCGCATCTGGCAAATGGGGAAGAGCGCGACCTGAGCCGGACGGTGGCAATTCTGCCGGCGCATTACCGCTCGGCTGCATTATCCGTGGCTCCGCGATTTATTGAGCCCAATCCGGCCGAGCTGAAGCAGATTGAATTCGAGATTGCGCTGAAGAAGAAGATTTTCGCGGCGAGCGCTCCGCAGCGCTTGTGGAGCGGAGATTTTCGCGCGCCGGTGCATGCCGCGCCCACCGACAGCTTCGGCACGCAGCGCACCTTCAACGGCAAGCTGGCTAGCGTGCACAAGGGCATGGATTTTCGCGCGCACACGGGCACGCCGGTGCACGCCAGCAACAGCGGGGTAGTGCTGCTCGCCGAGAAGCTTTACTTCGAAGGCAACTGCGTGGTCATCGATCACGGGCTGGGGCTGTACACGATTGCGATGCACCTGAGCAAGATCGATGTGCATGAGGGCGAGCACGTGGTCAAGGGACAACTGCTGGGGCTGAGCGGGGCGACGGGGCGCGTGACCGGGCCGCATCTGCATTGGGCGGTGCGCTGGGGGAACGCGTATCTCGATCCGGCGAAATTGTTGCGGATGAACCTGACTCAGGTGCGATAAAGCAGCTTTCAGCTTTTAGCTATCAGCTCCCGTTGCCTCAGACACAGGGAAAGCTGATAAGCAGCGCCCGGGAAATGCTTCGTATCGCATAGCTTTGGATCTCGGCAAGCTTTACGCCGATTTTTCTTCAATGGCGGTGGGTCTGGCGGACTCAGTTTGCCGCGTTGCAGCGGCCTTTTCTCCGCGCAGCGCCTTGAATGCGCGGTATACAAAACTGCCCAGGTGCCAGCCATCGAGATAACTGAATGGGAACTCGCCGGTGGTGTAGTGGCCGCAGGGCAGCACGCGCGGCTCGAAGTTGACGCCGTGGCGGCGGAAAGCATCGACGACTTGCAACGAGTATTGGCGCGGGAAGGTCAGGTCGTAGTCGGCGTAGACGAGCAACACACGCTTCTGCGAACCGGCGGCTTCGGCGCTGGCGAATTTGTCCCAATAACTTATGGGGCTGATGGCGGACCACAGCGCGCGCAGGCGCTCCTGGGTGAGCCCGGCCTGCTCCACGGCCTTGCGGATATGGCGCGTGCTCTGCCCCGTCCAGACTACGTCGCCAAATGAAGTGGAAGCGTGGTTGAAGGCGTTCACGCGGATGCGCGCATCGTGGGCGCTGGCCAAAAATGCGTAGCAGGAGCCGAGGCTGGTGCCGAGCACGCCGAAGTGCTCGTAGCCCTGCTCTTCGAGCCAGTCGATGCAGCAGCGGATGTCGACTACCGCCTGGCGGCAGGCGGAAAGCGTGCGGCCGATATTGGCGCTGACCGCGTAATCGGAGCGCTCCAGCTCCTCGGGGCGGCGAATGTCGTGATACGGCATCGAAAGGCGCAATGCGGAAACGCCCATGCGGTTGAAGGCGCGGCAAAGCGCGTTATGGCTGAAGCCGTCGGCGTTCCATTGCGGCAGCACGACCATGGCCTGCCTGGGGCGCGCAAGATCGCGATGCGCAGGTGCGGGAAACCAGCGCGCATTGACCATATCGTTATCTGCGAAAGGCGTGCGCTCCGGCGAAGTGAAGCGGAGAAAGGTGGCCGGCTCCAGATCGCCGTCTGCAGCCTGACGGCGCAGCCTGGCATCGCGTGCCAATGTCTCAGGGCGCACATTGGTGGGAAAAAGCTGCGGATGGCGCTCTTCCAGGCGGAAGTCGGTGGGACGTTGATAGCCGAAGAACTCGCGGCTCTTTTCAATGAGCAGCTCGTTGATGCGCGTCATCGCGGCTTCGGCAGCGGCGTTGTCGTGGAGGGAATCGGGCGCGGGAATTGCGCCAGCGAAGCCGTGAGACCTGAGGAAAGGCGCGATGCAGTCGAAGCCCCATTCCAGGGGGCGAACTACGCGGTTTTCATCGCGCGTGGTGAGCCGCGTTTCCCAGCTATACATCCAGCGCGCATACCAGTGGCTACCCATCGATCTGAATACAAGTTTATCAGCGGGAAGTAAACAGGAGTCCGTGGTCAGTGTTCGGAGAGGCGCGAAGGTGCAGGGCTTCGATCAGGCTGCGCGGCGGCCGCCTCTGTTGCGGTAATAATCTCTGCCCAGCCAGCCCAGGCTGAGCAACAACAATAGCGCAATGATGCCCTGGGAGATGACGCAATAGAGGCACCAGACCTCGAGCGCGTACTCTTCAATGAAGGAAAGCCGCAGCGCAAAGCAGAAGCCGGCGAAGACGGCGATCACCAGCCAGAACCGCTGCCGGATAAAGCCCAGAACGCCCAGGATCAGGTAGCCGATGATGCCGATGAGCGCCACCGGGATGGGACCCAGCATGGCGAAAGAGCTGTGGTTGACGATGCCGCAATCCCAGTGGGCATTGATGTCGCAAGGCTGCACTCCGGTTACGTAATGAACGTGAAGAGCCAGCGCCGACACCACTACGCCGGCCAGAGCGAGCGCTGCAATCAGGTAACGCATGGTCACATTCAGGATAACGCGCGCTGGAGAGATGCCACGGCGCGATAGGATTTACCCATGGACGAGCCAATTCGCGCAGGCGCCCGGGTGGCCTACTTCGGCGGCAGCTTCGACCCGCCGCACCTGGGGCACCTGGCGGTGGCGCGTGCGGCGCGCGAGGCATTGCGCCTGGACGCGGTGTTGTTTGCGCCGGTAGGCACGCAGCCGCTCAAAATCCAGGGATCGACGGCGAGCTTCGACGATCGCGTAGCCATGACGCGCCTCGCCATCGCGGGGGAGCGGGGAATGAGTCTCTCACTTGCCGACGCGCCCACAGCAACGGGCACGCCGAACTACTCTATTGATACCTTGACGCGACTCCGCGAGGAACTTCCTGCGCGGTGCACGCTCTTTTTCCTGATGGGGGCCGATTCGTTTGTCAGCCTGCGGCGCTGGCATCGGGCAGCGGAAATTCCATTTGTGGCGCCGCTGATTGTGGCCTCGCGGCCCGGGCAGCGGCTCGACGACCTGCGCGCAGCATTGCCCGAGGGTGTGACCATGGCGCCGGCGGATTGCGCGGGAAAGAATTCCGCGGGGATCGAAGTGCGCTGCTACTCGATTGCGAACGCGTCGGGCGCGCGCGCACCCTTTTATCTGCTGCCGGATCTGGATGTGGAGATCAGCGCCTCAGAAATTCGGGCGCAGTTTCGGGCGGGAGCGCTCGCGCCGCAAGAGCCGAAGCTGCTGCCGGACCCGGTAGCTGAGTTTGTGCGTGCGCGGGGAATGTATCGAGAAGCAGGGAACAGGGACTAAGGGACGAAGGGAGTACGGCGCCGTTAGCTGTCAGCCATGAAATACGGACTGTGAACTGGACAACGAACTGTCCCGCTACCGGCGGCCGAAGCTGCGTGGCTTGACCGGCGCGGCTACGGGTAGATCGGTTTTGCCTTGCGGGAAGACGACGAGGTATCGATTGGGACCCTCGCCGCTGCTGGCGGTTTCCACGCCCTCAAGCTCGCGGCAGGCCAGGTGCAGCAGGCGGCGCTCGCGGGAGTTCATGGGCGGAAACGCATAAGGCACTCCGGTGGAGCGGACCTTTTCCGCGGCAGTTTCGGCTGACATGCGGAGTTCCTGCGCGCGCAGAGCTTTGAAATTTCCGGCATCGAAACTGACCAGGTCATGCTCGCGGGGATCGAGGCGCAGCATCTGCGCGGCGATAGTCTCCAGGGCCCGCAGCAGCTCGCCATTGTGCTGCACCACCAGGGGAACGTCGGGTCCGGCGAGTTCGACATAGATCTGGCGTGCTTCCAGGCCCTCAGGGTCGCGCGCGCCGTCCCCAGCCGTGATGCGATACTTCAGGCGCATGCCACCGAGTTGATTCAGATGATTCAGGAACCCGGCTATCTTCTGTGCGGCTTGCTGCAGGTCATCGATAGGCATCACAAACAGTATCGCAGAGGCGGATGGGGCGGGAGCGTGGAAAGCGGCGAGAAAATACACCCGGTTAAGAGCAGATTCCATCCGGATTTGATTTCTGCTTTCGAGGACGTAATAACTCCTCGGCTCCATTGACGGTGCATTCAGGCTGTCGAGCTATCGAATTCAAGAACGGTTTCGGCCGTTCTGAGAGCTGCGGCCGGATTCCTGGCTCGCCAATATATAGTCCTTTTTATGTACGACTCAGGCCAGATTAAGGTTGGGTTTGTATGCTGCAAACTGTGAATATTTGCAAGGACGGCCCGCAGGGCGGAAAACCAGTCCGCGTCTTTTCGGTGGGAGTGGTAATGGCGTATCTGGTCTGGACGGTGACAGCCGCCGCTCCGGCCCGTTGCCAGGCGCCGCCGGAGGCGCCACAAAGCTCCGCCAGTGGCGAACCGGCTGCGAACCCGCCGGTGACGATTACCCTCGACGAGGCGATCAAGCGGGCAGAAGCGAATGAGCCGGCATTTGCGGCGGCGCGGGCGGCCAGCCAGTCTGCGGGCCTCGATCGCTCGATTGCCCGCGCCGGCCTGCTGCCCAATGCGCGTCTTTTCAGCCAGGGCATCTATACACAACCAAACGGGATCTATGCCGAGGGTGGAGAAGGCGTGAATTCACCCAACCCCAAGTTCGTTGCCAACGACTCTCGGCCGCGGGAATATCTCGACCAGGGCATCGTAGACGAAACGCTCAGCTTTTCCGGGCTGGCGGCGCTGCGCAAGGCAGATGCAGCGGCAGCAGTGGCGCGGGCGCAACTGGAAATTGCGCGCCGCGGGCTGGTGGCGACGGTGACGGCGCTTTTCTACGGGTCGCTGGCCGCCGACCACAAGACGGCGATTGCGCAGCAGGCATGGCAGGACGCCGCGAATTTCACCAAAATCACTTCGGACCGGGAGAAGCTGGGCGAAGCCGCGCACGCTGACGTGATCAAGGCGCAGCTTACGGAACAGCAGCAGTGGCGCGGCCTGCAAGACGCGAAGCTGGCGGCGCAAACCGCCCGGCTGGACCTGGGCGTGCTGTTGTTCACTGATCCGCGCACGGCGTACACTCTGCAGGCTTCGGACGCGATCGTTCCCCTTGCGCCCTTGCCTGACGTGCAGGCAGCCGCGGCAAAAAACAACCCCCAGTTGAAAAGCGCGCTTGCCAGCCTGGACCAGAGCAGTGCGGACGTGATGGCGGCGCGCGGGGCGCTCTTGCCGAGCCTGGGTCTTAATGTGACCTACGGCATCGATGCCAATGAATTCGCCACCAATGGCCCGCTCATCACCGGTGGTCCTTTTGCCGGCACCCGGGCGCGTAACCTGGGCTACTCGACGGCCTTCACCGTGAATCTGCCCGTGTGGGACTGGTTCTCGACTGAGCACAAAGTGAAGCAGAGCGAGATCCAGCGGGATGTGGCGCGGGTGGCGCTGAGCGCGGCGCAACGGCAGTTGATTGCCAGCTTGCAGGAGTTTTACTCGACCGCGCAAACGGCGCAGCAGGAGCTGCAATCGCTGGACCAGAGCGTCAGCGACGCCGCAGAGAGCCTGCGCCTCAGCGAGTTGCGCTACAAGGATGGCGAGGCGCTGGTGATCGAAGTTGTGGATGCGCAGAATGCCTACGTAACCGCGGAAAACGCACGCGAAGACGGCCGGGTTCGCTATGAAAACGCGCTTGCTCAATTGCAAACGCTGACAGGGGTCAGGTAGGGAATGAGAACGACGAAGATACGTGCGATTCGAGTAAGGAGCGGGGAGCCCAGCGGCTTGATCGGCAACTTGCCTCAGGGGCTAAAGCCCTCGCTCCATTTTGCGGTGTTTTCGGCACGATTGAAGTCGTGCCCTTCCAGGACAGAGAGTCTTCTTCCGCGCACGAAACTGCGCTGGGCGCTGGCAATCGGCACGGCGGTGCCGCTGCTGGTCTTTTCCGGGTGCAAAAAGGAGGCGCCGCCGGCGACCGTGGTGTCGGTGCAGGCGGAGCATCCCGAACGGGGCACGATCGCCGAACATATCGATGCCGATGCGGTGCTTTTTCCGGTGGCGCAGGCGGCGATTGTTCCCAAGATCACCGCCCCGGTGCAAAAGTTCTACGTGCAGCGGGGAGCCAAGGTGCACACCGGCGAACTGTTGGCGACCCTTGAGAACAAGGACCTCAGCGCCGCGGCCATGGACAGCAAAGGCGCATACGAGGCGGCGCAGGGAGCCTACGCCACGGCTACGCAGTCGCAAATTCCCGAGGATGAGCTGGCGGCGCAGGCGGCGGCTGATCAGGCGCAGGCAAATCTGAAGCTCAACGAAGACATCGTAAAGAGCCGCACCCAGCTGCTTGCCCAGGGCGCGATTGCGCAACATGACCTGGACACGGCCAAGACCGCACTGGTGCAGGCCCAGGGCGCCTACGACACCGCGGAGAAGCATCTGAATGCGGTGAAGAGGGTGAACCAAAAGGCGGCCATCGAACAGGCCAAGGGGCAGTTGACTTCGGCCGAAGGCAAGTACCAGGGAGCGCAGGCGCAGGTCGCCTACTCGGAGATTCGCAGCCCCATCAACGGCGTGGTTGCCGAGCGGCCGCTCTTTGCCGGTGAAACGGCGACGGCTGGCACACCGCTGCTGACGGTGATGGATACGACGACGATGATTGCCAAGGCGCACATCGCGCAGAACCAGGCGCAGGAGCTGAAGGTGGGCGGCAAGGCGACCATCACGGCACCGGGCGTCGACAAGCCGGTCCCGGCGACGATTGCGATGATCAGCCCGGCTCTCGATCCCGGAAGCACCACGGTGGAGATCTGGCTGAAGATCGAAAACCGCAAGGGGGAGTTGAAGGCGGGCACGCCGGTCAAGGCCTCTATCACCGGGCGGAGCGCGAACGATGCGTTGACAATTCCCGTCAACGCGGTTCAGACGGACACCGACGGAAGCAAATTCGTGATGGTGGTGGGCAGCGACGGAACGGCACAGAAGAAGCCGGTGACGCTGGGCATCGTGAACCAGGAGGATGCGCAGGTGACCAGCGGGATCGCCGTCTCGGACAACGTGATCACGACCGGCGGCTATGCGCTGGATAAGGGGACCAAGGTCGAGGTCAAGCCGGCCGACGCCGACGACGACAAGGGCGGAGGTGCGGACTGATGCGCACAGAAGAGCGAGAGATTGGCGTTCGCGAGCGCAGCGCCGCGGAGAAGCCCTTCTGGCTGGCGCGCACCACGCGGACGATCATCTTTTTTGCCATCGTCCTGACCGTCGCCGGCGTGTATTTCATGTTCCGGGTGCCCATCTCGGTTTTCCCGGAGACAAATTTCCCGCGCGTGGTGATCGGCGTCGACAACGGGGTAACGCCGATCGAGCAGATGCAGGTGACCATCACGCGGCCCATCGAGGAAGCGGTTAACTCGGTGCCGGGACTGGTGAAAGTGCGTACGATTACGAGTCGCGGATCGGCTGAAATCGACCTGTTTTTCTCCTGGAATTCGGATATGATCCAGTCGCTGCTGCTGGTGAACAAAGAGCTCGCCCAGGTTCAGCAGGAACTTCCCGCCACGGCCCACATCACCACGCACCGGCTGACATTCGCCACCTTTCCTATTCTCGGCTACAGCCTGACCTCCGATACTGTGCCCCCGACGCAGCTATGGGAGCTTGCTACTTATCAACTGATGCCGCCCTTGAACCGCGTGCCCGGCGTGAGCTCGGTGATTGTGCAGGGCGGCGAGGTGCCGGAATTTCACGTCACGCCCAATCTGGCGCTGATGCAGAACGCAGGGGTCACCATCAGTGATCTGGTGAGCTCGGTGCAGGCGTCGAATATCGTTCAATCGCCCGGCTTGTACGAGGCCAACCACCAACTGATCCTCGGCCTGGTGAGAACAGAAGTGCATGGCGCGGGAGATCTGGGTCAGCTGGTGGTGAAGACGACGGCAGCCGGCGCGCCAGTCCACGTCTCCGATGTGGCCACGGTGAAGAAATCGGTGGAGCCGGTCTATACCACGGTGACGGCGGACGGCAGGCCGGCGGTGCTCTTGAATATTGCCCGCCAGCCAAGCAGCAACACGGTGGCCGTGGCCGACGGCGTGGCCAAAGAGGTGGCATTCCTGCGCACCAAGCTGCCGGCAGGAGTAAAGCTCGAGCCTTTCTACGATCAGTCGGAACTGGTGCGCGAAAGCATCAAGAGCGTGCGCGATGCCATCATCATCGGCCTGGTTCTGGCCTGCGGCGTGCTGTTCCTTTTTCTGCGCGACTGGACTTCTTCGCTCATCGCAGGCCTGGTCATCCCGGTGACGGTGGCCATCACCATTCTGGCGATGTGGCTGCTTGGTGAGAGCTTCAACCTGATGACTCTCGGCGGGCTCGCTGCCGCCATCGGGCTGTTAATCGACGACGCCATCGTGATGGTGGAGAACATCGTGCTCCATCGCGATCAGGGCGAGCCGCGCATGAGGGCGGTACGGAATGCGCTCCAGGAGCTGACCAAGCCATTGCTCGGCTCCACGCTGACGCCGGTCGTGGTTTTCCTGCCGCTGATTTCCGTCAGTGGCGTGACCGGATCGTTCTTCAGCGCCCTGGCCATCACCATGACGGCGGCGCTGCTGACCTCGCTGGCGCTGGCGCTGACCTGGACGCCGGGCCTGAGTCTGCTGCTGCTTCACGACCGCGCCGATCGAGCCCACAAGGGCGACCCGCACGGTGAGCATTCTACCGGACGCATCATGGGGGCCGTCCTGCGCGTTCACCGGCGCGTGCTGGAGTGGGCGTTGGCCAAGCCGTTGTGGCTGGGATTGGCATGCGTGCTGCTTGTGGTTGCGACCTGGGCTGGTTTCAAGGGGTTGGGGACCAATCTGCTGCCGGATATGGACGAAGGCGGATTCATTCTCGACTACATTATGCCGGCGGGCAGTTCGCTGCAGGAGACCAATCGCGTGCTGGAGCACGTGGAGCGGATTCTGCGATCGATTCCGGAAGTCGAAAACACCTCCCGCCGGACCGGATTGCAGATGGGCCTTGCCGCGGTGACCGAGGCCAACACCGGCGATTTCACGATTAAGCTGAAGTTGCATCGCAGCCGGTCGGTGTGGGAGGTGATGGACGAGGCGCGCAACAGGGTCAAAGCATCGGAGCCGGAGCTTGACATCGAATTGACGCAGGTTCTGCAGGACAACATCAACGATCTGTCGAATGCGCCCCAGGCCATCCAGGTGGAGTTGTTTTCTGAAGATCCCGCGGAGCTGAGCAAGGCGGCTCCCGCGGTCGGCGACGCGATTGGAAAGATTGACGGTGTCGTCGACGTGGACAACGGAATCGACAGCACCATCAGCGGCCCGGCCACGAGTTTCGACGTCGATCCCGTGATTGCGGCACGCCTGGGCTTTACGCCAACTGAAGTTTCCGACGATGCAACTTCAATTCTGGATGGGATCCCGACCAGCAACCCGGTCATCGTAAATGGCCGGCCATATACGGTTCGCATCCGCCTGGGGCCGGAAGCCCGCTCATCGTTTGACGCCATCCGCAACAACGTCTTCAACAGCGCGTCGGGACACCTGGCCTCGCTTGGCTCGCTGGCCACCATCCAGCAACTGCCGCCTCAGAACGAAGTGCTGACGGAAAATATGCAGCGGCAGGTGGTAGTGACCGCAGGTCTTGAAGGCTCTAACCTGGGCGGCGTGATGGCCCAGGTGCAGAAGACCGTGGCCGGCCTGCACCTGCCGCCCACCGTGCACGTCGTGTACGGCGGCACGTATCAGGAGCAGCAGAAGTCCTTCGCCGATCTGCTGCGCGTCTTGCTGCTGGCGCTGATGCTCGTTTTCGGAGTGCTGCTGACCGAGTTCCGCAACTTCCCTGCTCCGACGTCGATTCTGGCCTCTTCGGTGTTGTCCATTTCCGGCGTGATTTTCGCGCTGCTGATCACCGGCACCGGCTTCAACGTGGCCTCTTTCATGGGTCTGATCATGGTCATCGGCATTGTGGCCAAAAACGGCATTTTGCTGCTCGATGCCGACGAGAAATATCGCGCCGAAGGCGCATCGCCGGAGGACGCGATGATGCACGCGGCGCAACGCCGGCTGCGGCCCATCGTGATGACAGCGCTGGCGGCGGTGTGTGGCATGCTGCCTTTGGCATTCGCTATCGGATCGGGCTCGGAAATGCTTCAGCCTCTGGCCATCGCCGTCATCGGTGGTTTGTGCATCTCCATGGTGCTGAGCCTCGTAGTCACGCCGGTGGTCTACTACCTGCTGACCCGCGGCAGGCACACGGATGAGGCTTCGGCCGCGTAAATTCGCTCCGCCTCAGAAGCGCAGGACAACGCCGGTCTGATATGCCCAGTTCTCGTTGGTAAGAAAGACCTGGTGCGAGAGCCAGTTGAGATACGGCGGCGTGCCCACGCCCGTGCCGAACTGCGTGTAGTTGTCGCGGTAGCGCACTGGAGTATTTCCGAAGACAGCGCGCAGGGCAAAATGGCGGGCGATATCGTAGTCGGCGTTGACGGCCACGGCGGCGGCAAAATGGGTGATGCGGCCGGTCTGCGGCGTGGGGCCTCCAGCGACCGGCGTGCTTTCATAAGCATTGCCGTAAGAGACGAAGCCGGGCCGCACCGCCGCCTTCACCGCGTAATGAGCGTATTGCAGGCCCGATCGCAAACCGAAGGTGCCCATCACCATGCTGCCGCCGGCGCGGTCTGATGGCACCGGGCTGGCGCCGGAGTGATAATTCACGTCCGAATCGAAATCGATCCACCGAGTGAGCCGCGCCGCAAACCCGACTCCGTAGCCGGGAAGCATCTGCCTGCAGCCCGTGCAGGTCGCCGTATTCACCGGCAGCGAGATGGCGTCGAAGTGGGGAAAAATCTCATAGCGCGGCGCGCGGCTGACGGCATCCTCATTATCGAAGTGGATGCCGGGCGTGATGTGCCAATCGGCGTTGTAGTGCTGGAAATCCCGATACCACGGCGTACGCCAGCGCATGAGATTGGCCATGGCCCGCGTGGGATTCAGTGCTCCGCGCAGTATCAGGGGAAAGACCGAATCGGGATGCGCATCCTGCACACGGTCGCTCACTTCACGATCGAGAAAATCCTCGAAGACCACCCACACTGTGCCCCCGGCGGGGGTCATGATGAAGTCCGTCCAGCCGGTGTTGTTGAGATATTTTGGGATCGTTCCCGGAGGAACCGGGCAGTTGAATTCACAGCCCGGCGTGTAAGTAAATCCTCCGTCGTTGCCGATGGCAGCTTCCCCCAGCGGGCCAATTTTCTGCTGCGTGCTGAAGACCGTGGCCCACATCAGCGCCAGAAACCGGCTGCGCCAATACGCTTTCGACCTGCTCAGGCGCAGCACCCGCTGGCTGGGGCTGTTCTGAATTTCAATGAATGCGGAGACCGCGCCCTGCATGGGATGGCCGATGTCGTCGACGACAAAACTGTCGCCGTCGGACCAGCGCGTCATGTCCCAGTGCTGCATCGACGCAAAGTAGTCGTGCCAGAACGGCCCGTCAGCGAGCAGATGGCGGAGATAGTGGTCGGTAGCCAGGCGATATCCGTTTTCGACCCCGGTAAATGCCAGCGACTGCCACAGCAGGCCTTTGATGCTGTAACGGCCGGGCTCTTCCTCGGGGTGATTGCCAGTCTGCGGTGCCGGCCGGTCCATCGCCGCGAAAAACTGGCTGAGGTCCAGATGCATGCCCTGGGCGGCGTATTCGGTGTTAGGCGGCGGCTGCATAGTCCTGAGTGCGGCGGCAGGATTGGCAGAGACAATGGAGTAGTCGGCGCGATCGTGACTTGCTGTCAGGAGAGCATTCGCTGTCAGGGTTCCTGGCAGCTCACGATTGAACCGAATCGCGGTTGCAGACGGAGCACTAGCGTATTGCGGTGCGGGCCTGTTTTGCGCCGGAGCAAGGGATGATGCAAGCAGGAATATTGCGGCCAGAACGATTCTAGTTTCGCGCCAGTACTTCAACTCCAGACCTCCGGTCGCTCGCAGCGATCCGCAAACTTCCGCACCTGCTTGACGCGAAGGCAACTGATCGGGCCGGCCAGAGCGCGTCGGGGGAAAACGCCGGCAACAGGGGTCACGATGGCGCTAACGATTCAGCCAGCCGTGTAGCCAGAATCTTACCTTGACGCGGGCTGCGTTGCCGAGCCCCTTTATTGGGAGCGTAGCGGCAGCCGGACGCAGTCCAGGGTTGCCGCAAATCCGCCGTTGCGCGGATCCAAACTTGGGCGCATGCCTTTATGAGCCAGGGCTGACCCGGATACTTAGAGAAGTTCGTGCCCTGCAAACCAGTAGCCGATTTCAAAGGCCGCCGTATCTTCGGCATCGGAGCCGTGAACAGCATTCTCCTGAATCGAGCTCGCGAATTTCTTGCGGAGTGTGCCTTCCGCGGCGTTAGCCGGGTTGGTGGCGCCCATCAGCGTGCGCAGATCGGCAATAGCGTTGTCCTTCTCAAGAACCATCAGAAAGAGCGGCCCGGAGGACATGAATGCGCAGAGATCGTTGAAGAAGCCTTTGCCCTTGTGCACGTGGTAAAAGCCCTCGGCCTGCTCGCGGGAGATGGACTGCTTCTTGATGGCCACCAGCCGAAACCCCGCCTTATCGATTTCGGCAAGAATCGCTCCGGTATGGCCGTTGCGAACGGCATCGGGCTTGATGATGCTGAAGGTGCGTTGCGCCACGAAATGTGCTCCTGAAAGATGAAATTCCTGCAAGTCTGATTCTAATTGTGCGCAACCGCTCTGGCCGCGAGTGGAAGCACTGAACGGGATTCCTCAGTTTTCCTACTCCAGAATCCATCTACACTGGCTTGGAAGGGAAGTAATGAAGAGTTCCATGGACACAATCGTCTGGACGGGTTTGAGCTGTTTCGATCTGCCCGGCCAACTCATCTGTAGGGTTCTCTACGCAAGCGACAGTCACGCAGTTCTCAACGCTCACCACGAACCAGGAATACTTTTCTAAGATCTTCGACACCTTTGCTCGAAAATCGTCTGCATCATCTGCCCAAGCAACGACGTTTGTAAAACAGCCGGTGTCGCCAAATTCCGTAGGTGGCGTAAGCAGTTCAAAGAGTCCGGTCCACAGCTCCTTCATCGGGTCCATTTAAGCACCTGAGGCAAGCTGGCCTTCGCACTGAGAGCTAATAGCTATTAGCTAATAGCTAAAAGCTGTCTTTCACGCTTTGCCAATCACTTTTGCCAGCGTCTCGCCGATCTCCGCCGGCGAAACCACCACATGAATCCCCGCAGCTTTCATCGCTTTCATCTTGTCGGCAGCGGTTCCCTGCCCGCCGCTGATGATCGCCCCGGCGTGGCCCATGCGGCGCCCCGGAGGCGCGGTTTGCCCGGCGATGAACCCGACCACCGGCTTCTTCACATGCTGCTTCACGAATGCCGCCGCGGCCTCTTCCGCCGAACCGCCGATCTCGCCGATCATGATGATGGCCTCGGTCTCGGGATCGTCGTTGAGCAGCCGCAGCGCGTCGATATGCGTGGTGCCGATGATGGGATCGCCGCCAATGCCGATGGCGGTCGATTGCCCGATGCCGCGCTGCGTGAGTTGATGCACGGCTTCGTAAGTGAGCGTGCCCGAGCGCGAAACAATACCTACCGAGCCCTGCTTATGAATGCGGCCGGGCATGATGCCGATTTTGGCCATGCCGGGCGAAATCACCCCGGGGCAGTTGGGCCCGATCAGCCGCGACTTCGACCATTTCAGCCGGGCCCACACCTTCACCATGTCCAGCGTGGGAATGCCCTCGGTAATGCAGACGATGAGCGGAATGCCCGCGTCTTCGGCTTCAAGAATGGCATCGGCAGCAAACGGCGGCGGCACGAAAATCATGGTTGCGTTGGCGCCGGTCTCCTTCACCGCGTCAGCCACAGTGTTGAACACAGGCCAGCCTTCATGCGTCGTTCCGCCCTTGCCCGGAGTTACTCCGCCAACGACATTCGTTCCATATTCCGCGCAGCCTTTTGCGTGGAAGGTGCCCTCTTTGCCGGTGATGCCTTGCACGATCAGTCGAGTCTCGTTATTTACAAGAACTGCCATTGAAAAGCTCCTAGCTTCTGCGGACTAGCTCTTAGCTGTTAGCTCTTAGCTTTTAGCCCCTGAGCCCAGCTTGTTGATGAATGCCGTGAGCATCTTGGAAACCTCGTTGCCCAAAGCTGCAGCTTCATCGATTGCTCTCTCATTTCCCATCGCCAGCTTTCTTGCTACAACAAGCTGCGTCTGAACTTCAAACGTCGACCCAAGGGCAATGCCGAGGAATTGCCGAAATTCCGCGGGATTAAGTCTTCCTCGTCCTTCCGCAATATTGCTCGCCACTGAAACAGCGGCACGACGCAGTTGCGAAACTAGACCGAAAGTTTCTTCCTTTGGGAACTTTTGCGTCAACTTGTAAATCACCACGGTTAGATCGATCGCCCGTTGCCATACCGTCAAATCATGAAAATCTTGCGGCATCTTACTTTCCCGTCCAAGTCAACGTGTCTTTAGCTAAGAGCTAAGAGCTAAGAGCTAAGAGCTAAAAGCTAAAAGCTAAGTCTTCGCTGCTCTCACCACCAGCTCCGCCGCTTCCTTCATGGTTGCGCCGACTTGGAAATTGAGCCCCGAATCTTTGAGAATTTGCCGCCCCTCTTCCACATTCGTTCCTTCCAGACGCAGCACGATGGGCACTTTGACGTTGAGCTTCTTAGCCGCTGCCACAACGCCCGTTGCCAGCCGGTCCACGCGCAAGATGCCGCCGAATATGTTGATGAAGATCGCCTTCACATGCGCGTCACTGAGCAGAATTTCGAAGGCGTGCTCGATTTGCTCCTGCGTGGCGCCGCCGCCTACGTCGAGGAAATTCGCAGGGCTGCCGCCGGCGTACTGGATGATGTCCATGGTTGCCATGGCCAGGCCGGCGCCGTTGACCATGCATGCGATCGAGCCGTCGAGCTTGATGTAATTGAGCGCGTACTTGCTGGCTTCCACTTCCAGCGGATCTTCTTCAGCCACATCGCGCAGCGCCTTGATGTCGGCGTGGCGGAAGAGCGCGTTGTCGTCGAAGTTGATCTTGGCGTCGAGTGCGAAGAGCCTGTCGTCCTTCGTGGTAATGAACGGATTGATTTCGACCAGCGACGCGTCGGTTTCGACGAAGGCTTTATAGAGGCTCTGGAAGAAGCCCACCGCCTGGTTGATCTGCGTGGGTTTGAGTCCGAGAGCGAAGGCCAGTTTGCGCGCCTGCCATGCGCCGAATCCCACTGCCGGATCGATGGTCTCCTTGAAGATGGCCTCAGGCGTTTTCGCGGCGACCTCTTCAATCTCCATGCCGCCGGCCTGCGAAGCCATGAAGACCAGCTTGCCCGCCGCGCGATCGAGCACGATGCCGAGATAGAGCTCGCGATCTATGGCCGCAGTCTCTTCGATGAGCAGGCGCTGCACCTTCTGCCCTTGCGGGCCGGTCTGGTGCGTCACCAGTTGCATGCCCAGGATGTTCCTGACGTGTTCGTCGGCTTCATCGCGGGTGCGCGCCACTTTTACGCCGCCGCCTTTGCCGCGCCCGCCGGCATGAATCTGCGCCTTGACCACGACGCCCTTGGCGCCCTCGGCAAAAAGTTTGCGCGCCACGGCGGAAGCTTCTTCCGGCGTGTTGGCCACTTCGCCCCGGGGCACGGGCACGCCATATTTCGCGAGGATTTCCTTAGCCTGGTATTCGTGAATTTTCATGATGGATGGACCGCCCGTCCGCTGTTCAGAAAGGACTTTGACGCCGGGAACTGATTGCGGCTCGTCCAGCGAGACCGTAGCAGCGGCAAATCCCATACTATCTTGCTGGCCGAGGCAGCGGCAAACGCCCGCGATCCGAGACGCGCCGTTACCATAGAGAAATATGGCTTCCCTGAAGGAATTGCTCAAGCTCATGGCTGAAGACGGCGCGGCGCTCACGCGCGAACAGGCGGCCGGCGTGCTGGAGCAGATTCTGGCCGGCGATGCGCCCGAGGTGGAAACGGCGGCGCTGCTGGCGGTGATGGCCACGCGCGGCGAGCAGGCGCCGGAGCTCGCAGGCTTCGTCGACGTGATGCGCCGCCACGTCATGCCCGTTCCGCTCACTGCGGAAGAGCGCGAGGAACTGGTCGACGTGGTGGGCACGGGGGGCGGCGGGCCGCTCACATTCAATATCTCGTCGGGCGCGGCGCTGGTGGCCGCGGCGGCGGGCGCGCGCGTGGCCAAGCATGGCAATCGCGCCATCACTTCGCGCTGTGGCGCGGCGGATGTGCTCGAAGCCCTCGGCGTGCCCATCGACCTCAGTCCAGAGCTGGCCGTCGAATGCCTGCGCGAAACGGGATTCATGTTTCTCTTCGCGCCGCTCTATCATCCCGCGATGAAAGTGGTCGGGCCGCTGCGCAAAGCGCTGGGGTTTCGCACCATATTCAATTTGTGTGGTCCGCTTACCAATCCCGCCGGCGCGCGCACGCAGGTGATCGGCGTGCTGGCGCCGAGTAAGGTGCTGCTGGTCGGCCGCACGCTCGCCGAGTTGGGCGCCCGGCGCGCTTTCGTGGTGCACGGGACAGATGGCATCGACGAGCTGACCACCACCGGCGAATCGGTGGTGGCGCGGGTTGAGGAAAACGAAATCGGCGAATTCACGCTGAAGGCCGCGCGCGTCACGCCGGAAATGGCCGGGGTGCCGCGGGCCAAGCTTGAAGACTTCATCGGCGGCGGCGTGGCCACCAACTCGGCATTGCTTCTCGACGTGCTCACGGGCACACCCGGCGCGCGCCGCGACATCGTGTTGCTCAACGCCGCCAGCGCCCTGGTTGCCGTCGGGGTGGCCGGCGATCTGAAGCAGGGCGTGGCCATGGGCACAGAAGCTATCGATTCCGGCCAGGCGGCGGCGACGCTGGAAAAGCTGCGGCGCTTCCGCAGAAAGCACGGCAAGCCCGATCACGCCTGAGTCGAAATCCCGTCGAACCAGATAACTCTGAATTGACTACTCTCACGACGACTTATGTTAGGCTTCGTGCGAGGTGGGGAGCAGATATGATCCGTCCTTCGATGTTGCCAGCGTCGTTAGTTTTGAGTGCTGCATTAGCTGGGATCGTTTCCGCGCAGACCATCCAGATCAACCGCGAGAACAAGACTATTGCGATCAGCACCACCGACGAAGCTACAGCAACGGCCGATATTGCCGCTGTCACGATAGGATTCGGAGTCTTTGGCTCGGATGCCGAGAGCACTTATGCCGACGGAGGCAAATTATCACACGCCATTCTTGAAGCACTTCACAAGACCGGAATTAAGGATGGGAGTATCGAAAGTTCCGACCAGGGATTGCAGCGCAACACCGATTTCAATGACAAGGACACTCCCGAGCAGCGTGCCCAGAAGCGGTTTGTCTTTCGCCAGTCATGGGTGGTGAGCGTCGCCCCCAAGGATGCCGCGCAGGTGATTCGCGTGGCGGTGGCGGCCGGCGCAAATCAGAGCGGCGCAATCGAGTGGCGACTCTCCGATCGCAATGCTCTCCAGGCGAAGGCGGCTCAGGCGGCACTTGTGAAAGCGCGCGCCGTGGCCAGCCAGATGGCGGACGGTTTGCACGTGAAACTCGGCGAACTCATCTATGCGAGCAATGAGACGCCGACTGCGAGCGAGTACAAAGCCGTCCCTCCCCCCGCGCCGCCTCCGCCTCCGGCGGTCATGTCGCCGACTTTGGAAATCCGCCCGCAGACCATCCGCGAAGAGGCAACGGTGTACGCCGTCTTCGCTATCGGGCAGTGAACGCCAATTCTGCGGCCACCTCCGCCGACTAATTATGAGCTCTTCTGGTACATTCCGCAGTATCAAAAATTGAATTGGAGATTCGTATGAGGACTGCCCGCATTCTTACCGTCCTGACGGCAATGTCCACCGCGCCTTACGCTATTGCGCAGCAGTCCAGCCAGCCGCAGTTGAGCGTCAGCCCAACCAACCGCACGCTGACAGTGACAGCGAATGACACCGTAACTGTAGACCCGGATGTGGCTATCGTGCACATCGGCTTCGAAACCCAGCCTGCCAGCGCCAAGGACGCCTACGCCAGCGGCGCGCAGACCTCCAACGCGATCATCGACGCGCTCAAGCAGGCCGGAATTGCGGAGAGCGCGATCCACAGCGAATCGCAGTTTCTGAACCGCGACTACTCCGTGCCCAAGTCGCACAAGTTTGTCCTTACCGAGCAGTGGACGGTGAAGACCACGCCCAAACGCGCCGCGGAAATTCTCGACGTAGCCGTGACCGCGGGCGCAAATTCGAGCGGCCAGATCGAGTGGACGGTGAACGACGAGCGCGCTCTCGAAAACCAGGCGCTGGACAAGGCCGCCGCGCGCGCCAAAGCCGATGCCGCCGAACTGGCCAAAGGCATGGGCGTGCGCCTGGGCGCGCTGATTTATGTGAGCAACGAGGTATCGGCTCCGGTGCAGCCGGTGATGATGAGGTATTCGGCGGGCGTCGCTGCTCCGCCTCCGCCCCCTCCCCTTGCCATCGAGCCGCAAAAAGTCACCCGCAGCGCCAGCATCTACGCGGTCTACGCCATCGAGTAAGCCGCTCGCTAGAGCAACCCCGCCCGTCCCATGAGCCGCAATGAGAAGCGCCACGCGAGCAGCGAGAACCCGAGCGCCAGCACCACCCAGCCGGTCGACTCCAGGCCGGTCAGCGTCGCCGACGAAAGATGTATGGGCGCCAGCGAGATCGTCATTGCGGAGGCGCTGCGCATCATTTCGTAAGCTCCCCAGCCAAAAACACCCACTGCCAGCGCGATTCCCGGGATGGCCCGCTTCCACGGGAAGGGAATCGGCGGAGGCGCCGCGGACTCCTCGCGCACGCGCTCCATCACCGCGCTGGCGAAACCGGAAGAGGGAACCAGCACCTCTTCCGAAGCCAGAATGCGTTCGATGGTGTCCAATTCCGTCTTGCGCTCCATAATTACGTCTCCCTGCCCGTCTTCAGAATCGTTGCCGCTGCGCCTGCCGATTTCTCCTGCAAGTGGGGAAAGCGTCTTCGCAGCAGTTCCCTGCCACGCGAGAGCCGGGCCTTGAACGTTCCCTCGGCCATCTTCATCGTTTGCGCCGCCGCGGCCACATCCATCTCGTGAAAATAAAACAGCACAATCGGTTCGCGGTAACGTATGGGCAACGCCAGCACCGCCCGCCGCACTCCGTCCTTGAAGCTCTGCCTCTCCAGCTCGTCCTGCTGCGAGGGCGCGTGGGACGGCTCGGTAATCTCCTCGATGGGCAGCGTCGCTACCGGGAACCGCTTCAATTCGGAGCGAAACACGTTGGCCGCCAGCGCAAACAGCCAGGTGGAGAAGCTTCCCTCCCGCCGCCACGTCGCCAAGCCGCGCCAGGCGCGGGTGAAAGCCTCCTGTGCCAGCTCCTCGGCGCGTCCGCGGTCGCGGCAAAAGCGCCAGGCCATGTTCACCAGCGGTCCCTGCCAGCGGCGGACAATCGCTTCGAAAGCATTTAAGTCTCCCGCGAGAACGCGCGTCACGCACTCAAGATCGGAATCGACCAGACCCTGCGTCGTGCTCTCGCGCGCTGCGATCAATTGAGGCGTTCTCCGCTACGTGAGACCAATGGCCGGAATCCCCGGTTGCATTTTGTTGCGGCAGCCAAGCCGGAAAGAAAATGCAACCGCCTTCGCTCCCGGCCTGTCACACCGGCAGCAAAGGGAAAATGCGGGTCCATCCGGACAATTGAGGAGGATTATATGTCGGATCTGATTTCTGCTTTCAGCGGCATCGATTTCAACGGCCAATTCGGCCTGTGGATGTTCCTCTCCGTAGGCGCGGTGGCAATGTTTGCCGTCTTCATTCCCCTGGTGGTTTTTTTCGAGAACCGGCGCAAGGAGCGCGAGGCCTTCTACCGGGCCGAGAATCTTCGCCGCGTCTCCGAGGCTCCAGGCGAAGCCGCAAAGGCGGCACTGGAGCTCCTCCGCGAAGAAGAACGCCTGAAGGCCATCAAGCAGGTGGAGGGAATGAAGATTGGCGGGCTGGTTAATATTGGCGTTGGCGTGGCGCTGCTTATCTTTCTCCGCTTCATGCTTGGCAGCGGACCTGGATCGCCCTACCTCTGCGGCCTGATCCCGGCTTTTGTCGGCGTGGCCCTGCTCGCCTATGCACTGTTCCTGGCTCCCAACCCCGAGCGCAGGAATTGAATCGAAGCGGCTTCGCCCATCATCCAAATATTAGTCGTTGTAACGACTATATGGCGGCGAGGACCGCACTGAAATCAGGGGAGATGCAATGGCCGCAAACACGAAGCAACCCGCCATCTTCCTGCCCCACGGCGGCGGCCCGTGTTTCTTCATGGACTGGACCTGGGGTCCTCCGGATACCTGGCACGCCACGCAGCGCTTTCTCGAAGGCCTGGCCGGCACGCTGCCGGAAATGCCGAAGGCGCTTCTCGTCATCAGTGGCCACTGGGAAGAGCCGGTGTTTACGGCGGGCGCGTCTCCGGCGCCCAAGCTGATCTTCGACCTACTCCGGATTTCCGGAGCACACCTACCACCTCACCTGGCCCGCGCCGGGTGATCCCGAACTCGCTGCCCGCGTGCAGCGGCTGCTCCAGGATTCCGGCCTTCCCGCCGCTACCGACGCCAATCGGGGCTACGATCACGGGGTTTTTGTTCCGCTCAAGGTGGCGTTCCCCCAGGCGCAGATCCCGGTGGTCACGCTATCGCTGGCCTCGTCGCTCGATCCGGCACTGCACCTCGCCGCGGGCCGCGCGCTGGCGCCGCTGCGCGACGAAGGCGTGCTCATTGTCGGCAGCGGCATGAGCTTCCACAACCTGCGCGCGTACCTGCGTCCTGAAACGCTGGAGCGCTCCCATGCATTCGACGCCTGGCTCACCCGGGCTGTGGAATCGCCCGCGTCCGAGCGCGACACGCAGCTCACAGCGTGGCGCGACGCGCCGTTTGCCGCCTTCGCTCATCCGCGCGAGGAGCATCTGGTCCCGCTCTTCGTCGCTGCCGGCGCCGGCGGCAGCGCGCCGGGTAAGCGCATCTTCAGCGACGAGCCCATGGGCGCGGTTATCAGCGCCTACCGCTTCGACGGATAGCCCACGGCATATAATCGGTTCCATGGCGGCTACCCCGCACACCCCATCACCGGGCCCCGAAGCAGCGCTCAACGAGCCGGAGACACGCCACGCTCCCGGCGCGGCAGCCGCCGCCAAGCTGCGCGCCCTCGAGGAGCGCCTGGCCGCCCTCGAGAACCTGATGGTGGCCTATTCCGGCGGCGTGGACTCGGCGTTTCTGGCCGCTACCGCGCATCGCGTCCTCGGCGGTCGCATGCTGGCGGTGCTGGCCGATTCGGCAAGCCTGGCGCGCCGCGACATGGAGCAGGCACGCGCATTTGCCGAGTCAATCGGCATGCCGCTGCGCGTTGTCCAGACCGAAGAACTGGACCGCCCAGAGTACGCGCGCAACGATGCGGATCGCTGCTTCCACTGCAAAGACGAGCTCTTTAACGTGATGGAATCGCTTTGCGGGCAGCTTGGCTTTACCAGCATCGCCTATGGGATGAACGCCGATGACACGCGCGATTTCCGCCCCGGGCAGCGCGCCGCGCGCGATCACGCCGTGCTGGCTCCGCTGGCAGACGCGAAGCTGACCAAAGAAGAAATTCGCGCCCTGGCTCGCGCCGCCGGCTACACCCTCTGGGACCGGCCTGCCGCGCCCTGCTTGTCCTCGCGCGTCGAATATGGACGCACCGTGACCCGCGAAGTGCTGGAGCAGGTGGAAAAAGCAGAGGAGAGCCTGCGCCGGCTTGGCTTCCGCGAGATGCGCGTCCGCCACCACGGCAATATCGCGCGCGTGGAGATTGCGCGCCACGAGCTACCCCGCGCGCTCTCGATGGAAATGCTCGACGCCATCCACGCGGCGCTGAAACAGGCGGGCTTCCAGTACGTCACGCTCGATTGCGCCGGCTTCCGCTCCGGCTCGCTCAACGCCATTCTTCCTGCCGACGTGCTGGCTCGCCGCGGCGCATAGCGCATCGGAGGGAGCAGGAACCTTCAGGTCTCTGAACCAAACCTTCCTGACTGAAAGCGGCTTCAGCCGCGGGTCTTTCCTTCCTTCACGCTTTTCGGCTCTCCAGGGTTGCGGATCCCATGTGAAACCGCGCCATCCGGCAGTTTAGAATCACAAAGCGATGCGTATTGGCTACCTCGAGTGTTTTTCCGGCATCAGCGGCGACATGCTTCTGGGTGCGCTGGTCGATGCCGGCGTTCCCTTCAGCCTGCTCGAAGAGACTGCGGCCGCTCTGAACGTGGGCGCGCGGCTGGAAATGCGCAAGGTGATGCGCGGCGGCCTGACCGCGACCAAGGTTGATGTGATCACGCCGGAGCATTCTGAAGCGACCCATGAGCATTCTCATGACCTCGACTCCGCGCCGCACAGCCACGACCACCACGCGCATTCGCATGACCACGATCACGGCCCGCACGATCACGCGCACCACGGCCACGAGGCGAGCCACGCGCATAAGGAACACACGCATTCTCACAGCGCTCACGAGCACGCACACCACGAGCACGAGGCCCACGCGCCGCACCGCTCACTGTCGTCGATCCTCGCCATCATTCGCTCCGCGCCCCTCGGCGAGCGCGTGAAAGAGCGCGCCAGCCGCGCCTTCCAACTGCTGGGTGAAGCGGAGGCGGCGATTCACTCCATCCCCATCGAGAAGGTTCACTTTCACGAAGTCGGCGCCGTGGATACGATCGCGGATATCGTCTGTTCCGCCGCCGGCTGCGAGGCGCTCGGCGTTGACCGCTGGCTTGCTTCGCCGCTGAACGTAGGCAGTGGCACGGTGAAATGCGCGCACGGCACGCTTCCCGTGCCCGCGCCGGCCACTATTTCGCTCCTCGCCGACGCACCCGTGTACGCCGCCGGCGAGCCGATGGAGCGGGTGACGCCCACCGGCGCTGCAATCCTGCGCATGCTCGACGTGCACTACGGTCCGCTGCCGGCGATGCGTGTCCAGTCGCGCGGCTACGGCGCCGGCGGTCGCGACACGCCGGGCAGCCCCAATCTGCTGCGCATCCTCGTGGGAGAGTCCGCGCAAGAGGTGCAGGAATCCGGCGCAGGCGAGCCCATCGCGGTGATCGAAGCGACGATTGACGACTCCAGTCCGCAGTTACTCGGCTATGTGAGCGAGCTGCTTCTCGCCGCGGGCGCGTGGGATGTCTATCGCCAGGCAGTGCAGATGAAAAAGGGCCGCACCGGCGTGCAGATGACGGTACTTTGCCGCCCTGATCTGGTGCCCGCGCTGCGCGACCTGCTCTTCCGCGAGACCACGACTATCGGTTTGCGCTGGCGCTTTGAAAATAAGATGGCGCTGCCGCGCGAATTCGCTGAAGTGGAAACACAGTGGGGCAAAGTGAAGATCAAGATCGCGCGCTGGGCCTCCGGCGAAGTGGCTAACGCCGCGCCCGAATACGAAGACTGCCGCAAGCTCGCCGAGCAGCACCAGGTCCCGCTCAAGCAAGTAATGCAGGAGGCGATGCGAATCTACGCAGGCGCTAAATCCGAAACGGAGGCGCGCGCATGAACCGCCTGCAGATCGAAACGCTGCTCAAGGAAGTTCGCGAAGGCCGCACCGATGTTCCCGAGGCGCTCGACCGCCTGCGCGACATGCCTTTCGAGGACATGGGCTTTGCCAAGCTCGATCATCATCGCGCCCTGCGCACCGGAATGCCGGAGGTGATCTTCGCATCCGGCAAGTCGATCGCGCAGGTTGCCGCGATCTTTGCCCATATGGCCAAGGCTGGCGGCAACGTGCTGGCCACGCGGGCTTCGCGCGAGATGTTCGAGGCCGTCGCCGGCAACGAGCCGCGTGCTGAATATCATGAAACGGCGCGCGCCATCACGCTCTCCCAGGCGCCCACCGATCCGGGCAAAGGCACAGTCGCCGTAGTCTGCGCCGGAACCAGCGACCTGCCCATAGCCGAAGAAGCTGCAGTCACCTTGAGGCTGATGGGCAACGCGGTGGAGCTGATTGCCGACGTTGGCGTGGCCGGTATTCACCGGTTGCTGGCGCAGAAAGATTCACTTCAATCTGCGCGCGTATTGATTGTGTGCGCGGGCATGGAAGGCGCGTTGCCCACTGTGGTCGGCGGCCTGGTGAATGCGCCGGTGATCGCTGTTCCCACCAGCATTGGCTATGGCGCGTCACTTGGCGGCGTGGCCGCGCTGCTGGGCATGCTGAACACGTGCACGCCGAACGTCTGCGTAGTGAATATCGACAACGGATTCGGCGCGGCCTGCATTGCCTCGCTGATCAATCACCGCTGAGGTCCTGCACGCGCAGGAAACGGATGCCGGCGATGTCACTGCTAGGTCGCGGCAAACGCCGGCCTCAGTTATCGTAGCCGCACATGCCGCCGCCGCAACCCGTATCGGGAGCGCAGCAGCCGCCCATTTCGCAGCCCGAGCCCACCGACGGACTTGCAGCGCCTTTGGAGATGATGCCCGCGCCGCCGCTGATCAGCCGTTTTACAGGACCGCCACACTGCGGGCAGGATGCAACTTCCGGGTCCGACATCTTCTGGCGGCGCTCGAAGTGGCTCGCACACGACTCACATAGGTACTCGTACGCAGGCATATTAGTAAGGCCCCTTCTTCGCCTTTCCAAAGAGCGAAAGGCGCATGGAATGATTGACGGCCGAAGCCTTTTTACCCTTCCTGGTATCGGAGTTCTCGCTCACCAGCGTCCTCTGCGCGTTGACGCACATCCAGCCGCTGCGCTGGCGCTGGAAGACATGAGTGAAAACCCCGTTGTCCGTGACCACTTTGTCGTTGACATGATGGCGCAGCAGGTAGGTCCCGTTCACCACGGCCACATCGCCCAGCATGCGCACCGTGATCACCTTCTGGGCCAGGAAGTACATCTTGTCCTGGTTGGTGATTGCCTGCACCACTTGCTGGTTGTGAGTGGTGATATCGCCATCGGCGGCAACATTCACAAGCAGTGGCGACATGACCTGGTCCAGTCCGAACTGATCGTGCTGGTTCTCCGCATGCGACCACTTGTCTTCGATCGCCTGAAATTCGCGGACTTCGGCGCTGTCGGTGGACGCGGCAGCCGAAGTGACGGTTGTGGCCGCCGGGCCGGGAGAAACCGCGGCGGGGGCGGCGCCCTGGGCAAACGCAATGGGGCAAGCTAACAAAACTGCAGCTAGAGCAGCAGATAGACGTGGCATAGACAGTATTGACTCCTGTCAATAGGATAGGCCATTTCTGCTTGGACTCGGAAACGTGCTTGGAGGAAAGCGGCGGAGGCCTCTGAAGCTCAGAGGAGCGCCTGAAGCCGGTCCGGGTGATGGATGGTGACCAGCGCCTCTTCGATGGAGATCCAGCCGTCTTTGCGGAACTGTCCCAGCGTGCGCGTAACCGTCTCCCTGGTGGTGCAGGTCATCGATGCCATCTCTTCGTGGGTGAGCAGCAGGGGGAAACGGAATGCGCCATTCTCCAGGTGTTCGCCGATCTGGTGCCCCAATTCCAGCAGCAGCCGGCCCAGGCGCGCCGCCACCGTTTCAGAAAGCGCGATCCGGCATGCGTCCTGAAGCGCGAAGCGGTACTCCTGGCAGATGCACTGCACCGTCCGCAACTGCGCTTCCTTGTGGTTGCGCAGGAAACTGAGGAAGCGGTCGCGCTCCACCGGACGAAGCTGGGCCGCGGTGAGCGACTCGGCGGAGACTTCGTACTCGCCATGAGAGAGGACCGCGTACAACCCGAGAATCGAGCCCGGACCGGCCACGCGGACGATCATCTCGCGCTCCTCCGACCGGCCCGCGGTCAGTTTCAGATATCCGCTGCAGATGAGGTAGAGGCAGCGCGCATCTTCACCCTGCGCGAACAGCGAAGCCTGTGCGGGAAGAGAAATGGTGCTGGTGGCGAGCTCGAGATCGGCCAGCACCGCGCTGCCGAGGGAACAAAACCACCCCGGGCGCCGATTGCTGCAGGCCGAACAGCCCGCCGGGACGGGCCGCGTCGAGTTCTTTTGCCGGCCTTGGGTCTCCGCGGAAACCTGAACATCCGCCATCATGGTCTAGCCTGCCCGAAGCCGCTGAGTAAATTGAATCGGCCGCGGTTCGGGCTTTCTTACGGCCCGGGGGCCACCGCTGACGACTGCACAGCACCTTCTAGAGAATATGGCCCGTAGTCTTCAGACAAGTCTGCAACAGGTTACCTAGGTGTGAATGTGACGGGCCACACAATACATTGAGTCGCGTTCGCGCGTGATCACGCCCCGGTATGGCGGTCCAGTCCGCTCCCGCCGGTAACGCAAGTAAATCGTTTTTGACGCGAGGTTGCGCTCACACAGATCCGAGTATGCGCGCCTGTGATGGGCATCACCGCCCGCCGGAATGACGAAACCGTAATCTTCTCCGCAGAAGTGATATTCCGCACATGGCTCATTCTCCTGTTGGCGCTATCGGCGAGCAGAGCTGTACTGGCTCACTGGCTGAGGCCCACCGACTGGGAGTTCTCGATGGCTGGTTGGGTATGCGGCTTCTGAGCGATGCAGCGACGTTTTTAAAGGCGGTTTCTTCATGCGTCAACATATGCCGGTAACGCGAATGTCAATCGGTGCGGCCCCGGGCAGCAGGCCGGGACTGCGAGCTTTTCTAGTGTTGCTCTTAGGCGCGAGCCTGATCTGCGCGACCGCGCTTGCCGGCCCCGCTCCAGGGAAGAAGGCAAACAGTGCGCCCGCAAAATCGGCCGCGGCTGTCACCAGCGACTATGTTGGCGCCGACACCTGCTCCGCCTGTCACGAGGATCTGGTCAAGGGCTTCGCCGACAATCCCCACCAGAAGATGGTGCTCATGCACGGCGGCTCCGGGGTTACCTGCGAGAACTGCCACGGCGCGGGCAAGGCGCACGTCGAAGGCGGCGGCGACAAGAGCAAGATCTTCAACTTCCTCACTGCTTCCTCCAAAGAGATCGACAACCAGTGCCTGGGCTGCCATGCGGGAACCCATCCGAATTTCCTGCGCTCTCCGCACGCCAAGGCCGGCGTTTCCTGCACCAGCTGCCACACCGTTCACGGGGCCTCAGGGCAACAGTCGGTCCAGGCGTCAAAAATGTTTGCCAGCACCATGGCCTCTCGCAACCCCGCGGACCGCGACCATCTGCTCAAAGGCTCGCAGCCTGAACTCTGCTATTCGTGCCACGCCGATCAGAAAGCCCAGTTCAACATGCCCTTTCACCACAGGGTGAACGAGGGACTGGTGCAGTGCACCGATTGCCATGATGTCCACGGCACCTTCGGCGTCAACAATCTGCGCTCCACGGCAGATCAGAACGCGGTCTGCACCAAGTGCCACACCGACGTGCGCGGGCCGTTTGTTTTTGAGCATGCGCCCATCAAGTCAGAGGGCTGCGTCGCCTGCCATACGCCGCACGGTTCGCAGAACCCGCGATTGTTGAACATGCCCTCGATTGCAACGCTGTGCAACCAGTGCCACAGTCCGGTCGCCGCCAGTACGGTTCACGGCATGGGCCAGGGTTCCACAACGGTGACGCCATGCGTTACCTGCCATACGTTCATTCACGGCTCGAATGCCAGCCAGGCTTTCATCCGGTAAGGGGGCTGGAGTATGCGCAATCGAAACAGAGATTTTTCTGAGCGAGTTCTATTAGCGAGGCTTCATATGAAGAACATTGGCTGGACTTCACGGTTTCTCAATCATCGGCCCTCTCCATCGGGGATCCGCTGTGCCGCGGGCGCCTTTGCAGCCGCCATGCTGCTGCTGAGCGCTGGCATCGCGGGCGCGCAGATTCCCAACACGGCAGTGCCGGCACAGACGCCGGAGATCACCATTCCACAAGGCTATTCGTCGCATCATTCGGTCGACGTTGGCGGGCGCATCACCAACCTGGTGGGCGGCGGTCCCATGTACGACACGCTTGTCAATCTGCAGTCCGGGCCCCGCGTGCTGGGCGAGAACTTCGAAATGCATGCGCTGCCGGATCACAAAACGGGGCCATTCGACGACCTCAACGCCTTTGGCAGCGGCTTCGGTGGTGATCCCAACACCTTCGCCAAACTGGAATTTTCCAAGCCCAAGATTTACGAGTTTTCCAGCACGTTCCGTCGCGATCGTCTGTACTCCGACTACGGTCTGCTCGCCAGCCCGAACGTTCCCAGCGGATTGTCCATTCCCATCGGCCCGTCCAGCTCGCCCACCGGCGCGCTGCCCTGGCAAAACGTAAACCGTTCGCCGGTTATGTTCAACACCGTGCGCCGCATGACCGACATCAACCTTACCCTGGCGCCGTTCGCCACATTCTCCTACCGGTTCGCGTACTCGCAGGGCACCATGGAAGGTCCGAGCCTCAGCCCGTCCTACACCCTGTTCGGAATGAAGTACAACGCGATGCTTCGCCAGTACGAGCGCAACGGCAGCGACGACTTTCTGGGCGCGGTGGACTGGAAGCCGCGGCAGGATACAAAGATCAGCTTCGAACTGCAGGCGAATCACTACCGGTCGGACACTAACTATTCGCTGGATCCTGGCGGCATCATGGTCCAGGAATCCAACGGAACTCCCGCTTACCTGGGCAACTTCACCAGCTTTGTGCCCTACGGCACTGCGGCCTGCAACGCCAGCAGCATGGGCGGACAGCCGCTGCTGATGGCCGCCAACACCCCCGGAGGCTTGCCCATCATCAATCCGGCTTGCGCCGTGGTGACCAGCTACATTCGCAGCCTGCCGGTGCGCATCTGGATGCCGACGGGAACCATACGGCTGCAGAGCGCGGCCATCAAAAATGTCTCCATGAACGGCCAGCTCAATTACACACTGGGCAATATGGACATGCCGAACTACCTCGAGAGTTCGCAGGGCCTGAACGGATCCATTCGCTCTGGTATTTCAACCGGTGGCTACGCCAGCGCGCATCGCGCCGTCGTAGGCGCCGACTACGGCATCGTGTGGCAGATGTCGCCGGTCGTCAGCATCGGAGACCAGGTGGACTTTTCCAGTGTTCAACAGCCGGGATATTCGATCATTCCTGCGCCGGTCACGATGAACACACCAGCAACCGCCGGCAATCAGACCATCAACTATTCCGGCAGCCTCACGTCCGGAACCGGTTCTCTGCCGCACGGCGTCAACGGCAAGATGACCTACGGCTTCTTCGGCCAGGAGTATCTGATCAACAATCTGACCCTGGCCTGGGACGCCACGGCGCGTGCCCGCTTCTCGATTACTTATCGAATCGCCAACCGCAACATCGGAGAGGGCACGCCGCACAGCGGAGAACTTGCTGAAACGGATCCCGTCAGCGGCAAAGTCACCATCAACGAGAATGCGGGAGTCTTCAACGCCTTCTTCCGTCCGACCCACAAATGGGACGTCAACGGCTCGGTTGAAGTCGGCTACGACGACAACGCCTTCACGCCGGTGAGCCCGCGGCAGTTTCAGATGTACCGCTTCCACACGCTGTACCGCGCCAGCAGCATCGCTACGTTCACCGGTTCCTTCAGCGACCGCGAGCGGCACAACAATACAAGCAATATACCTGCGGAGGACTTCCTGCCGAATCCAACCACCGGCGCGCCGCCGAGTGCAACCAACTATGGCATCCCGATCGATCACGTCGACCACAGCCGCGTCGGCAGCGTGGGTGTAGTGCTGGCGCCGAATGCGCGCTACAACTTCAACTTCAACTATTCCTACAGCGATGTGTATGCGGCCACCAACATCTGCTATAACAACGGGGCCACCGCCACAGCACCCGGCGCAGCCACGGTAACGGGCAACGGCGCCCCGGACCTGTGCGTGCCGCTCAATACCACAGCCGCCCCGTCCACGTGGTACGGCCGCGATTTCATGGATGCCCCCACGAATTTCGGCTCCGTGGGCCTTATTTTCTCGCCTATTGATAAGTTCAAGGCGGACCTCGGCTACACCGTCAGCGCCGTGAGCGGCAGCCGCTTCTTCAACGATGCACGCGATGTGAATGGATCGCTGGTGTCCACCTACCAGTCGCCCCTCGTGGGTCTGGCGTGGACCTTCCGCCCCGGGCTGACCTGGAGAGCCGAGTACAACTTCTACGGCTATGGCGAAGGCGGTCCTTCCGGCGCGGCCTTGTGCAGCACCTCCACCTCACTTACGTCGTCGGTTGCGCCATGCGCTTCTCTCCCGTTCCCGACCGGATTGACCGAGACGCCTTCCGGACTGGCCGTGCCGAGAAACTTCCATGCCAACAACCTGACCCTTGCAATGCATTACGAGTTCTAACGTAGACCGGTGGGGTCGAAGTCATTGGCCGGGTGGGCCGGATCGAAAGAAATAACGGTCCACCTGAATTTGAAACTCCGGCAGGCTTTTTCCACTGCCGGCAAAGGATTGCGAAATTCTTTTTTGCCAGGTTTGCCTGCCCAGGGTTGGCCGACCGGGTAAACTGAACCCAGCTATCCACAAAAAAGAGCAGGGGATGAAATGAGTAAGTCGATTCGTTTCCTTTTCGCGCTGGCGCTGGCCACCTCGTTGGCCGGCTCGTTGAGCTTTGCGCAGAGTGGCGAAGCAGTCTATAAGGCCAGGTGCCAGAGCTGTCACGGCGCGGCCGGCGTTCCCAATCCTGGCATCGCCAAGATGATGGGGGTAAAGCCGATCACTGCCACCGCGGTGAAGAGCACCAGCGAAGCGGATATGGTCAAGGACACTGCCAACGGCGTAGGCAAGATGCAGCCATTCAAGGGCAAGATCAGCGACGCCGAGATCAAGGCGTCGGTTCAGTACTTCCGTTCTCTGGCGAAGTAAGTAACACCCGTAAGTGGCACGTTGAATTAGCAGCGCACGGCAAACTTCCCAGCAAATCGGGGGTTTATAAAGTTAGTGTGACCGTGATGGCTTGAAAGGCCAGTTGGGCAAACGTCGAATTGGCCAGAAAGCAAGCTCGGCCGGCAGACATGCAAGAGAGACAGAAATTCACCCGGCATGTCGGCTGGGGAAACACAAGGAGATTGGCAATGAAATCCATTCGTTCCAAGTTCGTGCTTGCCGCCGTTTTTGCAGTTGCCGGCGGTATGTGCTTCGCGCAAACCGGCGAGGCGGTCTACAAGGCGCACTGCCAGAGCTGCCATGGCGCTACCGGTACCCCCAACCCCGGAATCGCCAAACTCCTCGGCGTCAAGCCCGCGAACGATCCGGCCGTGAAGAAGCTCACCCCGGCTGAGATGGAAGCCGTGGTCAAGAATGGCAAGGGCAAGATGAAGCCCGTGGCCGGCCTCACCGACGCGCAAGTCAAGGAAGT
Source organism: Occallatibacter sp. (assembly GCA_035935755.1). GTDB lineage: Bacteria > Acidobacteriota > Terriglobia > Terriglobales > Acidobacteriaceae > Telmatobacter. Next base: position 15,817 of record DASYWU010000048.1, on the reverse strand, counting down.
GGTGGCCTACTTCCGCGAGCTGGGCAAGAAATAACTGGAGTCGAACCCGGACTCGCAAGATGAAGCTGCTCCGGCAAATTGCTTTGTGAAAGGGCACGACTTTAGTCGTGCCGCATCATGGCGGGATATTCGCAGGCTTCAGCCCCTGACGGCGCATCCTCCGGCACAAAGCCATTTTTTGGATAACTTCTAATCCGGAAAAACACATCATGGCCCGCCGTTATCGGCGGGCCTGCTGTGTCTGCCGCTGGGGGTCAAATTGTCACTTTCTCAAAAATTCCGCGAAAACTGGGTGCGGCCGGCCCTTTACTTTGGCAACAATCCCGTCAGCATCGCCGGCGGCGCCATCACTACCGCGGCCGGCATCACGGTTATCGCCTATTGGATCGCCGACCTGCTCGGCAGGGGATACTCCAATCCCTACCTCGGCATCATCTTCTTTCTCATCCTGCCGGCTCTGTTCATCACCGGCCTGATCCTCATTCCCATCGGCCTCTTTGCGCGGCGCAAAAAGCTTCAGCAGGCCGGCCAGATTCCCGCCGAATTTCCCCGCATCGATCTCAATGACCGCGTCTTCCGCCACGGCATCGACATCGTCCTGGTGGCCACCATCGTCAATCTGCTCGTGGTTTCCATCGCCAGCTATCGCGGCGCCACTTACATGGATTCCCCGCAATTCTGCGGCAAGTCTTGCCACGTGATGGCGCCCGAGTACACCGCATACCAGATCGGCCCCCACTCTCACGTGCCCTGTACCGAATGCCACATTGGCCCTGGCGTCGAATCCTACTTTGCCGCCAAGGTCAACGGCACCCGGCAGCTTCTCGAAGTCTCCTTCCATCCCTTCGCGCACCTGGCGCCTAAATTCATTCCCAATTACCCCACGCCCATTCCCTCGCCGGTCACCAATCTGCGGCCCGCGCGAGTCATCTGCGAAAGCTGCCACACGCCCACGCGTTTCGACGGTGACAAGCTGCTGGTGCTTTCCACCTTCGCCAGCGACGAGCAGAACAGCGAAACGCAAACTGTCCTCATCCTGCACCTCGGCGGCGAAGACTCGTTCTCCCACCGCAGCGGCATTCACGGCGTTCACCTCGGCCACATCGAATACATCGCCACCGATTCCTCGCTGACCAATATTCCCTGGGTCGAGCGGCAAAATCCTGACGGCTCCAAGACCGTCTTCAGCACGCAGCCGGCGGGCAGCGCTCCGCCGCAGGGCCAGCGCCGCGTCATGGACTGCATCGATTGCCACAACCGCGCCGCCCACCAGTTCGTCACCGCCGAGCAGGCCATCGACCGCGCCATGGTCGACGGCGCCATCAGTCCCAGCCTGCCCTGGGTGCACAAAGAAGGCCTGCAACTGCTCAACGCCACTTATTCCAGCCAGGCTGACGCAAAGATGAAAATTCCCGCAGAGCTCACTGCCTTCTACCGCAGCACCAACCCCGATGTCCTCGCCGGCAAAGCCGCGCTCGTCAAATCCGCAGGCGACTCCCTGGCTGCGCTCTATTCCGAGAACGTCTTTCCCTCCATGAAAGTCACCTGGGGCACGCATCCCAACCACATCGGCCACATGGATTATCCCGGCTGCTTCCGCTGCCACGACGGCAGCCACAACGCCAAGGACGGCGCCTCCATTCCGCAGGACTGCGCCGTCTGCCACAACCTGCTCGCCGTCGACGAGCCCAAGCCCAAGGTCCTCGGCTACCTCGGCATTCAATAAAGATCAACTCGGAGGAATGCGCCCCGGCGGTTTCATTGCTGCCGGGGCGCTTCAATTTGCGCCAAAAGTCGCACTCGCCCCGCGCGCCCGGGATGTTAGCCTTGCTCTTTGCCCCCCAAAACAGGAGCAGGAACACGCATGCATTCCGGCCACGGTAACTCTTCCAATCACGCCAACCACGGCAATCACTCGAATCACGCGAACCACTCCAACCACGGAAACCATCCTCCGCACCCGTATCACTTCAACCTGGTTGCCGCGGCCCACGCCTCCATGATCGAGCACGGTTTCCAGCCAGACTTCCCCAGCGGAACCGACTCCGAATTGGCCACCATCGAAGCTCAGCCTTCCCTGCCCGATGCGCCCGGCGCCAAAGACCTGCGCAACCTCCTCTGGTCTTCGATCGATAACGACACCTCCAAGGATCTCGACCAGATCGAGTGGGCCGAGCGCCTGCCCGACGGCCGTATTCGCGTCCTCGTTGGCGTCGCCGACGTCGATGCGCGCGTCCACAAGGGCTCTGTCATCGACAGTCACGCAAGCAGCGAAACCACCTCCGTCTATACCGGCGTAAAAGTCTTCCCCATGCTGCCCGCCGCGCTCTCCGAAGGCATTACCTCGCTCAACGAAAACGAAGACCGCGTCGCTGTAGTCATCGAAATCTGCGTCGACGCCGAAGGCACAGCAACCGACGGCAAGGCCTACCGTGCCCTGGTGCGCAACCGCGCGCAACTCGCTTATCACAGCGTAGGCGCATGGCTCGAAGGCAAAAACGATCCACCGCCCAAAGTTGCCGCCAGCGCCGATCTCGCCGCCCAGCTCAAGCTTCAGGACGAAGCCGCTCGCCGCATGGCCGGCAGCCGCTTCCAGCACGGCGCGCTCGATCTGGAAAGCGTGGAGACGCGCCCGGTAATGCTTCACGAGCAGGCCGTCGATCTCACCCAGCTCGAAAAGAACCGCGCCACGTCCCTCATCGAAGAATTCATGGTCTCGGCCAATGGCGTCTTCGCCCGCACGCTTCAGGATGCCGGCGTCGCGTCGATCCGCCGCGTGGTGCGCACCCCCAAGCGCTGGGACCGCATCGTGGAAGTAGCCGCGGGCCTGGGCGCCACATTGCCCGCCGAGCCCGATTCCAAGGCGCTCAACAATTTCCTCCTCGCCCAGAAGCAGAAAGACCCCGACCGCTTCCCCGATCTTTCGCTTGCCATCGTCAAGCTGATGGGTCCCGGCGAGTATGTTCTGCTGAAACCGAATGAAGAATCCCCGGGCCACTTCGGCCTGGCGGTGCAGGATTACCTGCACTCCACCGCACCCAACCGCCGCTACCCCGATGTGGTGAACCAGCGCATCCTCAAGGCGTGGTTTGCCGGCGCACCGCAGCCTTATTCCGAGGACCAGCTCAACGCCATGGCCACCCACTGCACGCAGATGGAAGACGCCGCGCGCAAAGTAGAGCGCGAGATGCAGAAGCGCATCGCCGCCGTGGTCCTGCAGCCGCACATCGGGCAAAGTTACCGCGCCATCGTCACCGGCGTGAACAACTACGGCACGTTTGTGCGCACCTTCGATCCCCACGTGGACGGCATGCTGGTGCACGGCGGAAAAGGGCTTGACGTGGGCGATCGCCTCACCGTCAAACTCGTTTCCACCAACCCCGAGCACGGATTCATCGATTTCGCTGCGTAAATCGCAGCTACGGCGCGTGATTTTCCCAGCACCGAGCGCAGCCGCACACCCCTCCCGTCGCACTTCGTGGAACCGGAAGTGCGCGATCGGTACAACTTCGCTTATTCTGTTAAGAAATTCTCTTGCTTGGCGGGCCGAGCAAAATCCACATGAATCCAGTGGTCATTGCAGTCGACGATCTACGGGAGCAGTATACGCGGGAGATGGCGCTGGTGCGCCAGACCGCCGAACGCACCGGAGACGGTACCGCCGCCATCCGCCGGCGTTCCGCCGTGGTCGACCGCATCATCGTGGAAATGTGGCGCCGCGCCTTTACCGGCCTGCCCCAGCAAAATGCCGCGCTGCTCGCCATCGGCGGCTACGGCCGCAAAGATCTCTTTCCTTTTTCCGACATCGATCTGCTCTTCCTCTTTGCCGACGAGCGCACTGAAGAACGCGCCCATGAAGCGGTGCGCGCGGTCATCCAGGGCATGTGGGATGTGGGACTGCGCGCCAGCCCCAGTTCGCGCACGCTGAAAGAGGCCAATCGCTTCGACCCCGACAACATCGAGTTCACGCTGGCCACTCTCGATCACCGCTTCCTCGCCGGCCAGTTCCCTCTCTTTAAGCAGCTTCATGAACACGTCCTCCCCGGCCTGGTGCTGAGCGAGTGGAACACCATCACCCAGAAACTCAACGAGCTGGCCCGCGCCCGCCACTTGAAATACGGCAACACCATCTTTCACCTCGAGCCCAATCTCAAAGAGTGCCCCGGCGGGCTGCGCGATTTTCATCTCGCCGTCTGGTTCGCGCTGCTCTTCCAACTGAAAGAAACCCGCGAGTGGCCGCGCCAGCGCACCACCGTCTTTCAGAGCGCCCGGGGCGATGCCGAGGCCGCCTTCGACTTCCTCGCCGCCGCGCGATGTTTTCTCCACTTCCGCCACGGCCGCGACGACAATGTGCTCGACTGGCAGTCGCAGGACGAGGCCGCCTCGCAATCCATCGGCCTGGAAACGCGCGGCACCGCCGATCCCTCCTACTGGATGCGCACTTATTTCCGCCACGCGCGCGTCATCTACCGCCGCGCCGCGCTGCTGATGGAAAACCTTCCCGCGCCGGTCAGCTTTTACCGCCAGTTCCGCCGCCGCCGCACCCCAATTGCGGGCACCGAATTCCTCCTCGACCAGGGCCGCATCGAGATTCAGCCCGGTGCCGAATTCACTGACACTGCCGCCATCCTGCGCATCTTTTCGCTCATGGCCACGCACGGCTACATGCTCTCCCAGACCGCCGAAGACCGCATCACCGACGCGCTACCCGTGCTCGCCATCCACATTCCCGAAGGGCCGTATCTCTGGAACGCGTTGCGCGAAGTGCTGCTCGGGCCGCAGGCCGCGCACGCGCTGCGTACCATGCATGCGCTGGGCGTGCTGGAGATGCTCATTCCCGAATTCCACGGCATCGACGCGCTGGTCATCCGCGACAGCTATCACCGCTACACCGTCGATGAGCACACCTTCCTCGCCATCGACAACGTGCACGCCCTGCGCCGTCCCACGCACGAATATGAGCGCCGGCTCGCCCAGCTCCTGCCGGAAATCGATCGCCTCGATCTCTTTATCCTGGCGCTGCTGCTGCACGACACGGGCAAGGCCCGCCGCACCGGGTCCCATGCCGTGCAGAGCGTCGAGCTCGCTGACAGTTTTCTCGCCCGCCTCGATCTCGACGTGGAAGAGCGCGAGAGCGTGCTCAAGCTCATCCGCCTGCATCTGGAAATGTCAGCCGCGGTGCGCCGCGATATCTTCGATATCGAAAACGTCCGCGCCTTCGCTGAAAAAATCGGCGGCCCGCAGATGCTCAAGATGCTCACCATCATGACCTATGCCGACATCAAGGCGGTGAATCCCGACGCGCTCACCCCGTGGAAGGCCGAAAACCTCTGGCAGTTCTACATGTCCACGGCCAATTTCATGGACCGCTCCGTCGACGAGGTGCGCTACCACGCGGCCATCGATCCCACGCTGCTCAACCGCATCCGCTCCATGGTCCCCACATCGCAATATGACGAGCTGAGGCAGTTCCTCGAAGGCCTTCCCCAGCGTTACCTGCAGACCCGCCTCCCCGAGCAGATCCGCAGCCACTTCCAGATGGCGCTGAACCTTCACAAGGATCCGGTCCAGCTCGACCTCCGCCCCTCGCGCCAGCTCTTCGACCTCACCGTCATTACCCGCGACCGCACGCGCCTCTTCGCCGACGTAGCCGGCGCGCTGGCTGCCTGGGGAATGAACATCGTCCGCGCCGGCGCCTACTCCAACGACGCCGGCGTCATTGTCGACAGCTTCCACTTCACTGACGTCTTCCGCACCATCGAGCTCAATCCCAGCGAAAAAGAGCGCTTCATCCAGAACATTCACGACGTGGTCGCGCAAAAGGTTTCGGTCGAGCAGCTCCTGGCCAGCCGCCGCCACCTCAATCATGCGGGCAACATCAAGGTGGAAGTGCCGCCGCGTCTCGACTTCGACTCCGAATCCTCCACCCACGCCACCCTGCTTCAGGTCATCGCGCAGGATCTTCCCGGTCTCCTGCGCCAGATCGCGCTCACCCTCTCCCGCCACGAGTGCAACATCAAAATCGCCCTCATCGACACCGAAGGCGAAACCGCAATCGACGTCTTCTACCTCACTCGCCGCGAGCAGAAGCTCTCCGCCGAAGATCAGGCTGCCCTCGCCGGAGACCTCACCAGAGCGCTCGAAGCCATGCGCGCGCCGGCAAACGCATAGGCGCTCCGCGTTCAGGAGATCTCCGGTCGAGAGTAAGGAAATGGTCTATCCCCCTATTTGGAAGACAGATTTAAGGATAGAATAGGGGATGGAGTAGTGATAAAATGTCGCCCAAAACCAATGTCATGGCCCGGAATCGGCGCAGGGCCGTAAAGCCCGACGTGTCTCGAACACGTCGACGCACCAAGCTATCGACCACCGTCGCGCCTGAGAATTTTGCCTTTCTCGAAGCGATGGTGGGTTCCGGACGAGCGGAATCCATTGCTGACGCTGTCGATCTTGCGCTTTCGCGCTATCGCCAGCTTGAAAATCGAATCCGGCTCGACCACGCGACGACCGCTTATTTTGAAGCGCTTTCACCTCGTGCCCAGGCCGAGGAACGCGCGCTGACGGATTGCTTTGCCGCCACGAACGGAGATTTGGATTTCGACCTTGAGCCCTGACGCAAGACCAAAACGTGGCGAGATCTGGCGCGCCGACCTTGGTGATGGGAAGAAGCACACTGTCGTGATCGTTTCCCTCGATGCACGTAACCTCAGTGAAAGAGCCTCTTCCATACTTGTTGTCCCATTCGGCAGCTATGGTGCGGAAGGTCCCACTGTCATGCGCATGGAACCGGGCGAAACCGGCCTCCCAGAGCCGTCATTCCTCAAGGCCCATTTCATTCAAGTGCTTTCAAAGGAGCGCCTAATCGATCGACTGCCGCGTTCGCTTTCCGCTCGGCAAATGCGATCGCTGGTTTCTTCAATCATGCGGGCGGTCGATCCTGACGCGCCCTTCGAGCAGGGGCGCCTCTGAAGCAGCTGTTTGGTACTCTTTCACGTCGTCCGCCGCAAACAAAGGCTCCCGTGCTGCAACCTTCCTGATTCGGCATTCCGTCGCGAATTTTTCCCCCAATTAGCCAAAAGAATCTTGAAACGCTCCCGCCACCAGGCGCACTATCCTGATGTTGTCATCCCATCGCGATCGCTCATCGGCCTAACCGGGCCGGTGCAACCAGCAGTACCGTAGCAGAGGGGTCGGTCTATGCTGCGTAATTCTTCTCAGGAGCAGGATGATTTCCGCGCTCTTGACGATGCCATTCTCGAACGGCTCACGGACAAAGAACGTGAGGCAGCCGTCGTGTACCTCGATATGCAGTTAAAGCCGCCGGGGCCGGTCTCCATCGCGTCGATCGATCTGCAACTTGACACCCCTTACGTTGTGGCATTCATCGACCGACGGCCGGGAGCTAACTGGATGCACCCCTGCCGCTATCTCTTTATCGATCCGGCAACTCGCAAGATCACTTCCCAAGAAAGTGATCGCCCCCCGGTTTTCGGCCTGCTGCCGCCAACATGGAGAATCGTGTGGCGAGCCGCGGGCGTTGAGGATTGGCGTTTGTTTCCCATCTCCAGATCGCATTCGTAAGCAACGATCCAAGGAGGAGAAAGCATGAGTACCTCTCTGCCCAATCGGCCCCGTCCGATAGAGCCCGGCGTCGCCGAAATCATCAAGCGCGAAGCCCTGGCATCCCTGACCCCACAACAAACCGCCTCGACCAAGCTCTCCATCTCGCCGCAGGTGTTTCCCCAGGGACACACCTTCAATCTCGTTGACACCAAGCTGGTGGTGCGGCAAAACGCCGCAATGGTCTTTGTCGATCACATGCCGCAGGCCAACTGGGGCCACCCTTGCTCCTACCGTTTCTACAATCCTGCCAACGGAACTTTGCTCTACCAGGAAGACGCCATCTTCCCTCCAAATCTCGGAGGCGAGACCAGGCTGGAGATCTTCCATCAGCCCATCCTGAAGCCACCCGTACTGCATCCAGTGCTGGCCGACCTGGTTTCGCAGCCGCGCGTTCTCCCCGCCACTTCGCAGGCCCTGGAACAGCGTTACGCGATCCTGTGGACGAGCCAGATTTCCGACTTGCGCCATGTCGAAGACCTCGAATTCCTCTGGCGCGCGCTGGTCAACATCTACGGATTCAGCGCCGCCAACATCTACGTGCTCTGCTACAACGGCGCCATCGGCGCGGTGGATGTCTCCGGGTCGGTGGGCAACTGGGCCGGCAACAACACGCCCTACCAGATGAAGGTGCATGCCTCGGCCACCACCGCCAACCTGCAATCTGTCTTCGACGACTTGAAAACCAAGATCAAGCCGAAAGACCTGCTGCTGATCCATACCAACAACCATGGTTCCACCACCGGCCTCTGCGTCGACAACTCCAGCGTGATTACGCCCACGCAGTTCGGCACCATGCTTTCCGGTTTGCCGACGTATCGCAGCCTGGTGGTGACCATGGAGCAGTGTTTCTCCGGCGCTTTCCAAACCCCGGTCTTGAATAAGAGCACCGCGGTCAACACTGTCTTTGCGTCGGCTGTCTCCGCGGACAAAAGCTCCGACGGCGCTGCCCACTTTGATCCCTGGGCTCTGGCGTGGATCGAAGCCATCACCGGCACGAACGCTGCGGGAACTGTGCTTTCTTCCCCGCCGCCGCACAATCTCGACGGCCTGGTCTCCATGAAGGCGGCCTGCGACTGGGCCAAGGCGAACGACACCGGTTCCGATGACAATCCTCAGTACGCCGACCAGCCCGCAGGCTGTGGCGCCAGCATTTTCCTGGGCGTTGAGCCTCCTCTGCCCACGCAGGTAGGCGACGTGAACAAGGATGGCTGCGCCGAAATCGTCGTCACCAGCCCGTGGGGCATCGGCGTTCTCGAACAGGTGGGGAACACCATGTCCGGCCTGATGCTGGCGCCAAACGGCACACGCTTCGGTGGCTGGCTCTTCAACTCCGCTGACAACCTGGTCGGTCCTGTGGCCGACTACGACGGCGACGGCGCCGCGGAAGCCTTCATCTCCAGCCCCTGGGGAATCGGTGTTTTGAAATTCGCCGGCGGCACTCTCACCTGCCCCATGCTGCAACCCAACGGCACACGCTTCGGCGGCTGGCTGCTCAACACTGCCGACAACACCTTCGGCCCCGCAGCCGATTACGACGGCGACGGCAAAATGGAGATCCTGGTCACCAGCCCGTGGGGCATCGGCATTCTAAAGCTCAACGGCGCCACCATGGACTGCCTCATGCTGCAGCCCAACGGCACCCGCTTCGGCGGCTGGCTGCTGGAGACCTCCGCCAACGTGCTCGGCCCCGCTGCCGACTACAACGGCGACGGCAAAGCGGAAATTCTCATCACCAGCCCCTGGGGCATCGGCATCCTCGAGCTATCCGGAACCACCATGGCTTGTCCCATGCTGCAGCCCAATGGCACACGCTTCGGCGGCTGGCTCCTCGACACCTCCAATAACAACCTGGGCCGCGCGGGCGATTACAACGGCGACGGCAAAGCGGAACTGCTAATTTCCAGCCCCTGGGGCATCGGCATCCTCGAATTGTCCGGCAGCACCATGGCCTGTCCCATGTTGCAACCCAACGGTACCCGCTTCGGCGGATGGCTGCTCGAGACCTCGCAGAACATCTTTGGCCCCGCCGCCGACTACGATGGCGACGGCAAGGTAGAGGTGTTCATCTCCAGCGCCTGGGGCATCGGCATCCTGAAGCTGGCAGGCAGCACCATGTCCGCGCCCATGATGCAGCCCAACGGCACCCGCTTTGGCGGATGGCTGTTGAATACCGCCGACAACCACTTTTTAACCGCGGCAAGCTACGAAGGTGGTCCGGTCTCGGAGATCCTGGTTAGCAGTCCGTGGGGTATCGGCATTCTTCGGCAGTGGGGAAACACCATGATCGCGCCCATGATGCAACCCAACGGCACCCGCTTTGGCGGCTGGCTGCTGAACACCGCCGACAACCAATTCTGAGCGGCAAAACAAGTCGCGGGGTGCGGTCCGGTTGCGCACAGCATACGGACCGCATCCCGCTTACATTGCCGGCGCAATCAACGGCTCGCGCGCCGGCTGACGTCTGAGTCTTCACAGGCCTCTGCGTTAACGAATTCCGCGCTCCATTTGGACAGCGGGGAACAATAAGGTCTGTCCCATTCGAACATCGATCGCACTCACGGTCCGAAAACCGGATGCCCGATAAAAAGGCTCTGCGTTCAAAGTGGAAAGGCAGCGGAGTTTCTTCACGCCCGCCAGTTCAGCCTCGGCAATACAACGCGTGAGCAGGGCCGCTCCGATTCCGCGCCTGACCCAATCAGGATGAACCGCGAAATGGCGAATGTGAGCTTCGCCATTCACCTTCGCGCCGCTTCCCGGCTCTTCGTATGTCCACCCGCCGCATGCAACCACTGCGCCGGCCTCGGCCTCCACAACGTAATAAGTGCCACAGGCGAGTAGGATCGGGTTCGCATTGACCATGTGCGGAAGTGCGAGTTCCAGCAGCTTCGCATCGTAACTGCCGGCAAGCAAACGAGAGAAGCTTGTTTCCAGCAGGGCGCCGACTGCACGCAGATCCCCGGGACTTGCAGTTCTGAGCACAACCCCGTTCCGCAACAATCCCGCTTCCTTATCGCTCATCGGTGGCCCGCTTACATTGCCGGCGCAATCGACGGTACCTGCCCGTGCGCCGCGCCAATCTCCTGATCCTTATACTGCAACTGGTACAGCTTCCAGTAGAGCCCGCGATTCGCCAGCAGTTCCTGGTGATTCCCCATCTCGCGCAACTGCCCCTTGTGCATCACCAGAATCGTGTCCGCGCGCTGCACCGTCGAAAGCCGGTGCGCAATCAGCACGCTGGTGCGGTTCTCCACCATGCGCTCCAGCGCCCCGCGGATGCGCAGTTCCGTGTCCGTGTCCACGCTCGACGTCGCTTCGTCCAGAATCAGGATCCGCGGATTAAATGCCAGCGCGCGCGCAAAGTTGATCAACTGCTTCTGCCCCGTCGACAGCGAACTGCCCCGCTCGCGCACCGGCTCGTTCATCCCGTCCGGCAGGCTCTCAATAAAGTCCAGCACGTTCACGTCGCGCGCCGCCCGGCGCAGCGCCTCGTCTTTAATCTCGCTGTTGCCGAAACGAATATTCTCCGCAATCGTCCCCGTAAACAGGAATGGATCCTGCAGCACCACCGCAAAATGCTGCCGCAATTCCGTCAGATCATGTTCGCGCAGGTCCACCCCATCCAGCAGAATCTGCCCTGCGGTCACATCGTAAAAACGCATCATCAGGCTGGTCAGCGTGGTCTTGCCCGCGCCCGTGTGTCCCACGATCGCCACCGTCTGCCCCGGCTCGATGGTGAATGAAACGTCCTTCAGAATCCACTCGATGTCTTCGATGGCCGCAAACCCGCTGCCCGCGCGCGCCGCCGCATCCACTGCTGACTGCTGTTCTGGCGTCAGCCGCTGATAGGTGAACCACACATGCCTGAACTCGATGCGGTTTGATCCGTCGCCTTTCTTCGCATGTGCCGGGCTCACGATCTCCGCCCTGGTGTCCATCAGCTTGAAGATGCGCTCGCATGCCGCCATGGCCGCCTGCAGGATGTTGTACTTGTCGCTCAGGTCCTGAATTGGCCGCCAGAAGCGCTGCGAGTACTGGATGAACATGGCCAGCACGCCGATGGTCACCGTCCCGTGCGCGATCACGCTGAACCCGCCGCGCCATACCACCAGCGCAATCGCCACTGCCGACAGCAGCTCCACCGCGGGGTAATAGAGGGCGTAGGCAAAGATGGTGTCGATGAAAGCCACCATGTGCTGCCGGTTCACGTCTTCGAAGTCCTTGAACGCGCGCTCTTCACGGTTGAAGAGCTGCACCACGCTCATGCCCGAAATGTGTTCCTGCGTAAAGCTGTTGATACGCGCGATGGCCGTGCGCACCCGGCGGTAACTTTCACGCACATGGTTGCGGAAGATGCGCGTCACAATCAGGATCAGCGGCAGCACCGCGAACGCCAGCAGCGCCAGCCACCAGTTGATGGCCAGCATGATGCCGGCCATCACCGTGAGATTGAAGAAATCGTCGACAATCGCCAGCACGCCCGCCGTGAACATGTCGTTGATGGCGTCCACGTCTGACGTAAGCCGCGTGACGAGCCGGCCCACCGGGTGCTTGTCGAAGAAGCCCACGTCCAGGTTCTGCATGTGGCGGAAGATATCCCGCCGCAGGTCGAACATCAGCTTCTGCCCGGTCCACTGCATCAGGTAGGTCTGAATAAACTCGAAGAAGTACGCGATGATCAGCGCGCCCAGGTAGATCGCCCCCAGCTCCGTGATCCCGTTAACTGCGTTCGCCGGCAGTCTGCGCGTGAACCAGTTCGTCGCGCTCGGCGTGTTCGTGAGATAGCGATCGATCGCGACTTTCACCAGGTATGGCCCGGTCACATCGCAAAGGGATTTGAGCGAGACCGCGATCGTGGAGACGGTGGCCTGCACGCGGTAAGGCTTGAGGTAGTGCCCCAGCCGGCGTATCAAATGCCAGTCGTACACTTTGCCAATGGCTTCTTCTTCGGCCTTCCGTGCTGGCTGGCGCGAGTCGGGCCTCCGGGCTTTATCGTCGTGATCCGCCATCGGTCGGGTGGGTCGGCCTTCCTTTTCCATTGTACGGGGTGCGCAGGTCGCAACGCGGGCCTCGCACGCTCGCCTTCCCGCCCCGGCCTGCTCCTTTTCGATGCGCTCGCCCTCCCCTGGGATTTGGGGGAATCTTCGCGGCTCCCCGTCATGGCAACTGAGACGATTTTCCTGATACCATGGGCCAAAACCGGATTGCACAAGGTGGACTTCTTCAGACAAATTGGCTGCCTTGTGATCGCGCCTCGAAATCGGAGGTGCCTGCAACCGGTCATCGGGTAAGGAGTCGCCGCCATGCAGAGAAGAGAATTCCTTCGCCACTCCGCTACAACGCTGGGATCCGCCTTGCTCGCCAAAGCCGCCGCAAAGGCTGCCTTGCTCGAAGCCGAGCCGCTCAAAAGCAAGTTCAGCGCCCACGACGAAATCGTCCTTGGCCGCACCGGCATCCGCACCAGCCGCCTGGCCATGGGCACCGGATCCATGGGCTTCGGCGGCTCCTCCGACCAGGTTCGCATGGGCAAAGCCGCGCTCGTGAACATGTTCCTCAACGGATACCACCAGAACGGCTTGCGCTTCTTCGACACCGCCGATGCCTACGGTACCCATCCTTACGTCGCTGCCGCGGTCAAGCAGTTGCCCCGCGAAAAAGTGACCATCATGACCAAGACCGACACCCGCGACGCCAAGGGTGTGCGCGCCGACATCGAGCGCTTCCGCCGCGAGCTGGGCGTGGATTACATCGACATCCTGCTCATTCACGCCGTCACGCGCAGCGACTGGACCACCGCCTACCAGCCCGTGATGGACGTGCTCTCCGAAGCCAGGCAGAAAGGCATCATCCACGCGCACGGATGCTCATGTCACAGCATGGGCGCATTGCGCGCGGCCGCCGAATCGCCATGGGTGGAAGTCGACCTGGTCCGGCTGAACCCCATCGGCTCATACATGGACGCCAAGCCCGACGCCGTGCAGGAAGTGATCCGTCAGATGCGCACGCAGGGCAAGGGAATCGTGGGCATGAAGATCCTGGGTCAGGGCGATCTGGGCGACCGCCCCGCGCAGGCGGTGCGCTGGGCGCTGGGTACTGGGCTTCTCGACGCCTTCACCGTCGGAGCCAAATCCCAGCAGCAGCAGAACGATCTGGTGAATTACATTGCCACTGCCTAGATTCGGAGCTGCATCGAATCTCGCGAAACCCTCCACGCACTCACCTTCAGAGCGACTGTGCCTGTATATACAGCGTTCCGGTGTAGGTTCCGGCCGGCAGTTGCGGCTGGCTGGAAAGGTCGATCTCCAGGTTGAGATTATCGGTGCGCGAGTTGTCCAGGTGTTTGATATACGACTGCTGATACAGCTGCAGGCTTGCTCCCCCGCCTCCTATTGGGCTGCTTTGGGTGAAGGGTGTGAAACCGGTAGGAGTCCCGCTCGGCACCTGGCCCAGCACCGCAGAACTCGGAATGCTGACCGCCGGAGATCCTCCGGATAGGGCCGAGCCGGAATTCGCAAAATAGGCATAGAGGGTAATCGTGCAGCCGCTGGAGCATGAGTTCTTGTTCCAGCTTGTGGTGATAGCAACTGCGTTTGAGCCCGAAGCAATGCCTCCTGATACAAGATTGAAATTCACAAAGGCTGGCGTGGCGGATACAGTCAAGGATTGGTCTTGACCCTGGGGAGATAAATTTGGCCCGGCGATGCGAACCGCCTGCGCGGACGCGGAAGTGGCGAGCAGGGCGAGCAATGCAGCGCCCGACGTCAATAGTAAGAGGGCTTTCTCCTCTGCTCTGGTTCTACTGGCCGCCATGCGCATTCCTTTCATCGTGCATCATCTTGGCGACGACGATCTCAACTCTCGGCGTGCTGTTTTCCGCATCGCTGCGAACTGCGGCTGGGGCAGAGACGACAGAGTACGCTCCGGCGCCGAGAAACTGATCCGTCATCACCTTGAGTGCATGCACGTGCGGTTTCTTTTCGCGCACCAGAAAGCTGCCGTCGTCGTTGGTGTATATCAGCAGTTTGTCGATCATAACTGCGGCCCCCGCCACCGGTTGTCCACTGGAATCGACCACGGTTCCACGGATCACATTCTTTCCTATGGCCGATTGCGCCAGGCGGTAGCCGTTGTCGCCGATCGGCATTGCTCCCTGGCGGGCCATCACCGCCTGGGAATCGGCCGTGTATTTCAGGCTTCCGTCAGGTGCAACGAATGAGGCGCCGTGCAGGCTCAAGCCGCGAAACAGGTGAAGATTCACGTCGACAATGAGCGCCTGCTCAAAGGGGGATGAGTTGCGCTCAGGCACATAATAGGTCTGGTAGTTGGCGCTGATTGAGATCGGGTTGGATAGCCAGCTGCCGCCAAAGGAAACCGAAGTTTGCCCCGCCGACCGGGTAACGAACTCGCTCACATCCAGCCGCGGCGTCAGCGTCTCCGTCAGGTCAGTCAGGAAGGTCCGGGTCTTCGATCCATTAGTCGGCCGGCTCTCGAGATAACTGGCAGTAACTCGCGCGCGAGAGTAGAAGCTGCGAGACGCAGCATAAGCGGTAGCCCTGTTCGAATTCCCAAGATATTTGGAATCGAATACGGATGCTGATAGCGACGCGCCATGGATCTGAACGCTTCCCGAAACCTGGTTTACCGAGCTTCTGACATTAGTCTGTGAATTATCGAGAGGGCTGAGATAATTGTTGCGGCCAGCACTGATGCTGAAATACTTCGACGGCCTCAAGGTCACATCGACGTTCTCCCGGTCGGGCTCGCTCATCAAAGGTTGTTGCACAGCGACCCGATGGAAATTGCTTCCCGCCTCGATATAAGCTGCCTTGACGTCGATCCAGGGGCGCAGAAAGTCGAGGCTCGCAGCTTCATACGGCTGATTGGCCCCGACACCTCCGGAGACGGCCAGCTTCAGCTTTTCCTTCGGTTCCCACTGCAGGCTTTCGATCGCGGTCGTCTGGTGCGAAAAGACCATTTTGGAGGACGCCTGCCATCCTCGAGCCATTTTCCGATTCAGAAACAGAATGCCCGCCGGGCTCTCGGCGCGTGCGCCTTCGAACAGCGGGCTGTTGAAGTCGGAGGAAGTAGCGCCGGCAAAGGCGAAAACGTCAGTATTGTTCAGCCTCGTCTTAACGCCGGCACCCATGGCGACTAGGTAATGGCTGGAATCGAATATGTCGGTGGGAAGTTGAAAGTG
>DASYWU010000047.1:0-33262 GCA_035935755.1 Occallatibacter sp. | reverse complement strand
GGGTCCGACTGTTACACGGGCTCATCTGCACCAGGGAAATGCCGACCTCTGTGCCGGCTGCGCAAGAAAACTCTACACAATCCCGGCCCATCGTTTCATCCATCGCGGGTCGGAAACACCGGTGCCGGACTGTTACAAAACTTTTCCGGTTGAGTTCTTCCGTAGCTTGTGCGGCACGGAAGGATCCGTCCCCCTTCAAGTCAGCGAATTCTTCAGCTCGCCACGGCGAGTAAATAGGAGGCCTTTCAAGTTGCTCGACGTCGTGAACGCGGCTAGGGCCAGGGTGAGCGGTAATGCTTGAGTGATGCTATGGCGCTGCCTGGTCCCAATCCCAATCGAATTCGATGCGGGTGTCGGCGGCGATTTCTAGGCCGGTCCACATCACTACCTGGCCGCCGTTGGAGAGCAGCGGCAGGTTGTCGGTGATCGGCTCGCGGTTCTTGATGCCCTCCTCGCGGAAGACGGCGATGTGCCGGCAAGGCTTGTCTGGCGGGAAACGGAATACTACGGACAGGGACTGTGACGGATAGGGCACGTAGGCCTTCCACCACTCGCTCTTGACGTTTTTAAAGCCGGAGGGAAAAACAAACTCGCTTGCTACCAGCTCGAAGTGGTCCTTCGGCTCTCGTCCGAGGGGCAGGCGGTATTCATAGGTGTGTTTGGCCGGCTGGTCCGGAGCGTGGGTCTCAGTGAAGATGGGCTGGGTGGAGAAGGAGATGGGTTTCCAGTTGATTCCGTCGCCGTTGGTGTAGCTGGGAATGACGAAGTCGGCCGGCGAATCGGAAACCTTCTTCACGAAGTCCGACCTTCTTACGATCGCCGGGCCACCTGTACTTGCAGACCACTTAGTTAAATCGACCAGGAACGAAGTGTTTTCTATCAGGTATGTCTTGGCGGAGAGCGGCTCGGCGGCGTTGACGGTGTTCTTCTGGTTCAGGTATCCGAGGCCCGCCACGAGCAGGGCGGAGACCAGGTTGGCCACCATGAAAATGTAGATGATGCGGAGGATTCCCTTGCGCGGGGAGTGCGGCCGATTCTGCTCCTGGCGGATGAGCCAGAAGGCGAGCAACGACAGCAGGAAACATAGCCCGCTGAGTCCGGCGCGAAGGATCTCGACGACATTCAGATCCTGCAGCATCTCTGGCCTACTTTCGTGCAGAGTGCGATGTGACGGCAAGAAGGTTTTTTACCGATTCGAGGGCACGGCGGGTCCGAATGGTTCAGGGTTGGGGATTACCGGTTCGGGCCGCAGTGTTGGAGAAAGTGTATGTAACCGGGGGAGAAAGAACAAGAGATTTTTCTCGCCGGCTACCTGAGCCGCCGTTGCCGGGTGGAAAGCAACCGCGGGTCCTTCGGCTGCCTGCCTCATCGCTTCGCCGCGCGTGGACGGTCAGGATGACAGGCGGTTTTTTGGTGCTGCGCGCGCGTGGGGTAAAAGCAACCGCAGGTCCTTCGGCTCCCTGCCTCTTCGCTTCGCTGCGCGTGCGGTCGCTCAGGATGACACGCGTTTTTTATTGTTGCGCTGGGCTGGGGAAAAGCAACCGCAGGTCCTTCGACTCCCTTCGCTGCGCTCCGGTCGCTCAGGATGACAGGCGTTTTTTTGGTGCTCCGCGGGGCTGGGGAAAAGCAACCACAGAACCTTCGGCTCCCTACCTCTTCGCTTCGCTGCGCGTGGACGGTCAGGATGACACGCGTTTTTTATTGTTGCGCGAGGCTGGGGAAAAGCAACCGCGGGTCCTTCGGCTCCCTGCCTCTTCGCTTCGCTGCGCGTGGACGGTCAGGATGACAGGCGTTTTTTGGTGCTGCGCGCGGGTGGGGTAAAAGCAACCGCAGGTCCTTCGACTCCCTTCGCTGCGCTCCGGTCGCTCAGGATGACAGGCGTTTTTATTGCTACGCTCCGCTCAGGATGACAGGCGTTTTTTTATTGTTGCGCGGGGCCGGGGTAAAAGCAACCGCAGGTCCTTCGACTCCCTTCGCTGCGCTCCGGTCGCTCAGGATGACACGGCAGTGTGGGGTGCTGTGCTCCGGTCGCTCAGGATGACACGGCAGTGTGGGGTGCTGCGCTCGGGCGGCTCAGGATGACACGGCAGTGTGGGGTGCTGCGCTCGGGCGGCTCAGGATGACACGGCCTTTTTATTCATCGAGAGCCACTTTTGCGGTTGTGAGCGCTTCAGATTTTGGTCCAGTCGAGGATGACTTTGCCGGCGTGGCCGGTGGTCATGGCTTCGAAGCCGCGCTCGAATTCGTCGTAGCGGAAGCGGTGGGTGATGACGGGCGAAATGTCGACGCCGGAATCGAGCATGACGCTCATCTTGTACCAGGTCTCGTACATTTCGCGGCCGTAGACGCCTTTGAGGGTGATCATGTCGAAGATGACCTGGCGGAGGTCGATCATGGTCTCCGTGGCGGGAATGCCGAGGATGGCGATTTTACCGCCGTGGCTCATGTTGGAGATCATTTCGCGCAGGGCTTCGGCGTGGCCCGACATTTCCAGGCCTACGTCGAAGCCTTCCGCCATTTTGAGCTGCTTCTGCACGTCGGCGAGCGGTGTTTCCCTGGTGTTGACGGCGAGCGTGGCGCCCATTTTGCGCGCGAGTTCCAGGCGGAAGGGATTTACGTCAGTGATGACGACATGGCGCGCGCCGGCATGCTGCACCACGGGAATGGCCATGATGCCGATGGGGCCGGCGCCGGTGATGAGCACGTCTTCGCCGAGCACGGGGAAGGAAAGCGCGGTGTGCACGGCATTGCCGAAGGGATCGAAGATGGCGGCGACTTCCTGGTTGATGCCGTGATGGTGGCGCCAGATGTTGGACATGGGCAGGGAGATGAGCTCGGCGAAGGCGCCGGGGCGATTGACGCCGACGCCCTGGGTGGTGGCGCAGAGATGACGGCGGCCGGCGAGGCAGTTGCGGCAGCGTCCGCAGACGACGTGGCCCTCGCCGCTGACCAGGTCGCCGGGGAAGAAGTCGTTGACGTTGGAGCCGACGGCGACGATTTCGCCGACAAACTCGTGGCCGATGGCCATGGGCACGGGGATGGTTTTGCGGGCCCACTCGTCCCACTGGTAAATGTGCAGATCGGTGCCGCAGATGCCGGTGTAGCGGACGCGCACGAGCACGTCGTTGATGCCGATGACGGGATCGGGAATTTCTTCCAGCCACAAGCCGCGCTCTGCTTTGCTTTTTACCAGTGCCTTCACGGTGCCTCCGCGGGATGAAGCAAGGTACTCTCCGGTAATCTATAACATTCAGGACCTGGATGGCGGCGGTCGACCGCCACGATGGCGCCCGACTTGGAGGAATGGATGAATCGCCGGGAATTTTCTGCTCTTCTGCCGTTGCTAGCCGCTGCGGGCGCGCTCACGCCTGCGGCCATGGGAGCGCAGCACGCGCCGCCGGGCCTCAACAAGCTGGACTCGGGGCGCTATCCGGAGGGGCCGGCGCCGCATCCCTCGGCGACGGGGCGCATCAGCCGGCATATTGTGATCGGCATGCTGCCGGATGAGATTCGTCTGGAAGCGCACCACACCACGCTGGAGCCGGGCGCGGGTTGGGAGCCGGTGGGCACGCACAAACATACGGAGATGTGGCTGGTGACCGACGGCGAAGTGAACCTGATGACCGACGGCGACACGGAGACGCTGAAGAAGGGCGATATGGGGATATGCATTGCGGGAAATAAGCACTCGGTGGCGAACGCGAGCAAGACGGCGCCGAGTTCGTATTTTGTGGTTACGGTGGGGCCGCCGGAGTAAGAACAGGGAATAGGGAATAGGGAGTAGGGAGAGGGGACGAGGGACGAAGGGACTAAGGGACTGAGGGGCTGAGGAGAGTGCGGCTGTTTGTGGGCATTCCGCTGGCAGATGAGGTTCGCGGAGAAATTGCGGAGGTGGTGGCGCAGCTTCGGCGAGGCGCGGGCGCGGACGATTTGCGGTGGTCGGCGCCGGAGGGCTGGCACATCACGCTGCAATTTCTTGGGAGCGCGGGCGATGAGCAGCTGGAGTGCCTGAAGGCGAGTCTCGCTCAAGTGCGATCGGTGCCTGTGCCGGTGGGGCTGGGAGCGTTGGGATCGTTCGAGCGGGCGGGCGTCGTGTTTGTGGACGTGGAGGTGAAGGCGGAATTGGCGGCGCTGCAGCAGCAGGTGGTGGCGGCAACGTCGAAATGCGGTTTTGTCGCGGAGGAGAGGCCGTTTCATCCGCACATTACGCTGGCAAGAGCCAAGGGGCGGAATAGATTTCGCGGCGTACCGGCGCCGCGCTCGTGGGGCGCGAATCCGCCGAAGTTTTCGGGATTTGAGGCGGGGGAATTTTTGCTGTACGAGAGCTTTACCGAGCCGGCGGGATCAAGATACGAGGTGCGGGGTCGGTTTGCGCTGGGAGAGGGATGAGGGTTGGAGTGTGGTGGTATCCCGGGTCCCAGAAGCGGGACCCGGGGCACCCACGTGAGTTGAGAGAACCTTACTGCTGCCGGCCTTCGGTGATGTGAACCGAGTGGTCCAGATGGAAGGTGAGCAGGGTCTCGGCGGGCAGGAAGATCTGCTTGTTGCCCGTGAATGCTCCGCCTGCGGTTCCAGCGCCGCCGCCAGCGAGTGCGCCGATGGCGGCGCCCTTTCCGCCGCCGGCTAAACCGCCGATGAGAGCGCCCAAGCCCGCACCGCCTCCGGCAAAGAGAGCGGTGCGTTTGCCCTTGCCTTTTTCAGCGCGGGAGATGGTGCTTGTAGCCACCGGGTAGCTGCCCCAGCGAGTGCTTACCCGTTCGAGGCGAACGGCCAGCGCCGCTCCACCCTTGAAACGGCCGAGGGGCCTGGCGTCAATCACCGTGCCTTCGGCGCGCGAGCCGCGGGGAATGATCACCTGGCCATCGCGGGTTATGTCGTCGGCCACGGTAGCGGTGAAGGAATCGCCGGCGTGGCTGATCTTGGAGCCCAGGTCCTGGTCGAGGCGGACGCGCAGGTCGGTTCCGGCGGGCAATTCGACTGCTGCCGGCGGAGGCGGCGCCTGAGGCGCGGACTGGGCCGATTGACCTGCAGGGCCTGCGGGAGCGCCGGGTTGGGATGAAGCCGGCTGCTGCGGGTTCTGGGCACTCGGAGTTGAGCTGTTTGCATTGCTTGCGGATTGCTGCTGCGAGTTGGAATGGCACCCATTGCAGGCGAATACCGAGAAGGCAGCCAGAGCGGCAATGGAAAGGAAGCGGCGGGCGAAGCTCATTTCATGCTCCTTGGAGGAAGTTCCGGTCCGTTTTGGGGAGGGTCCGGAAGCTCGGGAAAACGTTGGGGGAAATACGCTGAAGTATTAGATGCCAACTTGCAATTCTAAGGCAACCTGCCAACTGTATTTTTTCAAGGGTAACAGACGGGCAGGGAAGCTGAAGAACCGAAAGTACTATTTGACGGTGTCCCCGCCGATCTGGATCACGATGTATTTTGCCGGTTCCGCGCCTAAATTCTTGACCGTGTGTAAAGTGCCGTATGCCACATAAATGATTGCGCCCGCGCCGGCCTCCCACCCTTTTCGCAAAAGAGGCGAAAAGGATGGGGTACGGACATGGGATTTCGTTCTGACGGCCTCAGGCGTTTGCGGTTGCGGGCGAGGTGGTTTCAGCGTATTCCCTTTCCACCTGCGTGAGCGCGTCTTCCAGGATGTCGAGGGCCACGGTCGCTTCTTCCTTGCTGACGATGAGCGGCGGCGAGAGGCGAAGCGTGGTCTGGCCGCAGCCGAGGATCATGAGCCCGCGCTCGAAGGCGAGCGTTTCCACGCGATCGCGCAGGTCGGCGGCCGGCTCGCGCGTGGCCTTGTTTTTGACCAGCTCGATGCCGATCATCAGGCCGCGGCCGCGGACATCGCCTATCAGGGGATGACTCTGCACCCAGCCACGCAGGCGTTCAAGCATGAAGTTGCCCACGTGCTCGGCATTGCCCCTGGCTTCGCGGTTGATGATGTCGATGGAGGCCAGCGCGGCGGCGATGGAAACGGGGTTGCCGCCGAAGGTGGAGGCGTGGGAGCCGGGGACCCAGTCCATGATCTCCGCGCGGGTCATGCAGACGCCGAGAGGCAGGCCGCTGGCGATGCCCTTGGCGATGCAGACGATGTCGGGCTCCACGCCGGAGTGCTGCACGGCCCACCACTTGCCGGTGCGGCCGCAGCCGGACTGGACTTCATCTACGACGAGCAGGATGCCGTGACGCGTGCAGATGGCGCGCAGCTCGCGCATGAAATTGTCAGGCGCAACGATGTAGCCGCCTTCACCCTGAATGGGCTCGACAAAGATGGCGGCGACTTCTTCCGGCGGCAGGATGGAGCGGAACAAAACGTCCTCGATGTAGCGCGCGCAGCCGAGGGCGAAGGCTTCCTGTTCTTTTGGGCCGCCGGTGGTTCCGCGGTAAACGTAGGGATACGGAATGTGTGTGACGCCGGGAACGAGCGGAGCGAAGCGGCGCTTCTGCTGCGGTTTTGAGCCGGTGAGCGAGAGCGCGCCCATGGTGCGGCCGTGAAACGCGCCGTGAAAGGCGATTACGTGCTGCCGGCCGGTGTGATAGCGGGCCAGTTTGAAGGCGCATTCGATGGCTTCGGCGCCCGAGTTGCCGTAAAAGAAGCGATGCGGCCCGGGCATGGGGGCGACGGCCGAGAGGCGCTCGGCGAGATCGGTCAGCCCTTCGTTGTAAAAATCCGTGCCGGAGATGTGCATGAGCTCGCCGGCCTGTTTGCGCACCGCGGCGACGACTTCAGGATGGCAGTGGCCGGTGGAGACCACGGCGATGCCGGCGGCAAAATCGAGGAACTCGTTGCCGTCAACATCCTCGATGCGCGCGCCCTGTCCGCGCCTGGCGACAAGAGGATAGGAGCGGGTGTGGCTGGGAGAAATGAGGCGGTGATCGGCTTCAACGGCGGCCCTGGCGCGAGGGCCGGGCACAGGACCATTGAGTTTCGGTCCGTATTGTGCGTGGATCTCTTTCCGGGTGATCTCTCGCGTGGTCATGGTGCAGCCTCCTTTTGGCGGGTTCGGTGATGCAGCGCGTGCGGCGGATCGGATGGGCGGATGCGGGCTCGCCGCGGGTCCGGTCGGGTCCGCTAAAACTTGCGAGTAATCCTGCGGGACCGGCTTAGTCGCTTGCGAAAAGGCTAGGTCGGGTGCGGGTAGGCAGCACGCGCAGATGGCGCCGCGGGCAGATGGATCGCGCGCGCGACCTAGACCAGCGCCGGCTGGGCGCGAGGAGGAGCAGATTGGCGGCGCGGATGTGCATGGGAACCCTGCTTTCCAGCAGGATACCACGCGGGGTTTGCCGTCCTCCAGCGGGACCTGGAGCGTTACGGCTGGGGCTTTACGAAAGCATCGATGGGGACGAGGACGAGAGGCGGCTCGCCGTCGAGGGTGACCAGACCGTGCTCGAAATCGCGCAGGGAGCCGGCGCTGTTGGCGAGCGTCATCCAGCATACGGCGCTTTTCTTGAGCACGGTGCAGGCGATCTCGAGAGTGTAAGCCGGGCCGGTGGCGCTTTTGGGAATGCCGACGGCGCGCTCGATCCAGAAGTTATGAGTGCCGAGTTTGTAGTTTCCGTAAACGACGTTGGAGACGTCGAAGTTCTGCTTGAGACCTTCGGAGATGCCGGTGGCGAAGTGGGGCAGATCTTTCGCATTCATGGCCTGCCCGTAACAGGCGAAGGGAAGCGCGGCAACAACCACTACGCTGGGGGGCTTGCCATGCTGCGCGCTGAGCACCACCTGGGCGCAGGCGACGCTCAGCACCTGGCCCGGTTTCTTCGCGGATTGCTCGGCGTTTTGCTTGGCGGCCGGCAAGGCGGACTGGTCGGGGGCGACCTGCCAGTCAGGGGGGAGCTGGTAGGAAAACCCGAAGCCTTCAGAATGGATATCAGGCTTGGGAGTCTGTGCCAAAATCGGCGCGGCGGCCAAGGCCAGAGTGAACATGAAAGCGATATAGCGCGCCAAGGAAACCGCCGCCACCATGGGGAATGTTGCCGTGGCCCAGCGGCCCAAAAAACGCATCACCTGAGGTTGGATGGTGCGGAGCCGAGGCGCGGATGCGGCGGGCGACAAGAGCAGGCTCACAGCAGGTAAGCTGAGCATGCCGCGACCACTCCAGCGACGGAAAAAACCAGGCCGAAGTACCAGTAAATGCGGGCGCGGGTGAGAAGCGTGACCGGCGTGCTCGTGCAGTTCATGGGCTTCCTGGCTTCCAACGTGCACTCTCCTGAATCATTAGTTTGCAGTCTGCTTTTCAAGCACTTCCCGAGCCAGCTTCTCCACTTTGGCCTTTGCTTCGGTCTTCGTAGCTCCATAGGCCAACACGCCTGGCATGTTTATGACTTCTGCAATCCAACGACCGTCTTTTTCCCGTGCAAAGCGGATTATGAGTTTGAATTTCATCTCGCGCAGCCAAGGACCTGATCATTCTACTTCCGCTTCCAGCGGACTCCGTCTTTGGAGTCTTCCAGGATCACGCCTTTTTCCGCCAGCTCGTTGCGGATCTCGTCGGCGCGGGCGAAGTTGCGCTGCTTCTTGGCCTGGGTGCGCTCGGCGACGAGAGCCTCGATGGCTTCGTCGGTGAGGGATTCGCGGGCGAGCAGTTCGGGAGCGACGTCGGCTTCGCGGCCGGAGCGCTTTGCCCACTTGATGGCGCGTTGCGTCGGCTCAGCGTCGTGATCTTCGATTACATCGAAGACAGCGTCGAAATCCTTAAGCACGGTGAGCATGGCGTCGCGGTCGGCGGAGCAAAGCTGGCCCTGGTCGATGGCCGTGTTGGCGGCGCGCACCATTTCGAAGATGGGCGCGCGCGCATCGGCGGTGTTCAGATCGTTATCCAGCGCGGCGATGAATTCCTGGTGCGCGTTTTTTGCCGCCGACTGCATCTCGGGATTTTCGCCGGCGGGAAAGCTGCCCGTTTTCAGGCGATCGTGAAACGTTCGCAGGCGCTCGACGGCCTTGGTCGCTTCGACGAGGCCGTCGAAAGTGAAATTGAGCTGATGGCGGTAGGGAACCGAGATCAGCGCCATGCGGATGGCCGACGCTTTATAGCCTTTGAGAAGCAGGTCGCGCAGGGTGAAGAAATTGCCTTCGCTTTTGGCCATTTTGCGGCCGTCGACGAGCAGAAAACGGACGTGCATCCAGTGCCGCGCGAAGGGCTTGTGCGTGGCGGTTTCGCTTTGCGCGATTTCGTTCTCGTGGTGCGGGAACATCAGGTCTTCGCCGCCGGCGTGCAAGTCGAAGCTGTCGCCCAGGTATTGCATGGCCATGGCGGAGCACTCGATGTGCCAACCGGGACGGCCGCGGCCAATGGATGTTTCCCAGGAAGTTTCGCCGGGCTTGGGCGCTTTCCACAATGCGAAGTCGCGTGCGGAATCTTTTTCGTACTCGTCAACATCCACGCGCGCGCCATCGGTCATGCCGGTGAGATCTTTCTTGCTGAGCTTGCCGTACTCAGGAAAAGAGGCGAGACGAAAATACCACGAGCCATCCTCGGCTTTGTAGGCCGCGCCGGCCTGGGCCAGCTTTTCCACCAGCGCAACCATGTGCGGGATGTGATCGGTGGCGCGAGCGATCTGCTCCGGGCGCTGAACGCGCAACGCGTCGAGATCTTCGAAGAACGCTTCGATGTACGGACGAGTGTATTCGCCGATGGGGACGCCCGACTTGGCCGCGTTACGAATGATCTTGTCGTCGACGTCGGTGATGTTCATGACATGACGCACCGCGATGCCGCTGAGCCGGAGATAACGGCGCAGGACGTCGATTTCCAGAAAAGTACGGAAATTGCCGATGTGGCCGTAGTCATAAACCGTGGGACCGCACGCGTACATGCGCAGGGCCGAGCCATCGGAGGGAACCAGAGGATCAAGTTGTCCCGTCAGGGTATTGAAAAGCCGGAGAGTCATCGGTTTAATCGTGCGTCGGTAAGCCGCTGTCGGCCCGTCATGCGGATTTCTTGCCGTGGCGGGCTGGTTCGATTGTAGCAGCGGAAGATAAGGCGACTGGCACCGCCGGCCGCCGTCATGCGGGGCGCATGAGGCGGTCGTTGATGCGATCCCAGATCAAATTTTCTCAAGGCCGCTTCATGGACGGGAGAGAACTAGGGTTCCTCCCAGTTCCGCTGCTTCTGCGCCTTAAGGTAGCTTTAGTCTCATAGCACCGGGCCAGACACCATCCACTGTGGAGCGAGCATGAGCGATCGTGTGGTCCGGGCCCTTCTGCCTTCTCATATTGAGCGCACCTTGACATCGCAGAATCTGGCTGCAGAGCTGCGTCAATCCGTACTCAGCACTGAGGCGACGATTCGCGAGACCAGGGAAGTGATCCGCCGGAGCGATCAGTTGATTCATTGCATATCGAAGGCGTTCGGAGGGGCGTATCCAGAGTAGCTGGGAGCGCAGATCAGGGAAGCAGGCGCAGTGGGCGCGTGCTTCTGCACGGCCGAACGGCGTCCTGTGAGGCGGGGCGAGATCCCTAGGCAAATGCTCCTTTAGACAACCAATTTGTTGCAATTTGCGTCTTACACTGGCTGATTCGTTTAGCTGAGCATCTTTGGCCCCCTGCGGGCATCCCGGAGCTGTTGTTGTACAAACCTTGCGCAAAATACGCTGCGCTCGTGCTGCTTGCTGCGCCCCTGGCGGTGTGTGCTCAGCGCCCTCCGAAAAACGAACAAGCCCAGGTGCAGCAGTTGAAGAGCCTGTCGCTAGCTGATTTGGGAAACATCCAGGTGACCACGGTAAACAAGGAACCGGAAGACGTATGGCAAACGCCGGCGGCCGTCTACGTTCTTACCGAGAACGACATTCGCCGCTCCGGCGCCACCACGCTTCCCAATCTGTTGCGCACCGTGCCGGGAGTAGAAGTGGCGCAGGTGCAGAACAACTATTGGGCTGTGGGGATCAGGGGATTCGGCAGCCAGTTCTCCCGGGGCGTCCTGCTGCTCATTGACGGCCGCAGCGCATATACGGAACTGTTCGAAGGCGTTTATTGGGACGTGCAGGACGTACCGCTCGACGATATCGAGCGGATAGAGATCGTTCGCGGCCCGGGCGGCACGATCTGGGGCGCCAATGCGGTGAATGGCGTAATCAACATCATCACCAAAGACGCCCACGACACCCAGGGCGCACTGGCCACGGGCTTATCCGGGCATGTGAACCGCTTTAACGGCACGCTGCGCGAAGGGCTGCATCACCGCGATTTTTATTATCGGGTTTATGCCCACGCGTTTCTGCGCGAGCCGGCAATCGACCCGGGCTTCGCCGGATACGACCGGTGGCACCTGGTGCATGGAGGGTTTCGCGCAGATTGGAATGCTTCGCAGCGCGACACGCTGACGTTGAAGGGCAATATTTACACCGGCCAGTCCGGGCAGCAGGTCGGGCTGGGGGTTTACCAGCCGTTGGCGCAAATTGCCGTGAACGGAACACAGGACATTTCCGGCGGCGACCTGAACCTGCACTGGGACCATCACTACCAGGGCGGATCGGACTTGCGCGTGCAGGCCTACTTCGACCGCACCAACCGGCACGGGCCGCAATTCGGCGAGACGCGCAGCAAATTCGACGTGGATGTGGTGGATCGCGTCTTTCTGCCCGGACGGAACGAGGTGATTTGGGGCGCGGGCATCCGGCTGGAACCGAGCCACTTCATCCAGACGCAGGCGACGGTCGATTTTCTCCCGCACAACCAGACCGATTACATCTACAGCGCATTCGCGCAGGACACGTTGCAGGTCATCCCCAGCCGCCTGAACCTGGTTGCCGGCACCAAGCTGGAGTACAACAACTTCAGCGGTTTCGAATACCAGCCCTCGGTGCGTTTGCTTTTGAACCCCACTCGCCACTCGACGCTGTGGGGTGCGGTTTCGCGGGCCGTTCGCACGCCCGGGCGATTGGATCAGGATCTGCAACTGACCGGCGTCATTTCCTCCCATCCGCCTCTCATCGACCGGGTCGAAGGCGATCCGCTATTTCAGTCGGAAATCCTTATCGGATACGAGGCCGGCTACCGGCAGTTGCTTACCAGGAATCTCTTCGCTGACGTGGCTGCTTTCCACAACCGCTACGAAAAGCTCGAGGGCTACGGGATTCCTTTCTACTCGCTAATTACCACTCCTATTACGGCCACGGTGCTGAATGTTCCCATTGCCAACAGTGTGGATGGGAACACCGATGGAATTGAAATTGCGCCGGACTGGAAAGTGACTCCCTGGTGGGACCTGAAGGGGAATTACTCCTATCTGCACATCAAGACTCAGCCGCGCCCGGCCTTTGCCGGCACCGTGGCGCAGGTAAATGCGAGCAGCTACAACGGCACCAGCCCGCATCGCGAGACAACCGCGCAATCCTATTTCGACCTGCCTCACGGTTTCAACTTCAACCTGGACTACCGGTTCGTCAGCCGGATCCCCTTTCAGGGAGTGGGAAGCTATCAGACGGGGGACGCGCACGCAGAGTGGAAGATGGACGGGAACTGGCGGTTGTTTGTGACTGGCCGAAACCTCTTGCAGCCGCAGCACCAGGAGTTCAATGGCGAGAACGGCAACCGGGTTGGAATCCGGCGCGAGGTCTTCGCGGGATTGACCTGGACGAGCTCAGGGCGATGACGGTCCGAGCCCGTGAAGACGAGCATTGACACGCAGTCTGCAATACTTCAGATGACCATGGCCCAGCCCGCTCCAACGCAGCGTTCAAAGAGGAGGATCGAAAGGCCAGCCTTATCCTGGCTGCGCGTCGTTCTCGCCGTGCTCGTCCTCTGTGCGCTGGCGCCGCGCCTGACCGCGCAGACCCGCCCCTCGCAGTACGACGTGGAAGGCGCATATCTTCTGAATTTCGGCAAGTTCACCCAGCTCACGGCAGCCTCGCAGGCATTGCGGCGCGCCACCTTCGACATCTGCATTCTCGGCCGGGACCCGATCGGCAAGACCATCGACAAGCTCGCCGGCGACGAGACCATCGACCGCCGTAAAGTGCGCATCGTGCGCGAGACCAACGCCTCGCAGGCACGCACCTGTGCCATCGCATTCATCAGCGCGCGCGACGACGACCGAATCCGTGAGGATCTGAATGCCCTTGCCGATTCCGACGTCCTCACCGTGAGCGAGTCGCCGGATTTCCTGAACGACGGCGGCATGATTCAGTTTGTAATCCAGGATGATCACGTGCGTTTCTCTGTGAATCTGGATGCGGTTCGCAAAACGCACCTGATCCTCAGTTCGCAGCTCCTGCGCGTTGCGCTTTATGTGAAAGGCCAGGCGCAGCCGGAGGTGGCGAAATGAGTTTCTGGAACGCACGCACCATATCCGGCAAGCTGACGCGCATCAACGTGCTGATGAGCGGGGTGGCGCTGGTGCTCGCCTACGTTTCTTTCCTGGCCTATGACCTGTACACGCTGCGCGGCAATCTGATCAGTACGGTCACGGCCGAAGCGGGAATTGTAGGCGAAAACTCGGTGACCGCGCTGATGTTCGACGATCAGCAGGCGGCTACAACTACGCTCTCGGCGTTGCAGAGTTCGCCGGAAATCCAGTGGGCGGTAATCGTGCGTCCGGACGGAACTGTCTTTGCCCGCTACGTGCGCAACGCATCGAACCTTCCGGTACTGGGCAGAAAACTGGCGCCTGGTCAGAGGCTCGCGTACTGGCAGCGAGGACTCGGAATCCTGCTCGCGCGCCGCATCGAATTCCAGGGAAAGCCGCTGGGCGATGTTTACCTGCTGGCGGAAACTGCGGACCTGGCGCGCAGCGCCACGGAATTTGGCCTGATCTCCGCGGGTATTCTGCTGCTCTGCTTTTTGATTGCGATGCTGGTGACGTCGGCGATCCGGCGGCTGCTGACCGAGCCTTTGAGCAGCCTGGCCGAGACGGCACAGGCGGTGAGCAGGGAGAGGGACTACTCCGTGCGCGCCAAAACGCCGCGCAGCGGTGACGAGCTTGCCGCGCTGGTGCAATCCTTCAACGAGATGCTGGACCAGATTCAGGAACGCGATCGCGCGCTGGAGCAATCGCGCACCGATCTGGAAGAAAGAGTGCGCGAGCGCACCGCGGAATTGACGGCGGCGAACAAGGAACTGGAGGCGTTCACTTATTCGGTTGCGCACGACCTGCGCGGCCCGCTGCAGCAGATCAATAACATCGGCTTCCTTCTGGAACAGGCCGAAGAACAATTCCCGACCATGCCGCAGACGCGCTCGCTGATTGAAAAGCTCAGCAGCGGCACGAAACGCATGTCCATGCTGATCGAAGATCTGCTCAATCTTTCGCGCGCTTCAAGCACCCCGCTGCACCGCACTCCGATCGACCTGAGCAACATGGTCGAAGAGATGGTGGGAAGATTGCAGGCTGAGAATGGCGAGCGGCAGGTGAAGATCAAAGTCGAGAAAGGCGCGCGCGCCATCGCTGACGAAGGCCTCGTCCAGGTGGTGCTGGAAAATCTGTTGAGCAATGCGTGGAAGTACACCTCGAAAACACTGGCGGCGGAGATCAGCTTTGGCTACACCGAAGAGCCGGCGGGCCCAGTCTTTTTCGTGCAGGACAACGGCGCCGGCTTCAACCCGCAATACGCCGATCGCCTCTTCAAGCCCTTCCAGCGATTGCACTCGCAGAATGAGTTTCCCGGTACCGGCATCGGATTGACCACGGCGTATCGCATCATCGCGCGGCATGGCGGCAGGATCTGGGCAAAGGGAAAAGTGAATGGTGGGGCGACCTTTTACTTCACGCTGCCCTACGTTGCCGAGTCGTGAACAGCGTCGCAGCCCGGCGCCCAGGCGGCTTTTGCCAGCCCCAATGAAACGACTGCTTCGCCTCAAATGCAGTTGAGAGCTAAAAGCGGAAAGCTTGAACACTTTCGGCCAGATCGTTTACAGGACACGGAGGGATTAGTGGCTTCCCACCCTTCGCGCAAAAAGCCGCGCGAAGGATGGGGCACGGAAATTTTGTTAACACTTGAATCGAAAATGCTCTACGAGCTGTTTTTCGGCCGCCAGCGCAGAATCGGCTTGCGCGCGGCCTGCACCTCATCGAGCCGCGAAACGCGCGTGGAGTGAGGCGCGGTCTTGACCAGGTCGGGAGTTTCTTCGGCTTCGCGCGCGATCGAGCGCATGGCGTCGATGAAAAGATTCAGTTCTTCGACGGATTCGCTCTCTGTAGGCTCGATCATAAGCGCCCCGTGGACGATGAGAGGGAAGCTGACCGTGTAGGGATGGAAGCCGTACTCGATGAGGCGCTTGGCAATGTCGCCCGTGCGCACGCCTCTGGCAAGCTGGCGCTTATCGCTGAAGACGACTTCGTGCATCGAGGGCGTCTTGTAGGGCAGGTCGTAAACGTCCTCAAGTTTTTTGCGGATGTAGTTGGCGTTGAGCACGGCGTCTTCCGTGGTCTGGCGCAGGCCGTCAGGGCCATTGGCGAGGATGTAAGCCAGCGCGCGGATGAACATGCCCATGTTGCCGTAGAAGGCGCGCACGCGGCCGACGGAGCGCGGCCGGTTGTAGTCCCAGCGCAGCGAGCCAACGGGGGGTGACTGCGTGGTGCCAGCCTCGGGAGCCTCGGTCGGCGCGCGGAAGAGCGGCGGGCAGCCGCCGGCGGTGGAATCGGCATCGTGCGATTCCCAGCCTGACGCGTCCGGACAGGGATCCGATCCGTCCAGCCCGCGGACAAGCACGGGAATGGGAAGAAATGGTTCGAGGAAGGCTTTGCATGCGACGGGGCCCGAGCCCGGGCCGCCGCCGCCGTGGGGGGTGGAGAAGGTCTTGTGCAGATTCAGGTGCATGACGTCGACGCCGAAGTCGCCCGGCCGGGCCTTGCCGACCAGGGCGTTCATGTTGGCGCCGTCCATGTAGAGCAGCGCGCCGCGCTCGTGCAGGATGTCAGCGATTTTGTGAATCTGGTTTTCGAAGACGCCGAGCGTTGAAGGATTGGTGAGCATCAGCGCTGCGGTTTCGTCGTCCACCTGGCGGGCGAGGGCTTCGAGATCGATGCGGCCTTCGGAGTTGGAGCGGATGTTTTCCACGGCATATCCGCAGATGGCGGCGGTGGCAGGGTTGGTGCCGTGCGCGGAGTCTGGGATGAGAATTTTTCGGCGTGGATTGCCCTGCGACTCGTGCCACGCGCGGGTGAGCAGGATGCCGGTGAATTCGCCATGCGCGCCTGCAGCCGGCTGCAAGGTGATCGCGTCCATGCCGGTGATTTCAAGCAGGCAATGTTGCAGCAGCTCGATGATGTCCAGCGCGCCCTGGGCGTGCGATGCGGGCCGGTAGGGATGCGCTTCGGCCAGGCCTTCAATGCGCGCCACGGCTTCGTTGACGCGCGGGTTGTACTTCATGGTGCAGGAGCCGAGTGGGTACATGCCGAGATCGATGGCGTAATTCCAGGTGGAGAGGCGGGTGAAGTGGCGGATGATTTCGATCTCGCTCAACTCGGGGAGTTCGGCGGGCCTTTCGCGCGCGGCGGAACCCAGCAGCTTTGCCGGATCAACTGCGGGCACATCGAGCGGCGGCATCTTGTAAGCGCGCTTGCCCGGCGCCGATTTTTCGAAGACGAGGGCTTCATTCTGCGTGGGGTGCTGGCGGACTTTGCCGGTGGTGCGGCGGGCTGAGTTCTTTGCGTCTACTGCCATTTCTTCATCCTGTAATTCAGTGGTCCTAATGATTTTGGCGATCGGACTGTTCCACCTTGGGTGATTCATTCCGTTCGGCACGGTAGTCTCTCTCGTTCACGTGCCACTGCGCCAGCCCTAATGTCGTGAAGATCAAAAACGAGATCGCAGCTCCCTGCAAA
The DNA here is from genome assembly GCA_035935755.1 of Occallatibacter sp. GTDB lineage: Bacteria > Acidobacteriota > Terriglobia > Terriglobales > Acidobacteriaceae > Telmatobacter. The sequence continues at coordinate 16,502 of DASYWU010000047.1, read as the reverse complement.
ATAGCCTTTAGTGAGAAGTCTGCCGGGTTACCAAGCACAAAACCAAAGAAGGAGTTCACAGCAAACCCGAAAACGCAACCAAAGGTAGCAAAGTAAAGCGTGTATTTCAACTTACCCAACTTGTGGACTCTTGCACGGCCTTTGCGGCGCTTTTCGATCGCCTCGGGAGAGTTCCACTCGAAGTTAAACATGTTCCTTTCCAACACGCGGTATAACCTTCAGCTATGCTTCCACCGTTTGTCGCGCCAACAAGCTGGCCGCCGCATCGATCCGCTGGCGCGGTATCACTTCCGTCGCGCACCACAACGTGCAGTTCTTCAACTCGGGATACCAGCGGGCCAAATCGATGCCGCCGACGATGTTTTCTTTGAGCAGGCGCGCGTTCCACGCTGCCGGCGCTTCTTTGGTGCGCAGAACAAATTCGTGAAAATGCGGCGCGCCGGTGAATAGCTGCTCGGAGCCGGCTTGTGCGCTCAGCGTTTTCGCCGCGTAATGCGCCTTGGCCAGGTTGTGCTCGGCCAGCTCGCGCATGCCTTCCTTGCCGTAGACGGTCATGAAGATGGTCGCCATGAGCGCGACCAGCGCCTGGTTGGTGCAGATGTTCGACGTGGCCTTCTCGCGCCGAATGTGCTGCTCGCGCGTAGCCAGCGTGAGCACGAAACCGCGGTTGCCGGCGCCGTCGGTGGTCTGGCCCACAAGCCGGCCGGGCATCTGGCGGACGAATTGCTCTTTGGCCGCAATCACGCCGCAGAAGGGGCCGCCATAGCTGAGCGCCACGCCGAACGATTGCGCTTCCATGCTGATGATGTCGGCTTCGCGCGGAGGCCGCACCACGCCCAGCGATACCGCTTCGGCAATGGAAACGATGAGCAGCGCGCCTTTGGCATGGGCGATTTCGGCGATGGCCGGTATGTCTTCGATGACGCCGAAAAAGTTCGGGCTCTGAATGAGGACTGCGGCGGTTTCTTCGCTGACGGCGGCCTCGAGCGCCTTCAGATCGATGCGGCCGGAGTCGGCATCGTAGCCGACCAGCGTTGATGGCAGCCCCTGATGGCTGGAGTAGGTGGCGAGCACTTCGCGGTACTCGGGATGGACGGTGCGGGCTACGACAGCCTTGTGGCGGCCGGTGACGCGCGCGGCCATCATCACCGCTTCCGCAGCGCCGGTCGAGCCGTCGTACATGCTGGCGTTGGCCACGTCCATCGCAGTCAGCTCGGCGATCATGGTCTGAAATTCGAAGATCGCCTGCAGCGTGCCCTGCGTGATTTCCGCCTGGTAGGGCGTGTAGCTGGTGAGGAATTCGCCGCGCTGCACCAGCGCATCAATGATGACCGGCCGGTAATGCCGATAAGCACCGGCGCCGAGAAAGCTGGTGTAGCCGGTGGAATTCTTGGCTGCGGCGGCGCGGAAATAATTGACGATTTCGCTTTCCGCCTGCTGCCGCGGAACGTCGAGATCACGGTCGAGGCGGTACTCGGCAGGAATTGCGGAGAAAAGATCGTCGATGGCGCCGGCGCCGATCTCGGCGAGCATCTGTTCGCGTTCGGCAGGCGATTTGGGAAGGTAGCGCATAATCTAGCTTTCAGCTTTCAGCTTTTAGCTCTCAGCTAAAAGCGCCAAGGCGAACCGGCTGGTGATTAGCCGGATCGGGAATTCAGGTTCTTGCAAGATCGCTTCGATCGCCACATCGCAGCTAAAAGCTGATAGCTAATAGCTGAAAGCTGATTCTCACCCTTCCGTCTCCTCCGAGATGAATGCTTCGTAGGCTGCGGCGTCGAGCAGCTTGTCGAGTTCGGCAGGATCGGAGAGCTCGACTTTGATGATCCACGTGCCGTGGGCGTCCTGGTTGATTTTGTCGGGCTCGGTTTTCAGCGCCTCGTTTACGGCGATCACTTTGCCGCTGACCGGCGAGTAGAGGTCGCTGACGGCTTTGACGCTTTCGACGGAGCCGAAGGTGGCGCCCGCGGCGACCGAATCGCCAACCTTGGGCGCGTCTACATAGACGATGTCGCCGAGCGAGTTCTGCGCGTAATCGGTGATGCCGACAGTGCCGGCGGAGCCTTCCACCGAGATCCATTCGTGTTCGCGAGTAAAGCGGTAATTCTGAGGGTAGGGCATGCGTGATCCGCTCCTTAAAAAGGAAGACAAGCGAAATTTTAGTGTACTTGGTGGGGGTGGCGCGGGGAGAGGGGGTGGAAAAAGGGGGAAAGCAGGGAACAGGGATCAGGGAAGAGGGAACAGGGAACAGGGAACAGGGAACAGAAAGATACTCGTTGCTGCCCAAACGATCCTGTTAAACTGCCGCGAAGAACTTCTGATTTCTAATTGCACCTGCTGCACTCATACCGCGGGGTTCTATTCCCTACTCCCTGCTCCCTATTCCCTGTTCCCTAATTTTTGAAGAACTCCCCGTGGCTGCCGTTCTTCCACGGATCGTAATGCGCTGCGAACCTGGCCCGTTGCTGAATGCTGGGATGGCTGTCGAGCCAGAACTCGCTGAACGCGCCTGGGTGCGGATCCTCCAGCCAAGCACGGCCGAGCGCGTTGAAAGCGGCGACGGCGGTCTGGCGCGGGTGCGGGACGATGCCGTGGATCGCTTCCTGGCCGTAGACATCGGCCTGGTGCTCGAAGTGGCGACTGACAGCGTTGCCGGCCGGCTCGACGAGAAACCCGCCGACGGAGAGCACGAAGAGAAGAGCGACAAAGCCTGCGCGTGAGGAGAGCGAGTCAATCTGCCAGCGCGGACCGCGGCTGCGCACCAGCCACGTGGCGATGCCGGCGCAGATCCAGAAGCCGAAGAAGATGGAAATTGCCGAAACGGTCAGGCCTTTGGGGATGTGGTGCAGCACGTAGTGACCGGTTTCGTGGGCAAAGATGTAGAGGATTTCTTCGTTAGGAATGCGGCCGGCAGTGGTGTCCCACACCACGATGCGCTTGGTGGGGCCGATGCCGGTGACGTAGGCATTGAGGCCGTTGGTTTTGGCGCTGGCCTTCATCAGAAACATGCGGCTCGGCGGGATGTCGATCCCGGTGCGCTGCACGACTTTTTCCAGCTGCTGCACCAGGGCCGGATCCGATTTTTGCAGCGGCTCGAATCTGTTGAAGAGCGGATCGATGACCAGCGGCTGGGCAAGAACGGCAATCAACATCAGCGGCAGGGAGATGAGCCAGGCAACGAACCAGAAGCGTCGCGGCCAGCGGCGCACCATCCAGTTAAAGAAGAGAAGCAGAGGCGCGCCGATCAGCAGTGAAAGGCCGAGCGAGGTGCCTTCGTCGCCGAGCCAGCTGGGCCAGCTTTGCACGCTGATGCCGTAGCTGCGGCTGGTGTATTCGGCAAACCAGTCGAAGGGCAGGCCGGCGAGAAAGATGGCGATGAGAAACAGTGCGAAGAAGATCAAGCCCTGCAGCCAGGGCCGGTTCACGATGTGCTGCGTCCAGCGATCCACGCGCGCGGTGGCCCGCGTGGCCAGCAGCAGCCACAGGAAAGCGATGCCCCAGAGGGCCCCGCCGAAGGCGAGCACATTGCGGATGCGGTCGAGCGCGACGGCCTTGGCCAGCAAGTCAGGCGGCAGAGTGTAGGCATCCTGCGGCGCAGTTGGTTTGGGGGTGACAGTGATTGGCGCAGGTTGAGACGGGTGTTCGGCTGACTGGGAGCGGCTCGGAATGGAAGCCAGCGCCATCGCAAGCAAGAGCGCCCATCGACATAGGCCAGCAAATTTCACGCGAACGATTCTCCCCGTGCACAAATCTCTGAGACAATTGTGCCTACAAATGCTTATACCCGATTCTGCAAATCCAGTGACGCGGGAAATCTTCAGAGGGCAAAAACGCATTCCGGCCGGGAAGTGCCTTCCCGTGCTGGCCATCTTGCCGGTTCTTCTCCTGTGCCTTCCTGCGGCGGGCGCGCAGAGTGCGCCGTCTCCGCTGCTGGAGGCGATGACCAGCGAGCTGCATCGCGCCTTTACGTCGCTGGGAAAGCAGCCCGGCCAGACGGATGCAGACAAGCAGACGCCGCCGTATTTCATCAGCTACTCGGTGAGCGACAGCAGCTTTGCCGTCATCCGCGCCGAGTTTGGGGCGCTGGCCAACAGCGTCTCCTCGCGCATGCGCTTTGCCGACGTGCAGGTGCGCGTGGGCAGTCCGAAGCTGGACAACACGCACGGCAATCATCGCGCTTCCGCGGTGCAGGCGGTGCAATTGCCTCTGGGCGACGACCGCGAAGCGCTGACGCGCTCGTTGTGGCTGGCCACCAACGCCGAATACGGGAAGGCGCTCGACAATTACCTGCGCGTGGAAACCGAGGAGCAGGTACGAGCGAAGGAAGAAGACACGTCGCCGGATTTCAGCAAGGAGCCCTCGCAGGTGCATATTGAAAGCGCGGCTCCGCCGGTCGAGATTGATCGCACGGCATGGGAGCAGCGTGTGCGCGCGCTTTCGAAGATCTTCCGCGAATACCCTGACGTTTACCAGAACATCGTGATGCTGACGGTGCAAAACCAGACGGACTACTTCGTTTCTTCAGAGGGTTCGCAGGTGGTCACGCCGCACCTTTCGGCGCGGGTTGTCGTCCTCGCCGTCACGCGCGCAGACGACGGCATGGACCTGTTTCGCGAGCAGACGTTCGAGGCCGAGGACGTAGCCGGGCTGCCTTCGCAGGCCACCATGGAGGCCGCGGTGCGCGAGCTGGGCAAGAGCCTTGAGAAGCTGCGCAAAGCGCCGGTGACGCAGCCATTCGACGGGCCGGCGCTGCTCTCCGGGCGCGCGGCGGCGGTCTTCTTCCATGAAGTGCTGGGCCACCGGCTGGAGGGGCAGCGCCAGCGCGGCGATCAGGAAGGGCAGACCTTTACCAAGGATGTGGGCAAGGAAGTGCTGCCGAGCTTCCTTTCGGTTGAGGACGATCCTACGCGCACGAGATTCGACAAGACATGGCTCTCGGGCAGCTACCAATATGACGACGAAGGGCAAAAAGCGCAGCGGGTGGACCTGGTCTCCAATGGCGTGCTGAAGACCTTCCTCATGTCGCGGCTGCCCATCGCCAGCTTCAGCGATTCCAACGGGCACGGACGCGCCGAGACGGGTCATGTGCCTACCGGGCGGCAGGGCAACCTGATCGTAACGTCGACCAAAACGGAGCCGGAGTCCGATCTGCGCAAGGAACTCATTGCCGAGGCCAAACAGGAGGGCAAACCCTACGGGCTTTACTTCGAGGACATCTCGTCGGGCTTTGCGGTGACCACACGCAGCTCCCCGCAGGCATTTCAGGTGATTCCGCTGGTGGTGTGGCGGGTTTATGTGGACGGCCGGCCGGACGAGCTGGTGCGCGGCGTGAGCATTGTGGGCACCCCGCTGGCGGCGCTGAAGAAGATCGTGGCTACTGGAGACAAGAGCGAAGTCTTCAACGGCGAGTGCGGCGCTGAATCGGGGACGATTCCGGTGAGCGCGGTAGCGCCGGCGATGCTGCTGAGCGAGCTGGAAACGCAGCGGCAGGCGCAGGGAACGGCGCGGCCGCCGATTCTGACGATTCCGGGAGCGCCGGCCGCGACGGCAAGCGGAAAGGAGGCGGCGCAATGAGCAGGATGCGAAACTTGCCGACGCTGGTTGGCGCTGTGCTTCTGGGTCTTTGTGTATGCGCGCCCTGTTTTGTCGCGGCGCAGCAAACCCGCGCCGATGCGGAGAAGGATCCGGTGCTGAACGCCATGCTGCAGGAGCTCGACCGCAGCATGAGCCAGTTGCAATTGAAGGGATTCGCCAAGCCTTTTTTCATCCAGTACCGCATTGAAGATGTCGAGGGGTATCAGACCAAGGCGGAATTCGGCGCGAGCGAGGGCCTGGTGCACAATCGCGAGCGGGTAGCTCGGGTCACAGTGCGGGTGGGCGATTACAAAATTGATAACACGGGCGCGGGTGGCGATGGTGCGGTCGCGCTGGAATCGCTGGACGACGATCCCATCGCGCTGCGCTCGGCGCTGTGGATGGCGACCGACCAGGCCTACAAGAACGCGCTGGCGGCATACGCGCAGAAGCAGGCCGCGCTCAAACAGGTGCAGACGCCGCCGCAGGCAGATGACTTCAGCCACGAGAAACCGGTGGTGATGCTGGAGACGCCGCCGAAACTGAGCATCGATGCCGCCGATTGGGTGAGCAGGATGGCTGCCATCAGCGGCGCTTATCGCAAAGATTCGGCGGCCAAAGATGCGGCGCTGCAATATTCACGTTCGGAATTTGACGCGCGCGCGATCACCGAATGGCTGGCGACTAGCGAAGGAACCATCGTGCGCAAAGGCGCGGCTGAATACCGGGAATTGATTGCAGTGGGCACGCAGGCGCCCGACGGAATGAGCCTGGATCGCTCCTACACTTCGACAGGAACTTCGCTCAAAGATCTGGATGCGCCGGACGCGTTCAACAAGCACGCGCAGAACCTGATCGCCTCGCTGGTGGATCTGCGCAAGGCGCCGCTGGTGGAAGACGAGTACCATGGGCCGCTGCTGCTGAGCGCCGACGCTGACGCGGACACTATGAATGCGCTGCTGTCGGACAGTGTGACGGCGACACGTCCTGCGCTGGGCACCCAGGCGCGCACCAATGGCGCGTTTGCCTCAAGCTACCAGACGCGGGTGATGCCCGATTTCGTGGATGTGGTCGACGATCCTGGGCTGAAGGATTACGGCGGCAAGGGCCTGGTCGGCGCGTTCGACATCGACGAAGAAGGCGTACCCGCACAGGCGGTGAATCTGATTTCGGAGGGCCGGCTGGTGAATTATCTCATCGGCCGCCAGCCGGTGCGCGATTTTCCGCAGTCGAACGGCCACGGGCGCGCCGGCCTCACGGGAGAGCCGCACCCGGAGATTGGCGTTTTGAAAATCACTGCGCGCAACGGGCTTTCCGATACCGACCTGAATGCGAAGCTGATCGCGCTGGCAAAAGATGACGGACAGAAAAGCGCCTATTATGCGGAGACGCTGGGCGGCGCGAATTCTCCACGGCTGCTTTACCGCGTGAATGCTGACGGCACGCGCGTGCTGGTTCGCGGAGCGGCGCTGGACGATATCGACCAGCGGGCGCTGCGCTCGAGCATTGTGGCCGCTGGCAAGGATCTGTTTGTGGCCAACTACTACGGCGATGTGCCGACGACGGTGCTGGCACCGGCGCTGCTGCTCGACGATGTGACGGTGCGCCGCGCCAATCGGAAAAACCAGAAGCTGCCGTTTTATCCGCCGCCGGAATGAGGATGCGGCGCCGCATGATGCCGACGGATCCTGCACCGATGAATGGGAATGAGAGCGTGCTGCATCTCTGGTGCGCTTATCCTGACGATTTGTTGGAGGAGGCGGCCGCGCGAAATTGCGAGGCGTTGCTCGATGCGGAGGAGCGCGCGCGCTGGCAGCGCTTCCAGCACGAGCAGCGTCGGCGCGAATTTCTGACCACGCATGCGCTGGCGCGCACGGCGCTTTCGCAGTATCGCGGCGTTGCGCCGCAGGATTGGCGATTCTCCACCAACGCTCACGGCAAACCTGCGCTGGAACCGGATTGCGGGCTGCGATTTAATCTGTCGAATTCGCTGGGTCTGGCGGTTTGCCTGGTGGCAGACGCGCCGGTGGAAGTTGGCGTAGACGTGGAGCCATTTACGCGTGCGGGTCAGATTGCCGATGTGGCGCACAAGGTATTCTCGCCGGCGGAGCGCGCGCAACTCGGGACGTTGAGCGCGGAGGAAAAGCTCGATCGCTGCGTGTCGCTGTGGACGCTGAAAGAGGCGTACATCAAGGCGCGCGGAACGGGCCTGGGAAGCGCGCTGCCGCTTTGCGAGATCTCTTTTTTGTTCGATGACTCGGGCGCTGTGCGGCTCGAAGTGGGGCCGGCACTCGATGAGGACGCTGCGCGCTGGTGGTTTCGCACGCTCGATCATGCCGGTCACCGCATTGCCGCGGTCGCGGAAGGACCGGCGAAGTGGGAATTTGAGGTGCTGGAGGTTCGTCCTGCGACGGCAGCGCCGAAGAGGGTCCTCTAAGAGCGGAGACGTGTGAAGGAAGGTGTCCTGCCGGCGCTTTGACGGGGCCGTGCGACGCTGGAGTATTCTTCCTTTGCGGCGGAAGCGAACGTCGACAAGGATGGAAAATGAGACGAATACTGTTGGGAATGTTGCTGAGCACATTTTTGTTCGCGATGGCGCCTCTGGCATTGGCAGCACCTATACGCGTGATGATTCTCGATGGCGAAAGCGCGGGGCCCTATCACAATTGGAGATTGACGACGCCGGTGCTCAAAGCAGAGCTGGAGGAAACCGGCCTGTTTGCCGTCACCGTCGTCACCGCCCCGCCATCGAGCGGCGACATGACCAGCTTCCATCCCAATTTCAGCGATTACCAGGTAGTGGTAATGAATTACGATGCGCCGGACTGGCCCGAGAATCTGCGCACGGAGTTTGAGCGTTACGTGAGCAACGGCGGCGGGCTGGTGATTGTTCACGCCGCGGACAACGCGTTTCCGGGTTGGCCCGCGTTCAATCAGATGATCGGCATTGGCGGCTGGCGGCACCGCAACGAATCGGCGGGGCCGTACTGGTTTTTCAAGGACGGCAAGCTGACATCGGATGCGTCGCCCGGCCTTGCTGGACAGCACGGAGCGCGGCTGCCGTTTCAGGTGGTCACGCGTGACGCCGGGCACCCGATTATGAAGGGCCTTCCGCAGGTCTGGATGCACGCCAACGATGAGCTCTACGCAGGGCTGCGCGGGCCGGGCAAAAACATGACCGTGCTGGCGACGGCGTATTCCGACCCGAAGAACAAGGGAACGGGGCGTGACGAGCCCATGATCATGGTTCTGCACTACGGGAGGGGAAGAATCTTTCACACGACGATGGGCCACGATGTTTTTGCGCTGAGCTGTGTCGGGTTCATGACCATCTTTCAACGCGGCACGGAGTGGGCGGCCACGGGCCGAGTCACGCAGAAAGTTCCTGCGGACTTTCCGACGGCGAAGACGGTCAGCTATCGCGTCGATCTGGCGGAAATGGATCCCGCGTTTCTGAAGGGGGCGTCGTCGGTGGTAAGAACCGGGGGCACGGCTGGCGACCGGCAAGAGAAGCCACGAACCCATTGAGTGGTGGATCGAAGGCGATCGGCGGCTTCAGTCTTTACTTTATGAGCCTATTTCGCCGTCCGGTAAATTTCCGATCCTGCAAGAAGATACGCGCCAACTCCGTACACATAACTTGAAGTTTCGGTGTAGGCTCCCGGCGCCGCGCCGACAGGCTGAATACAGCCCAGCCGGCCATCCGCGTAGACGTGCGAGAGCATACCTGCCCACGCTTTCTCCACTGCCGGCCAATACTTCGCCTTGTCGAGAATGCCTTGGTTCACGCCGTACGCCATCGCATAGGTGATGAAGGCGCTACCGGAGATCTCGGGCAGTGGATACGAATCGGCATCGAGCAGGCCTGGGCGCCACAGTCCGTCTTTGCTCTGGATGGAAACCATCTCCGCGGCCATCTGGCGCAGCTCGTCTTCAAATTTGGGGCGCAGCGGCGAATCTTTGGGCAATTCCTGAAGCACGCGCACGATTCCGCCCATGACCCAGCCGTTGCCGCGCGACCAGAAAATCTTCTGCCCATTCTTCTCGTGCTTGTCGAGATAAGTGGCGTCGCGCGAGTAGAGGTGCACCGAAGGGTCGTAGAGCAGTTTGGTCGTGATCTCCCACTGGCGATCCATGAAGCTCAGATATTTTTCGTCGCCCGTGGCCGCAGTCATGTCGGCGAAGACCGGCGGCGCCATGAAGAGCGCGTCGCACCACCACCACAGCGGCGTTTTGCCGTATTCCGATTCCGGCGTGCTTATCTCCGTGTCCAGCCGCGCGCGCATGGGCCCGATCATCTTTGGATCTTTGTGTATCGTGTAGAGCTCGAGATAGCTCTGCCCGACGGCCTGATCGTCGGCGTGCATTACGCGCGGTCCGGGTTGCCAGTTCGACTCCTCGCCGATTTTCATTACCGCGTTTTTGTATTTGTCACCGGCGATTTTTTGGGGAACGCCCATGAAGCCGGTGTAGAGCGCGGCCCAGGTCCAGTCATATTGCGGCTGTGCGGGCATGCGGCTGAGCTGCCAGTCCGCCACGAGCTTCATGGCTTTGCCCACATCGCGCCGCGTGATTTTTGCGGAGAGATGCGCCAGGGGTCCGGCGTCGGCCGGGGAATCGCCGGAAGGAGCAACTTCGCGCCGCTGCGCGTTGGCAAGTTGCGCGGAGAAAGGCGGCAAAACCGAGACAACAAACGCGATGGCAAAAAATAAAACGCACACGCGGCTTGCGGTGTGCGAAGGGACCCTCATAATTCGCATTTGTTTCCTTCTCCGGCGGCTACCTGTGCGCCGTCCTGGTATTGCTGGAGCCGCCCGTCTGCGCAATCGCCTGGTCGATCATCTGGAAGAGCTGATTGTTGTCCAGCACCTCGCGATACGCCGGACCTTTTCCGCCCGCGGTCACGATCCAGATGGTCGGAGTGTGCTCAACGCCGATGCGCTGGCCGAGCTCGGCATCCGCTTTTACTTCGGCGGCAAGCTTGCCCTGCGGATCGACCATGAACGGAACCTGCTGGCCTTTGCTGGCCGCGAATTTTTGCGTGAAGTCGACAAGCTGCCGTTGCGTCTCAATCGAATTCTGATTGGCAAAGACCGAGTCGCGATAGGCGTTCCCGAGATCTTTGCTCTTGGTGTCAAACCAGCGCGCAAAAACGGCGGCCTGGAAGCTCCAGGGGTGGCCGGGGATGGGAAAATCGTGGCGCACCCAGGGGATGTGATACTTGGCCTCGGCCTGCATCAGCAGCGGATTGGTCTCGGCGCACATCGGACATTCCATGTCGTAGAACTCGATCATTGCCACCTTTGCGCCGGGCGGCGGCTTCAGCGCGGCCGGATCGTGCACCGGAGTGGTGGGCGTAGCGCCGCTGAACTGCGCGTTCGCGGCGGGAAGGGCGACAAGCAGCGTCGCCAAGCCTAGCAACAGGCCGAAACGCCGGCCCAACGAGCGAAATGGGAAAGTTCGAAGCATCAGCATCCTGACTGTATAGACTCCAATTCCATTGTAAAGTCTCGGGTGAAAAGCAGGGGTCTGGGAATAGGGAACAGGGAACAGGGATCAGGGAACATGGATCAGGGAACAGGGAACAGGGATCAGGGAACAGGGATAGGGCGACAGTTGTTTGTTGCGCCGCCTTGCTCTCATGCGCGCAGGTTAGCGGCCGACCACAAGAATCGTGAAGCTGTCCGGAACCGCCTGCGGCCGCGGGTGCGGATTCTCTGCGGTAGGGGCCGGCATCGGGCCGAATTCCGCAGTGGCAAGGTAGATGCGGTCGGTCTCGGAATCGTAGGCCATGGTGCGCGCGCCGCGTTGCGTGTCCGCCGCTTCGATGGTGGGATAATCCGACGCGCTCGCGTCGACGACCGAGAGCACGCCCTCTCCGCACGATGCGAAAGCGAGCCTATGCCTTTGGCTGTAGCGGGCCGCATCAGGGCCGTTGCCGATTGCGGGAGTGGCGAGAACCTTGCCGGTCTTATAGTCGATCACCGACATCTTCCGGTTGCGGCAGACAGAGAAAAGCCGGTGGCCGCGCGTATCGATGGCCAGTCCGGAAGGATTGTCGCAGCCCGCCGGCCACACCGCGGTAATCTTCTTCGTCTGCGCGTCGAAGCGGGCGATCTGGCTGGTGCTTTCGATGTTGTCGTAGACATTGCCCTTGCCGTCGGCCACGGGAAACTCCGGCCGGCCGGGCAGCGGGATGGTCGCGATCGCCATGTTGGTGTATGACGAAATCACGGTGGCGCTGTTGCTGCGGCCGTTGAAGGCCCAGACGGTCTGCGTCACCGGCTCGAAGGTGATGCCGTCGGGATTCTGGCCGGCAGGAACGGTGGCGACTTTAGCCAGCGTTTTGCGGTCGAAGACGACCACGGCATCGCCACCGCCGTCGGAGATGTAGCCATATTTGCCGGCGGTGTCGAGCGCGATGCCGTGAGTTCCGTGCAGGCCGGTGAGCGAGCCGGCCACCTTGCCGGTGCGCGTGTCGATCACGTCCACGGTATCGCCGTGCGCGATGTAGAGCCGGTGCGCCTTGGCGTCGTCGTGCATGTAGTCCCAGCGCCCCGCGCCGCCGATCTTCCATTTGGCGATGACGTGATAGGGCTGCTGTGCGGCTGCGGGCGCCTGGGCAGCGGCGATGACGCCGGCCATCGCCGATACAGCGAAAGCCAGAACGGCTATCTGAAAAGCGCGAAGGACAGACATGAGATTCTCCTTCTTGAAGTGCGCCGAGGAGAAAATTCTCCGGCGTGAAAAGTTTCGCACACGCGGGTGACATTCATGGGGAAGCGAGAGCGGTTTTTGTCTTCGACTCCTGCGCCTGGGGGAGACGGACGGTCACGGTTGTGCCTTTCCCGGGCTGGCTGGCAATCCCGATGGAGCCGCCTGCGCGTTCCACCACGGCCTTGCAGATGGCCAGGCCCAGTCCGGCTCCGCCGGTGGCGCGGTCGCGCGATGGGTCGCCGCGATAGAAGCGCTCAAAGACGTGGGGCAGCGCGGTGGCATCGATGCCTTCACCCTGATCTGCAAGCGAAAATTCAATTGCAGAATCCGTTACGCCGGGAAGAACAACTCTGGCGGTGATGGTCGAATCCGCAGGGCTGTGCTGCAGAGCATTGAGCAGCAGATTTGAAAGCAGCAGCGAGCAGTCTTCACCGCTGAGAGCAACCGTCACCGGCTCCGCAACCGGTAGCTGAAGATCGATGCGCACGCGGCGCAGTTCGGCTACCGTTTGCACTTCGGTGACAGTTTCGTGCAGCGCCTGCGACAGATCAGCCGAAGCCCGCAGGCCCGCCGCCGCGCCGCTATCCTCCACGCGTGCGAGGGTGAGCATTTTGGCCACGAGTGCTTCGAGGCGTTCCGTGTCCGCAAGGCTGCGGTCGATGCCGGCCTGGTATTCCGCCGGGGTACGCTGGCGCAGGGCCAGCAACTGCAGCGAGGATTTGACCACGGCCACGGCGGTTTTCAATTCATGCGCGGCATCGGAGACAAAAGTGCGTTGCTGGTTGAACGAGCGCTCCAGGCGCTGCAACACGTTCTCGAGTGCGGCGGTCAGGGGCGCGAGTTCCGGCGTGGCCCGCGCGCTGGCGGGAGGAGAAAACTGCCACGAGTCCGCTGACACTCGCGAAGCATCGGCGGCCAATTGACGCAGTGGCAGCAGCCCGCGGCGCAGCAACCACGCAATCAGGGGCCCGGTAACGGCCAGCAGGACAATGCTGCTGATGGCGTAGAACTCCACCGCACCGCTGATCGCTTTCCAGACGCGCCCGGTGGGTGAACCATAAAGAACCGTGAATTTGCGCAGCTTGCCGCCGCCCCGTTGACCAGGATCGACGATACGCGAGCCGTGCCTGACGATGAGGCGAAAACGTCGGCCGTTCACGTCCACGTGCAGGAAGCGCTGCGTGCCGGCGACAGAAACAGGGACGCCCTGCCAGTTGGGCGAGAGGCCCAGGAGGCGCCCGTTTTCGTCGTAGACCTCGTAAATGTCCTCTGCGGGTAGATGCAGGTCGGCGCGGTCGAGCATGATGTTGTCTTCGGGGTCTTCCGCATCCTGCACGGCGCCGAGCACCGTGTCAGAGCGCCCGCGCAGCATGGCTTCAAAGGCCTCGAAATGGATGTGCCGTTCATAGCCGAGGGAAAGGAATCCGACCAGCAGGGAAGAGAGCAATTCCACCGCCAGCACCGCGACGATGAGGCGAAAGGCGATGGAGCGTTTTGTGTCACTGCTCGGCAATGGTTGGCTCCGGTCCCGCGGCCATGCGGTAACCCCTCCCGCGCAGCGTTTCAATCACAGGCTCAGCGCCGGGCAGGGCAGCGTCAAGCTTCTTGCGCAGATTGGAAACATGCGCCTCGATGACGTTGGAGTGATGCTCCCAGTTGTAGTCGTAAAGGTGCTCGAGCAGCTCGCGCTTGGAGAAGATGCGGCGCGGATGATGAATGAGGTATTCGAGGATACGGTACTCGGTGGGCGAGAGATCGACCAGCACGTCATTGCGACGCACTGTTTGCTCCAGCGTGTTCACTTCCAGGTCCAGCGCAGTGAGCATGGGGTGGGCGGCGCCCTTACCGCGGCGGATGAGCGCCTTTGCGCGGGCAATGAGCTCGCCGAGATCGAATGGCTTGGCGAGGTAGTCGTCGGCGCCGGCGTTAAGAAGCTGGATGGTGGTTTCTTTGCCTTCTTTTGCCGTCAGGATAAGGACGGGCGTTGTGTCTTCGCGGGCGCGGATGCGGCGCAAGACGTTTTGACCATCGAGCTTGGGCAGCATCAGGTCCAGGATGATCAGGTCATAACAGCGGTTGCCGGCCAGATCGTCGCCGGCCTGGCCGTCGGGCGCGCAATCGACGGCAAAGCCGGGGCCGTCGCGCAGGGCCGCGGCCAGGTTGTCCGCCAAGCGAACCTCGTCTTCCACCAGCAATACGCGCATGGAATCGCTCATCTCATCGAAGTATCGATGGGAGCAGATTAAATCATCCTGAATGGCGAGGGACTTTATGCAAGCATGATGCCTTGGCGCAGAGCAACTGGACGGGATTATATGAATTAGAAGTGCGGCTTGATGGCTATTTTTGTTCTTCGAGCTGGTCGAGGCGACGCTCGTGAATTTCGGCGATATGCGCCAATCTCGCAATCCCTACCATGATGTCGTCCATGATGCTGCGCATGCGAGAAACATCCATGGTGAGGGTCTCAACATGCTGAGTCAGAGCTTCGTGCCGCTCGGTGAGTCGATCGAGTCTTTCGTCCGTAGTCATAATTTCTTGCCCATCTTCGCGGAAGCAGTACAATCCGCAGACGCTCTGTATATTCTAACGCCGGGTGCGGCATGAGCCCGGGCCGTCGCTATAGAATGGCTTGGCTTCCGGAATACGCTTTCTCAGCGCCGCAAAAAAGCGCAGAGCATCGGGGAGCTGCAATCATGTCTTACTGGAGAGGACCGATGAAGATGAAGTCCGGTATTCACCCCATAGCATTGCTTTCGCTCGCCCTGCCGCTTATGGCGGCGGGTTGGCTTGCCACTGCTGCACGCGCCCAGTCCACCACCTCCACCGAGATCGGGGGGGAAAAGCTGGTGGTGCTGTCGCGCAAGCCGGTGAGCAAGACCCGGCCCGAATTCACCAACGTCACGGTGATTCCCGGCCGCGGCATGGAACTGCTTTACGTGAAGGCCAATTTCCCGGGCAAAGGCGAAGTGAACGTGCTCTACGCGCCGGACGTGGCCACCGCCCAGAAGATGCTGGATGTGCAGGACGACAGTTTCGGCGATCTCGGCTACCGGCTGGGGGCGGCCATGCTTTGCCCGTACCCGAACCGCATCGTGGGCAAGCTCTCGGCGGACGGCAAGACGCTGACAACATCGTGGAATGGGCGCACCATCACGCTGCCGGCCAACAACGTGGGCAAGAACCCGGGCGCCGAGCGCCACGCCATGCACGGGCTGATCCTGAAGGACAAGGCCACTGACGTTCACGTGTCCAAGATTCCCGGTGGCGAAGAGGTGACGGGTGTACTTCACGACGCTTTCCACGGGGAATGGTTCGCCAAGACCGATATCGTCACCACCATTTCGCTTACCGCCAACGCCATCGACGTGACGCAGACAGCGCGCAATGTGGACAAGCAGGACGAGCCGATGGCGATCGGATGGCATCCGTATTTCAACTTCCCCTCCGGCGATCATGGGCAGGTTCGAGTGCACATTCCCGGCTCCATGATGGCGCAGGTGAACAACTACGACAGCGTCTTTCCCACGGGCAAGCTGCTCCCGGTGGCGGGCACGCCCTATGATTTCCGCGCCCCGGCGGGCGCGCCCATCGACAACCACTACTACGACGACAACTGGAGCAACCTGCAATGGGAAAACGGCGTGGTGACGGTGCGCGTGGTCGATCCCAAAGCGCACTACGGGGTCGCGGTTGAAGGGGTTTCGCCGGAGATCAAGACCATCCAGATGTACTCGCCGCCCGAGGCGAAGTTCGCGGCCATCGAAGATCAGTTCAACTTTGCCGACCCGTTCGGCAAGGAGTGGCATGGCATGGATACGGGGATGGTGACGCTGAAGCCGGGCCAGAGCACGAAATGGCACGTGCGGCTGCGGGTGTTTGTGCCGTAGCTTCGCACGCTCATGACAGGGTCACGACTTCAGTCCTGCCGCAGACCACGCCAAAAGAATCGAGGGCTTCGTTAATCGATGCTGCAAGAGTAATGTCCTTGTGGGCAGCAATGGCGAAAGTCGGGAAAGCCGACCCACGGCCGGGACTGGCAGGGGCTAAAGCCCGCGTGTTTATTGGCTGTGTTCGGCACGACTAAAGTCGTGCCCTAATAAGAAACTAACTCCTGCTTATGCGGCTATGGGTTGTATTTGCACAGCGTAGCCAAGATTTTGCAGGTGCTTGAGCAGGCGCAAGGCATGCCGATGTTTAGCGTGTTGGTCAAA
>DASYWU010000046.1:0-199285 GCA_035935755.1 Occallatibacter sp. | reverse complement strand
GAAGTGTCTCTGCAGGTCGGAAAAGCGGCCTGCAGAGGCGAACCGAGAACCATAAACCGCTGCAGAAAGGCTAAACTCGGCGCAAAAACTCCCTCACTCAGAGAAGTAAGAGAAAAAATAAAGAGTTTTTCCGCAGCCTGTTTAGCCCCTGATCGACGCTCGCTTTCAAACTGACCCACTACTGAATTTCCTCGACCCATAGCCACGCTTCTATCATCAGCAAAAGGAGCGTGCAGGCATGACCAACAAGATCGCTATCATCACCGGCGCCAGCCGCGGCCTCGGCCGCAACACCGCCGTCAATCTCGCTCGCCGCGGCGTCGACCTCATCTTCACTTACCGCGCCAATCAGCAGGATGCCGACAGCCTCATCCGCGAAGCCGAATCCATGGGCAGAAAAGCCGCCGCCATCCGCCTTGACACCGGCGACATCCATTCTTTCGACGCCTTCGCCGCCGAAGTTCGCAAGGTCCTGCAAAGCGGGGGTCGCGATCGTTTCGACTTCCTGGTCAACAACGCCGGCCACGCTCTCTACGCCCCCTTCGCCGATACCACCGAAGAGCAATTCGACGCCATCGTCAATGTGCACTTCAAAGGCGTCTACTTCCTCACGCAAAAGCTGCTTCCGCTGATGAACGACGGCGGCCGCATCGTGAATCTTTCTTCGGGACTCGCGCGCTTCGCTCTTCCCGGCTCCTCCGCCTACGGAGCGACGAAAGGAGCAATCGAGGTCCTCACCCGTTATCTCGCCAAAGAGCTCGGACCGCGCGGCATCACCGTCAATGCCGTCGCCCCCGGCGCCATCCAGACCGACTTCGGCGGCGGCAGGGTGCGCGACAATCCCGAGCTCAACAAGCGCGTCGCCGAGATGACCGCCCTCGGCCGCGCCGGCGTCCCCGACGACATCGGCCCCATGATCGCCGCCCTGCTATCGGACGAAAACCGCTGGGTCAACGGCCAGCGCATCGAAGTCTCCGGCGGCATGGGGTTGTAAAATTTGGACAAATTTCCCGCCAAATCCGGGCGCGAGCGTGCGCTTGCGCACACTTCCTTCCGCGCCTTGACGCCAAGATCGATCCGCAGTATCGTTTTGCCCAACATCCCAGCGGCTTTTCAAACGCGTGGCTCACAGAAGGAGTCTTTATGCTTCGCAAGATCCGTGCAGCCGGATTTCTCCTTGCTTTTTGCTTGGTTCCTTTCTCCTCCGCCCAGCAGAATCCCACCATCAAAATCATGACCCAGAACATGGACGCGGGCACCGACCTCGGCTTTGCCCTCTACGGCCTGCAGCAGCCCGATCCGCGTCCTTACATCGACCTCACTCTCGCCGAGGTCGATCTCAGCAACATTCCCGCGCGCGCCAACGAACTCGCCGCGGAGATTACCGCTAACCAGCCCCACATCGTCTCACTCCAGGAAGTGACGTTGTGGCGTACCGGCCCCACTCCCGCTACCGCAACCACCGTCCGCTACGACCAGCTCCAATTGCTCATGTCGGCGCTCGCCGACCTCGGCGCCCACTACCGCGTGGTCGCGGTCAACGCCCTCACTGACATCGCTCTGCCCACCACCGAAAATGGCCCCGGCGCAGTGCGCTTCACCGATCGCGACGTGATGCTCGCCCGCTCCGACCTCTCTCCCTCCGTGCTTCATTTGTCCGACGTTCAGCTCCACGTCTACAAAGCTGCCCTCACCTTCGGCGCAATCACGGTCCGCCGCGGCTACATCACCGCGCTGGCGCGTATAAACAATCAGGTCTTTCGCGTGACCGACACGCATCTTGAAAATCAATTCCCGGGTATGCCTGAAACCGCGGCTATCCAGGAACTGCAGGCATCCGAACTGCTCGACTCCATGAGCAGTTGGCCGCAGCCCGTCATCTTAGCCGGCGACTACAATGCCGATGCAATCTACGGCAGCAACGGTCCCGGTCCCGATAACACCGGCACCGTCGCCTTCATCGAATCAAAAGGCTACGCTGATTCCTGGGCCGCCGCCAATTCCACCAGCCCAGGCGCGACATGGCCGCTTTTCGTCGAAGATCAAACCAGCCAGACTTATCCTTTCTTCTTCGTCGAGAGCACGCCGTGGGAGCGCATCGATCTGATCTTCTTCCGCGGATTCCAGGTTGTGAGTTCGGTCCAGGTCGGCGCCGGCCTGACCTTCCCGAATGCGGCCTCTGATCACACCGGCGTCGTGTCCACTTTCCAGCCCGCGCGATAGCGCGGCATTCTCCGGGATGATCGAAGCACCGCTCTCTCCATGCATCAGGCGCTGCGTCCTCGGCCACGCAGGACGCAGGGCCGTCACCGCTTCACTGGAGCATTTTCAATCCAAGTGTTAACAAACTTTCCGTGCCCCATCCTTCGCGCGGCTTTTTGCGCGAAGGGTGGGAAGCCACTGCCTCCGTGCCCTGTAAATGATCTGGCCGAAAGTGCTCTAACTAAAAAACTCTGGCGGAAAGCGATCAATAGGAACAGCACTTTTCCGCGAACGGCAAACCGTCAATTTGCAGACTGTCTCACCGGAGGGGAGCATCTCATCGGGCTGTCAATACCCTGCTCGAAAAATTTCCTGCAAGTTACTGAAAACAAAGAGAAGATTCTTGTTGCCATTTTGCCGATTAATTCTCGCGTTCCGCTAAGCTTGAATCATGCTTCGAGAATTGGACAAACTACGGCACGCGGCTCGCAGTCGCCGAGGGAGCCTTTCGGCCAACGTACTTCTTGCGCAGCATTCCCCCGCCGGTCTTCGTCTGTCGGCAAATCTCCATCAAACGCTCAAAATCGCCCAATTTGAATTTCGACTTTAAAACTGTAAATCGGTAAAACTGTAAAACCCAGAAATGCAAAAACTGTAAAACTGTCAGCTCTCAGCCGCTTCTCCCTCCAGCGACTGCCGCACCCGTTCCATGATCCCCAGGTAGAACGCCAGGTTGTGAATCGTGTTCAGCGTCCCCGACAGCGCCTCATGCGCCTGCATCAGGTGGCGCAGATAAGCTCGCGAGTAGCGGCGGCAGACCATGCACGCGCAATTCGCATCCGGCGGCGACTGATCTTCCGCGTACTGCTTGTTCTTGATGTTGAGCCGCCCATCGCTGGTGAACAGCAGCCCATGCCGCGCCGCGCGCGTCGGCAGCACGCAATCCATCATGTCCACGCCCATGCGCGCGTACAGCTCAATCTCATCCGGGTATCCAACGCCCATCACATAGCGCGGCTTGTCCTTGGGCAGCAACGGCAGCGTCTCTGCGATCATCTCCAGCGTCATCTCGCGCGGCTCGCCCACGCTCAATCCGCCAATCGCGTACCCGTCGAAATCCATCTCCACGAGCCGCTCCGCGCACTCGCGCCGCAGGTCCACATACATCCCGCCCTGCACAATCCCGAACAACGATTGCCTCCGCTCCGGGAATTCGTAGCACCAAACCACCTCGCCGCCATGCGCGCGAAAGTGATCGAGCGATCGCCGCGCCCACGCCATGGTCAGGCGCAGGCTCTCTTCTGCGCGCGCTCGATCCGCCGGATACTCCGTGCACTCGTCGAAGGCCATGGCAATATCCGCACCCAGCGCGATCTGCACGTCCATCGAATGTTCCGGCGTAAACACATGACTGCTGCCATCGAGGTGCGAACGGAAGCGCACGCCCTCGTCCGTCACCTTGCGCAGCGCATTCAGCGAAAACACCTGAAAGCCGCCCGAATCGGTAAGCAGAGCGCGCGGCCACGAAATGAATTGGTGCACTCCGCCCATGCGCCGGATCGCTTCGTGTCCCGGCCGCAGATAGAGGTGATATGTGTTGCCGAGAATGATCTCCGCGCCCAGCGACTCCAGCACATCCTGCGCCACGGCCTTCACCGTGCCCTGCGTGCCCACGGGCATGAACACCGGCGTTTGCACGGTTCGGTGCGGCAAATCAAGTTGCCCGCGCCGGCCACCGGCACCGGTTGCATTCAAGAGTCGAAAAAGGGAGCTCACCCCGGCTATTGTAGCTTTCGCATTTCGCCGCCATCGACCAGCGGAGTCTCTTCAACACGCTCTACATTCGCTTACGCCTAGCTGCCTGCGGCGCGGTAGATCTCGGCGATGTAGCGCATGTCGCGGAGGCCTTCTTCACCGGGGGTCTTCGGCTCGAGGTTGTTCTGCACGCAGTGGGAGAAGTGCTCGGCCTCAGCCTGGAACTGGTAGGGATCGTGAGCGGTGCTGGGCAGGTCAAGTTTGGTGCCAGGATATTGAGCGCGCAGGTGCACGCCGTCGTAATTGAAGGCCGGGTTGATTTCCACCCAGCCTTTGGACCCGTGAACTTTGAAGAAACCGGTCATGTCCGATCCGTACGTGGTGTTACACGCGGCCAGAATGCCGGAGGGAAATCGTGTCGTCCAGGAGAGGTTCTCTTCTACCTGGTTGAAGCGGCCGTCGTGATCGATGACCGAGGTGAACGCAGCGAATTTCTGCGGCTCTTCGCCGGTGAGATAGCGGGTGGCATTCAGGCAGTAAATCCCCACGTCGACGAGCGGACCGCCGCCCGCCATTTTCTTGTCAAGGCGCCATTCGCCGGGCGCGATATCGAATCCGAAAGCGGCCTCGATTGCCTCGACCTTGCCGATGGCGCCAGAACGGATGAGACTGACGGCCTTGAGATGAATGGGCTCGTACTGGCAGCGGTACGCAATCATGAGCTTCACGCCTGCAGATTTGCAGGCGGCGATCATGGATTCCGAATCGGCAACGCTGGTGGACATGGGCTTTTCGCAGAGCACGTGCTTGCCCGCCTTGGCGGCGCGGATGGTGTACTCAGCGTGCATGGAGTTGGGCAGCGCGACGTACACGGCGTCGACGGATTTGTTGGAGGCGATGGAGTCAAAATTTTCGTAATTGTAGATGGAGCTTTCGGGGACGCCGTATTCCTTGGCGACGCGAAGAGCTTTATCACGATGGCCGCTGACCAGCGCGGTGACCTGCGAATTGGTGGTGCCGCGCGTGGCGGGCATGAAATGGTAAGCGATGCGGCCGATGCCGATGATGGCGTAGCCGGTTTTGCGCTGGGGTTCGGCAGACTGGGCGGCGAGCGGCTGAACGAAGCGGGCGGCAAGACCAAGCGCGCTCAGTTTGGCGAAATCACGGCGGGTCAATTCTCGGCGGGTTAGAGACATGGGGATCAATATACATGCCGCTGCTTATGCCCCGATATTTTCGAGTGGATTGCGCTCGGCAATCATGGAACCAGAACCAAGGTCCGCAGCAAATTGGTTGCTTCCGGGCTGTGCAAACCTGCGATACACTTGGAGGCGGATGCGCGTCTTCGGAATCGATTGCGGAACCGAAATTACGGGGTTTGGCGTCGTGGAGAGTCGCGAGGATGGGCACGAGCCGGCACTCAAAGCCAAGGCTGTGGGAGCTATCCGGCTGGCCAAGAATAGGCCGCTACCGGAGCGCCTGGAGCAGGTCTACCGCGAGCTGACGGCCGAACTGGAGCGTTGGCGGCCGGACACGGTGGCAATCGAAGAAGTGTTTTATTCCGTGAACGCCAAGTCCGCGCTCAAGCTGGGGCAGGTGCGCGGAGTTGCTCTGCTGGCCGCGGCACGGCTCGGAATCCCGGTGGCGGAATATGCGCCGCTGAAGATCAAATCGAGCGTTGTGGGCTACGGCTTGGCGCAAAAGGAGCAGGTGCAGTTCATGGTGGCGCGGCTCCTGGGCATGAGCGAACCCCCTCAGCCGGCCGACGCCGCCGACGCGCTGGCCATCGCCATCTGCCATATCCACACCGCGCAGACGCTGGCAGCACAGGAGGTCCGATGAAAGCGGGCGGGACAGGTTTGGCACGGCTGAAGTTGGGCTGGATGAAAGCGCGAAGCGTATCGGCCGCCCTTATGGCGGCGGGGCTCATTGTGGGCGTTCAGCATTCGGCGGGACAGACCCAAACGGAAACGGTAAAGGTCGACTTTTCCAATCCGGCACTGGCTCCATCGCACTGGACCCTGACGATTCACCCGGACGGGAGCGGGCATTTCACTTCCTACGGGGGCGAGATGCCAGGGGGCAACTCGGACATGAAGTCGCCGCCGGTAAACAGAGACGTGCATTTGAGCCAGGCATTTGCCGATCAGGTTTTCCAGACGGCCTACCGCCACAAGCTCTTCAAGGAAAAGTGCGAGAGCAATCTCAAGGTAGCTTTTCAGGGCGAAAAGACCCTGAGCTACGATGGGCCGAAAGGTGACGGGGCATGCACCTTCAATTATTCGAAAGATCGGGATATTCAGGCCCTGGGCGAGTCGATGATTGCCGTGGAACAGACCATCATGGAGGGTGCCCGGCTGGAGCTGCTGCTGAAGCACGACCCGCTGGGGCTGGACGAGGAGATGAATTTTCTGGTCCAGGCAGCCAAAGACGGCCGGGCGCAGCAAATCTGCGCGATCAAGGGAATCCTGGTGCAGCTCGCCAATGACCCGAATGTTCTCGACGGGGTGAGGAAACGGGCCGATCTGCTGCTGCAGGATCCGAAGATTTGACCCGCCGAGCGGGGCCTGGCAAATTACCCGCAACTTTTGCTTCTGTCGAACGGTCTTATGAAATAGGTGCAACCGAATGCATTTCGGCCTAGAATCGTAGACCGAGGTTGGAAAGGCGGGCGCGATGACGGGAACGGCGGACGGCACGACGAAATGGGGATGGCGGGCCGCGCGGAGCTGGGGCTTCGGTTTGGGCGCTCTGGCACTTTTGGCGGCAGGAGTGGCGGCACGTGCGGACGACGCCGGACCGGCGGCGCGCGCGGTGCGGCTGAGTTACGTGCAGGGACAAGTGCAGATCTCGCAGGGCGAGCAGGCCATTACCAGCCAGGCAGCGGCCAATATGCCCCTCTTCGAGGGCTACCAGATCACAACCGGGCAGGACGGACAGGCCGAGATTCAATTCGAGGACGGCAGTGTGGCGCGCATTGCTCCCGATAGCGGCCTGACACTGAAGGTGCTGCACGGGCAGGGCTCAAACGGCCAGGCGCAGATGGTACTCAGCGGCGGCTTGGGGTACTTCGAGTTGCAGGGGGGCGACCAAGCCGGCCGGATCGACGTCAGCTTCGGTAATGCTGTGGTGACCGCTGCCGGGTTTACCGTGATGCGGGTGGATCTGGATACCCCACCGGGCAGTCTGGCCGTGTTCTCCGGCAACGCCCACCTGGAGCAGGGCGACGCGGTCACGCTGGACCTGCATGGGAATGAGAGCGTCTCGCTCAACGGGCAGAATCCGAGCCAGTACAACCTGGCCGAGACTATCGAGACGAATTCCTGGGATCAGTGGAACTCTGATCGGGATCAGGCCATGCAGGCCGATGCCAGCACGCACACCCAGGCCACGGACAATTTTGTGAACAACGACAACCCGGCGTGGAACGACCTGAATGCCAACGGTTCGTGGTATGACGTTCCGGGCGCGGGGTATGTGTGGTCGCCGACGATGGCGGCCTATTCGGGATTTGACCCCTATGGATGCGGACAGTGGATGTGGACGCCGCAGTTCGGCTACACGTGGGTCTCGTGTTATGCCTGGGGCTACATGCCATTTTCGTGCGGCATGTGGAACTATTATGGCTCGTTCGGCTGGGGCTGGTCGCCGGGAATGGGTATGGGTTGCGGCGGCGGCGGTGGTTACTATGGCTTCACAGGGCCTAACATCGGAGTTGCGCCCGGCGGCTATCGCCCGGTGATCAAGCCTCCGCTGGTACTGCATCCTCCCAGAGGAAAATTTCCGCAGCCGATCATAGTGGACCGGGGGCCTAAGCACGGGTTCAAGGGGCCGACGATGCGGCCGGTGAACGGCCCTGTGATGATCGCGGGACATCAGGTTCAGCCCTTGAAGCCGGTGCCGGCGCGGACTGGCTTTGTCCAGCCCGCCCGGGGCGTTGTCGTGGGCGGAGCTGCCAACCGCGCTACCTTCGCTGGCGGAAGTGAGCCGCGCGTGCCGGTCTACGTGGGTGGCACTCAGCAGAGGGGGGGCTACGCTCCACCGCCAACTTCGGCGGCAAATGGCTATCGCGGCCCGCGGGGCAACGAGCCTCAGCCAATCTATCGCTCTGCGCCTGGCAATCCTTCCCAGCCGGAGCGCGGCTACGCTCCTCCGCGCGGGTATTCACCGCCGGCGCAGCGTGGTGAGCCAGGCCCAAGCCGCGGCGGTTTCTCCGGCGGGGGAGCGCGTGCGTCAGGCGGTAGCTACTCCGGCGGCGGTGGCGGCAGCTTCCACGGCGCAGCCCCGGCGGGCGGCGGTGGTGGCGCGTACCACGGCGGTGGTGGAGGTTCATACCACGGCGGTGGTGGCGCACCGGCCGGCGGCGGTGGCGGAGGCTTCCATGGGGGCGGTGCCCCGGCTGGCGGCGGTGGCGGCGGTGGCGGCTTTCATGGCGGTGGCGGCGGAGGAGGTGGAGGATTCTCCGGCGGCGGCGGTGGCGGTGCACACGGCGGAGGCGGGGGCGGTGGTGCTGCTCCGTCCGGCGGTGGTGGTGGCGGAGGAGGCCATCGCTAGACCCACTTCGATATCCATCCACAGATGCGATAACGCCCCGTTCCATCGGGCTTGCTCAAGGCAAAGCTGGTGGACGGGGCGTTCTTTTTGCGCCTCACATTGGAAAGACTGATCCGACAGCTTGAGCGATGGTAGGAAGCAACTTTCAACTTTTTGGAGCCGCGCACATCCTCATTCTCGCCGCGGTGATTGTGCTGGGCGCCGCTCTGGCGCTGGTGCAGAGGCGCCTTTTGCGCCAGAACAAGTGGCTGCGCATCGGGCTGGGGATTTTTCTGCTGGCGGATGGAGTGGCTTGGTACTTGTATCTGGCAGCGATCGGGCAGCAGATCTTTCCCTGGCAACTGCCGCTGGAGCTTTGTGACGTCAGTTTCTACTTAGTGGCATTTGTGCTGCTCACGGCGAACGAGGGCCTCTTTGATGTGGCCTATTACTGGGCGCTGGCGGGGAGCACGATGGCGCTGCTTACGCCCAATCTGTGGGAGCGCTTCCCTTCTGTATCGACGGTGCAGTTCTTTATTGCGCATGGGCTGGTGGTAAGCGCGACTCTTTACCTGGTGTGGTCGGGGCTGATGCGGCCGCGGCGCGGTTCGGTGCTGCGCGCGATGATTGCGGTGAACCTGCTGGCGATCTTTGACGGCATCTTCGATGCGGTGTTCAAGACAGACTACATGTATCTGCGAGCCAAGCCGGAGAACGTATCTCTGCTGAGCGTCCTGGGGCCGTGGCCATGGTATGTGCTGGCGGCGGAGCCGGTGGCACTGGCATTGTTTCTGCTGCTGTACTGGCCCTTCTGGCGGAGGCGGAGAGATTGAGGCACTTGGCGCGGGAGTACAGTGGAACTGGCGGGAGACCCCTCTGATAATTCATGGAAAGGAGCAATCATGACCTACAGCAGACACAGTTCGCGGTCGGCGGCGGAGGTGGAACCGAGACTGCGCGATGCCGCGGCCAGACACAAGTTCGGCGTGCTGAACGTGCTCGATCTGAAGGCGACGCTTAAGTCGAAGGGCATCGATTTTCCTACGCCGTGCAAGATCTTCGATGTGTGCAATCCGCAGGTTGCTACGGCGGCTTTGACTGCGGAATTGCGAGTCTCCACGGTGCTGCCCTGCCGGATCTCCGTTTTTGCCGATGGCGAGGGGTGCACGATTGCCACCGTGAAGCCGACGGACCTGTTGCGCGCGACGGGGCTGAGCGGCGTGGAGCACCTCGCGGCTGAGATTGAGAAAGAGGTTATGGCGATGATTGATGAGGCGGCGTGACAAAGACAGCGAATAGGGAACAGGGATCAGGGAGTAGAAGCCAGCAGACCAGTAGCCAGCTGTTCGTGGATCGTGGTGTTCTTACGTTCGTTTGAATCGTGCGGCAAGGGTTTCGCCGATGTGCTCGTACATGGCGCGGTTGTCGCGAACGGACATGCCCCACGTCCAGTTACGTGGGACGTAGTACTCGGCCTGGCTCAGTCGGAAGGCGTAGGTCTTGAACTCGTCGAGAGATTCGAGAGTGCAGACGTTCTGATATTCGGCGACGGCCGTGCCGTGACTTAGGCGGCCGGGCTGGAAGACGGTGAGGGGCAGGCCTTCTCCGCGCTGCATCTCCGCGCCGGTGAGTGCTCCAAACATGGCATTGCGGTGAGATTCGGCGTTATGGTGGACGCGGCGGAAGGGCGTGTCGCCGCCCATTTCGGCGTTGAGCTCGTTAATGCAGCGGAGAATGCGCGGGGTGAGGTTTCCCATATCGGGATGCTCGTCTGCGCCCTTTGCTTTGAGCTGGCCAGCAGCGTTGAGGCCCGGGCTGGTTCCTGCTTTTTTTGCCGCGGTGGTCGTCGTCATATCGAGAACTTTGTCGAGGCGCGAACCGAGCGAGCCGTTGTTCCCAGGCACCAATCCTGAAAAGGCCTGCCCGGGCTGCACTCCCTTGCCGGTGAAGTTGAGGCCGGGCTTGCTCACTTCCGCGCGAGTCATGCTGCCGTAGTCGTTCCATGTGGGGCAGACGGCCATGAGATCGTAGTCGCCAGTCATGGGACGATTGTTGGCGCCCGCTTCGCTGGAGGTCATTACCAGCAACGGCGTGCCGCGCTTCTCAAGGAGCTTGTAAAAATTGGTGCCGAGCCTCTCGTCGAGGACTTCGATGCGGTATGCGTTGGCGGCTTTGTTAAATACGGCGCGGAAGGCGAACTCCTTGTTGTCGCCCGTGCGCTTGGCGAAGAGGATCAGATCGTCGCCGCCGGCAACAGGGAGAACTCTATCGATGGCCTTGCGCGGCGGAGCCTCCTCCGGGTCATTGGCCTGCTTGTCGATTTCCTGCTTCGTTAGGGTAAGCTGAGTGGTAGCGGCGAAGTGGTCGTGGATGCCGTGATCGTTGGCCTGGGTGCCCTTCTGCGCCTTCACGGGGTCGCTGCCCACCTTGCTATAGACACCGTTGTAAGGGACAAAGCCGGCCTGCGGTCCCCAGTCGGAGCTCTTGCCCTTGACGTGGAAATTCTTGGTGGGGTAGCCGAGCTCGATCCAGCGGCGCGACCAGGGACCAGTCGAGCGAAAAATGATGACTTCGTTGAGGCGGTCGGCCACCCTCGCGGCGGCCAGCATGTCGTCCTTCTTCATTCCGTTTTCGGTGTGCGCAAAGGAACCTTCCAGTCCGTAGACTGCCATTGGGGAACTCCTGGCTGAGGGGCTGTCAGATACTTGTGGACCGGGGTAATGGTAGCACGGGAGTCAGTGGCCAGCCTCTAACCGGGAGGTGGTAGGTCGTGGATCGTGGTCTGTGGTTCGTGAATTGAGGCCAGGGGCAGTGGTCGCTCGGTCAAGCGACGGCGGCTTGGTCCTGGCCGGCTGGGTGTAAATGGACGTGGACGTCGATGCGGGCGCCGAGGCGGTTGATGATGATGAAAAGGCGATCGAGGGTGAAGCGGCCGAGGTCGGCGTTGCGGATGCGGGAGAAGTCGGCGGCGGCGATGCCGGTGCGGGCATGGGCGGCGCGTACGGTCAACTTCTGCTGGTCGAGGATTTTGATGATTTCGGCTGCGAGGATGGCTTTCAACTGCCTGACATCAGAATCCGGATAGCCTAAATCGCGGAAGACGTTGCCGCTGCCGTGAACGACTTCGATTTTCTCTTCCTTCTTCATTCGAGCATCTCCTTGAGTTGTTTCAGGCGGCTCTTGATCAGGTCCACATCATGTTTCGGAGTCTTGATTCCCTGCGTCGATTTCTTCTGGAATGCATGAAGCACCCAGATTGCTTCGGCGATCTGTACGGCATAAAGCACGCGATATGCGTTTCCGCGAAGAGGTAATGCGATTTCAAAAACTCCTGAGCCGACGCCCTTGAAGGGCTTGGTGATGTCGGCCTTTCCGCCTTCCGCGGCGATGGTCAAAGCGTTCAAGCATATGTTTTGCGCCTCAACTGGAAATTTCTCAAAATCCTTGAGGGCAGGTTTAATCCATGAAATAAGCCGCGTGGTTCTGACCATTGCAGGCTCCTGTGTTTGTTGACCACCCCGGAGGGTTTACTATCTGGGCGCTGCTTGGCGTCACGCATCGGGTAATTCCCCTTTGCGGCTTGTTCATAACCGGGGCCTGAGAGTTGTAGGCCACGCATCTAACAATTTAATTGTAGTCATATTTGACAACACTGTCAATACGGATTTTCTTCCTGCGACTTGGCCACTTCCTAATGGCTCACTTCGAACGTTGGATTTTCTCGGAACATTCGGTTTGTCCCGTCTACCTGCGCCAACCCCGCTCTAGTCGCAAGCGCGTCTTCAAGCGGGCTCCACGCTCGGCTCGAATCTTCGATGAAGATCTCTTCGCCTTTCGCGCCCGAGTTATCCGCAACATGAATCTTCAGGCGACCGGCAAATTCTTTGCCCAGCCTCGAAATCACCTGCGGTATGGTCGCGTACGCTTTTGCCATATCGTCCAGGTGATCCGTTCGCCCGATTTTCACTGCGCGCTTGAACATTCTGTCCACCGTCTTCGCCGGATCGTCAACGTATACCCAAAGGATGATTGGCCTGCGGCCTGAATCTATGATCTGTAGCACCAAGGCACGCGCGCTCTCCAAATCGTCGAGGTTCGTTTCGATCTTCAGGCCAACGGTTTCATCACCGTCAGGAGCGAGTGTTGCCGTTTTACCGCTTCCAGGGGAACCGGCGGCTATGAGCACCATTTCCCTACCGGGTTCGGGTAGAGTTGCTAGGACGGTCGCGAGCTCGCTCTGACTGATAGCTTTTGCGGCAGATGTTACCATCCGGTCGTTTCGAATTGGGTCTTTAAGATATTCGGGTATGAGCAGCTTAGCTGCATCAACTGAAATTGTCACGACCCCGCCCGGCCAATGTGGCCTTTCTTCGAGAGCGGCGGCGACGCCTGCTTCTTCTGGAACATCTGGTTCAACTGCTCCTGTCTCCCCGCCGGCGACACTGTCTCGCTGTTCAACTGCTTCGTCCGTCGAGCTATTTGGCGGGAAGTTGCGGATTGGCTGAAAGAGGCCCTGGTCTTGAATCTTCTTGAATTCTGTGAGCACTGATTCTCTGACGTCTTCGGAAAGACGAGGCCAGTTTTGCACTTCCAGCTCCGATACTTTCGGACGTGATGCTCCCGCCGCATCTTTCGACGAATGGCTGCCTTGCGATTTGTTATGAAGCACGCTCACCTGACGTTTCGCGGTGCTATTGTCGGAGTCGACGACTTCCTCCGCAGTTTCAGCGGGCCGCGTGAGGCTTTCGAGACTGATCGTGGGGTACCACGGCAGTTGCGGTAGACGCGATCTTCGCGGTTTTTCGCGGGAACGATATTCCCGCCAGCGTTCAGCTCGTTCCTGCAATTTCCTTGCACGTTCCTGCAGGCGAGCATTTTCCGGGTGTTTCCCGGCGTGGCAATTAGGACAAAGCGTGATCAAGTTGCTAAGGCCGTGTATTCCTGGTTTGCCCTGCGGGTACTTGCAGATGGGCACTTTATGGTGGCAGTCGAGGGGGAGGCCTTCGCCTTTCCCAATCCCGCATTCCGTGCACTTGAAGGAGTCCCGCAGGAGTACGAAAGCCTTCCGCCATTTCCAGTCGGGCGGGTATTGGTCGGTCCCCGTGCCGCGGAAGTCCCTGTACTTCTTTTCGGTTCTAAGGAGCCACGCAAGGAACACAACGTTTCCCGCTGACTGTGCGATTTCGCGTGGACTCTGTTTCATCCAGGAGTCGTCGATCCCCTCGGTCAACAACTGCCGTTCGTGATCGGGGCGCGCTTCATCCCGAGCCTTTTGCTGCCCCAGAAGTTTCAGTTCGTTGTTTTCGCTGCGGATCGCGCCCCAAAAGACGAGCACCAAGAGGGACAGGCACACGAGCGCAAATATCGAGAAATTCATACATCGCCCCGGATCACCAATTTTACCGCGCTCTAGGTTTCGCCCTATTTTTCCTCATGGCGGTCCATGCTCTTTGAGTCTGATTGCGTCCTGCGAGTTCATTCGACGACTAGAATCGAAGTAGCGCCATGGCTGAATTTACGCATTTGCATTTGCATTCGGAGTACTCGCTGCTGGATGGGGCTTGCGACGTTAGCAAGCTCGTGGACAGGGTGGCGAAACTGGGGCAGAAGTCCGTCGCCATGACGGATCACGGGAATATTTTTGGGGCGGTGCACTTTTTCAATGCGGCCAAGGCTGCGGGGGTGAAGCCGATCCTGGGGTGCGAGCTTTACGTTTGCAAGAACGAGGATCACCGCGCGCCGGCGCAGGGCGATGACTATAACCACCTTCTGGTGCTGGCCCAGGACGAAGAAGGCTACAGGAACCTGGTGCGGATTACGTCGGAGGCCTCGCTCTACGGGTTCTATCGCAAGCCGCGAGTGAGCAAGAAGTATCTTGCGGAGCACGCGAAGGGGCTGATCGGGTTTTCAGGGTGCCTGAGCGGCGAGCTTTGCGAGGAGCTGATGGCCGGCCACTACGAGAAGGCCAAAGGCGTGGCGTCGCAGTACCAGGACATCTTCGGGCGCGGGAATTTCTATCTCGAAATTCAGGACCAGGGCCTGCCGGATGAGCGGAAGATCCAGGCGGATTTGTTCCGCCTGGAGAAGGAGCTGGAGATTCCGCTGGTGCTGACCAACGACTCGCATTATCTGTGTGGCGAGGACAGCCACGCGCACGACGTGATGCTGTGCGTGCAGACGGGCGCGAAGATTCACGATGCCGACCGGTTCCGCTTTGACAGCGACCAGTTTTTTGTGAAGAGCGCGGAGGAGATGGCGCGGCTGTTCCCCGATGCGCCGCAGGTGATGGCGCGGACCATGGAGATTGCCGAACGCTGCAACTTCAAGCTGCATCCGGTGTCGAATCCGTTTCCGGAGTTTGCGGTGCCGGAGGGTCACACCATCGACAGCTACTTCGAGCAGGTGTGCAGAGAGGGGTTGAGGAAGCGGTTCGACACTTCGGTGCAGCAACTGGAACTGCGCGGCGTGCAGCGGGCGAAGCGCGAAGAGTACGAGTCGCGGCTGAATTACGAGATTGGCATCATCAAGCAGATGAAGTACTCGGGATACTTCCTGATCGTGTGGGACTTCATCAAGTATGCGCGCGATCACGGGATTCCGGTGGGGCCGGGGCGCGGTTCGGCCACAGGATCGCTGGTGGCCTACGCGATGGAGATTACGAACATCGATCCCATGCAGAACGTGCTGCTGTTCGAGCGCTTCCTCAATCCGGAGCGCGTGTCGATGCCCGATATTGACGTGGACTTCTGCATGAACCGTCGCGGCGAGGTGATCGATTATGTGACGCGGAAGTACGGGCGCGAGCAGGTGGCGCAGATCATCACGTTCAATACCATGGCGGCGAAGGCGGCGATCAAAGACTGTGGGCGCGCGATGGATATGCCCTACGGCGATGTGGACCGAATCGCGAAGCTGGTGCCTGCAACGGTGGGAATGACGCTGGACCGGGCGCTGGAAGAGAGCCCGGATCTGCACAAGGCGTATGACAACGATGCGCAGATTCGGGAGCTGATTGACACGGCGAAGAAGCTCGAGGGGCTGGTGCGCGGCGCGGGCGTGCACGCATCGGCGGTAGTGATTGCGCCGCGGCCTCTGATCGAACTGGTGCCGGTGAACCGCACCAAGAACGACGAAATCGTGACCGCCTACGACATGCTGGCCGTGGAGAAGATGGGCCTGCTGAAGATGGACTTCCTCGGCTTGGCCACGCTGACGGTAATCACGGACGCGGTGAAGCTGATCGAGCAGACACGCGGCGAAAAGCTGGATATCGAGATGATCCCGATCGACGATCCGGAGACGTTCAAGCGCGTGTTTCACACGGCGCTGACTTCGGGGGTGTTTCAGTTTGAATCGTCGGGCATGCGCGACATTTTGCGGCGCTATAAGCCGGACACAGTGGAAGAGCTGACGCAGTTGAACGCGCTGTATCGGCCGGGGCCGATGGACATGATCGACGACTTCATCGAGCGCAAGTGGGGACGCAAGAAGGTGGAGTACCTGCTGCCGGCGCTCGAGGGGATACTGAAGGATTCGCTGGGCGTGATCGTGTACCAGGAGCAGGTGATGCGCATCGCCAACGTGCTGGCGAATTATTCCCTGGGCGAGGCCGATTTGTTGCGGCGCGCGATGGGAAAGAAAAACGCGCAGGCGATGGCGGAGCAGCGGGAGCGGTTCCTGAGCGGCGCGATGGCGCTGGGACACGCAAAGGCGCCGGTGGAAGAGATCTTCGAGCAGATGGCGAAGTTCTCGGGATACGGATTCAACAAGTCGCATTCGGCGGCGTATGCGTGGGTGGCGTATCAGACGGCGTATCTGAAAACGCATTACCCGGTAGAGTTTATGGCGGCGCTGCTCACTTCGGAAACGTCGAAGCCGGACAATGTCGTGAAGTACATCGGCGAGTGCCAGGAGCTTGGCATTCGCGTCGAGCCGCCCGATGTTCAGGTAAGCGGCGCGCAGTTTACGCCGCATGGTGAGGCGATACGCTTCGGGCTGGCTGCGGTGAAAAACGTCGGAGGTAATGCTATCGAATCGATTCTGAAAGCGCGGTCGGAGGTTGGTGGGCGGTTCCATAGCTTCTGGGAATTCTGCGAAAAGGTGGACCTGCGAGCATTGAATTCGCGGGTGATCCAGTCGCTGATCAAGTCCGGGGCGCTGGATTCGCTGGGCACGCGCGGACAGCTTTGGGCCGCGGTGGATAAGGCGATGGAGCGCGCGCAGAAGGCGCAGAAAGATGCGGCGCAGGGACAAACGGGGCTGTTCGGATTGTTCGACGATGGACCGGCGCATGCGAAGCACAACGGTGATGATTTGCCACGCGTGGCGGATTGGGAAGAGAGCGAGCGGCTGGCGAATGAGAAGGAAGTGCTGGGATTTTTCGTGTCGGGGCATCCGCTGGACAAGTATGCGGAAAAAATTCGCAATTTGACAGGCGTGATTACGACGGCGGAGGCGCTGGAGCGCAGGCCTCCGGAGCGGCGATGGGGCGGGCAAACCGATCCTGCCGACGAGATCCAGGTAGCGGGCATCATGCACGGACTGCGCGTGCAGAAAAGCAAGCGTGACCAGAAGCTTTATGCTCAGGCGGTGCTGGAGGACGCAGCGGGAAAGATCGACTTGATCTGCTTTGCGCGCGACTACGAGCGGCTCGCGGCGCAGTTGAAGATCGAAGCGCCGGTGCTGGTGCGCGGCGTGCTGATGGGCGATGACGATGCAGCATCGAAGATAGCAGTGAGCCAGGTGCAGGCGCTGGAAGCGGTGCAGTTGAAGCTGCCGGAGGGCGTGCGCATTCGCGTCAGCCTGGATCGCGCGACGGAAGAGATGCTGGCCGCGTTGAAGAATGCGGCGGACGCTGCGCCAGGGCCAGGCAAGGTGATGCTGCACCTGCAGAAGAAGGGCGAGTACGAGGTCATCCTGGAGCCGGAGGGAATGAGCGTGGCAGCAGATCGCGGATGGGTGGAGCGCGTGGAAGAGCTGGTGGGCAAGGGGGCGGTGCAGGCGTTCGGGTGAGGATAGTTCACCGTCCATAGTACCTTTGAGCCTTTGAGGCTAAAAGCGCCGCTGGGGAGACGAATGCTTTTTCGCAAATTGGGCAATGGGCCACTGCAGGTTTCTGAGCTTTCGTTCGGGACCTGGCTGACGGTGGCGGGCGGGATCGGGCGGGAGCAGGCAATCCGCTGCATCCAGGCGGCGCTGGACTGCGGGATTACGCTCTTCGACACGGCGAATCAGTATGGCGCGGGCGAGGCGGAGCGCGTGCTGGGCGAGGCGCTGCGCAGCCATCCGCGCGACCGGTATTTAATTGCTACGAAGCTGTATTTTCCGGTAGGCGATGAACCGGATCATGGGCTTTCCGCACGGCAAATTGAAAAGCAACTGAATCGCTCGCTGCAGCGGCTGGGCGTAGAGTACATCGATCTATACCAGTGCCACCGCTATGACAAAGACACGCCACTCGAGGAGACGATGACGGCGCTCGATCGCGCGGTGCGCGCGGGGAAGGTGCGGGCGATCGGGTTCAGCGAGTGGACGGCGGAGCAGATCGACGCGGCGGCGGAGATTGCCGGCGCGAAGGGCTTAGTTCCCTTCTCCGCCAGCCAGCCGCAGTACTCGATGCTGTGGCGCAAGCCGGAGGCCAAGGTGTTTGCGGCATGTGCGCGGCACGGGATCGGGAACCTGGCGTTTTCTCCGCTGGCGCACGGCGTGCTGACGGGCAAGTATGCTCCGGGCGCGCCGCCGCCGGAAGGCAGCCGCGCGGCAAGCGAGCAGATGAACATGTTCATGGAAACGGCGGGGCGGCATTATCGGTCGGATTACTTGCTGGAAGCTGTAGCGCGGTTGCAGCCCATTGCCGCGGACCTGGGATTGACGATGGTGCAGATGGCGTTGGCTTGGGTGCTGAGGCGGCCGGAGGTAGCGTCGGCGATCATCGGGGCTTCGCGGCCGGAACAGGTGGAAGCGAATGTGAGCGCGATAGGAATGAAGCTGTCGGCAGATGTGCTGGCGCAAATCGACGAAGCAATTGGCGGAGTGGTGGTTGGAGAATAGATCTCCAGCGGGGACGCGCACGGTAAGAAGTCGCACGCAATAGCACGCGCCCTAGTCGGCCCTGCTTTGAATTTGCAAAAGATCCGGGCGCGCAGCTGCCGCTCCCGGGCTCCTGTTCCACTCGGGAAACTGCAGCTCCGGCATGGGCTTCGCCTGAAACAGCTTCCGACATTGCCGCGCCGTCCAGCGCGCCCAGCGCTTCGCTTTTTTGCGCCGGGCACTGTCGGTGGAGATGCCGGTTCCGGCGTACATCTGCCGATAGAGCTTCGAGAGAAATACGAAAGCGAGTCGGGCGCTAAGATTGGGTGTACAGGCAGATCGCTTCCAGATCAGATTCCAGGCATAAAACCGGTCCCACACGCGCTGTGTCCGCTCGCGAATCTCGTCAGAGCTCATGGAGGGGTGCGGGGTGAACATTTTGGGGCGGACTTCGCTGGGAATCAGCCAGTAGCGCGTGATGGGCACATCGCCCACCATTGTCGGCGAGACCGACTGCTCTTTCTCCCAGCGGATGAAATCAACCGTCCCGGGAAAGGGAGTCATCATCACGAACTGCGCAAACGTAACTCCGGCGCGCACCGCCATTTCCACGGTGGCGTCGAAGGTGGCGGGCTTGTCGGTCGGTAGACCGAAGATGAACGAACCGAGCACATGGACGCCGTGCTGTTGGAAGGTCTGGAGCTGGTTGACCAGCGCGTCGCCGGAGCAATTCCAGTCTTTGAAGACAGCTTTGAGGCCTTCGGGTGTAACGGCCTCCACACCGACGAGCGCGCCCTTAATGTTGGCGCGGCGCATAGCATCTAGGAATTCGCCGTCTTCGGCGGCTTCCATGGTGATCTGGGTGAAGAACACCATGTCTTCGGGGAGCTTGGCGAGCTCCTCCATCAGGTGGAAGCGGTCGGCGCGGATGGCATTGAGTTCGTCGAGACGGGCGAGGTTCTTCTGCTCGCGCGCCAGGCGAAGATCGGTGAGGGTGACAGGGTAGAAATTGTCGTCGGCGAGCGCGATGACATGGAAGCCGAGACGGCGCAGCGTAATGATCTCGTCAATCACACTCTGGTAGCGGCGGGGCCGCGGCTTCTGCCCATCGGTGCGCCAGACACTGCAAAAGGAGCAATGCTTGGGACATCCGCGAGTGGTTTGCACCGAGGCCCACATATACTTCTTCGGCTGCATCAGATCCCACCGTGCCGGCAGGAAATCGTCGCCGGAGATGCGGCCGCCTTCGTAGATCTTGCCCGGCGCGCCGGCACGGCAATCATTGACCACCGACGGCCAGACCAGATCGCCGTCGCCCTTGACCACAGAATGAGCGTGTCCGCGCTCGAAAGCTTCCTCAGGGTATAGGGTAGCGTGAATGCCGCCGTAGACGACCCACGCGCCGCGTTCGCGCGCCATTCGGCCAACCTCATACCCGCGCAGTGCATTGCCGGTGTGCACGCTGATGCCGACAATGTCGCCGGCGTGCAGGGTGGCGGGGTCGATTGGTTCCAGACACTCGTCCACCAGGATCGGGTCGCCGACACTCGCGGGCGTAGCGGCAGCCAATACGAAGAGCCAACGCGGTGTGATAACAGCAGTACCAAACGAATTGTCGCTCGGATTGACAAGGTGAACGCGCATCAGGCCTGGACCTTTCCTCAAACGAATGCTGGGATCTCTATAAGTGCAGTAATGCCTCGGGAGGGGCCGGATGAACTTATGACAGGCTTGGGAACCGAGAGCGAACTCGCCCACTCTGTTGCATTGTAGCCTGCGAGCCTGGCAAGCTGACCGTTCGAGAAAGAAGTTTCGCAATGCCATTGGCGGCTGTCGGCCGTGATGCTCTGGAATTTGGCTCTCCAGCCAATCGAGATCGGGATATACTGGCTGCGCTCCGATTATGCGCAAATTCTCGCTGATAAGTACGCTGGCTCTCTTCCCTCTTTTCATCGTCCTCGCTACCGGACTGCGGGCGCAGGAAGCAGCGCAGCAGCAGCCGGCAAAGCGCCATCGCATTGCCGTACTCGAATTCAATGATTCGGGAGTGAGCGGCGCGGCACAGGCCCTCTTTGGCAGGCAGGTCGACGTCGGCAAGGGCGTCTCCGATTTGCTGATCAATCGGTTGTTGATGGACGGCACCTACCGCGTGACGGAACCGGACCAGGTTGAGAAGATCCTGGTCGAAAAGAATCTTTCCCACAGCAATCTCTTCGATGCGCAGACTGCGGCAAAGGTCGGATACAACCTGGGCGCGGACGCGGTGGTTGTAGGCGAGATTACGCAGTTTGGGCGCGATGACAAGCGCAGCGGTACCGAGGACATCGCACGCACATCACCCGATAGCAAGGGCCCGAGCGGCGGGGAAACGGATGGAGCAGGGATGATCGTGGCGATCACGGCAGAGTTTGTCGACGCTAATACAGGGCAAGTGCTCATCACGGCCAACGCGAAAGGGGTATCGCATCGCTCGGGGCAAAATTCCCCGGGTAGCACGGACGGAAATGGCGGAACCCCGAATGCCGCGAACATGGAAAGCAACGCTTTTACGCAGACATTGATTGGCAAAGCCACAACGGCCGCCGTGAATGAGCTGGCGAAGGAGCTGGAGGGTGAAGACGCGAAGCTGCCGAGGTGGGCTCCGCCGCCGCTGAAAGGGGAGATTACCGATGCGTCGACTCCGAACGTCGTCATCAATGTGGGCAGCGCCGCGGGCCTGAAGGTGGGCGACCAGATGCTGGTGACGCGCCTGGTGCACGTTGTGCGCGAGCGGGTGGCGAATGAACCGGTCGGGACCGTGGAAGACCAGGTGGGAGAGCTGACCATTACCAGCGTCCAACCTGCATCGGCGGTGGGACGCTTCAGCGGAGGGGAAACGCCGAAGGTTGGGGACCTGGTGAGGCCGATGCAGTAAAGCTTTCAGGTCGTAGCCTCCTCCGTTAACTCGTAAGTAATAGCTCCGAAGTGAGAATTGGCAGCAGCTGCGGGCTACAGGCCACTGCCTTCAGGCATTCCGGTACCTGAAAGAGAGCCCCTTGCAGCGACCAAAGCCATTAAATTTGGCTGTTTTTTCAAATCGGAAACGGGGTATACTGACTGCGCTCTCAGGTTCCTTAGTTAAGCTCCCCAGGTTATTTCAGAGGGCGAGGTCGCAATCCATGCCATTAGAACAGGGTCAGCGTGTAAGCGATTACGAGGTGCTCAGCCTGCTCGGTGCGGGCGGAATGGGCCGTGTTTACCGCGTTCGCAACATCATCTCCGACCGCGTCGAGGCAATGAAGATTCTGCTGCCGGACTACGCTTCCGAGCCGGAACTGGCGGCGCGCTTCATGGCCGAAATCCGCACCCTTGCGGCGCTCGACCACCCCAACATCGCCCAGCTCAGGACCGCTTTCCAATACGAAAACCAGTTGGTAATGGTGATGGAGTTTGTCGAGGGTGTGACGCTGGACAACCTGGCGAAACAGGGTCCGGCAGCAGTGGACAAGATCGTGGAGTATGCGACCCAGGTGCTCTCCGCGCTGAGTTATGCGCACAACCACGGGGTGACCCATCGCGACATCAAGCCGGCCAACATCATGATCACGCCGCACGGGCTGGCAAAGCTGATGGATTTCGGCATTGCCAAATCGGCGGGCGATATGCAGTTGACGCGGCCGGGCACGACCATGGGCTCGGTTTACTACATGTCGCCGGAGCAGGTGCGCGGGAACACCGTGGACGCGCGGTCGGATATTTACTCCTTTGGCGTGACGCTCTACGAGATGCTGACCGGGAAAAAGCCGTTCCAGGCGGACACCTCGTTCAGCGTGCTGAATGCGCAGTTGAATGAGGCGCCGACGCCGCCGCTACAGCTTAATCCTTCGCTGCCGCCGGCGCTGAACGAAATTGTATTGAAAGCGATGGCAAAGGCGCCGTGGGACCGCTTCCAGTCCGCGGATGAGATGCGCAACGCCATTAAGACGGTGCAGCAGGGAGCGCAGGCTGCGGCGGCGGGTGTGCCGCAAGCGGCCGCAGCGCCACCACCGCCGCGTTTCGGGGGCGCGACACAGGCTTTCGGGGGCACGCCACAACAGGGTGCGTTTGCCGGTACGCCGCAGGGATCGTTTGCGGGTATGCCGCAGGCAGCGCCACTGGCTGCGGCTCCACAGCCGGCCAGTCCGCAACCTGGCGCGCCTGGAGTTTCGTGGCAGCCGGTACCGGCGGCAGTGCCGGTGGCAGCGCGCAAGAGCCATCGCGGCCTGTGGATCGGTCTGGGCGCGGTAGTGGCGCTGGGCGCGCTGGTGGCGATGGCATTTGTGCTGCCGCATGTGCTCAGGACTTTCGCCGGGCAGAAAGCGGAACAGGCGGCGAACTCGCAGACGGCGACGGATACGCAGGCGACTCCAGCGCCGCAACCGGCGGCAGCTTCAGTAGCGCAAGCTACGCCGGCACCGGCGGATCAACAGGCGGCAACCTCTTCTGCTTCGGCTGCGTCGGCAAGCACTCCTGCGGCGCAGCCGGCCGCTGAGCAGTCTTCGCCCTCCGCTAGCAAATCGGAACGGAGGCCTTATGCACCTGCGGCAGTTGCCAATCGACACATGAGTAGTGCACCAGGCACGAGGGTTCAGCCCGCCGCGCAGCCCTCCGTTCAGGCGGCGAGCACGCCGGCGGCTGCGCCCTCGGGACCTTCGCCCCAGGAAATCCAAAAAGCGCAGGACCGGCTTTCCGATTTGGGCTCGCGCGCCGACACGGCGAGGAACGGGGTGAATTCGATTCGCCGCCAGCAGCAGGCGCAAGGTTTGGATTTGCGCGGCGACATTCTGTCCGCACAATCGCGACTCAACAACGATATGAACCAGGCGAACCAGGCTCTCAGCCGCAACGATCCGGCGACGGCAAACCAATATATGGATCGCGCGGAGCGGGAGCTGACGACGCTCGAAACTTTTCTAGGCCAATAGGAGAAAAAAACTACTATGCGCAGAATCATGCTGACGTTCTCTCTCTTCTCTCTCATCCTCGTTTCCTGCGCGGTGCTGCAGGCGCAGGGAGCCGCGACAAAGCATCGCATCGCCGTGCTCGATTTCAACTACGCTACGGTGATGTCTACATCGCAGGCGGTCTTCGGCACCCAGGTGGATATCGGCAAGGGCATCTCGGACATGCTGATCGACCGGCTGGTGAATGACGGCACATTTCGCGTGATCGAGCGCAACCAGATTGACAAGATTCTCAACGAGCAGAATTTTTCCAACAGCAACCGCGCCGATGCCTCGACGGCAGCGAAAATCGGGCACATCCTGGGCGTGGATGCGGTGATCGTGGGCGACATTACGCAGTTCGGCCGCGACGATCAAAGCAGGAATATCGGGGCGATGGCGGGTAAGTGGGGCAGCGGCTTCGGTCTGGGCAAGGTGGGCACACATAAGGCCAAGGCGGAGGTTGCCATTACGGCGCGGCTGATCGATACCAATACGGGCGAGATTCTGGCCTCGGCGACGGGCAAAGGCGAATCACAGCGCTCCGGGACGGATCTGTTGGGCGGCGGCGCAGGCACGGGCGGATTCGGCGCGGGCGGCGCGGGCATGAACAGCAGCAATTTTGCGCAGACCATCATTGGCGAAGCAACCACGGCTGCGGTAACGCAACTGGCGCAGGGAATTGAGGGTGAAAGCGCAAAACTGCCCACCGCCGCCGCGGCGCCGGTGAACGGATTGATCGCCGATGCCTCGACGCCCGACATCATCATCAACGTGGGTAGCAGCTCCGGTGTTACGGTGGGACAGACGCTGCAGGTGATGCGTGTGGTGCGCGTCGTGAAGGATCCGACCACGGGCAAGCCGCTGCGCTCGATTGAGAACCAGGTGGGAACGCTGACCATTACCAGCGTGGATTCGGGATCGGCAGTGGGACACTTCAGCGGATCGGGATCGCCGAAGATCGGGGACGTGGTGAAGTCGCAGTAGCAGAAATCAGCTCTTAGCTATTAGCTTTGAGTGCCGTTTCCACGGTTCATAGCATTGCCATTGCGGATGGGCGCCTTTCGCCAGACGCGCTCTGCAGTTCGCATCCGGTTGTGTCCACGGCCTGCGGATTCAATGCCATAGAATGAAAAGAAGATGCGCGAGAGCTCGCCTGGGTGTATGGCGAGTTTTCGGCGCTTCTCCCACTCATGAACGATCAGGCTCCCAAAGCAGAACGCTATTATCTGACCACGCCGATTTACTACGTAAACGCGCGGCCGCACCTGGGGCATGCTTACTCGACGATTGTTTGCGATGCGATTGCACGGCGCAGGCGGGCCATGGGCATCGAGACATGGTTTTTGACCGGTACGGACGAGCACGGGCAGAAAATCGAGCGCTCGGCGAAGCTGGCCGGATGCGCGCCGCAGGCGTTTGCAGATTCGATTGCGGCGGAGTTTCGCGGGCTGTGGGACCGGCTGGGGCTGACCTACAACGATTTCATCCGCACCACCGAGGAGCGGCACAAGCGAGGCGTGCAGCGGCTGTTTGCCACGCTGCGCGAGCGCGGATTTATCTACAAGGGACGGTATACGGGACAGTATTGCGTTTTCGACGAGGCCTACGTGGATGGACCGCCGGGAACGCTGTGCCCCGATTGCGGACGGCCGACGGAAACGGTGAGCGAGGAGAATTACTACTTCAAGCTGTCGGCGTTTGAGCGCAAGCTGCTGGAATTTTACGAAGAGAATCCGGAGTTCATGGGGCCGGAATCGACGCGGCGCGAGGTGATTTCGTTTGTGCGCGGCGGGCTGCGGGATTTGTCGGTGAGCCGGACGAGCTTTTCGTGGGGCATTCCCGTGCCCGGCGATGAGAAGCACGTGGTTTACGTATGGCTCGATGCGCTGGCGAATTACATCACGGCGCTGGGCTACGGGTCGGATGATCCGAAAGATCAGGCGCGATTCGCGAAGTTCTGGCCGGCGGATTTGCATTTGATCGGAAAAGAAATTAGCCGGTTTCACTGCGTCTACTGGCCGGCGTTCCTGATGGCGGCGGGCATTGCGCCGCCGAAGTCGGTGCAGGCAAACGGGTGGCTGCTCTTTGACCAGGGGAAGATGTCGAAGTCGCGCGGAAACATCGTGCGCGCGGACACGGTGATGACGGTGCTTGGCGCCGACGCTCTGCGCTATTTCCTGATGCGCGAGATTCCATTCGGACAGGATGGAAATTTCAGTTTCGAGGCGCTGGTGCAGCGCTACAACGGCGACCTGGCGAATGGATACGGCAACCTGGTGAGCCGCGTGGGCAACATGGTCCACAAGTATTTTGGGGGCTGTGCGCCGCCCGCAGGTGGACATACTGTTGCTGAAATCAACTTGTGCAACAGCGCCAAGAATACAATTGAGGAGTTTGCAGCAGCATTTGACGCCATGGACTTCTCTGAAGCGCTCAAGCGCGTCTGGTCGCTGGTGGCGGAGACCGACGGCTACCTGACCGCAAACGCGCCGTGGAAGAAACCGGAAGATCGCACGGCAGCCGCGCATTACGAGTTGCAGGCGCGGGTGCTG
Source organism: Occallatibacter sp. (assembly GCA_035935755.1). Classification (GTDB taxonomy): domain Bacteria; phylum Acidobacteriota; class Terriglobia; order Terriglobales; family Acidobacteriaceae; genus Telmatobacter. The sequence goes on along the minus strand of DASYWU010000046.1, from coordinate 173,250 downwards.
GCAACAGCGGCCGAGGCCATTCGCATCATAACTGCCCTTGCCTATCCGGTGATTCCGGATGCGGCGGCGAAGGTGTGGCGGCAGCTTGGGCAGGGCGAAATTGCGGATGCGTCGCGGAATGGATTTTTGAAAAATCTCGCGTGGGGCGGGTTGAAGGCGGGAACGCACTTTGAGCTGCCAACGCCGCTGTTTCCGCGCGCGGAAAAGGATGCGGTTGACCGTATGCAGAATCTCGAGGATGAAAACAGTCGCAGCGCGGCTGACGCTGCGGGCAACAAGCCGGGCATGGTGACGCCGGCGCCGGGGCCGACCAGTCCCGCAGTGGGAGCAGTGCGGACGGAGCGCGGCGCGCATATTGAGCCCGAGTCACCGGACGAGGCCGCGCCGACGGGAACCACCGCAGCGCCGGGCGATGCGGCGAAGCCGGTGGATGCCGTGCCCACTGCGCCGGTGGCGCCGGAACACGCAACCAAGACGCTGAGCCCCACGCCCGTCACCACGGTGCAGGAGTCGCCGGCGCGGGAGACGATCTCGATCGACGATTTCAGCAAGGTAGAGCTGCGTGTGGCGCAGATTCTGGTAGCCGAGCGTGTGCCCAAAGCGGACAAGCTGCTGCGGCTGGAAATCGACCTGGGTTACGAGAAACGGCAGATTCTTGCCGGCATTGCGCAGCATTACGAGCCGGAGAAGCTCGTGGGGCGGAAGATCGTCATCGTGGCGAATCTTGCGCCCCGGAAGATGCGCGGACTGGAGTCGAACGGCATGCTGCTGGCGGCTTCACTGGAAGGCGGCGCACCGGTGCTGGCTGGATTCCTGGAGGACGTGCCGTTGGGGGCGAGGCTGAAGTAAAGAATCTTCCGGCGTCTTAGTTCCGATTTACGATGCTCAATTGCTCCAGGAAGGCGAGGTCGAGCGTCACCAGAACAGAGACCTGGATCATGATTGGTATCGCAACCATGCTAAGCGTGCCGATCTTTGTATTCCATGCGCCAAGCAGACGGTTTGCCGCGATCTACTGCACAGTGGTCTGTTTCGGGACGATGGTTACGTATTTCAGGCACCAATGGCGTCGCGGAATGTGCGGCGTTGTACTACGGACTGCTCTTTGTTGAACGGCTTGCCTCATGGAGGACCAGCCGAACGAGGTCGCTTTGCTGATCGACTCCCACGCCCACATAGACAGTGATCGCTACGCGCAGGATCGCGAGGCGATGCTGCGCCGTACCTGGGATGCGGGTGTAGGGGCGGTGCTGGCCATCGGCATCGGCGAGGGGCCGGCGGAGATGCGCCAGGCGCTGGAGATTTGCCGCGAATTCAATGCGCGGCCGGAGAGCGGCGCGGGGCTGCCGCGGCTTTATGCAAGCGCGGGGATTTATCCGCATACGACGGGGCAGGCCGATGAGGTGGCGCTCGCGAAGCTGGACGCGGTGCTGGCCGAGCCGGAGGTGATTGCCTGCGGCGAGATCGGCCTGGACTATTACCACGAGGGCGCTCCGCACGATGTGCAGCGGCGGGGTCTGATCGCGCAGCTTGAGATAGCGGCAGTGCGGAAGCGGCCGATCCTGATCCACTGCCGGGGCAAGAACGAATCTGCAGACGCGTGGGATGATCTTTTTCTGGTTTTGGACGAGCATTGGAAACGTACCGGCCTGCGAGGCGTGATGCACTGCTTTGGCGGTGGATGGGAACAGGCGCAGCGCTCGCTCGATCTTGGCTTTCTAATTTCCTTTGCGGGGAACGTGACATACCCGAAGGCGCAGCCGCTGCGCGAGGTGGCGGCGCGGGTTCCGCTGGCGAGCATGCTGGTGGAGACCGACGCGCCGTGGCTGGCGCCGATGCCCGATCGCGGCAAGCGCAATGAGCCGGGATGGGTAGCAAAGACAGCCGAGATGCTGGCCGGCGTGATAGGTGTTACGAAGGAAGAACTGGCCGCGGCCACGACGGCTAATTTCGAGAGGCTGTTCGGGTTACCTGTGGGCGTCTGAATGGCTTCGCGCGAAGACCTGGCGTGCCGGTCTCCTTTCCCAAGACCGCTCAGGGCTTAAAGACCCGAATCGTTTTGGGCTTATTTGCGGCACGATGACGTCGTGCCCTTTCAAAGCACCACGTCTCAAATAAGGTGACAGCCCCCCGGGCAAACGTGGGAAACTGGGAGAGTTGCACCGGGTGGACCGGCGCACCGGGAAGAAAGACTATGGCGCAGGACAATTCATTCGACATCGTCAGCAAAGTGGACATCCAGGAAGTGCGCAACGCCGTGGATCAGGCGATGAAAGAGATCCGGCAGCGCTTCGACCTGAAGAATACCAACTCCGAGATCACGCTCGAAGGCAACGACAGCATTCAACTGGCCTCATCGGACGAGTACAAGCTGGAAGCGGTGAAAGAGATTCTCGGCCAGAAGCTGGTGAAGCGCGGCGTCTCGCTCAAGAACATGACCTACGAAAAGGTTGAGCCGGCGGCCGGCAAAAGCGTACGGCAGAAGATCAACATGCAGCAGGGGATTCCCGCGGAGAAGGCCAAGGAGATTGTGCGCCTGGTGAAGGAAAGCAAAAACAAGACCCAGGCCAGCATCCAGGGCGACATGGTGAGGATCTCTGGCAAAAACCGCGACGATCTGCAGGCGATCATCGCTTTGCTGCGCGGCAAAGATCTGGGAGTGGATTTGCAGTTCACGAATTACCGGACAAATTGAGGGTGCGCTTCCACCGAAGCGGCGTGCAGCCCGCAGGCACGAGAATCGGAGCACTTTGAGCACACTGGCGATAGCGACGGCGAGAGAGGTCTTTGACCTACTGCGCGAAGATCTTGTGGCAGTGGAGCAGGAACTGGGCCGCGACGCCGCCTCGAGCGTAAGCACGGTCACCGAGATTGCCGAGTATCTGCGCGAGGGCGGAGGCAAGCGGATCAGGCCGTCGCTGCTGCTGCTGGCGGCGCACCAGCTCGGCTACACCGGCCAGGGCGCGATCCGGCTGGGCGCGGTGGTGGAGATGGTGCACACCGCGACGCTGGTTCACGACGACATTATCGATGAAGCGGAGACGCGGCGCGGACGGCCTTCGGCGAACACCAGGTGGGGCAATGAAAAATGCGTGCTCGCCGGCGACTGGCTCTACATGCAGGCCTACCGGGTAGCCATGGAAGAGCAGAGCCTGCGCATTCTGGAATTGCTGGTGAACCTGACTCAGCAGATGGTGGAAGGCGAGCTGCTGCAGATTCAGAAGCTGGGCAAGGCGGTTTCCGAGGCCGAGTACTATGACCTGATCTACCGCAAGACTGCGTGCCTCTTTGCCACGTCGATGCGCATGGCCGCCGTGCTGGCCGGCGTGAGCGAGGCGCAGGAAAATAAGCTGGCGACATACGGGCGCGGTGTGGGACTGGCATTCCAGATCGTGGACGACATTCTCGACCTCACGGCGACGGAGGAAGTGCTGGGCAAGCCGGTGGCCAGCGATCTGCGCGAAGGTAAGGCGACCCTGCCGGTGATTCACTCGCTCGACCATGGCACGGCGCGTGACCGGCAGGCCATCCAGCGCGTGCTTGACGATCGCAGCTTTGAGAACGTGAGCCGCGGGCAGATTCAGGACATCCTGGCGCGCAACGGAAGCGTGGATTACGCCATGGCCTCGGCCCTGCGATACGCGGAGCAGGCGCGGAATGCACTCTCGTCGCAACCGGATTCGGAGTTCCGGCGGGCGCTGCTGTGGGTCCCGGATTTTGTGGTAGCGAGGGAAAAATAGCTTGTAGCCGGCAGCTCGTGGCCCGTAGCTTCTGGCTTTTCGCTTAAAGCTACCGGCTACTGGCTACCGGCTACTGGCTACCGGCTTCCGGCTACTGGCTACTGGACCAGTCTGATATGAAAAATACCTGGTCAAAAGTGGATGACTACTTTGGCGATTTGCTGGCGCCGGCAGATGACGCGCTGAAGGCGGCGCTGCACGCTAATGATACGGCTAAGCTGCCGGCGATCGGGGTTTCGCGGCTGCAGGGCAAATTCCTTCATCTGCTGGTGAAGATTACGCAGGCGAAGAAGGTGCTGGAGATTGGCACGTTGGGTGGTTATTCAACCATCTGGATGGCGCGGGCGCTGCCTTGGAACGGAAGCCTTGTGACCCTCGAGGCTGACCCGCATCACGCCGCGACAGCGCGCGGGAACCTGGTACGTGCCGGCCTCGACAATCGCGTGAGCCTGCGCCTGGGGCGCGCACTAGTACCGTGTCTTCGTGAATGTGTAATGGAGTTTCCGGCGCGCCTGTTTGCGAGTGAAATTCCATTGAATGGTGGTGCGGTTGCGGTTGAGACGTAGGCCGCAAGCGCGGACTTCGCTGCGCAGTGTGGTCAGGTCCGGAATTCTGCGCTGTCCCAGGCACAAGCGACTGAGCAGGCTCACTTCGATCTCGGCTTGATTGAGCCAACTACCGTGCTTGGGCGTGTAGTGAACGGTGAAGCGCTCCCACAATAGGCCGCCCAACTTCTCTCCGTAACGGGCGGTGAGCGATTTGCGACCGTGCGTGTTCAGGTTATCCAATACCAGATGGATGGTTCTGGCATCGGGGTAGCGGGCCACAATCTCCAGAAGGTAATCGGCAAATTGCTCAGCCGAGCGGTTGGGCGTGAGCTTGAGAAAATGCCGCCCCGCCTTGGGCTCCACCCCGCAAAAGAGATTTGCCGTGCCACAGCGTTTGTATTCGTAGTCGCGTCGCGCCAACCTTCCTGGCCGTGCCGGAAGCGGAGCACGGGTATCTTGGTGCAGCACCACCGGCTTTTCATCGATGCAGACCACCGGTTCCTCCTCCGAGAGTGGTTTTTCGTACAGCGCCAGAACGTCTTCCATGCGGCGAATGTACTCCTCATCCAACTTCGCCACGCACCACATTTTTTTCCCGCCACGGCTTCAAATCGTGGCTCCGAAGCAGGATATGAACCGTCGCCGAACTGACCTGCTCGACCAGTTTGCGCTTCACCGCCTCCTCGGCGATCAATCGCACCGTCCAGCGTGCCCGACCCGCTGGCGGCGGCCCGCATACCATGGCGATAATCCGCTGGCCTTGTTCGTTGTCCAGCAGCCGCTTTTGACCCGGGCGAGGCGCATCATAAATCGCCCGCTCCAGTCCGCCATCCAAGTAGTGCTTACCAATCTGCCAAGCGGATTTGGCCGAGATGCCCACTGCGGCTCCGGCTTGCACCGTGCTGCTCCCTTGATCCATCTGCCGCAGCACCAGTGCACGAATCACCGTCCGCACTGGACGCACCCCGCTGCTCAACAACTCGCCGATCTGCTTTCGGTCGGCTCGCGAAAGTTGAATCCGTAATCCGTCGTGCCATCCCATGCTTTCGGTATAGCGCCCTGCTGCCTCGACAGAAAGTACCTCCTTTGATTACGTATCTACGAAGACACGGTACTAGATTTGCTGCCGGAATTGCAAACGACGAAACAGGGACCGTTTGATCTTGTATTTATCGATGCGGACAAAGAAAACAATCCCGAATACGTGGAATGGGCGGTGAAGCTGGGGCGGCCGGGCACGGTCATCGTGGTGGATAACGTGGTGCGCGACGGCAAAGTGATTGACGCCAAGAGCCGCAAGGGAGATGTGCGCGGCACGCGGCGCATGACCGAGTTGATGGCAAAGCATCCTCGGCTGAGCGCGACGGTGCTGCAGACCGTCGGCGTGAAGGGCTACGACGGATTTGCGCTCGCGGTGGTCACGGAGTAATCGCTTCAGAAGTTATGTTTCCGGGCACGGGATTGAGGGGCGTTAAGTCGCGGACTGTTTTCTGCGATCGACGGGTCAGGGATGAATTGAATCCTTGTTTGTTTTTATGAATTCGACGAGCTGGCCGCCGATGACCTCACTCGCTTGATAGAACATTTGGTCACACTGATCCAGCGCCTCAGTAATCGCGTCATGAGTTTCTTGTTCATCGATCGGCGAGCGCTTCATCAGAATGCTGCCAGGGTCTTTTACCCAGCGGCTACGCTCCACTTCCGCATATGACGCCACCGCCGCTGCAATGTCGCCGGGCGTCCAGGCAGCAGGATGGATTGCCTCAATTGCCCGTCGGGTCAAGGCAGACACTTTCGGGCAGCCTATCCGACCCAAGGCATCAACGATAATCGGGGCATATTGCCCGGATGAGTTGATGAAGAACTGGCTGTAGCCGCCATTGTTGACTTCGCGCTCGAGTCCCTCAATCGCGAGGACAATTCGCTCTTCGTCGGATAAGTTGTTGAATCCGACCCGCTCCTCTTTCTGCTGAATGGCCATTTCAATCGCGAAGAGGAATTCGCACTCGTTTTTTCCATCTGTCATGGCAAGCAGTTCATCGACAGACTTTCCAGAGAAATGCGCACGCTGCCTGTTGTACTCCTCAACAATTTCGCCGTGGTTTGCCATCGATCCCTCCGGAAACTGCTCGAGTCAATTATCGCAGTGGGCCATCAGACATCATATTGCGCAGCGCGGCGGCGTAATGCTCCGGAAGCGTCTTGCGGTTGAGCTGATCGTCGCAGACCACGTGTACGGTTTCGCCTTCGGCGAGCAGTTTGGGCACTTCGCCGTCACGCGGCTTGCGCAGGATGCGGTAGGAGAACTTCAGCACCGTGCCGCGAAGCAGCGAGGGGCGCGTTTCGATGAGGATTTCGTCGTCGTAACGCGCGGGGGCTTTATAGCGGCAGGTGGCTTCGACTACCGGCAGGATGCATTCGTGCTCGGTTTCCAACTGGCTGTAGGCGAGGCCGAGGGAACGCAGCAGCTCCACGCGGCCCAGCTCAAACCAGACCAGGTAATTGGCGTAGTAGACGATGCCCATCTGGTCGGTCTCGGCATAGCGGACGCGGACCTGGTGAATGTTGGCGGGCATGAATAACTCCAGGGAACAAGATCAGGGAACGGCATTCCCCGATCTCAAGTGCCAAATATGAATTCTTGGCTGCGAAAACTCGGATCAGATTAATGATAGACGAGCAAACGAAATGGGCGCTGACCCACGCACACTGAAGTTGATCACTAGACGCTCGCGGCTGTTCCCTGTTCCCTATTCCCTGCTCTTTGTTCCCTGCCCGTCACGGCTTGCCATGCATGAATACAGGCAGTTTGCTCATGTCGTTGAAGATGATAAAGACGAAGAAGGCGACGAGCATTACGAAGGCGGCCTGGTAAATCTTCTCCTTCACGTTGAGATTGATTTCGTGGCGCAGGACGCTTTCAATGAGCAGGAAGAGGATCATGCCGCCGTCGAGGATGGGAAACGGGAGCAGGTTGAGGATGCCGAGGTTAAGGCTGATCTCGCTGGCGAATTCTGCCTTGAAGAGCCACCCCTTGGTCTGCGCTGCCTGGCCGGCCATGTAGGCGATGCCGATAGGACCGGAAAGCTGTGAAACCGACACTTTGTGCGAGAAAAGACGCTCCAGCACTTCAACGATGAAGAAGGAGTTGCTGCCGCAGAAATCGGCGGCCTTGGAGACCGCCTGCCCGAACGGCAGCGGGTCGTTGCGCATCGCGGGGAGCACGCCGGCAAACCCGACCATCCATCTTCCCTGGCTGTGAGTGGGGCTCACCGTGATCGGTGGCAGTGATTTGCCGCTGCGCAGAAGGACCAGATTGACGGGTTTTCCGTTGTCGGCCTGAAGGTACGCGACAAAAGATTCCAGCGAATGCAAATGCACGCCGTCAACGGATTCAATGGCGTCGCCGACCTTCATTCCTGACCGCGCCGCCGGAGTATCTGGTTGGACTTCCGTGACCTGGATAGGGCCGGGCTCAGTCTGAGGCCAGATGCCCATATCGGGGAGATCGAAATCCTGGGACTTGGCGCTTGCCGGCACCTGAATGGATAGATTGAGGACCTTGCCGCCACGGTCGACAGTAAGCGGCACCTGCTGGTTGACGCTGAGGCTGGACTGAACGCGAACCTTGTTCCATGTGGGATCGTTGATTCCGCCGTAGCTGGTGACTACATCGCCGGGCTGAAGGCCTGCATTCGCAGCCACCGAGCCAGGCACGATCCAGTCCACGGTAGTGGTGTGCACGCGCACGCTGGGGACTTCGTTGACCCAGCCGAAGTACCAGATCATCACCACCAGGGCCAGCAGCATGTTGGCCGCAGGCCCGGCAACGGCGATGAGAATGCGTTGCCAGCGGGGATGCGAAGTGAGCGCGCCGGGGTCGGCTTGCTGCGCCTGGATTTTATCCCGGTCGGCGGCTTCCACCGACATGTTTTCCCCGGGCATGTTTTCGCCCGTCATCTTGACGTAGCCGCCCAGCGGAGTGGCGGAGACGCAGTAATCGGTCTCGCCGATTTTGATGCCGAATAGGCGCGGCGGAAAGCCGATGGAGAACCTTTCGACGCGAACACGGCAGAGCTTGGCCACCAGAAAGTGCCCAAATTCGTGGACAACGACCATTACGCCGATCAGGATGATGAATGCGACGATCGAAACCAGAACATCATGCATATTTGTGCGGCTTATTCCTTGAAAGCGTTCTATCGGCGGATGATCGCTCCATGTTCCTCTTCACCGCGGCGCCCAGCCGGGCGGGAAGACGGATACCGGGAGAAGGCGTACCCAGCACTTCCTTTCATTTCAGCGACATCCTGGCCCTCTGGCGAGCATCGTGGTCTGCGGCAAGCACTTCCGCGATGGTGGCCGGGTGCTCCTCCGGCGTGGAGGCGAGCACCTTTTCAATTGTACGCGGAATTCCGGTGAAAGGAATGCGACGGTCGAGGAAGGCCTCTACCGCGACTTCGTCAGCGGCGTTCAGGGCGATGCAGTGGGCCCCGCCTTTCTCCGCGGCCTCATAGGCCAGGCGCAGGCAGGGAAAGCGTTCAAAGTCCGGCTGCTCGAATTCCAGGTGGCGGAGCGCGGCGAGATCGAAGGTGAGCGTGGAAGCGGGGCGCTCGGGATATGCCAGGGCGTAGAGGATTGGCAGGCGCATGTCGGTCACGGAAATCTGCGCCAGGATGGAGCCGTCTACGTATTCGACCAGCGAGTGTACTGTAGACTGCGGATGCACGGTAACGCGGACCTTACGCGGCTCGACGTTGAAAAGCCGGCAGGCCTCGATAATTTCCAGGCCCTTGTTGAGCATGGTGGCCGAATCGATGGTGATGCGGCGGCCCATGACCCACGTGGGATGCTTGAGCGCCTGCTCGGGCGTGATGGAGGCGAACTGGTCGAGCGGGTAGCTGCGGAACGGGCCGCCCGAGGCGGTCAGCCAGATGGTTTTTACTTCAGCATGCGCACCCACGCGAAGGCATTGGTGCACTGCGTTGTGCTCGCTGTCGATTGGAAGGATGGGCACGTTGAGGCGGCGGGCAGCCGCGGTGAGGATTTCGCCGGCTGCGACCATGCACTCCTTGTTGGCCAGGCCGACAGGCTTGCCGGCGAGAATGGCGGCGTGAGTGGCTTCAAGGCCTGCGACGCCGACAATGGCGGAGACAACGAAATCGACGTCGGCATAGGTGGAACAGGCGACGGTGCCGGCGGAGCCGTGAACCACATCGATACCGGTGACTCCGGAGTCGCGGAGACGCGCGGCAAGGTGGCCCGCCAGTTCTTCAGTGGCCAGCGAGATGAGACGCGGGCGCAAGCGAACGGCCTGCGCCAATGCTTCGTCCAGATTGCGGCCGGCGGCCAGCGCTGCCACAGAAAAGCGGTCAGGAAACTGCTCGACGATGGAGAGTGTGCTTTGGCCGATGGAGCCGGTGGAACCGAGGATGGCGAGACGTTTCAAGGCAGCTTTTAGCTCCTAGCTCTTAGCTTTTAGCTCTTGGCTTGCGGACCGGGAGATATCGTGCGAAAAGGTTGGCGCGTAACGTACATCCGATCGACGAGTCGAAGCAATTCTCTCGGGAAGAATGCGGGAAAGAAAAGACGCAACTTTGTTGGCCTTTCTGGCGCCTTGCTAATGGCTAAAAGCTAAGAGCTAAAAGCTATGCTAAAACATCTGCCGGATAATCTGGGCATACCAGAGCACCGGCGCCGCGATCAGCAGCGCATCAATGCGGTCGAGCATGCCGCCGTGGCCGGGGAGCAGAGCCCCAGAGTCTTTGACTCCGGCGGAGCGCTTGAGCGCGGACTCGGCAAGGTCGCCAAGCTGGGCGGCGATGTTGACGATGACGGCGAGCACCAGCCAGTACCCGATCTCATCGGGATACGAGAGGACGACGGAATTCCACCGGGTTTCCAGTAGATATGCGGCGTAGAGGAGCGCACACGCAATAGCGACACTTGCAAACAGCGATCCTACGGCGCCGGCCCAGGTCTTTTGCGGACTGATGGCAGGAGCCATTTTGCGCCGGCCAAGATAGCGGCCGACATAGAGCGCGGCGATGTCGCCCGCCCACACGACGCAGAAGAGAAACACGAGCACGGAGGGCCCGTTCGATTCCTCGCGCAAAGCAGGCAGTGCGAGCAGGGTAGCTCCGACATAGAAAAGGCAGAAGACGGCCGCCGTGGCATCGGCCAGGACGCGGTCTGGCGCACGGCTGAAAGTGCAGTAAACGAGCAGCGCTAGCGAGAGGATGCCAAGGAGTAGGCCGATGCGGTCGGGGTATTCGAATGCGCCGGCAAAAAGCGCCGCAATGCACACTATTACAGCGATGCGTGGAGGATGAGAGCCGGTACGGCGGGCGAGAGTCATGAACTCCCAGCCGGCCAGGGCGGCAATCGCAGCCGTGATAACCACAAAGAGCCAGTATGGCGTCTTGAAGATGGCACACAGTACGGCCGGGATCAGTACGACTGCGGTGAGGATGCGTTTCATTTGCCTGGTTGAGAATACACCGCCGGGGTCTGACCGAGTTGGCCCAGACAGTGGGCCGGGAAAGAAAGAAATAGAATTTATAAGATATTCTCTTTACAAGATATGTATATAGATCTATTCTATTTCTGCTAGACCATAGTCGGAGGTTCAAAATGTCGACGAAAATCAGCGACAGGATTCGTTCACTAGCTCGAGACAAATATGTTCGTCCAGCGGTGCAGAAAGGGAAGGTGCAATTCACAATCAAGGTGCGAGATCTATTGAATGATTTGAAGGCCGACGGCTTTCCGAGCGGACATATTCCTCAAATTTGCAGCGCACTGCAAACCACAAAATTCCTCCGCGAGAATGGCCTCGAGATCGAGCAGGTGGAAGGTCCACCGTCGAAAATGAGTCCCACAGTGGTGGTTCGGTATCTCATAACGAAGCCTCAGCAGGTATCAGGCTCCGCAGTAAAGATGGGGGAAGGCATCAGCACTCCTCTTGAGGCGGAATCACCAGAAGCTCGGGCGCGAAGGCTAACAGAGAAGCTGCGTGGTTTGCTGAAGGACGAGCTTGCGGAATACGGCGGGGCAGAAGCATTCATTCGCAGGGTGCGCGGTTATGACGAGGAGGAGGGGGCATGAGCCGCGTCTTCTGGGACAGCATGATTGTGGTCTATCTGCTGGATGATCATCCCGATTTTGGCCCGCGGGCGCGGCAGCTCCTTGAGCGCTCTTTCAAAAGGAACGACGCCCTGTACACAACTTATCTTGCTCTTGCGGAGATACTGGCCGGAGCCGAAAAATCACCGGATCCGCAAAAAAGAGAAACAGTGCAGCAGATCTTGGAAGAAATCGGCTTTACTTTTTTGCCTTTCGACGCAGGCGCTGTGACGCCGTTCAGTCGCTTGCGGGCACGCACGAAAATCAAAGTTACCGATTCTATTCATCTGGCCTGCGCGGCTTCGGCCGGAATCGACCTCTTCCTTACCGGCGACAAGCAGCTCACAAAACTCGACGTGCCGGGAATCCAGTTCATCGCCGACTTCAACACGCCGATTCTGTAGGCTGGCCGTAGTTCCCATCCCCCTGCCTGCAAGCCAATTACAATGGCCGGGTGACTGAATTACCCATGGTGGACCTGGTCGGCGTGGGACTCAACGCCACCGATACGCTCATTCCGCTGGCCGAATTTCCGGCGCGGGGCTCCAAAATCGAATACAGTTCGGTGAGCGTGATGCCCGGCGGACAAACCGCTACCGCTGTGGTCGCCTGCCAGACCTGGGGCCTGACGACGCGGTATGTTGGTAAGCTGGGCGATGACGACGCGGCGCGGCTGCATGAAGCAGCGTTTGCGCGCGCCGGCGTGGAGACGCGGCTGGTCAAGGCAGCGGGCGCGGCCAGCCCGCAGTCGCTCATCCTCGTCGATGACGGCGGCGAGCGCACCGTGTTGTGCCGACGCGACGATCGGCTGGTGCTTCAGCCGGAAGAGCTCGATCGAAAGTGGGTCGAACGTGCTCGCGCGTTGCTCATTGATGGCCACGACACTGAGGCGGCGACGCTTGCGGCAAGCTGGGCAAAGGCCGCAGGCATTCCCGTGGTTGCCGACCTCGACGCGATTTATCCCGGCATCGACGACCTGATTGCCAACATCGACTATCTGATCGTCAGCCGCGATTTTCCCAATCGGCTGATGAACGACGGACAATTGGGGAACTCGTTGCGCAGTATCGCGGCGCGCTACGGCTGCAAGCTGACTGCAGCAACGCTGGGACAGGATGGCGTGCTGGCATTCGATGGCGAGCGGTTGCTGCACAGCGCCGCGTATCGCGTACCGGTGGCCGACACCACCGGTGCTGGCGACATCTTTCATGCGGGATTCATTTATGCGCTGCTGCAGGGCTGGCCGCTGGAACGGCAGCTCGATTTCTCCTGCGCCGCCGCGGCGATCAACTGCACCGCGGCGGGCGCGCGCGGCGGAATAGGGCCGGTAAACCGCATAGAAAACCTGATGGCCACCGGCTCGCGCTATGAAGTGGCCTTTTCCGACGAAGAGCAAGTGCGCCGCTAGGCCGCGCCTATCTACCGAGCCTTTCCCCCAGCGACGCATCAACTTCGGTGCGTACAAGCCGGTGCTATCCGCAGGCGCACACTTCGCCGTTGAAACGTGTCAGGTCGGCGCGTCGGAGAGAAATCAGACGCCGCGAAAATAGAGGAGCCTGTTGAGGAAGACACGCCACGTGCGGCGGCGGATTTCGCCGGTATTTAGCCAGTGGGTGCAATCGAAATCACGCAGCGAGCGGCGAAACATGAGAGCGCCATCGGTTACGTATCTCGAAACGCGAACAGCGCAGGGGATTTCCGGATAATCAAGCTTGGTCAGCAGCAGCTTGCGCTCGAATGGGAGACGGCTGAATTGCTCGGCATACTGCGGGACCGAGCCATCCTTGTCGACGGTGAATTTGATGGCGATGCGCTGCGGGTTAATGCTGCGGCAGCCTTCTTCCCACGCCCGGCGTGCATCCTCCTCGTTGTGGTAGTAGAGGAAGTAGATTTCAAGATGCCCGCCAAGAAGACCGATAGGCCATCCGTAATCCCGGCGAAGACGATTTATAATCTTGTGTCTTGATGCCGGAATAAATTCAAGCGACGCATGAAGGTAGCGCGGGAGATCGCTGACGAAGCGTAGAAAATCGGTAGCTGACATCCCTAGGCCGCGAAAGGGAGTTTTGCAAGGAAGACCCCAGTCAAGGTAAAGCTCTTCGGCCCAGCAATCGTTGGAAAGGATGGAGAAATCGCGATCCTTCAGCCCGACTCGATTGATCCTCGCGGCGATGCGGTTGCGAAAAACTTTGATCCCGTGAACCAGCGAGCCGGACTGCCCCCGCTCCAGGGTTCCTTGACACTGAGAAGCGGATACATCCGCGCCTGACTCGATGGCCGAAGCCCCTTGAAGCATACTCTTCCAGATTTTTAGATTTGTCTTGGGCTGGTTCGAATTTCAACCCGATTTTAACGTGAATTCACCGAAAATACAATGAATCGTTGGTGGTAGCGCCACCACAAGAAACGCTTTGGTATACAGTCAGGAACTCAAACCAGGCCGGCCAGAAACTCGATGATCAGCTCGCTGTCTTCCGCCGGGTACGTGACCATCACTTTGCACCGATCCCCCTCGGGCAACAGATCGACGCACACTGTCTGCTCCCGGCGGCCTCGACGAGCTCCCAGGAAATAATAGAGCACTCCGGGAAAGACCAGGCACATAGTCAGCAGGATCACCTTAAGGCGCTGCGGCCAGTCGAGCCGAGCCACGCTGGTGAAGGTGGCAATGGTGCCGTTTTGCGACTTCACGCGCCAATGTTGTGCCGTGAAGAATCTGACCGCGCGAACCATGACGTCCGCGGGCTTCATGGCGGTGACTTTGCTTACCTGCAGATCGGGCATAAATTGGGAACCCCACGCATACCGTGCAATGGGCAGCGCCCCCGTTTCGGGTGGAAAATCCCCCGTTTTTCCTTTTCTTTTTTCCCGGCTAAAGCCGCCAGGTATGGCCTGGAATAGCTGTTCCTATCATTTAGCTGCTGAACACGAAAGTCAATGGCGGACTGGTAGTACCCGGCCGCGGCTAATCTCTTGTTTCGAGATAGTGAATGGAGGCCGGGCATCCGCAACCACATTTCTAAGATCGAAGTATGGCGCTGAATGGCTACGATCGCAAGCTAAACTCATCACCTGTCGGTTGAGGCGCGGCGATGGCGTGAATTAGGATGGGCTTCGGTTCGGACCGCCACGGCGGGGATGCATCAGAGACAAGTGGAGGGTTTGAAAACCGCGACGTGACCTCGGAATCTACGCATCAGCCGGCGTCGCGGGCGTGGCCAGATACCGGATGGGAGAATCGGCCTTCTTATGATGGAATTTCACATTGGACGAAACGCGCGCGAGCGCTATCAGTTTGCCGAAACGCTCTTTTCCTACACCGGAAACGTGGTGCTGGCAGACATGCCGGCCTGCCGCGAACTCACCCATCGCATCAACAAAGTCCGCGAGGCGGACAAGCACCCGGAGCACGCGGTTCACGCCGGCGAGCTGTATGCCATGGGGCTGATCGACGAGGCCAGCCATGTGTTGATGGCGCGCTATCGCGAGCAATTTGACCCGCAGGTCATGGCCACTGCGCTGGACTGGTTTGCCGCGCAGGTGGGCGCGGAGAATCTCGACAAGTTGCTGCTGAAATTTGTGGAGCATTTTCCGGGATCGACGGTGATTCGCGGCGAGCATACGCCCAATCAATGGCTGGCCGGATCGAGCGGCGGATACCCGAACCGCGCCGCGGCCCTGGAAGAACTGATGCTGCTGTGGACGGCAAACCGCAACGAAGCCTTTAAGCCTTTCGCGGAATTATTTGACGAAAAGGAACTTGCGGAGAAGACCGCCTATCCGCAGCTAACCGCTCGGCTGGGCGAATTCTTCGCCACGCGGCCTCTGATCCCTGCCGCTGAAGGCAAAGGAATGAACCTGCTCGAGATGCTGCGCGCACCCGCGTTGCGTGCGCCAGGATCGTTGAGCGCGCAACTTGCCCTCATCCGCAAGTTGTGGGGTTCCTTGCTGGGCGAGGCGCTCGAACGGCTGCTGCTGATGGCCGGTGAAATTCTGCGCGAGGAAGAGCTGGCGTTGTGGTCTATGTACCATCCGCATGGCGGCGCGCAGCGGCCGCAGGGCGGCATCACCAGCGAATCGTCGGTGCCGGAGTTCAGCAGCCTGGCCCAGGAGTACGAGCGCTTTTCGCAGGACATGCTCTGGATGCCCAGCGCGGTGCTGATCGCCAAGAGCACCTACGTGTGGCTGGCGCAGTTGAGCCGCAAGCACGGTCGGCATATCGGCCGCCTCGATGAGATTCCAAACGAAGAACTGGCGCTGCTTGCCGCGCGAGGCATGAATTCGCTGTGGCTCATCGGAGTGTGGGAGCGAAGCCGGGCCTCGAAGACGATCAAGCAGCTTTGCGGGAATCGCGATGCGGTGGCTTCCGCCTATTCGCTTTACGACTACCGGATTGCCGATGATCTCGGCGGCGATGCGGCCTACGTGAACCTGCGCGACCGCGCCTATCGGCACGGCATCCGGCTGGCCAGCGACATGGTGCCCAACCACATGGGAATTGACTCGCCATGGGTAATCGAGCATCCGGAGTGGTTCATCTCCCGATGGGATCCGCCGTATCCGGCGTACAGCTTCAACGGCCCAAATCTTTCCAACGATGATCGCGTTGAGATCAAGATCGAGGATCACTACTTCGAGCAATCGGATGCAGCGGTGGTCTTCCGCCGCCGCGATACGTGGACCGGTGACACGCGCTACGTCTACCACGGTAACGATGGCACCAGCTTCCCCTGGAACGACACGGCGCAGCTCGACTACCTCAATCCGGCGGTACGCGAGCAGGTAATCCAAACCATTTTGCACGTGGCGCGGCTCTTCCCGGTGATCCGGTTTGACGCGGCGATGACCCTGGCCAAGCGGCATTTTCACCGGCTGTGGTTTCCTGGTCCGGGCTCAAGCGGAGCGATTCCTTCGCGCGCCGAATTCGGCATGACGCAAGGCGAATTCGACCAGGCAATGCCGCAGGAGTTCTGGCGCGAAGTGGTGGATCGCGTGGCCGCGGAAGTGCCCGGCACACTGCTGCTGGCCGAGGCCTTCTGGCTGATGGAAGGCTACTTCGTCCGCACCTTGGGCATGCACCGGGTTTACAACTCGGCGTTCATGAACATGCTGCGCGACGAGGAGAATGCGAAGTATCGTTCGGTGATCAAAAATACTCTGGAATTCGATCCGGATATCATGAAGCGCTACGTGAACTTTATGAGCAATCCCGATGAAAGGACGACAATTGATCAGTTCGGAGCGGGTGACAAGTGCTTCGGCGTAACGGTGCTGATGTCTACCCTGCCCGGCCTGCCCATGTTCGGGCACGGGCAGATCGAAGGCTTCACGGAAAAGTATGGAATGGAGTACCGCTGGCCGCGGTACGAGGAGAATCCCGACCAGTGGCTGGTGGTGCGGCACGATCGTGAAGTTGCGCCGCTGTTGAAGAAGCGCTGGCTCTTTGCCGAGAGCGCAGAGTTCCTTCTCTACGACTTTTTTGAACCGTCGGGCTCGGTGGACGAGAACGTCTTTGCCTACTCCAACCGTAGCGGCGGCGAGCGCGCGCTGGTGGTCTACAACAACCGCTTTCGCGACACGCACGGGACAATTGACTATTCCGCTGCCTATGCGGACAAGGGTGCGGGACAACTGAGGCAGCGGCGGCTGCGCGACGGGCTGGGGCTGAGCGGCGACTACGGCATGGTTCTGGCGTGGCGGGATTCGCTGACCGGGCTCGATTTTCTGCGGCGCGCGGGCGAGGTATTGGATCGCGGATTGACGCTCAGCCTTCATGCGTACCAATCTCACGTGTTTATTGACTGGCGCGAGCTGCGGCCGAGCGCCGAGGAGCCTTGGGACCGGCTGTGCGATTTCCTCGGCGGCCGCGGCGTCCCCAATCTGGGCGAGGCGCTGGTGAGCCTGGAACTGCAACCGGTGCATGACGCGCTGCGTGAAGTGCTGGAGCCGACGCTGGTGCGGCAGATTGCGGACCTCGCGGAAGGGGCGCGCGTTGTGGCGCCCGCCAGGCCTACGGCGCTGGAGAGCGAACGCAAAGAGGCCGTAGAGCGGACTTGGGTACAGTGCGAGCGCTTTGTGCAGACCGGGCGGAAGGGCTATTTAGCGCGGCTGGCGCGCGAGGGCGGGCCGGCCGCTCCGGAGGAGCCGGCGGATTTGGCGGCAGTGGGAACGGCGATGCGACAGTGCTTTCGGGCAACCATGCGCTTCCCGGCTCTGGAGACGCAGTTTGCGGCTCCCTGGTGTGCAGCCGCGCGGCGCGTGCTGCCCTGCGCCAGCCCGAAATTCACGGCGACGGCAATGTGGGGACCGGTGGTGGCGTGGTGCGCGCTGGACGCGGCGGCGCAATTCGTGGCAGCCGATGGCGCCGAGCGGCACGCGGAAATCGCAGTGGACCTCTTCGATCGCCTGCGGCTGCGCGAGCCGCTGGGTAGAGCTTTCGAGACCTTGGGACTTGAGGGCGAAGAGGCCTGGCGCGCCGCGGCGCGAGTTAAGGTGCTGCTCATAGTGCAGGCGGCGAAGGCGGCTGCGAAAGTTGCTCCGCCCGAAAAGCCAGAACGTGCAACAGATGGCACTCGGAAACGCTCCGCAGCAAAGCGGGCGGAAAACGCTGCGGCTGAAGACGGCTTGCTGCCGCGCGCGTTGTGGCGCGATCCCGATGTGCAATGGCTGACCGGCGTGCATGAGGCGGAAGGACATCATTATTTGGTCCGCGAGGCCTACGAAGAGCTCCTGTACTGGCTGGAAATGCCCGCGCTCATGACGCTGGGCTCGCAGCCGGCGGTATCCTACGAAGCGACTGAGCCAATCAGCAAGGCAGTTGCGGAGGCGATGAAGGCGATGGAAGATGCCGGGTATCGGGTGGACGAGATGGTGCGCAAGGATGTGCCGGCGGAGGAAGAACCGGAGCAGACGCAGGAACTGCGGACTCAAGGGTCTGAGGGACTAAGGGACTGAGGGACTGGAGCGCGGCAGTACTGCTAACATGAGCGGCCATTCACAGTTCAAACCTTGGTAGTTGCGTAGTCTATGAAGACTCAAAATAAGATCGGTCGCGGTCTGGCAGGTGCGGGATGCGTCATACTGTTCGCCGGCGCGTTGCTTCATCTGATCGCGGGCTATCCGCTGGTCTCGGCTGGGGTGCTCAAATCCAATCTCGATGCCGGTCTGAAACCGGCATTGCGATCCGTGTTTCTCATCGTTGGCTGGCACTGGATTGTCATCGCTGTGATCGCGGCCGTGGCGGCATTCATACGGCCACGAGGAGGTAGAGTGGTTGTTCTGATCTGCGGTTTTGCGATCCTCGTCGATGGCGCACTCATGGCGGTGTTTCTCGGCTGGTTTGTGGGCACGAACATGATTCTTCTGTCGGCGCTGCTGATCCTTTGCGGCGGATTTGTGCTTGCGCCGGCAAAACGGCCGACGGAAGAAGTCGCGAACTGATATCCCCCGCCCCTTAGTCAGATTTAGCCGCCCTTTCTCTCAGTGCAGTTGACCGATTTCTTGATATATATCATGATATATATCAGGGGTGAAACTTGGCCGACATGCGAAAAGCGCGAGTGTTTATGACGGGGCGAAGCCAGGCCGTGCGAATCCCTGCTGAATTCCGGTTCACCACCAGTGAAGTTTACGTTCGTCGAGATGAGCAGACCGGAGATGTAATTCTCTCGCAGGTGCCGAAAAGCTGGGAGGAGATATTTGCTCAGATCGACGCGGCAGGTTTCCCACCTGAATTCATGGCGAACCGAAACCAGGGAGTCGCTGAGACGCGCGAAGAGCTATGACGCGCCTCTACATGCTCGATACCAACACTGTCAGTTACATTTTCAAGGGTGTTTCTCCGGCTGCGAGAAAGAAGCTTGTTCAGCTCGCACCGGGCGAAGTGGCCTGCATTTCTTCAATCACTGAAGCGGAACTTTGGTATGGGCTGGAACGCGTAGGTGCAGGTGTGCTCCGCCGCAAGGCGCTTGCCGATTTTCTGGAAAGATTCAGAATATTGCCTTGGGGACGCGACGAAGCCTCGGCATATGGCGTATTTCGCGCAACACAGGAAGCAGCAGGACGGCCTCTTGGGCCGCTGGATACACAGATAGCGGCACATGCAATCACAGTTGGCGCGGTACTGGTGAGCAGCGACTCTGCATTCCGACACGCGCGCGGTCTTCCCGGCCTGGAAGTCTGGGCTACGGACCTTTAGGGTTTCCGTTCGCCGCTGTCGAGGCAGTCACCGAGCAGAAAGTCGTTCAGTCCCTCAGTCCCTCAGGCCCTCAGCCCCTCAGTCCCTGCGCCCCTTTTCGTTTGTCCCAACCGCCCCCAACCCGTAGAATCACTTGAGGGCTGGCGGCGGTCGACCGCGGCTCGATAAACGATGAGCGATGACAAGGCAGGCACAGCGAGTCCGGCTAAATCCGTTTTGACGGCGTGGAGCAAAGTCGAGCAGGCGCGGCACCCGCAGCGGCCATATCCCATGGAGCTGATCGAGCGAATCTTCACGGACTTCAGCGAAATTCACGGGGATCGCGCGTTTGGCGACGATGAGGCGATCGCCTGCGGCATGGCGCGGCTCGATGGCGAAGAGGTGCTGGTCATCGGAAGCCGCAAGGGTGGCACGACCAGGGAGAGGATTAAGCGCAATTTCGGTATGCCCAGCCCGGAGGGCTACCGCAAGGCGCTACGCGCAATGAAGATCGCGGAAAAATTCAATCGGCCGGTGATTGCGCTGATCGACCTGACGGCTGCCTATCCAGGAATGGGCGCTGAAGAGCGCGGCCAGGCCGAAGCAATTGCGCGCAATCTTCGCGAAATGTCGCGGCTCAAGGTGCCGACCATCTCCGTGATCACCGGCGAAGGTGGATCCGGCGGCGCGCTCGCGCTGGCGGTCACGGACCGCGTGCTGATCCTGGAAAACGCCATCTATTCCGTCATTCCGCCGGAAGGCGCGGCAACGATCATGTGGCGTGACATCAACTACAAGGATCGCGCGGCGGCGGCATTGCGCGCGACCGCGCCGGATGTAATGTCACTGGGTTGCGTGGACGAGGTGATTCCCGAGCCCGCCGGTGGCATTCACGCCGATCGTGATGCGGGCATCGAGCTGCTCGCCGCCGCGATCAGGAAGCACCTGGCGGAGCTCAAGGCTATGACCACCGACCAGATGGTGGCCGCGCGGCAGCGCAAATTCCGCAACATCGCACAGTTTTATACGGAAGGTTGAGTACACGATAGATGACGACAGCCGCTACTGCCGAAAACCGGCTGCGTGCCTACGGGCAATTTGTCACCGCAGTGCTCTGGTTTTTTGTGGCGGACATCGTGGCGCGGCACAGCGCGCAAGGATTGGTGTCCGATTCCTGGTATCCCCTGGTGGACCAGGCTGTCCTGATCTTCCTGCTGATGGCCGGATATGGGCTGATGGGCCTGTGGTTCAATCGCCAGTTGCACCCCGTGCGCGAGCAGGGACTCCCGTTGCGCAAAGGCTGGCCGCGCGAAGCCGGAATGGGCCTGGCGGTGGGCTGGGGTGTGGCGCTTCTATGCGTAATTCCCATGGCACTGGCCGGTGCCCTTTCGGTCGTGGTCTTCACCGATGCTTCGGCATGGGGATGGCTGGCGGCCGATATCGCATTCTTCGCTCTGCTGGCGCTGGGCGAGGAAGTAGCCTTTCGCGGATATGCATTTCAGCGCTTTGAGCAATCAGTGGGTTCGCTCGGCGCGGCGTTGGGGTTTGCGGCCTACTACGCCATTGTGCAATCGCTTCTGCCTGGCAGCAGCCGCGCCAGCGTTGCCGTGGCCATTGTCTTCAGCCTGCTCCTTTCTACGGCCTACCTGCGCACCCGGGCGTTGTGGCTGAGTTGGGGACTGAATTTCGGTTGGAAAGCCAGCCGCGCACTGATTTTCGGTCTGGCGGTGGCGGGGATGGACAGTCATTCGCCGGTGATCCAGGGCAATCCCATCGGACCGTTCTGGATCTCGGGGGGCGGATTCGGGCTGGATGGCACCTGGATCGCCTTTTTGGTGCTGCTGGCGGCGCTGCCGGTGGTTTGGCGTATCACACGCGAACTCGATTTCCGCTACAACGCCCCGAAGATCGTTCCCGGCGGCATCCCGGTGGACCTGGAAGCCGCGGCGCGGGCGCAGCACGAGGCAGCGATGGGCGAACCGGCTGCTCCGGCTCTGGTGCAGATTGCGGCAGCGGCGCCTCCAGAGGTCCCCGCGGAGACGGCCGCCGGCCCCCCGGAATCGAAGTAGCTCGGCCAACGCCGATTGGGGCCGAGCATCGAAGTTCACAGAGGATGCGGATCGGGCCCTGGGCAACCCGACTTGCTTTTTGTCCTCAATCGGGCTTATCTTTTGCCCAAAGACTCAGGCTGGCACGGGAGGTTCCCATGATGGAGCGACTCCTTGAGAATTGGCGGATCGGACCCGTCGAAGTGACCGGTGTGTGCGGCGGCAAAAATCTCCGAATTCTCGCACTCGGGGCAGCACTGAGCGCCATGCTCGCCGGCGGCGCAGTATGGGCACAGGTCATCACCATCGACACCAACGGCAAAGGCCCGATTGCCAACGGGCCGGTCAGCCGCGAGTATCAGCAAATTGAGCCCACGAACATTAAGCTCTCCCAGCAGCCGCTGGATCCCAAGACGAAGCTCCTGCTGATACGTGCGCTCGAGTCGGAACAGGGCTTCGCCATGCGTCCTTTGCCGCGCGGACATAAGGGCATGACCCTGGAAGCGAACGGCAAGCTGAATCCCGCCGGCGAGGGATACCTGAACATGGCCACGGCGAACGGGATCTCCTCCAAGCCCGGCGACCGCGTGGTGATTACCAACGTCAAAATCGACCATAACAAGATCATTTTCGACTTGAACGGCGGGCCGGACGCCAAGCATCGCTTCCTCAGCCATATCCAGATCGGGATGGGCGATCCGGATTATGGTGACCCCACGCAGCCGATCGTGGATCCGGGCCAGGTCCCAACTGGCGCGCGGCTGACACTCGCTTTTCACGGCAACATTCCGGAGATGACCGGCGACGACGTCGAGTCGCTGCTGGCGCCGCTGATTTCGTTCAAAGTGCAAACACCCATCGAAGCCTATACCGCCACCCTGCCGCCGGCACTGAAAACAGCGATCATGAACCACGAAGTATGGGTGGGCATGAACGACCAGATGGTCCTCTTCGCCAAAGGTCGGCCGGAAAATAAATATCGCGAGACCGACGACAACATGCCGGTCACGATCTGGATGTATGGGAAAGCGCCCAAGACGGTCGAGTTTGTGCACTTCAACGGCAATCGCGTGATCAAGGTGGAGATCGCCGAAACCGGCCAGCCGATGGAAGTCTTCACCAAAGACGAAGTGACTCCGCTGCTGACGGCCAGCCACACCTCCCTGGCAGCCGTCGAGAAGGTGCATCCGGTCCAGGAAGGCGACGTGGAGCGCGATCCAAACACCCAGGCTCCCGCGCCGCCGCCGACCCTGGGCGAGCCTACCGACAAGTTCCCGCAGAACAATCCAACGCAGCGCGGCCAGGAGGGCCCGGTCTACTTCCCGCCCGACACGCAGGACTCCAGCAACGCCCCCCCGACTGCACATCCCGCCAGTCAGCCCGGGCAGCCCAGCAGCCAGCCGAGTACCCCGCTGGGGCAGAATCCTGACGAGCAGCCGCCGGCAAACAGCGGCTCGCAGCAAAGCCAGCCGAGCAGTGGGCAGCAGCAGTCGCCTTCGGCGCAAACGCAGCCCGCGCACGTGGCGAGATCCACCGGAGGGAACTAGGCCCGACACCGAGGAGATGATATTCACCCACCCTCAGCCGGCTTGGGTCGCTCGGTGCATCGGCGCGTTTCAGGACATCCAACCACCTCAGCGGTTCCCATCTTCATCACCGCGTTCATGTAAACTGGTGACTGCGGCCATTCATCCAGGAACACTTGTGTGCAAATGGGGAGAGGCCGCGCGTCGAAGCCGTGCGCAGCCGCTGCGTGCGTGAGCCCCAGACAACAACCGACAAGGAGAAACACCTAGGCAGATGGCCAAGATTGCAAAAACCGCCGATCGCAAGAAGATCATGGACACCACGAAATCCACCGATTGCCCCAAGTGCAAGAAGCCCACGCGCATTGTGAAACGCGTGAAGGACCGCGAACGCGGCGTTCCTGGCGGAGTCTACATTTCCTGTTCAGCGTGCGATTTCTACGAGAAACTTTAAGCTGAAGATGAAGATTTTTAGGGACCGGAGCCTGGCATCATGCCGGGCTTTTCGGCTTCTACGGCTGCGCTTCCAGGACTTCGGCAATCTCGCGCACGATGGCTTCCGCGGCTTTGGCGGGGTCGGGCGCCTGGGTGATTGGGCGGCCAACAACAAGGTAGCTGGCGCCGGCCTGAATAGCCACGGCGGGCGTTGCGATACGCTTCTGATCGCCGGCGCTGGACCCGGCCGGCCGGATCCCCGGAACCACCAGGACACCGCCTGGACCGGTGAGCGCGCGCAGCGAGCGCGCCTCCTGCGGAGAGCAAACAAAGCCATCGATACCAGCCGACATCCCCATTCGGGCCAGCAACTCAGCCTCGTCGGCCGGCGAGTGGTTTATTGCAACGGCCTCAAGCTGTTGCGAATCCATACTCGTGAGGACAGTGACAGCCAGAAGTTGCGGCGGTTCGGGCAGGCCTGCAAGCGCAGCACGGGCTGCGGCGAGCATGGCCGGACCGCCAAGCGCGTGCAGGGTTATCATGCGCGCACCGTGGGCTGCGGCCGAACGCACAGCTCCAGCCACGGTGTTGGGAATATCGTGAAGCTTGAGATCGAGAAACACGGAATGACCGCGGCGAACGATCGCTTCGATTACGGCGGGGCCTGCGGCGGCGAAGAGTTCAAGGCCCACCTTGAACCAGTGGCAATGCTGCTCAAGCCGGCTGACCAGCTCAAGCGCGGCGTCCGCGGTCGGCGCGTCCAGGGCCACGATCAGCCTGCGGCGCGCTTCTTCCATGCGCTCCGGCGGCACGGTCGCGCCGGCAGAAGTGGAGTTCAGCCGTTCGGGGATGGGCATAATGAGATCGTAATGCATTGTCCAATTGACGCGGCGTGCTGCCGGTCTCGACGCCGCGATACTGCTGCAAAAAAAGGAGAGAGGGGTTGAAGAAAGCAACTCTGGGGATGCACGGATGGGTACTGGTGTTGATGCTGGTCTGCGCCGGCAGAATGGTCTGGGGAGAGGTCGTCGACACTAATCCCATGAATAACGACCCCCAGGTGCAGGCTGCTTTTGAAGCTTTTCACAATCTCCACTTCGCCGATGCAACAGCGCGTTTCGAGCGGTATCACCTGGAGCATCCCGGCGACCCTCAGGCCACGGCCTACCTGCTCGATGCCGTCGTCTTCGAGGAGCTTTACCGGCTCGACCTGCTCGACACCACGTTTTACGCCAGCGACGGTTTTCTCTCCGGCAAGCACGCCACTCCGGAAGACCCGCAGGTGCGCGCGCGCGTGCTGTCATTGACCGACGAAGTAGTGCAGGAGGCAAACTGGCGGCTAAGCCAGAATCCCAAGGACGTAAATGCGCTCTTTGCCCGCGGCTGGGCGCGCAGCTTGGAATGCACTTACATCGCCATGGTGGAACGGGGATTCAGATCGGCATTCGGCCTTGCCAGCAAGGCCAAGGACGACGAGACGCGTGTGCTCCAGATCAATCCGAACTACACCGACGCGAAGCTCGTCGTGGGCGTCTACCAGTACGTAGTTGGCGCGCTGCCCTGGCCGTTCAAATTTCTCATTGGTTTTGCCGGCATTACCGGATCGAAGTCCAGGGGCATGGCGCTGTTGCGCGATGCAGGCGAGCACGGCGTGATCACCCGCGTGGAAGCGCGCACCGCGATGGCGCTGTTTTTGCGGCGCGACGGAAAATACAAAGATGCGATCAGGATCGTCCGCGAACTGGAAACTGATTATCCGCACAATTTCCTTTTCCGCCTGGAAGAAGCCAATCTGCGCAAGGACGACGGCCAGGGCATGGCGGCCGTGGATGCCTATAGGGAAATGATCGCCGACGCGCGCAGGCCTGGCTATTTTCCCTCTGCAAAGCTGGAGCTGGCAGACTTCGGACTGGGCGAAGCGCTGCGTGGCCAGCGTCACTACGAACTGGCGGCCCAGGCCTACGAGCACGCGGCCCGGGCCGAAGGCGTGGGCGCGGAGTTGAAGATCCGTTCCCTGCTTGCCGGCGGACAGTGCCGCGACATGGCCGATCAGCGCCAACGCGCGCTCGACGACTACCGCGATGCCATCGAAGCCGGCCCTGAAACCAGCCGCGCCGATGTGGCGCGGAAGTATTTGCGCAACCCTTATCGCGGAACATAGCTGCGGCCTGCGTCAATTGAGCGGTTCTCTCGCGGGAACCGCGCGTGAGGCGCCGGCGTATTAAAACAGAGGAAAGGCCAGGATCGAGGAGGTGGCGAGAAATGGCTGTTTTCTGTCAAAGCTGTGGTACGAGTCTGCCCAACGCAGCGCGATTTTGCTCCAGTTGCGGGGCAACGATTCCCGTCGCTCCGGTAGCGCCAGGCAGGCCGATGGTACGGCCGCGCATGGGCAGAGCCATCGCCGGCGTCTGCGCGGCGCTGGCGCAGAATTATCACTGGGACGTGAGCGTCGTACGCATCCTTGCGGTGCTGGCGTTCATCCTTTCCAGCGGGCTCATTGGTGTGGCCTACGTGGCGGCGTGGATCGGCATTCCCGAAGAGCCGCTGGCCCTGCCCGGAGCCGCGGGAAGCTATCCCCCAGGAACTGGTGCATGAGTGAAATCTACGAGTCGGGCGGCGCCCGGCTGGCTTACAGCGATGACGGCGGGGGCACGCCGGTCGTCTTTCTTCATCCCACACCTCTCGATCGCGATTACTGGCGGCCGATGATCGCCGAAATGGCCGGAGTCTGCGCCATCGTGCCGGATTTTCGCGGCCACGGAGCTTCCGAGCTCGGCCGCATGCTACCCGTCGGCGGCTTCGATCGTGTCCCCGATGCGCCAGTACTTACCATGGCGCAACTGGGCGCCGACGTTCTGGCGCTGCTCGATCATCTGCAACTGGACCAGGCCTTCTTTGCGGGCTGCTCCATCGGCGGCTACGTCTTGCTGGAGCTTTGGCGGCGCGCGCCCGAGCGCATGCGCGGTCTGGCGTTTGTCTGCTCCAAGCCGCAGCAGGATGCCGAGGCCGCCCTTGCCAAGCGCGTGCTCACCATCACCTCGGCGCGCTCGGAAGGCACGGAGAAACTCTTCGACGGAATGGCGCAGAACCTGGTGGGAGCCTCGACGCGCGAGCACCGGCCCAACGTTGTGGCCGAGCTGCGCCGGCGCATGACGCTGACGCCGGAAGCCGAAGTGGCCGTGCAGGCTGGCCTCGCCACAAGGCCCGATTCCCTTCCCACCGTGGCCACGATCAACGCGCCGGTGCTTTCGATTGCCGGCGCGGAGGACTCAGCCATATCGCCTGCAGATATGGAAGCATTTCGCACGGCGCCGGGTGGCTGCGAATCGCATGTGATCGCCGACGCGGGGCACTTCGCTGCATACGAGCAGCCGAAGCAGGTAGCCTCGCTCATCTCAGCGTGGCTGCGGCGCAACGGGATGTAGTGGGCCGCGACGCCCGCGCCCTGAATAGGCCGGTTTCCCGCGTCCTCAGAAGCGGACGATAGGGCCAAACGTGACCCGCAGGTTGTTGTGCTCTCCGTTGTTGAAGTACATGAGGTCGCCGAACTCCAGGCGCAGTCCAACCGGGCCGAGGCTGGCTTCTGCGCCGGCGCCCGGGTAAAGAGCCGCGTTGAGATTGGAGCTGCGGATGCCGAGAACCGAATTGACCACGGAGCCATACGGCAGAAGGCTCGGGCTTAATCGAAAATCGATGAACCCGCCTTTCAGCGTGACAAACGGACGAAAGTAGCGGCTGGCTGGCTCCAGCATCGGCCCGAACAGCCCATCCGTCACGCCGATCGATGTGCGTCCGATCGCCGCTGCATTTCCGTTGGTGATGTTCACATAAAGCTCATTGAAGTTGACCCCGAAGTCGTAGGCAAGCTCTCCTTCGGCCATTACGTGGCGATGGACGCGATATCCGAACCTGCCGCCCAACCCGAAGTTTGGGGTCTTGGTCTGGGAGATGTTCAGATAATCGAGAAACAGGCTGGCTTCCATGCGGCTTTGCGCACGCGCCCGCAATGGCATCGCGCAAAGGAAAAGTGCCACCAGAAAAAAACCGGGCCTGCCCATTCGTAAGATCGGCTTCATGCTCCAGCTAGGAGTAGATGCGAGTTCCACAATTTGTGTTCGAGCAGGCCCCAAAAGCTCTTCCTCAGGACGACCGCAACACGAGAGTCCCCGCGGCAAGCCCTGGACTCTTTACGCGTGACTCGCCGCTCTCCTGGCAAAATGAACGATGAGGAAAATTACAAACAGCGCCAGCAGAATATGAATTGCTGCTACTGCCACGTGAAAAGCGACGAAGGCAATCAACCATGCAATAAGAAATAGAACCGCTACTCCAAGCCACATACAATCCTCCTTGCGAATAGCGCCTATCAAGCGCTTCTCTCGAGTCGGATGACAAAGCCAACAGAGGAGGTTTGCTCTTATCTCGAGCATCAGGCGAGAGTCCATAACGTGCAATTGATGGAATGAATATGAGTTGGCCCATTAGGGGACGCGAACTCCGGCAGCCTTTCCTGATTGCGCCGCCATTCGCCAAAAGCCATTCAGAAAACATCGAGCTCGGCAGAATTGGTTACGTTCATCAACGCTCAAGTCAAGTCCTCGGAAGCTCGCATTTCTCCGTAACTGCCTGAATCCGCCA
The DNA here is from genome assembly GCA_035935755.1 of Occallatibacter sp. Classification (GTDB taxonomy): domain Bacteria; phylum Acidobacteriota; class Terriglobia; order Terriglobales; family Acidobacteriaceae; genus Telmatobacter. The sequence goes on along the minus strand of DASYWU010000046.1, from coordinate 145,014 downwards.
AGGATGAAATTTCTCACGATCCTTGCCGTTAATTCGCGCAGGTCGATACACTTAAATCACAGATCGATTTTCCTGGCGAAACCTGGCCAGGGAACCAGTTCTTCCAGCAACCCATCTGGTTTGAGACACTTGAAAATCAGCCCTCCTCTTTTCATACACTTGCGATGGGAGTCGTATTAACGCTTGCTTTTTCATATACTTGCTTTTAGACCCCCACGGAGAGGGAGGCAGAAGGAGAGTCGTGCCGCGCCAACTCTGCAATATGAACGTCAGGGCGGGAGGCTGAGAGCGGGCGGGCGAAAACTCCTCCACTTGCCGCAACAGGCGAAAGGTAAACTAGCTTTATGGCGGATATTCAGCGCAGAAAGACTCCGACAGTCCTGATTGGTCAGGTTCGCGTGGGCTGGGAAGTTCCCGTCGTGGTCCAGTCCATGACCAACACCGACACAGCCGACGTGCCCGGTACCATCGAGCAGGTGGCGGCGCTCGCGCTCGCCGGCTCGGAACTGGTGCGCGTGACCGTGAACAATGAAGATGCTGCCGCCGCCGTGCCGTTCATCGTCGAAGGGCTGGAGAAGCGCGGCATCCGCGTGCCCATCATCGGCGACTTCCACTACAACGGCCATCTGCTTCTGAAAAAATTCCCCGCCACGGCGCGCGCGCTCTCCAAGTACCGCATCAACCCGGGCAACGTCTCCATCGGCCGCAAAGACGATGACAACTTCCGCACCATGATTGACTGCGCCGTGCAGAACCACAAGCCGGTGCGCATCGGCGTCAACTGGGGCTCGCTCGATCAGGCGCTGCTGACGCGCATGATGGACATGAACAGCAAGCGGCCTGATCCGCAACCGGCGCGCGAAGTGATGATCGAAGCCATGATCGCCAGCGCGCTCAATTCCGCCGCCGCCGCCGAACGCTACGGGCTGGGTCATGACATGATCATCCTTTCGGCCAAAGTTTCCGGCGTGCGCGATCTCATCGACGTCTACTCGCGGCTGGCCGAGCGCTGCGATTATCCTCTTCACCTCGGGTTAACGGAAGCGGGCATGGGCACCAAAGGCGTGATCGCTTCAACCGCGGGGTTAGCGCCGCTGCTGCTGGCCGGCATCGGCGACACCATTCGCGTGAGCCTCACACCGAAGCCCGGCGGTGATCGCACAGAAGAAGTGCTGGCCGCGCAGCAGATTCTGCAGTCGCTCTCCATCCGCAGCTTCATGCCGCAGGTGACAAGCTGTCCCGGCTGCGGGCGCACGACGAGCACCTACTTTCAGGAATTGGCTGAGCAGATTCAGAGCTACCTGCGCACTCAGATGCCGGAGTGGCGCAAGAAATACGCCGGTGTGGAAGAGCTGAAGCTCGCCGTGATGGGCTGCGTCGTGAACGGTCCCGGCGAATCGAAGCATGCGAATCTCGGCATCAGTTTGCCGGGAACCTTCGAAGAGCCCAAGGCGCCGGTTTACGTGGACGGCAAACTCTTCACGACGCTGCGCGGCGATACCATCGTGGCCGAGTTCAAACAAATTCTCGACAACTACGTCGAATCGCATTACGGCGCACGCGTGGCAGAACCGGTGCACAGCGCGTAACCAGCTAATGTCACGCAAGCGATTGCTTCCGCCCGCTCTGATGATGCTCTTTGCGATTGCATCACCTGCGCCAGCACAAAGAGGATCGAAGGAAACGAAATTCTACGGCGAGCTGGAACCGCGTCTCTATACTTCGCCGGAGCTGATGAGCAAAGCGGTCTTCAGCCCGATCAGGATTGAGGAAGCAAGCCAGCTTGGAGTGGCGGCCGATGCGGGAGACAAGATTTATTCCGGCGAATTGTCGCTCCCGGATGGCGGACAAGTTCGCAATATCTATAAGGCCGTCGTTGTTCGCTCACCAAGCGGCAACGATGTGCTCTACGTCGATGAGAATCGCGACGGCCGCTTCGAGGCGAATGAGCGCATTTCTTTTCTTCCCGTGGTCGACCCAAAGTTTTCGCGGCTGAAGGACCTGGCATCCTTCTCGGTCGATCTTCCGCCGGGCGGCGCATTTCGCACCTGTCCCATGGACGTTGCGTTGGCCCGCAATGATGCGGTAGCGTCCGCGAAACCGCCGCAGATTGTTGTTGAATATACGTCGGCGCCATTCGTGCAAGGCTACGCAACATTAACGGACCGGCGCCTCAGTGTGCGGTTTCAATACGATTTCGAAATCGGCGGAGTCTCCGTAAATTATGGCTACGAATGGCTCGACCTGAACGGCGATGGCAAGTTCGACATGAGCCCGGGCAGTCCGGAATTCTTGCATGGGAACGGGTCAAGTCCCGCTTTCCAGGTGGACGGCATGACGCTGCAGGTGGAATCAGTGCTTTTGAGCCGCGACCAATTCGTGCTGCACCAGGTCCCTGCGGCGCCGGTGCACAAGCACTGGCACCTTCCTTTTCAGAAATGAATGATGCCCTTATTCTTCACGCCGGCTGGCCCGTGAGTAATCAGGCCCGGCAGAATGAATTCTCGAATGAGGTTGGTGGCGGCGTTGGCTCCGACGTCGATGGCGGCATTGGAGAATGTCAGGCCGATTCCGCGATCGGCTGACGGGTAATAGAAATTGGAAATTCCCCCGGCAGCAATATTGCCCAGCACACGGGAGTAGTCGAATTCAGGATGCCCGTCATCACCACGGCAAATCAGCGAGCGGCTGACCGCGTACCAGGCGCGCGATTCGAAGCTGCCGGTGCCTTTGAAAAAGTAGCGCGGATCCTGATGGAAGAGAGTTGGAAGCGCGACATCTGAGATCATAGTGCCGGTAAAGTCAGTGGCGTAAGCAGCCGCATAGCGCTTGGCGTAACCTGTCGTGCCGGTTCCCCATTCAGGAAAGCGGTTGTAGTACTGCTCGACGCCGGCTTCCGCGCCGATGATTCCGAGGCTGACCCAGTCGATCTCTGAGTGGAAGCCCAACTGAAATTTCTGCTTGGGGTACATATGCACCGCATTCCAGTCGTAGCTGGTGTAGTAATCGGGCATGACGCCCAGGACGCGCTGCTTCATCTCGAGTTGGACCTGCTGCTCCGCCAGCGCCTCCGGGTTGGCGAAGACCTGAACGCTGGTGCTGGCGCCTTCCACCTTGAGCACGACAGGTGGAAGAAAACGAATGCCGCCGGCAGAGAGAATGATGTCGGGAACCTGCGACGGACTCATGCCCGCACCGCTCGCGCTGACAGCGAAGGTGCCCGCGGGAAGTTTGGTGAATGAGAAATTTCCTCCAGCATCCGAGGTTGCGCTGAGTGAAACAGGACCCGAGAGAGTCACTTTAGCGCCGGAGATGATGCCGCCATTGCTGTCGGTCACGGTGCCGTAGATGGCGCAGTTCGCCGACTCTGTGGGATGCCGAGGAGAGGGATCCGCAGGGGCTGCCGGAACCTCTGGCGCCACAGCAGATGTCGCCATGGCAGCGGAATCATCCGCGTTGAACTGCTGCTGCGCGCCGGCCCGCGCTGTCAACATCGCAGCCACAAGCGCGATCCCAAGCCACAGAACGGCGCGTATCGTGCTGCCGCTCTGCCGGTCACATGGCAGATCAGAAGATGTCATGAAATGTTTTTTGACGGGATGAGATGAGCGCCACATACGTGCTGCGGCACGGTTGCTAAACAACATGCAGACTCCTGTACATTTCTGCCGCAATGAAATTCGTCTGCGGGTCAAGTTGGGGAACAGGCGCGGGTCGTGCTCGTGCAGTCAGCCTTGCGCCTGACTGGCCTTCCATTCGATTGACGTCCGGATTTCCTCGACGTAATCAACCGATTCCGTGACAATTCCGTCATTTGGGAAGGGTGAATGCAACGCCTGCAAGAAGTGCCGTATTGCGCTGTAATCGCAGAGGTTTTGGGAGGACGAATGATGCGCATAGCCATAGTGGGTGTGGGCGCAATTGGGGGTGCATTGGCGGGCTTTCTCGACCAGGCGGAAGGGCACGATTTGGTTCTCTCTACTCGTCGTCCGATACCGCAGTTCGACTGTGACTTGGCCTAACGGCGAGACACGCGTGAGGGCCGACATATGGATGACACGAAGCAGACCGGGCCCGTCGACTGGGTGATTGTCGCCAGCAAGACATTCGATGCAGAAGGCGCAGCGGCTTGATTCCCTGAATTGTTCGCGAACGGAGCGCCCCAGTCGCCGTGGTACAAAACATCGTGAGCATCCACGCATTGGCGTGACCGTGCGCATGGGCGAGAATCATAGAATCGCCACGTCGCTGAATCGCGTGGCGTGGCGCCGCTTGAAACGGTGTGACACAGCTGCGAAGGCTGCTGGACGAATCGTTTGGTGAGGATTGCACACGTATACTTCCTGGAGGAGAGCTCCGCTTGAGACGATTTCCTGCTTTAATTGCCGGCTGCCCCGTTGTTTTTGTGCTGGCGCAAATTTGTAGCGCGCAAGCCGCGCTGCGCTCGCCCTGGGACACAACGCCGGTGAAGCTTACCGCCGCGCCATATCCGTGTCCGGCGCCGATTCATCTTTCACCCAATCTCACCACGTCCGGTTTTTACTCCGACGCGCATGCCAGCATCATCGATCCTGCGAAATGGGCGGCATATCAGAAAAGCTCCGGACCGGTGAAGGAACTCGGCAATGTGGCCGTGGCGGCGGCCGACGCGTATCAAAGCACAGGAAGCCGCGCAGCCGCCGATTGCGTTCTGCGGCTGGAGAAGACTGCAGCCCTCGACATGGCGCTGACCGGGAAGATGTCTTCCAATCAGGCGTACTTTGTGCAGGGATGGGTGGTGGGCGCTTTAGCCATCGCGCTGCTCAAGGTACGGCCAAGCGGAGTAATCGATGCGGCGAATACGAAGCGAATCACCGATTGGATGAAGGAGGTTTCGCAGCAGACCATCGCGTTTTATGATCACCGCGACGCGACGACCGGCGGAAACGGAAACAATCATCTTTACTGGGCCGGGGTGCAAGTGGGTGCGGTAGCGATTGCAGCCAACGATCGCAAGCTCTTCGATTGGATGGTGTCGGCGTATCGCAACGGCATCCGGCAAATCACGCCTGCGGGAACGTTGCCGCTGGAAATGCGCCGCGGACGCCGCGCGCTGCATTACGCGCTTTATGCGTGCGCGCCCCTTGTGTACCTGGCCGAGTTCGGCGAAGACAACGGCATCGATCTTTATGCCGAGGATCATTTCGCACTGAAGCGGCTGGTGAACCGGTCGATTGCGGGACTCGAGGGCAGCGGCTATTTCGACAAAGCAACAGGCATAAAGCAGGATCTGCCGGATGGACCACCTTCCGCAGAGGCAATCGGCTGGGCAAAGGTGTATGTACATCGCTTCCCTGACCCGACGATCGACACGCTGCTCTCAGAGGCGCACTCGCTGAGCTACATGTATCTCGGCGGGCTGCCGCCATACTGACTGAATTTAGGTCCGTGATTGAATTGCCCGGCGAATGGCGTGGGCGTGTTCCTTACCGGCGGCGGGCCACCAGCCACACTCCACGCTTTTTCGCGAAAGTGAAGTGGATTACATGCAAAAAGGCGAGCGGCTTGCCTTCGGACACAATCGTTACGGTTTCAGTGCAGGTCCAGTACCCGACGTCCAAGGAGATGGACAGTTCTGAAACTGGGCAACGATCGGTTACAGTGGCCTCAGGATTTTCACTGAAGAATCTTTGCCAGAGCTTCGCGCTGGCATCATCAACGCCGGCGGCCTGAAGCATGGCCACATCGTGGTTCGCCAAGGCGTAATCGAAGCGGTTCAGGGCAGCCTCGACCGGACGGGCTTCTTCCCAGTTTTGTGACGCCTCGACATCAGAACCGGAAAAGGAGTTGGAGCCGTAATCCGATTTTTGGGCAACTGCACTCGGCGCGGCCAGCGCAAACAGACTGACTCCCAAAACGGTCGCAAGGATGAATGCAGTGGATTTCATCGACATCACTTCATTTCTGCGCAGCGCGGTTGTCGCAGCACAACGCGGTATTCCAAGCGGGAATTTCGATCTCTGACTTCAGGAGTGCCAACACAGATTCGTCGTGATGGTGCCGGAGCTTATATTTGTAACCTTCTCAAGGATCAGCAACCGGATCATCGCGCTCAAGGGGGAGTCGAACAATGGCAATTACCTAGTGGGATTGTAATACCACTATTGGCTAGAGGTGTTTAAGGAGTTGATATTTGGTGTCGACAGATGCACGGGACGACCGGAATTCAATCCGAACCCGCATGGGAATTCCTGGGAATTCAGCAAAAAAATTTGCACCTGAATCGGCATCTGGAGTATTTTACTAACTAGTTAGTTAATTTCATGACCGCGCCTCAGCACATCCCCGAACCCCAGCCGGACCGCTCGGCCGAAACCCGCGCCCGTATCCTCGATGCGGCACTTCACGAGTTCAGCGCCAACGGTTTAGCCGGCGCCCGCACGGAGCAGATCGCTGCTGCTGCCGGCGTGAATAAAGCTTTGCTTTACTATTACTTCGAAAGCAAGGAGAAACTCTACCAGGCGGCGCTGGACATGGTGTCGTCGCGGGTCCGTGACCGCTCCATGGCCATTCTCCTGCGCGAGGCCAGTCCCGGAGAACGCCTGCTCCGGGCGGCGCTGGATCACTTTGACCGGGTTCTGACGCAGCGCGAGTTCCAAAACATGATGCAACAGGAAATGATGCGCCTGCACAAAGGGGAATCAGGCGCGCTGCCTATCCTGATCAAGCGCGTTTTTGCTCCGCTGACGGCGATGTTCCAGTCCATCGTCCGCGAAGGCATCGCTTCGGGGGAGCTCGTCAAGGCGGACTGGATGCAGATCCTGCTGGGGGCGCTGGGAGCAAACGTCTTTTACTTCCTCAGCGCGCCGGTGTGGCGTCTCACAACGCCGGGATTTGAGCCTTTTGACTTTGAGACGCTGCGGCAGCGCCGGATTGCGCTGGTGGAGTTTCTCGGCCAGGCCATTTTTGTCGATCGTGCGCGCGGGGCGGAGCTCGCCACTCGCGTATTGGCTGATTCCCCTATGCCCGCCAGTGAAGAAATCAAGCACCCCAACTTACCACGGATCGAGGAGAAGCAGAAGTGAACGCACGCAACCGGGTCTTCGTCATTCTGGCGCTGCTTACGATCGGTTCGCTGATCTTTTACTTTGTCACCGTGCCGTCGAACAAGGAAGTGCAACTGATCGGCACCGTCGACGCGAACGAGATCGTGGTCAGCTCGAAGATTCCTGGCCGCATTCAGAAGCTCACGGTGGTCGAAGGCCAGAAGGTAAAAACGGGCGATCTGATCGCGGTCATCGAAAGCCAGGATCTGGAAGCTGCCCTCGACGCCGCCAGGGCCAACACCGCTGCCGACGAGGCAAGACTTCGCCAGGCGCAGGAAACAGTCCGCCAGAATCGCGGCGAAACCGACAGCGCAACTGCGGCCACCGAGGCACAGGTGAGAGCGGCGCAGGCGTCGCTGGCGCAAGCTGAGGCGGCGCTGGCACACCAGAAAGCCGACACCACCCGCATTGTGGCGCTGGCCGATCAGGGCATTATGAGCGCGCAAGCAAAAGACGAAGCCGTCACCAGCCTGCAGGCCGACGAGGCGGCAGTAAAGACCGCGCAAAGCAATCTGAACGCCGCGGAAGCCACCTTGAAGCAGGCCCAGGCGCATGAGTTGCTGACTTCTGTCTCGCAACAGACCGTAGTGCAAACGCGAGGCGAACTGAAAAACGCTCAGGCTCTGGCGCAGGAAGCGCAGGTGAACCAAAGCTACGCCAACGTCTACGCGCCCGCCACTGGCGTGGTGAACGAGTGGGCCGCGCGCCAGGGAGAAGTGGTAGGGGCAGGCACGCCAATTGTCACCATCATGGATTTGAGTCAAACGTGGGTTTACGCGCCGCTGCCCGAGACGGATGCCGATGCCGTCGGGCTTGGTGACAAGTTACGCGTGGTGATGCCCAGCGGCGATACGGTCACCGGCACTGTGATCGCTAAGGCGGCCGAGGCGGATTTTGCCACGCAGCGCGACGTGAACCGGAAGAAGAGGGACATCCGTACCGTACAGCTGAAACTGCTCATTCCGAATCCGGATGAGAAGTTTGTGCCCGGGATGACGGCCGAGGTCTACATTCCGCGAAGCAGGCTGGTGCACAAATGAGCGCGCCGGGCACAAACGGCGCCGCGCCGGTGGCCATGTCGGTGGAGAACATCGTCAAGCGTTACGGCGATTTTGAAGCGGTGAAGGGGATCAGCTTCAGCGTGCACGAGGGCGAGATCTTCGGCCTCCTCGGCCCTAACGGCGCGGGCAAGAGCACGCTCATCCGCATGATGACCACGCTCATCCCGGTGACTGCAGGAAAGGCAATCGTCGGTTGCTGCGACGTGAGCAAGGACCCAGATGCGGTGAGGCGCATGATCGGCGTGATTCCGCAGGCGCTGACCAGTGATCCTGACCTCACGGTCGAAGAGAATCTGGTTATCTACGCGAAGCTTTACGGGGTGCCGCGGGGCGTGCGCGAGAAAAACATCGCTGAAGTGCTGGAAGCCGTCGATCTGCTCAAATGGCGCGGCGCGCAGACCAAGACGCTCTCCGGCGGCATGCGGCGCAGGCTGGAGATTGCGCGCGGGCTGGTGCACGATCCCAGCATTTTTTTCCTCGATGAGCCCACCACCGGGCTCGATCCGGTTTCGCGCATCGCGGTGTGGGAGATGCTCAATCATCTGAAGAACTCGCGCAATCTCACCATGCTGCTCACCACGCACTACATGGAAGAAGCCGACAAGTTGTGCGACCGCATTGCCATTGTGGATCACGGCAAACTGGTGGCGCTGGGAACCCCGGTGGAGCTGAAGAACAGCGTAGCCGGCGCCAATGTGATCGAGGTGCAATTCGCACGCGAATCCGAAAAGTGGCCTGGCCTTCTGGAAAGACTTTCCGGCGTAACCAGCGTGCAACCGGAGACTGCGGGTTTTTATCGCGTGCTCACCAGGTCAGGCTCGCAGACCACTATGGAACTGGTGACCATGGCCGCCGAATTGGGCGAGACGCTCAGTTCCCTGAGCGTGCAGAACACCACGCTCGATGACGTCTTCGTTCACTACACCGGCCGCCAACTGCGCGACGAACAGGTCAAGTCGGTGGGCTTCCTCATGCCGCCGCGCCCGGGGATGCAGCCATGAATAGAATGTTCGCCATCATCGAACGCGAAATGCGGAAGTTCTTCCGCTCGCCGATGCTCATGATCATGAGCATGATGCTGCCGCTGGTGCAACTGGTCATTCTGGGAAATGCCTTCGGCGGAAAAATCAAGAACGCGCGTGTCGGTGTGGTCAACTACGATCACGGCCCTGAATCGGTACAAATCCTCGAGGATTTTGATGCGGTCCAGGCCAATATCAAGACCTTCAACACCTTCCCCTACCCCGACGAACGATCGGCGCGCATAGCTGTGCAGACGGGCAAGCTCGATGCCGCGGTAATCATTCCCGCGCAGTACTCGCAGCGCATGTTGTCGCAAAACGCGCCCAAGATCGGGCTGGTCGTCGATAACTCCGATCAGTTCATGTCCAGCACGCTGGAAAGCGAAATGCAATCGCTGGTTGGAGCGCTGAATGCTCCGCAGATTCCCAACCCCATCGACAAGAACGTGGCGCTCGACGTCGTCGAGTTGTACCCGTATATCGCCTACATGAAATTTCTACTTGCTGGCTCGGTGGCGCTGGCCATGTATGTGTCGGTGATGATCGGCGGGGGCATGCTCTACATCGACGACAAAGCGCGCGGCGTGCACGAGGGCTACCTGGTGACGCCGATTACCGGGCTGGAGCTGGTGATGGGCATGAATATCGCCGGCGCCATCAAGGCTGTGCTGGCGGGCATTTCGCTCACGGTGATCGGATCGCTGATGGCGGGACTCGGCATCATTTTCAATCCTATGGCAGACCTGGAGCTGCTGTGCATCATCCTGGCCACGTCGATTGCGTTCAATGGCATGATGTTTCTGATGATGGTGCGCGTGGACGATCCGCTCGTCCCTCGCGCCATGTTTGGCGTGCTTAACACGCTGCTGTTCTTTCCGTCGGGCGCCATTTATCCCATCGCGGCATTTCCCAAATGGCTGCAGGCCATCGCCTTCGTAGACCCGTTCAGTTATGCGATTCATGCGTTGCAGCAGGTGCTGCTGAAGAGCGCCGGATTCGTGGCCATCTATGGAGACTTGATTTTTCTTTCTGTCTTCGGCATTGGGACGCTGCTCATTGCCACGCCACTGTTCAAGAGGACGCTGTAAACACAAAGTGGTCAGGATTTCAATTTTCAGCTATCAGCTTGTAGCCAGTAACCTGTAGCTGGTAGCTTTCGCCATTCGCATTCACTACAGCGATTAGCGCCTGTGGATTCTTTAGCGTCAGTTTTTAGACGCAAGCAAGGCAGCCATTGCTGTTTAAATCTCGACTCTGCGCCGGCTCTTATCGGCTATCCTGAAACAGTCCCCGCAGGCTTGGAGGTCACCGGATGCTTTCCCCCGCCGTCGTCGCGCCCGCCTCGCCAACGCCCGTAGAAGAAATTGCCGAGGCGCTCGACCGCATCGGCCCGCTGAACGGGCTGCCCTTCGAAGACCGCCTTTGGCTGGCCCGTCACGGCCATGAATACATGGCTGATGCCGGCGACGTGCTCTTTGAGGAGGGCTCTCCGGTCGAGCACATGGTCATCATTCTCAAAGGCGAGATCCACGTGCGCCGGCAGCATGGCGGCCCCATGGCGCTGTTCATTGGCCGCACCGGTCAGATGACCGGGCTGCTTCCCTTCTCCCGCATGAAGACCTACGGCGGCCAGGGATTCGCCGTCTCGCCGGTGTGGACCCTGCTGATCCACAAATCGGTTTTTCCTGAGATGCTTCAGGCCATCCCGACCATGGCCCAGCGTGTAGTGGCCACACTTCTCGATCGCGTGCGTGAAGTCACGCGCATCGAGCAGCAGGCGGAGAAACTCAGCGCACTGGGCAAGCTGGCCGGCAACCTGGCCCACGAACTGAACAATCCAGCTTCCGCCGCGCAGCGCGCTGCTGCGGGATTCGCCACCGCGCTCCGCGCCAATCGCCAAAACCGATTCAGGCTTGTTAACCTTTGCCTTACGGACGAGCAGATTGAACGCGTGGACGCATGGGAACAAAAAGTGCTCGTGCGCGAGTTCCCCTTGCACGAGACCAATCCCGTCGACTACATCGCGCGCGAAGAAGCTATTCGCAACTGGCTCACTGCTGCCGGTTGCGCCGAGTCCTGGGACGTTGCGCCGCCCCTCGCCGAAAACAGCGTAACCCTCGCCGAATTGGATGAGTTGCGCACCGTCCTCGATCCCAACCAGGCCATCGTCTCTCTGCAATATTTCTCGCGCTTCCTTCGCGCCACCCGATCCGTCGACACGCTGCTAAACTCAACCGCGCGCATTTTCGACCTGATCAGCGCCATCAAGGCCTATTCCAACATGGACCGCGCGCCGATTTTCGAGGTGGATGTGACCGCCGGCATCGACGCCACACTGCTGATGTTGCGGTCGCGCATGAAAGACGTGCAGATCGAGCGCGCCTATGAACCCGATCTGCCGCACATCAGCGCCTACGGCAGCGAACTGAACCAGGTCTGGACCGCGCTCATCGAAAACGCACTCGACGCGCTGGGCGCCGAAGGCACGCTGCGCATCGCATGTCGACTTGAGGCAGACATGATCCTCGTCGAAATTTGGGATTCGGGACCGGGCATTCCGCCTGAGTTGCAGGAGCGCATCTTTGAGCCGTTCTTCACTACCAAACCACCAGGCCAGGGACTCGGACTCGGACTCGACAACGCCATGCGCATCGTGCGCAAGCACCGCGGACATCTGAGCGTGAAATCGGAGCCAGGTTCGACGTGCTTCCGCGTGCGTCTGCCGCTCAATCAGTTCCAGGCATATTGAGCGCAGGGCGACGTGCTTCGCGATGGCAGACACCCGAGCGGTGTACGCGCTGCACCCGCGCCGCTTTGCTAGGATGGGGTTGAGTCGACTGCCATTTTCCGAGGTGCTTCCCCGTGGCCGATTTTCCGCCCGTTCCCTTGACGCTTGAGGGCTCCAGCGTTCTCCATCAGTTCTTTCGTTTCGACTGGAAGGCGTGGCGCGCGAAGCCGGCCGCTGAGCGCGAGCGTATGGGAACGGGATTTATCGAGGTATTGGAACGGCTGCAGCGCGAGAACGACGGCGCGCCCTTTCGCACCGCGCTCTATTCGCAGCTCGGCCACAAAGGCGACCTGATTCTCGTTCACTTCCGCGAATCGCTGGAGGCGCTGAACCAGATCGAGCTTGACTTGGCGCAGACCGCGCTCTACGACTACCTCGATCAGCGCCACTCCTACGTTTCCGTCGTCGAGCTTGGGCTGTACGAATCGACGCGCAAGACCTACGAAGCCGCGTCGAGCAAAGGCTTCGAACCACATTCGGACGAATGGAACGCAGAGGTCGCCGCATCGCTCAAGCGCGCGGCCGAAGCCATGGCGCCGCGGCTGTTTCCGGCCATTCCCGAAACGAAATATCTCTGCTTCTATCCCATGGATCGCAAGCGGGGCGAACACGTGAACTGGTACACGGTTTCTTTTGCCGAGCGCCAGCGCATGATGCATGAGCATGGGCTGATCGGCCGGCGTTATGGCGGCGAGGTGAAGCAGATCATCAGCGGGTCTATCGGCATGGACGACTGGGAGTGGGGCGTGGATCTTTTCGCCGATGATCCGGTGGTTTTCAAGAAGCTGATCTACGAAATGCGCTTCGATGAAGTGAGCGCGGTCTATGCGCTGTTCGGGCAGTTCTTCATCGGCGTGCGGCTGCAGATTGATAATTTGGCATCCTGGCTCACCGGAAAACTCTGAACGAAATCCGATCGCTGATTCAGTCCGTCACCGGCTCGCTGGCCGATTCGACGATGATCACTTCCACCGGCGCTTTTTCCGGCTTCAGTTCCAGTCCCAGTTGCTCTTTGAGCGCGGTGAACAGGCCTGGGTATTTCGCGTCGGGCGGGATGCCGGTTCCGTGATCGCGCGTGAAATTCATGTTGAAATCGTAAATGCCGAGGAGACCCGTCCGGTTCACCACGACTCGGTCGTGAACCTCATCGAGAATGCCCAAGTCGTGGGCGAGATCGTCCATGGAAACATTGGTTGCGATGACGCGGCCGTTGTAGGTGGACAAATCGCTGGAATGGCTGTTCTGGTTTTTGGAGAACGCGACCTTGGCGCCCGATTTCGCGACCACCAGCGCATAAACCGGAAGGCTGCGCTCGCCTCGGCTCACCTTCAGGCCGAAACGGTCGGCCAGCAGCGCCTGAAGCATTCGGTTGCGATCTTCATGCCTTGCCCGGTTATCCATCTTGCGCATAGTCGCTACGTCAGCATCGTTGATCTTGGCCACCAGATCGAACGCCTGGCGGTCGATCCATTTCGGGCCGCCGATCACTTGCAATTCGGACTTCAGTCCATAAGCAACGCTGATGAGACGGCGCAGCGTATAGTTCTCAATCGACACCCTGTCAGCCGTATCGTCCCAGTTGTGGTCTCCGTCGCCCGGTCTCGCCGGCTTTATCGCCGCCACTTCGAACTGGGGCGGAACGGCATGGGTTTCCGCGGCCTGTCCCGCCTGCGCCGTCACGCGCGCCTGCGCCACGATCATCGCCAGCGCGGACAATACCGCCGCGAATCGGAAGAGGCTCCGCGCACGCCGGTTGCGGAACTCTAGTACCATGGACCAGCAGGACCTCACATCGAAAATATGACTGCCGCAAAGAACTCTGCGAAGACGGTTAAGAAGAGCGTAAAGAAAACAGCCGCGAAGCGGGTTCCCGCGGAGAAACCTGCGCGGAAGACGCCTGCACCCAGTGCATCAAAGACGCTGCCTGGGCGCCGCGCGCTCGCACCGGAGCGGGTCTCGGCGATCCTGAAGGCGCTCGATGAAGCCTATCCCAATGCGGTCTGCGCTCTCCATCACAACACGCCGTGGGAGTTGCTCGTCGCCACCATTCTTTCCGCTCAATGTACAGATGCACGCGTGAACATGGTCACGCCCGAGCTCTTCCGCCGCTTCCCTACTCCGGCGGACATGGCCAGAGCATCACTGCCAGAAATTGAGAACCTCATCCGCACCACTGGGTTCTTCCACAACAAGGCCAAGTCCATCCAGGGCGCGGCCAGCAAGATCACGGAGGAATTCGGCGGCAAGGTTCCTTCGACGCTGGCCGAGCTGATCACCATCCCCGGCGCGGCGCGGAAGACCGCCAACGTCGTGCTTGGCGTAAGTTTCGGCAAGGCCGAAGGCGTGGTCGTCGATACGCACGTCTTCCGCATCGCGCGCCGCCTGGAACTGGCCAAGGGCGACACTCCACAGGAAGTTGAGCGGGAGCTGATGCACGTGTTGCCGCAGGATCATTGGATCGCGTTTTCACACCAGATCATCCATCACGGCCGGCAGGTCTGCGTGGCGCGCAATCCTAAGTGCAGAGAATGCGCACTGGAGATGCTCTGCCGCTCCAACGACAAGACCTGGCATTCGTAACTGCGGCGCGGCCTGCGGGAAGGTGGCGCTTCGAAAGCAGCAATCAGGAAGGATTGTTTCAAAACATTTCGGACGCGCGGAACCGCTGATGCCGGGCGATCACAGACGCCCCGCTGCAGTTCCGCGCGCACAAGCGGCGGTTCAGGCTGCCGAGTAGCCGAACCCGAGGGTCTGCAGGCTTATTGCGTCGACAGCTTCCAACTGCTTCTCAAAAAGCAGGGCCGCGCGTCCCCGGGCATAGTAATGATCCTTGCGGCCGCGACGCCGGTAGCCGCACTTTTCATACAGCGCGATCGCGGCTTCGTTTTCCTCGTCGACGTGCAGCGACAACACGTCCGCCTTCGCGCTCCATGCGGAGACTTCTGCCAGGCCGATCAGCTTTTCGCCGACGCCACGGCCGCGAAATTCGGGAAGAATTTCGATGGTCTGCAGGTAGCCGCCATCCGCCTGCACGCTCCTGCCCCACGCCACGATGGCAAAGCCCGCCATCACTCCGTCCTCCTCGGCAATCCAGGTTGTTGCTTCCGGGTTGCTGACGAGGTGCTGCATGTAACCGCGTCCGAAGCGAAACCGCGGTTCGAAACAGCGCTCCTCAATCGTATAAAGCGCCGCGAAATCATCTGCTGAATATCGCCTGAAAAGCATAAGGCACGCTCTCTTTGAGGGCGGTCATCCTATCGTGCAGGCTTGAGGACCCGGAAAAGCGGCCTGCTTGCTGGACAACGGCCTGGGATTTTCGCAACGCTGAGGGACCAGGAACAAGTTGCAGCCGAAGGGAATGCGGCCAAGCGATACAGCGCCCCATTCACCCAATCTCAGAGAGACCAAGATCTTTAAAAGTACTGCATCGGACTTTCGTCCATAAGTTAAGCTTAGGCATACTGTAACTCAAAAGCTCGGTGATGACATTAAAATTTTGACGGTAAAGTGTAGAAAATACGCGCAGGTACTTATGACGTAAGTACCGTAAGTGAGTCAAACTGAGCCCTCGCGACGCTTGACAGGAGGTGCCGGCGTCCACCATGTGTCTTCTGCGCCGACGGGCTCAGATTCGCGCCTGTTCTCGGGGCGGATGGAGAGCAACTGCGCGATAATCACCACCCCCGCAATCATATAGACCATCGATCCGCAGATCCACATGAATGCGCCGGCGGCCACCTGGTCATTGAGCGCGCTCAGGCCGAAGGCCCGCGGTACGGCTGCATAGCTGGGATAAACCAGGCGGCCGCAAAAGCAGAGGAACCCGGCGATCCCGGTGTTTACAACATCGGCGAGTCCCAGGTAGGGGATGAGCAGCCAGCGGTTGAATCGCGGCCGCGACGGCCAGGGCTGGATGATCGGCCACCAGAACAAGAGGTTGGTGAAGAAGAAGCACGCGTGCTCGCAGTTGTGCCAGTTTTCCGAGGAAAGCGCGAACTCATACGCCCGCGGAATGTGCCAGCCGAGATAGGCGAGGTTCATAGCCAGCCAGGCTACGCGAGGCCGTGCGAGAAAACTGCCAATTCGATGCAGCGCCCGCGTCTTGAAGAATGGCCGCAATAGCCGGCGGATAATCCAGCGTGGTGTGCCGCGCATCATGGGCACCACAGGCGCGCCGAAGACGATGAGCGGCGGCGCCATCGACATCAGCACCCAGTGTTGCGCCATGTGCATGAACAGCAGCGATTCACTGAAGGTATCGAGCGGCGAGGCGACGGCTATAAAGAGCGCCAGCAGCCCGCCCAGAAAACAATACAGTCTCAAGCGCGGAAACTGCTCCGGGCGCGTGCGGCGAATGCGCAGCCATCCGCGCGTGTAAACCACGCCGGTGAGCACGAGCGCGCAGGTCACGGCCCACGGAATATCCCATCGCGTAAAGAGGTCCGCAATTGTGACCGTGTCTGTCATCTTCCTGGGTTGGGATTGGTGGCTCCTTTGCCGTGAGGCGGCAGGCTCTCTTTTCCGGCTGCAATCACCTGCTCGGCGGGATCTCTCGCCGGCTGCTCGCCCACCGGGTGCAGCGTGCTTAGAAAACTCACCAGCGCTTCGATCTCCGGCGGAGATAGATTTTTGCCGTAGGCCGGCATATTGCCGCCGCCGGTGACCACTTTGAACCGCAGATCGTCCGGTGTCATGCGCGTGGCAATATCGTCCAGCGCCGGCCCACGCTGGCCGCCCGAACCGCCGATGGAATGGCAGTTGCGGCACTGCTTGTCCTGGAAGACCACCGCGCCCTCGCGTTCCAGCGGTGTGTCGTTGCGCAGATGTGCCGGGGCAATGGGATCGCCGCTCCATGCGTCCATGTGCGGGCTCCACGGGGTGGTGGTTCCCAGTTGCGTTAAAACGCCCCAGGCAATCGCAATGAATGAGACCGTGAGCACAGCAACCGGCCGACGGTGCCAGCTCTTCTCACCTTCGCCCGCGGCAAAAGGCAAAGCAATCAATGCGGCAATTGCCAGCAGCGGCGCCGCCAGCATGAAGCCGGTCTCCATCTGCGGAGGCAGGTAAGCCAGGATGGAGTAGATCCAGAGAAATTCCCAATCCGGCTTGGGTACGGTGCGAATGATGGAGGGATCGGGCATGCCCGTCGGTCCCTTGGGACCGAAGACAAACGCACAGACTGCCACTGCGGCTATGATCGCGCCCGAAAACGCGACATCTTTCCAAAATGCGCCCGGCACAAAGGCAATTCCGTCTTCGTGAGACAGCCGGTTGTACTCCTGGATGTAAGTAGCGCGGCGAACGATGCGGCCCGGCATGGGCCATTCGTTGATGCCCAGCTTCAGCACCATCCACACATGCAGCAGCGCCAGCACTACCAGTAGCCCGGGAATGACGAAGACGTGCAGATCGAAGAAGCGCGACAATGTGGCGCCCGCGATGATGGGGCCGCCAAGCAACAAATGCACCAGGCTGCCGCCAATCCATGGCACGCGGCTCAGAATGGACGCGCCGATACCGAGACCCCAGTACGCATCCTGGTCGAAACGCAAGACCTGTCCTGTAAAAGCCATGCCCAGCGTCAACAGCAGCAGAAATACTCCCACGATCCAGGTAAGCTCACGCGGAAATTTGTAGGCGCCGAAGATAAACACCTGCGTCATATGGATGAACACAATGGCGATCATGAAATTCGATCCCCAGTTGTGCAATCCGCGTATGAACCATCCCAGAGCAATCTGGTGGTTCAGCACGTTGAGGCTGTTCCACGCGTCGGCGGCCGAAGGGGCGTAGACCAGCGCCAGCAAGATGCCGGTAAATATCTGCAGGAACAGAAGAGTGAAGGCGGCGCTTCCGAAGACGTACCACCAGCTCGCAGTATTTCGCGGCACCTTGTGAAGGACCATCTCCTTCACCGGTCCTTCAAGCTGGATGCGGCGCTCGAACCAGTCGTAGACGCGCTTGCCGGTATTCATCCGCGACATGGGACATCCCCTTTGCCGATCTCAATGTTGACCAGTTTTGCGGAGTTGGAAAGCGTGGGCATCTGGCCCGCGAAAATGTGCAGCTCACCGTTTTCGATCTTCCACTCGTAAGTGAAGAGGCCGCGGGGCGGCGGGCCTGAGGCATAGGAGCCATCGGCATAATAGATGCCGCCGTGGCACGGGCACATGAACAACTGCGACTCGGGAAACCAGCGTACCGGACAATTCAGGTGCGCGCAATTCACGGCGAAGACCTGCACCTCGTTGGTCCCGATGCGACGGACATAGCAGGCGACGTTGTCGGTCTGCCCATCCCATCCGTGCGCGGACGGATTCCTGTAATATGCCAGCCGCGTCTCGCCCACCGGAAAAGCATTCAGCGAGCCCAGCGACACCCAGGACTTGAAATCCTTGTCAGGCTTTACCGGGTAACAGAAAAACCGAATGATCGGGTATGCCAGCCCCAGACCCACAAGGCCGTTGAGCGCGATGCTCGCCTTGAGCAACAGCCAGCGCCGGGAAATGACGGTGCTATCCGCTTCTGCGCTCAACGCCAGTGGCGGTCTTTCCATTGCTTCTTTTTCAGGCTCATCGTGGGGCATGCATTTCACTCCCGGGATTCGCGGCATTCCCCGCCTGCTGGGAAATCGCGGCAGGGTTGCGCAGAGTTGAAAGATAGGTGACGATGTCGTCCACCTCCTCAGACGTAAGGGGCGCGGCTGGCTTGCCGTCACGGCTGTCGTGACGCCAGTCGGGCTGCCCGATGTCTTGCCGGCCCGCAATGATGAACGTGCGCAAAGCCTGGTCACTCACCAGCGCCAGGTAGGTCTTGCCGGTGATTTCCTGCGGAGAAGACTGATGACAGATTGCGCAGCGCGCCTTGTAAGTCTGCTCGCCATGCTGCGCGTCTCCCGGCTTCGCCTGCGCGTAAGGCGGCGGCGCGGCTCCGCCGAAGACATTCGGCTTCTGCCAGTGCTGTCTCATGCCTGCCACCAGCGCGTCAATCTGCTTGTCTGTGAGCGTCCCACCGGCCGACCTGGCAAATGCCGGCATCAGCGTACCTGGCATCCCGTTCGCAGTTGCTTTGCGCATAGCGGCATCGTCAACTAAAGCCTCATACTCGGGATTCGCTAAATCCGTGGCCGGTCCATTCTCGCCGGTTGCGCCATGACATCCCGCGCAGTTCTGAGCATACAGGCTCGCGAAATCTTCCACCTGGCTGGGGCGCACCTCTGCCGGCCCCGGATATCCCGGCGGATTCTGGCAACCTGCACACAACAAAACAAGAGAAGCGGCCAGTGCCGCCGGGTGACGGCGCATCAATGCTTCTCCTTGTTCGAATGCGGAGGCCACACGTCGGTTCTCGACTCAATCAATCCGGGCATCTCAATGCCCAGCCGCACAGCCAGGGGCAGACGCTTGCCCGTGGGAATGGTACCGTGGCGGGAGACCACGATGCCCGCTACCACTCCAAATGTGATTTGGGAAACCAAAAACCAGCTCCAGGAAATGCGCGCGTCGAAAGCTGGGTTGATGAAGCCCATGAACGAGTAGAGCAAGCCGGTCCACAGAATCGGCGCTACGATCCCGCCGAGCACAATCGGGTGCCGCGGAAGCACCGGCAACAATGCGCCATAGAGCAGACCCACGAGCAGGCAGGTAATGATGTGAATGGCGATGGCGATAAGAAACCATTCCCAGTGGAAGACGTCGATCTGCGCGATGGTGACCTGGCTCCAGTTCGCCACGCCTGCGCCGCCCAGCAGATTGATCGGGTACCACACGCTGTGTTGCACGATCAGCCCATAAATAATCGCGGGGACAATCATCGCGATACCGCCGGCAATGCCGCCCTTCAGGCCCGCGCCAGCGGGATAGACCTCGGCGGGGAATTTCGATCGATGCTCGGGGCTGAGCCGGATGCGCTCTACCAGCGCGCGCGATGAGGCAATCACCACTGGCGCTTCTGCAATCGGAACTTGCTCGTGCTGTTCGTGCGGCAACACCTGCCGGAACCAGCCCGCGCACGCCGTCGCCACAAGGACCAGCCCGAAAATGCTGATGACGTAGGTCGTCACCAGGCCCGCGGCCGCCAGCGTGAATCCGAAGGCCAATACGATGGGCCATGCTGTGGGCGCGGGCAGGTGAATGCTATGCCCTTCGCCATGCTCTTCCGCTTTGTGTTCCGCTTCCGCCATTCACCTTCCTATCAGGTAGACCGTGGTGAAAACCGCCACCCACACCCAATCGACAAAATGCCAGTAGAGCGCCAGCACCTTGATGCGCTCGGCGTGGGTTTCATTCACGTGCCCGGTCAGCGTGAAGCCGAGCACGACGCTCAGCATGATCAAGCCCAGGATGACGTGGGTAGCATGCAGGCCCACCAGCGAGTAGTACGTGGTGCCGAATACATTCACGCTGATGGTCAGCCCGTGGTTGTAGATCAGATCGCGCCACTCTGTCGCCGTACCCGCCAGGAATTTCAGCGCCAGCAGGATGGTGATAGCCCAGAGAACCGCGAAGCGTTTCATCTGTCCGCGATCGATTGCCCGCTCGGCAAAGAGCACGGTGAAGCTGCTGGCCAGCAGGCACACTGTGTTGACCCACGGCGGCGAAAGGATTGCCGGAGTGGGTCCGGAAACATTTCGGCCCATAAAGAAGACATAGGCCACAATGAAAAGCGTGAAAATCGCCGATTCCCCAATGATGAGGCAGCTCATGGCCACCATGCCGCGCGACGGCGGATGCGGACCTTCACTGACGAGAATGGAAGCTGTGGTCACGGTTCGTATTTCCAGTCAGGATCGTTAGGGTGCTTGATGTCCCAAAGCGGGCGGCGGCTGCGCACCACCGGATCATTGGCAAAGTTGTAAGGCGGCGGCGGGGAGGGGGCGGCCCATTCCAGCGTCCACGCATCCCAAGGGTCGTTGCCCGCAATCTCTCCATGCCAGCGTGACCAGATCATGTTCCACACGAAGATCAGCACGGCAATGCCCTGGATGAATGCGCCGATGGTGATGATGATGTTCATCCCCTGCCAGCCACGGTCCGCCGGATACGTGTAGATTGAGCGCGGCATTCCGTCGAGGCCGACCCAATGCATGATGTCGAAGGTGATGTGAAAGCCCAGCAGGAAAAGCCAGAAGTGCCATTTCCCAAGCCGCTCGTCGAGTTTTCGGCCGATTGCCTTGGGATACCAGTAATAGAACGCCGCAAATACACAGGTCACGATCGCGCCCAGCAACACATAGTGAAAGTGCGCGATCAGAAAATACGAATTGTGCAGTTGCCAGTCCCAGGGCGCGACGGAAAGCATGATTCCGGTGAGTCCGGCGATCAGCATCTGAAACACGAATGCGATACAGAAGAGCATTGGAGTGGTGAACTGGATTCTGCCGCCCCACATTGTCGCGATCCAGTTAAAGATCTTTATCCCCGTAAAGATTCCCACAACCTCGGTGGAGAGCACAAAGAAGGAATTGCTCGCCGCCGACATGCCCACGGTAAACATGTGGTGCGCCCATACGGTAAGGCTCACGAATCCGATCCCCACCGATGCCGCCACCATGGCCGTGTAGCCGAAAATCGGCTTGCGCGAAAACACAGGAATGATTTCGTTGGCGATGCCGAACGCCGGCAGCACAAGCACGTAGACCTCCGGATGGCCGAAGATCCAGAAGAAATGGATCCACAGCATCGGCGATCCGCCGCCCACAGGGTCGAAGAAGTGGCCGCCCAGATAGCGGTCGATCTCGAGCATGATCTGCGCCGCGGTCAGAGGCGTGATCGTGACCAGGGTCAAGGCGCTGGTCACGAACATCAGCCACACAAACAGCGGCATGCGCGAGAGCGTCATGCCCTTGCAGCGCATGCAGATGGTGGTGGCGACGATATTGATGGCCGTGCCCAGCGTGCCGAATCCGGCCACAATCAGCGAAAGCGCCCAATAGTCGGTGTTGTGTCCCGGCGTAATCAGCTTGCTCGTGAGTGGTGCGTATGCGAACCAGCCGACGTCCGGTGCGTTGCCCATGCCATACAGGCCGAAGCCACCGATATAGCTGAAGTAAAGCAGGAAGCCGCCGAATGCAGTCAGCCAGAAGCTGAGCGCATTGAGGCGTGGAAATGCCATGTCGCGGGCGCCGATCATCAGCGGCACCATGTAATTCCCGAATCCGAATAGAATCGGCATTCCCATCAGGAACACCATGGTGGTGCCGTGCATGGTGAAGAGTTGGTTGTAGACGCCGGGCGAAACGATGCCGCTCCACGGAAATGCCAACTGGATCCGGACCACAAGTATCTCGGCCCCGCCCACCACCAGAAAAAGCAGTGCGTAGACGATGTAGAGAATGCCCAGCTTCTTGTGATCCACCGTCACGACCCAGCTATGCAGCCACTCCAGGAACGCCGCATTGCCGGAGCGCTCCGTGTTCAGTGGGCTGGGAACCGGAAATGTCTGATCCGCCATCTCGTGGTCCTTCAATGCAGCGTTGTAAGGTACGCCACCACCTGCTTGATCTGCTCGTCCGTCAATTGCATTGCCGGCATGTGCGCTCCGGGCTTGAATGTGTCGGGATCCTTGATCCACGCGCTCAGGTTCTCCGGAGTATTTGTCGCAGCGCCGGCCGCGATGGTGCCGCGGCTCATCAGGTGGGTCAGGTCGGGCCCATAGGTTCCCTTAGCCGTCGTCCCATTGATCGTGTGGCAGTTCACGCACGCCTGCGTTTCGAAAATCTGCCGGCCCGCGGCCACGTCCGGATCGTCCACCGCCGCCTTCTGCTGATTCTTCACCCATTCTTGAAACTGCTCCGGCGTGTCCACATAAACACGAATCAGCATAAGGGAGTGTTCCAGTCCGCAGAACTGCGCGCACTGGCCGTAATACACTCCCGCCTTCTGCGGATCAATCCACATCTCGTTGGGGTGATTGGGAATCAGATCCGTCTTGCCCGCCAGCTCCGGAACCCAGAAGCTGTGATCGACGTCGGCGGAAAGCAGTGTCAGATATGTGGTGTCAGGGTCCTGCTTTGTCCAGAGCGGAATATGCAGCTCATTCGCGGTCGCAATGCCGTATTCCGGGTAACGGAACTCCCACCAGAATTGATGCCCGATCACCGTCACTTTCAAGTCGGTTTTCGGTTGGGGAGCGTTTTGAATGGCGAAGATGATGCGCGCGGTGGTGAGAAATAGGACGACGATAATGATGATCGGAATGACGGTCCACGCCAGCTCCACCTGGGTGCTGCCGTAGACCTGCGCCGGCTCATGTTCGGGGTCGGTCTTCCGGGCCCTGTACTTGATCACCGCGTAAGACAGCAGCGCCGCGACCACTACAAAGATGCAGCCCGTCACCGTCAGCGCGAAGAGCGCCAGGTAGTAGACGTCGCGCGCGGGCGTGGACTCAGGCAGGAAACTGTTGGAAGAAGCGATCCGGCTATCGGCAAATGCGGACCGGCAGACGAGAAGCAGACCGGCGATCAAATACAAGCACAATCGAATTGGGGAATTTCCCAGTCGACGTTGCATTATCTGCAGCTTTCCGCTCCGATTGCGAATTTGGCCAGGGATGCTCGACCCGCGATGAGGCAATGCAACGACTCGCGCCAATTTCACCCGCTGCGGCGCAGTGGGAAAGCGCATTGCCGAAGTCGATTATAGCGCAATGATTCACAGCGCCGTCCCGCACAGCGAGCCTCTCACGCGTAGCTGCGGGCTTCTGCGGAGTGCGTCGTTTCCTTCTCGATATTGGGGGTGCTGCTCGATTTTGCCGCGGGCATTCCCGGCAGAAACACGCGGAAGCACGTCACGCAGGATCCCGCGCGACGATAGCTGCGAAATGAAATCCGCCCGTCATACTTCTGCACAATCCCCTTGCTGATCCATAGTCCGAGGCCCGTGCCTTTGGTCGATTTTGTGCTGAAGAAGGGCTGAAAAAGCTTGGACGCGTCTTCCGGCTGAATGCCGGCGCCCGTATCCATGATCGAGACAGCCGTTCCACGCATCCCCTCGCGCGACCAGTCGGCAGCTTCGCGAACACTCACGCACAGCGTGCCGCCGTTGGGCATCGCCTGCACTGCATTGCCAATCAGGTTCAGAAACACCTGGCGCAATTCGGCGGGAAAGCCCTTCACGATGCACGATGAAGCATAATCCTTCTTTAGTCGGATGGCGTTGCCCTTCAACGTGCTTTCCTGAAGCGCCAGCACGTCTTCGAGCAAATCCGTTACCTGGATATCGATGGCTTGTTTCGATTCTCTGTAAAAACTGAGCGTCTGTCGTGTGATGTGGCTTACCCGCTCCAACTGTTGCTCAGCCATTTCCGCGACCTGCCGGGCGTCTTCATCGAGAGAGGGATGCGTGCGCAAGAGATAAAACAAATTCGTAATCGCCGCCAGCGGGTTGTTGATTTCGTGTGCGATGATTCCCGCCACGCGTCCCATGGCCGCAAGCTTTTCCGCCTCCAGCAGAGCTTGTTCCGCGCGCAGTTGGGCAGTGATGTCCCGGCCCACCTCGAGCACAAGGTTTCGCTCCAGGTACATTGTCTTGCGGCAGGCTACAACTATTTCCCTGCCGTCCTTCGCCCGCTGAGTCAGATTTCCGTGCCACCAATTCCCTTCGCTAAGTGTGGCAATGATTTCTTCTCTGGATACGGGAAACACCGTTTGCAGCAAGTCGTGAATCTTCTGCCCGATCACCTCTTCGCGGCGCCACCCGTAGAGATTTTCCGCGCCGCTGTTCCAGAACTGAATGCTGTCATCAAACCCGCGGACGATGATGGCCTCCGACGCCAACTCCAGCAGCTCTGCGCGCACGCGGAACTCCGCTTCGCTTTTGCGCAGTTCTTCGGTTCGCTCGGCGACGCGGTTTTCCAGGTTACGATTCAGCGACTCCAACTGCCGCGTCTTGCGATACAAATCCACAAACACGCCGATCTTCGCACGCAGCACCTCCGGTATAACCGGAACCGAGATGTAATCCACTGCGCCGCTGCGGTAGCCGCGGATCCGGTCCTGGTCGGTCAGATGTACCCCGGAGATGAAGATGATGGCGGTGCGCTGAAACCGCGGATGCTGGCGAATGACGTCGGCGAGCTCGAAACCGTCGACGTCGGGCATGCTCACGTCCATCAAAACCACCGCCACATCCGTTTTCAAAAGCACACGGAGAGCTTCCGTGGCATTCGCCGCCTTGATCAGGTTCTCTCCCAGCTCAGAGAGAATGACCTCGTAGCTCAGGAGCTTCGCCGGCTGATCGTCGACCATTAAGATGTTGACTCGTTCCTCCGGCGTCATTGTCCTCCTCCAGGTTTTCTCCTGCCTCTTCTTCAGTAACGAACCCAAGTCACAATCCCCAGGGCCCAGGTCGGAAAATTCATATCCCGGAATTCGCATCGAACTCCGGGAAACTTCGCACTTACCGGTGCAGCCACATTCTCAGCGACGAAAGCAGTTGTTCCGTGTTGACAGGCTTGGCAAGATACTCCGAGGCTCCCGCTTCGAGACACCGCTCGCGATCGCCCTTCATCGCCTTGGCCGTCAGCGCAATAATCGGCAGCCTGCGCATGGCCGGATTCTGCCGGATTCTCTGCATGGTCTCGTACCCGTCCATCTCCGGCATCATGATGTCCATCAGCACAATCGCCAGGTCCGGCGTGGACTCGATGGTGGCAATCGCTTCGCGCCCGGTTTCCGCCGACACCACTTTCATGCCGCGGCGTTCCAGAACGCTGCTCACCGCGAAGATATTGCGCGCGTCGTCGTCCACTACCAGCACCTTGCGCCCGGCCAACGCTTCATCCGAACGGGTAAGGCGCTCGATCATGCGCTGTTTCGCGGCGGGCAGTTCGGCCATGTTGCGATGCAGGAACAGCGCCGTCTCGTCGAGCAGCCGCTCCGGCGACTCCACATTCTTGACCACTACGCTCCGCGCCAGCGCGTGAAGTTGCGCGTCCTCGTCCGGCGTCAACTCACGTCCGGTGAATACCACCACGGGAACGTCCTTGATCTTCGGTGTGTCGCGCATCCGCTCCAGCACCTCGAATCCCGACATATCGGGAAGCCGGAGGTCGAGCACCACGCAGTCGAATCCGCCTTCACTCAAATCGGCCAGCGCCTCCATGCCGGTTCCCGCCACTTCAATTTCGATGTCTTCGCCACCCAGGAGGGCCTGCGTGCTCAATTGCTCCGCCGGATTGTCCTCGACCACCAGCAGCCTCTTTGGGCGGGGTTGCAGGAATTCCTTCATCCGCACCAGCGCCGATTCCACTTCGGTCGTCGATGCCGGCTTGGCGACAAACAGGAACGCGCCTCGCGACAGTCCGTGCCCACGGTCTTCTTCCTGAGTAAGCATCAGCACGGGAATGTGCCGCGTTGCCGGATCCTGCTTGAGTTGATTCAAGACCGTCCAGCCCGGCATGTCGGGCATCTGCGCATCGAGCGAGATCGCCGATACGGGGTAATCCCTGACCAGTTTCAGCGCCTCGCTTCCTGTTGCCGCAACCAGTGCCTTGAACCCTCTCTCGTGCGCCAGGTTGCAGAGCAGATGCGCGTAGTGCAGTTCGGCCTCGATAACCAGCAGGGCCGCGTCACCCGCATGCAGGTTGTGGCGATCGTCTTCAATGCGAGCTTCCTGGATCGCCACGATCTCTTCGTTGTCGAAACGCACGCCTGTAGCCGCTTGGGCGGCGCTTTCGGTCACCGGCGCTCCCGGCGTGGCTGAACCCAAATAGGCTTGCGGCAGGAACAGCGTGAAGGTGCTTCCCTTTCCAGGAGTGCTCTTCAACTGGATCTCGCCACCCAGCAAACTGGCCAGTTCGCGGCTGATCGCCAGTCCCAGGCCGGTGCCTCCGAACTTCCGGCTCGTGCCCGCGTCTGCCTGCTGGAAGGCCTCGAAGATGATGCGCTGCTTGTCCGGCGCAATGCCGATTCCGGTATCCCTCACTTCGAACGCGATCACCGACGCGGCGCGGCTCAGCACTGGATGGTCTTTGCTCCATCCACCGTCGGCCTTGAAGACCCTCAGTTGCACGCCCCCTTGCTCGGTGAACTTGAACGCGTTCGACAACAGGTTCTTGAGCACCTGCTGCACGCGCTTGGAATCGGTCACCATGCTGTGGCCCATCTCGGTGTCACTCTGCACCTCGAAGGCCAGTTTGCGGTTTTCCGCCTCGTGCCGGAAGGGCCGCGTCACCGGTTCCATCAACGTGCCGAAGAATACCTCTTCCGCTTCAATGGAAACGGTACCGGATTCGATCTTGGACAGATCGAGAATGTCGCTGATCAGGTTGAGCAGGTCGGTGCCCGCCCCGTGGATGGTGCGCGCGAATTCCACCTGCTTTGCGCTCAGGCTTCCGTCGGGATTCTCGGCAAGCTGCTGGCCCAGCACCAGAATGCTGTTCAGCGGCGTGCGCAGTTCGTGCGACATGTTGGCGAGGAATTCCGATTTGTACTTCGAGGTCAGCGCCAGCTCGCGTGCTTTTTCTTCCAGGGCGCGACGGGCCTGCTCAATTTCGGCGTTCTTGCGTTCCACTTCGGTGTTCTGCTCGGCCAGTTCCTGCGCCTTTTGCGCCAATTGCTCGTTGGTTTGCTGCAGCTCTTTCTGCTGCGCCTGCAGTTCGCCGGCCAGTTCCTGCGACTGCTTCAGCAAGCCTTCGGTCTGCATCGTGGCTTCAATGGAGTTCAGCACGATGCCGATGCTCGACGTGAGCTGCTCCAGGAACGCCAGTTGCGAAGCGGTGAAAGCGCTCAAGGTAGCCAGCTCGATCACCGCCTTTACCCGGTCCTCGAACAGTACGGGAAGCACGATCACATTTTTCGGCTTGGCCTTAAATAGCCCCGAGTGGATCGGCGTGGCGCCATCGGGCACCTCGGTAATCAGCACGCGACGTTTTTCTGATGCGCACTGTCCCACCAGGCCCTGGCCGATCCTCAACTCCCGCATGTGCCCTTCGGGGGTGTCGGCATAGGTGGACAAAAGCACCATCGCGCCCTCGGGTCTGGCTGAATCGCTTTCCATCTGGTAAATCACGCCCTGTTGCGCGTTCACCAGCGGCGCCAGCTCCGAGAGCAACAAGCGTCCCACCGTTCCCAAATCGCGCTGGCCCTGGAGCATGCTCGTAAACCGCGCCAGGTTGGTCTTCAGCCAGTCCTGCTCCGTGTTGCGGTCCGTGGTCAGGCGCAGGTTATCGATCATGGTGTTGATGTTGTCTTTGAGGTCGGCAACTTCACCCTGCGCCGTGAGCTGGATCGATCGCGTCAGGTCGCCCTTGGTCACGGCTCTCGCCACTTCGGCAATGGCGCGGACCTGGTTGGTCAGGTTATCGGCCAGCAGGTTCACGCTATCCGTCAGGTCCTTCCATGTGCCGGCCACGCCGGGCACGTTGGCCTGTCCGCCCAGCCGGCCCTCGGTGCCCACCTCGCGGGCCACGCGCGTCACTTCGCCGGCGAAGGCGTTGAGCTGGTCCACCATCGTGTTGATCGTGTTCTTCAGCTCCAGAATCTCGCCCTTCACGTCCACCGTGATCTTGCGCGATAGGTCCCCGCGAGCCACGGCGGTTGTCACTTCGGCAATGTTTCTCACCTGGCCGGTAAGATTGCTGGCCATGAAGTTCACGTTATCGGTCAGGTCCTTCCAGGTTCCGGCTACGCCCGGCACCTGCGCCTGGCCGCCCAGCTTGCCGTCGGTGCCTACTTCGCGGGCCACGCGCGTCACTTCGCTGGCGAATGCGTTGAGCTGATCCACCATCGTGTTGATCGTGTCTTTCAGTTCCAGAATTTCGCCCTTCACGTCCACGGTGATCTTGCGCGACAAATCGCCGCGGGCCACGGCCGTGGTCACTTCGGCAATGTTTCTCACCTGGCCGGTGAGGTTGCTGGCCATCGAGTTCACGCTGTCGGTAAGGTCCTTCCAGGTTCCGTCGACACCGGGCACATTTGCCTGGCCGCCCAGTCGGCCTTCCGTACCCACTTCGCGGGCCACGCGCGTCACTTCGCTGGCAAACGCGTTGAGCTGGTCCACCATCGTGTTGATGGTGTCTTTCAGCTCCAGAATTTCGCCGCGCACGTCCACCGTGATCTTGCGCGACAAATCGCCGCGGGCAATGGCCGTCGCCACTTCGGCAATATTTCTCACCTGGCCGGTGAGGTTGCCGGCCATCGAGTTCACGCTGTCGGTAAGGTCCTTCCAGGTTCCACCCACGCCGAGCACTACTGCCTGACCCCCCAGCTTGCCGTCCGTGCCCACTTCGCGGGCCACGCGCGTCACTTCGCTGGCGAACGATCGCAATTGGTCCACCATGGTGTTGATGGCTTCCTTCAACTGCAGAATTTCGCCGCGCACGTCCACGGTAATTTTGCGCGACAAATCGCCGCGCGCAATTGCCGTCGCCACTTCCGCAATGTTTCTTACCTGGCCGGTGAGGTTGCCGGCCATCGAGTTCACGCTGTCGGTCAGATCCTTCCAGGTTCCGGCAACGCCGGGCACATTGGCCTGGCCGCCCAGCTTGCCGTCGGTACCCACTTCGCGGGCCACGCGCGTCACTTCACCGGCGAACGCGTTGAGCTGATCCACCATCGTGTTGATGGTGTCCTTCAGCTCCAGAATTTCGCCGCGCACGTCCACGGTGATCTTGCGCGACAAGTCGCCACGGGCCACAGCCGTGGTCACCTCGGCGATGTTTCTTACCTGGCCGGTGAGGTTGCCGGCCATCGAGTTCACGCTGTCGGTAAGGTCCTTCCACGTACCGGCAACTCCAGGCACGTTGGCCTGGCCGCCCAGCCGGCCTTCTGTACCCACTTCGCGGGCCACGCGCGTCACTTCGCTGGCGAATGCGTTGAGCTGATCCACCATCGTGTTGATCGTGTTCTTCAACTCCAGGATCTCGCCTTTCACGTCCACCGTGATCTTGCGCGATAAGTCGCCACGGGCCACGGCCGTGGTCACTTCAGCAATATTTCTTACCTGGCCGGTGAGGTTGCTGGCCATGAAGTTCACGCTGTCGGTAAGGTCTTTCCAGGTTCCCGCCACGCCGGGCACGTTCGCCTGGCCGCCCAACTTGCCGTCCGTGCCCACTTCGCGGGCCACGCGCGTCACTTCGCTGGCGAACGACCGCAACTGGTCCACCATGGTGTTGATGGCTTCTTTCAACTGCAGAATTTCGCCGCGCACGTCCACGGTGATCTTGCGGGAGAGGTCGCCGCTGGCCACGGCCGTGGTCACTTCGGCAATGTTGCGCACCTGGCCGGTGAGGTTGCCGGCCATAGAGTTCACGCTGTCGGTAAGGTCCTTCCATGTGCCCGCCACGCCAGGCACATTCGCCTGGCCGCCCAGCCGGCCCTCGGTTCCCACTTCGCGGGCCACGCGCGTTACTTCGCCGGCGAATGCGTTGAGCTGGTCCACCATGGTGTTGATCGTGTCTTTCAGCTCCAGAATCTCGCCCTTCACGTCCACGGTGATCTTGCGCGAAAGGTCGCCACGAGCCACGGCCGTGGTCACCTCGGCAATATTTCTCACCTGCGACGTCAGGTTGCCGGCCATGGCGTTCACGCTGTCCGTCAGGTCCTTCCATGTTCCGGCCACGCCCGGCACCACTGCCTGGCCGCCCAGCTTGCCGTCGGTGCCCACTTCGCGGGCCACGCGCGTCACTTCGCTGGCGAATGACCGCAGTTGGTCCACCATGGTGTTAATGGCTTCTTTCAACTGCAGAATTTCGCCGCGCACGTCCACGGTGATCTTGCGGGAGAG
This sequence comes from Occallatibacter sp., assembly GCA_035935755.1. GTDB lineage: Bacteria > Acidobacteriota > Terriglobia > Terriglobales > Acidobacteriaceae > Telmatobacter. Next base: position 114,333 of record DASYWU010000046.1, on the reverse strand, counting down.
ATCGCCGCTGGCTACCGCGGTGGCCACTTCGGCGATGTTTCTTACCTGGCCGGTGAGGTTGCTGGCCATCGAGTTCACGCTGTCGGTCAGGTCCTTCCACGTCCCGGCCACGCCCGGCACGCTCGCCTGACCGCCCAGCTTGCCTTCCGTGCCCACCTCGCGAGCCACGCGCGTCACTTCTTCCGTGAACACGCCGAGCTGCTGGATCATGGTGTTGACAATGCTGGCCGAACGCAGGAATTCGCCCTCCAGGGGCCGCCCATCCACGTCCAGCCGCACCGTCTGTGTCAGGTTCCCCTGCGCCACGGCGGCAATTGCGCGCACCACCTCATTGGTCGGGCGCAGCAGGTCCTCCACCAGCGTGTTCACTGAGGATTCCATGTCGCCCCATGCGCCGCGTCGCCGCTCCAGTTGAATGCGCTCCCGTATCTTGCCCTCTTTGCCTACGGACTGGCCCACCCGCTTCAGTTCCGAAGCCATACGCTCGTTGGCCATGGCGATTTCGTTGAACTGGTCGGCGATCTTCCCTGGCAATCCCGACCACACCAGCGGGAGCCGCACGCTGAAATCGCCGTTCTTCATGGTTTCCATCCCCAGAAGAATGGCCGACATCACATCTGCCGACGGACTTTGCCCATTGTCTTCGGGCAGATAGTTCTCCGCAGCCTGCCCCTTTGAGGGCTCCTGAACGCTGATTTCCATTTTTTGAACTCCTGTTCGGGACGGGGACGGTATCCAAAAATGCTGCCCAGGGAAGCCGCGACCAAACCCGCCGCCGTGCGCAACTATGTGGCGAAGCGTCAAAATAGATGCGTAATTTCTAATCTCAGTTGTCTATATAGCGCCTGATTCTTTTAGAGGCGACTTCTTGCAGCATAGCCGTATACAAATCCGGGCGCAATGCGTTATGGTTCCTTCTTCACGTAAATAAGGATTTAAGCCCGTTCCAACAGTCGATTAGGCACGCTTTGCGACAGATTCCGGGGTGGCTTTTCTTGACCAGCGAGCCCGGACTCCGAAACTGTGGAACCGCTGAAGCGGAGGAATCGCCATGCTACTTCCTCAGACGTATGAGGGCGCCCTGCTGCTCATGATCCTGAGCATGCTTTGCTGGGGATCCTGGCCGAATACGATTAAGCTCTGCCCCACCTACCGTTTCCAGCTCTTCTACTGGGATTTCACCATCGGAATTGCCCTGGGTGCCCTGTTATGGGGACTTACCGCCGGCAGCCTCGGCCACTCCGGGCCGGCCTTTTTGAGCGATGTCGCGCAGATGCAACTGGAGCCCATCCTTTACGCTCTTTTGGGCGGCGTCATTTTCAACGTTGCCAACCTGCTGCTGGTGGCTGCCATCGATCTCGCGGGCCTCGCCGTGGCCATGCCCATCGGTATCGGCCTCGCTTTGATCATCGGGGCGGTCTCAAGCTACTTCATTCATCCCGCCGGAAATCCGTGGCTGCTCTTCGGCGGCGTGGCGCTGGTTACAGTGGCGATCATCTTCGACGCCGCCGCCTACCGCCGCCGCGAAGCCACCCAACCCGCCGCGACTACCCGCGGCATTCTCATCAGCCTCGCTGCCGGGCTGCTGATGGGCTGCTTTTATCCCTTCGTCGCGCGCGCCCTGAACGGCGTTCCCGGCCACGCGCCGCCCGGGCCCTATGCCGTGAATCTGTATTTCTCCATCGGGCTGGTCGTCTCCAGCGTTCCTGCGATTCTGCTGCTCATGGCTAAGCCACTCGACGGCAAGCCTCCCGTGTCCGGCTCCGGCTACTTCGCCGCGCCGTCCCGCTGGCATGTTGCCGGCATTTTAGGCGGATTCATCTGGAGCACGGGCGGGCTGTCCAATTTCGTCGCGTCCGGCGCACACCTCGTCGGCCCCGCCGTTTCCTACACCATCGGCCAGGGCGCAACCATGGTCTCTGCCTGCTGGGGCGTTTTCGTCTGGCGCGAATTTGCCGGCGTCGGCCGCCAGGCCCGCATCTTCCTCGTCTTTATGTTCGTCTTTTTCCTGCTCGGGCTGGGCGCGGTTGCCATCGCCCCGCTTTATTGAGGATTTCTAAATGGCCGAAACGCGCAAGCCTATCGTCATCGTCGGCAGCGCCACCATGGACCTGGTCACGCGCACTCCGCGCATCCCCGCCACCGGCCAGACGCTCATCGGCTCCGCTTTTGAAACCACTCCCGGCGGTAAAGGCGCCAACCAGGCTGTCGCCGCCGCGCGCCTCGGTTATCCCGTTCACATGGTCGCCATGGTCGGCGATGACGTCTACGGGCCGGCTATCCTCGAAAACCTCGCCCGTTCCGGTGTATGCACTGACGGCATCACCGTCGTCCCCGGCTCCTCTGGCCTGGCGCCCATGTTCGTTGCCGACAGCGGCGAAAACAGCATCGTCGTTGTCCCTGGCGCCAATGGCAAAATGACGCCGGCCGCCGTCGATCGCCACGCAGATCTGATCCGCTCCGCGGGCATGGTCCTCTGTCAGCTGGAAATTCCCATGGATACCGTGAGCCACATCCTGGCAATCTGCGCTAGCTTCGGCGTGCCCGTCATGCTCGATCCCGCGCCCGCCGCGCCGCTGCCCGATGCTGTCTGGAACCAGGTAGCATGGTTCACACCCAACGAAACCGAAGCGGCCTTCTACCTCGACGATGGCCAATCGCCCGAAGAAACCGCCAATCACCTGCTGAGCCGTGGCTTGCGCGCAGTGGCCCTCAAGCGTGGTGCCGAAGGCGCGTTCATCGCGACGGCCGACGACAAGTCGGCCTGGGTTGCGCCCTTCGCCGTCGAGGCCATTGACACCGTGGCCGCCGGCGACTGCTTCAACGGCGCCTTCGCCGTGGCCCTGCTCGAAGAGTGCAATCCATTCGACGCTGCGCGTTTCGCCAACGCCGCCGCGGCACTCTGCGTCACGCGTAAGGGTGCGCAAGCATCTATGCCGTCACGCGCCGAAGTCGAAGACCTGCTTGCAAGCATTTCCTGAACCGCAAGCCGGCAACGTAATCTTGTTCTGCCTTTGTAGCTGGTCCGAACGGATCACAACTTTTAATCGGAGAAAAGAATGAGCGGTGAGGTATCGTGGGTTTTGGAGTTGGAGATTTATCAGGGACGGCAGGACGATCTTCGCAAACTCGCTGCGGAAATGATCGCGGCCACGAAAGCAAATGAGCCCGACACACTTTCCTACGAATGGAGCATCAGCGCGGACGGGAAGCAGTGCCACATTTTGGAGAGATACGTTGACTCAGCCGCGTTGCTGACGCACGTCACGACCTTCGGTGAAAAGTTCGCCGGCCGGTTCCTGGAGATTTTGCAGCCGGCGCGCTTCGTAGTCTACGGATCGCCATCTGCCGCCGCCCGGGATGCCATCGCGGATTTCCAGCCCGTTTACATGCAGGGGCTGGGCGGCTTCAACAGGTGACGGAAGCTATTCCATTATGGTTTCGCTGTTCTGAGTTTGCGCCCTCGCCGCGCCATGTGTTTGAATGGCGCTCGTTCATGGCCTTCGCTCATTCATCTCACCCTGCGCCATCAGGAGCGCATCCCTCGAGAGGGTATTTTCATGCAGGATGAATCCGAATACATCAGGCGCCGCGACTTCCTTCGCCTCACTGCCGCCGGAGCCGCAGCAGCCGGCCTCAACGCCCTGCTGCCTGCCGCCGCCGCTCAGCAGCAGCCGCCGGAGCCCACAGGCACGCGCACCGCGCCTGCGCATCCCATCGTCCTGCACTCCGACCTGGTCGAGGTCACGCTCGATCCCGATGACGGCCTGCCTTACCAGTACCGCTACAAGCCCACCGGCGCCACGCTCCGCGGCGAAGACTACGGCCAGAAAATTACCGCCACCATCTGCAACTTCGAATCGTGGGATTTCTTTGACGTCACTCCGACCGCAACGCTTGCCGAACCCGATCCCGAAGAGCATAAGCGGGCCGCGAGTGCCGCTCACGAAGCCGTTTTCAACTTCACCGCCAAGGAAGGCCCGGAAGAGTACGCCACCTTCCGCATCCGCTATCAGCTACGCGACGCTTCCCTTTTCATCACCATGGACAACATCGGCGAGCAGCCCGGCTTTCAGCTCATCGACGTCGCCATGCCCCATCTCGCCACCGTTCGCGAAGAAGACCCGTCCGCGTGGCTCGTTTACGGCGATTCCGGCGGCAAGTTCATTTCGCTCGCCGAATCCACGGCCGGCACGCTGCCGCCCAACCGCTTTTGGGGCCGCATCCACAGCACCATGCCCATTGCCATGGTGGGCACCGCGCACATGCTCTGCCTGCAGGAAACCACGGCTTTCATGGATACCACTGACGTCGTCATCAGCGGCGACAAGGGCTCCCGCCGCGCCAGCATCGGCTCCGGCCGCGCCCACCGTGTGAACGGCAGCAAATGTTACGACATGAATCTGGGCAACGGCGCTCCTCTCAGTTGCGGCGGCCGGGGCACGCCCAACCTGATCGTTGAAGACACTCCCTCCACACGCCTTGACTTCCTGCCCGTCACCGGCGACCCCCGCGATGCATGGCTCGCCGCCGGCAAGATGGTCCGCGATCGCATGCCCAAAATGCCCAAAGCGCTCTATCACGACCGCTACATGTACGGCATCTTCTGCGACCTGCCCAACCGCCCGGCGCCGCCCAGCACTTTCGACCAGTGTGAAAAGCTCATCTCTGACATCGCCGACCTCACCGATCGCGCTCCGCAAATTGCCCACCTGTGGGGCTGGCAGTTTCGCGGCAAAGACACCGGCTACCCCGCTGTGAACCAGGTTGACGAGCGCATCGGCGGCTATGAAGGCATGATGCGGTTAATGTCGCGCGGTCCCGCACACAACGCTTTAATAACGATCTCCGATAATTACGACGACGCCTATCGCAGCAGCCCTTCCTGGAATCCCAACATGATTGCCTGGCGGCCCGACGGTCAGTTATGGGAAAGCCGCGCCTGGACTGGCGAAGCATCGTACATCCAGGGCTTGGCCAAGTACATGGAGAACCGCCCCGGAGTGGAGAGAGTCCGCTACACATGCCAGCACTATAAGCTTCCCGGCACCACGCATATTGACGTGCTCTCCTACTACGCCATTCGCAATGATTGGGACCGCCGCTACCCGGCCAGCGGCATCCGCAACCTGCGCCAGGGCCGCTACCGCATTCTTCAGGAATTCGCCAAACACGGCGTCGATGTGACATCGGAAGCGCTACGTTATCCCATGATCGGCCACATCAGCGCCTTCTGGTATGCGCAGCCTTCTGACTCGGCGCCGCTCGGCGGCTACTCCATCCCGCTGCTTCAGCTTGTCTATGGCAAAAGCGCGGTGTGGGGACTGGGCAGCGGCATGCGCAACAACGGATTCGAGCTGCGCGCTCAAAATCTCTTCTGGGGCGCCAGTCTGCACGCGATCATGAGCTATGAAACCGACCGCAAGCAAATCGCTGACATGTACTACCTGGTTGTGGTCCCGTGGCTGCACCTGCATCAGCGCGAAATCCGCGCATTCGTACGCGTCGGCCAACGCACGTCCACCGCCTACCAGGGCGACACGCGCGTGGAAATCGACTGGGCCGCGCAGACCTACCGCGTCATCCTCGAAGGCAACGAAGTGGCCAACCAGGACGCCGTCTATTGCCCGCTCGACGCGAACCGCATCTGCTTCTATTCAACGCGTGCGCAGCAGCTCACCGCAACGTGGCCTGAAGGATGGAGCGCCTCCTCGGCAGTGGCGGCTGCGCTCTCCGTTGGCAAGCGCGAGCGCGCGAATTTCAGCGTGAAAGCTGGCCGTGTCACCATCGACGTGCCGGCGCAGCAGCCCATCATCCTCTATCGCACGCGCAGCTTGGCGCGGATCTGATCAGGGTGATGCGGGGAATCAGCAATTCGGCGTGGCAAGAGTCGTCAAGTCTTCTTCGATCGATCAGTGAGTGGCTTCGCTGGGAATCGCCATTGGCGGCAGCACCTTCTTCTTCGCGCGCTTTTCAATGTACATCGCCTCATCTGCCCGCTTCACCAGGTTGCGCAGGTTGTCATGGGCGCAATCTTCCGTCACCGCATAACCCAAGCTCAAACTAATGGAGAATCGCTGCTCGGCCGCCTGGTTCTTTCGTATCGACGCCAACCGCAGGCGTTCCATTGCACCTAGAAGCTCGTGTTCAGCGAACTGGCCGGCGACAATGAATTCGTCTCCGCCTACTCTTCCTATCACGTCGGTTTCGCGGAAATTCGCTTGCAGCAGCTTCGCCGTCTCCACCAGCGACACCGAGCCCACGCTATGGCCAAGCTGATCGTTGATGATTTTCAGGTTGTCCATGTCAACGAAGAGCACGCCAAATGGCATGTTGACTCTCCGCGAATAGCGGAATGCCTGCTCGGCGAGCAAATAAAACCCCTTCACGCTGTGCAGGCCCGTCAGTTCGTCGCGCAAAGTCAGCTCTTGTACGTTTTCCTGCATCCTGTTGATCACCCTCGCTATAACCAGGAGCAGAATGACAGTCAATACCGTTCCTACCGAAACCAGCACTGCTCCGGCGTAGCGCGCCGGGATAAGGCCGGTTTTAAGCATATGTGCCCGCAGAATCTCGCGAAACAACGGCAGCAGGAGCAGAGGCAGCGCCAGCATTCGAGCCAGCCGGCTGCCGGTTCCATATCCCCAAAGGATCGACAAAAAACCGCGTTCCGAACGTCTGAAAATTACTACAAGGGTCAACAGTGCAAGGCACCAGACAGTTGAAAGAGGGATTAGACGCGCTGTCGATGCTCCCGAAATTCCGGTCGCCCCAAACAGAAAATCCAATACTAACGACAACACCACGACCGAAAGTAGAATTACAGTTCCGTCTGCGATGCGTCCTGGAATCGCTTCTTTGGACGAGATAAGAAGTATCGCGATTCCCAGCATCAAAAAAGTGCCAGCCGAAACCTCCAGAGAGCCAGGCGTGACAGCAGCCGGGCCTTGATTCAATAGCCGGGCTAGACTCGATGGCGCCCCGGAAAACCGCGCCAATAAAGGTGCCGCTGCAAGCATTGACGCAAACACTCCGAAGATTCTGCCACTCCATTTCCAGGTATCCGACTGTGTCTCCTCGGAAAGAAAGAGCGACATGGCCGCGCAGAGCGTCACTATTGCGCAGAAGCTTCGCGAGTCCACCCACTCCGCCGGAAATACCTTCTGAACATCGGTAAACACGGCGGGGAATAAGTTGACCACCGCAGCGATGGCCGCCGCGAGCAGGCAGAAGTGGTCGACATAGAAAAGCCTGTGAAGCTGCCTGGGGTCAATCTGTCCGGGCGGTAAGGCTTCCTCTTTTGCGCGCATGATCGCCAAACCTTGCGTGTTCTGCTCAGAGAATCTCAGCGGAACTGTATTTGTCTCTTATATACCACTCTTCTAAGGACCTGCGGGGACAGTTACTCCTCTTTCGTAACCGCGGCGACAACGCCAAAGACGGAGGGCGTCCTGGGATGCTCCTAAATCCGGCAGAATGTTGACTCTGAGGAGATTCACGGCCCCGCCGCTTAGCTGCCGGCGGCAGGCGTGCGCCCGGCCTGCTTTGATTCACCGCGCGCCGCACCGGGCTTCTTCACAATCCCGGCACCAGCGTAAGCACCTTGTCAATCGCACCCAGGATTGCGCCGGCAGTGGCGAAGTGGGAAGCGGTCGCTGCAATCTCGGCTCGCAATGTCTTGATCCCCTGGTTCACGGAAATAACCTGCGTCTTCAGCGCCGCGAAGATAGCCGTATCCTGGGTAAGCCTGTACTCATCGTCCTTGGTCAGTACCTGGCCAACTTCATTCAACTGCGGATTCAAAGCCTCAACGGCGACCAGGTCCATGGTGCCGTCGATTTCGGTCTGAATCTTGTTGTACAAATCCTGGTAAGCCGCTCTGACGTCCGGACTAAGTGGAATCGAAACATTTGCGGGCAGCTTGTTTACGTCTGTCGTGCTCACTTGCTTTCTCCTTCCCACTTACTTTGCCGGCAGCGAGGAATAGAACTTGCCCAGCTTGCTCCCCGCATCGGAGAGTTCCGCCAGTTTTTCCTGCAGTGCCTGGGGATTATTACCCTGCGCCTCGGCGGCGAGCGCGTGGTGCGTCATTGCCAGGTTGACGAGGGCTTCATGAAGCGCAGTCAGCTTCTCCTTCGCAGCTTTCTGTTTGCGCGCGATCTCCGGCAGCTTCATGATCTCCGCGCGCCACAACTCGGGGTTAGCATTTGTCCCCGGTTTCTCATCCTCCAGGATGAACTGCTTCTCCTTATCAAGAATCCAATCGTAGTCACGCTGCTCAATCGAATTAATCGCCTGCACATCCTTGGCAAGCGCCTCGCAGACCGCCTCGACGTTCGGATCCATCTGCACAATCTTCGGCGGCAATTCATTCGCAACTTTTCTGCTCACCAGGAACTGTGCCAGGGCATTCACGCCCGCACTGATCCCATTCCTCACCTGCGACGAAAGTGCCGGCGCGCTCTCCGATGATGAGGTTGTAGTTGTGCTCCCGCCGGAGGTCGTGGTCACCGTCGTTTCCGTAGTCGAGGCCGGCGCCGCCGAAATCCCCAGCACGCTCTCAATCGACGGCGCCAGGTCGTTGCCCACTGCCGTCAGGCTGTTTCCCGCTGATTGCGAAGCCGCATCGATATCCGCAGAAGCCGGTCCCTTCGTGATGTCGATCAGAGATTGTGCATACACCTGCAGTGCGGCCAGGGTCGCAAGCCTCGTCTGGATATCTTTGTCCGTCATCAGCACTGGCGCGTTGCGCGGATTGTAAGTCGCGTCTTTATTCTGATACGCGACCACCGCATCGTACCCTTCGCGCTGGTTATGAACGGCCACGGCGTCACGATAAATTTCCGCCGACTCGTCCACCACGGGCGCCAGCGCCGCAGAAAACGCCACGCTGTGTTTGGCCAGCGGCGCGGACGAGCATCCTGACAGCGCCGCGAACAAAATCAGGACCCCGGCTGCCGGAACGATCGATCGCACTCCCGTCCACCCTCGGGTGGGTTTCAACAGCTTGTCTGATTTCATGCCAGCATTTCATCCTGAAGAAGAACACTTGTCAAGCGGCAATCCCGTTCTTATCCACAGGATTCACTTGGGGCCGTCGCCGCTTACTCGCGCCACGTTGTACACTTGTCGCAACTTCAAGGTTTCACTTCCGCGCGGAACCGTGCTCCTGCCGGTTTTGCGCCTTGCTTTCCCGCTTCTCGCGTTCAAAAAAATCTCTCGTTGTCCGCCTCGAGGAGGAACGGCATGGCCAAGCGAATCGCGTATTGTGCTGACGGAACCTGGCAAACGCCGCAATGCAACACCAACGTCTATCGCCTCTACAAAGCTCTCGCGGTAACTTCCGACCAGGTGACGTTCTACGATGATGGAGTAGGCGCCGATGCAACCGGTCTTGGCCGCGTTATTCAGGGTTCCTTCGGTGAAGGCATCCTGCAAAAGATCCGCGACGGGTTCACCAAAATCGCGCACGTCTACGAGACCGGCGACGACATCTTCCTCTTCGGCTTCAGCCGGGGCGCATACACGGCCCGCTGCATCGCCGGATTCATTGCCATCTGCGGATTGCCCAGCGGCAACTTCACCGACGATTGCGTGGCCCGCGCCTTCGCCGCTTACCGCGACCCCGTTAACCGCGCCTCCCTGCTCGCAGCCCTCGGCCCGTGCGGCCTGGTTGGGGCGAGCATCAAGATGGTCGGCGTCTGGGATACGGTCGGATCCCTCGGAATCCCCGCCATCTTTGGCGGCATCGACGAAAAAATCTACGGCTTCCTCGATACCACCCTTCATCCCAACGTGAAAAACGCGTTCCACGCCCTGTCCATCGATGAAAAACGCCCGCAGTTTCCCGCTACTCTCTGGACCTCGGCGCCGGTTGCCGGCCAGGTCCTGGAGCAGGTCTGGTTTTCCGGCTGCCACAGCGATGTGGGCGGAGGCAATCAGCAGGGCGGCAGTGTCGACGCCGGCACTCGCCTCTGCGACATCACCTTTGGCTGGATGCTCGGCAAAGCCCAGGCGCTAGGGCTCTCCGTCGATTCCGCAGTTGCGGCGCAATTCTCCTCCATGCCCGCCAAATTCGCGCTCGATGCCATCAACGAATCCTGGAAACCGGTCGACGGACCGCCGCACTGGCGCCCCATCGCGGCCGGATCGAAAATCTCCAACAGCGTGGCCGTGCGGGTGCGCTATGGCCTTACCTACGCTCCCGCCAATCTCAAGATCGCGGACGGATGCCTCGACCCCGGCTACTCGCTGGTTACCCTGGTCGATGAGGACGCGTTCTAGCCTGCGGCGAGATACTAGCCAGAGGAGGTCCAGCCGTGGCGGACTCATCCCCAAAAAGATTCGCCGGCAAAGTCGTGCTCGTTGCCGGCGGCGCCGGCGGCCTTGGCCGCGCCGTGAGCCTTGCTTTCCTCGCGGAAGGAGCCCAAGTTGTCGTCCCTTATCGTCGCCAGTCAGAGATGGATGCATTGGCTAAACTCGCCGGTGATGCCGCGTCGCTCGAGGGCCATGTCCTAGACCTCTCCGACAGCGCCGCCGTCACCAACCTGGTTGAAGGAATCCTCGCCAGCCACAGCCATCTCGACATCCTCGTCAATACCGTCGGAGCCTGGGCCGGGGGCGCCAAATTCTGGCAGGCCGATGCCGGCGAATTTGACCGCATGCTCGCTCTGAATCTCCGCACCGGCTACTCGCTCCTTCGCGCCGTGCTCCCGCCTATGCTCCAGCAGGGCAGCGGAGCCATCGTCAACATCGCCTCGCGCGCCGCAGTCGATCACGCAGGCAGCGCGGCGGGCTACGTAGCTTCCAAAGCCGCCGCCGTGGCCATGATCGATTCGCTCGCCGCCGATCTCAAAGGCACCGGCGTGCGTGCCAACTCCGTACTGCCCGGCATCATCGACACTGAAGCCAACCGCCAGGCGATGCCCAATGCCGACTTTGCCAAATGGCCCAAGCCCGAGGCGATTGCCCGCGTCATCCTGTTCCTTTGCAGCGAAGATGCCTTGCTCATCAACGCCGCATCCATTCCGGTATACGGCGACGCATAGCTCGACCCGTCATAATCCTGATTTGTGAGTTGGCAGATTTGTCGCGGCCGCCTCCGCCGCATTCACGCATCAAACCCGGCTGCACTCCTCCACCGGAATCGGCACCTGCTCCACGATCTCCAGCCCGAATCCCTCCAGCGCCGGAATGTGCATGGGCGTATTCGACAATAATCGGATTCGCTGGATCCCCAGGTCCGAAAGTATCTGGCCGCCCAGTCCGATCGCCCGCAGAATGCGTCCGTTGCGCGCCTGCGATCCCTCGCGCGCGCGCAGTTCGCGGTGCAGAATCAGCCGCCCTACGCCGCTCTCACGCTGGGTCTCCGGCATCACCGCACCGCCCGGACCAAAGACTTCAGCCGGCGTCTGCTCGATGTCGAACCCGCGCGACGTGTTGTGCAGGTACAGAACAACGCCGCATCCTTCTTCCGCCACCATGCGCATGGATTGATCCAGAATCTCACGGCAACGGCAATCGGCATTGAACACATCGCCTGCCGTGCATCGCGTATGCACCCTCACCAACACCGCTCGCGGACAAGGCGTCCGCGTCTCGCTGCCATTCCCGTCCGTCACCGGACCGCCATTGAATGCCGGGCAGTCCGCACAGAGGTCCCCTCGCACCAGCGCAATGTGGCTTTCGCCGCCGGTCACCTGGCTTTCATAGGCAATCATGCGGAATGCGCCATAGCGCGTCTGAATCACGCTCTCGCCGGCGCGCACAATGTACCGCTCGTGCCGCAACCGGTACCGGATCAGCTCCGCCACCGTCAGGATCAGCAGTCCATGCTCCTTGCAGAACGGAATCAGGTCCGGGATGCGCGCCATCTCCCCGTCGTCGCGCATAATCTCGCAAATCACGCCTGACGGATTCAACCCAGCCATTCGCGCCAGGTCGACTGACGCCTCTGTCTGTCCCGCGCGCACCAGCACCCCGCCCCGCCGCGCACGCAGCGGAAAAACATGCCCCGGACGCGCCAGATCGGACCACGTCGTTCTGGAATCGATGGCCGTGCGAATGGTGTGCGCCCGGTCCGCGGCAGAGATTCCTGTGGTCACCCCTTCGCGCGCTTCGATGGTCTCGGTGAAAGCCGTGCCGAAGCGCGAGGAGTTCTGCTGGGTCATCGGCAGCAGGCGCAGATAATCGGCTCGCTCCTCGGTCAGCGTAAGGCATATCAACCCGCGGCCGTTGCGCGCCATGAAGTTGATCGCTTCCGGCGTCACATGCTCGGCGGCCAGGGTCAGGTCGCCCTCGTTTTCCCGGTCCTCGTCATCTACTACAACCACCATCCGCCCCGCGCGTATTTCGTCCAGCGCGCCGGGGACGTCGGTGAATGGAGGCTCGGTAGCGTGGCCTGTCGGTGGCATGGCTTGCCCCCCCTATTCTCACCCAGCAAGCCATAAAAGCAAAAGCGCCGCACGAGGCGGCGCCTTTGTCAATGGAGAGCCCGGTCTGCTACAACGTAGACTCGATCTCGAAACCCCAGGCTTCCAACAGTGCCTCGGGAATGTATTTGGAATTCTTGTTCCGCCGCGCCCACTCGCGAAGGCGGGTGGAGCGAATGTACTGATCGGGTGGAAGTTTGAATTCTTTTACAATCTGTTCAAACGACGTAACAGTGGGCACAACTGGGCCGATGGGCTCCGGCTTGCCCCAATTCGGATTTCCGCGACGTTTTGCCATCGATGTTTTTTCCTTAAAGAAGGCGTGAATTTTGTCTTGCTGTCCTCGGGCGCGGTTGGGGGCCTGGCGGTACCCCGAGGCATCCATTTGTTTTCATTTTAGGGATATTTTCTTCAAAAATCAATAGAAAAATCACGTCCCGTTGCGTATAAGTGCAGCGCAGCATCACAGCCGTTAAAATCGATTCAAACTACACATTATAAATACGTTAATGTCATAATTGATCCCTATCTGACATACGTTTTCTGCATTTGGCGCCAAATTAAAGCCCGGTTTTGCGCAGGCGCCAACCAACACCTGGCACCGCTGAAGCTTACTTTCTTTAACTTCCCCGGACCGGTCACTCCCATCTTCCTCGAAATGGGTACGAACTCGCTTTCGGTCTACACTCTTATCCGCAAGCTGGTCCTTCGAATCGTCGCCAACGGGAGCGTACTCTCCCACGTGCCGCGCGTTTGCGCGATCGCCAATTGAATCGCAGCACCGCAGCCTTCCAGTTACTCCCCTTCCGAAGTTTCGAAACGATTTTTCTGTGCATGCCTGCTGGATGATGAACATTCGCGTGAAGTTTCCTGTCAAAAACCTGCTACGCCCCGATGATAAGATGACCCTTCGGAGAAAAAATAATGGCGGAAGCATCCTGTGATATTGGACTCATCGGCCTTGCCGTAATGGGACAGAATCTCGTCCTCAACATGAACGACCACGGCTTCAAAGTGGCCGTCTTCAATCGCACCGTCTCCAAAGTGGACGACTTCTTGTCCAACGAAGCCGAGGGCACGCAGGTGGTCGGCGCGCATTCCATTGAAGAACTTACTTCGTTGCTGAAGCGCCCGCGCCGCGTCATGCTCATGGTCAAGGCCGGCGACACCGTAGACCACATGATCGATCAGGTCGCCCCGCATCTCGAAGCCGGCGACATCATCATCGACGGCGGCAACTCGCTTTTCACCGACTCCAACCGCCGCACCAAAGACCTCGCCGCCAAGGGCATTCTCTTCATCGGCACCGGCGTCTCCGGCGGCGAAGAAGGCGCGCGCCACGGCCCCTCCATCATGCCCGGGGGAAATCCCGCCGCCTGGCCCCACGTCAAGGACATCCTGCAATCCATCGCCGCCAAGGTCGAAGACGGAACCCCCTGCTGCGACTGGGTGGGCGAAGACGGCGCCGGCCACTTCGTCAAGATGGTCCACAACGGCATCGAGTACGGCGACATGCAGCTCATCTGCGAAGCCTACGACCTGCTCAAGCGCGGCCTCGGCCTCACCCCCGACGAGTTGCACGAAGTCTTCGCCGAATGGAACAAAGGCGAGCTTGACAGCTACCTGATCGAAATCTCCAGCCAGATCTTCGCCAAAAAGGACGAAGACGGCTCTCCGCTGGTCGACAAAATTTTGGACACCGCCGGTCAGAAAGGCACCGGCAAATGGACAGTCATCAGCGCCCTCGACACCGGCCAGCCGGTCACGCTCATCGGCGAATCGGTCTTTGCCCGCTGTCTCTCGGCTCTGAAGGAAGAGCGCGTCGCCGCGTCAAAAATCCTGAAGGGGCCCCGCTTGCGCAAAGCCTCTGGCGACCGCAAAGTCTTCATTGAAGATGTGCGCCGCGCGCTCTACTGCTCCAAGATCATCTCTTATGCTCAGGGCTACATGCTGCTCCGCGCCGCCGCAAAAGAAAACAACTGGAACCTCAACATGGGCGGCATCGCCCTGATGTGGCGCGGCGGATGCATCATCCGCAGCATCTTCCTGAGCAAGATCAAGGTAGCCTTCGACAAGAACCCCGGCATCACCAACCTGCTGCTCGACAGCTTCTTCAAGGACGCCCTCACCAAGTACCAGGCTTCCTGGCGCAAGGCGCTGGTGCACGCGGTAAAAGCAGGCGTGCCCACGCCGGCATTCTCCACCGCGCTGGCGTTTTTCGATGGTTACCGCACCGGCCGTCTTCCCGCCAACCTGCTCCAGGCCCAGCGCGACTTCTTCGGCGCCCACACCTACGAGCGCGTCGACCAACCCCGCGGCCAGTTCTTCCACACCAACTGGACCGGGCATGGCGGACGGGTGTCGTCGGGAACATATAACGTCTAACGAAAGCGGCTAGCTTCTAGTTCTCAGCTTTCGCGGCGCATGCTACCTGCAGCTGTTTAAGCGCACCTCGCCCGGAAGCGCTATGCTCTCCCCAAGTCAATTGACGGGAGGGAACCCACTCCGTGTCTGACCCGTCGCCAACGACTTCGGTCGCTGCAAACGCGCTTCTGGCGATTTGTTTGCCGGTCATGCTGCTCACCTTTGGCTTTTCGTTCGCGTCGGCGCAATGTTCTCAGGCAACGCTTCCCGCGGCGGCGTCTTCTGCTCAACCTGCCGCTTCTGCGCGGAACACTCCGCCGGCTTCAGTAAGCAGCGAATCCTCCTCAACGGCTGAAACGGCTACAGCACGCTTCGCCACCGGCAGCGCCGTTACGGTGCTTGAGGGCACGCCGTTGCAGGTCGTCAACGACATGCCCATCAGTTCGCGCACAACCAAGGCAGGCGCAAAACTCTCCTTCACCGTGACACGCGACGTGCTCGTCGAGGGCATCCTCGTAATTCCATGCGGTGCAACGGTGTTCGGAACCGTAGTGTCGTCAAAACAGGCCGGGCGACTCACCGGGGCATCCCATCTCACTCTGGAACTCACCGCACTGAACCTGGGTGGCAGGACCTTCCGCCTCTACACGCCTCCTTTCAAAGTCGTTGGACAAAGCAAGACGCGCCCGACCGTCAACAAGGTTACGACCGGCGCAGCCGTGGGGGCGCTGGCGATGGATACTCGTGCCGGCTTGATGGATATGCATGTGAAGGAAGGGCCGCGGCTCCTCGCCGATAGCGCTGCAGCGGGCGTGGGCGCTGGCGCCGGCATTGCAATTGCCGCATCTTCACCTCCATCGATCGCTCTCATCCCTGCCGAGTCTCAAATGGAGTTCACTCTAGCGTCGCCGATTGCGGTGTTTCCCGTTGATCAGCGAACCGCCGCGCGGCTTGCCCACGGTATGTACCACGGGCCCGGTCCTTTATGTGCGCGGCGAGAACCAGTGACGCGGTCTGTGACTCAAACGCAACCCACGGCTTGGCTCTTGGATTCGGGAGCTAAAAGCTAAGAGCTAAAAGCTAGAAGCTCACTTCAAGCTCTCCACCGTCACCGGATCCATGTCCGCGTAATTCTGGTTCTCGCCGCCCATGCCCCAGCAGAAGCTGTACGCCCGCGTCCCCACGCCCGCGTGAATCGACCAGCCCGGCGACACCACAATTTCCTTGTCCTTCATCACAATATGCCGCGTCTCGTCGGCCGGGCCCATGAAGTGCATCACTCGCGCATCCGCCGGCAGATTGAAGTACATGTAAATCTCCGAGCGACGCATATGCGTATGCGGCGGCATGGTGTTCCAGTTGCTACCCGAGTGAAGGTGCGTCACGCCCATCACAAGCTGGCAGCTTCGCGCGCCTTCAAGATGGATGTATTTGAAAATCGTCCGGTGATTGCACGTCTCCGCGCTGCCAATCGTCGTCGGATTGGCGTCGTCCTTCTTCACCAACACCACCGGATAACTCGCATGCGCGGGATAACTCAGCAGATAAAAGTACGCCGGCGCCGACTTGTCCTTCGATTCGAAACTTACCTGCTCATTTCCGAGCCCGATATACAGCACGTCCAGATTATCCACGTCATAACTCTTGCCGCCCACCGTGATCTTTCCGCTTCCGCCCACATTCAGCGCGCCCAACTCGCGCCGCTCCGTGAAATAATTCGCCCGCAGCTCGGGATAAGTCGGCAGCGACACCGGCCCGTCCGCGGGCGCGGCAAACCCCACCACCGACCGGTCCAGGTCAACGTAACTCAGTTGAATCTTTCCCGCCTCGCAAAGCCCGTCCAGCAGAAACGTCTCGCGAATCTCTTCCGTCGTCATCCGCGGATACCGCACCGGATCGGCCATCAATACCGTCTTCATCCTTCCTCCAAATCGATCTTCACAACTCCGTGCCCAATCCTTTTCACAGTTTCATCGTGAAAAGGGTGGGAAACCTCCACAGCCCAAGCGCTTCAACATTCACTCCAGCTCTTTCCGCCGCGGCGGATGAGACCTGGGAGCTCCATTTCGCAAATCGAATACATCTCCATTTTATGGCTGTGTCGCAGCACTCCCTGATCCCTGACCCCTGTTCCCTGTTCCCTGTTCCTTCGGCACCTGCTCCAGCAGCCACCGCGCCAACTCCACTCCCGCCGCATAATTGTCATACTCGGCCGGCAACTTCAGCCCATTCGTGTACTCGTTGTAAAACCACGGATCGACCATGGCGTACACGGTTCCCTTCCCGTACTTCGCCTCGGCCATGAATATGTCCTTTTCATGCTTGTATACCGGAACCGCCGGAGGCTTCACCGAAATCGTGCACACATCCTTCACATACGCCGTGTGCGGATAGTGGAAGATCGGCCCCTTGCCATCGATATAGAACCTGCCCATCGTCCAGTCCGTGCCCACTACGTGCATGCGCAGCGTGCTGTTGAAGTGAATCCCGAATTTCTCCGCCACCACGTTGAAGTGATCGAGGTCCGCAAACGAAGTGTCGTTCTCCATAATGGCCAGCACCCCGCCGGCCTTCACCCATTTCGCAATCTCCTTCGCATCGGTTGCGTTCGCGAAATGCGCCTGCGGATTCTTGTCGAGATTATCCGGCGACGCGATGATATAAACCTGCGCCGGCTGCAGGTTCTCAAAGGTCGGCTCTGCATACAGCGTCGTCGTCCGCGCACCAAAATTCCGGAATGCATGCCCCCAGAGCGAATATCCAGGATTGCTCTCCTCTTCCCATTTGTAATGGAAATAGATTTCCTGCCCCGTCGCATCCTTCATCTTCTGGCTGTTGAACCAGCCGTCGACCATCACGTTGTCGCCGCGCCCGACTTTCGCGTTCTTTATGTTCTCGATTTCCGTGCTAGCCAATATGAACGCGCCCATCTCTAACGGTCCGTCAAGTATTCCATGCAGCGCAAACGATCCGTTCGCGCCCTCAGTCACATAGCGGCTCAGCACGCTCCGGTATGCGCGCTCCGCCGCTACATCGTAGCGTTCCGGCAGATAGCCGAGACGCACACCCTTTGCCAGCGCATAAATGAACAAGCACGGGGCAGCAGCATCGGGGATGTTTACGACTGCTGGGGCCTTCTCCATCGTTTCGTTCCACAGGCCCGTCTTTGCGTTCTGCTCGCGAGCGACAATCGCGGCGTCCTCATTAAGAATTGCGATGAGCTCGCTCCGCGCCGCGGAATCCTCGGGGAGCAGCGGGATCGTATCCGCCAGCGTCGCAATATAGGAGGCCATGGTCTGCAGTCCGCCCATCCGCCGCATATACATATCGTGCAGCGGACTGCTGCGAAATTGCTCCTCGTTCAACAGGAACCGCTTTGCGATCTCCGGGAATACTTCAGGGTGGTGAAATTTCAAGGCGTATGCCGTCAAAAAAGCATCATCCACGTAGCCGAACAGCATTGACTGATGCAGTAGCCCCTCGTCAAGCGCCGTTGCGGCATTGTAGTAGCGTTTGTTCAGCGTCACCCCATACAACAGCATCAGCGGCTCGCCAAGCTGAATTGTCTCCTCCGCATTCTCCTTTACCTTCAACGACGGCAGCTCTCCTTCCGGACTCACCAGCAAATTCACCGAGTGCTCAATGTATAAATAATCCTGCCGGTCCACCGTGTTCTTCCAGACCGCCTTTAGGCCCTCCAGAAGCACATCCTGCCCAAATGTCCGTGCCGGCGGCGCACCGGCCGCGGAAAAAATCCCGCCCGGCCACTTCTCCATCGCCGCATTCGCCGCCTGCACGCTCAGCGGTTGTTGCTGCGCGCGCGCAATAGCGCCACCCGCCAATTTGGCCACCAGAACCAGGCCCGCAAATCCCATCAAAAACTTCATCCCCGCTCCCGAAATTTCATGCTGCCTCTCGAAACCCTCTGCGCAGCGCACGCGCCGCCCCAACTATAGCCCCTCCGCCAATATCGCGACAAATTCACCTCTCCACTGCCGCAAACCTCGAGAGGTAGGACAACTCCTCGCATTTCTTCATTCCCAGCCGCTCCTCATACGCGCACCAAAAATCCGCGCTGCAAAAACTTCCGCCTGTGCCCGCGCGCATCGGCATCGCCCACCCGGTTTGTATACTTGTGGGTTGACCTTCGCTCTGGTCAGACCGGAGCCACGTAAAATTCCAAGGGGTAGAATCACAACCATGCTCATCCACGAAGACCGCCTCTTTCCCGCCGACCCGGCCACGCGGAAAATCGCTCGCGCCCTTTACGCGCACGTTGCAAAGCTGCCTCTCATCAGCCCGCACGGGCACACCCAGGCTTCTTGGTTCGCAAAAAATGAGCCCTTCCCCGATCCCGCCACCCTCTTCGTCCAGCCCGATCACTACGTCTTCCGCATGCTCTATAGCCAGGGCGTCTCCATGGACGATCTCGGCATCGGTCAGGCCGTCATCAAAGACCCGCGCAGAGTCTGGCGCATCTTCGCCCAGCATTACTACCTCTTCCGCGGCACCCCCACGCGCATCTGGCTCGACTACTCCTTCCAGGAACTCTTCGGCTTCAAAGAGCGCCTCTCCGAAAAAACCGCCGACCACTACTTCGACGTCATCTCCGAAAAGCTCTCCAAGCCCGAATTCCTTCCCCGTGCCCTCTTCGAAAAATTCAACCTCGAAGTGCTCGCCACCACCGATCCCCCCAACGATCCGCTCGACAATCACAAGGCCATCCGCGCCTCCAGCTGGAAGGCTCGCATCCTGCCTACCTTCCGGCCCGACTCGGTCGTTGATCCCGAATTCAGCGGCTTCGCCGAGAACATCGCCAAACTTGGTGAGATGCACGGCGAAGATACCGGTAGCTGGAAGGGCTACCTCGCCGCATTGCGCAAGTCCCGCGCCCGCTTCAAGAAACTAGGCTGCACCGCCACCGATCACGGCCATCCAACGGCGCAGACTGCCGATCTCTCCGAAGCCGAAGCCGCAAAACTCTACTCCACCGTTCTCGCCGGCAAGGCCGACCTCGCCCAGCAGGAGCAATTCCGCGCGCAGATGCTCACCGAGATGGCGCGCATGAGCCTCGAAGACGGCTTCGTCATGCAGATCCACCCCGGCAGCTTCCGCAATCACAACAAATTCGTCTACGAGCGCTACGGCCGCGACATGGGCGCCGACATTCCCCGCCCCACCAACTACGTCGACGCGCTCCACCCGCTGCTCAACAAGTTCGGCAACGAGAAGAACCTCACCATCATCCTCTTCATGCTCGACGAGTCCACCCTCAGCCGCGAACTCGCTCCGCTGGCCGGCCACTACCCTGCCTTGCGCCTCGGCCCGCCTTGGTGGTTCCACGACAGCCCGGAAGGCATGATGCGCTTCCGCGAACTGACGACGGAGACCGCGGGCTTCTACAATACTGTCGGGTTCAACGACGATACGCGCGCGTTCCTGTCCATCCCCGCACGGCACGACGTCGCACGCCGCATCGATTGCGCTTTCCTCGCCCGCCTCGTCGCCGAGCACCGCCTCGACGAAGACGAAGCCTTCGAAGTGGCGCACGACCTCGCCTACGGGCTGGTGAAAAAGGCCTACCGGCTCTAGGCCAGGTCAGCAAGGAGTTTCGATGGACAGCAAAATAGCAGCAGACGCACAGGCCGAAGAAGATTCTTCGATAAGCGAACGCATCGGAAACGTGCGCTGGACCATCTGCGCTCTGCTCTTCGCCGCCACCACGCTCAACTATATGGACCGCATGGTGCTCGGCCTGCTCAAGCCCACCATCCAGCACAACATCGGCATGACCGAGTTGGACTACGCCTACGTCGTAGACGCATTCCAGGTTGCTTACGCCCTCGGCATGCTGATCATGGGCCGATTCATCGATCGCGTCGGCACGCGCATCGGTTACCTCGTCGTCATGGTTGTCTGGAGCCTGTCGGCATGGGGTCACGCGCTCGCCAACTCGGTCCTCGAGTTCGGCTTTGCGCGCTTCTGCCTAGGCATCGGCGAATCCGGCAACTTCCCCGTCGCCATCAAAACCGTCGCCGAGTGGTTCCCGCAAAAAGAGCGCTCGCTGGCCACAGGCATCTTCAATTCCGGCACCAACCTGGGCGCAATCGTCGCGCCGCTCGCGGTGCCCTGGATGGTGCACCTCTTCCACGGCAACTGGCATGCGGGATTTCTCATCACCGGCGCCTTCAGCACGGCTTGGATTATCTTGTGGCTCATTTACTACCGCAAGCCCGCGGAGCACCCCAGGCTCGGCCGAGCCGAACTTCAATACATCAACGAAGGGATGACCGACTCGCCCAAGCCCACCACCTCGTGGGTCGATCTCTTTTACTATCGCCAAGCTTGGGCATTTGTTGTCGGCAAGTTCCTCATCGATCCAGTCTGGTGGTTTTATCTTTTTTGGCTGCCCTCTTACTTCACCACCAAATTTCACCTTACGCTTTCTACGCTGGGCCTTCCGCTTATCATCGTTTACACCGCCGCCACCGTGGGTAGCGTCTTCGGTGGATGGCTGCCGGCGCCCTTTATCAAGCTCGGCATGCCGGTCGCACGCGCGCGCATGGCCTCCATGTTGACTTGCGCCCTAGCTGTAATCCCGATATTCCTTGTTGCCTACCTGAATAATGAATGGGCATGCGTCGGCCTGCTCAGTCTGGCCACCGCTTCGCATCAGGGATTTTCGGCCAATCTCTTCACTACTGTCTCTGACATGTTCCCGCGCAGCGAAGTCGCCTCAGTCACCGGCATCGGCGGCACTGCCGGCGCCATCGGTGGAGTCCTCATCGCCTCAGCCGCGGGCTTCATCCTCCAATACATGCACACCTACGCGCCGCTGTTCTTCATCGCCGCCAGCGCCTATATCGTCGCGTGGTTTCTAATCAGCATCCTTGCACCTGGGCTTAGAAAAGCGGAGATAGCAGCATGAGTCTCTATTGCAACATCGGAAGCACTACCACAGATTTATCGCACGAGCAGCTAAAGCAGTTACTCACCGAAGCACTCGCCAAACTGGGCCCGCGCAACAAAGTCCTCGCCGTCCCTCCCGATCAGAGCCGCGAGCATTCGCGTGCCGGCCTGCTCACGCGCTTCGCCTGGGAGCACTACGGCGATCGTCTCAAGGCCGTGCTTCCCGCTATCGGCACGCACACGCCCATGCGCCCTGACCAGATCGCGCACATGTTCGCCGGCGTGCCGCAGGAGCTCTTCCGCGCCCACAACTGGCGCACCGACATCGAAACCCTCGGCGAAGTTCCCGCCGATTTCATCCGCGAGCAGTCCGAGGGCAAGCTCGACTACTCCTGGCCTGCGCAGGTCAACAAGCTCATCTCCAGCGGCGGCTTCGATCTCATCCTCTCCATTGGCCAGGTCGTGCCCCACGAAGTCATCGGCATGGCTAATTACACCAAGAACATTCTCATCGGCACCGGCGGCCGCGAAGGCATCAACCGCAGCCATTATCTCGGCGCCGTCTACGGCATGGAACGCATCATGGGCCACGCCGAAAATCCTGTGCGCAACGTGCTCACCTATGCCGCCGACAAATTCCTGCGCGAAATCCCTATCGTCTACGTTCACACCGTCGTCGGCCGCAAAGCTGAAGGCGGCCTCGCCATGCGCGGTCTCTTCATCGGCGACGATATGCAGTGCTTCCTCAAGGCCTCCGAACTGAGCCTCAAGGTAAACTTCGAAATGGTGGACGAGCCCATCAAAAAAGCCGTCGTCTTCCTCGATCCCTCCGAGTTCCACTCCACATGGATCGGCAACAAGGCCGTCTACCGCACGCGCATGGCGCTCGCCGACGGCGCGCAGTTGATCGTGCTCGCCCCCGGCGTCCACGAGTTCGGCGAAGACAAGGGCATCGACAAGCTCATCCGCAAGTACGGTTACCGCGGCACGCCGGCCACCCTCGAAGCGGTGCGCAAGAATCCCGACCTCGGGAGCGATCTCAGCGCCGCTGCCCACCTCATTCACGGCTCGTCGGAAGGCCGCTTCACCATCACCTGGTGCCCCGCCCGCTTGAGCAAAGAAGAGGTGGAAAGCGTCGGCTTTGACTACGGCGATCTCAACCAGATGCTCAAGAAATATGACCCTGCGAAGCTCCGTCACGGCTACAACAAGGTCGGCGGCGAGCAGATTTTCTTCGTAGCTAACCCCGGCCTCGGACTTTGGGCGCATAGCAGCCGGCTGCAAAGTTCGGTGCCGGTCACTGTCTGATGAATCGATGCGTAGCTTTGAAAGGGCACGGATTTGTCCGTGCCATAGAACGTCCAGTTTTGAAAGGGCACGGATTTATCCGTGCCGTTAGAGGCAACTTGTAGTTCCGGCTTTAGCCGCTGAGGGAATTTTCGGGAGGCCTGAACAGACTCCGCCCCCTCAAGCCGGCCCATTGCCAATTCCCGACCTCACCACATTACGATTTCGAATGGAGAACCCATGGCCTCTGACCTTCTCAGCCTCGCAGGAAAAACAGCAGTCATCACCGGCGGTACTTCCGGCATCGGCCGCGCGCTGAGCCTCGGCCTTGCCGACGCCGGCGCCGACGTCGTCGCCACCGCACGCCGCAAAGAACAGGTTGAATCGACCGCCAGCGAAATCGAGGTGCGCGGCCGAAAGACCCTCCGCATCCCTTCCGACGTCTGTGACCGCGCCTCCCTCGATGCCTTGGCCGCCGCCACGCTCGAGGCCTTCGGCAAAGTGGACATCCTCATCAACTGCGCCGGCATCATCCGCCGCACGCCCACGCTCACCCTCGCAGAAGAAGAGTGGAACAACATCCTCAACACCAATCTCACGGGAACGCTCCGCGCCTGCCAGGTCTTCGGCAAGCACATGATCGAGCGCGGCTATGGCCGCATCATCAACATCGCCTCGCTCAACAGCTTCGTCGCCCTTACTGAAGTGACAGCTTACGCCGCCAGCAAAGCCGCCGTCGTCTCGCTCACCCGCTCGCTGGCCGTCGAGTGGTCAAGAAAAGGAGTTACGGTCAACGCCATCGCGCCCGGCGTCTTCAAAACAGATCTGAACGAAAAACTCCTCAACAGCACACCCCGTGGCCAGGAACTGCTCATGCGAACCCCCATGGGCCGCTTCGGCAAAACCGAAGAACTGGTCGGCGCCGCCGTCTTCCTCGCTTCCGATGGCGCCTCCTTTGTTACGGGACAGACAATTCCGGTGGATGGCGGCTTCCTCGCCAGCGGCGTCAATCAATAGCGTCCTTGACGGTTGCGCCGCCCGTCGGATCCGCCGCAGCCGCTCTTGCTTCGCTTTTCCCTGGTCACGCTGAGCACACTCATTCTTCAGCCGCACCGTGAAATCCGCCTTGCGGCTCGAATACTCACTGCCGTGCCTCGGATTACTTAAAAACCATCAAGCCTTGTAACAACAAACTCCCTCTCGCATACAACACTGAGACGATCCTGCGCCTCCAATCGCATCAAGTGGCACAAAATCCCTGTTCGACCGGGCCGCCCTATATTAAGGAGACTCCGAATGGTCCCCCATAAAGAAGTGGGCATTCCGAGCCTGTGTGCAGCTCTCTGCCTTTTCACGGCATCAACACAGGCTGTTGCAGCAAAAGCAAAAAAAGATCCGCCAGTGGCTTATATATACGTGGCAAACACCCCCAACCCAAACCCAACTTCCTATAGTCCTAACCAGATCACCGCCTATGCCGCTAACGCCGAGGGAAGGTTAACTCCGGTTCCCGGGTCTCCTTTTAATGAAGATGTCGCTTCCATGGCAGTCGATGGTAAATATCTGATAGCGGCCGCCGGAAATGAACAATTGATAAATACCTACGACATCCACTCCAATGGCTCGCTCACATTCGTGGCCCATGCCGATTATGCGCTGGATAACTCGAATAACTGCGGAAGCGCCGGTTCGATCTTCTTCGATCACACCGGGCATTCGCTCTACCTTCAGGAGTACAACATCGACTGCGCCAACTCGGGAACCGCATCCTACGCCTTCGATTCCTCAACAGGCATGCTCAGTTACCTGGGCAACACAGTCACAGGCTCGGAGTATGGCAACTCGAATCCTGCCTCCTTCATAGGCAATAACACACTTGCTTATGCAGCAGGCCCTTCCGGATGCTACATCTATTCGATCCCTGGTTTCAGACGTTCAGGAGACGGGTTGCTGACCGAATATGACGACGGCGCGCCCGCATATTTGCCCGGCCCTCCGGGCGGGTTCCGCATTTTCGCTCCAGATCTTGCGGCGGCAGATACCACCAACCACGTCGCCATTACTGAGACACCTGCCAATCCACCCGGCTGCCTCGGCCTTCCGGTGCGGATTTCTACGTGGACCGCTGGTACAAATGGAAAACTCACTACAACCAGCACCTATGCCAACATGCCCACGACGGCAATCATTAACCCAAATGATTTGAAGATGGCTCCATCCGGCAAGCTGCTGGCAATTTCTGGACAGGAAGGCCTCCAGGTCCTGCACTTCAATGGCGCGAATCCGGCTACAAAGTACACGCCATTACTGACCAGGAATCCCATCAACATGATGTTCTGGGATAAGAATAACCACTTGTACGCAATCAGCCAGAGCGCAAATAAACTTTACGTTTTTACAGTTACTGAGACTACTTACCACGAGGCTCCCGGCTCGCCTTACAGGATAACCAGCCCGGACGACATCATTGTCCGATCCTGGCCGCTGCCTTGGATGACGAAGAAATAGTCCGATATATTAGTAACCCAAATCATTTTTTCTAGACGGCACGAGTTAACTGACTTGTGAATGACTCGCGCCGTCTTCAATTATAAATAACTATCTTTTTGCCGGTGCACTCCGATCCCGAAGCAAATTCTTCATAACCCAAGCTTCGTCCAGATCGCATCCACACGCGCCTTCGTCGTCTCATCCATCTCAATCATCGCCGGCCAGGGCCGCTCAAATCCCTCTGCCCTCCACTTCCGCGTCGCGTCAATTCCCATCTTCGATCCGTAGTTAGGCAGCCGCGAGGAATGATCGAGCGAATCCACCGGCCCCAGCGTAAATTGAATATCCCGCTCCGGGTCGATGTTATTCGCCACGCGCAACACTACCTCTGGTATGTTATGCACGTCACAGTCCTCATCCACCACCACGATGCACTTAGTGAACATCGCCTGTCCCAGAGACCATATCGCGTTCATCACCTTGCGTGCCTGCCCGGCATAACTCTTACGGATCGAAACAATCATCAGGTTGTGAAATACCGCTTCCACCGGCAGATTGACATCCACCAGTTCAGGAATCGTCATCTTCATCGCCGGCAGAAAGATCCGCTCCACCGCCTTGCCCATCCACGCATCTTCCATCGGCGGCTTGCCCACGATCGTCGCCGCATAAATCGGATCCTTGCGGTGCGTGATGCAAGTCAAATGAAACACCGGGTACTCATCGGTCAGTGTGTAGAACCCGGTATGATCGCCAAACGGCCCTTCCCCTCGCAGCTCTCCAACATCCACATACCCTTCAAGTACGATCTCCGCGTGCGCCGGAACCTCCAGATCCACCGTCTCGCATTTCACAATCTCCACCGGCTTGCCACGCAAAAACCCGGCAATCAGGAACTCCTCCACCTCCGGCGGCGCCGGCACAATGGCGGAAAACGTCGTCGCCGGATCGGTCCCGATCGCCACCGCTACCTCCAGCCGCGATCCCTTTACGTTCCCCAGCGCCACCTGCGGCAGTCCGCCCACTGGCCCCTCGGGAATTGCCACCGCTCCACCCGCCGACTCTGCCATCGCCGCCACTCGCGCAGCCGAAGCGCTCATCGCACCCCGCACCTCAGCATCAGCAGCCGCAGACCTGCGCAGCGCCTCGCGATAGTGCTCCGCCGCCACCTTCTGCCGCTGCCAGTGCATCCCCGTGGTGCGCCCGTCATAAACCTGCATGCGATACATGCCGATATTCCGCTTCCCTGTCCGCGGATCGCGCGTATGCACGCACGGCAGCGTGATAAATCGGCCGCCGTCATGCGGCCAGCACTTCAGAATCGGAAACCAGTCCAGGTCGAACCCTTCGCGCTTTATCACCTCTTTGCATGTGGCATCCTTGGCATCCACGGTCCTTGGAAACGCGCTGGTCAGCGCGCCAAGCTGCGGCAGCATCTTCAATTTATCCAGCAGGCCCTCCGGCGCCTTCACGTTCATCAGTCCGGAAATACGAGCGGCAATCTCATCCAGACGCTCAACGCCGAGCGCCATCGCCATGCGCCGCTCGCTCCCGAACTGATTCATCAACACCTTGTGTCCGGGATGTCCCTTCACCCGCTCAAATAGCAGCGCCGGCCCGCCCGGCGCATATTTCCCGCCGCGCGCGCCTTGCCCCGAACCCATTTTTGAAACCCGGTCTGTAATCTCCGCAATCTCCAGCTCCGGAGACACCTCCTCGCCGATGCGTTTCAGCTCACCCTGCTTTTCCAGCGTTTTGATCCAGTCGCGCAGATCGTCGTATGCCAATTGCCTGCTCCCCGGTGATTACCGTTCCTCACTCATACTAAGACCTTTCCTCCGCGCCTCGGGAAAACTCATCATTGCCATCCACAGGTGCTTTGTGCCATCCTCTTCGCTAATCTTCACCCCATCAACGGAGGTAAGTATGATTCGACGTCTCCCCCACGGGGTTCACCCCTATTTCAAATTGCGCCAGCACGTCCCGGGCATCAAGGCGGACTTCAAACTCCGCAAAGATGAAGCTTCGGGAATCAAACCCGCCGCGGCCCCGGCCCCCATTACGTGGTCGGTCCCGGACCTGTGTACCGCCTACAAATGGCCCACGAAACTGCCCGGCGGCGGCATCATCGCCATCGTCGAGCTCGGCGGCGGATGGGTACAGTCGGACATCAATTCTTTCTTCAAGTCCATCAACCAGCCAGTCGCCCAGATCACCGACGTTTCTGTCGACGGCACCAAGAACTCACCCGGCACCAGCGACGCTGACGTGGAAGTAGCCCTCGACATCGAAGTTTCAGCCGCCGCCTATTTCGCCGCTACCGGCCAGCCCGCAACCATCCGCATGTACTGGTCGCAGGACATCGCATCCGCCGTCCAGAAAGCGACCAGTGACGGCTGCGACGTCTGCTCCATCTCCTGGGGCGCTGACGAAGCCAACTGGGGCAACACCGCGGCTGAACAAATGGAATCCGCCGCTGCCGCCGCAACTGCCGCGGGCATGGCCGTCTTCGCTGCTGCCGGCGACAACGACTCCGGCGACGGCGGCTCCACGCCGGCCAACGTCGACGTGCCCTCTTCCTGCCCGCATGTAGTCGGCTGCGGCGGCACCAACAAGACCAAAACCTCTGAGACCGTCTGGAACGACAATCCCGGCCAGACCAACGGGGAAGGCACCGGCGGCGGTTACTCCACCATTTTCCCTGTCCAGAGCTTTCAAAAGGGCGCGCCTCCGGCTCCGGCTGGCACCAAATTCGGCAAAGGCCGCATGGTTCCCGATGTCGCCGCCGACGCCGATCCCAACACCGGCTACAACATCTTCGTGCAGGGTTCACAGGCCGTCGTCGGAGGCACCAGCGCCGTTGCCCCACTTTACGCCGGCTTCTTCGCGGCTTTCGGGAAAAAGCTAGGCTTCGTCACGCCCACGCTCTGGCAAAATCCGTCGGCCTTCACTGACATAACTTCCGGCGGCAACGGCTTCTACAACGCCGCCGTCGGACCTGATCCATGTAGCGGTCTGGGCGTACCCATCGGCGCCAGCATCGCAGACTTATTCGTCAAAACGGCCGCAGCCGGCGGTTCGCACCACGGCCCAGGCCATCACAAAGGGAAAAAACCCTGAGTGGTTTTCAGCTAGCTTCGGCCACAGCCACCAGCGGCCCGGCGGGTGGAATCGCGTCCATGGGAAATCCCAGGCGCTTCCACTCGTCGAATCCGCCGCGCAGCGGCCGCACACGCTCGATGCCCAGCCGGTGCAGCCGCATCGCCGTCTTCGCCGCTGTCGCTTCGCTGGGACAGGTGCAGTAGAGCACGATGTCCCGGTCGCGCGGAATCTCCGTGTGCCGCGCCGCCAGCGCATCTGGCGAGAAGTGCACCGCACCCGGCAGCGTAAACGGATCGGGCAGCAGCTCCAGTGGATGGCGGAGGTCCACAATAAACACCGCCTCACCCGCTTCGAGTTGCCGTTTCAGATCCTCCGGTTCCACCCGCGCCGCGGCCAGTTCCCTCAAAAACATCCGCCGCCGCGCAACCCGCCAGAGAATAAAACCGACCACCGCCAGCAGAAGTAGCGCCAGCCAGAATCGCCCGGCCAAGTTCAGCAGGCCAGGATCGCGCTTCAGAAGGTCGCAGCAGAATCGGCCCACCGCCAGCACAGTGGCCACCCAAAGCACATTGCCTAGCCCGTCGAACAGCACAAACTCGCCGTAGCTCATGCCGTTTTGTGCCGCCACCGGCGCAGCCAGCGTAGCCAGCGCAGGAACAAATTTCGCCACCAGCAGCGTCTGCCTTCGTCGCCGGCCGAATGAGTCCTGCGTCCGCCGCACGCACGTGTTCGGCTCCAGCGAGAGTTTGCAAAGCACGCGCAGCACATGATGACCGTACTTCCGCCCCACAAAAAACCAGGTGGTGTCCGCCACCAGAGAACCCGCCACGCCCGCCGCCAGCGCCAGCCCGAAGCTCAACTGCCGCGACGCCGACAGCGCCCCCGCCGCCGCCAGCACCGGCGCCGCAGGCAGCGGAACCCCGAGTTGCTCCACCAGCATCCAGCAGAACAGCAACAGGTATCCGTACATCAGCACAACGTGCGTAGGTAATTCCATCAGCGCTTCGGCCTCGAGCAGAAAAAGTCGGATCCCCGCCTCGCCCTTGGGAAGCATCCGGTCTCACACCGGCAGGGATTCCTGTATTATGCGATGATTTTACGTGGATTTCGGTGCGCGTAGTTTTAAAAGCGGCCGACCACGGCCGAACCGACGCTTAAACTGCAGAGGCCGCCCATCCTCAGGCGGCCTCCGCTCATGAAGCAACTTCGCTGCTCCTATTCCGCCCTGCCCGTCGCCGAACCTGCAGTCGAACCCGTAGTCGAAGCCGACTGATCGTTCTGCATGCCCTTCGAGGCGAAGTAGTTGCTCCCCCACAGATGCTTGTAGAACTCGCCCGTCAACTGCGCCGCGTAAGGTCCGAAGCTGGGACGCCCGCCTTCCAGCAGAAATACCGTGACCAGCTTGCCCTGCGGCCCCTCGGAAAACGATCCAAACCAGCCAAATCGCGTGCCCTCGTTCGAGCAGGTCCCCGTCTTGCCGAATACCGGAAACTCCTTGAAGTTCGTCCTCAGGCTGCGCGCTGTACCATATTCCACCGCGCCCGCCATTCCGTCCTCAACATCGGGAATGTACTGCGCAATGTCCAGTTTCCGCTTGACCCGGGGCTCAAAGCTGGCCACTTCTTCCGGCGTCGTGGGATGCTGCAGATAGTAAAGCGTTCCGCCATTAGCGATGGCCGCGACCAGCGCTCCAAGTTGCAGCGGCGTCAGCGATACGCCCTGGCCAAAACTGCACATCCGTCCCACGCCGCCTTCCGCCTCGGGAATCGGCTGGTCCGGATACACTCCCAGTTGCTCGCCTTCAATGTGCCATCCCGCCAGTTCGCCCAGGCCGAATTCCGTCTCATAGTGGCGCACCCGGTCAAATCCCAGTTCGCGGCCCAGGGTCTCGAAATAAGTATTGTTGCTGTGCGCCAGCGCCTCCGTCATGTTCATGCGGAAACCGGGAAGCTGCACCATCGTATCCCGCGTGACAATTCCCTCTGAAAGCGCCGCCAGCGCGATTCCGAGCTTGATCGTCGAGCACGGCTCGCCGCCCGGCGAAAGCGCCATCTTCTGGTTCACCATCGCCAGAATGCGCCCGTTCGACGGATCGATCACCACCGCCGTACCGTTCATGTCGCCTAGCGCGGCAATCGCCGCCTCGCGCACCATCGGATCCTCACCGGCCGTGACGTCGCTGGAAAAAATGTCTCCATGCGCAAACGAACTGGTCGTCCAGGTCTGGTAATAACGATGCCGCCGATAGCGATAGTTGACCCGCCGTACCCG
Organism: Occallatibacter sp.; assembly: GCA_035935755.1. Taxonomy (GTDB): domain Bacteria; phylum Acidobacteriota; class Terriglobia; order Terriglobales; family Acidobacteriaceae; genus Telmatobacter. The sequence goes on along the minus strand of DASYWU010000046.1, from coordinate 83,479 downwards.
AGCCCGGCGCCGTACTGTCGAATGCACGGTCGTCCGCGCCGCTGTCCGCGCCGTCCCACTCGTGTGCGCTACTGCGTGATGCCGCACCGTCCGGCGTGCCCGTGCATGAGAGAGTGTTTTTCTAGCTTTATGTCTCGTTACCGTTGTCGAAGTTTGTGTAGTCTTTGTAACGTTCGTGGCCCGAGCACCGGGAGCGCTCACCCCGGCGACGGCCAATGCCAATACCCATACCCAAAAGCAAGACAACCTCATCCAGCCGCTTCCCCTCAAACCGCAACATTCGTGCAGCACGCCCGGCATGCTACCGGACGCACTCCTTCCCGAGGTCATTCCGCGCCCAGATGGGCGGGCACGGCGTCTTGCTAAAAACGCCCTATGACCTAATCTATGCAGCGGCCCCACATTGCTTACCGCTACCCTTCTTTAGCAGCTATTTCTAAGATATCTAAGATGATAATTGGCCGCCCTGGTCTTCCTGACCCGCCTGCGAGCCCGCGGCCTTACGCTCAATATTACAATCGGTCAGTTCAAAATAACACGTGAAATCCGTCACCGCACGTGCCTAAAGTGCTTAAAACTGTAACCGCCGCATAAACGCGGGAACGTCGAGGTCGGGTTCCGGATCGCCCCCGGGATCAGGGAATACCGCCGGCACCCCTTGTCCCCGATTCTGATCCCGTGCTGCCGGCCCACCCCCAAGCTCGGATGCATAGTCGTGCGGAAGCGGCGTATATTCCTGCTCCTCAGCTCGCTCGTTCGCCCGCTCTCTCTCGCGAGAGGCGCCCGCCGCGCTCACCGCGTCGGCTTCCGCGGCTTTCACCGGCCCGCCCAGCACGTTCACCGTCGTGGAAACCGTTGCCGCCGGTGAAGCCGAGAAATAATACGCTTCTCCAGTCTTCACCTCTTCTTCCGCCTCGTCTTCGCTCATGAAGCGCGCCGGTTCCGGCTCTGGTTCGGCCGCCGCCTGCTCTCGCTCGCGCATCCAGTTATCCGGAGCCATTACCGGCACCGATAATACCGGCGCGTCTTCCACGCTCAACATGCGCGCGCGCCGCTCCGGCATCTGGTCGCGGAAGCCCGTGGCAATCACCGTGATCTTGACGTCATCGCCCATCTTCTCGTCCAGCACCGCGCCAAAGATGATATTCGCATCCTCGTGCGCCGCCGTCTGAATCAGCGACGAGGCCTGGTTCACCTCCGACAGCTTCAGCGAGCTTGACCCCGTGATGTTGATCAGGATTCCGCGCGCCCCGTCGATCGCTCCCGCTTCCAGCAGCGGTGAAGCCATCGCCGCCTGCGCCGCTTCCGCTGCTCGGTTGGCGCCCGATCGGATCGCTGTTCCCATCACCGCGTGCCCCATGCCCGCCATCGTCGTCTTCACATCGGCAAAGTCGCGATTGATAATGCCCGGAATCGTAATGATGTCGCTTATGCCCTGCACGCCCTGGCGCAGCACGTCATCGGCAATGCGGAAACTCTCGAAGAAGCCCGCGTCCTTGGCCACCGCCAGCAGCTTTTCGTTGGGAATCACGATCGTCGTGTCCACGCACTCCAGCAGTTCCTTCAGCCCGCGCTCCGCCTGCTGCATGCGGCGCTTGCCTTCGAACGCAAACGGCTTTGTAATCACCGCAACCGTCAATATGCCCATCTCGCTGGCCAGCGATGCAATCACCGGCGCCGCGCCCGTGCCCGTGCCACCGCCCAGGCCCGCGGTCACAAAGCACATGTCCGCGCCTTCAATGGCTTCGATAATCTTTCCCGAATCTTCAAGCGCCGCCCTCCGGCCCACATCGGGATTGGCGCCCGCCCCCAGTCCCGAAGTCAGGCGCACTCCGAGCTGCAGCTTCACCGGCGCGTGCGAGAGCTTCAATGCCTGCACATCTGTATTAGCTGTAATAAACTCCACGCCTTCCATGCGCGCCTGGATCATCCGGTTCACGGCGTTGCCGCCGCCGCCGCCCACGCCGATCACCTTGATGCGCGCGCCGCGCACTGTCTCTTCGTGATACTGAATCCGCATCTCGCCCGCCATATCCATATCCATTTCCCCCTCCTCGTGTACAGCTTTTAGCCCTTAGCTATCAGCCTTTAGCCGCCCCATCCAGCCGCCGCCCTCGTCTTAATCCTGGAGCAGAAAGTCATCACACCTTTCCTTCTCTTAACGCCCGTTCCAATCCGCCTCAAGCCTCTCCAGTTCGCGTTCAGCTTTGAGCTAAGTGCTAAAAGCTAATGGCTAAAAGCTGTCCGCAAACATCGCCCTCAACTTCGATCGCAGCGTGCTGTTCTCCGCCGCGCGATTCATCCGTGTCCGCTGCGCGTACAACAACATCCCCACCGCGGTCGAATACCCCGGATGCACCATTTCCGCCGGCATATGCGACAGCCTTACTGGCATCCCTGTCCGGGCCGGGCAGCGCAACTGGCTCTCTGCTATGTCCAGCATCCCCGGCAGCATCGCGCCGCCGCCGGTCAGCACGCATCCCGCGCCCAGCGCCTCCAGCACGCCTCCATGCCGCAGACTTTCGCGCACAAAATACATCAGCTCTCGCGCCCGCGGCTCCAGGATCTCCGCCACCGTGCGCAGCGAAAGCATCTGCGGCTGCGGATTGGAAATCTGGATCTCCGCATCCTGCGGTACGGCTGTCACCACCGCGTTCCCCCACTGCCGCTTGATTTCCTCCGCCTGCGTCACCGGCATTTGCAGACCAATCGCCAAATCGTTGGTGAAATGCGCGCCGCCGATCGGCACCGACGCAGTGTGCGCCACCGCGCCCTCAAAGAAAACCGCCATTTCGCTCGATTGCGCGCCGATGTCCAGCAGGCATACGCCCAGTTCGCGTTCGTCCGCCGAAAGCGTCGCTTCCGCCGACGCAATCGACTCCAGCACCGCCTCGGAAACTTCCAGCCCCGCGCGATTGGCGCACGTGACCGCGCTTTGCAGCGCGCCGCCCGAGCAGGTGGCGATGTGCAGATCCACTTCCAGCCGCGCGCCCACCATGCCCACCGGATCGAAGATCCCCGGCTGATCGTCAAGGATGAACTGCCGCGGCAGCAGGTGCAGAATCTCGCGATCCGGCGGCCGTTCCACCGCCCGCGCACGCTCCACCGCGGTGCGCACATCGTCCCGCGTAATCTCCCGCATGCGGCTGCCAAGTTGCAGTCCGCCGTTGGTGTTCAGTCCGCGGATATGCGGTCCGCCTACTCCAACCACGCATTCCTCGATATTCACGTGCGCCGTGCGTTCGGCCTGCTCGTTGGCCGCGCGAACCGCTTTCGCCGCCGGCCCAAGCTCGGCAATCAGCCCCTTGCGCATGCCCGCCGATGCCGTCACTCCATGCCCGCGGTACCGGATCGACCCTTCGTTCACCTCCGCGGCCACCACGCGCGTCCACGCGCTCCCGATGTCGAGCACTACGATCAGGTTGTCCTGCCGCTGGCTCATCGCAATCACAGCCCCCACTCCGCGCCCAGAATCGGGCCAATCACCGATGCCGCGCCATGAAGCGCCAGCCGCCGCGCCGCCGCGCGGCGCTGCCTCTGCCGGTCTTCTTTATCCCGTTGCGCAGTCTTCTTGGACCTCACGCTCTTCGCGGCCGGCTGCTTTGCCTCCACCGGCCCATCCGCAGAAGGCTTTCCATCGCCCGCTGCTGCGGCTCCTGACGCTGTAGCCGCCTGCGCTCCCGACGCCATCTGCAGCACCACCTGGCGGTCGTAGCGTAAATCCACCGCCGCCAGCCGCGGATATTGCTGCCGCCACTCCGCAATGTGATCGCGATAACGCTCGTAGCGCTCCAGAAAATCATCCTCGCCAAAATGCGCCAGGATGTCTCTGCCCGGCTCAGGCATCAGCACCCGCGCATCTTCCGGATCGGTCAAATCAATTTCAGAAATGTTTTGCGAGTAGTGGTGCCCGCTCGAATCCAGATCCGCCATCAGCCGCATGTACACCGCAATCCGCGTCGCCCGCGCCTCCAGCGAGTCTCCCGGATCGACTCCCGTCAGCACCGGAAACGAATAATGATGCGCAGCCATCGCCGCCGGCGACATCCCCAGCAGCACTCCATGCGCGTCCACCAACTCGATCTGGCGACCGCTGCGCACAAACGCCACCGGCTGGCGTTCCACCACTGAAACCCGGATTTGGTCCGGCAGCAGCCGCATCACCGTTGCGCTCTGAATCCAGGAAATCTGCTCCAGCTCCCTGCGCCGCACACTCAACGGAACGAAAAAGACATTGCGCCCGATATCTTCGCCGAAGACAGGCAACAACTGCGCGCGGCTCACCTGGCTCAGCCCCGCCGCCTGAATATTGCTGGTGCCGGCAATGCGGAACCTCGCATCGTGTTCCAGGTAGCCCCTCAGCATCAGGTATGTCGTGATCAGCGCGCTCAGCACCATGAATGCGCCAAAGGCAAGAAAAACCCGTCCCGTAGTGCTCGCCGGCCGCCACCAGCGCCCACGCGCCTTATCGCCAAAGCCGCGCAGGCCGGGACCCCGTCGCTCCGAAAGCGGATCATCCTCGTCCTCGAGGTCGTCCATCTCCAGCGGCATCCCCGGTCCGCCGCGCCGCAGACGCCCCGCCGGAGGCATAGCCTGCTGCACGCGCCGGATGCGCGCCACCGCCGGCGCTTCATCCTCGAATACGAGGGGACGAGTTTGGTTACCGCTATGGTTCGCCACGCCTGAGCCGGGTCGTGAGACAGTCGCCAACCCCCACTATAGCCCGGTGTTCACGGTGGAAAATCGGCAATAAACCAGGGGGAACCCGCACGGTAACGGGCAAAGCTGCTTACGCAAACCACACCAGGAACGAAACGCAATCAGTCCAGGAATGCGGCAAATTCCCTTTGCCACATTGGTAACCTATGCGTTACCATATCCGAAGTGAACATCGAACTCAGCGAGTACATCGATGCGCGGGGGCATAACCATTACCGCAAATGGGTGTCGAAAGCTGGATCCAAGCGTACGGGCCAGAATTGATAAATCTGTATTGCGGATGGGGAACGGAAATCTGGCCGGAGTGAAGCCCGAAGGCAAAGGCGTCTCGGCCCTGAGACTCGATTTGGGTCCAGGCTATCGCGTCTATTTCGGACAGGACGGAGAAAAGCTCGTGATCTTGCTTGTCGGAGGAACAAAGCGGCGTCAGGAAGATGATATCGAACTGGCACTGTCACTGTGGGCCGAATACAAAAAGCGCAAGCGAGAAAAAGGAGACGTAGCGAATGCCGCTCACAAAAAGTTTTAGAGAATCGATAATGGAGGAACTGCGCGACAAGGACTACCGCCGCGCATTCTTGAGCGAAGCCATCAAGGACATGCTGGCCGGCGATCTCGATTCCGCAAAGATGGTGCTTCGTGAATACATAAACGGAACGATCGGTTTCATCAAGCTGGGCAAAGCCCTTAGACGTTCGCCCAAGAGCCTGATGCGAATGCTAAGCCAGGAAGGCAATCCCCACGCCCGCAATCTGCTCGAACTTGTCGCATACCTTCAGAAGGCCGACGGAGCGACAGTGAAAATCAAGGTTAGCGACGATGTCGCTGCGTAGAACCTTTCCGGTTTGTTGTGCTTGGGTTCAAGTTCGAGATCGAGACCCACATCGCGGTCTCAGCGCGTTCCAGGGATGATACCCGGTCTCTTCACGCGCGTTTGCGCTGCCGTTCCACATACTCGCGCAGTACCGCATTCATCCGCGTCTGATACCCCTCGCCCTGACGCTGAAACCAGTCGACTACATCCGCGTCAAGCCGAAGCGATAGAGGCCTTTTAACCGGTCGATAAAGTCCCCCGCGTACCGCCTTGCTCCAATCCGTGATCTCGGGCATCTCAGCCGTGTCAATCTCAGCCTCCGGGATCGCAGCAACAGCCCTGACCTCAGCCCTGAGCTTCCCTGTCAATGGCTTTGGATTACCCCTCTTCATATGCCAACCTCTCACGAGCAGTAGCTTTTCGCGCGCTTATGATCCTTCCGACACCTTCTTCATCGTTTGGCAGCGTATGCACAACGTAGAGAACTACCACTCCGTCAGCGCTGGGCGAGCCCAGCGTTCTCCAGCGTTCTTCCCCTTCATGCGGATCTGGAACCGCCAAGCAATCAGGATCACCCAACGCGCGTTCTGCAAGTTCGAAGCTGACGTTGTGCTTCCTCAGGTTCTTCTTGGCTTTCTCGGGGTCCCACGTCCAGCGCAATCGCCCCTCCGTATCTACATTATCGTAGATACACAACTGGATCGTGTCAACGGCAAGCCACGTCGTCTGGAGCTACCGCGTGGTCTCGCCCGCCACTACCGGCGCATCCGCCTTCACCGCCGCACTCTCGCCCTCGCCGCTCAGCGCACTGACAATCTCCGGGGCCAGATGGCTCACACTACCCGCTCCCAGCGTCAGAATCACATCTCCCTCGCGCGCCGCATTTACCGCCTTCTCCACGGCAGCCGCAAACTCCGGCGCAAACTCCACCCGCGGGCCCGCAATGCGCCCCGCCAGCAATTCCGCCGTCACCCCCGCAATCGGCTCCTCGCTGGCCGCATAAATCGGCAGCACGATCACCGTATCCGCATCCGCAAACGCCCCGCCAAACTCCTCCAGCAAATCCCGCGTTCGCGTGTACCGATGCGGCTGAAACACCACGTGTATCCGGCCGTGGCAATACTCCCGCGCCGCCGCCAGCGTCGCCTTGATCTCCGTCGGATGGTGCCCGTAATCGTCCACCACGCGCACGCCCCGCGCCTGCCCCATCTGCTGGAAGCGCCGATCGACACCCCGAAAATTCCTCAGCCCCTCGGCAATTTTCTCCGGACCGACCTCGAGCTGCCGCGCAATCGCCACCGCCGCCGTAGCATTCAGCACATTGTGCCGGCCAGGCACATGCAGCTCGAACGGCCCCAGCAGCCCCGCCGCCGTCGTCACCTGGAACCGTGAGAAACATCCGCCCTCTCCCGCGCCCAGAAACTCCAGCCGAAAATCCGCCTCCGCCGCCGTTCCGTAAGTGAACACGCGCCGCCGCGCCCGCGGCAAAATACTCTTCAATCGCGCATCGTCAATGCAAGCCGTCGACGCCCCATAAAAAGGCACGCGATCCATGAAGTCCACAAACGCGCGCTCCACGTCCGCCATGTCGCGATAGCAGTCCATGTGCTCGCGGTCGAGATTTGTCACCACCGCCAAAATCGGCGACAGCTTCAGGAACGACCGGTCGCTCTCATCTGCCTCCGCCACCAGGTACTGCGTCGTGCCCAGCCGCGCATTCGAGCCCAGCGCATCCACGCGCCCGCCCACCACTACCGTCGGGTCGAGCCCGCCCGCCGAGAGCACCGCCGCCACCATGGATGTAGTCGTGGTCTTCCCGTGCATCCCGGCAATGGCGATGCCGTACTTCAGCCGCATCAGCTCTGCCAGCATCTCCGCACGTTGAATCACCGGAATCTTCCGCGCGTGCGCCTCGGCCACTTCTGGATTCGCCGCCGTCACTGCCGAACTGGTCACCACCACCGTCGCGCCGGCTACATTGCGCGCGTCGTGCCCCTCGTACACCGTCGCGCCCAGCCGTGCCAGCCGGTCCGTCACCGGCCCGCGCCGCAAATCCGACCCCGACACCTTCATGCCCAGGCTGAGCAGAATCTCGGCGATCCCGCTCATGCCAATGCCGCCGATGCCAATAAAGTGTACGTGCTGCGAAGTCGCAAACATCTGGAATCAGCCTCCAGAGTATCAGTGGACAGAGGACGGTGGACAGCGATCAGTGATCAACAGACAGCGCATTTCGCCGCCTCCCCTTGTGCGTTGTCATCCTGACGACCCTGAGAGCAGCGAAGGGGAGGAAGGATCTGCGGTTGCGTCTCGGGATTTTTCGATTGCCCGTTGCGCCCACGACTCAAGTAGTCTCCGGGTTCCCGACATCCGTTCCAAAACTCCAATCCAGACCGGAATGAAACATCTCGCGAATCGTACGAACCGTACTCTGCAAAAATCCAGTGAATAGAAAGGAATCGAGACTACTTAGGTTTCCACATCTAGAAAAAGCCTTGTTACTAAAATCGAAATTATGCAACCAAGAAGCCAAATCCAGAGCGTTCCCAAGACAATGTAAAAGAATCCCACGATATAATCGCCCATCATTGTCGCGGGGATCGCTCTATCCGCAAATTCAATAAGCCAACTGAACGGCCAAATGACTGGATACAGAAAAATCGGCCACCAATCATGCCCGTCCCCACCGAGGGTGCCGAAATACACAAGTAGACTGTAGATCAGATAAATGCCGGCCATCCAGTTCGCCAACGTGGGAAGGCGACGTCTATGTAATTTGGCCATGTAGACAGATCATAGACCGCTTACCGCATCCTGCACACGACTCATTTTTAATTGGGGAGATTGGCATTTCACGCTCCGGCTCCGACAGACGCCAGAACCTAAATAGTCTTTCCTCGCCGAATTCCAATAGAGGCCCCGTGCTGAATTCCATCGCTGACGAAAAGACCTCACGCTCTGGCATTCACAATCTCCCTTTCCACACGATTAGATATTGGTCGGTCTCATCGACCGCATCGCACAATCAACCTCCGATGCGCCTCGCGCCACCACGCCCCCTAAAAAAACAGCGTCCAGATCGCGGTAAACTTCAGCGCGCTCGGCACCCGCGGCGTGATCGCCGGCCCAAAATCATAACCCAACCCCACATTCACATATTGCCCGCGCGCCGCCCGCAATGAATAGCTCCCCGTCAGCGTCGTGCTCGCCCGCCACACCGTCTTGCCCTGCGACACATAATGATTGGTGTACACGCTGCTGTACCCGGTCCGCGACGCCACAACCGATATCACATCATCCGGCCGCGACCGGAACGCCGCCTCCTTATATACCCTCGCCTCGTAGTACCGGTCATACGCATTCTTGTCTGCCGGCGCCGTCATCGCCGATACGCCCGCATACACACCACGCGTCGGGTGCGCCGGATCCGGCCGCGTCAGTTGCCCATCCACCAGCGCATAAGCACAAAAATCACCCACCTCCTCCCGTCCGTTGGCTTCGTTGAAATAAGGCGACATGTTATCGATGTACCCCGCGCGGAACCATGCCTGCCGCGCATCTTTGCTTGCCCGGCGCATGAAGCCGGCCTCGTTGATGAGCACCAGCTTGTCTCCGTGCGGAACGAACCTGAATCCGGTGTGATTGCGCGCCACTTCAGTCGGCCCGCCCCTGGGATCGATGCTCCTTTGCGCAGCCGACTTGAAGTAGACGTTCTTCGGCAAACGAATCCGCACGTCCAACGCCGGCGCAGTCAGCGGAAAGTACGACATGCCCGCCTCATACGGCAACACCGCATACACGCCCTGTGTTCCCGTCGCCGTCGAGCCGCCTACAAACAGCCCCACAAAATTCATGTTGTGGGCAATGTACCCCGCCTTCACCTCTGCGCGGTCTTCTCCGAATTCCTTGTAGTAATACAGCGCCCATAACTGGATCGACTTTGGCCCCGCCGGTTCCCAACTCGCCCAGTTCCATACCGCGCCCGCGTATAACTGCGCCTGCCGCTGGTGAAGCTGATGCAGATCCCAGGCCAGGATCGGCTGCACATATGTAGTTTCAAATGGTCGCTGCCCAACATATACCTGCGCATCGGGAGCCACCGGCGCATCCAGCATGTTCTGCGTGTACTCCATCCCCGTGATCACGCGAAAAGCCAGGCCCCTGCGCAGCATCGCCTGCCGAAACCTTGAATGCACGTCGATCACACTGTCAGTGAACGGCGGCATCGCAGCCTCACCCCCCAGATAATTCAAGCTCTCAATCGAACGCTGCGTAGCCACTGGAGCACCGGGCGAGTGCTGGCTTGCCCGCCCCGTTTGCGCGCGGCTCGACATCGCCGCGCAAATCACCAGCATGCCAGTGAGGATGGCCCCCACCGCTGGATTCAGGATTTTCTGCATTTCTCCGGTACCTGGCTCTTTAAGTTCAACCCAGCTTCTATTCTTGTCAGGGTAATTTCAAGGAGCATCTTTGAACAGGACCGATTCACCGAGTCATCCGCCGTGTCCTGCCTCTGAATCATGTGGCTCGAATGAGCAGAATCCCTGGCCGTACCGCTCATCGCAATGCCGCCGATCCCAATAGAGTGTCTGTGCTGTTATGTTGCACACATCTGGAGTCGGTCTCAAGACTATCAGCGTATAGTCCAGCATGAACAGCCAACCCCACCCCGGAATGATCCAATCTCTGTCCCCTGTTCTCGCCCAGCTTCAGCAGAGGAAAGACCCCATTCCATCGAATTGAGCTACAATGGGCGACATCGAGTAATCAACGCGCACCATTTTTGCTGTGTTCCCCCTTGGGTTTGTGCCCGCCTGCGTGACAAGGTTAAAGAACTGCTAAATCTAGCACCCAGAAATTCAGGATTCTCTCCCGTTAGGGCAATTTCTAAGGTCTGGTGTCCGGAATGAGACGATCGTTGTTCCTCGGATGGCTATGCTTTCTCCTCTTCTGTTTTCTTCCTCGCTCTCCTGTACGCGCGGCGGACCAGAAAACGCAGCAGGAGGCATCCTCAAACGCATCGGCCACCCAAAATGCATCTGCGGGTGATGTCGGCGAGGAAGTCTGCGTCACCTGCCACACCGATGAAGGAAAAGACTTCGCCATGAATCCTCATGAGCGGTTGGCGCTGGAGCACGCCGGAAAAGGTGTGACCTGCGAAAGCTGCCACGGACCGGGCCAGGCCCATGTGGAGGGCGGCGGCGATGTAAAGAAAATCTTTCGCTTTACCACCGTCTCTGCAACAGAAGTGGATGACAAGTGCCTGAGCTGTCACGCCGGTGCACATCCCAACTTTGCGCGCTCGCCTCATGGCCAAGCCGGCGTCAGCTGCCTCAGCTGTCACAGCGTTCACCATTCCACGACCGCCTCGTTCCTGCTTAAGAACGATCAGCCGCAACTGTGCTACCAGTGCCATGCCGACGTCAGAGTGAGCTTTTCCATGCCCTTTCATCACAAGGTGCCGGAAGCGTTGATGAAATGCACCGACTGTCACGACCCCCACGGCACGTTTGAACGAACCAATCTGCGCACCACCGCGGACAGGAACATGATCTGCACCCGGTGCCACACGGAGACAGCCGGCCCCTTCGGCTATGAGCACCCGGTGATCAAGACCGGAGGCTGCACCACCTGCCACTCGCCACATGGCTCGCCCAACCCGCGCCTGCTGCTGGTGAGCAACGTAAACACACTGTGCTTGCAATGTCACACAGCTTCATTGAATTTCACCGAATCCGGCACGCCCTCATTTCACAACCAGAACACGCAGTATGTTTCATGCACCATCTGCCACACGCAGATTCATGGATCCAATGCAAGCGATGTGTTCTTTAAGTAGCGGAGAGGAAGAGAGCGATGAGGACTGATCGCACGCGAGACTGTTTCGCACCCGCTCGCTCCATCGCCTGGGCAGCGGTACTGGCCCCACTTTGCGCGGTCTGCATTTCCGCATCCGCGCAAAATCCGGACGCTAACACCGGCAAAGGGACGGTGAAGGACGGTTATCTCATTCAGCAGTCATTCGAGCTCGGCGGCCACATTGCAACCCGCTCAGGCAGCCGAGCCATGTACAACAGCCTCGTAAATATGGAAAGCGGACCGCGCATTCTCGATGCGACGCTGACTGCCCATGCCACCGCAAAAGCGAAGCATCCGTGGTTTGACGATCTTTTCACCACCAACACCGGTTACGGCGGCGACCCGCAGAATTTCACCGTGTTGCGTGCCTCCAAGGCCAAGCTGTACGAGTTCAATGGCATGTTCCGCCGCAACCGGCAATATTTCGATTACGACCTGCTCGATAATCCCCTGGTGCCGGCGGGGATTTCATCCAACGGCTATACGTTCCCCCAGGTGGCAGACTCGCCCCATCTATTCAATACCGTTCGCCGTATGACCGACGCCGACTTGACCCTGCTTCCGCTTGCAAAAGTGAGCTTCCATGTCGGCTATTCGCAAAATCTGATGCAAGGACCGACCCTGAGCTCCTATCACCAGGGCGCCGACGCCTTGCTCTTCCAATATTGGCGCAACAGCACCGATGCATGGCGCGGCGGCGTGGATTGGAAGCTGCATCCCAAAACAACGCTGAGCTTCTACGAAGTGATCGTGCACTACAAGGGCAACACCAACTGGCAGCTTACCGGGCTGAACCTGCAACTGGGCAACGGAACACCCGTAAGTCTCGGCTTCGACAATACCGCTGTACCCAGTTGCGGAAATCACCTTTCGCCCATTGTGAGCAGCACAACAACCCCGCCCACAGCCAACGCTACTTGCAACGGCTTTCTTCAGTACACGCGCTCCGCGCCGATGCGAACTCTCTTTCCCACTGAGGAATTCCACTTTCAAAGCTCGGATATCAAGAACATCCAGATGAACGGAAATGTGCGCTATACCAGCGCCAACACTAATCTGCCGCTCTACCAGGAATTCTTCAATGGCTTCGAGTCGCGCACTTCAACGCGCGCAATAACTGTCACCGGAAACGGAAAAGCGCGGCGCTTGAACATCAATGCGGGTTACGGAATCGTCTGGCAGATTGCGCCGCGGCTGAGTCTCTCGGAACAGGTCGATTACGAAAACTGGCGTATTCCATCCGCGAACAATTTGCTCGAAACCACTTACAGTGGAACGTCGATGTTAAACGCTCCCGCCGCCGCAGGAACAGCATCGACTACTACCGACGCGATCTTCCTTGGAGAAAAGATCACCAGGAATACTCTCATTGCTCGCTGGCAGGCGACGCCGCGCACCGCAGTTTCTCTGGGTTACCTCTACACCAAACGTCACATTCTGCGGCGCGATGTCAATGGAACAGACGATTTTCCTATCAGTCAGAATGGCGGGATTCTGGGTGTGGATCTCGCCCCGACACCGCAATGGAAAGTCTATGGCAACGTGGAGATTGCCTATGCCGATAACACCTATCTCCAACTGAAGCCCCGGCATTTTCAGCACTACCAGTTAAGGAGCATCTATCGGCACAAGAGCTGGGCGACTGTCTCCGGATCCTTTGACGACCTGGAACGGCGCAACGACGTGCTTTATGTCAACCATTTCGATCACGTGCGCAGCGGCACTATCAGCTTGGAGGCGATTGCGAGTTCGCACTTCAACCTAAATGCGAGTTACGGGTATCTGGATTTCTTCACGCAGACGGACGAGTGTTATGCGGCCAACCCGGCGCCGCTGAACGCCATTCCCGCGCCGCCGCCGTGCGTTGACAATGGCACGCCGTATTTAACCAACGGCTACTATAATTCACCCACTCAGAACGGGTCCTTCGGCTTCAACGTATCTGCGATGAAGCGCCTGAAGGCGGGTATGGGATATCAGATCACGGCCATAGATGGAACTACAAAGGCGATCAATCCGCGCCAGGTGCCTGGCTCATCGCAATCCACCTTTCAGGCTCCTTACGCGCACGTGATGTGGACCCTGAGCGAGGGATGGGGCCTGCTCGGCAACTGGAATTATTACGGGTACGGCGAAGGAGCACCGCCCGGGCCCACACTGCCGCGCATCTTCCACGGCAACATTTACACTCTGGGCGTGCATTACGAGTTTTGAAATTTGCACGTAGCGAAACTGCATATTGCCGTCCGCCCGTCACTTCCATAACTCGCGGTACAGTACTGTCAATTCAGCCAGCTCTGAAAGTGCAGTCTGATGCGCCGCGCCTGCCAAAGTTGCGCCTCTTTATTTCTTCTCTGCACCGAATCTTTTTGACTAACTGGTTGTTCAAATATCCAGTAACGGCGCTGCTAAGGACAGCAGAAAGATTAAGAAACCTTAAGCAGTTAGCCGGAGCGGACGCAAACTTGAAAGCTCGACCGGGTCCGCTGGAATGGAGAGGTTATGAAAAACGTTACGAAGTGGATGCTCGCAGCAGCAGTAGCAGTCGGCGGATTGGGTCTTACAGCAGCGCCCGCGAAGGCAGCGCAGATCGGCGTTTACATCGGCGCCGGATCGGACTACGTTCCCCCCAGCCCTGGACCAGGCTACGTATGGACCGCCGGCTACTACAGCAACGGCTACTGGATCCCCGGCCAGTGGGTCTTCAGCGGCGCCTACAGCAACGGCGGTTACTACGGCAAGGGCGGTTACTACGGCAACAGCTACTACGGCGACCGCGACGACCGTTATCGCGACCGCGACAACTACAATCGCGACAACTACAACGGTGACCGCGACGACCACGACCGCGGCAGCTTCAACCGCGGCGACGATCGTCGCGACGGCGGCCGCTCTTACGACAGCCGCGACAACGGCAACCGCAGCCGCAACAACGACCAGCGCAACAACCGCGGTCGTGGCCGCTAATCCGGCTTGGTTTGCAACCGATGCTCTCTGCCAAAATCGTTGCAAACCGGTGGCCCCTCCATCGCGGAGGGGCCATTATTTTTGCGCGAGCTGTGCGACTGTTTTTACGCGAGCACTGCGACCAGGTGCCAACAGTCTTAACTCCGCGCCTCCCTTGGGCGTTGTCATCCTGACGAGCGTAGCGAGGAAGGATCCTCGGTTGCTGTTGGACCTCGCCCTCCACGCCAATATCTCAGGTAATCTCCCTTTAGCCGACGATACAGCCCCGAGCCTGGCAAAACTATCGCGCATGCGATAATTGCTGGCGAAAATGAAACGGATCATAGCTGTTCTCACATTGGCGGTTGTACTGGCAGGACTTCCTCTTCACGCAGATGACGGAGCTGACGCCATTTCTGCCGGAGGCATCGTCATGATGGGTCGGGAACCCCGCATTTCGATGGCGAAAGAAGTCCTGCAAATATCGCTCGGGAAAGTGATCGTCGACTATGACTTCTACAATGGCAGTAGCAATAGCATCATTACGGGCATCGCGTTTCCGATTCCGGACTACAGCGTCAATTTGGGCGAAATCGACCCGGAGTGGCAAGGCTTCGAGGATTTTCGTCTTTGGGTAAATGGATCGCCGGTCACCTACAAGATTCAGGCGCGTGCGATGGTCAAAGGCAAAGACTTAACTCAACTGCTTACCCCGTTGCATATCGATGTGGCTTCCTTCGGGCACGCGACATTAAACGAGGGTAGTCCCGAAATCGGGAAACTGACGAACGCGCAGCGAGAACGGCTTCAAAAAGCAGGCTTGATTGACCGTGACGGTGTGCCGCTTTGGACGGTCCAAAAGAAATATTACTGGACGCTGAGTTTCCCTGCGCACGGCAGAGTTCACATCCGGCATGAGTACACTCCCGTCGTCGGTTCTCTCAACAGCATTCGCTATGGCATGGGTCCTGACCCGGATGCCAGCTCTGTTAAGGAACTACGGACGTTCTGTCTTGATCCACCGCTGAGCTCGACCCTCCAGGGCGTAGTTAGAAACGACAAAGAGGACGCATGGTACTCCTATGTCGATTTCATCCTCACGACAGCTAACACCTGGAAAACCCCAATCGGCCAATTTACTTTGATCGTAACGCGCCCTCACCTGAAAGGCGATTTGGCAGACTACGTGAGCTTCTGCTGGGATCGGCCCGTCAAGAAAATCGACGACGATCATTTCTCAGCGACAGCAACAAACTTCGTTCCCACGCATGAATTACGCATTGGATTCTTTCATGTGGTGAAGAATCCATTATCGCCTCCTTAGGCCGTCATCGCGCAATCACCTCCCGATGCGCCCCACACCCCAAAGTTGCACATCTTTATTTTTCGCAACCGACCGAATCTTTTTCCGCGACTCGCTGTTCAAATGTGCATGACCGGCGCTGATGAGGCCGAAACAAACGAAAGAAAAAGATCTCAGCAGCACTTAGCCGGAGCGGACGTAATGCAAGCTCAACAAGGGTCCGCTGGAATGGAGAAAATATGAAAAGCTTAACGAAGTGGATGCTTGCAGCAGCACTGGCAGTCGGCGGATTGGGTTTGGCGGCAACGCCCGCAAAGGCAGCTCAGATTGGTTTCTACGTCGGCTCCGGCGACGGCTACGTCCCGCCCAGCCCGGGCCCCGGCTACGTCTGGATGAATGGCTACTACGCCAACGGATATTGGGTCCCCGGACGCTGGGCTTTCGCCGGCGGATACAACGGCTACTATGGCAACCGCTTCTACGGCGACCGCGATGACTACTATCGCCGCGATGACGATAGGTACCGCGACCGCGACTGGCGCCGTGACCACGAGCACGACCGCGGCTGGTATGGCCATGATCGCGGTCGCCACGAAGGCTGGCGCCACCACGACGACTGAGCTGTTCCGCGCCACCACGATCGGCGCTCTCTCAAAATATGGCCTCTCCCAACCTGGAGAGGCCATATTTTTGTGCGTTTTTTCCGCGCCGTCCCGCCTTACCGCCAGGCGGCCCTGCCCACGCCCCCAACATCGTCAAAATCTCAATCTGACGCTGGATTCATCTACCCTTCATGTTGCCTTCATCTTCATCCAAATCTTCACATTCAGCGCAACTATCTCCCCGAACCGCTGTCATATAAGTTGACGGCCGGCGGACGAAGGAACGGCCGCGGTGCTCAAAAACGGAGGCGACTCCGCAGCCCGCAATCAGAAGCACTTAGGCGGGCAGGCACATGGAGGAATCCCATGAGGAAGACCCACGCAGTTCTGTTCGCCCTGCTTCTGCTCCTGCCCTTCGCACTTTCCGCCAATCGCGCCCATGCTCAGGTTTCCTGGGGCGTAGGCGTTGGCGTCGGCCCCGCAGTCGGATACTCCGGGGGCGGCTACTACGGCGATGATGACGACAACGGATACTACGACAACGGCTACTACGCCGGATACTACGGCCCCCCCGTCTGTCAGTGGGGCTATTACCCTTATTACCCCTATACCTGCGCTCCCTATGGCTACTACGGACCGACCTGGTTCTCTGACGGCATCTTCATCGGCGCCGGCCCCTGGTACGGCTGGGGATGGCGTGGCGGTTATCTCTATCACTGGGACCACGGACGCTGGGGCCGCGGTGACTGGGGTGGCCGGCGCGCCTGGGACGGCGGACGCGGCGGCTGGGGCCATGATGGTTTCCGTGGCGGATATGGCCGTGGAGGCTATGGCGGCGGACGTGGCGGATACGGTGGTGGACGCGGCGTTTACGGCGGCGGTCGCGGCGGATATGGAGGCGGCGGTAATGCCTTCCGCGGCGGCTACAACGGCGGTGGACGCGCGCCCTATGGCAACGGTTTCCGTGGCGGCGTCGGCGGCCCGCCCCGTGCCTTCGGCGGCAATGGCCACATCGGAGGCGGATATGGTGGCGGCCGCGTAGGCGGATTCAACGGCGGCGGTCGCTTTAACGGCGGCGGCGGCTTCCGCGCCGGTAATCCTGGCGGAGGCTTCCATGGTGGCAATCCCGGCGGCGGATTCCGTGGCGGCATGGGTGGCGGCGGATTCCACGGTGGAGGCGGAGGTGGATTCCACGGCGGTGGTGGTGGCGGCTTCCATGGCGGAGGCGGTGGCGGCGGCTTCCATGGTGGAGGCGGCGGCGGTGGCGGATTCCACGGCGGCGGCGGTGGTGGCCACGGCGGCGGACATCGCTAATCGCGAAAGTTAATCGCACGCAACGCAAAGGCCCGTCCGGCACTCCGGACGGGCCCTTTTTTGCACCCGTCGCCCGTCGCCAATAAACGTTGCGCAGCTATCCTGTGGCACTTTCACCTGAGCCGGCATACACGGCAATACCTGTCTTTCGTATTCGCATCACGGCAACGGCGATCACAGCAAGCGCAGCGCAGAACATAACCACGTGGCTGGCGAGAACCACCGCGTGCTTGCTCCCTCCGGCCACTGGCGGCAGCAGAAAGGCATGCAGCCCGTATGCGATCGCGCCGGCGCCGCCCAGGCTCAACGTATGCATTGCGCTCCACCCGCTGCGGCGCGAGAGCAAGCCGGCCAGCACAAGAAACACCGCGTCGATGAAAGCTATGCCGGCGACTGCGCCCCAGTTCAACGTCGGAGGCATATCCAGCACGACCAACGCCAGCAGCAGTGTGGCGGCCCCCATGGCCCACGGTGGAGGAACTTCTCCCGGTCGATTGCGAATTCGGGGAAACCGAATCAGGAACGCAGCGCAAATAAAAAGAATGCAGACGATGCCGGTTCCGGCAAACTGCGCCGGCGAAGCGAAAAAGCGGTCGTGGCGAATGTTGTAGGCGGTGCCAACCACCCCGCCGGCGACAAAGAGCACAACCACCACCGCCGTCCCGATCCTGCCCAGCCAGGGTGACTCCGCCCGTGCGGGAAAGAGACCTTCTACCAGGGCAATCGAGACGCCCATGCTCCAGAAGGTGTGCACATTGAACATGAAGATCGTCCACCATCCGCCGATCCCCAGAGCAGGAATCCAGGCGTAGCTCAGAAAATGTCCGTGCAGGTGAAGATAGTCGGGATTAAAGAGCGACTGGGTGGTAAAGCCCTCTTCGATGAGCGTGTAAGCCGCGCCCAGCAGCAGCATGGTGGGCCAGCCGCGGCCGGTGCCTCGCGCCAGTTCGCGGATGAGCAGCGCGCCGCCGCCATAGAACGGCGCCAGCATCGCCAGCAGGAAAATCCACGTGATCGGAAAGTCGCCAAGCAGATACTCGGCAACCAGCGGCGCAACAAAGAACAAGGTGATTGCGGCAGCAAGACTCCTCTGCGTGCGCATCATGCCTCACCTCACGATCAGTTCAGGAAACTGCCGCCAAGTCTACCGCATTTGCGTCTTCCGATACCAACCGCAATTTGTTTGAAAAGGAAAGGTAGAAACTTCGTCCGCCTGATCTTCCAAGAAATCATCCATCCGGATTTTCCAGCTATTCAGCTGAAGCTACCGGCTACCGGCTACCAGCTACTGGCTACTGGCTACTGGCTACCAGCTACCGGCTACCGGCCAGCTTTTCAGCTAAAGCTACCGGCTACTGGCTACCGGCTACCAGCTACCAGGTATTCCCTATTCCCTGTTCCCTGCCTCTATCCCGCCTGCCGCAGCGCCGCCCGCTCTGGCGACGCCGCCGATGCCGAAACCTTCGGACCCAGCCCCGCCAGCATCTCCGCAATCCGCTCTGCCGCTCCCGGATGCGCCTGCTTCCGCGCTTCCACCGCCATCCGCTTCAATTGCTCTGGATTCCGGAGCAATCCGCTCAGCGTCTCCACCACTTTCCCGGGAATCTCCAGCTCCGCCTCCTCCAGCATCACCGCCGCGCCGGCCTGCACCATGGCTTCCGCGTTGCGCTGCTGATGTGCGTCGGTTGCCGCGGCAAACGGCACCAGCAGCGCCGGCTTTGCCGCCGCCGCCAATTCCGCCACCGTCGAAGCGCCACTGCGCGCCATCACCAGGTGTGCCCGGCCGAATTGCACCGGCATGTCATCCAGGAACGGCCTTACTTCCCATCGCGCCGGATCGGCCCCGCTCACCCGGTAAGCCTCTTCTGTCACAGCCGCATGGCGAACGCCGCTCTGGTGCAATACCGTCAGGCCCGGTACTGCATCCAGCAGTTCCGCAACCGCGCTTGGCAACTTCGTATTGAACAGACGCGCCCCCTGCGACCCGCCAAAAATCAGCAGATGCGGTGGCCCAACCGGCGGCTCCAGCTTGAAAAACGCCGGCCGCACCGGAATCCCCGTCACCTCGCAGTGCGCAAACCACTTCGCCGCCGAGGGAAAATTCACCGCCGCCGCCTGCACCTTCTTGCCCACCAGCCGGTTCGCCAGCCCCGGCATTGCGTTCGGCTCAAAGGCCATCGTCGGAATCTTCAACTTCAGCGCCGCCGCCATCGCCGGTCCCGAAGCATATCCGCCCACTCCAAAAACCACTTGAGGCTGAAACTCGCGGATCAGCCGCTTGCAATCGGAAATGCTTCGCGGCAGCCTCATCAGGGTTTTCATTCGGGTCAGGAGCGAGACACTCTTCAGTGGCCCCACGTCGATGAGGCGCAATCGAAACCCCGCGTCGGGAACCAGGCGAATCTCCATACCTCGGGGTGTGCCCACAAACAGTGTCTCCGCCCCGTGGCGCTCTTCCAGCTCGCGCGCCACCGCCAACGCAGGAATAATATGTCCACCTGTGCCCCCACCGGCAATCAAAACTCTGAGTTCCGCCAAAGCCCTCTGCCTTTCGGTGTGAAATGGGGAAGAATACCAGCCTCGTGCAACCTTGAGGCCGTCGTGAGCCCTGCTACTTCGATTTTACCAATCGTGGAATTTGGCGCCGTGAATTTTCCCAGGAATTCACTTGCCATGGAAATGAAGTCGACTTTTTCACCAGCCGCCTGCCCGCTCATGCGCTGCGCGTAAGCTCAGTCAGCCTTCCTGGTCACGTTGAGCAGAATTCCTATGCTGGCCAGCGTGCATACCATCGACGTGCCTCCATACGAAATCAGAGGCAGAGGAATGCCTTTGGCCGGCACCAGTGACAGAACCACGCTTATATTAAAAAACGCTTGCAGCAAAATAGTTGTGGTAATACCGAATGCCAGCAGCCGCCCAAATGCATCCGGCGCCCGGAACGCCGCCCTGAAGCCCCTCACCGCCAGCGCCACGAAGAGCGCCACAATAGCCATGGCCCCCAGAAAACCCAGTTCCTCGCCGATGTTGGCAAAGATAAAGTCTGTCGCCGACTCCGGCAGATAGAAGAGCTTCTGCATTCCTTCCATATATCCGCGCCCGGTCAATCCACCCGTTCCCACCGCAATCAGCGACTGCGTGATGTGGTACCCGGCGCCCATCGGGTCCGCCTGCGGATGCAGAAACACCAGCATGCGCGCGCGCCGCCACGGGACCAGAAGCAACAGCGCCGCCAGGAACGGTAGCGCCGCGCCGATCGCACCCAGCAGGTACTTCCATTCCATCCCCGCCAGCATCAGCATCGTTGCCGTCACCACTGCCAGCACCAGCGCCGTGCCCAGGTCCGGTTGCTTCACCACCAGCAGCACCAGCACCACGGGAATCATTGCCGCCGGCAGCAGCGTCTTCTTCAGCTCGCGCATCTGGTCCAGCCGTGTGCTCAGAAACCACGCCAGAAACAGCACCAGCACCGGTTTCGCAATCTCTGACGGCTCCAGGTTGAAGCCTCCGACAAGGCGAATCCACCGGTGCGTTCCGTTCACGCCAGGAAAGAAAAACACCACCATCAGCAGCAGTGTCGTGATCCCCACCGCCGGATAAATGAATCGCGGCGAATTATAGGAGCTGTAGTCCACGTGCATCAGCACCACCAGCACCAGCATGCCTACGGCCGCGTAAATTCCCTGCTTCAGCAGCAGCGAGTACGCTGAGTGAAACCGTTCCTGCGCCACCACCGCCGACGCCGAAAACACCATCACCAGCCCGGCCACGGTCAGCAACAGCGTGATGAAGAACAGCCACTTGTCCGCGCCTACGCGTTTTGCCATACGTTCCAGCCCCGCCGCTCGCTCACCAGTTCTTTGAATACGCGTCCCCGGTGCTCGTAATTCTCAAACTGGTCAAAGCTGGAACAAGCCGGCGCCAGCAGCACCACGTCACCCGCGCGCGCCGCATTGGCCGCCGCCGTCACCGCCGCCTCCAGCGTCATGCAGGGGCGCAGTGGAACCACGCCCCGTAATTGCGACTCGATCTTCGCCGCCGCCGAGCCGATGGTGTAAACCGCCCGCACCCGCTGCCGCAGCAGATCGTTCAGCGTGGTGTAATCCGACCCCTTGTCCTTGCCGCCCAGGATCAAATGAATTCCCCCCGCAAAAGCCTCCACCGCCTTCGCCGTCGCATCCACATTGGTCGCCTTCGAATCGTTGTAGAACTGCACGCCGTTTACCGTGGCCACGTATTCCAGCCGGTGCTCTACCGCCTCGAAACTCTCAATCGCCTTCCGCACCACGTCCGCCGGAACCCCCGCCAGCCGGGCTGCGCAAACCGCCGCCAGCACGTTCTCCACGTTGTGCGCGCCCTTCAGGTGAATCCCCTCCAGCGCCATCACATCTTCCGCCGCCGCGCCTTCATCGGCCCTGTACACCACGCGTCCGTCCTTCACCCACGCCCCGCGCGAAACTTCGTGCTTTGCTGAAAACCAGTACACCGGCGCTTTCGAGCGCGGAGCCGCTTCCGCCGTCCGCGGATTATCCGCATTCAGCACCACCGCATCGTGCGCATTCTGCGCGGCAAAAATCCTCTCCTTCGCCAGCGCGTAATTTTCAAACGTCCCGTGCCTGTCCAGGTGATCCGGCGTGATGTTCAGTATCACCGCAATCTGCGGATGAAACTCCTCCGTCGTCTCCAGTTGAAAGCTGGAAACCTCCAGTACCGACCACGTCTCCGGCGTCGTCTCCCGAATCAGCGAAACCACCGGCACGCCGATATTTCCTCCCACCAGCGTCGGCAGCCCCCCTGCTTTCAGAATCGCTCCCGTCAGCGCCGTCGTTGTCGTCTTCCCGTTCGATCCGGTAATCGCCAGCACGCGACCCTTCGTGAAGCGCGCCGCCAGCTCCAACTCCCCGATCACCGGAATTCCAAAGTTCCGCACCTGCACCAGTGCCGGCGTGTCCAGCGGAACCCCCGGGCTCACCACGATCAAATCCTGCCGCCGAAAAGTCAGCAGCCCGTGCCCGCCGGCCTCCACCATGATTCCTTCTTCCAGCAACGCAGGAATCTCTTTCGCCAGCGCCTCCGCGCTGCGCACGTCCGACACCGTAACCTGCGCCCCGTGATGCCGCAGAAAAAGCGCCGCCGCCAGGCCGGACTTCCCCAGCCCCACCACCAAAACCTTTTTGCCCTTAAGCTCCATCATCCTCCGAATTCCATCATCGACGACTCAACCGTCTCAACATCCACCCACGCTGGGTGCTCCAGGTCTCGATCCTGTGACCTGGGAAACCTCCCATCCCAACGCTTCCATGATCACCGAGTCTCCGTTTCTATTCCCTATTCCCTATTCCCTGTTCCCTGTTCCCTGTTCCCTGACCACTATCATTGTGCACTGTTCCGCGCCGCGTCAGCGCAACTTGAGCGTCGTCAGTGCAAACAATGCAAACACCAGCGCCCCAATCCAGAACCGCGTAATCACCTTCGACTCGTGCCACCCCAGTTGCTCAAAATGATGATGCAGCGGCGCCATTTTGAAAATCCTCTTCTTGCGCAGCTTGTAACTGCCCACCTGCAGCATCACCGAAAGCGCTTCCAGAATAAAAATGCCGCCGATAAACGGCAGCAGCAGCTCCTGCCGGATAATCACCGCTACCGTTCCGATGGCCCCGCCCAGCGCCAGCGAACCCACATCGCCCATAAATACCTCCGCCGGGTGCGCGTTGTACCACAGAAATCCGATCGAGGCTCCCACCATCGACCCGCAAAACACCGTCAGTTCGCCCACCAAAGGCATCCGTTCCATGTCCAGATAATTCGCGAACACCACGTTGCCCGTGACGTACGTCAGCGCCGCCAGCGCCGCCGCCGCAATAATCGTGCACCCGATCGCCAGCCCATCCAGCCCGTCCGTCAGGTTTACCGCATTCGACGACCCCATCAGCACAAACGCCACCCACACCACAAATGGAATGAACGCCAGCAGCGCCAGGTGCGGCAACGTCACCGGCCATGCGTGCCACAGCAGATCCGGACGCCAGCTCTTCACAAAGGGCACCGTCAGATCTGTCGAAAACATCTTGAATTGCGCCAGCGCCACCAGCGCCAGCGCTACCAGCGCGCCGGCCAGCGCCTGCAGCCACAGCTTCGCTCGCGCCCTCAGTCCCAGGCTCCGCCGTTTCACCACCTTGATGTAATCATCGGTAAATCCGATCGCCCCGAACATCAGCGTTGAAGCCACCGCAATCCACACCAGCGGATTCGCCGGATCCGCCCAAAGCACCGTCGGCAGCACGATCGCGATCACGATCAGCACTCCACCCATCGTTGGCGTGCCCGATTTCTTCAGATGCGACTGCGGCCCGTCCTCGCGGATAAACTGCCCAATTTGGAACTCGCGCAGCTTCTGGATCACAAATGGCCCGATAAAAAGCGCAATCAGCAACGCCGTCAGCGACGCAAACGCCGTGCGGAACGTCAGGTAGCGGAAGATCCGGAACGGGTGGAAGAACGGAAATAGCTTTTCGTATAACAGCCAGTAAAGCAAGCAGCCTCCGAAGGCGGAATGACGCGGAATTCAACTCGATTCTACAGCCGAATGCGCCAGCCGTAACCCGCGCCGAAACCGCGGACCAAATTCGCCAATGCCGTGTCATCGCTCCCACGGGTGTGCCTCAATCAACACACCCCGAAACGTTCTTGAGTTCGGAAAATCCTTGGCTTCACTCGTAGCCGGTATACCGCCGTAAAATCCGCTCTTTACGGGTGCAAGTCGTATGCCAAAACACCGGAGCATAATTCTATCTGGACCACGCAAACACCTCCCACGCACTTCCAATGCGAAATCGAATCGGAGCAGAACAGTAATGGACACGTCCTCGACCACAAAATCAATCCGTATGAATGAAAGAAACAGAAAACTCCATCTTCTCTTCGCATCGGTGGCCGTCTTAGCAGCGCTCGCCGTTGCAATGACAACCATCACCGCTTCCCGAGTCCGCGCCGCTACTCGCGTCCAGGCGCCTTCGGCACAACCTGTCGCCGCTGGAAACGATTCCGCCGCCCTCCTCGACTCGTTCCGCCACGTCGAAGTCGCCTCCGTCTCCGACGCCGTCGAGCAGCTCCTCGGCCGGCGCATGTACCTCTCGCATCGATTTCGTCCGCTCTTCACCACGCGTTTTGCCGGATACGCGCTCACCGTGCGCCTCGAAAAGGAAGAGAATCACGACCCGCACGCTCTCGATGGCATGCTCGCTGCCATCGATCACGGCGAAAAGAATTCCGTCTACGTCATGTCCATCCAGGATGGAGCCGACCTCGCCGGCATGGGCGGCCTCATGGGCACAGCCATGCAGGCGCGCAATTTTTCCGGCGCGCTCATCGACGGCGCCGTCCGCGACACCGCCTATCTCAAGAAAATTGGCTTCCCGGTTTACTCTACCGGCATCGCTCCATCTACCCTCGTCGGCCACTACAGGTGTACCGCAACCGAAGCGCCCGTGATCATCGACGGCGTCAGCATCCATCCCGGCGACATCATCACCGCCGACAGCGATGGAGTTGTAGTCGTCCCCATCTCGCACGCCCACGCCGTCCTCACTCTCGCGCAGCAATTGGATTTCAAAGAACACTCCATGTACCCGCTCATCGAAAAGAACAAGTCAATCGAAGACGCGGTAAAACAATTCGGCAGGTTGTAACTCAAGCAGGACTGGGTGCCCCGAGTCCCGCTTCTGGGACCCGGGATGAACCACAGCCCAAAATGCTAATCTCAACACGAAACCATGCGCATCGGAATTGACTTCGGTGGCACCAAGATTGAAGCACTTGCCCTCGACCCGGACGGCCGCGAACTCCGCCGCATCCGCGTCGCCACACCGCGCCACGACTATGCTGAATCTCTCAACGCCGTCGCCGGACTCGTGCACACGCTCGAGCAAGACCTGGGCGAACAAGCCACCGTCGGCGTCGGCATTCCCGGAACAATCATGCGCCCTTCCGGCCTCGTCAAGAACGCCAATTCCACATGGCTCATCGGCCAGCCTCTCGAGCGCGACCTCTCCACCCTGCTTTCCCGGGAAGTCCGCTGCGAAAACGACGCCAACTGCCTCGCTCTTTCCGAAGCCACCGACGGCAGCGGCGCCGGCCATCGCCTCGTCTTCGCCGTCATTCTCGGCACCGGCTGCGGCGGAGGCCTCGCCATCGACGGCCGCGTGCACGAGGGGCTGCACAGCGTAGCAGGCGAGTGGGGCCACAACAGCCTCCCCTGGCCGCGTGCCGACGAGGTCCCCGGGCCACCCTGCTACTGCGGAAAATCCGGTTGCATCGAAACTTGGATCTCGGGCACCGCCCTCGGCAACGACTACGCCCGCGCGACCGGCACTTCGCTCTCCGGAAAAGAAGTTGCCGAAGCCGCCGATCGCGGCGATCACCAGGCCGCGGCCGCCCTCCGCCGGCTCGAAGACCGCATCGCCCGCAGTTTCGCCTCACTCGTCAACGTCATCGATCCCGACGTGATCGTGGTCGGTGGTGGACTGTCCCAATTTCCCGGCATCTACCGCAACGTCCCCCCGCTCCTCGAAAATTACGGTTTCGGCGGCGGCATCCACACACCCATCCTCCCCGCCAAGCATGGCGACTCCAGCGGAGTCCGCGGCGCCGCCTGGCTCTGGCCGCCCAATCGCTGAACCTCGCCTCCGGGAAAACAGTCGCCTCTTCTCCCCAAAGCGCTCCTGAGCATCCAAATACAGGTGAAACTCTCGGCCCTAGCACTGCTGGTTCCCGTTCTTCTCGCCGGTTGCACGCCTCAGCAACGCAGCCCAGACGAAATCCGCAAGCAGACCGCGCACGCCACCTCCACCGCGGCTCGCGATGCCAAGGCCATGGCTCAGGGTGTGGTCGAAGGCCTGAAGCAGCAGCGCACCATCAACATCAATCGCTCCTCGCTCGACGACCTCAAGTCGCTCCCCGGCATTGACGATGCCACCGCCCACCGCATCGTCGAGCACCGCCCCTATAGCGACTCCTACGACCTGGTCAAGCGCCATATCATCTCCCACCAGGAATACGACCGCATCGCCGGCAAAATCGAAGCGCGATAAACCTGTGACCTTCAGCCCATCTCTACTTCAATGCGATCCATCCTTGCTTGCCCCACTCCCTCGATACCCCTGCCACACATACTCCAGCGCTTCCGGCAGCGTCTGCAGCCGAACCGAGTGATCTACATGCCCGGCGTTCTCCGCAAACACAAATTGGTAGTGATAATGCTTCGCCGCCAGCACCCGCGCCATGCGCTCGTTGGCCAGCACCCAGTCGTGCATCCCATCGTGCATGGTGTTGGGATTGAGCAGGTCGCGGTCGCCTACCTCCATCCAGATGCGGATCGGTTTCGGCGGGCTCTCGGGTATCAGGTGCTCGTGAAATTCCCATGCGCCGTGCGGCGTTGCAGGATTGTAAGGCCACTGCTGGTTGACGAACGTCCCTGAATACGAAAGCACGCGATGATACAGATCAGGCCGGTACCACGCCATTTCCAGCGCTGCCGCCCCTCCCGAACTGCCGCCGGTCGTCGCGCGTCCATCGGGATCGTGGGTTAGTCGCACGTGCGCCTCAGCTTCGACCCGCAGCAGCACCTCCGTCTCCACAAACTCTGCGTAGCGGCCGGACATGGTGTCGTACTCCAAACCGCGTTCACTGCCCTGCGCATCCTGCCCGCCGTTGGCAATGGAAATGCCAATCATCGCGGGAATGCAGTGCTCGGCAATGAGCGCGTCCAGCGCGGCAAAGAGCGCCCAGTCAGGCCCGTCCGCGCCGACAATGAACGGCGCCGCCGTGCCGCGCTTGTACGCCGCGGGAACGTAGACAGCGACCTCGCGCGTCCACGGCGCCGGACGACTGTTCGTAACGATCATCTTCGACGGATCGTTGGGATCAGCCGTGCCGCGTACGTTTGGCACCAGGGCGATCCCGGGATAAATCTTGCTTTCGGCCGACGTCATGGTGAAGACGGTCACCGTGCCGTGCGCGAACTGCGGCACCTCGCCCCTGCGATGTGGCTCGGCGGCGAACTTGGCGAGCTGCGGCGCAGGCGTATGTGTCGGGCCGAGAATGAAATTCCCATCTGCGGTCGGCGGCGGAAGCTGGCCGTCCGGCAGTTGCGTTGCCTTCACGTAGCCGCGCGTGTGCGGATCGCGCGTAGGCGGCGTAGGACGACTGGTTTGCGCTGTCGGAGCCTGTGCAGCGAGTGAACTTGGGACAAACAACAGAAATGTGAGGAGCAGGAACACAAGACGGGATTGCAGGATGAACCTCCGAGGGCCAAACTCTCGATGGCGAAATTGTAGCGGTTCGCGCTGGCCCCGGATCCTCGGATTATCGGCTGCTAAAGAAAATGTCGACCGCCAGATTTGCCGAAAGTGACATTGAACACCTTCGCTGACCGCCGTTACTCACACAGCGGACAATACAAGATCATGGAATGCCCGTTACCCGCCTGGTCCGCACTTCTCGTCCACACTTCTCCTTGACAACTTAGGAGAAAGGATCCATACTCCTAAGCAAATTAGGAGACAACCTGCAATGGGCGATCAGGCTCAGATCCTTCCCGGCACCCTCGACCTGCTGATTCTCCGCGCGGTTTCCCTCGGCCCGCTGCACGGTTACGGCATCCTGCTGCGCATCGGCCAGATTTCCGGCAATGCCCTTCTCATCGAACAGGGCGCGCTCTATCCAGGACTGTTTCGTCTCGTCCGCCAGGGTCTGCTGAAGACGAAGTGGGGCGCCTCGGAGAACAATCGCCGCGCCAAATTTTATGAGCTGACCGCGGCAGGAAGAAAACGGCTGCAAAAGGAAACGGACGGCTGGAATCGACTGGCGGCGGCGATGGCGACGGCATTGGCCGCACAGCCGGAGGAGCTATGAAAGCGCTGGCTTCGCTTCGAGCAGTCTTCTGGGCGGCGACGCATCGCCTGCAGTTGAGCCGCGAAATCGATCATGAATTGCAGTCGCACATCCTGCTTCGCGCCGACGATCTGGAACGCCGCGGGATGGACCGCACGCAAGCCGAGCGGCAGGCCCGCGTAGAATTGGGCGCCTGCGCACGCTACAAAGAGGCCTCCCACCAGGCCGCTGGCGGTGCGCTGGGGCAAACCCTGTGGCGCGACATTCGCTTCGCCTTCAAATTGTTCCGCAAATTTCCCTTGCTCACGGCTGTGGCCATCGGCACGCTGGCCCTCGGCATCGGAGCAAATACGGCCATTTTCAGCCTCGTCGACGCCATCTGGTTGCGGCCGCTGCCCATCGCAGATCCCTCTCACCTCGTCGCCATCGCCAGCGTGAAGAGCCACGCGTCCGCCAATTCGGAGCTGGCCAGCACCGGCTCTTCCTATTCTGAATTCGAAGATCTGCGCGCGCATGTCCCGGCATTTTCCGATGTTGCTGCTTCCGATCGCCGCTCCGTAGTGCTGCAAACCGCTGACGGCAACCAACTGCTCCTCGCCAATGTGGTCAGCGACAACTATTTCTCCTTCATCGGCGTTCGCTTGGAACTGGGGCGCCTGCCCCTCGAAGACGAATTGAAAAACTATCGCGAACCGGTCGTTTTTCTCAGCCACAGCACGTGGAAACGTGTCTTTGGCAGCAATCCCAACATCGTCGGCCAGACCCTCAAGATCAAAGGAAGTCCGGCAGTCGTGCTCGGCGTGATGCCGGCGGGTTTCCGAGGCACGGAACGTTTCATCGATCCTCAGGTCTATGTCCCCCTTTCCGCTTGGTACATTTGGGACCCCAGCGAAAATTCGTCGAGCGCGTCTTCGCGAAACAATCGTGAATATGAGATTTATGCGCGCTTGCGCCAGGGCGCGACTCTCGACCAGGCAAGGGCGCAGTTGCAGTCTCTGAGCGCGGTGCTGGCGTCGGAATTTCCCCAGGCAAATTCGGGGCGCAGCTTCACCGCCGACTGGCAAACCAAATCCCACTCCGACCAGATGAAAGTGCTCAGCCTGCTGCTGCTGGCCATCGCCGGCGCAGTGCTGCTGATCGCCTGTACCAACATTGCCAATTTGCTCCTCGCGTTGAACGATTCGCGCCGCCGGGAGTTTGCCATGCGCGTCGCGCTCGGAGCTTCCCGCCGCCAACTGCTTCGTCAACTTTTAACCGAATACATCATGCTCGCAATTGCGGGCGTCGCCGGCGCATTGATCCTGGCTCAACGCCTGGTCGAGCTGGTGCCGGCCCTGATCCCCGACATTGGATTCCCCATTGGCTTCGACCTGCGCCTCGATCATCGCGTTCTCGCCGTTACCGCCGTCACCGGGTTCATGTCGGTTTTGATCGCGGGGCTGCTCCCGGGGCTCGCCTCCACGCGGACCTCGCCCCTGGAAGCGATGCGCGCGCAGACATGGCTGGGAAACCGGCTGAAAATCACCGCACGAAAGTTCTTCGTCGTGGCGCAACTGTCGGCTTCGATGACCCTGCTCGTCGCCACCGGATTGCTGGTGCGCACGCTCCTTCACATCGAAAACATGGACATGGGATTCAATAGCAGGCAAAACGCGGCGTTGCTTGAAGTCGCAGTCGACGGTAACGGTCCGCGCATGCAGGCTGAATTCGATGCTCTTGTCCACCGTCTCAAGGCCCTTCCCGGAGTGAAAGACGCCTGTATGGCGCGCGTGGTCCCGTTCCCCGATTCCGGAGGCGGAGCAACCCGCGTAGTGCTCGCGCCTGACGAAGTCCCCTCTCCAACTGCCGGAACTTCGGTATGGTTCAACTGGGTCGGCGACGGCTACTTCCGTGTGATGGGCATACCGATCATTCGCGGTCGAACCTTCGACAAGCCGGATACCACAGGCAAACTCCCCGTTGCCATCGTCAACCAGGCGTTGGCAATAAAACTCTTTGGCAGCGATGACGTAGTCGGCCGTCATTTTCGCATCGGCCGCGAGCAGCCGCAAAACGTCGAGGTAATCGGCGTAGCGCAGAACGGGAAATACGCCGATGTAGCTGAAGTGCAGCAACCCTATCTCTACTTGCCGGTCACGCCGGATACATGGTCCAACGCGACGCTGATTGCAACCACCGCGGGAGACCCCCACGCCCTTTTGCCGGCGGCGCGGGAGGCGGTGCTGCAGACAAGCCCGAAAACGCTGATCTTGAGCATGCAGACCATGACCGATCACATGCTGATGGCAAATTTCCCCAACCACCTGGCCGCGTGGCTGTGCGCCTCGCTCGGCGGCCTCGCGCTGTTGCTGACCATGATCGGCCTTTACGGAGTCACGGCCTACTCGGTCTCGCGGCGCACGCATGAAATCGGAGTGCGCATGGCTCTCGGTGCCCTTCGCGGAACAGTTTTCGCCGCGGTTCTCAAGGACGGGCTGAAGCTGACGCTCATCGGAATTGCACTTGGAGGAGGCCTCGCTTTGCTCGTGTGCCGCGCCATGAGCAGCCTGCTCTTTGGCGTGAAACCCTTCGATCCTGCCACCCTGGCCGGTGCCGTTGCTGTTGTGCTGGCAACCTCGCTCGCCGCCCTGATCGGCCCCGCGCGCCGCGCGCTCTCCGTCGACCCGGTGAACGCTCTTCGCGATGAATAAATCGGGCAGCGCCTCATGAATAATCTCGTACGGCGATCCACTTGTGCCCACCGGGAAACCTGGTGACATGAAAAACCCAAAATTCCCAAAGCCGGGCCGCTTCCTGACAACTCTTCGGTCAATACCTCGGCAGCATTACCTTGCCTTCTCGGTTATTTTTTGATGTTTATCACTGCATTTTCTATTTGCATTTCCATTCACTTTGCGGTATAAAGTGAACCATGAAAGCCCTCCGCCGCGCCCTCGCCACCCTGGAAGCTCTCTTGATCTTCCCCGCCGCCCTCTTCATGACCGCGCTCTTCGTGCGCAATCTGCAGCCGCAGCAGTTTGAGCCTGCGCACACCGCCCAGCGCATCGTCGACTGGTACGCCGCGCGAACCCACGTGGGTCTCTGGCTATTCCTGATCGGATTTCCGCTGGCCGTGCTCGCCATCGGCTGCGTGACCCTCGTCCGCAACTGGCGCTCCGACGCCGCGCTGCGTCAGGCCGCCCTCGAATGTGCCGGAGCCGTCCGCCGCCACTTCGCCGTCCTCATCGTTGCCGTTGCCACTGCCGCCTCGGCCGTGATCCTGGCCATTGTGGCGCTGCACCTGATCACCGGCTGAACCACGCTGGCTCGCGCCCGCCCACTTCTACCCGACCCCCGGCGCAAACCGTCGCGGCCACGCAGCCGAACAATGCAGCCCCTATCTCAATCCCGTCACCAGGTACAAATCTGAAAGCAGCCGCACATACCCATACGCGTAGGCGCGTCCGTCAGCACTGAAGAGAATGTGACTCGTTTCGCACTCTCCCGGACCATCCGGCACCGGAATTTCTTTAAAAAATGTTTTCTGGCCCGAATCCACGTTCAGTCGAAAAACGCGAATCGCCGACTTCTCCTGCTGATACACGTATAGAAAATGAGGATCGGACGTCCATTCGAAGTCTTCTCTGCGCAGCAATCCGGGGATTTCGCGCGAATCGCCGCCGTCGACTGAATACAGCCGCGATCCCCCCGATTTCATATTCCCTGCCGCAATGAACTTTCCGTCAGGCGAAACCCGGCAGTAACTCACGCCTTCCGGCGTAACTGGCCGCGGCTTGCCGCCGTCAACGCCCTGAAGATAGCAGCGCGCCACGTGCCCGGCTTCGATCCCGGAAAAGAGTAATTGCTTCCCATCCGGTGTCCAGTGAATCTCGTGCCCGTACTCCTGGATGCCCCCCGCATCGATCCGCCGCGCATTCCCTGCCCCAGTCGGCAGCAGTACCAGTTGCTTATATGAAACCGTCGCCGCCGCCCACTTTCCATCAGGAGATAAGTCGCCGGCCATCCCTTCGCCCAGCGCCACCGGTGGCGATCCCGTCATATCGCGTGTTGCCACGGTGTAGTTAGGCCCGCTCTGCTCGCCCTGTTCGTCGAAGAGCAGCGTCTGCCCGTCGCGCGAAATGTCCGTGGGCAATGACCAGTCATACCACGACAGATCCAATTCCTTCTTCGCTCCCGGCGCAGCCCCCATGATCCCCGCGCGCTGCTCGTCGCGGGTCATCAGCACTTTTCCGTCCGGCGCGATGTCCTGCAAAGTCACTCCGCCCAGCGCGCGAAACGCCATCCGCTGATGCCCCTCTAAATCCACCGCATAAATCTGGCGCTGCAATCCCGCGCGAGCCGCCGAGAACCACACTTCCTTTCCGCGCGGTGACCAGGCCAGCCCCTCCTCGCTCTCCCATCCGCCGGAGAGCACCGTCCTCCGCCCATTCAAATCCACTACCGAAACACTTCCCTCGTCATCGTCAAAGCTCGGATGATCCAGAAACGCAATCTCTCGCCCATCCGGAGAAACCCGCGCATGGCTGATCCACCCTGAAGTCTCGTAAAGCACATGCCCAAGCGGAAACTCCAGCCGATCTCTCCCCTTCACCTCGTGGACCACCGCCAGCGTTTTTCCGTCCGGCGACCAGTCAGCCCACTGCGCATTCTCCACCACCTGCCGCGCCGCCCCACCCGTAACCGGCACCAGCCCCAGCGTTCCTCTCATTCCGGACATGAATTGTGGCGCCGACGGCTGAAGCACCGCCATCTCCCCCGACGACGAAACCGCCAGCACGTCCGACTGCGTCAACCCCAGAGATCGCGATCCCGGAAATTTCAGATCGGTCGAAAAAATTTCCGCCGGCGCACCTTCCCAGGACGCCGCGTAAATCACATTCCGCCCATCCGGCGCGAACCTCGCCGAGTAAACGATCCCGCGGTTCACCGTCAGCCGCTGCACTCCCACCGGCGCCGACCTCACGCTCCGCCGCCCCAGCCACAACCCAACCCCGAGCAGCGCCACGCAGCCAATAACGCCCGCAGCCACCATCATCCCGCGTCTCGCCACGAACCCGCGCCTGGCTCTCGCCGCCTCATCCCCACCGGCCGGCGCCGGCGTCTCTATATGAGGTGCAGCCCCCGGCGGCATGTCCACCGTCGCCACAAACCGATACCCGCGCCGCGGCACCGTCTCAATAAATAAAGGATTCTCGGCTGAATCGCCCAGCGCCGTGCGCAGCTTGCCCACCGCCACATTTACCGCGTGATCGAAGTCTCCATACGTATCCTGCGGCCAGATGCGCGACTGTAATTCCTCGCGCGACACAATATTTCCCGGATTCTCCAGCAGAACCTGGAGCACCTTGAACGGCTGATCCTGAAGCCTGACGCGCGTCCCCGACTTGCGTATCTCCCCCACGCGCAGGTCCGCCTCAAACTCTCCAAAGCGGACCGTGTGAAACCCGTTGTGAGATGGCGAGTGTCCGTTCTCGGGGAACTCCAGCATGGCTGTGCCTGCCTTCCTCTTCATGCCATATCTCAGGCGCCGAAGACAACTATTTTCCCGGAGACCTGCCTCTCCAGCACATCTCCAGTTTCTCTCCCGCCGCCTAACTCACAGGCGATCTTCAATCTACGCCCCGTGAATTGATGTACCCGAATCTCCCGCCCATGATCGCCTCACAACGTAAGGAGGAGGTCGATGCGCATTCCCCGCGCTTTCTCACTCGTCGTCACAGCCGCTCTTGCTCTCTCAATTGCGGCGTCGCCTCTTACAACTAACCGCAAACCATCCCCTGGCGGAATCCGCGGCACGACCGAAACCATCCCCTTCGACCTGTACCAAGGTTACTTTACGGTGGTGCACGGATCGATCGGCCCCCTGAAAAATCTCAACTTCTTCCTCGATACCGGCACCCGCCCCGCCGTCCTCGACACGAGGATCGCGAAAAAGCTCCACCTCCGCGCCGAAGATCCCGCCACCATCTCCATCGTGGGCGGCAAAGTCGCGGCCCAATGGGCGACCCTGCCCTCGCTCGAAATCGGCCCGGTGCATCGATCCAATCTCCCCATCGTCATCACCGACCTGTCGTTCTTCCGCAAGACCGTGCCCGTTCGCATCGACGCCATCGTCGGCCTGGACCTGTTTGTGGGGAAACCCTTCCTCATTGATTACTCCGCCCGCAAAATCCGCTTTGAAGCGGCTCCGGCTTTGTCCGTCTCAGTACCGATGCGCCTCGACCATGGCTTCGCCGTCTTTGACGCCGAAATCGATCACAAGCCTGTGCACCTTCTCCTTGACACGGGAGCAGCTTCGCTCATTCTCTTCACCAAAACCACGCCACAAAGTACACCATCAAGACGGCACGCCGTCCTTCGTCCGCAAGAGATTGGCAAGTTCGAGAGCAAGCACGTATCGCTGCCCTTGCTTAAGCTGGGCACTGCGCAATTCCGCAAAAAAAACGCCCTGTTGACCCTGAACCCTAACCCTTCTCAGGCTGACTACGACGGGCTCATCAGCCCGGCAGCACTTGGCCTCTCCCAGGTTGCCGTGAACGTCGAAGAGGGAACCCTCGCCTTCCGGCGCTGAGTCGCAGAGACACATTTCTTGCCCGGTTATCCACATCCCACACTCTCGTCATTGACCCTCAACAGAAACGCGCCTATCGTTGACGCCATTACCCATTGAGATGGATTCCGGCGCTCCGCCCGCAAGCCACCATCCCCGGCGCGCCGGCCTTCGCTCTCAGTCCTTCCCCGGAGGCGAGATGCGCTGCACCTATCCGCAAACATCGCTGGTCCAACAACTGCTGCCTGCCCTCGCGCTGCTCACTGCGCTCATCTGTGCACCGTTGTCCATCTGCGCCCAGGAAACAGCGATGGACACACCTCCGGCTGCGCCTCCTCAGCCCGCTCCCCTGGCTCCGGCCTTCCAGCCCACCCACGAAGACATGGGCGATTCCCTCTTGTTTCACCGCCGCTATCAGGAAGCCATCGATCAGTACAAACAGGCGCCCCCCGGCTCGCCCGATCTTTGGAACAAGATGGGCATCGCCTACCAGATGCTCTCCGACCTCAACGATGCCGCGCGCTGCTACCAGCAATCGCTGCGCCTCCGCCCCGATCACCCGCTCACCTTGAACAACCTGGGCACGGTATTCGATCTGCTCGGCTTTTACGGCAAGGCCGAGGCCTTCTATCGCAGGGCGCTCGAGCTCAATCCAAAATCGGCCCGCATCGCCATGAACCTGGGCACCAATCTCATGATCCAGGCCAGGTACAGCCAGGGCTCTGCCATGTACCAGCGCGCCCTGGCCCTCGACCCCGCCGCCTTCGATCAGGCCGCGGGTCCAAATGCCACCAGCGGCGTCCCTCTTCAGCAGCGCGGCGCCATGAATTACTACAAGGCCCGCAACTGCGCGCAGGCCGGCATGAATGACCGCGCCATCGCCTATCTCAAGATGTCCCTGGACGAGGGATTCACCACCCCCAGCAAAATCGCCAAAGACAGCACCTTCTCAGCCCTCCGCAGCAACCCCGCCTTCCAGCAACTCCTCGCCGAACAGGACAGCAACTAGCCAGTAGGCGGGTGGCCACGATCTCGATGAAGGCAACCTGACTGACGGGTGCCACCGGTCCCTCGCATCTGGGGACCGGTGCGGAATGTTCTCCAGAATCTCATCTCATGCCCAATCGCTGTGCCCCGTTCATCGCGTTTTATGCGATGAGCGGGCGGGACGGGGTTAGTGTTCTCCCACCCATCCACGATAAAACTGTGGATGGATGGGGCACGAACAGTTCTTGACCATTGTTGACCGGGCCACCTGCCAATCGCAACTCTGTTTCATAGATCAGGATGGCGTGCAGCAAATGTGCACGCCATCATTCGTCAACCGACAATCATTGTTCGCTGAAGCAGGCCATTGATCATCATTGCGAATGTGATTGCTCCGTTTCTCGCAAATCTTTCCGACGCGCCGGCAGATTCCTCTCCTCAGCCGTGTCCATCGCGTGCCGCATGGCAGCGACACTGCTTATCTCAGCTTCTCCCGTCTCGCCACATATATGTCTCCACCCGGGACGCTATAGCCGCCGGGAGCCCAGGAATTGAAGTAGAGCTCGCGACCGTCAAAGGAAAACGCGGAGTGGCCGCCCATCCACGCCGGGCTGCCCAATTCCGGTGTGAAAACGGCATTCGACCACGGGTCTGTTGTACGCGCACGAGTGGCAGTCCAGAAATCCATCGAACCGGGAACTCCGCTTCCCCCAGAGCGGTTCGATCCGAAAATCACTTCGAGTCCATCGCGCCGTACGACGGCATATACTGAACCGAAAGTCGCACCGTTCAGTTCCGCTACCGGCGTGGCTGGACCAAATGTATCGTCGTCTCTCATCGCGCTCTGAAAGATGCCGAAATAGGGCGTGCCGGGCTGTAACTTGGTAAAGTACATCATCACGTTGCCTGATTCATCTTCAAAGAGGACGGGCGTGAGGTCTCGGCCCGCACTATTGACGCCACCCTGGGCTTCACAGGCCAGATGCTCAGGTGCTTGCCAGCCAAAATCGTCCCTGCGGTCCTGCCGCCGTGACACCCAGATATCCTCACCACCGCATCCGCCAGGACGGGCGCTCGTGAAATACAGCCTGTGTTCATCGAGGCTGAGCTGGGGACAGGAATCGAAGTAACCAACCGTGTTGAGTGTAGTCAAGGGAACGGGCATTTCCCAAGGTGCGTTCACACTGGCACGTTTTGTGACATATAGATCGCGGTCCGTCGAGACCACATCTCCGGTTTGACGGTTCGATGAGAAGAACAGGGTAAGCCCGTTCTTAGAAATTGAGACGCAAGTGTCGAGGTATGCTGTGTTCACCGGTGGCCCAAGATTCACGGGGGCCGACCAGCTCGTAAATTGCGCGGTAGCCGGGAGTGCAAGAGACACAAACAAGAATGCCATTGTGGTAACGATCTGCTTTACCATTGTGTTCTCCTTTGTTCGCCAGTGAGACCCTACGCGTCCGGTCGGGCGACCGGCTGTCTCAAACTGAGCGCTTTGGACCTCTAATTGAGAATTAGAGACCCGCGGCTTTCCGTTCCCCGATCACACGAGGTTTGGCATGTCGCTTCTATGGACTCAGTGAAGTCCGCAGTCAGTGATTGCAGTCACGAGCCCCTGTGACAGTCCGAAGATTCAACGGGAGTGGCCCCTAGGAAACTGTGGCGGGTTCGTCACCGGAAACGACGATCACTCTAAGCGACTGGACCCAGCGTGCTGAATCGGCGAGAGCCCGTGGAATCGGCATGTCAAACTGTCTCACTCCTGGGGTTCACCCCAAAGAGTTGTCAAGTGCCGCCGCCTCAAAATCCGGCCTAAGTCGCTGAAAACACGAGCAAAATTTATCTTGCGTTCTTTGCCGATAATTCGCGCAACCCGCTACACTTGAATCATCAAATCCAGAAAAACGCGTGTGCCCCCCGGATCCCGAGTGCATCAGTTACCACCACACTGGGTGCCCCGGGTCCCGATTTTGGGACCCGGGATTGGCCAACTTCAGTTTCAGAATCTTCGCATCGGAAATGCGGCCTCGGAAATGCATCCTGGCACGGCCGCGAGGAATAACAGCAGCGGAACAAAAAGCAGGATCGTAACGGAGCAGCGGATGACCACATCAACTTCACAACCCGTCACAACAGCAACGGCGCAATCGCTGCTCCACGAATCCAATCACATCGGATTCGCGAAATCAGAATCGCGCCGCCATCCCTCCGAGGCTCAAAACAGCCTCTTTTTTTTCGCGTTGTAAAACTGTAAAACTGTAAGCCCATCCGCATCATGATGATTCTAAAACACTTGCCTACCATCGCGAAATACAGTTTTCCAGTTTTACAGTTTTACAGCCGCAACCACGAAACTGCCCCTACCGCGTCTTCGCCACTTCCTCCACCGTCACCGGATCGAGAAACGGCATCTGCGCGCGCAGTTGCTTGCCCACAATCTCCACCGGATGCTTCGCCTCTGCCTCGCGAAACTTGAGGAACTCCTTCCGCCCGCCCGCCTGGTCCGAAAGAAAGTGCTTGGCAAACGTCCCGTCCTGAATCTCTTTGAGGATCTGCTTCATCGCCTTGCGGCTCTCTTCATTGATCACGCGCGGCCCGCTCACGTAATCGCCAAACTCCGCCGTATCCGAAATCGAATACCGCATATAAGCCAGCCCGCCGCGATAGATCAAATCCACGATCAGCTTCAATTCATGCAGGCATTCGAAATACGCGCTCTCCGGCTGATATCCCGCTTCCACCAGCGTCTCGAATCCAGCCTTGATCAGCGCGCTCACGCCGCCGCAAAGCACCGTCTGCTCGCCGAACAGATCCGTCTCCGTCTCTTCCTTGAACGTCGTCTCCAGCACGCCCGCGCGCGTGCACCCGATCCCTTTGAGATAACTCAACGTCAGCGCATGTGCATTCCCCGTTGGGTTCTGCTGCACCGCAATCAAGCCCGGCACTCCGCCGCCTTCGGTGAAAACTTCGCGCACCCGATGTCCCGGCGCCTTCGGTGCTGCCAGGCCCACATCAATTCCCGCGTCCGGCACGATGGTCTTGAAATGAATAT
This sequence comes from Occallatibacter sp., assembly GCA_035935755.1. GTDB lineage: Bacteria > Acidobacteriota > Terriglobia > Terriglobales > Acidobacteriaceae > Telmatobacter. The sequence continues at coordinate 44,443 of DASYWU010000046.1, read as the reverse complement.
TGAATCCATGCGCGAACAACAGCAACTTGCCGGCTTTCAAATTTGCCCCGATTTCATCCGCATACAATTTCGCCTGCGTCTGATCCGGCGTAAGAATCATCACCACGTCCGCCCACTTCGTAGCTTCGCTCGGTGTGGTGACGTCAAGTCCCGCCTTCTGCGCCTTGGCTACCGACTTCGAGGCCGCCGGCAGCCCCACCTTCACTTGCACTCCGGAATCTTTCAGGTTCAGCGCATGTGCATGTCCTTGCGAGCCGTAGCCGATAATGGCCACCTTCTTGGCCTGAATAAGTGTCAGGTCCGCATCGTGATCGTAATAGGTCTTTGCCATGATCCTCTCGTTTCTTCCTTCGTTTTGTGCACTTGAATTGAGCTTGCAGAAATTGCGCGATGAATCGCTACTCGGGTTCGGCGATGATTTTCACTTCAACCTGCGACGCTTCCGCATCCGCATTGGATTCGCTCGCACCCATGGCCTTGAGCACGCTGCTGAGGTGGTGTCCGCGCCGCATCGTCATCTTTCCACTGCGGCATATCTCCAGAATTCGGCAATCGCTTTCGCGCAGAATCTCAACAAGGCCCTCGATCTTGCTTTCTACGCCCGTCATCTCGATCATCAGCGATTCCGAAGTCAGATCCACGATTCGCGCGCGGAAAACTTCCACCAGCTCAAAAATCTGCGAACGATTTTGCGCCGACGCCGCAACTTTGATCAGCGCCAGTTCGCGCGTCACCGACGGCGCCTGCGCAATGTCGTCCACATCCACGACATTTTCGAGCTTGAACAGGCTCGCTCGAATGCGATGCCCTGCCTCTGCCGAAGCTTCGCAAACCAGCGTCAGCCGCGACAATCCTTCGCGTTCGCTGCGTCCGACAGTCAGCGAATTGATGTTGATGTTCAACCGCCGGAAGAGCGAAGCCACCCGCGTCAAAACGCCGGGCAAGTCTTCAACGTAAGCAACGAATGTATGCAGCATAATGGCCTTTCTCAGAGTTCAGTGCTATCGGTCCTCGGCGCGCTCCTCCAGCGGATCCCTGTCCGGGCGCCGGATCATCTCGTGCAGTGCACTTCCCGCGGGAATCATCGGATAAACCGAATCTTCCTTCTCCACCAGGAAGTTCAGTAGAAAAGCTCCCGGCGTCGCGCGTGCTTCATTCACGGCATCGGCCACTTCGCCACGCGTACGCACAGCGCGCCCGGGAATTCCGTGCGCATCTGCCAGCTTCACAAAATCCGGGCTGACCAGCGGCGTGGCTTCGTAATTTCTTTCGTAGAAGAACTCCTGCCATTGCCGCACCATGCCCAGGTAACCGTTGTTGATCACCGCAATGTTGATCTTGATCTTCTCTTGCACTATCGTCGCCAGCTCGGCTGCGGTCATCTGGAATCCCCCGTCGCCGGCAATCACCCAGACTTCTTTTTCCGGGCACGCCATCTTTGCTCCGATCGCCGCAGGCAGCGCAAATCCCATCGTGCCCAGGCCGCCCGACGTAATCAGCGTTCGCGGGGTCTCGTGATGGAAATATTGCGCTTCCCACATCTGGTGCTGACCGACATCGGTCACGACGATCGCGTTGCCGCCGGTGATGCGCCACAAATCGTGCATCACATGCGCCGCATACAAATGACCGGAATCAGGAAGGTTCTTGATGTCGCGCACCGCGACCTCGCCTTTCATTCCAGCGATGGTCTTGAGCCAAGGTGCTCCGTCCCGGCCTGAGATACGCGGCAACAACTGTTCCAGCACTTCCGCCAGATCGCCGACCAGCGCAACGTCCACTTTGATGTTCTTGTTGATTTCCGCCGGATCCACCTCGATGTGGATTTTCTTCGCCTTCAATGCATAGGTCGAGGTGCTGCCGGTGACGCGATCATCGAAGCGCATGCCGCAGGCAATCAGCAGATCAGCTTCTTGGATCGCGTGATTCACCCAGGCCTCGCCGTGCATGCCCATCATGCCCAGATTCAGCGCATGCGATGCGGGAAATCCTCCCAATCCCAGCAGGGTAAGCCCCACGGGAATCTGCGCGCGCTCCGCCAGCGTGCGCACCTGCTCCATTGCTCCCGATTCCGTCACACCGTGCCCGGCGAGAATGACAGGCCTTTTCGCATTTCGAATCAGTTCCGCAGCTTGATCCAGCCCCGACTCTTCTACGCGCAGCATCGGATGCGGCCGATATGGCCGCGGCTTCGCCGCCTCAAAATCGAAAATTGCTGATGCCTGTTGCGCGTCTTTCGTGATGTCAACGAGCACCGGACCAGGGCGGCCGGAACGCGCAATCTGAAATGCGTGGCGCAGCGTCTTCGCGAGATCCTCGGCACGATTGACCAGGAAGTTGTGCTTCGTTACGGGCAGCGTCACACCGGTAATGTCCACTTCCTGAAAGGCATCCGTGCCCAGCACCTTGCTGGGAACGTTCCCCGTGATGCAGACGATCGGAATCGAATCGAGCATGGCCGTCGCGATGCCCGTCACAAGGTTGGTCGCGCCGGGTCCGCTGGTAGCAATGGCGACGCCGACTTTTCCGGAAGCGCGCGAGTACCCGTCAGCCATATGGGCCGCGCACTGCTCGTGCCGAACCAGGACGTGGCGAATGGGAAACTTGCGCAGTGCGTCGTAGGCTGGCAGAATCGCGCCTCCTGGATAGCCGAATACATCGGTCACGCCTTCACCCACCAGGGTTGCCCATAAGATCTCCGAGCCCGTCAGCTTCGTTGGCGTAGTCAGATGCGCGTTCGCGGATGCATTTCCATTTGTTCCCATATCGTCTCTCTCCTGCTCACCTGTTCCCTGTTCCCTATCTACGTCGTCGCGCCTTCCGCAGCCGACTTCACTCGATCCACATACTTGCGGAAAACTCCCTTTGGCCAACGCAATGCCGGAGGCTTAAAATTCTTCAGCCGAGCCGCCATCTCGTCTTCGCTGATTTCCAGCGTCAGCTTGCGGTTGCGAATGTCGAAATGGATCATGTCACCCTCGCGCACCGCCGCGATGGGACCGCCCACAAAAGCTTCCGGCGCCACATGGCCCGCGGTGAATCCGCGAGTTGCACCGGAGAAGCGACCGTCCGTCAGCAGCGCCACCTGATGGCTCAATTCTGCATTCGAGGAAATCGCCGCGGTGACCTGAAGCATTTCGCGCATTCCCGGTCCACCCTTCGGCCCTTCATAACGGATCACCACTACATCACCGGGCTTGATGCCGCCGGCCTGCACTACCTTGAAGCAATCTTCTTCGCAGTCGAAGACACGCGCTGGCCCGCGGTGCTCGTAGCGATCGGCCGCGGCAATTTTCATCACGCAACCTTCCGGCGCCAGGTTCCCTTTCAGAATCACCAGTCCGCCATTGGGCTTGATCGGTTTTTCGAAAGTGCCAATCACAACCTGCCCGGGTGTTTCCTGGGCAAGTTTCGCTTCTTCCGCCAGCGTCTTGCCGCTGATAGTCAGCGCCGCGCCGTCGGCATAGCCGCCGTCGATCATCCGCTTCGCCAGCAGCCGAGATCCGCCCGCAGCCTGGTAATCCGAAGCCACGTATTTGCCCGCCGGCGTCAGATCGCAGATATATGGAGTACGTTTGGAGATAGCATCGAAGTCGTCGATATTGAGATCTACACCAACTTCGCGAGCAATCGCGACCAGATGAAGCACCGCGTTGGTCGACCCGCCGCTCGCAGCCACGCTGGCAATCGCATTTTCCAGTGACTTGCGCGTAATGATCTGCGAAGGCCGGCGATTGGCGCGCACCGCGTCCATCACCATGCGGCCGGCTTCGCGCGTCGCCACGTGTTTGTTTTCCGCAGTGGCCGGAACGCCGGAAAGGTGAATTGGTGAAATGCCCAAGATCTCGGCGCTCATCGCCATCGTATTGGCCGTGAACTGGCCGCCACAGGCGCCGGCCCCGGGGCAGGCATTGGCTTCGAGCGCTTCAAGACCTGCATCGTCGATGCGCCCGCGCGCGTACGAACCGATACCCTCAAAGACATCCTGTATGGTGATGTCCACGCCGTTCAGCTTGCCAGGCGCAATCGATCCGCCATAGAGCATCATGCCCGGAATATCGAGCCGGCAAAGCGCCATAATGATGCCCGGCATATTCTTGTCGCACCCGCCGATGCCCACCAACCCGTCGAACAGATTGCCGCGCGCAACCAATTCGATGGAATCGGCAATCACTTCCCGCGACACCAGCGAGGCCTTCATGCCCTGCGTGCCCATGGTGATGCCGTCGGAGATGGTGATGGTGTTGAACTCCATCGGCGTGCCGCCGGCCTCGCGAATGCCTTCCTTCAGCGCTTCGGCAATCTCGCGAAGATGCACATTGCAGGTGCCGATCTCGGTCCAGGTATTGGCGATGCCGATGATCGGCTTGTGCAGATCGTCTTTGCTGAAGCCGGAGCCGCGCAGATAAGAGCGCGCCGCCGCCCGGCTCGGTCCCTCGGTCAATGGAATGCTTTGCCGCTTGCCTTCGATCGTCATGTGCTCTCTTCGTTTGCCTGTTTCCAGCTATTTAGCTGTTAGCTCGTTTGTGGTGCAATTAACAATCCGGGTTGATGGCTACATGCTGCATTTCAGCCGGATGCAAATGTCGGCAGTACCAAAGCTGAAAGCTAATAGCTAACAGCTAAGAGCTGACTTTCGCTTTGAGCCATCCCGCTTCATCGTGCTTCGTCTCAAAACTGTCCAGCTCCGCCGTGTGGCGCAATGTCAGGCCGATGTCGTCCAGGCCCTCAAGCAGGCAGAATTTGCGGAACGGATCCACTTCGAATGTTGCGTTGAATCCGCGGCCATCAGTGACTCTCTGTGCTTCAAGCGAGACCGTCAACTGATAGCCCGGAATCTCCTTCGCATTCTCAAGAAGTTCAGCCACCTGCTCCTCGCTGAGCCGCACCAGCACAATCCCGTTCTTGCCGGCATTCGAGAAAAAGATATCGGCGAATGTTGGAGCGATCACCACGCGAAACCCGAAGTCGGAGAGCGCCCACGCTGCATGCTCGCGGCTCGATCCACAGCCGAAGTTCTTGCCGGCGACAAGAATCTGCGCGCCCTTGTACCGAGGATCGTTGAGCACGAAATCCTTTAGCGGCTCGCCTTCCGGCGTTTGCCGCCAATCGAAGAACAGGAAATCGCCGTAGCCGGTGCGCTCGATGCGCTTGAGGAACTGCTTGGGAATGATCTGGTCGGTGTCCACATTGGTGCGATCCAGAGGCATCGCCAGCGAAGTCAATGTACGAAACGGTTGCATCAGGCAGTTACCTCCACACGAGCAACATCGTGACTGGGCCAGGTGCGAATGTCGACGAAATGTCCGGCAATGGCGGCGGCCGCGGCCATCTGCGGAGAAACCAGGTGAGTGCGTCCGCCGCGGCCCTGGCGGCCTTCAAAGTTGCGGTTGCTGGTCGACGCGCAGCGCTCGCCCGGCGAAAGAATGTCGGGATTCATGCCCAGGCACATCGAGCAGCCCGGCTCGCGCCAATCGAAACCAGCCTCGCGGAAAATACGATCGAGCCCTTCCTTTTCCGCCTGCGCCTTTACCTGTTGCGATCCAGGAACGACCATTGCGTTGACGTGCTTCGATACCTTTCGCCCCGCCACCATCTGCGCCGCCGCGCGAAGATCTTCAATGCGGCCATTCGTGCAAGAACCGATAAACACGCGATCAATCGCAATCTCGGCCAGTGGCGTTCCTGCCTTCAGGTTCATGTACTCCAGGGCGCGCTCAAAGGACTTGCGATCGATCTCCGTCTTCGCCGCCGCTGGATCCGGCACTGCCGCCGTAACCGGCGCCACCATTCCGGGGCTCGTTCCCCAACTTACGTAAGGAACCAGCGTCGAGGCATCGATGACCAGTTCGCGATCGAATTTTGCGCCGGGATCGGTGGGCAGCTTCTTCCATTCGGTTACGGCTTCGTCCCATGCCGCGCCCTTGGGACTGAATCGGCGACCCTTGAGATACGCAAACGTGGTTTCGTCAGGAGCGATCATCCCCGCGCGCGCGCCGGCTTCAATGCTCATGTTGCAGACGGTCATGCGGCCTTCCATCGAGAGAGAGCGGATCGCCGAGCCGGCATATTCAATCACGCAGCCGGTGGCGCCGTCAGTGCCGATCTTGCCGATGATGGCGAGGATAACGTCCTTCGCCGTCACGCCCTGCGGCAATTCGCCTTCAACCGAGATGCGGAAGGTCTTCGGCTTCGATTGCGGCAATGTCTGCGTGGCCAGCACGTGCTCCACTTCGCTGGTGCCGATGCCGAACGCCAGCGCGCCAAACGCGCCATGCGTTGAGGTATGCGAATCGCCACAGACGATGGTCATGCCAGGCTTGGTAATCCCCAACTCCGGCCCGATCACGTGCACAATTCCCTGCTCGCGCGAGTTCACGTCGTAAAGCTCGACGCCGAATTCCGCACAGTTTTTGCGCAGCGTGGCGATCTGCGTAGCCGCGATCTGGTCCACAATGTTCAGCCGGCCCTCAATCGTAGTGGGGACGTTGTGATCCACTGTGGCGATGGTGCGGTCAGGCCGGCGCACCTTCCGCCCGGCAAGCCGCAATCCCTCGAAGGCCTGTGGGGAAGTGACCTCGTGCACTAATTGCAGGTCGATGTAGAGCAGAGTCGGCTCGCCTTGCGGCTCGGCCACCACGTGCTTCTCCCAGACCTTTTCAAACAATGTTTTCGCTTCGTTACTCATCGGACTCCTAAATGCCAGCTTCTAGCTATCAGCTCCGGTATTGTCATTCAAACCATTGCGTCTTCATTTGAAACGCGTCCAATTCACTCGTGTCGATATCGGGACTCTCCAACGCGACAAGCTGAAAGCTAAGAGCTGACAGCTGAAAGCTGTCTTTTCACCGTCTCTCGCACCTTCGCTCCCATCTCCTTTGTCGAAAGAACCTTGAACCCCTGAGGGTTTGCACGCGCCAGGTCGGGCGTGCGGAATCCCTGCTCGAGCACCGCGCGCACCGCGCTTTCGACTGCGGCGGCTTCCGCCTCCAGCCTGCCGGAGTGGCGCAGAATCAGCGCTCCGGTAAGAATCGCGCCCAGCGGATTCGCCAGCCCCTTGCCCGCGATGTCGGGCGCCGAACCGTGCACCGGCTCGTACAAATTCACTTTGCCGCCGATGGTTGCCGAAGGCAGCATTCCCAGTGAACCGGTAATCACTGCCGCTTCGTCGGACAAAATATCACCGAACAAATTCTCCGTGACCACCACATCGTAGTTGCGCGGCTGGTTCATCAGGTGCATGGCCATCGCGTCTACATATTGGTGTTCCACCGTCACGTCAGAAAAATCCGCGGCCACTTCATTCACCGTCGCGCGCCACAATTGCGAAACTTCAAGCACGTTGGCCTTGTCAACGCTGGTCACTTTCTTGCGGCGTTTACGGGCCAGCTCAAAAGCCACGCGAGCCACGCGCTCCACTTCGCTTTTCGTGTAGCGCATCGTGTTCCACGCTTCGCCACCGGTGCGATTCCACTCGCGCGGCTGTCCGAAATAAAGCCCACCCAGCAGCTCGCGGACAAAAAGAATATCCGCGCCATCCACGACCTCAGGCCGCAGCGGAGAATTTACAGTCAGCTCCTTGAATGCAAATGCGGGCCGCAGATTCGCAAATCCACCCAGCGCCGCGCGAATCTGCAGCAGCCCCGCTTCCGGACGCTTATCCGGGGCCAGCGAATTGAACTCGTTGCCGCCTACCGCGCCCAGCAGCACGGCGTCAGAGGCGAGCGCCGCATCCAGCGTATCGGCCGGCAGCGGCGTTCCGTCCTGCACAATCGCCACGCCACCGATCCGCTTCGATTCAAAAGTAAGATTGTGGCCGCCGGCTTCGGCAACTTCGCGCAAAACCGCTACTGCTTCGTTCGTAACTTCAGGGCCGATGCCGTCGCCGGCTGTAACCAGGATCTTCAGATTCATGCTGTCTCTATTCAGTGTTCAATGGTTAAGTGGTCCGGGCGCAGTAGCCGCAGATCACTTGGAAAGTTATAGCGCCTCATGCAGCGCCGACTCGAATATCAGTCCAGCTCCGCCACCGGCTCGCGCCGCCGTTCGCGAATCGTATCGGGCAATAGCCCGATCAGATCCTGGTCGTAGATGTTTTTCTTGCGGTCGGCCAGGGCCACGAAACGGTAATACACGTGCTGCAACTCGTCGCGGCTTACGGTAAATCCCAGTTGCTCCAGCCGATGCCGCAGCGCCGCGCGGCCTGAGTGCTTGCCCAGCACCAGGTGCGTCCGCGCCACACCCACCAGTTGCGGCGTCATAATTTCGTAGCACAACGGATTCGCCAGCATGCCGTGCTGGTGAATGCCCGATTCATGCGCGAAGGCGTTCGCGCCCACCACCGCTTTGTTCGGCGACGGCTTGAAAGTGATCAGATTCCCCAGCACCTCGCTGGTGGGATAAAGCTGGTCGAGTTTGATCGCAGTGGATACGCCGAATTGGTCGCCGCGCACATAAAGCGCCGCCGCAATTTCCTCGAGCGCCGCATTCCCCGCCCGCTCGCCGATGCCATTGATGGTGCATTCCACCTGCCGCGCGCCGCCCTGGATTGCTGCCAGCGAATTTGCTACCGCCAGCCCGAGATCGTCGTGGCAGTGAGACGAGAGCACCACGCCCTTCTCGTCGATCGCCGGAATCCGCTCCCGCACTTCGCGGAACATCTTTCCGTATTCTTCCGGCGTGGTGTAGCCAACGGTATCAGGCATATTAATGGTCGTCGCCCCGGCTTCCACGGCGGTGCGCACCATTTCCACCAGGAAGTCGCGATCCGAGCGCGTGGCGTCCTCCGGCGAAAACTCCACATCGTCGCACCGCGAACGCGCCAGCCGCACCGATTCGCCGCACAAATCCAGCGCCTCTGCACGGCCGATCTTCAGCTTGTATTCCAGGTGCAGGTCGCTGGACGCGAGAAACACGTGGATGCGTGCGCGGTCGGCGAACTGGAGCGCCCGCGCCGCCATCTCAATGTCTTCGGATTTGGCCCTGGCCAGAGAAGCGATTCGCGGTTTTCGGATAGCCTGCGTAATCGTGGCGATGGCGGCGAAATCACCCTCCGAGGCCATGGCGAAACCGGCCTCAATAATGTCCACGCCCAGGTCTTCGAGGGCGTGCGCCATGGTCAGCTTTTCCTGCGTGGTCATGCTGCAGCCCGGCGACTGCTCGCCGTCGCGCAGCGTCGTGTCAAAAAAAGCAACGTGATTTGAGCTCATAAGTGATTCGCCTGATCAGGGAAGCTTTCTCGCCCGCACCTTCAGTTTCTCGCATCTGCGAGGTATAAGGCAAATTTATTCTGTTTCTACACTTGATTAGAATTGCTTATATCGACATTTCGCCATTTCGGAGAGTGCCCGTGGATCTCGACCAGCTCGAAACCTTTCTCGCGGTAGCCGAAGAGCGGAGCTTTTCCCGTGCCGCGGTGCGCCTGCATCGAACCCAACCGGCCGTCAGCCAGGTCATACGCAAGCTCGAGGATTCGGTGGGCGAAACCCTCTTTGACCGCGCCGCACGCGACGGCTCTCTGACCGCGGCCGGCGCCCTGTTGCGCGAATATGCCGTCCGCCTGCTGGCGTTGCGTCGCGAGGCGTCCAGCGCGCTGGGTGAATTGAAGAGCCTGGAACGAGGCCGCCTGCAGCTGGCCGCAAACGAATACACCTGCCTGTATCTGCTTCCCGCGCTGGACGAATTCCGTCGCAAATTTCCGCAGATCGGCGTCACCGTCCACCGGACCCTCGCTTCGCGCATTCCCGACGAACTGAATCTGCGGACCTTTGAGATGGGCATCATCTCGTTTCGACCTGACCCGGCGCAATTTCGCACCATCGCGGTATATGCCGACAGTCTGGCGTTCATCGTCGGACCCCGCCATCCGCTGCGCGATGCCAGGCACGTCTCGATCAACGATCTCGGCAAAGAGGCATTCATTGCCCACAATGTCGCTTCCCCCTTGCGACGAAAGGTCATCGAAGCCTTCCAGCGCTACCACGCACCTCTAAATATGATCATCGAGCTCCCCACCATCGAGGCCATCAAGCGCTTCGTGGCTATGGGTAACGGCGTGGCGCTGGTTCCCCACCTGAGCGTGGCCCGCGAACTGGAATCCGGCGACCTGGTGCGGATACCCGTCGACGAACTGGAAGTGCGCCGAGTTCTGCGCCTCGTTCACCGCCGGCAGATCACGCTCTCCTATGCCGCGCGCGCCTTCCTCGGCACCCTGCGCGCTCTGGCGCAGGAACAGGGACCACCGTTTTACTATCACGTCGAACGGGCGGGATGAAGGAAGGGAATAGGGAACGGGGAACAGGAGGATTACTCCTAACGCGGCACAATGGCGGGTCACCTCCGAGCACATCCAAAATCTCACTCGTGACTTTTCCGGATACTGCGGTCTCCATGCCGCCATTCCCTCTTCCCTATTCCCTCTTCCCTATTCCCTGTTCCCTATTCCCTGTTCCCTGTTCCCTGTTCCCTATTCCCTGTTCCCTCGCGTTCCGATTCCCGATTGCATTCACCAGCGTCTATAGCAGAGATGGTTCCACGATAATCTGCCGGGCCCGGACCCGCTCCGGCCAGTTACAATGCTGAGAGCGGGGTCCGGCTTAGACCGTGGCGCCGGAATCGATGAGTTGGTTGCCAGCCGGAGGGTTGGACAGTCTTGAGGTTCAGGAGCGAATGAAGAAGATCGTATTGACAGCATTTCTGCTGGCGGTAAGCGCGGCTCTCTGCAGCGCGCAGGAAAGCCGCCAGGATATGAGCCTTAGCGGAACGGCGCTCAGTGAGCCGTTCATGGCCTCGTCCACCGACGTACAAGTCAGCGCATCCCCCGCTTACGGTGCATTGTTGAGCTACCGCTTCATGGTGACGCCAACCAGCGCGCTGGAAGCCAACTATGGCATCACCTACCAGAACAACATCAGCTTTTTCGCCAATCCAATCCATTACCACATACTCACGCGTACGCAGGAAATCTCGGGCGCCTATGTGCGCTCTTTCGTCTTCAAGAATTTCAACCCGTTCATTGAAGCGGGACCTGCGGGATTCATCTTCCTGCCCATTCGCAACACCGGCACCAATAACCAGGATGTCAAGCAGCAGACCGAGGTCGGTGGCGTTTACGGTGGCGGCATTGCATACGAGATCAGCCCAAGCTTTGACATTCGCGCCGAATATCGCGGCCTGGTGACCAAGGTGCCGAATTTCGGCGTGCCGCAATTGTCGACCAACCGCTGGTACAACATTTACGAACCAGTCGTCGGCGTCGCATACCACTTCTAAACGCCGCTTATCACTAGCCGGCAAGGGGCGGTTCGCGCCGCCCCTTCACTGCTCCCGCCGCCTCGGCAACTTCATTGCCGCGCCTCTTTATACCGCCCCAGTTCCTTCACCATCACGCAGTGCGACTGAAGCGCAGCGATGGCCCGTGTGCCTTCTTCCGCCGAGCGGATCTGGCAATCGACATAGAAGATGTATTCCCAGGGTTTGCCGTGAACAGGCCTTGACTCGATCTTCGTAAGATTGGTTCCCAGGGCGGCAAGCTCCTGCAGCACCGTAACCAACGAGCCGGGACGGTGCTCGATCGAGAATGCAAGGCTGATCTTGTTCGCCGCCGGTTCTATAACGGCATCGGCGCTGCGCCGGACCAGGAAAAAGCGGGTAAAGTTCTCCGCATTATCTTCAATACCGGATTGAAGAATCTGGGCGCCGTAATATTCGGCGGCAGCCTCGCTGGCAATGGCTGCCGCGCGACGATCGTCACTTTCCATAATCTGCTTTACGCTGCCGGCGGTGTCATAAAAGGCGAGCGCCTTCATCCTGGAATGCTCCGCCAAAAACTTCCGGCACTGCGCCAACGCCACCGGATGCGAATACACGCGCTCGATCGCTTCCATGCTCACACCCGGCACCACCATCAGATTGTGCCTTATGCGAAGCAACGTTTCGCGCTCAGCCTTTACATCGTGAGTCAACAGCAGATCAAAGTGTTCTGACACCGAACCGGCCAAACTGTTTTCTATGGGAATGACCGCGCCATCCGCACCGCCCGATGCCACGGCTGCGAAAACTTCCGCAGAAAGCGCGCACGGCATTATATTCGCGCCCGGCACCAATTTGAGCGCCGCTTCGTGGCTGAATGAGCCAGGTTCTCCCTGGATGGCAATTCTCATATTCGTTTGTCGCGCCTAATTCGCTTGCCAATGACAAGTCCAGATTTTCGCGTCTTCCTTTCGCACCATACCACAGCCAATGGCGCGAATCCGAAACTGTGAGCACGCTGAGCGAGATACCTACGGACCCGCTATCCCCGAAGACTAATTTGGCGAGGGCCTCTCCGCATGATCGATCACCAACGCTTCCGCCGGACCACGCGTTGCCACCAGGCGAAGCCCCAGTTGCTCGCGAATCGCAGTGAAGAAAGGTGGGCTGGACGCATCCGGCGGCGCAACCGGTACTTCGCCTCCAAATTGCGTTTCGTCCGGCGCCCATTGCAGATCGAAATCATATCTTCCGGTCAATCCAGTCTTGTCCACCACTGGGCGATCCAGAACCGCCCGCTGCAGAACCGAAACAAAGTCTCCCATTGCCGCATTGCGCGCCGGCATCAATATGTGGTGCGGATAGACCGTGCTGATCAGTGCTGGAAGAGCATCGGCGGCGGCGGTGCTCGGCTTCAGCTTCGGGCCGCCCTTGTCGATTTCAAGCTGGTATATCGAGAAAACCTTTTGCTGGCGGTGATAGCTCAGCTTGAATCGTTCGGTCAGAAGGCGGCGAAGCATCCGCATCTGCTCGTCGTGCGTGGGCTGAACTGTGCCCGGTGTGCGCGCCAGAATGTCAAAATGATCTGAATCAATCCATGTCGGCCCGCCTGAGATCTCGCGGGGATTGAGTTCGTAGGCGGCAGCGATCAACAGTTTCAGCGTGTAGTTCTTCCCGACAAACGTATCTGACCCGCGCATGATAAGGTAGCGGCCCTTCCCCTCATCCGATCCCACCGGCTTGATGGTCGCCACTTCGAATGTGTCGAATTGCGGACGCGGAGAAGCAGGCTGCGACTGCAATCCGCCTGACGAAAACGCGAGTGCGACCGCCAGAACATGTTGAACCATGGAATCCGACCTCCAGTGAGATTTCCGTTCCGTGTGTTACCGCCGCAGCCAAAGATCCGCGGCCACAAAGCACAAGAACACCATGGCGATTACGCCGTTCATGGTAAAGAAGGCCGCGTTCAGGCGGCGCAGGTCGCGAGGCGAAATGATCGAGTGTTCATACGCCAGCAGCGCAGCAACGGCGCCTACGCCCAGCCAGCCGGCCCATTCAAACCGAAACAACATGCCAAACCAGATCAGCAGCCCGAGCATTGTCAGGTGCATGATGCGCGCACCCCAAAACGCCGCGGGGATTCCGATGTGTTGAGGCAGGCTGCGCAGCCCCGCCGCCACATCATGATCGTAATCCTGGCACGCGTAGAGTACGTCGAAGCCGGCCACCCAGAGCGTCACGGCTCCGGTCAGCACCAGGATCCGCGGATCGAGACTGCCTCGCACCGCAACCCATGCAGCGGCTGGCGCCAATCCCAGGGCCAGGCCCAGCACCAGGTGCGACCAGCGCGTGAAGCGCTTGGTGTAGCTGTAGCCAAGCAGCACCGCCAGCACCACTGGCGAAAGAATGAGTGTGAGCCGATTCAATTCCGCAGCCGCGGCAATAAAAACCAGCGCTGCGAGAGCCGTAAATCCCAATACGAATTGGCGCGAAAGTAGTCCGGCAGGGATGGCGCGGCTGCGCGTTCGCGGATTTGCCGCATCCAGTTCCGCGTCAGCCCATCGGTTGAAGGCCATGGCGCAGGAACGCGCCGCTACCATGGCAACCAGGATCCAGACCAGGATGCGCGCCGCCGGCAAGCCATGCGCCGCCAGCAGCGCCGCGGTAAGAGCAAACGGCAGCGCAAAAATGGAGTGCTCCCATTTGATCATCTCCAGCGTGGTCCGCGTCTTCGACAGAATCCCCGGCATCGGCTCTCTCTATCTGGCAGTTTAACTGACTCGGAGGCTCGACCTTCTTGCTCAAAATCCGGCATCGGAAATGACCCGGCAGAATTGAGCTTCTAATTCGAAAACACGATTTCTCAGGAGATCTCAGCGGTACCGTCGCGTGGCTTTGATCACCATGGAAAACACGCCCGACTCGTCGCGGGCTACGAGAAGCGACACGTGACGATTGATGGCAATCTCTGCCTGCAGCAATTGCTGACCGGTTGTGTCTACGTCCGTAGCATAAGTGAAAGTCACGTTCCGGCCGAAACCTTCCTGCACGGTGATACGCGAGGTGGAGTTACCCAGCGCGCCCAGATAATGCGGATCGATTTTGACCGAACCGGCGCCGAAAAGTCTTTGTATGCGGCTGCTGACGGTGGCATTGAGTGCGCCGCCCAGAAGCGCGTCCGTAGTGGGATTGGTGAGCGCCTGCTCCTGCTGTGCCGTGTAAAGCCGCTCCTGATTCTGCGTGTGCCCCAGCGCCAGCAGAGAAATCACGTCAGCCTCGGGCAGTGGCGGATCGCTGCGCGGATTCACTGTCATTCGCGCGGGAGTTCCATGCACGTCGAGCGTGACGTCGTAGTCGCTCACGCGCGCCGTCGCCGTCAGGTCTATGTTCGGCTCAATGCGCACAGGATTAGTAAATGTAATGTCGCCGCGCTCGAGTTCATAACGCGTCCCGGCGATGGTCGCCGCGCCTTCGGTCATCGACACGCGCCCCAGGAGCGACGGATTCGCGACAGTGCCCCGCAGGCGGAGGTCTACGTCACCGGCCAGTTTTGCGTATGCGTTCTGAAAATTCAATTGCGGCGACGAGACCACATGCACATTCAGCCGAATATGGTTTGATGGTGCTTCCGGAGGGGCGACGTTTTCCACGGCCGCGTTGGCCTGCGCCGCCAGCGCCGCGACATCGAGATCCGGGCTGACAGTGAATCGAGTGATAAGCACGTCACCTGAAAGCAATAAATTGTTTTGCGGGCCTTCCAGGCGCAGCCTTGCGTCTGCAAGTGAGCTTATGCCCTGCGGGTAGCGAATGCGAATTCCCTGCCCGGTGACATTCAGATCCGAAAAGATGCCGTGCTGATAGGCAAGGTATCCACCCACGCTTAAAAGGCCGCCGCCGCTCATGGCGGTGAGCGTCCTTACTTCGAGACGGTTCTGGTTGAAGACCAGCGTTCCGTGAAGCTGGCTCAGCCCGTTCGGCAAATCTCCCAGCGAAAGCGAACAGTTTTGAAAATCGATCCTGCCTTGCAGGTTCGGATTCCTGAGCGGGCCATGAGCCTCAACCTGGAAGGTCGTTGTCCCGGCCGCACTCAGGTCCGGATCGAGTGTTTCGGCCAGCTTCAGGTTGATGGAACCTTGCGCGGAAAGATCCAGCTTCCGCGCGCCGTTCAGGTCGAGCCGCCCCTGGGCGCGCAGGTCGGTATCTTCGCCGGTCACATGCAGCGGATCGAGCTGGACGTGATTGCCCTCTAGCGTGGCATGCAAGCCGCCTTCGCTTTTCAAATGCACACCGGCGAGAGTAACCGCCAGGTCGCGCAGCCGGGCTTCACCCCGCATTTGCGCGGGATGAGTCAATGGACCCTCGACGTTAATGGTGCCGGCCAGCGACGAGTCTGCCGTAAGACCCTCTACATGCGCCATCTTGAGCAGTGCCGCTACATTGAATTGCGAAAATGTAAGGCTCGCGTCCGTGCCGTAGTCGCCGCTCAGTGCAGTCTGGCCGTGAAGCAAAAGGCTGGCGCCTTCAAAGCTCGTGCCACCGTCGTAAATCAGCGCGTGATTGGCGGTGCGCAGAGTCAGATCCAGTCCGCCAAGTCGCTGGCCAGCAAGTGCGAGGCCGGTCACGTTAACCTGCCCACCGAAATTCGGATCGTCCGGCGTTCCCGAGCCGATCAGCGCAAACGTTAGCTTGCCGGCGGCATCGATTCCCCGGCGCTGCAGCGATGCAATGCGCGAGATTTCGATCTCTGCACCGGATGCGCCAACTTGAAACTTGCGAGAGTTCAGATCATAAGTAGCAGAGCCGGAAATTCGCCCCGCAGGCGTGCTCATTGCGATGGAAGTCAGTCTCAAGACGTGTTCGGCAAGCGATCCCTGAATGCGAGCGCGCGTGAACGGTTCGCCGTACAGCGTTCCATCATTGAGTTGCACCCACCCCGAACCTTCTGGTGCGCGGAGCGGACCGGCGATAACTAGCTGGGCATCCAGTCCCCCGGTCACGGGTAGTCTCGCGGCGACGAATGGCTGCAAATCGTCGGTACTCAGGTTTTCTACCTGGAAGCGTCCCTCCAGGATGGAATCTCCGCCGACCGCATACGGTTCGTCCGGCGCAGCGCGCATAGTTCCGCTGGCCTCGACCCGCGACCCTCCGCGCATCAGCAATGCATGACGAATCGATATCTGGTCCGCCTCATAGCTGCCATCGACATCGGCTGAGTCCACGCGGATGAGCCGCGCATGGTCTGGCGGCGCGCCGGCAGGTGGCGGTAAATCGAGGGTCAATTGCGATGCCTTCAGCTCACCGTCAAGGTGCGGATCGGCAAGCGAACCTGTCCAGGAGCCGTGGAATTCCGCCTGCCCGCCCAGCGACGCCGGGATTGCGGCAAGACCAGTTCTGCCGTCGCGGTGCAATCCCAGGCGGCGGAGCACGGTATCGAACTCACTCAGATCGTGCGATTCAAGATCGATGCCGATTGCAGAAGGGCTTTTGATCGGATATGCGCCCAGGCGGCCATGCGCCTGCAGATGACTGCCCGGCGTGTTCAGGTCCGCATTGCGCAACTGCACTGAACCATCGCGTTGCGTGTAGGTCGCATCGATCGCGCCGTTAACCGGCGTTTCGCCGGCGCCGGGCCGTGAGCTGGGGCTCAGCGCAAGCGTAGCTTTTACCACTACAGATTGCGCATTTCCATGTGACCACGTTGCCGTTGCGGGGCCACTCGTCAGCGCATCGAAGCCCAATCGCTGAAAAGGCGGCTGGCCGACAACATCCAGAATCGTGTCCAGCGAGACTCCCTTTAGCTGCGCGTTCACCTTGCCGTCGACGGGAATGACCGGCGGCTGTGCATTTGCAACTGCTCCACGGCTCTTGCGTCTGCGCGCGCGTGCGGGCCCTGGGTGCGCTCTCAGTGAAACTGCGCCGGGAATCGGCGGCAACCAATGGTCGAGCACCACAGCGCCGTCGATCTCTCCACCCTGACGCAAATGCGCCTGAACGGAAGTGATGGCAAGCTCCTCCGGATCGGCATGAACCCGTGCGCTAAGTCGCACACCGGTCGCGTTCACGCCGGGAGCTACGTATGCCCCATTCTCGACAAAGACGCTGCCGTCCGCGCGGAATGTCCCAGTCTCACCGGCTCCGGTCAGATTCACATGTGCAATGCCTTCCGGCGTGAATGGAAACCCTGTGGTGGGGTTCAGCAATCGCATGTCGAGTTCGCCCACTGCCTTCGCATCCCAGTGAGGACGAGCGAAGTCCCGCAGCGTTCCCGTAATCTCCAGATTGTGCGATGAGCGCTTTCCAGCCTCAGAACTCAGCCGCAGGTAGCGCAGATATGCGGCCGTTCGCGTCAGATCGAGCGCCGCCTCAAAATGCCCGTGTGCAGCTTCCGCTGTGGATGGCCGGGCGCCGCGATGCAGATCGAGATCGGATGCGCCTGCTTCGATGTTGTAATGCTCCGGCGCTCCCGGCGCCGCGGGAACAAAGCGCATCACCAAGGAAAGCTCGTTCGCACTGAAATCGAATGGCGCGTTGCGGTTCTGGAAATCGAATGAGGCTGCACGGTCGTCGTAGTCAATCACTCCGTGCTCCACCGCAATATGGCCGGCCTTGACGTTGAAAAGGGTTTCCATCATTGGCGACCCCGGCTTTTTCCGCCGTGGCTGCGGCTGATTGGTTGAGCCGTCGGGATACACGATCAGATGAACGCTGGGCCGCGAAACCTCAAGATCGCGGAGAAGAACCTTCGGGCTGAAGAGTCCCAGAATACTCAGCTTCACGCGCAGATTTTCGATCTGCGCATACGGCGCCTCGCCAGATGCTTCGAGTCCATGGATGACGATTCCGCTGGCATCCGCCTCCAGGTGTAGCGGTCGCCAGGTGAAATTGCCGATTTCGACACGGCCGCCGGTGGCCGACTCGGCCTTGTCGATGAGCCAGCGGCGGACAATGCGCTCACATTGCGGAGAGCACGCCCAGAGATACAGAACAAACAGAACGATCGCCGTCAATAGCGCTATTCCGCCGGCGCCGATGGGCAGATGGCGCGTGAGAAAGCGCCGCAGCCGGCTTCGCCGTGCACCCTGCTGCTCGATTTCGGGCATCGTGTCGCGCGGACTCATTCGCTGCCGTCCCCCTGGCCGGGAGCAGCTTCCGCCGCCTGCAAAGCCGGGTCGAGAATCTCCACATCTCCCTGGCTGCGCAGATTGTCGAGCCAGTTATCGAAGAGCTCATTCACCTGTTGCTCCAGCAGTATCTCCTCAATGCGTGACGAGACCTGTTTGAGCGGAGGAGCGCTCACCCCTGCCGGATATTGCGGCAAAAGCGTGTCACGGTAATAAGTCTCAATCTGCTCTGCTGAAATCTGAATGCCCTGGCGGAAACGCTCCTCAATAAAGCGAAGAATCTGCATGCGGGTCCGCAAATATGCTTCCACCCGATACTGAGTCAGGCCATGAGCGGCCAGAAAGGCTTTCCAGCCTGCATCGGTTTCGCAGTGCGCGCGCACGCAGGCCGGAAGTTGCCTCCGGATCTCTTCCACCCGCGCCGCGACTTCGCCGGAGGTCGGCTGAATCGCAGGCAAATCCTCGCGGCGAATCTGCTGCTGGATAAGGGCACGGCTGATCAGTTCGTCGAGTGCCCGGTGACGGCTCATCGCTGCCTGCGTTCCCGGCGCTGGATCGAGCACAGACAATTGGATATCGTCGTCAATATCGCTGGACAAGATCACCTGACGATTGACTACGGCGACCACGCGATCGAGCGGCATGGCAGTTCCCGTCTGTGCACTCCCCGGAACCGGCGGAACCAGCATCAAGGCAATCGATAGTGCAATAATCGTCGCAGATTCGGGCGCACCAAACACGCGGTTCGCCGCTCCAAACCGGATTGCCAGTGGCAGTCTCATCAAAATGCCTGCCCGAAGCTGAAGAAGAAATTGAAGTGGGCGGCTTCACCCACGTGCGGGTTCGAAGCCGGATCGACAAGAGAATAGTTGATGTTTATCGGAAAAATCGGCGGATTGAGATTGTAGCTGAAATCCAGGCGCAGCGGTCCCACCGGCGTATGGTAGCGGAGTCCGATTCCTGGTGCATGGGTGAAATAGTTGAAATCGCACTGCCCCTGCGGTCCGGTCGATGTGACAGGGCCACTTGGATCGTAAGTAGAAGCGTCGCCCACCGTGGCAAGCTGTTTGCACACGTCGCGGTCCGGCTGGTGAATGCGGATTGCACTGACCCAGGCGTCGCCCGCATTTGCGAAGACGTTGCCCATGTCGTGAAAAAGCACAAAGCTGAGGGAATCACCTACCCATGGAAGCGAGGGCGAGGGAAAACGCATTTCCGTCTGGTTGATCAAAGTCCCCGCCCCTCCTACCGGGTAGCCAGTCTCCGGGTCGCGCGGTCCCGCCGCATTCTGTCCGAATGCCCGCAGGGATAATGCTCCGCCCGCGTACAAACGTTCCGGCAGCGGAATTAATTCGTTTGCCGGTGCGCCGAACGACCGCACCTGGCCGTAACGCGTATTGCGCGCGAGGACGAATCGATTCTTGTCAAAGCTGTAGTAGCTGGCGTTCGACACATCGATGCGATTGAATTCCGCATCCGCTCCCAGGCGCGAAAGCGACGCAAAATCCTGGAAGCTCGTATAAGTCCCGCGATGCGCATCCAGCGGCGAATCCCGTGTGTCGCGAATCCAGGTGAATGACGGCCCGGCAACCCGCGATGCCGTCGAAAGCTCCGTCAGATCGCAAGGACATACCTGGAGACTGCTCGCCGCCACCTTCACGCGCCGAAAGTCGTACTCATAAACAAACGTATTCGCCCGTGAGAATCGTGAACCGGACGATTGGAAGTTTTGCGTGAACCGAAAGCCGCTCTCCAGTCGCGACGCCACATAGGTCGTTACGTCCTGGCTGTTGGCATAGCCACCAGAAAAGGTGAGGCCGATATTACGGTTACCCTCAAAATGTGGAATCTGAAAGAGCAGATTGACGCTCTGTTCCAACAGACCGTAAGTTCCCTGCACCGATGCCGACTCCGCTCGCCCGAATAGATTATTCCGCGTAATGTCAGCCAACACCCGCGGGCTGACTCCCGTCTTGCCTGCAGGACTGCAAGGAATGCCGCTCAGAAACTCACCGCGGCAATTTTTTTGAGGCTGGCCCGTCTGCGCCTCGAACCCGAATCCGTATGTCAGCGTCCAGCGCCTCGCTTCCGTGGCTTGCAACAGAACCGTCTTTTCCCTCTGCTCGCCGGTTGGATTCTGGACCGCTGCGTTCACCTGGCTGAATAACCCCAAATCGTACAGGTTGCGCTGCGTGTCGGTCAGCGCCGTCGGGTTGAGAGGGTCTCCGGCCTGAACCACCACCGCGCGTGTCACCGTGGTAGGACGCGTATAGTGCAATCCGCTCAGCAGAACGTTGCGGACGAAGACCTGCGGCCCTTCGTCGATGCTGAAAGTCACATCCACCTTGTCCGGATCGCTTTCTCCGGGTTTGGCTTCCGGTTTTTGCGAAATGCTCACTTGAACCCGGTCGAATCCCCGATTCATGTACGCGGTCAGCAGCGCATCGCGATCTCCACCAAGATTCTGAGGCGAAAGCAGCTGCCCCGCGGTCGTATTCAGCAGCGAGGCAAGTTGGCTGCTTTCGATGTGCTCGTTGCCCTCGATTGTCACTGCTCCCACGCGCAGCTGCCGGCCCTCATCGATGCTGTAAACCACGCGCAGGGGCTCCGTTCCAGAATCCTTTTCGCTCTTGCCTCCGGCTGCCTGGTTAATGACTTCTGGCGTAACTTTCACATCGGCAAAACCATTGTTCTGGTATACGCTCTCCAGGGCGCTGACATCCGCCGCCACCAGCCCCTGGCTGTAAGTCCCCCGTGGATCCAATTTCCCCGCAGCATGAACGCTGAGCAGGTCCTTCAGAGTTTGCGCATCAAAGTAGTGGTTTCCTTCGACTGAAACCTGCGCCACCTTCCGCCGTTCTCCGAGTTGAACGTTGTAAACAATCTCCACCAGGTCCGGACGCGGCGCTTCACGGCGGTGGTCTACCTTCACGTCAAAATAACCTTGCCGCTGGAAATAATCGCGAAGGCGACGATTGCCTTCGTTGAGAAGGTCCTCATCCACCGTACCTTCCGTATATATCGGGATCAGGCGCTTCAGGTCATCCTCCTCCATGTTTGCGCCTTCCAAGCTGACAGTCACGACTGGCCCCCGAGTCACTGAGAAATTGAAATTCACCTTTCTGCCGGCGGCAACATATTTCTCCGACACCAGCTTGATCTCAGCTTCCATCCGATTCTGCAGCTGATAATGCTTGAGCACCCTGGAGAGCGCCCGGCTGACCGAATCGCGGGTCACATGCGCTCCGCTGCGCAGACCCGCCACCCGGCGAAATTCGGCTGCGCTCATGCCTGCGTCCCCGTTAACCTCTACCGATCCTACGCGCGATTGCGGGCCCGACTCGACGCGAAAAACGATGTCCGTGAGTTGATCGGCAGGCTGCGGCGTCTGTTTCTGTGAGATTGAAGGCTCGTAATATCCGTCCTGGGCAAGCGCGTCCCGCATCTGCTGCATCGCCCGATCCAGTTTGGCCTGGGTAAATCGCGTGCCGGGCGAAAGCTGCGCCGCGCTCGCCAGTTGCGTGTTTACCGTCGCACCCTTGGCCCCATAAACCCCCACCGTTCCGATGAATGTTCGAGCGGTACCGCGAAATAGAAGGTCGACCTGATCGCCTTCACGGCGTCCTTCTGCTGCAAGCGTGTCGTACACGCCGGTTGAAAACAGTTGGCGCAGGCTTTCCCTCAGCGCCCGGCGCGTCAGCGGCTTTCCCTCGGCCTGCGCCAGATGGCCGGGAAGCGACCCCAGCCGGCTCTCGGGCACGCCCTCGAACACTATTCGCCGGACCGGCAGGCCCTCCCATCGCCCCAGCGTCTCCGCTGATGGGGAGAAATGTTCCATCTCAGGCGAAACCCCAGTCGGCGAAGAAACACTCGTTGTGCCCGACTTTCCCTCCGGCGTTTGGCCGGACGAAAAAGCCTCGGTTGTCATCAGGAGAATGGCAGCCGCGATAGAAAAAATCACGATCTGGATGGACTTTGCCCTCCGCATGCAGCTTTTTCGGCCTGATGCCGGCTCGAGCATCACCCGTAGCGGATTCTGGGCCATGCCCCCGCCTTTTGCCGGCTTTGAATCGAAAAGCATCTCGGATGAAAAAACGCAGAAATCTCGCCGCAAGCATTCCACATCAAACGTTTACGAAGGGCCCGTGCGCGCCGCTCACCGCGAGCGGAGTTACAGCCCTCGCCCCGTTTTCGCGAAACAACTGTTTCCCTTTATACTAACGAGGCGAGGAGCGCTACGCGGCGCGTAAATACAAACCCCTAACAAACCCAAGGAAGCGCATGCCCCATTCCCCGATGCCCGCGCAACCCTCCAGCACTTCCGTTGTAAACGGAGACGGCTTGCAGCCAAAATCTTCCCCAGCGCCCCGTCCGAATTCCGGACCAGCAGCTACTCCCGATCCGGCCGAGACCGACGCACTCGCGCGCGCCCAGGCTGGCGACCACCACGCTTTTGCCCAACTCTATTCCCTCCACAAGAGGCGTATCTATTCATTGTGCCTGCGCATGGTGGGCAATATCGCCGAAGCCGAGGATTTGACGCAGGAAGCGTTCCTTCAGTTACATCGAAAGATCGGAACTTTTCGCGGCGACTCGGCTTTTTCGACCTGGCTTCACCGGCTGGCCATCAATGTGGTGCTGATGCAACTGCGCAAGAAAGGCTTGAGCCTCATTTCGCTCGATGAAGCCATGGAGCCCGCGCCCGAAGAGGGCCCGGGACGCAGTTTCGGCGCGCCGGACCTAACGCTGACCGGAGCCATCGACCGGCTGGCGCTGGAACGCGCCGTGGCGGATTTACCCGCTGGATACAGGCTCATTTTTATCCTCCACGACGTGGAAGGATATGAACATAATGAGATTGCGGCCATGCTCGATTGCTCGATCGGCAACAGCAAATCGCAACTGCACAAGGCCAGACTGAAATTGCGCGATGCTTTGCGCGCCCATTCCACGCAGGAGGCGCAGCTATGAACGACAAGCGGAAGACATTGAGCTGTGCTGAGTTCCAGCAGCAGCTGCCGGAGCTGATTGGGTCGGGCGCAAACATGGCCAATGACCCGCACATCGCGAGCTGCGAGCTGTGCCGGGCCCTGCTGGCGGACCTGGAAACGATCGCGGAGGCGGCGCGCCAACTCTTTCCCGCGGTAGAGCCGCCCGATGATCTGTGGTCGCAGATCGAATCGGCGATTCAGAGCGAAGATCAGCCGGCAAAGCCGACCCGCGCAAACTAACCACTTTGCCATGAGACATTTGAATAGATAACCATGTGACAGCTTTCCACAGCCGTCGGCCGTCTTCTCGTATCGGGGGAGCTCTTTTGAGCTCCCCCTTTGTTTCTTCCGCAGCGGACAAGCCGCCCGCCCGCTTACCTTGTCACTGTGATGGTGTAGGTGACATCGAAACCCCACGTGGGCCAGCTTGCTCCGAAATGGACGACGTGAGTGCCCACCGGCAACGGAGCGAGCATCAAGTACATTCCGTAATCGACTGCCGGATAGTAGGTCCCTGCCTTGAAATTGTTGTGCGGAGCCGGGTAGACCGCCTTCAGGTAATTATCGTCCGGAATGGTAAACCCAAATACAACGGAGTTGACCAGGTAATTGTCGAGGTTCGGGACGGCGGCGCCGTCAATCATCGCAAAATAGGTCGGCGGGGTTCCGGCCCAGGCATCGTAATTCTGGCGCATGTAGCCAATCTGCTGGTAATCAATTTGTCCCCGATGTTCGGCTTCGCTCTCTTCGAGCGCAGAATCTTCGCCATTGTAGACCGGAAGATAAAGAAATTTGCCGCTCGGAATCGTGCAAGCGCGTTGGACGTTACTCGTGCTGCAGTTTACATTAGCGTTGTTGCAGAACTTGCCACCCAGGAACCACACGGGCCCTGCCTGACCGACGCTGCAATCGCCATTATCGAATAGAGGATGATTGGCGACAGGGATGGAGTAGGCCCACTGCTGCCACTCTGCATCCCATTCGCTGAAAGTCCTGGAGAAGACGACCGAGGTGGGGCTGATGACGTAGTCCAGCACATTGGGAACATTTCCCTTATTGTTGTTTCCCTGGACCCCCTGGGCTGCTGCCAAGGTGCCGGCGGCCACGAGAATACACGCAAAAATCCACCAAATCCTTTTCATGAAGGTTCTCCTGTTTCTCTGATTGGGGTCATCGGGCCGGGTGGACGCGCTCGGGGCCCGTCGATCGACCAGCGCTGCGGGGGACAAACCCAGGAAAAGCAGGAAGGCCCGGATGGGTGTATCTCCGGCCGTGCAAAATTGGCTGTACCCTCGCCAGGATTGAACAGCAGCCTCAGGGGCGGATGGATCGGGAACCGGCCCAAGAGCAACGTCTACGATTTTCACGCCGGCCGGCTCAGGAAGAGATCGGTCCGCTCCCCAGGATTGGGCGCTGGACGCAGAAAAAAAGGTACAAGCAGGCTGCGTCACGAAGGATTGGAACGCATGGGCACACGCAAAATGTGTCGGAAACCTTCGTGACGAAGGGCGAAAATACTTTGACGCCTGCAAATGGTGACTTTCAGTGTCGGGCATCACGAGGGCGTGTGAGAAAGCATGCGAGGGGCGGAACGTACACAGTAAACTCGTGTATTCCTGCCATCAACACGGATGATTCGGATGATTCTCACATCACTGCCATGCGCCGATGAACTAACCTGACAGCGGCGCATCCAAAACCGGTGTGGGGTTTGCAAGAGCACAGTCCGGGACGATGAACTTTCCTATGGCCTGATTCTCCGCGACGGAGAACCTGGGGGGCCCATACTGCTCGTGGGACAAGCTCTGGTGGAACCGGTGGTCGAGGGGTACCGTAAAAGACCAAGAGCCAGGGAATATCGGAAGGGGAGTGGTGTAATGCTTTGAGAGGGATTTGCAACTTTTGCGGTCTGTGCGTGGTCTAATAGTAGAAAAGCTGACAAAAGGACACTCAATGCCAAAGAATCCAACGAACTTGCCGCCGACAATTGAAGCCGTTACCGGGGAAAAGGGGACGGCGAGCCGGCGGATTCCGGTGTTGCCGGTGCGCGATACCGTTCTGTTTCCTCACGCCGTGCTGCCGCTGACCGTGGGGCGGGAAAGCTCCATTCAATTGATCGAGTCGCTGGGCGAGGATCGCACCATCGTGGTGGCGGCGCAGCTCGATCCGCGGGTGGACGCGCCCAAGCCCGAAGACCTGCACATGGTGGGGACGCTGGCCACGGTGCACAAAGTGGTGCGCATGCCCAATCAGAGCCGCTTTGTGTTCACCGAAGGTACGGACCGCGTACGGCTGACACGTTTTGTGCAGTCCGAACCGTTCATGGCCGCGGAAATCGAAGTCATGGAGGACGCCGAGCCCTCGACTACCCCGGAGATGGAAGCGCTGGTGCGCAACGTGATCGGACAGTTCCAGCAGATCGTGTCGGAATCGCCGACGCTCTCCGACGAGCTGCGCACCATTGCCGCGAACATTGAAGAGCCGAGCCGCCTGGTGGATTTCATCGCCTCTTCCCTGCCCTTCCTGACCACGGATGACAAGCAGTCGTTGCTGGAGGCCAATTCGGTGCCGGCGCGGCTGGAACTGCTCAATAAGCATCTGGCCAAAGAACTCGAGGTGCAGCAACTGCGCAACAAGATCCAGAGCGAAGTGCAGGACCAGGTGCAGAACTCGCAGCGCGAATACTACCTGCGCGAGCAGATGAAGGCGATCCAGAAGGAGCTGGGCGAGCAGGATGAGGGCCAGCGCGACATCGAAGAGCTGCGGCAGAAGATTGAGTCCGCGGGCATGCCGGAAGACGTGAAGAAAGAAGCGCTGAAGGAGTTGTCGCGCCTGCAACGGATGTCGCCGATGGCGGCCGATTACTCGCTGACACGGAATTACATTGAGTGGCTCGCGGTGCTGCCCTGGGCGAAGAGCTCTGGGTCCAAAATCGATATCGGCAAGGCCAGGGAGATCCTCGACGAAGACCACTACGAGCTGCGCAAAGTCAAGGACAGGATTCTGGACTACCTCAGCGTGCTCGAATTGAAGCCAGACATGAAGGGTCCGATCCTCTGTTTCGTCGGGCCTCCCGGCGTGGGCAAAACCAGCCTCGGCCGCTCCATCGCGCGCGCGCTGGGCCGGAAGTTTCAGCGCATCTCGCTGGGCGGCATGCACGACGAGGCGGAAATCCGCGGCCATCGGCGGACATATATCGGCGCGCTGCCGGGGCAGATTATCCAATCGATTCGGCGGGCGGAGACCAACGATCCCGTGATCATGCTGGACGAAGTAGATAAGCTGGGGCGCGACTTCCGCGGCGATCCCGCGTCGGCGCTGCTGGAGACGCTCGATCCGGAGCAGAACAACACATTCCGCGATAATTACCTCGACGTGCCCTTCGATTTGTCCAAGGTGCTGTTCATCTGCACCGCCAACATGCTCGACACGGTGCCTCCGCCGCTCATCGACCGTATGGAAGTGATTCCGCTGCAGGGATACAGCGAAGAGGAGAAGCTCCACATCGCCAAGCGGTATCTTGTCCCGCGCCAGATCAAGCAAAACGGAATCAAGGAAGAGCAGATCGAGTTTCCCGATGAGGCGATCCGCTACATCGTGCGGCACTACACCCGCGAAGCCGGTGTGCGCAAGCTGGAGCAGACGATCGGGACCGTGTGCCGGAAAGAAGCGCGCCGCGTGGTGGAAGGCAAGACGGACAAACTGGTCGTCAACAAGGAAGTCATCCAGGAATTCCTGGGTGGAATCCAGGTGCGCGTCGACACCGAGGTGGAGGAACGCGTAAAGCGGCCAGGTGTGGCTGTGGGGCTGGCATGGACGCCGGCCGGCGGCGACATCCTCTTCATCGAAGCCAACAAGATGAAGGGCAAGGGCGGCTTCACCATGACCGGGCAAATTGGCGAGGTAATGCAGGAGTCCATGCAGGCGGCGCTCACGTGGGTGCGGTCGAATGCGCCCGCGCTGGGGCTGGCTGAGGATTTCAACAAGGAGCTGGACCTGCACATTCACGTGCCGGCGGGAGCCATCCCCAAAGATGGGCCTTCGGCAGGCGTGACCATGGCGACAGTGCTGGTGTCCTTGCTTACCGATACCCCGGTCAAACCGCTGACCGCGATGACCGGCGAAATCACGCTGAGCGGAAACGTGCTGCCCGTGGGCGGCATCAAGGAGAAATTCCTCGCCGCGCGGCGTGCGGGAGTGAAGACGATCATCCTGCCTGCGGAGAACAAGCAGAATGTGGAAGAGGATCTCACCAAGGAGATGATTGAGGGCGTGGAAGTACACTACGCCGAGCACATCGAGGACGTCCTTGCGGCGGCCTTGCCCGAACTGAAGGCACGCCGCGGAAATCGGGAATTGGCGATGGTGGGCGCCGCCTGAACCTGGGCTGCGTCAGCATCGTC
This sequence comes from Occallatibacter sp., assembly GCA_035935755.1. Taxonomy (GTDB): domain Bacteria; phylum Acidobacteriota; class Terriglobia; order Terriglobales; family Acidobacteriaceae; genus Telmatobacter. The sequence continues at coordinate 16,675 of DASYWU010000046.1, read as the reverse complement.
TGCAAGGCCGGCGAAACTGCCGGCCTTTTCGTTTGTGGAGTGAGACGCGCCGCGAAGCGTCTTCACTCCGCGGCGCACACGATCAAAACGTGATCTTGGCTCCGAACTGCAGCTCGCGCGGCGTGCTCGATATGCCGTTCGCCAGGCCCGCGGAAGAATTGCCGATCGTCGAGCCGGGACTGCCCATGATCATCGCGTTGTAAAGGTTGAACGATTCCGCGCGCAGCTCGAGATTCAAGTTTTCGCGGATTGGGGTCTCCTTAACCAGAGAGAAATCCAGGTTGTTGAAATAAGGCACACGGAATGGCATTTTGCCCATATTGCCGTACGAACCGGACGGAATGCTGAAAGCCGCTGGATTGTACTCACAGAAACCATTCGGTCCACGCTTGCCGACGGGCGTTGTGCCGCAACTCCCCTTGAGCGGCGTACCGATCACATTCGGCCGCGAATAGCCGGTGATGGATCCGTTGTCGCCGGAGATATTGGCCACGTCGCCGCCGACATTCAGGTTGTAAGGCTGGCCGGAACGAACAAGAAAGAGGTAATTCAGAGACCATCCCCCTGCGACATAGGAGAGCGGCCCACGCTGCAGCCAATGGCGATCTTTGCCGAAGGGCAGAGCGTAGACGGTGCTCCAGGTGAAGTTGTGTGCAATGTCGTAGGAGGAGATACCGTAAGCGTTGTGCGGATCGAAGTAGCTCTGCACGACCGAACCGCCACCGGTTCCGTTCTCCGCGTTGAACCAGCCGCTGCTGTTGTCGAGCGACTTAGCCCAAGTGTAAGAAGCGATAGTGTTGAGCGAGTTTGAGAAGCGCCTCTGGTACGAGATAAGCAGCGCGTTGTAGTTGGCATAACCGTGGGCGACGGAGTAGTGCCAGCCGGGAGCCATCCACGGCATGTATTTGTAGCTGTCAATGGTGGTCAGCGGAGTGCCGGCCGGCGACGGACGATTCGCCGAGTTAGCGTAGCCAGTGAAAGGCAGCCGCGTGCTCTTCGATCCGGCGTAACCCACGGTAAGCAGCGTGGTGGGGGCTAGCTGATCCTGTACCTGGAGGTTGTATTCCACCGCGCGTTGATCGGGGTAGTTGGGCTCATTTATATAGCCTCCTCCGGTGGTGAGCCAGGGACTGCTCGCGATTACGGGATTAGGGAAATTCCCTTCGAGATTGGTGATCAGCGTGAGAGGATTTCCAGGACCGCCCGGCCACACTCCGCCCTGCGAGAAGTTCACCTGCTGGTTTGAGATTCCCGTTGTCCATGGCCAGGTGGGGCCTTCAATGTTGTTCTGCACCCACTGGCTGCGCGCCGTAATGGTGTCATAGAAGATTCCGGCCCCGCCGTTAATGACGATTTTTTGGCCGAGCTGATAGGCAAAGCCAAGCCGCGGTCCGAAATTGTCCTTTACGGGAGGACCTACCTGTTCGGCACCGTTCGCGAAAAAGATGTACTGGTTGTTCGGAACGCTATCGATTCCGCCGGGAATGCAGGGATCTACAAAACTCGAGCCGCGAGCCGCCACCTGTCTCTGAATCACATATTTCTGGTGGGGGATATCCAGGCCATTGGCCAGGCGGTGATCCAGCATGTGGATGGCGGGCAGATAGTCGTACCGCACGCCAAAATTCAAGGTCAGATTCCGTTTCACTTTCCACGAATCCTGCACGTAGCCGTACCACAACCCCAGGCTGAAAAAGTCTTCCGAATAATTCGGCGTTTGTGCCGTGAAGGTGGCGGGCAGCGCCAACAGCGCCGACGCGAGTGAGTTGCCTGTCTTGGAGGCATTCACGTTGCTCGTGGTTGTGTCGCTGAAGGTGAACTGCTGATAAAGATTGCGCTGCAGGCGGTTCTGGTAAACGTAACCGATGCCGCCTTCCACTGTGTGCGATCCCTTCACCCACGTAAGGCTTCCGTTGGCGCTTATCCCGGGATTGCCGCGGTACAAAGTTCCCTCATGGCCGGCATTGCCCGAAGCATATGGACCGGCCACGTTCACATACATGCCGCCATACTGGCTCAGATTCTTGAATCCTGCTGTACCGGCTGCGTCATAACCGCCTGGGGCATTCGCCTGGCTGAAGTGGTAAGGCTTGAGCATGGCCCCGGCGCGCGCGTTCAGCAGCAGATTGGCAGAAAAAGCATGCGTGTACCCACCGCCGAAATTGTAGGCATGGTAATACTGGACGTTCTTGTCCACCATGCCTCCGACCGGCGAGGTGTCGTAGCCCCACATCTGGCTGATGCGGGCAAAGCCGAAGTTCTTGTCGCTCTTGTGAATGTCCACTTTGACCTGGTAGCGGTCATTGGTGTCCACATTGGCCCGGTTTTCAATGAAGTTGTAGCCGGTGGCCTCATTTGCCTGCGCGTTCGGCGAGAGATAATACGCTTTGATGTAGGAGACCATCGTCTGATTGAGCAGTGACGCGGGAATCTTCAGACATGCTGCCGTGCCGCCGGTTTGGGTTCCGTCCCCGTTGGGCGCAATGGGGTTGCCGCTTGCGTCGCACATGAACTGCTTCACAGTGCATTTTCCGCCCGTGCACGTGGTGGAGTAGGGGTTGTAGATGGGGTGCTGGTAATACGAGGACGCAACACTGGAAAAGTCGCCGCTAAGTTCGTCCGAGGTCGGCAGCAACTGCTGGGATAACACCGGCCGGCTGTAACGCCAGCCTTCATACGCTCCATAAAAGAACATCTTGTTCTTCCAGATCGGGCCGCCCAGCGCCCCGCCGTACTGGTTCTGCACATAATGCCCCGGAGCAGCAGGAGTGGTTGACGGTGTTCCGGGAGCGCATCTGCCGACCGAACAAAAATCGCTGAAGGTGTTGCGGGCGTCGAAAAGATTGTTGCGGTCGAACTCCCATATCGAACCGTGAAACTCATTGGTGCCGGATTTCGACAGCATGTTGACCACGCCGCCTGTGACCACTCCATACTGGGCCTGGTCCACGTGCGAGACGACACGAAACTCCTGCATCGCGTCGATGATGGGCAAGAATCCATATGTGGCGCCGCGCAGGTCTGCATTGATGAAGCCATCCATCAGGTAATAAGTCTCGCGATTCTGCTGGCCGAAGAAGGAAGGCTTGTAATATCCCGTTCCGGGTATGCCGGTGATGCCCGCGTCCGTCGAACTGATGCCGGAGCCCTGCGCTGTCGATACCGGCGTGACTCCCGGCGACAGTATCAGCAGCGACGAGAAATTACGGCCGTTCAGCGGAAGCTGCTGAATCTCCGTGGTCTCAATCACGCTGCCGAGCTCCGAAGTTGAGTTCTGCAGCATCACGCCTTCCGAAGCCGCATTCACAGTCACAGTCTGACTGGTCGAACCCACCGTCAGCGTCTGGTTTTCCGTGAGGATCTGGCCAACCACCAGCGGAAACGCCGGCAGCGCCACGGTCTGAAAACCTTGTTTGGTGACCGTCATCGTGTACTGGCCCGGATTCACGTCCACAACGGCAAAATAGCCGCTACTGTTGGTAGTGGCATGCCGGGCGACGCCGGTCTCGGTGTTCTGCAGCGTGACGTCTGCTCCTGGAATCATGCTCCCGGTAGAGTCAGTGATGGTGCCGTGCACGGTACAGTTTGCGTTCTGGCCGGAAACAGGCCGCGTGGAAATCGCAGCCAGGGTCAGAAAGATAAGCCCCGCTAATCCAATTCGCGTCATTCGCATATGCCTTCTCCTCTTCGGTGCACTGTGAATTGATCGGCAGTGATGGACCGTGGCGCGCAAAAACGGAATGCGCGCGCCCCTGCACATCGGAATACGTATACATCTGAGCCGGCTTAGTCGCCCTGCTCAGTGCTGCGCGAGCCGATCTTATGCCGAGGTGTATGCCACGCCTGATCCGCCAAGCCCGATTGAGGTCTCCGGCAGTCGTCCTTTCGCGGTGCCATCCAGAGGCTGCGGAATCCCGGCTCGTCGGGTCAACTGTTTTTGAATTCTGCCGCCTAGTTTGCCCCGCCTTCCCCCCATTGTCAAGAGAAATCGCCCGACTTTAGCGTTTTCGCCGCCCCTCGCAGTTGCGCCTGCACCCCTCAGACACCGGCGCGGCGATTCACCCGAACTGGCCGGATCGGCCCCGCAGCCCCCGCGGCGGAATTTGGCCTGCTGCTTGACTGGCAATGGTCGAATGTCTACCATTACCCTCCATTGAGGGTCGAATGTCTTCCATGGGAAAACGAAACGGGCTTCTCCAGGGCACCCTGGACATGCTGATTCTGCGTACGCTCCTTTACGGCCGGGCGCACGGCCACGAGATCGGCAAGCATATTCAGCGGACCAGCAATGATTTTCTGCAAATGCAGCACGGATCGCTCTATCCGGCGCTGCACCGACTGGAGCGCAGGGGCTGGGTCAGTGCGAAATGGGAGACGGCTCCGGACCGCAAGCGGGAGTTCAAGTATTACCGGCTGACGGAAAAGGGCCGCAAGCAGCTTGTGGTCGAAGAGTCGCAATGGAGGCAGATGGCCCAAGCGGTGGCGCGGGTGATGTGGCCGGCGGCCGAGGAGAGCTGAAATGCACTGGTGGCAGATCAGGAAACGCGACGCGGACCTCGAGCGCGAACTGAGGTCTGATCTGGAGTTGGAAGAAGAAAAACAGCGCGAGCGCGGAAAAACGCAGGATGAGGCGCGCTTTGCGGCGATGCGGGCATTCGGAAATACCACGTTGATTCGCGAGCAGACCCGTGCGGTTTGGAGCTGGAACGCAGTGGAGTCGCTTCTTCGCGATCTCAGGATGGGAGTGCGCACCCTGTTCCGTTCGCCCGGCTTCACTGCGATTGCCGTGCTGGTAATGGCGTTGTGCATTGGCGCCACCACATCGCTGTTCACGGTGGTGCACTCGGTTCTATTGCGGCCGCTTCCTTTCCGTGATCCGTCGCGGCTGGTGATGATCTTTGAGCATTTCCGCGATCGCAGCGCGAATGCCGGGGGGTTCAACTACAACCCTGTTGCTCCCGCGGATTTCTATGACTGGCGCGCGCAGACGCATGGCTTTGAAGACATGGCGGCGTGGCGCTATTGGCAATTCAACCTGACCGGTGAGCACGGAGAGTTGCCGGAAATCGTGCAGGCGCGCGGTGGAAGCTGGAATCTTTTTCCCATGCTGGGAGTGCCTGCGGCAATCGGACGCACCTTCACCGAGAGCGAAGATCGTCCGGACGGCAACAGCGCGATGATCACATGGAGTCTTTTCGAACGGCGGTTCGGCGGCGATGCGTCCATCGTGGGCAGGCAAATCCATCTGGACGGAAAGCCGTATACCGTGGTGGGCGTTCTTCCCAAATGGTTCACCTATCCGGGCACGCGGGTGCAGGTGTGGGTCCCGTTTGCCACCGCCCTGCCGCCGGAGATTCTCCAGCACCATGACTATCATTTCGGCTTTGTAGTGGCGCGGCTGCGGCCGGACGTAAGCCTGAAAACGGCGCTGAGCCAGGTGGACGCGGTGCAGTACCGGGAGCACCAGCAAAACCTGAATGCGCCGGTGGCAGAGGATGTGGCAACAGAGACTCTCACTGACGCTCTGGCGAAAAACGTCAAGGAGCCACTGATGATTCTGCTATGCGCCGCGGCTTGCATGCTGCTCATTGGCTGCCTGAACATCGCCAATCTGATGGTTGCAAGGAGCGCCTCGCGACAGAAGGAAATCGCCATTCGCAGTGCCCTGGGAGCGCAGAGGAGTGCGCTGATGCGCGCGCAGATCGTGGAGAGCCTGCTGATCTCGATTGCCGGCGGCGTGGCGGGTGTGGTGTTGTCACTGGCAGCCACGCGATGGCTGGTGAGCGCATGGCGCGATCTGCCCACCGCACAAACCATCCACGCCGACGGCGCAGTGCTGGCTTTTGCCTGCGCGCTGGTCATTCTGGCAGCGATACTCGCGGGATTGTTGCCGGCGATCTCATCGACAGGAAAGGGTGCCATGGCGGCGCTGCAAAGTTCGACACGAAATGCGGCAGGCAGCCAGGAGCGCACGGCATTGCGCAAGACCTTGCTGACGGTGGAGATTGCCACGACCGTGGTTCTGTTGGTTTCGGCCGGACTTCTGCTGAAGAGCTTCTGGAAACTCTGGACAACGGATGTGGGTTGCAGGACTGAGAACGTGCTGACGATGGGCTACAGCCTTCCCGAAACGAAATACGACAGCCCCCAAAAAGTCAATGCGTTCAACGAAACACTGCTGGAGAACGTGCGCGCCATTCCGGGAGTCAGGGCGGCAGGGCTGGGAACAACCGTGCCTGCAGCGGGGTATGGAGGCGACGACGTGTTCACGATTCCCGAGCATCCGCCGATCCCGCCGGGTTCGCCGCTGCCCGATGCCCTCTACCGAAAAGCTGATCCGGGATACTTCAGCGCGTTGCAGATACCGCTACTGAGCGGGCGCTTCTTTAGCAGGGATGATCGCGCGGGTCGGCCGAAAACCATTATCATCAGCCGGCAACTTGCACGACAGTATTTCCCTGGGGAAAATCCTCTTGGCAAGCACATGTATTTCTCTGGATTGGGGAAGACGGAGTATGAGGTTGTCGGCGTGGTAGGCGACACCCCGTTTCAGGTGGGGCAGCCACTCAAGGCGGCCATGTATTTTCCGGTGCTGGATGGAAACCACGTCGAGGGCAATTTCACGCTGGTGGTGCGCGCAGCCTCCGATCCCCTCGCGCTTTCCATCCCGGTGCAGAAACAGATTGCGGCGCTCGATCCGGCGCTGCCCGTCTCCGATGTGTACACCATGCAGCAGATCATCGAGCGATCCCTGGGCAACGCCAGCCTGAGCGCGAGCCTGGTACTGGCATTTGCACTGCTGTCACTGGTGCTGGCGTCGGTGGGGCTGTACGGAGTGCTTTCTTATTTGACCGCACAGCGCAGCGGAGAAATCGGAATTCGCCTGGCGCTCGGCGCGCGCCGCGAGCAGGTGATGCGGCTGATGGTGGGCGACGGAATGCGGCCGGCGTTTTACGGGCTGGTGCTTGGCTTCGCCGCCAGCATCGGAGCCGTGCGGCTGATCCAATCGATGCTCTACGGAATGCAGCCGCTGGATCCAACTGTGTTTGCAGCGGTGGCGGCAACGCTTCTGGCCGTGGCGGCCATGGCATGCCTGCTCCCAGCCTGGAGAGCGTCGCGAGCCGACCCGATGCAGGCATTGCGAATTGAATGAAACCGGCTGGCGCTGCGGGCAAGATCCGGGGTCCGGCAACATTGGAGGATCTAGCGATGGCGTGGTCGCTAATGCGCAAGAAGGACGCGGACCTGGAACGGGAACTGCGCTCTGATCTCGAGCTCGAAGAAGAGGAGCAGCGCCAGCGCGGCCTGCCGCCGAATGATGCTCGCTACGCAGCGCGGCGCGCATTCGGAAACACGACGCTGATTCGGGAGCAGGCGCATGAAGCCTGGGGTTGGGCGAACCATCCCCGCGCGCCGCGCGGCGAAAGTCGACCCCTGCACGCACTGCGCTACGAGTAAGCAAGTCGAATTCTGGCGCCACCGGCCGGCCTGCCGCGTCTAAGGTGCAGGCGGTATTCTTCTTTTCATGATGCAGGTGCGCGTAATTTCCTTTGGCATTTTGAAAGACTGGATGGGCTCCTCGGCAAAAACAGTGGAATTGCCGGAAGGCGCATCTGTAGGCGAGTTGCTGGGCCGGCTGGGCCAAGGCGCGCCGGGGCAGATGCTGAAGGGTATCGCGGTGAGCGTGAATGCGGAATACGCGACGGCGAACCAGGTATTGAAGGAAGGCGACGAGGTGGGATTGCTGCCTCCGGTTTCAGGCGGGTGCGCCGAGGCGGCGCAGGCGCAGCAGGAGGGATACGAATTCACATCCCTGACGCGAGAGCCTATCTCCGCGCAGGCGATGATTGCCGAGGCCAAGTGCGCCGAGGATGGCGCCGTGGTGGTCTTCGACGGGATTGTGCGCGACAACTCGCGCGGCCGGCGGACCCTGCACCTCGACTACGACGCCTACGAGGAGATGGCGGCGAAGCAGTTGCAGTCGCTCGCCATCGAGGCGCGGAGCCGGTTCGGGGTGCGGCACGTAACCATCGTGCACCGGCTGGGGCGCCTGCAAATCGGCGAAACCAGCGTGCTGATCGTGGTGGCGTCGGCGCACCGGGCGCAGGCTTTTGAAGCGTGCCGCTGGGTCATCGACACTCTCAAAAAGACGGTGCCGATCTGGAAGAAAGAGACATTTGCTGACGGCGCGGTGTGGGCGCCAGGGGAGCCATTTCCGGCGGACCTTGCGGTGGATGGCGCGGAGGCGAAGGAGAATGGCTAGCCCCCGGGAGGTCCGGATCAGCGCGCCCCTCCGCCGCGGCGCAGGAATCGCCCGGGTGCTTGCGCGGCGCTGCTTCAAATCAGCCAGTGCGCTTTGCCTGCTCGGCGCGCTCGCCGCCATACTGATGGCGCAGAGCACAACGCTGCGCCTGAATGTGAAGCTGGTCAGCGTCTTCGTCAACGTGACTGACCGCCACGGCGCGATTGTCAGCGGACTGACGAAGGACGATTTTTCCGTGCACGAAGACGGGCGGCCGCAGAAAATTGCCGTGTTTGAAAAAGTTTCGGAGCTGCCGCTGAACCTCGCCGTTGCTATTGACACCAGCGGGAGCGTAAAGAAGGACCTCAATACGGAAGCGGAGGCAGCGCATAAGTTCGCCCAGGAAATCCTGCGGCCTCAGGATCTGATGAGCGTGATGCAGTTTGCCACGAATGTAAGCGTGCTGACGCCATTCACGAACAAGATTGCCGTGGTTGACCGCGGACTGAGGCGCTTGCACACGGACTTTGCGACCGCACTCTATGACGCCATTGTGCAGGGCTCGGATGCGCTGGGGAAGCATGATGGCCGGCGAGTGCTCATCCTGATTTCAGACGGCGATGATACGGCGGAGGACAAGACCTACGGCGACGCGCTGGAGCATGCGCTGCGCAACGAAGTGATGATCTACAGTCTCATCGATGTGCCCATCGAGGCCAGCGCCGGGCGCGACACCGGCGGTGAACATACGCTGATCACGCTGGCGCAGCAGACCGGCGGGAAATATTTCTATGTGAACCAGGCCGGGCTGGACGCGACCTTCAAGCAAGTGAGTGAGGATCTGCGCACGCAGTATTTGATTGGCTATTACCCGCAAAAACAGGTGCCGGGACTGGGATTTCACCATATCACCGTCACCGTTCCGCGGGCAGCGGATTTTCATTTGCGATACCGGATGGGGTACTACGCGGAAGATGGAGCAGGAAGCGGGAACTAGGGGACGACAGGACTCGGGATTTGAGGTCTGGGTAGCGGCTAACCAGCTTTGGTCCGGAGTTCCCCGGGGCCGGACTCTTCCGGCGGCTTGGGCTCGGGAATGGCGCCGGTTTCGCCGTTCCACAATGCATCGGGATCGATGGGACAAATGCGGTTGCGCGCAGAAAGAGCGCGCAACGCCTGCGATTTGTTCCGAACTCCGATGCAGTCCTCGCGGAGCCGCAAAGACTCCTCGCGGATCACGCGGAAATCCTCAACAAGTTCAACCAGTTTCTGGAGCCAGATGGAAGGCGGTGTGAGCGGGGGAATAACAAGGTTGAATTCGGATTCGTCGCAAGCGACGGCAGAGTTTTGAAAGAAGATAAATGGGGCTTGCGAAAGAATACGCGCTTCCTGGATCGCTGGCTCGGGAGGCGCAACGATATCGCAATGGAAGATGACGGCGGAGAAGCTATCGCCCTGATCGAATGCAGTGTGGATGGCTGGGATGGAAATCTCGGACTGAAGCACCATGAGACCGGCCGCTTCCATCACGGGGATGCGCTGGCAAAGATCATCGCCGAAATGGAGGATGGTCGTGCTCGCCATCTTGGGCCCCGCTACGGAGATAACATATCACGCTTTTGGGGAATTGACCGTAGCCCCGTGGTCAAGAAAACGCTATCAGCGGTTCGCGGGGTGTAACTTCGCAGGTATCTGTCGAATTAACTCTCTGCGAATGTTTAAGTAACGGAGGGATCCTGGAAAATTGTTCCCGTAACTCGGCTAACTAGGGAAAACCCTGGTTATCTGAATCGGGAAAACGCGGCAATTCGATTGACCTGGTATTGAAATTCGAAACGAACGGCCATCTCGCCGTTGATCGAATCGCGAAAAAGGCGAGCAAATATGCGCCTGCATCGACCCCGAGGGCTGCGGGGGATGCCGAGTACCTGCGTGCGAATTGCGATCGAACAACACTCGTCAACGAAGGTGACGAAAGCATCTAAAATAGCATCATGACACCTCCCATAGGAACACGACGACGTTCCAAGACTCCGCCGCCTGGGGAAACAGGGCAGGAGGCTCTCTATCTCCGCTCCCTGAGCGAACGGCAAGTGATCGTGACCATCAAGTTACGCGACGGAGAGACCGTTCGCGGCTGGATTGAGTACTTCGACGACGGCATGCTGCGCCTGACGCGCGAGGGACAACCGAATCTCTTCATCTACAAACACCAGATCCGTTCCATTACCGAAGCGGGCAAGCGGCGTACGCAGCGGATCGGAGCACCGGGCGCCGCACACGCGAATGGGGCCGATCATTGAGCGCCGCCGCAGAGACGAACGCGCGTGAAATGACATGGGTCCCGGGTGCTGCCGCAATTGCACGCGAGGCTGGGGCGCGGTTGCGTGAGTTTTATGCCCAAGGCGTGGAGACTGAGTACAAGGGCGACGTGGACCTCGTAACTGTGGCCGACCGCGCGGTTGAGAAGCTGATCCGCACGCGTCTTGGCGAGAGGTTTCCGGAACACGGGATCTACGGCGAGGAGGGCACTCGGGAACGCCTCGACGCGGAATTCCGGTGGTACGTGGATCCTCTGGACGGCACCACGAATTTTGCCCACGGATTCCCGCAGTTTGCCGTCTCCATGGGGCTGGAGCAGCGGCCGGCTGGAATCGCGACGGATGCCGATGGGATCCTCGTGGCGGGCGTGATCTACGACCCCATGCGCGATGAGATGTTTGCGGCCGAGCGCGGGCGCGGAGCGCATTTAAACGAGCGGCCGATCCGCGTCTCGCCAGCGAAAGAACTCGCCGAGGCGCTGCTGGCCACAGGGTTTCCCAGTCGGAAGCGGCACGCCAGCCCGAATATTCACTTCTACCAGGAGTTCACGCTGCGCTCGCATGGCGTACGCCGCGCCGGATCGGCGGCACTGGACCTGGCGTATGTCGCCTGCGGACGGCTCGATGCCTTTTGGGAATTCAATCTCAATCCATGGGACACGGCGGCGGGCATTCTGCTGGTGGAAGAAGCCGGTGGTCGGGTGACCGACTACGCGGGGAATAAGTACAAGCTCGCGAGCGACGAGATCCTGGCCTCAAACGGTGCAATTCACAATGAGCTGATCGGCTTGTTCGCGAATATGTTCGCCGGTCGCGGCCTGGCGCCGATTCCCACCCCGCAGGAATATGCGGAACGCCGCAAGATAAGAAAAACGGTATAGAAAAAACTCCGCTGCAAACGTCGACACAGTCCCTTCGTCCCTTAGTCCCTTAGTCCCTATTCCCTATTCCCTATTCCCTATTCCCTATTCCCTATTCCCTATTCCCTGTTCCCTGTTCCCTGCCCTTCTTCCCGCATAGCAATACACAAAGGGCATTCCCGCCCGGCGCGGGGTCGTATGCTAGTATCAGCGTCGAAGAACTCTCTTGATCGCGGAGACACAAAGAAGATGGCATACGTAATTGCAGAACCCTGTATCGGCACCAAGGACACCGCCTGTGTAGACGCTTGTCCGGTCGATTGCATCCACCCCAAGAAAGACGAAGACGGCTTCGCTGAATCGGATCAGTTGTTCATCGATCCGGTAGAGTGCATCGACTGCGGCGCGTGCGTGCCGGCCTGCCCGGTATCGGCGATTTTCGCGGCTGACGATGTGCCGGAGAAGTGGGCTTCGTACACGCAGAAGAACGCCGACCATTACGGGCGCTAGGCCGCCCCAGATATCGACCGGCCACGAACGGCCGGAACGTGTCCGTCACGCCTGCCGTGACGGACATTTGTTTTTATCGCGTGCTGCGTACCGGCGCTGCCGGTTCTCCGCAGGTTCAATCATCCTCTAGGCGATAAAATCCCATCGCTGAGAATCCTGACGTTGCACTCGAAACAGGGGCTGCGAAGAAATCCGAGGAGGCCCGCGCCAACTCGGCACACGCCCGCGTGCCGGCACAGCGGAAGGGCCCGGGTGGACTTGTGGGGGATGTGGCCCTATCGAACCGGTTCGCCGACTTCTTCGACCGAGTCCTGATGAATTCTCATCCAGGACTTGTCGCCGTCAATCGCGGCGGGACCGGGAAGAATGGAGAAGCGGCCCTTTTCTACTTCTACAAATTCAACCGTGTCTCCGGTCTTCAATCCGAGCTGTTTGCGAACGTGAAGGGGAAGAGTGACCCGGCCATTGAAGGTAACAACTGCTGACGGCATTTGGAACCTCTGTATTGATTGTAAGCGAGCGTCAAGCTGGGAAATTCCACAGGTTTCCACAGAATGGGACCGGATTTCAACAACATCGGACGACATTTCAATATCCGCGCGCCGGACAATTCCGGAATCGGGCGGAATCATCCTTCCCTATATATTCGCTACTCTTCCCGAACAAAAGCCTCTGTGCAGCAACCGCCTCGCCGCGGAGTGCGAAGATGGAAGCGCGTGGCCGTACTCACTTCAGAAGCCGTGGTTTTGCGCACCTGGCCGCTACAGGAAGCGGACCTGATCGTGAGCGTTTTCACGCGCGATTTCGGCCGGCTGAAGGGGGTAGCCAAGGCGGCGCTGAAGAGCCGCAAGCGCTTTGGCGGAGCACTGGAGCCAATGACCATGGTGCACGTATGGTTCGCCGATCGACCCGGGCAGGAACTGGCGCGGCTCGACCAGATGGAGATATTAAGTTCACCGCTGGCCGAGCGGGTGGATCTTGCGCGGATGGCGGTCCTGAGTTTTTATGCAGAAGTGCTCGACGAGGCGCTGCCCGAACGCGATCCGCAGGAGACCGTTTTTCGGCTGCTGATCTCAGTCCTGGAGCAAACCCGGGCGGCTGACTCGGAAGTAGTGCAGCCGTGGATGGCGCTTACCTATTTCTCCCTTTGGATGACGCGGCTGATGGGTCTGCTGCCAGAGATCGGACGCTGCACCGCGTGCGGCGAAGCGCTGCGAGCAGACGAAATATGGTTCAGCCGCTATGCCGACGGGCTCTTCTGCGCGTTGCATCGGAACGGCAGTGGAACCTCACTTTCGGCCGATTCCTGGCTGCTGGCCCAGCGAATGCTCCGCGCGCCCGTCGCCGCTCTTGCCGGCGAGCCGTGGCCGCGACGCCGTGCCCAGGATCTGCAGCGGTTCGCGGTGCAATCGCTGGAGCGTCATCTCGAGCGGCGCCTGCGCACCTGGGAATCCCTGGGCCGGCTCGCCGGCTGACAGCAGCGGCATCGGCGTCAAGGCAGCGCGTTCAGATAACACGGGCCGTTCGTGTTCTGCGCCGGTGGCGTAGGCGGAGTCATCCACGGCGGGTTTTGGAAATCGAAGAATTCTGTCATGTCCATCTGCGCCGCGTCCCGCTTGGTCAGCGCGGGCAGATTGAACCGCGTCTCAATGAATTTCAAAATCGCCGTGTAATCGGCGACTGTGTGCGATACGTAGTGCTTCTTCGTAAATGGCGAAACCACGATCAGCGGAACGCGGTACCCCGTATACGTAAAGTCGCAGGTGGGGCCGGTCGACTCGGTGCAGGCATCACCCGGCTCAAGGTCGAGCGGCTTAATGCCGTCGGGACTGACCGCGGGCTGCGGGGAGACATGATCGTAGAAACCGCCGGATTCGTCGTAAGTTAGGATGAAGGCCGAACTCTGCCATGAGGAACTCTGCATCAGCGCGTTGATAAGCGAAGCGACGAAGGCGGCTCCGGACTGAATGTTGGATGGTGTGTTGTCATAGTCCGATGGGTGTTCGTCCAGTCCGGCATCGGATGCGGGATCGATATAGGCTACCTGGGGCAGCGTTCCATTCTGCAGGTCGGTGAAGAATTGCGATATGGGCACAATGTTCTGCGGATAAGTGGATACCAGCGTTTGCCCGAAGGTGAATTCGCTGAGGTAGCTCGATTTCTCCAGACACGAGGCGGCGTATGGCGGCCCGGAGCACCCGGTTCCCTGTGGATTCTCATAGATCTTCCAGGTGATGCCGGCGCCCTGGAGATCCTGAAAGATGGTCGCCGCGGTAAACGGACCTGAATCGCTGCCGTTGGTATTGGGGGGATAGACCCGGCCCTGCGACGTTGCCGCGAACATGTAGGCGCGGTTGAGCTGGGTCCGCGACATAACCGGCTGGAACCAGCGGTCCGACGTAGCAAAGTAACTCGCCATGTAGTAGTAGTAATTCAGGTCGCCGCCGTCGTAGTACCCGAGGGCGCGCACTCCGCCGGTGTCGTAATAACCCAACTGCCGCGCGTCATGTGCGGCGCTCCATGCAAAGCCATTGAGAGCGGGAGCGACAGTTCCTACCGGATCGTGGTAGTCCCAGTCGGTATGCGCCTCGTTCCATGACGGGCTGGGATTTTCCGTGCACATGGTCTTCAGATGATAGGAAGCGATCGGGTTGGCCGTGTCGAAGACGCAGTCGCTCGGCGGCCCTTGAGTCGGGTCGCACCCCGGATTGGTTGGAGCAGGACCCTGAACCGGCGCTTGCCCGGTCGTGGGATTGAACTGAGGCAATCCATCGAATGACTCGTCAGGAATGCCGTTCTGGGCCCAGTACCCGCGCAGTGCGCCGAAATAGCTGTCCAGCGAGCGATTCTCCTGGGCCATGAAAATGATGTGCTTGATGGAGGAGAGATTCCCGCCAGGGTTGGTATTGTTTGGCGCACCGCCTTTTTGGTAGGCGCCACAGCCGCAGAGTGAAAGAACAAGGATCAAGCAGCATGCGCCGCAAGCATTCCGATACATCAAAATGCCTCCTGAGCCTTTTTTGATGCACGGGAATCTGGTCGAGAAAAGGTTGTACAAACGGCGCAAAAGGCTTTGATGAGGTTGAAGAAATCTCTTCGGCTGGAATCAGCTCCGGCTATCAACCCCTTCAGATTCACATGTTGTTCCCACGCTTTTCAAGTGGACGGCCATTTCATTTAACAGTCTCTGAATCAGTTTCCAGTCGCGTACGTCGCTTGCCGGCATTTTCCTCAGCGCCGGAAGTACATTGAACGGAAAGCCGAGACGTGCAGGATCGAACTTGCCGCCGACAATTTCCTGTAGGACCGGGGAGAGCCACGGGAATCTTTTTAATTCCTTTTCCAGTTGTTGCCGCGCGCCGGCCCATTCCTTCTCGTCGCTGTGAACCGGTCCGAGAACGAAGAGAGCAACAGGAATTTTTGCCAGTACGGCGCGATGTTCAGAGAGGAATCGGCGCACGTCTTTGTGCAGCCGCCCTGCGTACAGGGCCGCGCAGATTGCGACGGCCGTGAACTGGTCGATTGAGTGCACGTCGGCGGCGCGGCGAAGATCGACCGGCAGTCCGTGGCTGCGTAGCGCTTCTGCGAGAGACCGAGCTACCTCTTCGCTCGAGCCGGTGCGGGTGGCGTACGCGACGAGAATGTTGGTGTCCATGACCACCTCCTTCAGCGCGTCTTTTCAGGAGCGGGAATCCTTGCGGTGGTGATTCTGCCTCGGACGCAGAAGAAGCGTAGGCTCTGCGGGGGTGGAGTTCCGTGACGGCGGATACGAGTGGTCTGTTCCCGACGCTGGCCAGCGGAGCCGATGCTGCGGTCTACGGCCTTCACGATCTGGTTCCCGATGATTCAATGATCCGGGTTGGCGTAGAATTCCGACATGCACAACCTGCAGCGAATGACGGCAATTATTGAGCGCGAAGATGACGGATATGTCGCGTTGTGCCCGGAACTGGATATTGCCAGCCAGGGCACGACGATTGAGGAGGCGCGTGCCAACCTCGTCGAGGCGCTGACGCTATTCTTCGAAACTGCCTCAGATTCTGAGATTTCTCAGCGTTTGCGCAGCGAAGTCTTCGTCACCCAGGTTGAGGTGCCCGTCGGGTAAACTGCCGGTCATGTAGCCGCGGGTGCTCTGATCTCGCCGCCATCAGACCCCTGCCGCTGCAAGTACCCAGAACGCCAGCGTTGCAATTGCGCTTACAAGCGCATGCCAGCGAAGCTGGTTCTTCCGCCAGATGCCGCCAATCGCGAGCACGATTCCTAGAGCAGAGAGTCCGGCGCCGATCGCGAGGCATCGAGCGACAAGCTCGTAATTTGTGGAATCGCCGGACACTCCTGGAGTGTGTTCAAACCCGCCGCCTGAGCCATAAAGGATGACGCCAAGCGCGAACAGTGCCGACGCCGAGGCGCAGACAAAACCCGCGAATGATAGGGTGGACGGGACTGTCCATGTGCGCGGCCGGTCTATCGTCCATCGCACCCATCCCCAGAACAGCATCACCGGCGCCACGATATAGACGAGAATAAACAGCGTCGTGAAGAAGATATCCATTGAAGCTGTCAATCCAATTCGGCTACCAACTGTACCATAGGCTCTCCAGGGCAAACGCATGAAGGACATTTGTTAACTCCAGTGGTTCCGATCTACTCGCGCCGTAGGCGCAATGTTCGATAGCCCAGCGTTTCAAACGCTGGGAAAGCTGCCGAAAAAGACCCCGGAGCCCTGTAGGGGCGGCGGAAGG
>DASYWU010000045.1:0-180470 GCA_035935755.1 Occallatibacter sp. | reverse complement strand
TCCGACTAACTTACGGGCTCATGCGCACCAAGCGACTTCCGACCTCTGTGCCCACCGCGCCACTCCACTCTAGGACATCTACGCTCCCCGTTTCATCCTCCGCGGGTCAGCAACGCCGGTGGGCGACTAACTTGCTAACCTGCCAACTCGCTGCCCCGCTGGCTTGCTGACTCGCTGACCCGCTGCCGTTGTCAAGCCTTTACCCCGAAAAAATACTGCAAGCCGTTGAAAACAAAGGAAAGATTCCTTGAGCAAGTTTGCCGATTAATTCTTCCCGCCGGCGCACAATAGAAAACATAGAAGCAGATCCAGCAGAATCCGGCCGCATCAGCTCACCGCCAGGCGCGAATGACGCACTCCGCCTCGCAGTAACAAAGTTGCCTGCTGAAAGCTGTGTAACCGCTCGCTGTTCATCGTTTTGCCGTTTGCTGGTCACCGTTCGCAGTTTACTGATAGCTGAAAGCTGATGCCGACTGCCGTTCACCGTCCGCTGTCCACTGTTCATTGGCCACTGTTTGCTGTTAGCTGAGAGCTGAAAGCTGATAGCTAATTGTGGTTCACCGTCCACTGTCCACCGTTCAGTATTTGCTGATAGCTGATAGCTGCCTTCAAGGAGTCCTCCACCATGACCAACATGTGCATCCGATTACCGGAGCGGACCTACCGCCGCGGCCGCGTCTATGCGGCGCTCCACAATATGACCGTCACCGACCTCGTGCGCCTCTTTCTGGACGACCTTCCAAATATTTCCGCAGCCAAACTCGGCGTTCCCTCTGCTCGGTCCGCTGCTCGATCCGCGGCCGCTCGCGGCGCAACGACTCCAGCCGCCCCTCGCGCCATCGTCACCGCGCGGCCCACTGTCACACTTCGCTTCAGCGATGAAAACTTCGCGCCCGCGACCGTATCCGCCCGTCGTCCCGCGCCGTAAACCTCCAAAATCCCCGTTTTGATTTTTCACTATGCAGCAATGCAGCAATGCTGCAATGCGGACCGAACAGTCATGTGAATCGAGGGAGTGAGCGGTCTCCCACCCTTTCGCAAACGCGCGAAAGGATGGGGCACGGAGGTTGGGTAGCTCAGGATTCGCTTTAGTTGCGGCGGGAGCGGACGGCTTCTTTGGCTTCAGAGGGGCCGGCGGCGGGGACTTCGGGGACTTCGGCTTTGGGCGCGCCGATGTTGAGGCGCTTGCGCAGCTCGGCGTCCATTTTGGTGTAGACGTCGCGGTGCTCCTTGAGGAAGGCGCGGGTGTTTTCGCGGCCCTGGCCGATGCGCTCGCCGCTGTAGCTATACCAGGCGCCGGATTTCTCGACGATGTTATGGGTGACGGCGAGGTCGAGGACGTCGCCTTCGCGGCTGATGCCTTCGCCGTAGAGGATGTCGAACTCGGCTTCGCGGAAGGGCGCGGCGACCTTGTTCTTGACGATCTTGACCTTGGTGCGGGAGCCGACGACGGTGTCGCCTTCCTTGACGGCGGCGATGCGGCGGATGTCGATGCGGACGGAGGAGTAGAACTTGAGGGCGCGGCCGCCGGTGGTGGTTTCGGGGTTGCCGAACATGACGCCGATCTTTTCGCGGATCTGATTAATGAATATGAGAGCGGTGCGGGATTTGGAGACGGTGCCGGTGAGCTTGCGCAGGGCCTGAGACATGAGGCGGGCCTGGAGGCCGACGTGGGAGTCGCCCATTTCGCCGTCGAGCTCGGCCTTGGGGACGAGGGCGGCAACGGAGTCGACGACGAGGACGTCGATGGCGCCGGAGCGGACCAGGGCCTCAGTAATTTCCAGGGCCTGCTCACCGCTGTCAGGCTGGGAGACGAGGAGGTTGTCGGTGTCGACGCCGAGCTTCTGGGCGTAGCCGGGGTCGAGGGCGTGTTCGGCGTCGACGAAGGCGGCCATGCCGCCGTTGCGCTGGGCTTCGGCAATGACCTGGAGGGTGATGGTGGTTTTGCCGGAGGACTCGGGGCCAAAGACTTCGGTGACGCGGCCGCGGGGGATTCCGCCCACGCCGAGGGCGGCGTCGAAACTGATGGAGCCGGTGGAGATGACCGCGATGGGCATGAGGGCTTCGCGCGAGCCGAGGCGCACGATGGAGCCCTTGCCGAATTGCTTTTCGATCTGGGCGAGGGCGAGTTCTACAGCTTTGGCGCGGTCATCGACGATGGCCATGAAGGGCTCCTTGAAAACAAAGAAATTGCCCGGCACATCTCGGGTTTTCGTACCAGGAAACGGCGCAGGCTTGCATTGATTTTCGTTCGGATTGTAGCAGGGCGAGACAGCGGGTGGATAGAGAAAAAGCGAAAAAAAGGTGAAGAACTGGATA
This sequence comes from Occallatibacter sp., assembly GCA_035935755.1. Lineage (GTDB taxonomy): Bacteria > Acidobacteriota > Terriglobia > Terriglobales > Acidobacteriaceae > Telmatobacter. Next base: position 178,151 of record DASYWU010000045.1, on the reverse strand, counting down.
CCGTTTGTACCCGGGTGGGACGACGAGGCGGGTCAGCTATACGGTGTAGGCGCCGATGCGGGTTTCGCGGCTGGTGAGGTCGTCGCAGGAGCGGTCGAGGGCTTCGTAGGCCTGATCGTTCTGCTTGCGGAAGGCGCGGAAGTCATCTTCGCTGGCCCAGCGGTCGATGGTGAGGTAGCAACCGGGGACGTAGGCGTCGCGGAGGAGCTCGGTGCTGAGGTATTTGGGGGAAGAGCGGAAGAGCTGGGCCCAGGCGCCGTCGGGGGCGTAGGCAGCTTCGAAGGCGGCGATTTTCTCTTCGGCAATTTCGAAGTGCCAGACGACGACAAACATGGAGAGGCTCGGTCCTTGTGCATTCATGGTAGCAGCGGGGAGCGGGGGAGATTGCCCGACGAGGGATGGGACTTGCGGCGATTCGCGTCGCCCCTATGGGGCTTTCAGGTAATTTTTGGGGCCAGAAATCCCCACGCTGAAGCGCTAGCATCCATTGCGCCTTCGGCGCGCGGGCACACGGTCAGTCTCCTTCATTCAACAATTCAATGTTTTCTCCTGCTGCGGGTGGAGTTCTACTGGCGCACGAAGGTAATTTACATCGTTTCGCGATCCTATCGCATCAGGATATAATGAGGACAGCAACAGCGCCGCATTCAGCATTGCCTGGCCGCTGGAGGGAGTGCGAGAGATGAAGCCGAAAGATAAAGAGATGTTTGAGGAACTGGCTCATTTCCGGCATAAGCTGCGCAAGTTTCTACGCTTCAGCGAGGACGCGGCGCGGGAATGCGGGATCACTCCGCAGCAGCACCAGTTGATGCTGGGGATTGCCGGGTTTACCGGGAGCGGCAAGGCCAGCATCTCGGAGATTGCGGATTTTCTGCAGGAACGGCACAACTCGGTGGTGGGGCTGGTGGATCGCGCGGAGCAGAGCGGGCTGGTGCAGAGAGCCGAGCACGCGGAAGACCGGCGCGTGGTGGTGGTTTCGCTGACGCAGCGAGGGGAAGAGATTCTGAGGACGCTGTCGCTGCTGCATCACGAAGAGGCGAAGCGCCTGCGGCGGGAATTTCTGAGTACGGATGGCGGACGGCACGGAGAACGAACGATCAGTCACGGGCGGGAGCAGAGCAGAAGTGGGCAACACTCCGCAAATTGAATGGGAAGCGAAGCCAGTGAAGGACAGAAAAGAGAAAATGCGGAGCGGATTGCACCGGGTTCTGCATCATCCGCTGCTGCGCAAATATGCGCCGCTGATTCACGAGGACCTGACCGCGGTTTACGCGCGCGATCTGCGCAAGTGGCTGGTGATTGCGCCGATTATCGGGGTAATTACCGGGCTGCTGATCACGGGCATTGCGGTGATCATTTTGAACCGCATGTGGCCGCCGATTATGAACTATTATCTGGCGCACCACTGGGCGATGGTACCGGGGCTGGTGCTTGGCTGCCTCTTGACCGGCCTGATCATGCAGCATTTCACGCCCGATCCGGACGAGCACTCGACGGAAGAGATTATCCGCAGCTATCACGAGCACCAGGGCGACGTGAACATGCGCCCGTTTTTCGCCAAGCTGGCGGCGGCGATCGCGACGGTGGGGTTTGGCGGTAGCGCGGCGCTGGAAGGGCCGAGCATTTATGGCGGAGGGGCGATCGGATCATGGCTGTGGAAGCGGCTGCGGAATGCACGGCGATTCAGCCTGGATGCGCGCGACCGGCGGATCATGCTGATTTGCGGCGCGGCGGCAGGAATGTCGGCGGTGTTCCGGGCGCCGCTGACAGGGATCGTGTTTTCGCTGGAAATGCCCTACAAGGACGACCTGGCGCATGAGGCGCTGCTGCCTTCGCTGATTGCGTCGGTGGTGTCGTTCATGACGCTGAGCTCATTTCTGGGCAGCAAGCCGCTTTTCGATTTTGCGTCGGAGCCTTCGTTCAGGCATCGCGACCTGCTGTGGTCTGCACTGCTGGGGCTGCTGATCGGGCTGGTGGGAATGGCGTTCGTTACCACGTTCCGGCGGGTGCGCAGTTTCTGCGTGAACTGGCAGGTGGACCACTGGGTGAAGCTCACGGCCGGCGGCTTGCTGACCGGGCTCTGCGGATTGGCCTTCGTGCATTTCTACAACGGAGCGCTGGTGCCGCTGGGGCCGAATTATGAGGCGGTGGGGCTGATTCTGAATCATGCGCACAGCTCGGTGGAACTGGCGCTGTTCGGGCTGTTGAAGCTGGCGGCGACCGTATTCACGCTGGGAGCCGGAGGCGTAAGCGCGATGTTCGTGCCGCTGTTTCTCACCGGCGGGTCGTTTGGGGTGGCCTTTGCGCAGTCGGTGGTGCACAGTCCCGAAGTTGCGCTTTATGCGGCGGTGGGAATGGCTTCGTTCATTGCCGCGGGATACAAAACGCCGCTGGCTGCGGTGGTGTTTGTGGCTGAAGCTACGGGCGGGCATGCGTTCATCATTCCCAGCCTGATCGGTGCGGCGGTTGCGTACGCGGTGTCAGGAGATGCTTCGGCGTCGGGCGATCAGCGGCTGCACGAGGCGGTGAAGGTACACGCGCTGCAGGGCATCAGGGTGGGCGAAGTGATGCAGAGCGACGTGATCGCGGCGCCGGCGATGCTGACGTTGCGCGAGTTTGCAGCGACGCTTTCGCCGCACATGCAGCACGAGGTGTTTCCTGTTTACGACGGGGCGAAGCTGATCGGCACTTGCAGCATCTGGGGATTGAGCCACATTCCGCCGGACCAATGGAGCAGAAAGAGGGTGCGGGACATAACGCGGCCGCTGATGGCGCGCGTTTCCACGGACACGGATCTGCCGGAAGCGCTGCGCCTGATGCTGAAAGAAGATAGCGAGCCGACGTTGCTGGTGGTGGAAGAGGACCACAAGGTAGTTGGAATTGTGACCAAGACGGATGTATTGCAGACGTTGTTGCTGCCTCATTTCGAGCCCGGCATTGAAGAGGAGACGGCGGTGCCGAGTCCGGCGTGAGGCGAGAGAAGAAGAAGATTTTGAGTGGAGATGCATTCGGCGTCTGTGGTCTCCCCCCTTTCGCAAAATACGCGAAAGGATGGGGCACGGTGGCTGTTGTGATTTCCCACCCTTTCGCAAAATGCGCGAAAGGATGGGGCACGGCGGCATCGGTACAGCAACTCTAATCCGCTCTTAAGACCAGGGAGGTCGCATAATGGCCGGTTCTTCCGCTCCCGAAGTCGAACAGTTGGAGCCGGTAACTGAAGGCAGGCAATTCGGCATTGCACTGGAGCCGCAGGTGGTGAAGATCTGCCTGTACGCCATGCTGGTGGGCATGATTGGCGGGCTGGTGGCGCAGGGCCTGCTGGAGCTGATTTATCTTTTCACCAACATCTTTTTTTACGGGCGCTTCTCATTCATCATCAGCTATCCGGCGCATAACCAGCTTCATTACTGGGTGATATTTATCCCGGTTATCGGCGGGCTGGTGGTGGGGCTGCTGATTTATTTCTTCGAGCCCACGCTGAAGGGGCACGGAATACCCGAGGCGATGGAAGCGGTTCTTTTCGGACAGAGCCGCATGCGGCTGCGGGTGGCGATACTGAAGCCGCTGGCGACGGCGCTGGCCATCGGCACCGGCGGGCCCTTTGGCGCGGAAGGGCCGATCATCCAGACCGGCGGCGCGTGCGGATCGCTGCTGGGGCAATGGCTGGGGTTGAGTCCTTATTACCGGCGCGTGCTGCTGGCTTCAGGTGCGGCGGCGGGCATGGCGGCGACTTTTACCGCGCCGCTGGCGGGAATTCTGGTGGCGGTGGAACTGCTGCTGTTCGAAATGCGCGCGCGGTCATTTATACCCGTGGCGCTGGCATCCGCGGTGGCTACGGGGGTGCGCGTTTATTTTGCGGGCTGGGTGCCACTGTTTCCCACTCCGGAATTCAAGATCACCGGGACGAATGAATTGTGGCTCTTCGCGGTGATGGGCGTTCTGATGGGCGTGGTGGGGATCATCATGATCCGGGTGCTGTCGTGGCTGGAAGATTTCTTCGATGAACTACCCGTCAAGTACGCGGCGATCTGGTCGCCGGCGATCGGAGCGCTGATCCTGGGGATTATCGGCTACTTCTGCCCGCAGGTTTTCGGCACGAGCTACGACACCATCCGCGACATGTTGAACGACCGGCTGACGGTGGGTACTCTGCTGAGCGTGGGTTTTGCGAAGTTCTGGGCGCTGGTGATTTCGCTGGGATCGGGGACCACGGGCGGCGTGTTTGCGCCATCGCTGGTGGTGGGCGGCGGACTGGGCGCGGCGTTCGCGGTGGGGTGCAGGCATATCTTTCCGCACCTGGTGAGCGATCCGGCGTTTTACTCGCTGGTGGCGATGGCGGGAGTTTTTGGATGCATTGCGCGCGCGCCGTTTACCAGCATCGTGTTCCTGCTGGAGCTGAGCCATAATCCCAACTCACTGCTGCCGCTGATTGTGTGCGTGATGATCGCCGATGGGGTCGTGCGGTTGTTTAGCCGCGATTCGATCATGACGGTGAAGCTGGTGAAGCGCGGGTTGATTGTGCTGCAGGATTACTGGGTTCCGGTGCTTATGCGCTCGCGCATCGGCGAGGTGATGCGCAAGGAGTTTACGGTTCTTGGAGGGGACGAGGAGCTGAGGGCGGTGATTCAGAAACTGCCCACGGGGCATCTGGATTTCATTCCCATTGTCGAGCGGGACGGGAGCCTGATCGGCATTGTGGAAGCGCACGATCTGCTGCGCATCGATCCGCCGGATCATCACCTGACGATGAGGGAGCTGGCGCACCAGGATTACGTGGTTGCGTTTCCCGGAGAAGCAGTGGACCGCGTGCATCGCAACATGATGCTGAAGAATGTGGAATACGTGGTGGTGGTGAAGTCGAGCCGCGACCTGAAGCCGGTGGGGATTGTTCGGGCCAACGACATTCTGCAGTTGCGGCGGTGGCTGCTGGACGAAGAGACGGGAGAATTGCGGCGAGAGACGCTGGACAAGCCGGAGGAGAGCCCGGGGGTCAGGCTCGGGTAGTGGCCCTACGGCAGGATGCGGATTCGTAAAAACTTGTAACGGAATACAAAATTACAAGAGAAAGATAAGCAGGGGCTGAAGCCCGCGCACATGCCGGTGGCGATATTTGTTACATAGCCCTTCCAATTGAGTTTTTCCGCAGCCTGCGGATTCGTGCGCTTTCAGTGCAGCGACTTTCCAACAGGCCGCTTGGATTTCAACCGACTCTAAGGCTCGTACCCCCTCCCCAAACAGAGGTTTGCAGCAGGCAGAAAAACGGCGTAAGCCAGTGCAAATGTCGTCTCATCTGGCGAGATGGCGTCTCCAAAAGGGGGTGCATACTTATAGAGGACAGTTTCCATTTCGGGGTGCTCTTCCCCTTGAGTTTCCCGCTCACCGGTTTTGGCCTTTGACAAGCACGACGATGGACGCGACGGATGCTCCGGCGCGCAGCCTTTGAGCCGGGCGACGCTAAGTCCCGCAATGAATATGGATAGAGACTTTGCCCGAAGGGGCCGGATGTTGTCCGCGGCGGGCAGAGGATAAAGATAGAGAAGGGCATATAGTTCATGGATCGAACACAAGGGGGATGTATGAAAGAAGCCGCTCGCTATCCCGGCATTCGCGTTACCGCCAACGGAAACCAGCTCGTTTCATACCACACGGAGACGCGTGTAGCCGATGCAGGGGTGTTTTACCCCATCACGCCGTCGACGGAGGGCGGCGAGCTCTTTCAACAGGCATATGCGGAAGGCAAGCTGAACGTCTTCGGGGGCAACACGCTGGCCATTGAGACGGAGGGCGAACATGCCGCGCAGGGCGGCGCCATTGCCCACTCGGTTTGCGGCAAGCGCGTGGTGAACTTCACCTCGGGACAGGGCGTGGTGTACGGCGTGGAGCAGTATTATCACGCGCCGGGCAAGGGCTCGACGATGGTGTTGGAAGTGGGCGCGCGGGCGCTGACCAAGCATGCGCTCAACGTGCACTGCGGCCACGACGATATATATGGTGCGCTGGACACGGGCTGGATCATGGTTTTCGGCAAGGACGCGCAGCAGGCGGCGGACCAGTCGCTGATTTTGCGGCGTGTGACGGAGCTGAGCCTGACGCCGGGCATGAACATCATGGACGGCTTTTTGACGACGCACCTGGAGCGGACGTTTTACAAGCATGAGAGCGAGCTGATTCGCGAGTTCCTGGGCGCGCCGGACGATATTATCGATTGCCCCACCGAGGCGCAGCGGACGCTGTTCGGGCCGACGCGGCGGCGCGTGCCGAAGATGATGGATTTGACCAATCCTGTGCTGCTGGGTCCGGTGCAGAACCAGGAACACTACATGCAGGGCGTGGTGGCGCGGCGCAACAATTTCACCGAGCCGATCCTGAGGTTCCTGGAAGAGTCGTACGAGAAATTTGCCGAACTGACAGGACGGCGCTACGGGCTGATCTCCAAGTACAAGACGGATGACACGGACACGGTGTTTATCTCGCTGGGATCGGCTGCAGAGAACATTGAAGCCGCGGTGGATTATCTGCGGCAGACGCGCGGCGTGAAGGTGGGCTCGATTCACGTGAACGTGATCCGGCCGTTCCCTGAGGCGGCGCTGATACAGGCGCTGAAGGGCAAGAAGAACGTCATTATTCTGGAGCGGACGGACGAGCCGATGGCGGGCGACAATCCGCTGGGCCGTGATGTGCGCACGGCGCTGTCGAAGGCGGTGCAGTACGAGGGGCATCCGGCGGCGGAAGGGCTGCCGGCGATTTCGCCCAACGAGCTGCCGCGGATCTTCGGCGGAAGCTACGGACTGGGATCGCGCGATTTCCGGCCGGAGCACATTATCGGGGCATACGAATTTGCTACGGCTGGACGGGCGCGGACGGACGGGAAGACGGCGGCGGATGGCACGAGCTTCTTCGTGCTCGGCGTCGATCATCCTTACAGCGTAATCGCCGATGAGACGCCGTCGCTGCTGCCTGAAGGGGCCGTGGCAGTGCGCTTCCACTCAGTTGGCGGATGGGGCGCGATTACCACGGGCAAGAACCTGGGCGCAATTCTGGGCGATTTGAACGATCTGCTTTATGCGCGCGATCACTTGACGGACGAGCTGGGGAATCCGAAGGAAGTGATTCACGTGAGCGCCAATCCGAAGTATGGATCGGAGAAGAAAGGCGCGCCGACGAGCTACTTCCTGGTGGCGGCGAAAGAGCGCATCCGGGTGAACTGCGACCTGCGTCACGTGACGGTGGTGCTGTGCTGCGATCCGAAAGCATTCACGCATACCAATCCGCTGAACGGCATTCAGGAAGGCGGAAGCCTTTTATGGGAGTCAGATCATGAGGGCGACGAGGCGTGGGAACGGCTGCCGCTGTGGGCGCGCGACGAGATCATCAAGAAGAATATTCGCGTGTTCACGCTGCCAGGCTTCGACATTGCGAAGAAGGCGACGGACCGCGGCGATCTGCAACTGCGCATGCAGGGCAATGCGTTTCTCGGCGGATTCTTTGCGGTGAGCACGCTGCTGCAAGAATTTGGCATCACGCAGGAGCAGTTCCGTGACGTGGTGCACAAGCAGTATGTGAAGAAGTTCGGGCGCATGGGCGATGCGGTGGTGCAGTCGAATATGGAAGTGATGCTGCAGGGCTTTGAGCGCGTCAAGGAGATCCAAACGCGCGAGCTTTCCGCGGCGGATCGCTCGACGCTGCGCGGGCAGGCGCTGCTGCCGGTGCTGAATCAGCAGGTTGAGTTCGCTGAGGTCGGTGCAGGCGCGGTCACGGGCATGCGGCGCAGCACGGCGGCTCCGGCAAATCAAGGGCCGCGCGCGCCGATCGCGTCGATTAACACTTTCGATGCGGAGTTCCGATCCAATTTTGGCTACAATCAGCCGGCGACACCGCTGGCCGCGATGGGCGTGGTTGCGGCGGCGACCGGCGATACGGCTTCGAAGTATGTGGCTCGGCGCGAGACGCCGATGTACATTCCCGAAAACTGCACGCAGTGCATGGAGTGCATCTCGGTTTGCCCGGACACGGCGCTGCCGAACTGCTCGCAGGATTTGAGCACGGTGCTTTCGACGGCGGTTTCGCACTACGTGACGGACGCGGAGGATCGCAACAAGATGCTGCGCGCGCTGCCGGAGATCGAGAAGCGTACGCGCGAGCGCATGGTGGCCGAGTTCAAGACCGGCACGCCGCTGCAGACGATTCTGCGCGAAGTGACGGATTCGGTGGACGGGTTCTCGGCACAGGCGAAGAAACAGTTCTTCGACATCATGGAGAAAGTGCCGATGGCGTATCAGAAGGTGAACGCCATCTTCTCGTCGCCGGAGCGCAAGAGCGCCGGCTCGGGCGGCGTGTTCTCGATTTTCGTGAGCGATTTGTGCAAGGGCTGCGCGGCTTGCGTTACGGCTTGCGGCGATCACAATGCGCTGAAGATGGTGGCGGAGACGGAGGACGTGAACGCCGAGCACGAGACGGGCACAGCGTTCCTGAATCTGCTGCCCGATACCTCGCAGAAGTACCTGGGGCTGTTCAGCGCATCAAACCCGGCGGACTCAAAGACGGCGACGCTGCGCAACATGCTGATGGTGAGGACGAACTACGACGCGCTGGTTTCCGGCGACGGCGCCTGCGCGGGCTGCGGCGAAAAGAGCGTGCTGCGGTCGATTGCGGCAGTGACCGAGGCTTACATGCGGCCGGTGTTCCATGCCAAGAGCGATCGGTTTGTGGCCAAGGCCGGCGAGCTGGAAAAGAAAGGCGCGGCAAGGCTGGCGGCGATCAAGGAGAGCAATCCCGAAGAGTATGCGCGCATGCGGCAGGCGATTGCGCACCTGGTGATGGGACTGGGTGGCGAGGACGAGAAGGACACCAAGCGGCGCATTGCAGCCTATGAGCAGGAGCACGGCGAAATTACCGATGCGCAGTTGGTGGAGGCAATTTCCGCAGTGCTGCTGACCGAAGCGTTCAATCACAAGAGCCTGCAACCGGTGGATGGACGGCTGGCGAACGGCATGAGCGTGATGGCGATGGCCGCGCACACGGGTTGCAACACCGTGTACGGATCGACTTCGCCGAACAATCCGCACCCGTATCCGTGGATGAATTCGCTCTTCCAGGACGGAATTACGGTGGGCTGGCTGATGGGCGAGAGCTTCATCGTCGACCATGCGCGGCGGTCGGTGATTCCGGAGCGGCTGGCGGACATGCTGCTGACGCGTGATGGCAAGATCATCAGCGAAGAGGAGTACTACCAGTTCACGCACTTTACCGATGCGCTGATGACGGACCAGGAGATCGTCGAGCTGCCCAAGGTCTGGGTAGTTGGCGGCGACGGCGGCATGGGCGACATCGGCTATCAGAACATGTCGAAGGTGATCCTGCAGAACCGGCCCAACGTGAAGGCGCTGATGCTGGACACGCAGGTTTATTCGAATACCGGCGGGCAGAATTCGGATTCGACGCCGATGCTGGGCGGCAACGACATGAACGTCTTCGGATCGGCGACGCAGGGCAAGAACACCGAGAAGAAGACGGTGGCGGAGACGTTCCTGGCCGGTCACGGATCGCCGTTTATTGCGCAGTGCTCGATGGCGAACGCGCCGAAACTGTATCGCGCGATTCTGGATGGGCTGGAGTACCGCGGCACGATGTTCCTGCAGGCGTACACGACTTGCCAGCCGGAGCACGGAGTCCCGGATGATATGGCGCTCTTCCAGGCGCAGCGCGTGCGTGATTCGCGCGGCGTGCCGGAGTTTGTATTCGATCCGCGCAAGGGCGAGAGCTACCAGGAGGCGCTCGACATCAAGGGCAATCCGTCGATCGATCTGGACTGGTACGAAACCAAGGACAAGAACACAGGCGAGACGCGGCGCTATACCGTGGCGCACTGGTGCACGACGGAGGCGCGTTTCCGCAACCACCTGAAGAAGATCAAGGCGGAGCATGCGGAGAAGCTGATTTCGCTGGATAACATGCTGGTGCGGATTACGCAGCAGGATGTGGTCTACCGGCGTTATCTCATTCCGGGACACCGGTCGTACATTCCGGATTTCGGCGTGTACATCCAGTGGGAAGACAATGGCAAGATCGAGTATCGGGCGATCTCGCGGCAACTGGTGATGTTCTGCGTGGAGCGGCGCAAGGCGTGGCGGATGCTGCAGTCGAAGGCGGGCATCAAGAACCGCGAGTACGAGGCGCAGAGGGCGATCCTCGCGGATGTGGATGCGGGGAAGATCTCGAAGGATGAGTTCTTCGCGCACGCGCACGAGATGCTGGCGGAGAAGCTGGGCAACGCGGTGCTCGCCAAAGTGTAAGCAGTCAAAATGACAAAGGAAAGCAATTCAGCGCGGATCTTCGGGTCCGCGCTTTTGTCTGGTGGCGAAGGAAGTTAGTGCGGCGATCAATTGTAAGTGCAGAGCACGTCGTAGTTATGATTGATGGTCGCCTCTTTGATAGGGGCGGGAAATTTGGGGAGCTGCACCGTCTGTTCCAGGGTGCTCGACCCGGTGATAACGATCGAGCCGAGGCGGAAGATCTTTCCGTCGTCCAATTGAAAATAGACTGGGACGAGGTTCCGGAAGCCTTTGTCGACGCCGGACTGGGTGAGCTTGAAATGCAGGCTGGTGCCGTTGGCATTGGGCGTGACCTGACTTTCGAAGTGGTACACGGGCAGGTCGGTGCCATAAACGTATTCATTGAAGAACCAATCCATTTTGTGATTGCGATCGAGATCCATCGCGGGAGTGATGTGCTTTTCGACCATGGCCTTGAAGTCTTCGGTGGTTGCGACCTTGAGCGTGTAGGTGCTTACGAAGTCGTGCATCATGACGATGAATGCGGCGTCACTGTCTTTGGGCGACCACATCATCATGCGGATCATGTGCAGAATGTAAGCGCCCTTGGGATAGACGAGATTCTGGTAGACGTTCCAGCCGGTTTTTTCAGTGATAAGACGGAAACCCATGGTAACCGGGCCGACGTCGATGGGGCGAAATCCCATGGAGTTTTTCTGCGTGATGAGATCGCGCTGCTGCTTCCAAAAATTGAGAAAATCGTTTGGTTTGGGACGGGTTGCCTGGAGAAAAATCGAAGCCGATTCATTGGCGAAGCCTTCACTCATCCATTGGTCGCGATAACTGCGAAATCCGACGGTCTGGCCCCACCACTGATGGGCTACTTCATGCGGAGTTACGATTTTCCAGTACATATCGTCGGGACGCAGCCCGAAGGCCTCCTGCTGGGTGGTATCGAGAAAGCCGCAGATAGGGAGATAGACGAGCATAGGCCAGCTCTGGCCGTAGTTACAGGCAAACTGCTGAGTGAGAGCTACCCGCGAAAAAGGGATGGATCCAAAGTAAGCGGTGTAAAGTCGCGCAGCCACCTGGCCCTGGCTTAATTGGACGGGGAGCATGGAGGCGGTGTTTATGCTTCCAATCGCGGGATTATCAAGCTCTGGCGAGTGATCCTGAGTGGGCAGATCGGCGGCGGTATTGGTGAATTCGGCAGGAGGCGTGGTGTTGGCATAGGCGTCAATGGTGAGGGAGTCGCCGAGTTTCTCCTGGACCGTCGCTTCTTTCATAGTGAACTTACCTAGGTTGAAACCGACGACGGCGAGGGGAACTTCCGTCTTCCATTCGGTGGTGGTGATTTTGCCCTCGTTGGTCTGGTTGACCCTGGCGCCAGTTGCGATGAGATCGAGTCCCTTGGGCACGTGAAAGAGCATGTGGTAAGCGGTGTAGTCGCCCAGGCCCTGAGCCGCATTGGGGTACCAGCTTTCGCGAGCGATGGGATAGTAATTGGCGCCGCCTTCGTCCATGACCACGTTTTTGCCGGCATAGGTGATACGAATCGTTGTGGATTCACCTTGATTCAGCGGCTTGGCGATCACAACGCCGAAGTCGGCGTCTTCGTCTTTCTTTTCCTGCACAAAATCGAGTGAGCCGCCTTTTCCCGTCTCGACGTGGCTGACCCTCAGCGTGGGATAGAGGTCAAAGGGCGCAACGGCAAGGCCATCACTGAGCGCAACGAGGTGGACAGTGGCGACCCCGCTGAGAAAGCCGTTGTGCTCGATGGTGGTGTCGAGGTCCTCGTGATCGATGCGGTATGGTTCATTGTGTTCATCTCCGCCGGTGCTTTGAGCTGCGTCGGTGGCGGCGTGAAAGGCGGTGAGATAGACTTCACCCCAGCCGGTCCAGTTCATCAGAGAGACTTCTTCCGGAGCTACATTGGGTGCGCCGTGGGGATCAACGGTGAAGAACAGGTCGTGATCTTTCTTGCCGTGGATGGCGGCGAAGAAATAACCACCGGGAGTGGGGCTGAGCACGTCTTGGAGAAGGCGGAGGTCGGTGTTGTCGAGGAGCTTGGTGTGCTGAAAGCTGTGCAGGTCTCGCGCGGCGGAGGCGAAATCGGAGCCGGCCGTACCGGAACCGGCAGAGGCTTTATGTAACTCGTCGGCAGTCGAGTCAGTGAAGCGGAGAACTACACGATCGAAGTCTTCGTCGAATTCTTCGCTTTTGGTGAGGATGGCGAGGTTGTGGCGCTCCTCGGCGCTGGTCGGCGTGAGGTGAAAATGGCCTTCACCGATGAATACGGCGCCGGTGATTTTACCGTTGACCGCGGAATAAAAGGCAATGTTGCCGGACTGGAAAGTGAATATGCCGGCATCGCGTTTGAGGGTCAGATTCTTGACGGAGATAACATCGCTGCCGGGAAGTAGCGTTCGTAATTGCTGATAAACGCTGTTGGAATTGGCAGGATGTTGAGCATTGGCGATAGCAGGAGCTATGGCAAGAAGTAAGACCGAGGCAAGGCGAACAGTACGAAGGTAGTCCAGCACTGTGATGGCTCCTTTTGGGGACAGTTATGAGCAGCAAGAGTCTTGTGGAACACACTATAGTGCATCGGGTGGCGCGTGGAAATGAAAATCGATGGGCGCAAGGCACGGGGGTAACTTGGGGCGGAGGAAGGCCAGCGGGAGCTGTTATAACCTGATGGTTATGCGGCGTACTTCTCTTTGCATTGCGTTACTCATGTGGCCGGTTGGCGCGGTAGCTCAGGCGCGGTTACCCATCACCGAGAAGATCGAGTGGACGTGGAGCGACCGGCCGGCGAAACCGGTGGCGGGACTGCCTAATGTGCTGCTCGAGGGAGACTCGATTACGCGCGGGTACTATCCGGCGGTGGAGAAGGATCTGAGCGGGGTGGCGAATGTGTATCTTTTCGCTACGTCGGCGAGCAGCGGCGATCCGCGGCTGCCAGGACAGTTGCGCGATTACTTCAAGATGATGGGCGTGAAGTTTGCGGTGGTGCACTTTAACAACGGCATGCATGGCTGGGGCTACACGGATGCGCAGTATGCGGCAGGGCTGCCGGAGATGATTGCGGCGCTGAAGGCCGGCGCGCCGGAAGCGAAGCTGATCTGGGCGACAACGACCCCGCTGCTGGGGGATAATGCAACCCCGGGCGGACCGGGAGCGCCGCAGGCAACGAGTGCGCGGATAGCTGCGCGCAACCGGCTGGCGGCGGAGGCGATGCGGCACGGAGGGATTCCGGTTGACGACGAGCACGCGCTGATGCTGAAGCACCAGGAATTGCATGCGGGCGACGTGCATTACACGGAGGCGGGGTACGCGGTGGCGGGCGAGCAGGCGGCGGAGATGATCAGGAAGGCGCTGGAAGCGAGCTTCTAGCTTGTAGCTCTTAGCTTCTAGCTTTCAACTCGCCGGCCCAGGAAAGCTGGGACGGGTAATCGGCCGAAATTGCTGCGCGGCGAATCGGGTTGTGCTATAGTCCGGCATAATCTTCCCTTGAGGTGCAGTCAATGGCCAAGGAACGCAGCTCTGCGAAAGTGGTGGGGTGGCTGGGAGGGATTGCGGCCACCGTGATATCCGGCTACCTGCTGTGGTATTTCGAGCAGCCGAAGCCGACGCCGCCGCAACCTCCGCAGGCGGCGGTGACTACATTTGAGGGCATGGTTTATTCGGGCGAGGCTCCGGTGGCGAAGGCGCTGGTGGCACTGGACCTCACGGGGAACGCGGGCGCGAACGGGGCAATTCACGATCTTACCGACGACAACGGCGCATACAAGATTGAGCTGACTGGACTGCCGCCGGGGACCGGGGCGACGCTGAGCGTGGTGGCGAAGGGATTTGAGAAAGCCGCGCCGAAGATGCTGGTCAGCCCTCTGCAGGCGGATATGCGGGTGGATATTCCGCTGAGCCCGGTGGTGCTGGCGGCGGCGCCTGGATCGGGTGGAGGCGGTGGAGGCGGGCCGGCGGAAGTGGCGCCTCCGCCCGAGACGCACAGTGGAGAGAGTGCAGGGCAGCCTGTGGCTGTCGGGCCGCCGGTGACAGCAGCGATTTCGCATGTACCTCTTTACAGGCCGAAGAGCGCGGCGATGGCGATGAAGTTCAGGGTTGCGGCGAAGTGACAGCGCTCCGCAGAGGTGGAGACCGCTTGACGCGTGAGGCGCTACGCGCTACATTAAGAGCATGATCCGGTCATTTCGGCACGCAGGACTGGAGAAGTTCTTCCTTACCGGCAACAAGGCTGGAATTCAACCTGCGCACGCGCGAAAATTGGCGGTACAACTGGGCACTTTACACCTTGCCAAGGTCCCTGCAGATATGGACATCCCCGGTTGGGATCTGCATGCTCTGAAAGGCGACCTGGCGAATCACTGGTCGGTCAAGGTCAATGCCAACTGGAGACTCAGGTTTCGTTTCGAAGGTGAGGATGCAATTCTGGTTGATTATCGCGACTATCACTAGCAACGGAGGCTCATGATGCTCACCATGTACAATCCTCCCCACCCCGGCGAACTTATTCGCGAGTGCATTGGCACGATGCCTGTAGGCGAGGCAGCCAAGCGCTTGAAGGTAGCGCGCTCCACTCTTTCACGCCTGCTCAACGGCCACGCAGCGGTCACTGCGGCGATGGCCCTCAGGCTTTCCGACGCATTCGGCACCGAGCCCCGGTTGTGGCTGGACTTGCAGCAGCAGTACGATCTATGGCACGCATCGCGGCGGAAGCGGCCGAAGATTGCGGCGTTTTCGCGCGCGGCGTGAAATGTTCTGTGCGGGGCAATGCCGTAACTGCAGGTTCTTCGACATCGCTCAGGATAAAAGAATGTTTGTTTCCAAGCAGACCGAGTTCTACGTCTGGGCGAGGACCGCGCTTTTGGCGAGCATTTGTTTTATGCCGCGGAGGGCCTGGCGGGTGCGTTCTTCGTTTTCGATTAATGCGAAGCGGACGTGGTTGTCGCCGTAGTCGCCGAAACCGATTCCCGGTGACACGGCTACTTTGGCTTCGGTGAGCAGGAGCTTGGAGAATTCGAGCGAGCGGAGGCTGCGGTAAGGCTCGGGGATGCGGGCCCAGACGAACATTGTTGCCTTTGGCAAGGCGACCTGCCAGCCGGCTTTGGTGAGGCCTTCGACGAGGACATTGCGGCGGCTGCGGTAGTTATTGCAGATTTCGGCGACGCACTCCTGCGGGCCTTCGAGGGCGGCGATGGAGGCGACCTGGATGGGCGTGAAGGTCCCGTAGTCGAAGTAGCTCTTGAGGCGGGCGAGCGCGGAGACGAGCACCGGGTTGCCGACCATGAATCCGACGCGCCAGCCGGGCATGTTGTAACTCTTCGAGAGCGTGAAGAACTCGACGGCAACGTCCTTGGCGCCGGGGACCTGGAGCACGCTGGGCGGCTTGTAGCCGTCGAAAGCGATGTCGGCGTAGGCGAGATCTTGGATGAGATGGAAGCCGTACTCGCGGGCCAGCTCGACGAGACGGGCGAGGAAGGGAAGCTCGACGCACTCGGTGGTGGGATTGGAGGGGAAATTGACGATGAGGGCCTTGGGGCGCGGGGTCATCCGCGGGATGAGGCCTTCGAGCTCGGCGAGGAAATCTTCCTGGTTGTGGACGGGCACGCTGACGACGTGGGCGCCGGCGATGACGGGACCATATATATGGATGGGGTAGCTGGGATTGGGGACGAGCACGGTGTCGCGCGAGTCGAGGATGGCAAGACAGAGATGGGCGATGCCTTCTTTGGAGCCGATGGTGACGATGGCTTCGGACTCGGGATCGAGGTCGACGTCGTAGCGCGACTTATACCACATGCAGATGGATTTGCGCAGGCGCGGCAGGCCACGGGAGACCGAGTAGCGGTGCGTGGTGGGCTTCTGTGCCGCTTCAATCATCTTGTCGACGATGTGTTTGGGGGTGGCGCCGTCGGGATTGCCCATGCCGAAGTCGATGATGTCTTCACCGCGGCGGCGCGCGGCTACCTTCATCTCGCCGGTGATGTTGAAGACATAGGGCGGGAGGCGCTGGATGCGGCTGAATTCTTCCATGGTGACTCCAGTGTACTAGGGACTAAGGGACTAAGGGACTAAGGGACTGAGGGACGAGCTATCAGTTCTCAGCTTTCAGCTTTCAGCAAGACACGGTTGTTTCGGAAGACTGAACTGACTTGAATTATGAGATGAGGTGGGGCGGGAGTCTAGGCGGCCGGAGCCGCCGCAGCCGCGGCGCGGGCGGCGCATGCCAGTGCGCGGGTGTGTTGGCGGGCGGGGTGGTGCATGGTGTCGATTATAGCGTTTCCGGCACGGATGCGGAATTGGTGAGAGAATGGTGGAAAGAATCAGTTCGCCACTACGAGCAGGGCCGCAATTGCACCCATTTCGGGAGACACGGCCTGAGCCTTCGCTTCGCGCTCGAGGTGCCGTTCTTTCTGCGAAGGTCCACGATGAACGCTTTGTTGATCTATCCGCAATTTCCTGAGACATTCTGGAGTTTCAAGCACGCGCTGAAATTTTTGGGCAAGCAGGCGGCGCAGCCTCCGCTGGGGCTGATGACGGTGGCGGCGCTGCTGCCGCGCGAGTGGAACAAGCGGCTGGTGGACACCAACGTGGAGCGGCTACGCGACCGCGATCTTGATTGGGCCGACGTGGTGCTGCTGAGCGGAATGCTGATCCAGCAGGAGTCACTGGCGAACATTGTGGAGCGGTGCCGGGCGCGCGGAGTGCGCACTATAGTGGGCGGACCGATCGCGAGCAGCCTGTCGAAAGACGCACTGAAGACGGATCACGTGGTGATTGGCGAGGCGGAGAGCCTGATTGCCGAGCTGGCGCTGGACCTGGAGCGCGGGACAGCTCGGGAAATCTATCAGGCGGCAGAACGGCCGGAGATGACGATCAGCCCGCTACCGGACCTGAGCCTGATCAGGATGAGCCGCTATTCGACGATGACGGTGCAATACTCGCGAGGCTGCCCTTTCAACTGCGAATTCTGCGACATTATTGAGATTTACGGGCGGCGGCCGCGGACCAAGGCGGTGGCGCAGGTGCTGGCGGAACTGGATCAGATACGCGCGGCGGGCTGGCGCGATTCCGTGTTCATTGTGGATGACAACTTCATCGGCAACAAGGCGCGGGCCAAGGAATTGCTGCGAGCGCTGGCGGAATGGCGTTTAGAAACGGGAGCCAACTTCGACTTTATTACCGAGGCCTCGCTGAATTTGTCTGACGATCCCGAACTGATGCGGATGATGAGGGATGCGGGATTCAAAGCGGTTTTTCTGGGGATCGAGACGCCGGATGAGTCAGGTTTGATTGCGAGCAACAAGCTGCAGAACACGCGGCGCAGTTTGCTGGAAAGCGTGGCCATCATCCATAGCTACGGGATGCAGGTGATGGGCGGATTCATCCTGGGCTTCGACACGGATGGGGAAGACATATTCGATCGCATGGTGGAGTTCATTCAGAAGAGCGGCATTCCGATTGCGATGGTGGGGCTGCTGCAGGCGATGCCGGGGACTCAACTCTTCCGGCGACTGACGCGGGAAGGCCGGATTGTGGATGCGGGCGGGGGAAACAACACGTGCGACCGGCTGAATTTTTATCCGCGGATGGATGCGGCGCGGCTGATCGAGGGATATCGCTCGGTGCTCAAACGGATTTACTCGTGCGAGGCATACTATGAGCGCGTGAAACTCTACCTGAGCCGGGCGCATCCGCGAAGGGAAAAGCATTCGGCCGGACCTGTTATGGAGGGCCAGCGGTGGCTGACGCTTGAGAATATGCGGGCGCTGGTGACGTCGATGGTGCGCCAGGGAGTGCTGGGGCGCCATCGCTGGAGTTACTGGAAGTTTCTGGCGGCCGCGGCGACGCGGTACCGCCGCTGCTTCGGCGCGGCCATGACACTCGCAGTGATGGGTTATCACTTCCAGGTGATGACGCGAAAGCTTCTGAAAGCGGCCGAGCGGGCGTCCGCTGCACCGGCGTTGGCAAGCGACCGGCCCGCGGAATAGAGCAGGGACAGGTCGCCGGTGACAGCGATCCATGAGCTTTTAGATGTCAGCTTTTAGCTCTGAGCCAGCACAACCTGGTGACCGATACGCAGTGGAAGGCCCTGCGTTCGCGCCGGCGCTCGTGTGACTTGACAGAAGATATCTTACGATATAACTTAAATCATATCTTGATAGATCGTGAGGAAACGATCATGTGTGAACAATTCAGAGGAATGCACGGAGCAGAGATGCACGGAGCATGCGGACAGCGCGAGTTTCGCCATCGCCGCGGGTTCGGATGGTGGGGTGAGCGAGGCGAACGCGGTGGCTGGGAAGGATATGGCGGCGGGCGCGGCAGGTTTTTCGATGCCGGGCAGTTGCGGCTGGTGATCCTGAACCTGATTGCGGAGAAGCCGAGTTACGGGTACGAGATTATCAAGGCCATCGAAGAGCGGCTATCGGGCGGGTACGCGCCTAGCCCGGGAGTGATCTATCCGACGCTGACGCTGCTGGAAGAAGAAGGCCTGGCGACGGTGACGTCGGCCGAAGGCGGCAAGAAGATGTATGCCGCGACCAATGAAGGCAAGGCGCATCTGAAGGCGAACCAGGTGGAGTTGAAGGCGATCCTCGGGCGCATGCAGGAAGCGGGCCGGGTTTTTGGGCGCAGGCGCTCGCCGCAAGTGATGCGCGCGATCATGAACTTCAAGTTTGCGCTGCGCATGCGGCTGGAGCGCGGCAATCTGACCACTGAACAGTTGAGCAAGATTGCCGAGGCGATCGATGCGGCGGCGCGGGCGATTGACGAGGCGTGAGGACGAGGCTCGGAAGAGCCCGCATCCGGATTTTATCGATAATGGTGGGGCGCCAGGCGCGCGCGAAAGCTAAGCGAACTGGGCCTGAATGACCTGGATCGCCTGCTTGAAGTCGTCTTCCTTCTGCTGGTCGGCTACAGAGTTGGCGAGAAAGCGGAGTTCTTCCACTCTGTCCTGGCCGAGCTTGCGGGCCCAGAAGAGTGCCCGCTGGATTTCCTGGTAAAGAGTAATGCGCTGCCACTGATTCAGAGGCGCATTGACTAATTTCTGTATCAGGGGAATGGTCTCGCGCGCAAAACTGGCAAAGGTCTCGGCGTCCTGTTCGCTTGACGTCTGCTCGTCCATGATGTGAGCCATGAGCACCAGGATCTGGCCGATGAGCTTGTCGAGATCGGAGGCAGGCGGGTTGGTCTCCAACGTGGTAATGGTCTCCTTAAGTTCATCGGAAATCAGGTGAATTCTGGCGATGCTGAGGGGGAATGAAGCCGAGGCAGCGGTAAACAGAGCGAGAGCCTGTTGCTGGAGCTTGTACTGGGATACGAGACCGAGGCTGTCCTGCATCAGCGCATCCGCCATTTTGGCGTCGATAGCACGCTTGAGAACTGCCAGATAGACATTCTGCGGCATTCGGGGAAGGAGAAAGGCCTGCATCATGTTGGTGAAGATCAATTCGTCAGTTGCGGGCTTCCGGTCTTGTTCGAGGGAGTACTTCAGCTTGGTGGCGGCTTCGTCGATCTGATTCACTCCAAGCAGCGCAACGATCTCAGTGGAGCGCGAATCCGTATTGGAGCTCTGGACGTTGCGCAGGTAACGCAACGCATCAGAGAAGTTTCCCAGAGCGTTCGCGCTCTTAGCCAGCCACACATAGTCTTCATCATTGCGCCTGAATTCGCGAAACTCCGTCGCCACCTTGACGAGAGCGATGCTGAACAGGAGGCCGACGAAGGCAACGATGAGCTGATGGAGGGTGGGTCTTGTGCCCTTGAGGATGTTCCACAGGGCACCCTCCGCCTGCCATAGTTCGCGGCCGGTTTTGACCAAGGCCGATAATGTGAGCGAGCCAGCTTTTCCGCGCAGGTCAAGGGTAGTGAGGCCCAGTATCAAAGTGGCAAAATCGAAGACGGCGATAGCGAGGAATAAAGCGTATGCACTGGCTGCGGCTCGCCGCAACCTGGCGGGCAGGGAAACTGTTCCAACTACATAACTGACATGGCGCAGCGATGCGCTGGCCACCATCAGGCCCAGCACGATGGGGCCGTAGATCTTCAGGTTGACGCCAACATAGGTGAGTCCCAGAATTGTCAGGACGACTACAAGGGAATAGAGGCTCTTGTAAGTGTCAGGCTGTTCGGTGGCCTGAAGCAGGCTGTAGTCCTGAGGTGTCAGCTCCTTACCTTTGTTGCGAAGGTTCACCATGGGGCCATATACGGCATCGACGGGCCAGACGATCAGGTTGGAGGCCGCCAGGGCCAAGCCAGCGATGACGTCGCGAAGACGATTCACACGCGAGCCAATATCGAGCGGCTGCCGCGCTTTCACAATCTCCTTGAACAGGCCGGCGGCCCAGTTCGTATGCCGGTTCGCCGAAATGAACGTGATGATCCCGTACGTCCAGAGCAGCAAGCCAAGAAGCAGGTAGGTGTAAAACAGCAGCGCACACCACCTGGGAAGGACATAGACGTAGGCAACGTACCCCAACAGTATCAGCAGGCCAATGAACAACAATGCAATCAGGATTCTGCCAATGGCTTTCATGGAAGACCTCTACACCGGATGAAATGGGGAAGGGTGAACCGGAGCCAAACGAATTCAGAAGCGACTTACTGCTCTGAACGCAACGCCAAAATTACCGGGACAAGTTGGCAATCATATTAGCACCTTCTGGAATTAGCACAAGCGTATTTGTGCAAAGTGTGAAGTGAACGAGCCGGTCATGCCCAAAGCCGCGACTTTATACTGGAGATCGGCATGAGCGATTTTTTACCTGTAGATGAGCAGATGGATCTGCTGCAGAAGGGCGCGGCGGAGATCATCCGCGTGAGCGATTTGCGCGAGCGCCTGGAAGAGAGCCGCAAGACGGGGCGGCCGCTGCGCGTGAAGGCGGGATTCGATCCCACAGCGCCGGATCTGCACCTGGGCCACACGGTGCTCATGCGGAAGCTGCGGCATTTTCAACAACTCGGGCACACGGTGATTTTTCTGGTGGGCGATTTCACTTCGCTTATCGGCGATCCGACGGGACGCAACGTGACGCGCAAGCCGCTTACGCGCGAGCAGATCAATGCAAACGCGGAGACATATAAGGAGCAGGTCTTTAGGATTCTCGACGAGAAGGCGACTGAGGTGCGCTACAACAGCGAGTGGCTGGGGAAGCTGGATTACGAGGGCACGATACGATTAACGGCGCATTTTACGGTTTCGCAGATGCTGGAGCGCGACGAGTTTCACAAGCGCTTCCAGGCGGAGCAGCCGATCAGTCTGCATGAGCTGCTGTACCCGGTGATGCAGGGATACGACTCGGTGGCGCTGAACTGCGACGTGGAGCTGGGCGGGACGGATCAGCGGTTTAATCTGGGCTGCGGGCGGGAATTGCAGCGGCACTATGGGCAGAAACCGCAGATCATTTTGATGACGCCCATACTCGAAGGGCTGGACGGCGTGCAGAAGATGAGCAAGTCTCTCAGCAACGCGATCGGGTTTAATGAGCCGGCGGGCGAGATGTACGGGAAGCTGATGTCGATCAGCGACGAGCTGATGTGGAAGTACTGGGCGCTGCTGACGGATTTGAAGCAGAGCGAAGTCAGCGAACTGGAGCAGGCGGTGTTGGGGGGAATGCAGCACCCGATGGGAGTGAAGAAACGGCTGGCGCGAACGATCACGGCGGGTTTTCACGGCGAGATGGCGGCGGCCGGTGCGGAAGAAAACTGGGCGCGGATGTTCCAGGCTGGCGAGACGGCGGAGAACCTGGAAGAGGTCAGCGTTGCGTATGCCAACGTGGCCGGGCCGGAGCCGAACACAATCCGGCTGCCGAAGCTGCTGGTGCTGATTGGGCTGGCGGCGAGCGGCGCGGAGGCGAACCGCAAGATTGCCGAGAAGGCCGTGAAGCTGGATGGCGAGACGGCTGCGGGAGTGGTGGTGGCGATTGGGCCGCTGCCAGCGCGAATGGTGGTGCGGCTGGGGAAGCGAGCCAAAGTGGCTGTGATCAGTTGATTTGTTCCTGCGCAGATTCCAGGTCGGGTTCGGTCCAGAGAAGGATGGCCTGGGGCAGGGTCACATAGAGGAAGAAGGTCGCCATTAACAGGATGAATGTCAGTTGCACGAGGAACTCCCGCAGAGCCGGAGATAAAGGGCCGGCGGTCGGTATGCCGAAAGAGCTAGCGAAACCCGAAATCATAATGCCGAAACCGATGAAGGGATAGGCCCTGGAGATGGAATGCTGTCGGCGATGTGTCTCGCGTTCGTCGCCGCGGGAGCGCAGATCGCCGCTCAACCCTGTCAGGACCAGCATAAGCACGAGGCTGAAAAATATGCACCCGGCGACGATCCATGCGCCGGTGGCCTCTTCCGTACCGGCGCCTGGGTTCATTTTTGGGTTAAGGAAGCACCAGACCAAGTCGGAGAGTGCGAATACCGCATAGCAGAGCGCGACAAACCAGCGGCGGCGTGAACGGGATTCGAAGTGGATGCGAAAGCTTCCAAAGGCGAGTTCGGTTTTCATGCTTTCCCCTTTTTCGGAGACTGGCGACTCGGGTAGACCTGCTGGCTCAGCGGCTTGAGCGGCTGGGTTGAGAAAATGGCTTCTACGGGCAGAGCGAAGTACTCCGCAATCTGGAAGGCCAGCTTGAGGCTGGGGCCATATTCGCCGCGTTCGAGAAATCCGATCGTCTGATAGTTGACTCCGACCGAATCGGCAAGCTCCTGGCGACTGATTCCGCGCTCGGCGCGCAGGACAGCGATGCGGTTATAGAGACCGCTTTCACCTGGCGACTTGCCGTTGTTCGGCATGACATTATGTTATGTATACAAAATAATTTTGTCAATATTAAAAATGAACCGAGTAGCCGTAAAAGCTCCAGTTGGAAGGCATTGTGGTGCGACTGGGGAAGCGCGCCAAGGCGGCCGTGATCCGCTGAAAAAATCTGTTTGCAAATCTTGACTGCTTCAACGCGCGGTGCGGCGTTATGAATCGGCGCGTAAATTTGTCGCGCCACCTTGTCCGGGGGCCTCGCATCTATCGGGGTCTGAGGGGCAAGGGCGGGCTATTGTCGATCTCAAGCGGAAGGCCTTTCCAGCCCCTCAATTTTCAATCGGAAGGGCATCATGGCAGAGATCAATCCGAAAACTTGCGTAGTTGGGTATTTTCCCTCAGAGCAGAATGCTGAAGACGCGCTTCGGTCATTGCATTCCGCAGGATTCACCAGCAATCAGATCGGCGTGGCAGGCCATCTGGAGCCGGCAATCTCAGTAAAAAAGCCGGAGCCAGGCTTCTGGCATCGGACGCGCGCGCTATTTGGGGGCGGGGCAAATCCGCAAGACACAAGAACCGGAGCTTCGCAGCCGCTGAGCACCGGCCAGGTGGCGGGCCCTGAAGGCATGGGTCATTACGACCTGGATGCGGGCGACTTTCACAAGACGCTCACCGGCCTCAAGTTGCCGGATGAGCGCTCCCGCTATTTCAGCGATCGCTTTGGCAGCGGAGAGGAAGGGGTTCTGGTAAGCGTGGATGCGGGGAGCCGCTGGAGCGAGGCGGAAACGATCCTGCGGACGAATGGCGCCGACCTGGGTGAGAGTATGACGCCGCGATCGCAAACCAGCGGGCGCACGGAAACTGCAGCACCGACAGACAGCCGGCGTATGCAGCTCTATGGTGAAGTGCTACGCGTGCACCGCGATCGCGTGCAACGCGGCGAGGTGGGCTTGCGCAAGGAAACTGTGACCGAGACAAAGAACCTGAATGTGCCTGTTTCGCACGATGAACTGGTGGTGGAGCGGAAACCTGTGACGGAGGAGAGAGCCGCACCCGGCGCGCGAATCGGGGAAAAACAGGAGATGCGGATTCCGCTGAGCGAGGAGCGCGTTTCCGTGGAGAAGGAGCCCGTGGTCCGCGAAGAGGTTGAGGCGCGGAAGCGGGAAGTCACGGATGTCGAATCGCGCGAGGAGAAAGTGCGCCGCGAGGAACTGAAGGTGGAAGACGAACAGGAGCGGGAAAGAGAGAGACGCAGAAGCGCTGCTTAGTCGTTTAACCGAAACCTAGAATTCCGCCCGGCAGCAAGTGGCCCAATCGTTTGCTGCTGGGCGCAGCATTTATTGAAGGAGAAATGGAATGGGACTTCTGGAAGATCTGGCAGGGACAATTGAAAAGCATCCAGCAACGAATGACCAGCAACATTCGAGCCTGGTGCAGGAAATCTGGCAGCGGTTCGGGAACGCGCAAGAAGGCATGAAGCTGATGGATGCGGCGCGGTCGCAGGGACTCGGCGGAGAAGTCGAATCGTGGATGAAGGGGCAGAACAAGCCGGTCAGCGCGGATCAGGCGAAAGGGCTGGTGGGCGAGGGATGGGTGAAGGAGATCGCCGGTCGGACGAGGATACCGGAGTCGATCGTTGCCGAGGCGGTGGCGAAGATATTGCCGGGGGTGATCGCGAAGGTGTCGGAGAGGAGGAATACGCAGGCGGCGTGAGTGTGGTGGTCGCAAACGGATCGAACCTTCCAATCCTTCTGCAGAGTCACGGCTTGATCTCAATTTGTGTGCCCACCGGAACGAGCCGTGAGATTTCCTCAATTTCGGGGTTGCTGACTGCGATACAGCCCTCTGTCCAATCCACCTCATGCTGAATGGGGCCGAGCCAGCCAAGGCCTTTCGGCAGACCATGAATTTCGATGGCGCCGCCAGGATCAACCCCGGTCTTGACGGCGCGTGCTTTGTCAGATTCATTTGGATAGGAGATGTGCAGGGCCAGGTGAAAGCGGCTCTTCACGATTTTCTGATCGATAACGTAGTCGCCTTCCGGAGTCTTATTGTCGCCTGCACGCACTTTTGGTCCTGAACCGCCCCTTCCTAACGCAACCTTGTAGGAATTGAGAATCCTGCCGTGAGTCATCAGGGTCATCGTGTGACTGGATTTCACGACAAGGATTCGGTCCGCCTTCAGTGCGGTAGACGAAACTTTCGTCGCATCTGTCGAAGAGCAGGCAAGGAGACAGAGAGCTGCCGCAAGCGACACGAAACGAACTGCAGCTTTCAGATTCGACATCGAGAACTTGATCATACGGCCCTAAGTTAACCGATGGCAAAGATCCGCGCCGATTGAAGCAGTTTAGTTACCGACTCCTTGGAGCACGATTCGGTGTAAATGCGGAGCAGCGGTTCGGTTCCGCTGGCGCGGAGGAGCAGCCAGGTTTCGGCGGCGTTGGGCTTTGACTTTCCTTCGGGATTATCGAGGTAGAACTTCACGCCGTCGAGGGTTTCGGTACGCATAGTGGGCATGCCGGCGAAGATGGGATCGCCTGGCTGGAGCGCTTTGGCGCGAGCGATGGCCGATTTTTTCTGCTCGTCGGGAATGTGAAGATCGATGCGGCCGTATTGATGCTCGCCGTATTCGGCCTGGAGATCGGCGACAAGCTGGCCCAGGGTTTTGCCTTCTTCGGCCATGACGTTGGCGAGCAGCAGCGAATTGAGCAGGCCATCGCGCTCGGGGAGGTGGCGCTGGAAGCCGATGCCACCGGATTCTTCGCCGCCCATCACGATTTCGCGCTCGAGCATGTAGTCGCAGACAAATTTGAAGCCGATGCCGTGCTCGATGAGCTGACGGCCGTGTTTGGCGGCGATGCGGTCGAGCATTTTGGTGGTGTTGAAGGCGCGCGTGACCGCGCCGGGCCAGCCTTTGCGGCGCAGGACCCAGCTGAGCAGCACAGAATAGATTTTGTGCGGGTCAACGAAGTTGCCGTGCTCGTCGGTGGCGCCGATGCGGTCGGCATCGCCATCGGTGCAGAGGCCCGCGTGGCAGTGGTGGGCGACCACGGCTTCGCCGAGGGCGCGGATGTGCGGCTCGATGGGCTCGGGATTGATGCCGGGAAAGAGCGGGTCGGGGTTGGAGCGGATGGCGATGTTATCGACGCCGAGCGAAGTCAAGATTTCAGAGAGAATGGTGCCGCCGGCGCCGTACATGGAGTCGATGCAGAACTTCATGCGGGAACGCGCGATGAGGTCGAGGTCGGCGAAGCTCTTGATGGCTTTGAGATATGGGGGCAGGAAATCGACTTCGGTGATGGGGGCGGGCTGCGCGGGACGGGGAACGGGTTTGCCCAGGTAAGACTCGATCTCCGCCATGATGGAGGGCTTGCCGGAGCCGCCGTACCACGCCTTGTATTTGACGCCGTTCCACTGCGGCGGATTGTGCGAGGAGGTGATCATGATGCCGCCGGCGGCGCCGCGCTCGCGCACGCCGAAGCTGAGCGCTGGAGTGGGCGTGACGGCGTGGGCGAGCATGACGGGGATGCCGCTGGCTGCGGCGACTTCAGCGCAGGCGCGGGCGAACGCTTTGGAGCCGAAACGCGTGTCATAGGCGATGCAGAGGCCCTTGGCAGGGTCTTCTTTGGCGTGGACGTAGCTGGCGATGGCTTCCGCGGCAGTGCCCACGTTGGCGAAGGTGAAGTCGTCGGCGATGACGCCGCGCCAGCCGTCGGTTCCAAACTTGATGACGGGATGGGGCATATGTGGTCTTTCAGGTCTCCATCAAGGAAAGTGTAATCAATTGAAGTGATGCAGTTTGGATGGGCGCGGTTGGCGCGGATTCCGGCTGCTGGGGGACGGAAGCGCGGGAGTGCATGGTCAGACCAATTTGAGGCGCTGACGCTGGCGCTGACATCGGCGCACAATCACGAGATGCCGGCGCTGACCAGCGATGAGAGCGTGCCGGTGGTGGAGTTCCTGATGAGCCTGCCGAATCCCACGCCGGAGGAGGTTGCGGCGGTAAACGATGCGGAGGGGTGGCTGAAGAAGGTGGAGATTTCTGGCTACCGGTAAAGGGAGCGGGGCCGATCTGGGCGCGGTTCTACCAGATCGGAACGGACAAGCCGATTTTCGGCGACCGTGACAAGACGATACATGATGATGTGAACGAGCTGAGCCGCGAGCGGCGGAATGGGTATGCGTGGTACAACGCAGAGGGCGCCGCGACGTTGGCGGAGTACAAGAGGTGGGCGCGGGCGCATCGGTGACCGATCGGAATGTCGTCCAGCGTGGTTGGACTTTTCCTCAGGGGCTAAAGCCCTCGACAATTTGATGGATTTTTTTCGGCACGACTGAAGTCGTGCCCTGTTACAAAACCTCGCTGGGCAGGAGACTTCGCAGAATCTCGATCTGATGTGCGCCTGAAGGAGAATTGCTCTAAAACTTCACGGAACCGGCGCGGAGGGAGATGCCGCTGATGAGCGCGGAACTGGCTTCGGCATAGGCGGCGGCGCCCAGCAATGCGGTGCGGCTTTCGAGGATGACGCGCACGGGCGTGTTGATTAGCAACTGGCTGAGGCGGCCCTTGTCGGTGAAGGCTTTCATGAAGGTGCCGTCTTTGAGTTTTTCGAGAACCTTGGGCGCGATGCCGCCGCCGACGTAGAGACCGCCGACTGCAAGCACTTTCAGCGCTAGGTTGCCGGCTTCGGCGCCGTAGGCGGAGACGAACATGTCGAGGGTCTTCTCGCAGATTTCGCTTTTGGCGTTGAGGGCGAGCTCGGCGATGACGGCGTTGGGATCTTCGGCGGCGAGGCGCTCGGCGAGCCAGATTGGCTCTTCGAGGCCGCGGACTTCGCGCAGGAATTCGTAAATGTTGGTGAGACCCTGGCCGCTGACGATGCGCTCGAAGCTGATGCGGCCGTTGTATTTCTGCTTGAGGAAGCGGAGCAGGTCGATCTCGTCTTCGTTGCGCGGGGCGTAATCGGAGTGGCCGCCTTCGGAGGGGTAGGGCACGTAATCGCGGCCGTCCCAGATCATGAAGCACTCGCCGAGGCCGGTGCCGGCGGAGATGAGGGCGCGGTTGCCGATCTGGCGCGCGTCGCCTTCGCTGAGGACGCAGATCTGGTCGGCCTTCAGCTCGGCGATACCATAGCCGTTGGCCTGGAGATCGTTGATGAGGAAAACGTGCTGGATGTTGAGGCTTTTCGAGAGCTCGCGGCTGTCGAGCGTCCAGGGCAGATTGGTGAGGCGGAGGCGTCCGTCGCGCACGGGGCCCGGCACGCCGAAGCAGGCGGCCGTGGGGGCCTCCGCGCCGAGGAACTCTTTTACGATCTCTTCCAGCCCGGAATATTGCCGCGCGGGATAAACCTTTTCGTGCGTGTTTTTAAGAGTGCCTTCATCAAAGTCGTAAAGCGCCAGGTTGACCTTGGTGCCGCCGACATCGCCAGCAAGAATCATTCAGTCCTCTCGATATTTCCACGGCCTTCCGCATCGGTGGCGGGTAAAAGCGCGGCCGCGGCCTTGTCCAGAATTAATGTGAGTATATCGCCTGAGGGGTGGATCAACTGGCTGGGGAGGCGTTCCACATCGCGGGGTCCGAGGAAAACTTCGCGCAGGATGGCGGCCTTGTCTGCGCCGCCGATGAGGAAGAAGACGTTGCGCGCGTGATTGATGACGGGCCAGGTGAGGGTGATGCGCCAGGCGTCTTTGTTCTGCACGTGGTTGGCGACGGCGAGGCGGCCGAGCTCGTGCAGCGCGGCGGTGTGGGGGAAGAGCGAGGCGGTGTGGCCGTCGGGGCCCATGCCGAGCTGGACGAGGTCGAAGGCGGGAGTCTCGGCGCCTTCGAGGCGGAAGGCATTGCGCAGGCCGGATTCGTAGCGAGCGGCGCCTTCTTCGGGATCGAGCTCGCCTTCCATGCGGTGGATCTGTTCGGGTTGCAAGGGCACGCGGTCGAGCAGGGCTTCGCGGGTCATGCGGTAATTGCTGTCGGGGTGGCCGGGCGGGACGCAGCGCTCGTCGACCCAGAAGAGCTCGATGCGGTCCCAGGGCATACGCGCGAGCCAGGGCTGGGCGGGGTCGCCGAGGAGCCGGAAGGTAGCTTTGGGCGTGGAGCCGCCGCTGATGGCCATGCGGGCGCGGCCGCGAGCGGCGACGGATTGCTCGGCGAGCTCGACGAAGTGCTGCGCGGCGCGTTGCGCGAGGGATGCGGAATCGTCGGCGACGATGTAGTTGATGGTGAGTTTGCCCGGCATCGGGGATGACCTCTGAGCTTTAGGTTATATGGGCGGGGGACCAGATTCAGATGAGCCCATGTGCGGCGCGGTCTTTCAGCCACGCTGCCGACTGCCGGAAGTATGTTTTGAGATTCGTGTTGAGGTGCCGGGTCCATGCCGGCTGTTCTTCGCGTCGATTCAGCGCGAAGCGGGCCAGCGCATAACCGTAAACTTCTTCAGGCAGGTATCCCATATGGCTCATGGACCAGCCCTGGCGCCGGTCGTCCTGGTATTGGCGGAACTGGCGGCAGGAGTTTGCGGTGAAGATTCCCAGGCCAAGATAGACAGTGAGCAAGTCGGTCATGGGTTCCATGTCTTTGGTCTCGCGCCGCATGTGCCCGCCATCGAGCAGGATTACATGTCCCAATTCGTGTGCGATGGTTGCAATCGCGCTGAAGGGATCTTGCAGAAGAGACTGGCGAATGCCTACCAATGGCTTTTCATCTTGTGTTTCACCGAAATGTAGCCCCGCGGGACCGTTGGATTTTGTACTGTAAGCGGGAAGCAGATCGAAGAGCTCGCTGGAATCGGGGATTATGGCTAACTCGAGGCGGTCGCGGTCGACTTTCATGTAACTGCAGACACGGCGAAGGATAAGCTCAAGCGACTGCTCTGATTTGTCGAAGGGATCAGGGAAGAATTGGTCTGTAGGTTCGACGACGGTGCACTGCAACATGCGATTGGATCCCAGCGCAGAGGATAGGCGGTGAAATCCGTTGTCCACCCACAGGCGGTCTTCTTCCGTTAGAAGTAACTTGGGTTTGAGCCGGAACATGTGAACTGAGTGTAATTGCTAGCTGCAGTTTCCGGTAGAAGGAAATGATGAGCACGGGGCAGCGCCATTTACCGACTGATTCGGTCGGTTGAGGAAGGCTGCCGCACATCCGCTGGAGTACCGATTCGGGGTTGGAGCAGGGGGTCTATTCGGCTAAGCAGCGCTCTTCTTTTCAAAGTAGAGGATTGCGCTTTGAATTTCGCCATGATCCTCAAACTCGATAAACAGATTTGAGCAGCAGGAGGAAGTGAGAATATCAAAGACGCGATTCATGGAATAGCAATTCATTTGCACCATTGGCCATGAGAACGATTTGCCTTGGGCAAGGTTGATGAATCCATGCAATAGATTCGATCGCGCTCGCAAGGCTGATACCGCGCGGCGCAGGGCAGGCCGAGGGTCGGAAAAGGGGAGATGAATGACGCCGATGCCGCCTATGGCAATCAGGTTGATGAGTTTTCGCAGTAAGAACTCTCCCTTGGCGACAGGAATATGCTGAAACACGATGTAAGAATGAACCAGGTCAAAGCTGTTCGGGAGCAGCCGATCCAATTCTTCTCCAGGTAGGAGTTGCACGGTGTTCACGGCCCGTTCTCTGCAGTTATTCGCCGCCTGTTCCAACATGCCCGGAGAGATGTCGATGCCCATTACCGACTGGGCTCGTTGGGCGAACGGAATTAAGAGCCTCCCCACGCCGCAGCCAAAATCAAGAATTCGCCTCGGCTGGAAATCGGGGCGCAGTCTTGTTTGGATGACGTGATTTACGTGAATTACGTGCCGTTCGCCACTCTGAAAGAATTCTTCCCGTGATTGTTGGTTCAAATTCCGGTTGAGGAATTTCGGATCGGTCAACACGCCAAAGTAGGGATTCGCTTTTCCCCAATTTTGCCAGTGACGCTCTGCGCTGTTGGACATAGATGTACCGAGGAGTTACTTCTGCACGAAAAATTCGCCCATGGTGGGGGCGTTGTCGGCGAGGCCGGGGGGATTGGAGAGCGAGAGCGCGGCCATGACAGTGGCCAGCATGCTTTCGTGCTGGTAGACGATGCTGGAGGATTGCTGGTATCCGGCCTTCACGTTTGGTCCCCAGAAGAGAGCGACCACGTGGCCGCCGCCGTGCGAGGTGTCGGTGGTAGCGGCTTCGTCGAAGTCGACGATGAGAATGCCGTCGCCGCCGGACTGGAAGGCACTTGAGGCGGAGAGGCGCGTGACAACATTGGCCTGCAGCCAGCTGTCGGCTGTTAAGGGCGTGCCGCTGTGGGCGTCGTCGTCGACGTTGGGAACGATGTAGGAGAACTGCGGCAGGGAATTGTCGGCGAGATCGACGGCGAACTGCGAGAAGGGGCAGATGACGCTGTTGGCGACCTGCTGGCTGTCTGCCA
This sequence comes from Occallatibacter sp., assembly GCA_035935755.1. Classification (GTDB taxonomy): domain Bacteria; phylum Acidobacteriota; class Terriglobia; order Terriglobales; family Acidobacteriaceae; genus Telmatobacter. Next base: position 146,696 of record DASYWU010000045.1, on the reverse strand, counting down.
CATCGGAAAGCATGGCGAAGGGGTTGTGGCGGATAACGTAGAGGCCGGTATTGCCGCCGAGGTAGCCCTGCGTGATGCCTTCAGCATAGACCCTGAAAGATACGTTAGCCGCGAGCATGCGGCGGACGACATTGTCGACGTTCCAGACTTGCGTGGAGCTGTCGTCGGTAGTGAGGATCTGGCCGGTGGTGAGCATGAAGTAATTGCCGATGGAGGGGTGCGAGTCGGCGTAGTAGTTGGTGGCGAGCGCGCCCCTGGCGATGAGCGCATTCAGGTTGGGCCAGTTGGCGGTGTCTCCGACGATGGTGGAGTAGCCCTGGTTTTCTTCCATGACGAGGACAACGTGTCTGCTGGAGGGCACCATGTAGGCGACGGTGAGCGATGCGGTTCCGGTGATGGTACTGTCCTGAATGCTGGTTGCCGTGACGGTGACTTTCTCAGGGGACGAGGGAGCGGTGAAGGCGCCGCTGGAGTTGATGGTGCCGGCGCTGACTGCCCAGGTGACCGCGGAATTCAACGTCCCTGTGCCGTGGACGGTGGCGCTGCACTGGGACTTGGAGCCCGGAGCCACATTTGACGGCGTGCAGGAGATGGCCTCGGAGGAGACCTGCGAGGCGGATTGCTGAGGCGGTGCGGAGTTCGAACTGCCGCAGGCTGCGCACAGTTGCAAAGCTGCAGATGCGATGAGGAGCCACACGGGGGAACGGCGTGGGAAATCGAGTCTCGAGGGCATGCGATAAGAACCGGGTGGGACGCAGCGGCAGCCGTTGCGCGGGTGTTTGCATCCTGCTGCCGTTCAGATGCAGACGGAGACTTGGATGCGGGAAGCAGGGAAAGCTTTGCATCCACCACAGCGAGCGAGAGAGGAGAGGTGGCCGCCTTTTTGCTAATTATAGGCAGAATGACTAGAATTATGGTTAGAACGGAAGGTGGTCTCCGATGGCGCGATGGCAGGTTCAGGAAGCGAAAAGCCGCTTCAGCGAAGTGATTGAGACGGCTGAAAAGAAGGGGCCACAGATCATTACCAGGCACGGAACCGAGCGGGCAGTTGTGCTCTCGATTGCGGACTTCAAGTCGCTGACGGCGCACAAGCCTGGATTGAAGGAATATCTGCTGGGTGGCCCGAAGGTGGACAACTTCGAGGTTGATCGAGAGCGCGACACTGGCCGCGCGATCAAGCTGTGAGTACGCCGGCTGCCTATCTGCTTGACACAAATGTTGTGAGCGAGACGAGAAAGAAGAAAGCAGATGCAGGCGTGATGGCATTTCTGCGCGGCATTGATTCCTCATCGCTGTATCTGAGCGTGCTTACAATCGGGGAATTGCGTAAAGGTGTAGCGGCAAAGAAGCCGCAGGATCCGATTGCTGCGAAGAGCCTGGCGGCTTGGGTTGAGGGGCTCGAGGCCGGATTCGCCGACAGGATACTAGAGATCGATCTGCCGGTTGCCCGGTTGTGGGGTGAATGGTCGGGAGATCGGCCGCGAGCGGTGATTGACACTCTGCTGGCGGCGACTGCTTCCGTTCACGGACTGACTCTCGTTACACGCAATACTCAGCACGTCCTCGATCTGACGGTGAAGACGCTCAATCCGTGGAGCGGATAAGAGATTCGCCGTGGCCTGCGACCCCTCGACGACCCCTCGATTCTTATCTCACCAGTGACTCCCGGAGCGCGTCGGGATTCGGTTCGAGGCCCAGGCCTGGGTCTTCCGTGAGCGTGACGTTGCCTTTTACAGGCTGCGGAGGATTTTTGTAGATGATGTTGCCGGTTTGCCACATGAGGTAGTGGAACTCGACGCGCCAGCCATTGGAGGCTGCGGCCTGCAGATGCATGTTGTGGTGGGGCCAGCCGCCTCCGTCGGCGATGTTGATGTTATATGCCTGGGCGAGCGCCGCTACTTTCATGCCCTCGGTGTATCCGCCGACGTAGCAGACGTTGGGCTGCAGGATATCGATTGCACCATGCTGGAGAAGCTCGAGGTGGCGGAAACGCGAGCCTTCGTTCTGGCCGGCGGAGATGGGAACGGAACAGCGCTGGCGCAACTGGGCGAGCAGGCGGGCGTCATTGCCGTAGAGGGGCTCTTCAAACCAGGTAATGTTGTAGGGTTCGACGCGCTTGGCGAGCTGCAAGGCGCGGTTCATCGAGAAGAGGTAATTGCCGTCGATCATCAGGTCGTGTTCGGGGCCGATGGCTTCGCGCACGGCAGCGACGCGGGCCGCATCTTCAGCGACGTTCTCGCCATTGTCGATGGCGACCACCATTTTGAATTTGTCCTGGCCGTCGGCGAGGAAGCGGCGCACGAACTCGACGAGCTGGTCGCGGTCGAAATCGAGCAGGCCGAAAGTGATGTAGGCGGGGACCGTTTTTTTGGCGCCTCCGAGCAGGCGCCAGACGGGCTGGTTGAGGTGCTTGCCCTTGACGTCCCAGAGGGCGATGTCGATGGCGCTGACGGCGGAGCTGAAGGCGCCGGTCTGATAGCGCGGGTTGAAGGTGAGGAACATCTCCTGCCAGCGCGCTTCGGTATCGAGCGCGCTTTTGCCTTTGAGAAAGGGCGCGAGCTGCTGATTGATGAACTCGCGGACGCCGGTGACCTGCAGATCGCCGGTGAGGCCGTAGCCGGTGATGCCCGCATCGGTGGAGATCTCGACGAAGACGATTGGGTTCATCACCGTTTTATTGAGCAGCGGCACTTTCACAGGCACGTTGTGGATGGTGGCTTTCACTGAGGTGATTTTCACGTCCGCAGCGCCGGAAGACTGGGCGGACGCGGCTGCGGCCTGCATCATCATGGCTGCGCCGGCGAGTCCTGCCGATCCGAGCAAGCCTCTGCGGGTGAGTTTTGAGCCGGTGGTGCTGCGGTCGTCGTCTTCCATGTTTTCCTCCGGGCAGAACTGTACTATGGCGGGTCGAGATTGCAGTTATGCGAACACCGGGGATTTTAGCATCCGGGCTCGGCGACTTGGGTTGCCCGGGTGCGGCTGGGCATGTTTGACTGAAGGCCGAAGGCGGAGGATCCACTGCATGGGATACGTTCTGGCGCTGGACCAGGGTACGACGAGTTCGCGAGCGATTCTGTTTGACGAGGCGGGCGCGATTGCTGCCGTAGCGCAGCGCGAGTTCCAGCAGTTCTACCCCAAGGCGGGATGGGTGGAGCACGATCCGACGGAGATTTTGACCAGCCAGATGAGCTGCGCGGTGGAAGCGCTGGGAAAGGCGGGTGCGCGGCCGCGGGATGTGGCAGCGATCGGGATTACCAATCAACGTGAGACCACTATTGTGTGGGATCGTGCCACGGGCGAGCCGGTGTATCCGGCGATTGTGTGGCAGGACCGGCGGACCGCAGCGCATTGCAAGGCGCTGGAAGAGAGCGGCGCCGGCGAAATGATTTCGGCGAAAACGGGACTGGTGATCGATCCCTATTTTTCCGGGACAAAGATTGCGTGGATTCTCGACAATGTGACCGGTGCCCGGGAGCGGGCGGAGCGAGGCGAACTGGCATTTGGAACGGTGGATAGCTGGCTGGTCTGGAGACTGACCAGCGGCAAACGTCACGCGACCGACGTGACCAACGCTTCGCGCACGCTGCTCTACAACGTGGTGAAAGGCGAGTGGGACGCGGAGTTGCTGCGGCTGCTGAAGATTCCGGAGAGTATGTTGCCGGAGGTGATGTGGTCGAGCGAGCAGGTGGCCGAGGTGACAACGACGCTGGGCCTGGGCGGCGTGCCGATTGCGGGTATTGCCGGCGATCAGCAGGCGGCGCTCTTTGGGCAGTTGTGCTGGGAAGCGGGCGAGGCGAAGAACACGTACGGCACCGGTTGCTTTCTACTGCAGAATATCGGCACCGAATTTGTGCGCTCGAAATTCCGGCTGATCACAACCATTGCGGCGAGCGCGGAGCGGCGGCTGGAATATGCGCTTGAGGGAAGCATCTTTATTGGTGGTGCCGTGGTGCAGTGGCTGCGCGACAACCTGAGGCTGATTGGCGCATCCGCGGATGTGGAAGCATTGGCTGCGAGCGTTCCGGATGCGGGCGGCGTGGTGTTTGTGCCGGCGTTTGTGGGCCTGGGCGCGCCGCATTGGGATGCACATGCGGCGGGTATGCTGATCGGGCTGCGCCGCGATACGAATCCTGGGCACATTGCGCGCGCGGCATTGGAGGCAATCGCGTTTCAGGTGGCGGATGTGCTGGAGGCGGTGCGCAGCGAGACGAATGCTCCGCCGGCGGCGCTCCGGGTGGATGGAGGCGCGGCGGTGAACGATCTGCTGATGCAGTTCCAGGCGGATATTCTCGGCGTGCCGGTGGTGCGTCCGCAGGTGACGGAGACGACGGCACTGGGGACGGCATATCTCGCTGGACTCGCGGTGGGATTTTGGGGTGGGCCTGATGATCTGCGGGCGAAGCGCGAAGGCGACAGGCGATTCGAGCCGCGGATGAGTGCTCAGGAACGCGCCGGTCGGCGCGCAACGTGGCAGCGGGCGGTGGAGCGGACGAAATCCTGGACGGCGTAAAGAACGGGAGCACGGGATGCGGCGGGAAACGATGATAGCGCGTCTGCGCGAGGCGGCGGAGGAGCAGACTCCCTGGGATATTGCCGTGGTGGGCGGCGGCGCCACGGGCATGGGCGTGGCCGTGGATGCGGCGGCGCGCGGGCTGAGCGTGGCGCTGGTGGAAGCGTACGACTTCGGCAAGGGGACCAGCAGCCGCAGCACAAAACTAGTGCACGGCGGCGTGCGCTACCTGGAGCAGGGAAATATTCCGCTGGTGATGTCAGCGCTGAAGGAGCGCGGTCTGCTGAGGCAGAACGCCCCGCACCTGGTGCACGATCTGGCGTTCGTGGTGCCGAATTATTCGTGGTGGGAAGCGCCGTTTTACGGTGTGGGGTTGAAGCTCTACGACTTGCTCGCAGGCAAGTACGGATTCGGGCCGTCGCGCCTGCTGAGCCGCGATGAGACGCTGGAACGGCTGCCGGCGCTCGATCCGGAGGGACTGCTGGGCGGCGTGGTTTACTACGACGGGCAGTTCGACGATGCGCGTCTGCTGATTCACCTGGCGATGACGGCGGCGGACCTGGGCGCGGTGGCGGTGAATTACTGTCCGGCCACGGGCTTTGTGCGCGGCGCCGATGGATACGTAAACGGCGTCATCGCGACAGACAGCGAGACGGGCGAGGAGCTGACCATTCCGGCGCGGATCGTGGTGAACGCCACCGGCGTTTTCAGCGATCAGGTGCGGCGAATGGTCGATCCCGCAGCGGACGAGCTTGTGACCACGAGCCAGGGAATTCACCTGGTCTTCGACCGTTCGTTTTTGAAGGGCGATACAGCGCTGATGGTTCCGCGCACCAGCGATGGGCGCGTGCTGTTTGTGATTCCGTGGCACGGGCACGCGGTGGCGGGAACCACCGATACTCCCGTGGATGCACCGAGCCTGGAGCCGCGAGCATTCGACGAGGAAATTGAATTTGTGCTCGACACGGCGGGGCATTACCTGACGCGCGCGCCGAGCCGGAGCGACGTGCAGGCCGTTTATGTGGGGCTGCGGCCGCTGGTAAGGGGCGAAGGCAAAACGTCCACACTCTCGCGCGATCACGTGATCCATGTGGATGGGTCGGGGCTGCTCACCATCACCGGTGGCAAGTGGACCACGTACCGGCACATGGCCGAGGACTGCGTGGATCACGCGATTACGCTGGGCCGGCTGCCGGACAGCGAATGCGCGACCAGGAAGTTGCGTATTCATGGATATTTGGAAAGCGCAGCGGCGCAGTATACGGACGATCACTGGCGGGTTTATGGAAGTGACGCTGAGGCAATTCAGGCGATCGCCAACGATCCGGTGCTGAGCGCACGCTTGAATCCCGCGCTGCCTTATGTTGCGGCGGAGGTGGTGTGGGCGGCGCGGGAAGAGATGGCGCGCACCGTGGAGGATGTGCTGGCGCGGCGCATGCGCGCGCTGTTTCTGAATGCCGATGCGGCGATGGCGATGGCCGAGCCGGCGGCGAGCCTGCTGGCGGCGGAACTGGGCCGTGACGAGGAGTGGGTGTCGGAGCAGGTGCAGGAGTTTTCTGAGCTCGCGGCACAGTACAAGGTGGAATAAAGCGCCGGCCACGAGGCGACGGAGGTCGATATGGCGGAAAAGGTTTGCACGCATGCAGCAGAACACATGAAGAAGGTGAAGCCGCGCAGCAAGGGATGTGAGGAGTGCCTGAAGACGGGGAGCCGGTGGGTGCATCTGCGCATGTGCCTGGAGTGCGGGCATGTGGGCTGCTGCGATTCCTCGCCGAACCGGCACGCGCGGGCGCATTTTCACGAGACGCAGCATCCGCTGGTGCAGAGCGCCGAGCGCGGCGAGGACTGGAAGTGGTGCTACATCGACGAGGTCTACCTGGACTGAACGGCGCCGGTGCGCTGCTATGATGGCGCTGGCGGCGGAGTCTTCAAGCCGGCCGGCGCCGGATCTTGCGATCCGGCATTGGTCTCTCCGGGGTCACCCCGGGGCATCGTGAATAACCGGGAATTCATCGCATGAGGTTCACTGCGCGATTGCGCAGAACTCCTCACGCAAGGTGAGACTCGTTGGAGCGCTTCGCCGCCTTGCGTGATGCCGAATCGAAAACTGATTCTATGGGCGCTGGCCGCGGCCTTTGTTGCGGGTGACGCTGGCGAAGACGAGATTGTGGAGCGCTCCACGCGCGTGCTCGGGAAGCGATGGCGGTGGCTGCGGCCGGTTGCGCGACGATACATCGAGAGATTTTCTACGCAGGTTCCGCCGCGGCGCAGCGAGGTGGTTCAGTTCCTGGCGCACGATGCGGGCTTTCAGCGCGCATGGATTGCGCATGCGGCGGAATTACGGTTTGCGCAGTGGGCGAGCGGGGCGCAAGAGATGCGGCCGAGCCCGGCGGCTGCGGGATGGAAGGTTCCTGAGATTGAGTCAGTGCGCGCGCTTGCCGAGTGGCTTCGGCTCAGCGAGAGCGAACTGGAGTGGTTCGCCGATCTCAAGGGCATTGCGGCGAGGAGTGCTGAACCGCGGCTGAGGCATTACTGGTGTCGCGTGCTGCGGAAACATTCCGGCGGTGTGCGGCTGATTGAGGCGCCGAAGGAATTCCTGAAGTATATTCAGCGGAGAATTCTGGACGAGATACTCGGTCCGATCCCGGTGCATGCTGCGGTCCATGGTTTCGTGAAGGGCCGATCCATCAAGACGTTTGCTGCTCCGCATGTGGGGCGGCGCGTGGTGCTGCGCATGGACCTGAAGGAATTTTTCCCATCGTTTGGCGGGCGAAGAATTCAGGCATTTTTCAGGACAGCCGGTTACCCAGAGATGGTTGCGGATTTGCTGGGCGGACTTTGCACAACCGCGACGCCGCGAGACGTGTGGAAACAGTCCGGATTGGCGATGAGCGGCGAGCAGATTTTTGCGGCGAGACAGCTTTACGGCAGGCCGCATCTTCCGCAGGGTGGGCCGAGTTCTCCTGCGCTGGCAAATCTCTGCGCCTATCGCATGGATTGCCGGTTGAACGGGCTGGCGGAGGCTGCGGGAGCTACTTATACGCGCTACGCTGATGACCTGGCGTTCTCCGGGAATGAAACTTTCGAGCGCTCGGTGGAACGCTTTGCGGCGCGGGCAGCTGCGATTGCGATGGAAGGGGGCCATGCCGTGCATCACCGAAAGACGCGGATCATGCGACAGAGTGTGCGGCAATACCTGGCCGGGGTTGTGACCAACGAGCGGGTGAATATTGTGCGCGCGGATTTTGACCGGTGGAAGGCGATCCTCACCAACTGCGTCCATCATGGGTCGGCGAGCCAGAATCGCGAGAACCATCCCGCGTTCCGGATGCACCTTGAGGGCAGAGTTACGTTTGTGGAGATGATCAACGCGCAGAAGGGCGCACGGCTGCGGAGGATCTTCGAGAGGATCGAATGGTCTTGATTGTGGGTCGAGGCTACGACGCTCACCGCGGACCAGGTGGTGCATCGGCTGCCGTTGCCGAAATGAATATCGCTATGCCAGTTCTAATTCGATTCTTTTTGTTGCTGTATCCAGTTTTGTGATTTTGAAGCTGCGCAGCTGGCCTTCGGCCAACGGCTCGGGCTGGGCGGATTCGGCCGTAGCGGCGCCTTTCCAGCGGGCCTGGAGCATTGACGTGAGGCGGGAGAGGTCGGCTTTGTTGGATTGCAGGGGCGCTGCGGATGAGGATTTCTCGACGCCTGCGGTTGCGGGAATGCGGCACGTGGCGCGGATGCCTTCGCCCAGCTCGACCACGGCACTGCTGCCGGAGATCTCGACGATTCGCCCGGAGACCTGATCGCCGGATTTGTGCTCGGCGATATATTCGTCGAGGCTGGTGGGGATGAGCTGCTTCATGCTCAGCTTCATCTGGCGTTTTTCCGGATCGACAGCGAGCACCAGTGCTTTGACAACCTGGCCGGCGCGGAGCACGTCGCTGGGATGGTTGAGTCGACGATCGGAGACGATTTCACTGATGTGGACGAGGCCTTCGACGCCCTCGGAGACTTCGATGAAGGCACCGAAGTTCATGATCTTGGTGACGGGACCCTGGACCTGTGAGCCGACTGGGAATTTGCGCGGCGCGTCGAGCCACGGGTCGGCGAGGGTCTGCTTGAGGCCAAGAGCGATGCGGCGCTCTTGGGGATTGATTGACAGGATGACGGCGTCGACGCGGTTGCCGGATTTGAGCAGATCGGAAGGGTGGCGCACTTTTTTCGCCCAGGACATTTCGGAGATGTGGATCATGCCTTCGACGCCGGGCTCGAGCTCGACGAAAGCGCCGAAATCGGTGACGCGGGTGACGGCGCCGCTGATGCGCTGCCCCTGCTGGTAGCGCTCAGGTACGGTTTGCCAGGGCTCGGGCTGGAGCTGCTTGAGGCCGAGGGAGATTTTGCCGTTTGCCGGGTCGATTTTGAGGATGCGCACCTGGATCTGCTGGCCGACGGAGACGACGTCTTCCGGCTTGGCGACGCGGGCGTGGGCCATGTCGCTGATGTGCAGCAGGCCGTCCACGCCGCCGATGTCGACGAAGGCGCCGTAAGGCATAAGGCTGCGGACGGTTCCGGTAATGGAGGCGCCTTCTTCGAGTGCGGCGCGGCGGGCGTCGAGCTCGCTGCGTGCCTGCTCTTCGAGGACGACGCGGCGATCGACGACGACGTTCTCGTCGGCAACATCGAGCTTGGTGATGCGGCAGGTGATCTGCTGGCCGATGAGCGCCTCCACTTCGGCGGCATCACGCGCACCGCTGCGGCTCAGGGGCATGAAGGCGCGGACTCCGATGTCGACGCTGAGGCCACCTTTGACGGCAGCGGTGACGGTTCCGGCGACGGCGAGTTTGCCCGCGAAAGCGGCTTCGAGAGCGGACCAGTCGCGGGGCTGGGCGACGCGGAAGCGCGAGAGCTCGTAATAGCCTTCTTCGTTGCGGCCGGTGATGGAGACGGGAACGGTGTCGCCACGCTTGACGGCCTCGGCGTTGTTGGGAAACGCGGAGCGCGGGAGCACGCCTTCGATCTTGTACCCGATGTCGAGGAAAACCTGTTCGGGTGTGATGGAGACGACGGTGCCCTCAAGCTGGCTCGCGCGCTGTTTCGCGCCGGGCTCAGTACGGTGCGTGTGCGCGCGCTCGAAGTCATTGAGCGCATCGGCGAAAGATTCCTCGGGCTCGGCGGGCGCTTGTTCGACGGCGGGTTCGGGCGCTGGCGCGGTTTCCGGCGCGGATTCTAGCGTGCCTCGCTCGTCGGCTTCTTGGCTGGGCAGACGTTCCTGGTTGCTCTCTTCGGTCATGGTGGGGCCTGAGCTGTATTGTTTCATGCCCGGCGGCGCGATCGGGCTTGTGGGCGCTGGCCGGCGCGGATTTTGCGGCGACCAGTGCGGGCGATCCGGCGATCACTCTTCAACGAAGTTTTTGAGGCGGGCCAGCGCGTCGTCCCAGCGGCGCGACATGCGGTCGAGATAATCGTGAAGCTCGCTCAAGGGTCGTGGATCGAAGGCGAAGAGGCTTTCGCGGCCCACGTGCAGGCTGCGCACGATGCCGGCGCTCTCGAGCACGCGCAGGTGCTTGGTGATGGCCTGGCGGGTGAGGGGCGATCCGGCGGTGAGCTGGGCGATGGAGGCCGGCTCGCCGGAGCTGAGCGTGGCCACCAGGCCGAGGCGGGTTTCGTCACCGAGCGCGGCGAAGACCAGCGCGCGGGCCTGGCGTTTGGCAGCTTTGTGCTTACGGTTTTTGTGTGACATGGCTGTCGATATTCTTCACTTGTTCGGTCCAGCCGCCGTCGTTCATGCGGAAAGCTTCGAGACGGCGATGGGCGGGGATATTTTCAAAGCCGGATTCGGTGATGGTGAGCAGAGTGCCTGTTGCCGTTGGTTGCAGGCGAAATTCGACCAGGGTCGGAGTCTCGGCGGAGTAGTCAGTGCCGGGATCGACCGCATAGGGATGCCAGGTAAAGGAAAACAGGCGCTCCGGCTCCATCTGCTGCACGGTACATTCGAAAATCAGGTGTTCGTAGCCGGGATAGGTAATGTGGCCACGGGCGATCTGGCCCGGAACAAATGGGCCGTCAAGTTTGACGCGGAACCACTCGCCGAACTCCCGGGAATCGGAAAGCGCGCGCCAGACCCGGGCGACGGGCGCTTTGATCTCGATACGTTTTTCGATGCGGTTGTTGTCCATCAGATAAGCAACCTCTTGGTTGCATAATACACCACTAGAGGGAACAGGGAACAGGGATCAGGGAACAGGGATCAGGGACTAAGGGGCTGACGGACTAAGGGGCTGACGGACTAAGGGGCTGAGGGACTGAGGGACTGAGGGACTGAGGCGGCCCGCGAGGCAGGAGTTGCGGTATCCTAGTAGAGCGCGCCCGTAGCTCAGCTGGATAGAGCGAATGCCTCCGGAGCATTAGGTCGGGAGTTCGAATCTCTCCGGGCGCACCATTCACCTTGAAAACGTGGTGCCGTTGCTCAGCTGGATAGGTTCGCAGCGGCCATTCTCCGGAGCATCAGGTCGGGAGTTCCCGCCACGGCGGATTTCCGGGCGCGCCAAATCGCTGCGCCGGGACGTGTGGTAACCTCTCCCCATGGCAACCCTTCTGGAAAAGATCGTTGACGAGCGCGTAGGCCAGACGCTGGTTGGCAGTGTCAGTGTGGCGGTTGATCGCATTGCCGAGGACATAGCACGTGAAGCGCTGCGCGACGAGACATTTCGCCAGGCTTTGCACGAACTCGTCCGCGTGCGTTCGCAGAAGCTCCTAGATCAGCTCCTCGAGAATGGCTCGAGCAACAGGCATGTTTCGAAGCGCCAACCCAAGCGACGGAAATCAGGTCTCTGGCTGCAAAATCGGTCTTTTAGGATCGAACCAGTCTCGATCTTTGTGTCTTAAGGCCCTTTCCTTGCTGCTCCGTCAGATCCTCAGCACCATTGATGTCGAGGAGGCGTAGTGCGCGTGTGATTTGGATCACGGTAGCACCTTCCCCGTGGCGCTAGGCTGGAATTGAGGGGGCGCCTGGAAACTGGCGCTTCCGTTCAGGAGCAATTCTCCATGTCTTTTGTGGTTACAGATGGCTGTGTGAAGGATTTTCTCTGTGTGGATGAGTGTGCCACGGGGGCGATTGCGCCCACACTGGGGGATCCCGCGGCGAAGGCGGCGAGCCAGGTTTACATCAATCCTGATGTTTGCATTGACTGCGGAAGCTGCGCGGCGGCGTGCGAGCACGACGCGATCCATCCGGAGTATGACCTGCCGGCGGAGAAGGCGGGCTTCGCCGAGTCAAACCGGGCTTATTTCAACTAGCGCGGCGAGCAAATGGCCACGGCGACGGAAAAGGTGACCGGCCGCGAACGGCTTGCAGCGGCGTTGAGCCACAGGCAGCCGGACCGTGTCCCCATCGATTTCGGCAGCACTGCGGTCACCGGGATTCATGCGAGCTGCGTTGCAGGGCTGCGTGACTACTACGGCCTGGAGAAAAGGCCGGTGAAGATCCACGAACCTTTTCAGATGCTGGGCATGGTGGAAGAGGATCTTCGTGAAGCCATGGGTCTGGACGTGGCCGGTATTTTCCCGCGCGGCACCATGTTCGGTTTTCCTGCAGAGGGTTGGAAAAGCAGGGAATTCAACGGGCTCGAAGTGCTAGTTCCGGAAAAGTTCAATGTGACCACGGACAGCAATGGCGACACGCTGATCTACCCCGAGGGCGATATGACCGTGCCGCCGAGCGGGCGCATGCCCAGGGGCGGATATTTCTTCGACTGCATCATCCGTCAGGAGGCGTTTGACGAAGACAAGCTCGATCCGGACGACAATCTGGAAGAATTTGGGCCAATTTCGCAGGAGACTCTCGACCACCTTGCGCGTGCCACGGGGGAGGCAAGCGCGACCGGATTGGGCGTGATGGCGAGCCTCAGCGGGACGGCGCTCGGCGACATTGCGCTCGTCCCGGCGCCGTCGCTGAAGCATCCCCGGGGCATTCGCGACGTAACCGAATGGTATGTTTCGACGAGCAGCCGCCAGGAATACATTCACAAAATCTTCGAGCGGCAGTGCGATATTGCGATTGGGAACCTGGAGCGGGTCGCCGCGGTGATGGGCGCCAGCGTGCAGGTGGTGTTTCTGTGCGGGACGGATTTCGGGACGCAGACATCGTCTTTCTGCTCAGTCAAGACATTTCGCAAATTGTACCTGCCCTATTACAAGCTGCTGTGCGACTGGATTCATGCGCATACTCCCTGGAAGATCTTCAAGCACTCGTGCGGTGCGGTCGCGAAGTTTGTGCCGTCTTTTGTTGAGGCGGGCATTGAGGTTCTGAACCCGGTGCAGTGCTCGGCGGCGGGCATGGACCCGGCGGAACTGAAGGCGAATTTCGGCGATCAGATTGTGTTCTGGGGCGGAGGAGTGGACACGCAGCGGGTGCTGCCTTTCGCGGCGCCCGCCGAGGTTCGCGACCAAGTGCTGCGGCGATGCGAGATTCTTGCACCCGGCGGGGGATTCGTCTTCAACACGGTCCATAACGTGCAGGCCTGCACCCCGATTGAAAACATCGTGGCCATGATCGATGCGGTGCACGAGTTCAATGGAAGGAAATGAAGATCGCGAACTCACTGGCCGCCGCTTGACCGAAACGCCATCTCAGCACTAAATTCGCTCACAATCGCAGGGTGTAGACGGATGGGCAAGATCTGTTGAGACGATTGGGCTGCGGCTTCGCGTCGGCATTTTGTCTTTTTGGGATGGTGAGCTGCACTAATCCGCAGGTGTCGCGGCCGGACTGGCGGGATGCGGCGCGGCGGTGGCCGGAGCAGCCGGCTTGGCTGGGCCGTTTGTCGATGGTTGGGTGGCACCGGCCGGAGCGGCCGACGTCGGCTTTAGAGGAGTTGCAGGCGCGGGAGAAGCCGCGGGGGCCGGCGTCGAGACCTGGGGTTGCGTGGTGGGGCTTGTCGCCGGCGCGGCAGTGTGCGAGGCGGGCGGCGTTGCAGACGGCTGGGAAGATGTAGTTGCCGGCGTGGGCCTTGTGGTTGGCTCGCTCTCCGGGGCCTCACCGGCGGAAGCGGCTGGTTCCGGCGTCGATTCCGCCGCAGATGCTTCGTGGTGGGATTCCGAGGCCAGCGCGCGCATCGGGACCACCGTGACCGGCATATTCAGCGTCTGCACCGTTGCGGGATCGTCGCGGAGCTTGACATAGAGGGCTCCCGCTACGGGATGCGGGACTTCGAGTTCGGTGCCGGTGAAATCGACGGGCACTTCGGCGGGATCGGCGAAGTCTGACGTGGCGGAGAATGCCCTGACGAGGAAAAGATTGGAGCCGGAGAGCACGCAGGGGCGGGTCTGCACGCGAGGGCAGCGCAGGTCTTTGAATCCGGGGAGACGGACGAGCGTGCCCAGGGGCAGCCAGTCGCCGGCGGCGCCGTCGGCGGAGATGACGCGGGCGCGCAGCGGGCCAAAGGCAGAGAGGCCGAAGCTCTTGAGCGGATCGAGGCTGGCGACGGCAGTGCTGGCGTCTTCGAGCATCAGGCCGCCATGGGCGAGGTCGAGAGTGGTTTGGAAGCTGGAATCGTCGCCGGCGACTTCAATTTTGGCGTCGCGCGAGAAGTGGCTGGGAGTGGTCGACTTGAGGAAAAAGACGAGGTGGCCCTGGACCGGCAGATCGTCCTGGCTGCCCAAGACGACGGGGACCGACTGCACGGCGCTGTCGAACTGCACCCCTTTATTCAGCAGCACGGCTTGCGGCCGCGGAGGATCGACGGTGACCGGAACCTTCAGCTTGCGGCCGTCGAGCAGGCTGACGTTAGCCGAGTAGCGCTTGCCGGGCTTGAGCTTGGCGGTGGAACCGGAGGTTTCCATCGTCAACTGATCGAGGTTCTGCACGCGGGTCAGTTTGCCGGGAGTCCAGGAGACGCCCTCCAGTTCGGCCTTGGCCACTTCGTCGAGACGGGTTCCGCGAAGATAGGCTTGGGGGTCCCCGGCGCTGAAAGTGAATCGGTCGAGGGAGGCGGCGTCGGCATAAGCCTGGAGCGACATGGATTGCGGCTCGCTGAGGCCAAATTGGTAGATGGACAGGGTGACTGGTCCGGGCGCCGCGTCTTTCATGGGCACGGTGACCTTGAGCTCGGTTGGGGTTGGCGAGGTCCACAAGAGTTTTGCGGTTCCTGAACCCTTTGCCTGCTGCTCAACCTTGTCGACGCAGAGCGTGTTTTGTCCGGCCAGGTGAAGGGTGTCGTCGCGGCCGACAACGAGGGCTGACTCGTCTGCGGAATCGAGGCTCCAATGGCCGGGCTGGGAGGCGCGCAGCAGGAAATGCGGTCCCTGCCAGTCGTCGAAGCCCCATTTGCCCCGCACCACGCCGACCAGTTCGCCGTCTGGCAAGGACGGAGCTGGATGGACGAGGACGAGGCCGCCGCGAGCCGGATCAGGCACGAGCGGCAGATCGACAGGCAGGCCTTTCCGGGCCTGTTCGGAGTCGATGTGAAGCACGAGATCATGGGCAAGGCGAGTGGCGAAGAGCAGGGGCGCACCTTCCGCCGGCAGAACCAGGTCGGGCTTTTGGACGCAGAAGTCGTCGCCTGGACTGATGGGATGGAGCGGCTCAGGGCGCGAAGGCCCTAGCGGCGGCAGCGCAATAACGACCACCGATTTGGGATTCCGGAACGATGGCGGCATGTTGAGGCGCAGGTTCAGCGTGTCCTCGGTGGGCATCGCCAAGGCCGGGATGTACTGGAAGTGGGCGGTATGCAATGAGGAGAGGATGCGGGCGGTATCGACGATGGCGCCGATGTAAGGGCTGTAAGCACCGCCGCCACCGATGTTGGTGGAGCTGATGGCGTTGACCAGGTTCAGCGTGTCGCCGTTGGTGAGCTGCGAGACCAGCGATTCGGCATGGGCGTCGTCGAGCACCAGTCCTTCGGAGTGCTGTGAGAGGCACGAGACCTGTTGTTCGGGAGGAAGGTCGAAGCACGACTCGTTGATCTTGATGCCGAGGCTGCGGGCGGCCATTTCGGCGCGATTTTTGAGGGTCGCCGGGTCTGCCAGGGAGGTGAATTTGACTTCCTTGAGGTAAGCCTGCAGGCGCATGCGGTCCCAACTGGCGGCCTGGAGGTCCTGGGCGGCGCGGACAAAGGAGCCAGGCAAACCACGAACGGAGTTGCGGAGGGTGTTGAAGTCGCCGCCGGTTTCAGGAGCGAGGAAGAGGAGGGCCTGCTGGGCTCCAGAGGGAACGGTAACGAAGACGCCTTCGCTGCGCACGTCCGGGTTCCAGGTTTCCACGCGGGTAAACCAGTCCGGAGGTGGCGGATTGGTGGCGCCGCGGAGGAAGGCGACGATGAGGACGAAGTGGGCGGACTGGGTGGCGGGCAGGTCCGGGTGGATCCAGAGGCGATCGCCGGGCAGGAGATTGGGGGTTTGCGAAATGGGGAGGGTGAGGTCACCGCGCTTGACGTGCACGTCTACTTTTGGGCCGGCCAGGTCGAAAGCGGGACCATCAGCATGCAAGCCGGTCGTAGCCAGACACCACAACAAAAGTGGCAGGAGCAAACTGCGGCGCATGGCCTTATTCTACGGGCTGGGAGGGTCCGGGCAAAATACGATTTGCGGCCGTCCCGGCGGCCTGGCGCCGTTTCTGGGCGATGTCCCGCTGACTTTCCTTGCCAGGCGGGGTCCTTTCAAGGCCTTGCGGGGGTGCAGAGAGCGTTTTTCCGATGTGCCCGGGGCGTTTAGACGGCGAAGGCGGCCGGCCTTCCCGGACGAAAGAAGTGTTCAAAGTAAATAGTTGAAAAACCTTGAATTGAGTTACAATGTTTTTCGAATCCGTGCGAGTAGAGGAAGAAGCGAAATCGATCGTTCGCTGACAGTTCTTGTATGGACAGCATGGTTCTTCTTACACCTTCTCAACCAATTGGGGTAAGCCGGAAGTAGCGGCCGGATACAGAGACTAGTCAACAAAACCACTCAACAGAACAGATTCGCCATGAAATGAATGGACCGGTGCCCGAGTGAAGCCAGGCTGGGACCGCACCCGCGTCGCAATTAGGTCAACGGACGCGTAATGCAGCTCGGGATAGCCGGAGGTGGCGTGGGCCCAGGACGAAAGATGCTGTCTCAGGTGCGGGGTAGCCGTGTAGGCAGTTTAGATGGCCCAGTCGGCGGCTTAGATAGTTCCCCGGGCAGGATAAAGAACGGGAGAAAGAAATGAAATCGACCAGAGCCGTACCAGGCGGCATAGAGCCTGGCAACCTCACCATTCCCGCGGCGGAAGAGATTATCGAAGATGCATTAAACGAGCTTGCCTACTCGCAGGATCCCGGGCTGGTGCGGGCATTGCGCTTCCTGGCGCCTCCAGGCTACCAGGCTATCGTGGAACTCTGCAGTGAAAACGGGCGCAGCAAGCGGCGCAATTCAATGGCGGATACCTGGTCGCCGGAAGAAGACGAGGTCCGAATCTATTTTGAGCGCGTGAGCGAAGGCGAAGCACCGGCGCGCGCACGAGCGCAGCGGGCGCCTATGCCGCGTGACGAGGAAGAGGATCTGGATGAGCCGGTGATGCCGGCGGATATGGATGCGCGGGTGAAGGAACTTTGCTCGGCGCTGGCCGAAGCCGAGCGTGGTGGCCATGCTTTCATCGCGCTGAAGTGGTTTCGCGATTCGTTTTTGCCGCGCAAGGCGTACCGCTGGAATCAGCATCCCGAATCGCGGCAATCGGTGCTGGCTGAGGCGATTCAGCGGGGAGTAGTGTTGACGAGCAAGATTGCGAATCCCAAGACGCCGGCGTATCCCACCACTACTATCCGGTTGAACCGGGCGGAAGCGGGCATTGCCGAAGAGACGCAACGCTTCCATCCCGTCTCGGTGCAGGGCGAGTCGCTGGCCCTGGCCATCGACGAAGACCGGGGTGACCAGTGAGCTTCTATTTCCTTGAGGCCACGGCGTTCGCCAAGCTCTTCGTGCGCGAACCGGGTACCGATGCGCTGATCCGCCTGATGGAAACCGTTGAGGACAACCGCAAGCTGCTTTCGGCTTCGACGCCGCTGGAAGTGTATGCGGCGATACGCAGGCGCGAGCGTGCCGGCGAGATCGCGCCGGAAGACGCGCTATCGGCCTTGGAGGGAGTGCGGCTCGAGTCCTCGCGCATGGTGCAGCAGCCGTTAAATCCCGCGGTACTGGAGAGTGCACGGCAGCTTCTGGATCGTACCGCGCTACGCTGGCCCGATGCGCTGCAGCTGGCCGCGGCGATGACTGCGCGCGACATGTTCCGTGGCACGGAGATCACATTCGTAAGCGCCGCGGGCAACTTGCTGGCGGCGGCAAGGAGTGAGGGGTTCGAGACTCTGGATCCGGCGCGGGAGATGGTGATCACACCGAATGAAGCGTCAGCCGGAGCGCCCTGATACGAGAGCCCCCGGGCGCTTTCGCCAGGCGAGAAGCCGGTTGCTAGGAGATAAAGGCTTTCACCAGCCTGGAGCCGCCGGCAGACGCCAGGTATCTGGCAATGCCTTTGCAGACACGATTGCAATCGCGTCGTTTCACCAGTGCCACACCGATGGCAACAAGCACCAGGCCCGTTCCCAGAAGCTTTTTATTCATATCTTCTCCCCCGGCGCAGGATTTTTGCACCCTCTGAGATAGATGCATCCGCCCGGTGCGGGGCACCGGTGACAGCTCGGAGGGGGCCGATCCGTTTTCTCGCAAGCACAGCTTCGCTGATTCAGCAGGTAGCTGAACCGAGCGAGAGCGCCGGGTCAGGCCGCTTCTCCTTTATGATGCTTGAATGCAGATAGACTCGACGTCTCGCGGAGCTGCGCCCGGCGCGGAAGATACGCGCTCGCAGTTACGCAAGACGATGGGGTTCTGGGATGTGTTGCTCTTCGACATCGCCGCTGTGCTCGGCCCGCGGTGGATTGCCGCTGCGGGACACAATGGACCATCTTCCATCAGCCTGTGGGTGATCGCCGCAGTCTTTTTCTTTGTCCCCGGCGCGCTGGTCATTAACGAGCTTTCTTCGCGCTTTCCCGAAGAGGGCGGGCTTTACGTCTGGGCGCGCGAGGCTTTTGGGCCTTTTCACGGGTTCGTTGCCGGCTGGACTTACTGGATCTACACCGTTTTTTATTTTCCAGGACTGCTGCTGGCGAGCGCGTCGATGGCGGCGTATGTACTGGGTGGCGCGCGAGGGGCGGCGCTGGCCGATGATCGCGCCTTCCTGATTCCTGTCTCGCTGGCCATGCTGGCCGCGGCAGTGCTGCTGAACGTCATCGGCCTAAATGTGGGCAAGTGGCTGCAGAATGCGGGCGGCGTGGGTACGTACATTCCGCTGTTGATCCTGGCCGGCATTGCCATCGTGGTCGTGTTCCGCTATGGGTCGCTGACCCACTTTACGGTGGCCGACATGCTGCCGACCTGGAATTGGGACACGGTGAATTTCTGGTCGCAAATTGCTTTTGCGTTTACCGGGCTGGAACTGGTGTCGGCAATGAGCGAAGAAGTGCGCGATCCACGGCGCACGCTGCCCCGTGCGGTTTTTGGCGCAGGCGCGCTGATTGCGCTGATGTATATTGCCGGCACTTTCGCGGTTCTGGCGCTGTTGCCTTCGGGGAATGTCGATCCGCAGAGCGGAGTCTTTCAGGCCATCGCGCTGGGTTCCGGGGCTTTGAAGCTGGGATTCATTGGCGTGCTGGCGGCGGTTCTGGTGACTGCGGGCAATGCCGGCGGCGTGGGATCGACGGTTGCGGGAGTTGCGCGCGTGCCTTTCGTGGTGGGAATCGACCGATATCTGCCGCGGGCCTTCGGCAAAATTCACCCGAAGTGGAGGACGCCGTACATATCGATCCTGGTGCAGGCGGTGCTGTCAGGCGCGATTCTGCTGCTGAGCCAGATTAACCAGTCGGCGCAGCACCAATACCAGTTGCTTGTGGACGCGGCGGTGATCCTCTACTTCATTCCCTTCCTCTACATGTTTGGCGCGGTGATCAAGCTTGCCGGGCGGCGAGACCGGAGGGAGAACACACACGCCGTGCTGGTGCCGGGAGGGAAAGCAGGAGTGTGGATCTGCGGTAGTCTCGGGTTTGCCGTTGTGCTGATCGGAATTTTTGTTTCGTTCCTGTCGCCCGGCGACGGAACGAGCAAAGTGGGATGGGCCGCTGGGCTCCTGCTATGCACCGGCGTGTCTGTGCTGATCGGGCTGGCGCTTTACTGGCGCGGGGCCCGGGCGAAGCGGGCCGAGGCGTGAAATGCGATCCTACGCCGACGTGAGCAGGTCAAGGTTCTTCGGATTTGTTTCGATCGCGAGGTCCTTGTACTCGTCGAAGAGGCCCTGGTTGTGCATTTGCAGTGCAATCGGGCCGACTTTTCCCGCTGTGGCATCGCTGAACCGCAGTACTTCTACGGCTTTGCTGCCCACCGGTTGCGCCACCGCCATGCGGGCCATGCCCCGGCTCGCGTCCGCTACAATCTCGACTCTGCTCCACTGGTGCGGATCGAAGGAAACTCTGGTGATCGACGTGAATTCGCCGTTTCCGGCATTGTTGTGACCGGCTCGGTAGTCCCAGTGGCCGCCGCGGGGCACCTGGAACTGAATCCCCCCCAGCGCGTCGAGGGGAATCTCGTTGGAAGCAGGGCGCGTGCAGAAGATCAGTACGCAGGCCTGATGATCGGGATTTCCGGAGACATGCCGAATGGTGAAGGTCCAGCGGAAGCGGCCGTAGTCGTGCGCCGAAAAAATCACTCCGCGGCCTGAGCCGGTGCTGGACATCGCGCCGTCTTTCACTATCCAACCAGGTTTTACAGGCGCGATGGCGCCGGCGAAAGCATCGGCGAGCAGTGCTCGATTCATCTCCGCGAGTCGCAGTCCTTGCGGATTGCCGCGCACGAGTTTTTGCGTTTCCGGGCGCAGATGAACGCCTGCGAATCGCGCTTTGTCGTAGATGGACGGGCCCTTGACGATCGCAGTAAGACTCTTTGCCAGGGCAGAGCGCGCCGTCTTGATGCTCGCTGCATCCGACGTGTCGAATGCCGCGAGGTCATGCTTGACCGCATCGTCGAGAGTGCCATTCAGGTAGGCGGCCACGCCGTTTGCTTTGGTCTGGATCGCCTTCACCAGTGCCGCCAGGTCGGCAATATCGCTGCCGGAAATTGAACTCTGACTGTTTTCCGCCATCGTCCAGCCGCGAAGATTCTTGCCGTTAAAGAGTACGGTTTTGTTTTCGCGCGCGGACCACGCCGGTCGCGCGCCTGCGAGCATGAAGGCGCCGACGGCCATGGTCCCGGTTCGCAAGAAATCGCGCCGCTCCAAGCGTTCAACAGGATTCACAATGGCCGACCTCCAGGGGAGTTCCCGAGCATTGCATTACGGATCGCTGCGCGTCCGTTCTAGGCCACCTTCCCGTCCTTCACGCCGCGCACCCACCGTGCTTCCACATCTTTGGAATCGCGTGTCACGATTGCAGGAGCAGACGATGGCGTTTTGATGTGGAAGAAGTCTGCGCCGGTTACATTCTGGAGCACGAACCCGGGCCGCACATCTTCCGTCATCGCGGCAATTTCGATTCCGCTCAACTCGACGTTGCTAACGTGGCGCAGGAAGAAGCCCTGCGAAGGCATGGGCCCGAAGCGCTTCGGCCCCGGGTATCCGGTCTCGTTTTCCGGCGGAACAATGGCGGCGTCTTCTTTCGTCCCGCCCCCGCGATGCTGGATGTAGATGTCGCGCAGCTTGACGTCGCGGATGTCGTAACCGGGAATACCGCTTATTATGCAACCAAGTTGCGGCGCCGAATCGGAGCACACGACATTGCTCACCAGCACGCGCTGCAACGTTCCGGGCTTGATGCCCTCCGGCCCGCGCAGCCTCCGGCCCAGGCGCATGTAAATCGGTGAGGAGACAATGCCGCGCATGCTGAGGTTGGTGATGGTTACATCTTCCAGCAGAGCGCCGTCCACGGTCTCCAGCGCCAGGCCCTGGCAGCGGTCGAAGACGCAGTTCGAAATGGTGAGATTCTTGAACCCGCCATTGGATTCTGTCCCGCACTTGATCCGCCCCGTATGCGGCACGCGCCGCGACTCGTCGAACGGTTTCCAGGTGCCGTCGAGCAGGGTGCCTTCCTGGTACCAGCCGGTCACGTAGCAATTGCTGATTACGAGATTTTCCGTCGGCTTGATACGTCCCAGCGCATAGCTGCTCTTGGGCACGATGGCGTCGTCCCAGGGCGAATTCACAGCGCAGTTTACGATGCGGACATTCTTGCAGCAGTCGATGTCCATGCCGTCGCGGTTTGTGTCAATGGTCAGCCCGTCGATGAGCAGGTTATCCACGCCGGTGGCGAGAATGCCGAACCATCCACCTTTGAGGATCTGAAAATCGCGCAGCGTGACGTTACGGCAATTCTTCAGCGCGATGGACTTGTTGCCGACGCCTTGGACTCTTTTGTCGCGCGGATTGTGGCTGTCAGGACTGTTGCTGCGCACCAAACCGCGGCCCCAGATACGCCCCGGCCCGTAGATGGAGACGTCGTGCAGATCCTCGCCCCAGATCAGGCTGTTGTGCCAGTGATTGTGGCCGAAGTCCTGGTACGCCTCCCAGGGCTGCTTCGGCTCGGGATCGTCGTACCCGCCCGATTGGCCCTCGGGCAGCGGGTCCGCGGCAATAATCACCGCGCCCTGATCGAGGAAGAGCGCGACCTTGCTCCGGAGATGGATGGAATAGCAA
The DNA here is from genome assembly GCA_035935755.1 of Occallatibacter sp. GTDB lineage: Bacteria > Acidobacteriota > Terriglobia > Terriglobales > Acidobacteriaceae > Telmatobacter. The sequence continues at coordinate 124,506 of DASYWU010000045.1, read as the reverse complement.
AGGTAGTTTCCAGCGGGGAAGCGCACGGTGCCTCCGCCGGCTGACGCCGCCGCTTCAATGGCGCGATTGATCGCGGGCGTGTCGATGGCCGAGCCGTCGCCTTTCGCGCCAAATGCTCTCACGTCGAAGCTTGCACCCGTGGTCGATTCCTGTGCGCGCGCCTGCTCCGGGATTTGCGGGGTGACTACGGCCGCCGCGCCCGCCGCGCCAAAGCCGGCCAGTTTCAAAAACTCTCTCCGTGCGTGTGAATTCATTTCGCCTCCGTTTTTAGTGGTTAGACCTCTCAAAGCCGCAGTTCCCGCTCAAGTTGCGATCGGAGCGGACGAAGAAGCGTGATCTTAGGTGACGTTGTTCAGCTTCACGCTGTTGGCCGAGGCGCCCTTCTTAAACACCGCCGGAGATGAGGCCTTAGAGAGATCGCCGCCGTCGACAATGATGTTTTCGTTGTCGGCGCCTTCCAAGCTGAGGAATGTCGAGGATGGCGAGAGCACGCGGGTAGCCGAGAGCATCACCTGCTTGCATCCGGTCAGGCGCACTACCGATTCTGCCTGCAAGTCGCCCTGCACGCTGAATCCGAGAAAGGCTGCGTCCTCGACATGATCCAAGATCACTGCCGGGCGCAGATCGGGCGTGGCCGTCTGGAAGCGGACGTTTGAAAGCGTAATGCTCTTTGCGTTGCGGGCGTAGAGGCCATAGGCCGGGATGGGCCCCAGTTCGAAGTACTCGCCAAAAACCTGCGGTACATCGCGCCGCGCGCCCTCGTCGGCCGTGCCGCCGCCGCCGAAGGTGATGTGCACGTCGTTGAAGGAGATATTTTCGATCATGCATCCATTGATGGCGTTAAGCACAATGGCCGAATGCGCTTCGCCCGGCCGCAACCCCACATGCAGCGTGGATTCCGGCAGCGTTGAATCCGGATTGGTTGTCACCGTGCCGTGAATGTGGCTGAAAGAAATGTTGCGAACGGCGACTGGCGGAAATTCCTGGCCTTCCCGCGACTTGGTTGCACCTACGCTGATGCTGATGGGCCCGGTCACCTGGTCGAGCACGATGTCGGAAAACGAAATGTTTTCAAAGAGAGAGCCGGCGTCGCCCTGGAATTTGAACGGGCAGCCATCTACCACGCTGAGCACGCAATTCGAAACGGCAATATTTCCTGCATGCCCGCCGCCAAAGCGGAACACCGACCATCGCGTGCTGAAGAAGCAATTGGTCACGGTAATGTTGCGGCAGGAGCCGAACATGGCGCACGCGTCGTCACCGCAGAGCACTACGCAATTGCTTACCGTCGCATATTCGCAACTGATGAAGTGAAATCCGTCGTTGTTGCCGTTCACCCGGCTGTGGATGTAGATGTTCTCCATGTGCAGCCGCTTGCTTTCGATCGGGCGGATGCAGTGGAAGGCGCAATCGATCATGCTGACGTTGCGCACGGTCACGTCTTCGCACTGGTAGAGGAGCACGAAATAGGGCCGCTGCGGGCCGCGCAATCCGCTTGGCGCCAGCACTCCGCGCTGCGGCGAGTGGAACTGCGCGCCCTGGCCGTTGATGGTGCCTGGGCCTTCCACGCGAATGTTCTTCTGCTTCACCGCGAAAAGCAGAGCCCAATTGCCGTCACGCAATGTGGTGTCGCCGCTCAGGGGGATGGCGTCGACGGCGTGATACTGCTTGCCATCGGCGCTGCCCAGCAGCGTGCCGCCGGCCGCGATGTGCAGCGTGACATTGCTCTTCAACTCGGTTGTGCCGATCACGAAGGTTCCCGCGGGAACCAGCACGGTGCCGCCGCCGTCCCTGGCGCAAGCGTCGATCGCGGCCTGCAGGGCTGCGGTGTCCACGGTCTTTCCATCGCCCGTCGCGCCATGATCGCGAATGTTGTAGACACGCGCGCCCAGGTCTGTGGGGGTCTCTTCAGGCTTGTGTTTGGCTGCCGCCGCGCCTTTCGGGTCGAGCAGGCCCGCGGCCAGAACCGCGCCGGTTGCGGGGAGAGCCATTTTCCCGAGCCATTCGCGGCGAGATAGAAATGATGCGGCGGTTGTTCCTTCGTCTGGAATCTTCAAAAGGAGTGCCCTCGCTGGAGATGTGAGAATGTAACCGAATACATCCGGCAACAAGTCTATACCACGCCCAGGCCGATTGCGCAGTCCAGCGTGCAGCGCACTTTACCACGACAGTCGAGCGGCCATTCAATTATCCTCACCCTCTGTGCCTGCTGCTTCCGCTAACGCGCTGACCTTCCTCGTGATCGCGCTCTACCTGGTCGCGGCCATAACGGTCGGTTATCTCGTGCGCCGCCATGCCGACACCGCCTCAAAATATCTCCATTCCCGCGGCGCGCTGCCCACGGCGGTCAGCGCCGTTGCGTTTCTTGCCGCCAACTGCGGCGCGCTCGAGATCGTGGGCATTGCCGCCACAAGCGCCAAGTACGGAGCGCTCGCCCTGCACTTCTACTGGATCGGCGCCATTCCCGCGATGGTTTTTCTGGCGCTGTTCATGATGCCGGTTTACGTACGCAGCGGCGCCATGACCGTGCCCGATTTCGTCCGCATCCGCTACAACAACGCAACACACATTCTCTGCGCAGTCTGCCTGGCCATCATGATGGTCCTCATCGCCGGCATCAGTCTCTTTGCAATCTCCACCGTGCTGCATGTTTTTTTCGGATGGAATTTTTCTGTAGTCGCTGTAATCGCCGCCTCGGTCGTTCTCTGTTATGCGCTTGCCGGGGGGCTGCGCGCCACCATCTATAACGAAGTCCTTCAGCTCGCGCTCACCGTCATTGGCCTGGCGCCGATGGCCTATGAGGTCTATCGCCAATTTCATGGCGTGCGCGGGATCCTCCGCCATCTCCCACCTGCCGCCGCGCATGTGTGGAGCACCATGCCCGCGGCATCGCCTCGAGCTGCGACACTGGACGTCGTCGGCGTTGTCTTCGGCCTGGGCCTGGTGCTCAGCTTCGGCTACTGGTGCACCGATTTCGTCCTCATCCAGCGCGCTCTCACCGCCAGAACTGTCGATGGCGCCATCAAAACTCCGCTCATTGCCGCAGTATTCAAGCTGATTTTTCCATGGCTGATCATCTTTCCCCCCATGGCCGCCGCGCTTTTTCTCAAGTCGCGCCCACATCCCGATTTCGACCGCGCGCTGCCGCTGCTCATTCGCATTTATTACGGACCGGCGCTGCTGGGACTGGGCATTTCGGCCATTCTGGCCAGCCTGATGTCAGGGCTCGCCGGAAATATCAGCGCCTTCTCCACCCTGTGGACGCATGATCTATACGAGACGCATCTGCGCCCCGGCCGCAGCGATTCGCACTATCTTCGCGTGGGCAGGCTATTCACTGCCCTGGCCGCGTGCCTCGGCATTCTTACCGCGTACATCGTGCTCTTCTATAACAACCTGATGGATTATCTCCAGCTGGTGATTTCGCTTTTCAGCGCGCCGCTCTTCGCCGTGTTCCTTCTGGGCATGTTCACGACATGGGCCACGCCCGCAGGCGGATTCTGGGGCCTTCTCTGCGGAGTAGCCGCTGCCGGGACGCACAGCATCGCCGTCCGCAGCGGGTTTCTGATTTACGGCAGCCCGTTGCTGGGCGATTTTTACGGCGCTTTCTATGCATGGCTTGTGGCGCTGGTGGTCGCGACGCTGGTGAGCACGTTTACTCCGCGCAAGCCGCGCGAGGAATTGGCGGGCGTCACATACTCTACGCTGGCCGGTGGCCGCACGCACATCTCCCGCTCCGCGTGGGCGCTGGCCATCGTAGTGCTCGCCGCATGCGTGGCACTGAACATTCTCTTCAGGTAAGCTATGCCTCTGCGGTCGCCGCCTTCCGTTCTCGCTTTTTTGCAGGACCGGTCGAGTTCCGCACCACCAATGTGGTTTCGACCTTGTACTGCTTGCCTTGCGCGTGCGGATCGGGCTCGAATGCTTCCAGCGCCGTGACAAATTTCCGCGCCAGCTCATGCCGCGGCAGGTGCAGCGTGGTGAGAGGAGGATAGACGATATCGCTCAACTCGATGTCGTCAAAGCCGACGATGGAAAAATCCTCCGGCACGGACAGACCGTGGCGCCGAATCACCCGCAAAGCGCCGATGGCCGTGAGGTCGTTGGCTGTGATGATTGCCGTCGGCCGTTTCTCCAGGGCGAGAATCTCTTCCATGGCCGATTCGCCGCCGCTGATGCGGTAGTTGCCCACGCGGAGGAACCGGTCATCCGCGGCCAGATCGAATTCCTGCAAGGCGCGCAGAAACGAATTGCGCCGGTGGTCGGAAATGGTCGGCCCCGCCGAGCCGCCGATATATCCGATCTTGCGGTGCCTTAACCGGTAGAGATGCTCCACCGCCTGCTTCATGCCGCTCGTGCTGTCCACCGAAATGTCGCTGAGCCCCTTGCCCACCAGCCGGCGGTCCATGGTCACCAGCGGCACGCGATTTCGCATCATGGCTTCAACCGGCTCCGTCTCAATTTCCGAAGCGAGCAGCGCAATGCCTTCCACCTGGCTCACCAGCATGCGGTGAATCGTCTTCTGCATTCGCGAGGGATGCGACGCAGTGGTGGCCATCAGCATGTTGTGGTTGGTGTCGGCGATGATGCCTTCGAAATTCTGAATGAATTCGGGAAAAAACGGATTGGTAATGTCGGGAATGATCAGCCCATAGGTGCTGCTGCGGCCATATTTCAACGTGGTTGCGCTGCCGTTGGGAATGAACTTGTACTCGTCGATCACCCGCTGCACGCGTTCCGCTGTCGCCGGCCTCACCGCGTTCGATCCGTTAATGACGCGGGAGACAGTGGCGCTGGAAACGCCGGCAAGCTTCGCAATATCACGCATGTCCATGGCTTGATGTCTGTCAGCAGGGCCTTGCCGGAGCTGAATGGAAAGGTTTTCTTGCTGTCGACTTATACGTATACCACAGGCATTTCGTCGCCGGCTCCGTGGCGTCTTTTCTCTCGTCAGAGTTGTGACACTAACTCGCTTGCGGCACCCGGTTGCGGGGGGAATCGAAAGAAGCGACACTGGAGCGAGAGGCTTGTCCATGACGCAGGTCTGGGATCCGGAACTCTACAACCAGAATGCCGCTTTTGTGCCCGGACTGGCGGGCGGAGTGCTTGAATGGCTCAATGCCCAACCCGGAGAGAAGATTCTCGATCTCGGCTGCGGGGACGGGCAGCTTACTTCCCGTCTCGTCTCGACCGGCGCTAGGGTGCGCGGCTTCGATGCTTCGGCTGAGATGGCTGCTGCAGCGCGCACACGCGGAATAGAGGTGGACGAAGGATCCGCGGAGAAATTGCCCTATCCCGATGCGGCGTTCGATGCGGTCTTTTCCAACGCAGCGCTGCACTGGATGCGAGAGCAGGATGCGGTGCTCGCGGAAGTGCATCGCGTGCTGAAGCGCGGCGGGCGTTTCGTGGCGGAGATGGGAGGTCACGGCAACATCGCGGCTATTCGCGTGGCGCTAGCCGCGGTGCTCGATCGAAATGGTTATGACGGCCGCAGCAACGATGCGAATTACTATCCGTCGGACGGGGAATACTCGCGGCGTCTTGAGGATCGCGGATTTCACCTGAAGCAGATCGCGCTGATACCGCGGCCGACGCCGCTGCCTGAGAGCGGGATGGCCGGATGGATCAGGACCTTTCGCCGCGGAGTGCTGGACACCCTGCCCGAGTCGATTCGCGAGAAGATTGTGCATGAGACGGTGGAACTGCTGGCGCCGGCTCTGCGCGATCCCGCTGGTAACTGGACGGCTGACTATGTGCGGCTGCGATTTATCGCCATTGCCCAGAAATAGTTTCCATACTTAACCGGCGCTAAGTCTCACTTATTTCGCGACAATTATTCTGCAAGCCTGTTGCAATTTACTGCCGAGTTATGGCACAGTAATAGACGCGTAGGAGAAACGCCCGTGGAACTTATCTCGCAAATCTCGATGCGAAGGCTGGAACAGCCGAAGTATAGCTGTACCGGTCACCGGGCGTGGTCTGTCGATTTCAGCTAGCCCTCCGGTGTTCCGCCTCCTGCGCATCGTGGATTCAATTTCATAACTTCCCGAGTGGCGAAGAACACAGGTACTTCGACTCGAAAATCGACCAATCCCTGTTTTCGCTTGTTCCCTCGGGATAAATCGCCGCAAGGCAGCGATGATTCCTCTTCGTTTTTGTGCCCCGGGAAGGTCTTGCGCGGCAGAGAGGAGAATCCTGTCCATAACTCAGCTTTAACCGTTTCGCGCCGGTGGCGAAAGAAGAGAGTTACTTCCTCCGCAACCAGGGAACGCAGGTAAGGAGAACCTGCCGGAAATACTAACTTCGCGGGGTGGGGGCGTAGTCCCGAAGCAAACGACACCGTGGAGCAGAGATTCCGCACCCGCCTCTTTTCGCTTATTCCCCGGTGCAGAGTTATGGATGAAAAACAATTTGTGTTGTTGGCCGGTGGCGCAGGTAGCGGTTACTTCGTCTGCTAAACGCGGGGGGCGCGGGTTCGAATCCCGTCCGGGCGAAAGGTCCGGTAGCTCAGTGGGTAGAGCACCGACGGGCGATCTCACGAGAGTGAGGCCGCCCGGTTCCCGCCGCCGATTATTCCCCGGCCACGAGTCTTTGGTATTTGTCCATCCCGGGTCCCAAAATCGGGACCCGGGGCACCCGAGTGTAGTGCTGGATTGAACAGGGCTTGAACTGAACTTTTCCGGCGCGTCCGGATGGAAAGGAATCGCCATGGCAAAGCTGAAGCTGAAGAACGGCACACCGGTGGGCAACGAGCACCTGTGCCGAAGCTGCGTTCACGGCCAGTTCACTATTGGCTATCGCGAAACGGACGTGCTGGTGGTCTGCACCAACTCGTCTCCTGCCAGGCAGATACCATTCCCGGTGTATGAGTGCACCGAGTACTGGGACCGATATCGCCCGAGCTGGGATCAAATGGCAAAGCTGGCGCTGGACTTCAGCGACGGGCACAGAAGGCCGGTGCAGGGTTTTCGCGGAAACGGCGCATGTGTCGCTGCTGATAGTGGCTGCGAAGAAAACGAAGAGGCTGCGCGCCTGAGATAATCATTCGCAGTTTCACTCCACGTTAATCAATCATTCTGCCGGTGGCGCAGGGCACGGATACTTCGGTAGAGCGCCGCACAAGCGGAGTCGCAGGTTCGAATCCTGCCGCTGGTCCTTTGGGCTGGTGTAGCTCAGTGCATCACCTTTCGCGCCCGATTTTTCCCCGGCAGACTTTTCTTTTGCTTCAGGAAGGAGGCATGTTTTGCGCCTGAACGTTCTCAATCTTCGCAATTACACTGTGCCGCGCACGCACGAGGGAGCGCCGGCCAAGGTCATCACGTTCGAGCAGGCCCTGCGGCGTTCCGTTCTCTCCTGCATGCTGTGGGAGGGCGAGTTCTATGAGGATGGAGTGCAGATTGCCGGCCGCATCGCCGAGCTGGTGCCGCGAGTTGCTGCCGAGCGCGTGGCCGCATTGGCCATCGAGGCTCGCGAGCGGATGAAGCTGCGTCACGCGCCGCTTCTGCTGGTGCGCGAGATGGCGCGCCACGCATCGCACCGCGGACTGGTGGCCGAGACTCTTGCCCGCGTGATTCAGCGCGCCGATGAACTCAGCGAGTTTGTCGCCATCTACTGGGCCGGCGGACGCCAGCCGCTCTCCGCGCAGGTGAAGAAGGGCCTGGCCGCGGCCTTCGGCAAGTTCGATGAGTATGCGCTGGCCAAGTACGATCGTGCCGGCGCCGTGCGTCTGCGCGATGTTCTCTTCCTCTCGCATGCCCGCCCCGCAGATGCGGAGCAGGCGGCGCTGTGGAAGCGCCTGGCGCAGAATGAGCTGGCCACTCCCGACACGTGGGAAGTGGCGCTGTCGGCTGCAGGCCGCGCCGAGGGTGCGGACAAGCGCCGGGTGTGGGAGCGTCTGCTCGCGGAGCGCAAGCTCGGCGCGCTGGCACTGCTACGCAACCTGCGCAACATGCAGGCCGCCGGCGTGGGCGAAGATCTGGTTTTCACCGCGCTCGCCGCGATGAAGACGGATCGCGTACTGCCCTTCCGCTTCCTCGCTGCTGCGCGCAATGCTCCGCAGTGGGAGGCGGCGTTGGAGCAGGCGATGTTCCGCTCGCTCGACGGACGCATGGCTCGCCTGGCTGGGCACACGGTGCTGCTGGTCGACGTCTCCGGCTCGATGGAATCGCCGCTCTCGCAGCGCTCGGAGATGCGCCGCACGGATGCTGCGTACGGGCTGGCCATTCTGCTGCGCGAGATCGCGGAGAAGGTGACGATTTACACCTTCTCGGACCGCGCGGTGCAAGTGGCTTCGCGCCGCGGTATGGCGCTGCGCGATGCGCTCGAAGCCAGCCAGCCGCACTCGGGCACGTACCTGGGCGCGGCGCTGGAAAAGGCCGAGGCGGATTGCCGTTTGGGATACGACCGCGTTGTGGTTATCACGGACGAGCAGTCGCACGACCGCGTGAACGCGCCGCACGGCCGGGGCTACGTGATCAACGTGGCGTCGAACCGCAACGGCGTGGGCTACGGTGAGTGGACCCACATCGACGGCTGGAGCGAGGCGGTGATCGACTACATCGCCGAGCTGGAAAGCGCCGAGCCCGCCGCGTGAACGACGGGTGATCACCAAAAGGACAACACTGCCGGGGAGCGGGAAAGCTGCTGTTCCCCGGCAATTTTTTTTGCGGTTATTGAGGCAGTTCTACAGGGCGTTTAAACGGCGGGCTGTAGAGTTTTCCCGGGTCCTGAAATCGGGATGCCGGGCACCCGAGTGTAGTGCATATTGACGCAGTGGGGCTGTAGGAGTTTTCCGGATCCCGAATTCGGACGCCGGGACACCCGCAGGCTATTGTGTTTATTGAAGGCTCACGCTTTCCCTCCTGGAAAATTCGTTCGCTGAGGCAACCCGATCGAGTTTTCCTCGGTGCTTTTTGACGCTGTCCACTTGGAAGCAACGGCCACGAGAACGGAGCGTCTAACCATGAAAGGACTACAGGTCCCCGGTTATTCCTTTGCATGAGTTTCCCCCGTCTCGAACGCCGGCCTGAACTTGACGCATTACGCGGGCTGTTCCTGGTCTGGATGACCTGCGTGCACATGCCAACCAAGTTCAGCGACGTGGTCAATTCGCCTTTCGGTTTTTTCTCGTCGGCTGCAGGATTTGTGTTTATTTCGGCGCTGCTGGTGGGGCGCCTCTATATTCACGAAGCGATGCAGGATCCGCCGGGGGTGCACGTCCGGCTGTGGAAACGCTCGCTGAAGGTGTACGGCTATCACCTGCTGACGCTGGCGATTGCGTTCACGGTGGTGGCGGCTTATGCCGTGCACACGCATAAAGCTGCGCTCACCGACGAACTGGATTTTTATCTCGCACATCCGCTGATCGCGGTGATCGGCTCGGTGTTCCTGCTTTATTGCCCGCCGCTGCTCGACATTCTGCCCATGTACGTAATTTTTCTTTTTATGACGCCGATGCTGCTGTGGGCTGCTGCGCGCTGGAGCTGGAAGGTGGTGCTCAGCGTGAGCGCGGCAGTGTGGATCCTGGCCCAGTTCGGATTGCGCGACATTGTGCACAATGCCTTGATGGCGGCGACGCACCTGAACATTCCCATGCAGGAGACGGGATCGTTCAATCTCTTCGGCTGGCAGGCTTTGTGGATCATTGCTCTTTGGCTGGGAGCACGCTCGGCCACGGTATCGGGCCCGATCATGAAAACGCCGCGATGGCTGATGTGGTGCTGCCTGGGTATTTGCGCCTTCTTCGTCGGCGTCCGCTTCAGTGCGTGGGGGCCGCACCTGATGCAACAGGCGCTGGGGATGTGGTTAGACAAGTGGCAGATCGGGCCGCTGTATGCGCTGAATACAGCGGCTTTCGGCATCTTCTGCTATTGCATGCGCAAACCGCTGATGCGCATGATCTCGGTGGAGCCGTTCCTTACGCTGGGGAAGGCTTCGCTGCGAGTTTTCTGCACGCAACTGGTATTCGTCTTCGTGGCGCTGGGATTGCTTTATCGCGATGTGGGGCAGGACATTCCCGGGCCGCCGCCGACGCTGCACAACAGCACGGCGGCGATCATGTTTGCGGTGACCTTCCCGGTGCTGATCCTGGTGGCTTGGCAGCAGGTGCGCAGCAAGCAGCGCGAAAAGCGTGAAGAACTTTCGCGAAGGCGGGCAGCGGCTGAACCGCCGCCCGCGCCAAAGCCGCCCATCCCGGAAGAGCCGTCGGAACTGGAAAGGCTCGAGTGCGTTCACCAGGAAGACTCGGCAGCCTGATCTGAGCTAGAGGCCGATTTGCGCCTTGGCCGTAGCCGCCGCCGGACTCACCATTTCCGCATCCAGAACCTTGATCCGGAAGAGCAGTCCCGCGACGATGCCGCCCAGGCTGGGGACGAGCAGGAAGAGCCAGACCTGCTGCAATGCCTTGCCGCCGACAAACAGTGCCGGTCCCAGGCTGCGCGCCGGGTTCACGCTGACGCCGGTGATGTGGATGCCGAAAATGTGAATCGCCACCAGAGTGATGCCGATGGCAAGTCCGGCCAAGCCTGTCGGCGCACCTTTTTGCGTCGAGCCGAGGATGACGACGACAAAAATGGCCGTGGCCACCAATTCGAAGACGATGGCTGAAATCAGGTCGTATCCGCCCTGGTAACCGGGCCCCCAGCCATTCTGCCCCAGGCCGCTGACAGCGACGTCGTAGCCGCCGGCGACGCCGCGCATAATGATCCAGAGCACCGAGGCCGCCAGGATGGCGCCGGCAAATTGGCCCACCCAGTAGCCGATCATGTCCTTTGCGGACATGCGGCCGGCGGTCCATACGCCGAGACTGACGGCAGGATTGATGTGGCAGCCGGAAATTGGACCGATGCCGTAGGCCGCCGCGATCAACGCCAGCCCGAAGGCGAACGCGATGCCGAGTATGCCCACCTGGGCCCCGGCAACCACCGCGGTGCCGCAGCCAAAGAGCACCAGGATGAAGGTGCCCACGAGTTCCGCGAAGTACTTCTTCATGTTCTCCTCCATTTCGTGTGGTTTGAGCGGCGTATGGCGACGCAAAACCAGTTCCAGCCGAGCGCGGCCCCGCCCGGGACGCGCCGGCAAAAGGCCCCGCTCCTCCGGAGAAACAGAACAACTTTTCTCGCGCCGGATAAGCGGTACGAAGTCTCGCAGACGGCAAGGCTGCCGTCAAGAAAAAAGCGGGTGAAAGCGGCGGGAGGTGCGGGGGAATGGCTGCGGGCCGACTGGCTTTTCGGGCAGCCGGGACGGGGCAAATTCATCAAACGTTTGCAATCCTTTTGCCTGGCTGCATTAGTCTGTTCTTGAGTTTCTAACCGGGGTCTTAACGACCGCCGGCCGAGGGCAGACCGGTTGAGCCAGATCATTTTTGTCCTGGAAGACGACGCCGACATCTCCAGACTGGTACAGCATCATCTTCAGGCGGCGGGCTTCGATGTGCGCCTGTTTCAGACCCCTATGAACGTTATTCCTGACGCCGAGCGCCAGCCGCCGGCGCTGTTTCTGCTCGACATCATGGTTCCTGGGGGCGACGGGCTGGACGTTTGCCGGCGGCTGCGCAGTCATCCGGGCCTGTCGACCGTCCCGATCATCTTTCTGACGGCGCGGGCGAGCGAAAATGACCGGGTGCTCGGCCTCGAGCAGGGGGCAGACGATTACATCACCAAGCCTTTCGGCACCCGCGAACTGGTGGCGCGCGTGAAGGCGGTGCTGCGACGGTTCGAGCGGCCGACGACTCCCGCAGTTACCAGCTTTGAAGACGTGGTGATCGACGCAAACGCCATGCAGTTGCGGGTGCGGGGCGAGATCACGACGACTACGGCGACGGAATTCCGCCTGCTCGATTACCTGGCGCGGCATCCGGGGCGCGTCTTCAGCCGCGACCGGCTGCTGGACGCGGTGTGGGGCGATGCGCGGTTCGTGACGCCGCGTTCCGTGGACGTCTATGTGCGGCGCATCCGTGAGAAAATCGAGATCGACCCGGAAAATCCGCGTTATCTGAAGACGGTGCGCGGCGCCGGTTATCGCTTTGAGATTCCCCGCGCCGAATAGGACGGGATATTTCTATAGACGGCGTGCATTCATCTTCGCCAATTTTGAGCGCCAACCAGTGAGCTCCAGACTCCTCACCCGACTCTTCGGTGTCATCGCGCTGCTGCTCGCACTGCAGGCGGCGTTGACGGAGGTGATTTTTCATTTCGCTCTGCACCAGGCGCGATGGGCGGTGCTGATCGCTCTGGGCGTGTCGATCCCCATCGCTGGGTGGGTGGCGCATCGGGTTACGGCGCGGCTGCGGCGGGTGTCGACTTTTGCGCGGCGGATTGCCGCCGGCGACCTCACCGCGCGGCTGCCGGAAAGCCTGAAAGACGATGATCTGTCAGTGATGGAGTCGGCGCTGAACCAGACGGCCGAGCGGCTGCACCAGAGCTTTGCCGAAATCGAGAGCCGCGGGCAGGACCTGGCGGCGATTCTCGACTCGATGCAGGAGGCGGTCTTCGCTGTCACGCCGGAAGGCTTCGTGCGCTGGTCCAATGCGGTGATGCAGCGCATTGCAGGGACGCAGATCCGCGCCGGACGGCCGCTGGTGCATTCTGTCCGCGACCCTGATCTGCTGACCTGCCTGCGTGGGGCGCTGAACCGGCACGAGCTCTGCTTCGGCCGCGCCAGCTCGCTGGCGCCGGGGCGCGTCTTTGAAATTAATGCGGCGCCGCTGGGCGACGGAGGCGCGCTGGTGGTGCTGCACGATGTGACCAGCATCGAGGCTGCGGAAAGATCGCGCCGCGAGTTCATCGCCAACGTGAGCCACGAACTGCGCACGCCGCTGACATCGATCCAGGGCTATGTGGAGACAATCATCGACGATCCTGACCCGCAGCCGGAAACCACGCGCGATTTTCTCGGCATCATTCTCAAGAATGCCACGCGCATGAACCGGCTCACCGAGGACCTGCTGGCTCTCGCGACCGTGGAAAGCCCCGACTACAAGCTGGCGCTGCGGCCCATGAGCGCGCGTTCGCTGGTCTCCGACGCCATTCACGCGCTGGGCGGGATTGTGGTCGACTCTGGAGTCAAGCTTGAGTCGGCGGGCGCGCCGGAAGCGCAGGTGATGGCCGATCTCGACGCCATGACGCAGGTCTTCGGCAATCTCATTGAGAACTCGCTGAAGTACGCCAAGAGCGGCAAACGCATCCAGGTCGGAGCAAAGTTGGATGGCGGCGAAGTGCAATTCAGCGTGCGCGACTTCGGGCCGGGCATTGCAAGCGAGCATCTGGACCGCATCTTCGAGCGGTTTTACCGCGTGGACAAGGCGCGCTCGCGCGAATCGGGCGGGACTGGGCTCGGCCTCGCGATTGTGAAGCGCATCGTGCAGGCGCACGGCGGGCGCATCTGGGCGGAGAGCGAGTTGGGGTCGGGGGCGGCGTTTCACTTTACGTTGCCGGCGGCGGAAGCGGCACCAGAGCTCGCCAAGCCTGCGCAATCATCTCCGGCAGGGCTCTAGTTCGCCGTTAACCCGATTGCTGTTTGCATTGTGCTGCACCTCACAGCCGCCGAATCCAGCGTGTCACAGAATGGTCGTCAGCGGAGGGGGGAACCGTGGAAACAGAGGCTCCTTGCAAGAACGTTGTGCCGAAAATCCGAGTCGAACAACATACCTTCTTCGGAGGGCTGTGGTTCGCCGCATGGCTCTTCACCATCGGCTATCTCCACCTGAGTTTCTGGAAAGGCGTTTTTGCGCTGGTGATCTGGCCTTATTTTATCGGTGTGCATGTGAGCGCGCTGGTGCGATGAGCGCAGCTCTTGACTGTTACTTCGCTCTTACCCACTGTTCCGTGCGCCCGAATACTGAAAACCCGATATACCCGCGCAAGCGCAGCGCCTTCCCGCCATTCTCGATCGATAGCGTGCAGCGATAGATGTTGCCGGTTTCCGGGTCGAGGATGCGGCCGCCGGTCCAGTCACTGCCGTCCTGGCGCATGCCCCAGAGAATCTGCATGCCCATCACCGGCTTGTTTCTAAGCGCGCCGGTGCACTTCCGGCATACCGGGTGCGGTTCTGGCGGATGGAAGATCTGGATGACCCGGCCATCCAGCTCGCCGCTTACCTCACGGATCTCCACGATTGCCTTGGCCTGGCCGGTGTGGTCGTCGATGGTCTTCCAGCGGCCTACGGGAGAGTCCGGCGCGGCTGCCCGCACGCAGACGGGCAGTGCCAGCAGCAGAAGTAAAGTCGCGATGAATCCCGAGAGGGGAAGCCTCACTCGCATATCTCACTGTTGGACGCGGCGCAGAGCGTCAAAGCTTCCCCGGCATGTCAAGGGAATGTCACAATTTCGGAACTTATCCTCACCTTCAGCGCCAATTCATCTTCGCTGTGTTACCTTTGCCGCTGTCGATTCCAAGCCGCTCGTGTGCGGCGTAACTCACCCACTCCAGGAGGAAAAAAGTGCGAAAGTTTCAGTATGGTTTTCTGTTTGCAGCGGCATTGCTTATGTCCGGTTCTTTGCCGGGCCACGCTCAGTCTAAGTGGACGGTCAAGAACACTCTGCAAATCGGCGGAGAAGGCGGGTGGGATTACGTCCTCGCCGATGGCCGCAACCACCGGCTCTTCGTCACCCGCTCGACCCACACGCAGGTGATCGACACCGAAAGCGGCAAGGTGATCGCGGACATTCCCGGCCAGATCCGCTCGCACGGCACTGCCATTGTGCCCGCCGTCAACCGCGGCTTCATCACCGATGGCGGCGGCGAGGGCGCCATCGACGTCTTCGATCTGACCAATTACAAGCTGCTGGGCAAGATTCATACCATGCCTGATTCCGACGGCATTATCTACGACCGGTCGACGAACCTGGTTCTTGCCGTCTCCGGTGACGGGAACTCGCTGATGACCTTCAGCCCGGACATTGACATTGCCGGCGGCAAATTCACCAAGATTGACCTGGGCGGCGCGCCGGAGTTCCTGGCGGCGGACCGTGACGGCAAGGCCTACATCAATCTTGAGGACAAGGACCTTGTCGCCGTGGTCGATCTGAAGGCCAACAAGGTCATCGCGAAGTGGCCGGTGGCGCCGGGAGGTCATCCGGTGGGCATGGCGATTGACATGCGCAACCATCTGCTTTTTGTCGGTTGCCGCAATCCGCAGAAGCTTATCGTGATGGATACGCAAACCGGCAAAGTGGTCGCCGATCTGCCTATCGGCGCAACCGTCGATGCAACACGCTTCTATCGCGGCGAAGCCTTCGCAAGCTGCGGCGGCAGCGGCGAACTGGTTGTGGCCGCGCAGAAAGACGGCAAGTGGCAGGTGGAGCAGGTGGTGAAAACGGCCATGGGCGCGCGCACCATGGACCTAGACCGCAGCACGCAGACCATTTACCTGCCGACCGCGGAAATGCTGCCACCCGCACCCGGACAAAGGCGCCCGGGCATCAAGCCTGACACGTTCAAGATTGTGGAAGTGGGCCAGCAGTAGGTCCGCTGGGTGGTGCGGTTGAGCTATCCCGCGTTCCAGAATCGGAACCCCGGGGCACCCCGGGAGAGAGGCAGCACCTCAACCATCCGCCCGGGAGCGCTGGTGCATACAGCCTCCGGGCGGATTTCTACATCCAGTAGATGGAAGATTCATTGCCGGGAAGACAGCGAGAGAGACCCGGCGAGAATGGCGAAAGAGGCCTCTCCAGCCCGGCTGCCGCCGGCGTGAACTTCAAATCCAGATTTGCGTTTGCAGGTTCTCTCCTAAGTCAGTGAAGTGAAGAACGGAGATCGCACCTACGCAAGTCCACCCGCCCCAAAGGTTGGTTCATTTGCGCATCCGGATGCGGCGATTTCGCCCGTGAAGGAGGCCGGTATGAATCAGCCCACGCGCCAGTACAGGAATCGCATCCTGGCGTCCCTGCCGAAACCGGAACTCGAACGGATCGTCCGCCACCTCACCTTTATTCCATTGCCACAACATAAGGGCCTTCTCGACGAACGGCTATCCTGCGGCTATTTTCTTGAATCCGGTGTAGCTTCCATCGTGGTGACTCTTTGCAATGGAGACAGCGTGGAGGTGGGGGTCGCAGGAATCGAGGCTTTGATCGGGTTATCACTGCTGCTTGGAGCACAGGCGCCGCTAGGGCACACCTTCATGCAGATTGGCGGCTCGGGTTTCCGCATCACGGCGCTGCATCTGAGGGAAGCTTTCGAGCATTGCCAGGGACTGCGGCAGCACGTGCTGCGCTACATGCAGGCGTTTCTGACGCAAATCGCGCAAACAGCCGCATGCAACCGCATGCACACCATCGACGAGCGGCTGGCACGGTGGCTTCTCGCCTGCCGCGACCGGGTCGATTCCGATCAGCTACGCCTTACCCACGAATTCCTGGCCCAGATGCTGGGCGCCCCACGCACCACCGTCACCCAGGCCGCCGGGATCCTGCAGCGCTCCGGACTTATCGCCTGTGAGCGGGGAGCAGTGACTATCGCCGACCGCGCCCGGCTTGAAAAAGCCGCCTGTGAATGCTACCGCACGGTGCGCGACACCTATCGGCAGCTGGATCTTTTGTAGTCGCGGGCGGGAGCGGGCTTCAGGATTTCGCCATTCTCAGTCTGATAACAGACCGACAGGCCTGTCGGTCCTCGCTACTATCTAGTTAAGTTCGCCTATCTCCTAAATTAAAACTGATGGATTTAGAGAATGACTTCCCCAACCACACATCTGACCCTATCTTCGTCTTTCAATCCTGAGTGGTTTCACACGGACCACTTTGACCGTAAACAACTTAACCCGCGCCGGGAAAAGACGCGCATCCTGTCGGCTGACGACGATCCGCTGGTGCTGCACACGCGGCGGGCAATCCTGGAACTGGCTGGCTATGAAGTGCTGAACGCCGCCGACGGGCGCGAAGCGCTGCAGATTTTCGCCGAGTACCCCATCGATCTGGCCATCCTGGATTACCGAATGCCTGAGGTGGATGGCGGCGCCGTCGCGCGCGAATTGAAGCGCTGCCGGCCTGAGCTGCCCATCATTCTGATTTCAGGTGGCGGCGTTGATGAGTCCGCCAAAGACTATGCCGACTGCTTGATCGTGAAGGGACGGACCCCGACGTTCATGCTTGGCGAGATCGAGCGGCTGCTGGCATCCGCGAGGGCATCCGTTTCCAGCACTGCGGATTGAGCCGTTCCTAAGAGCGGGCGACAGCCATATCCCGATTCAATTTGCGAAGCGGGGAACTCCTGTGTATGGCAAAGTAGTCACCGCCGTAGAAGTCCACGCGGTAGCCGCTTTGCCGGAGCAGGGCGAGCATCTCTGCTCTGCGTTCCGGGGATAGGTTCTTGTACTCGACCAGAATTGCAGCGGGCGGCCAGTTTTCCAAGTCATCGGATCGGAGCACCTCGCAGCAACCCGCTGCCCATTTGCGGCGATGCTGTGTGGTAGCATCTACTCGATGTCTCCCGCAAATGTGCAATCTGCAGCGAAGGTCAGAATTGAAGCTTTGTTACCCGATAGCTTAGTGAGTTTTATTAAGGGGTGCAGGTACCGGGGCTCGCTTGCGCACGTTAGGTATCTTTTGAAGTTCAAAAGATACCGCGCTCGGTTTTCCCATGCTAATGCCGGTGCCCCGGAATCCGCGATAATTTTGCCCCCGAACTGTCGAATTCAAATCTGTCCCGACGTGCGCGACGCCTTTGAGCATTTCGCTTGGCGAGACCCGGATATGGTCGACGAATTCGAAGGTTTCATGAAAGCGTCAACGGGTCGGAACCTCCTCTGGGACATTGGCGCCTTAAACGGAATTTTCTCTTTGGCGTTCACGCTCGGACGTCTCGGGCGCCGCGCATTTGCATTTGAGCCGAATCCCGTTTCCCGGCAGAAACTTGAAGAGTGCATCCATCTGAACCCGGCTGCTAGCGTTACTGTCTTCGATTTTCCGCTCGGGCTGCCTGGCGAAATGGTCGAGTTTGAGCGAGGCTTTCATTACACAGCTGTAGCAGGGTTGTCATCCCGACCTAGCGAGGAGGACCTGGTGCGAGAGGAAACCAAGTCGGTAGATGGGTTGATCGAGAAAAATCTTTCGCCGCCGGATGTTATCAAGATCGATGTCGAGGGGCACGAGTTTGAGGTGCTAAAGGGAGCAAAAGGCCTGCTCTTTTCAAGGAAGCCGCTCCTGTCCATCGAGCTCCACCCGGGCTTGCTTTCGCGCAGGGGCACTTCTGCCCTGGCGATAGCGCAATTCCTTGCGCAGGCCGGCTATTCCTTTTATGACACGCGCCTCAAGAAGGTGACCACGGGCTACTTCAAACGCCGAGACAACTTCCGCGTATTTGCCATGTGAACGAAAGTTTGCGGAAATAGCGGCCGACAAGGCGCTCACGCCGGGCCCAGGAGCACTGCTTCCCGTAGCTGCAAGGTTGTCCGAATCACTTCCAGCCCCTGTTTCAGTGCCGCCTCGTTTTTGAGTAGCGCCGAGCCATCCTGCTCGCTCACCATGGAGCGCAGCAACTCGCACTGGCCGACGAGCTGCTCGTCGTGCCCGATGAGCGTTTGCAGCGTTTGCGCCTCGTTGCGGTAGCGCTGCGTCATGCGATCGTTCTCCGGCGCGGGCTGCTGATGGATGAGCTGCTCCAAGCCGCTGATTTCGCGCGCCAAGCGCTCCAGGCGCTGCGCCCCGGCGACGGCTTCGGCGTCGGGAAAAGGCTTGGCCCGCGTGGGGGCGGGGAGGAATTCGCGGCGGTAGGCGGACTCCGCCTCGCCGACGCTTGCCGCCGCCAGGCCCAGGAGCGACGCGGCCTTGCTGCGCACCAACTGGTCGTCGGCGCGCAGCTGATTTTCCGCGCGGTAGAAGTTGTATCCCCATCCGTAAAACAGATTGACGGCGATCTGCTTCAGCGCGCCCGCGTCATAGAAATCGCCCGGGATCATGCGGTGCCTCCGGGCAGTTGACCGGCAGGGGGCAGGCCGACTTCAGGGCCAACGGGATAGAAGCCCGCTGTTGGGCCGCCAATGATGAAGGGCACGCCGGCTGCGGCATTAGGCGCGGAAACCAGGCCCTTCTCGGCCATTTTGAGCGCGAGGTAGTAGCGCACCGACTCGATCGGCGACAGCCCGATGGCCTGCAGCGAGATCAGCTCGCGCATGCGCTCGTCCTTGGGCATGATCAGGACTTTCAGGTCGTTGAGCGTGATGCCGTAGGTGCGCAGGAATTCCGTCAGATGGTTCTTCACCAGCTCGCGCACGTCGTTGATGTGCTCGTTGATGTCCTCCATCTTCGTCACCTGCACCACCTGGTTGATCGACTGCTCGATCGCGGGCCCGGCGTAGTCGGCCACTTCCTTGGTGTCGATGAAATAGCCGTTGAAGGGCAGGTGGGTGATCAGTTGCAGCGCCGCTTCCTTGGTGTCGACGTGGATGTAGTAGTCCACCTGGTAGGCCATCTCGGCCATCTCTTCACTGGTGGCGATGCCGACGCTACGCACCAGCAGCTTGGAGCGGTTCACGTAGATGACTTCGAAGACCCACGGCGAGGTGCCGCCGAAGAATCCCTGCGCGATCGAGCCCAGGATCGGCTTGTCGGGCGTGGTCAGCGCGTATTGGCCGGTCTCGTAGACGTTCAGGACGGCGCCGCGCGATTTAAGTACGCAGAAGTGATTGCTTTCGACGGTGAGCAGCGATCCGGACACGATGCTCTCATCGGCGATCTTGACGGCAAGAGCTCTGGTGCCGAGCATGTCCGTCCCATCATGTTGCAGCGAAGTGATAACTTGCCGTGCGATTGCCATGAATCGTACCTCGATTAAGAAGTTGTCCCTGGGAGGGGAAGTGCGGTTGCGACTCAGGATACTCCTCGGGGCAGGCGGCGTCACGCACAATTTCAGTGAAGCTTGTGTTAACGAAGCGCAACTAAGAAGGCTTTCCCGTGCGGCAATTGAGCGCCGGGAAAGCCTGTCTGCGGTCTTTACGGGTAAGTTAGACCTTGGCTTCGAGGTCTGCGATCACGTCGAAGAAGCGCTGATCGAGCCGCCGGTTGGTAGAGATGGCTTCCTTGATCGTGATGTCGGTGATGTCGATGCCGCGGAGCACAGCGATGCGGCCCCATTTTTGCTGGTGGACCATATCGATGGCATGCAGGCCGTAGCGCTGGCCGAGGAGTCGATCGTTGGCGGTGGGCACGCCGCCGCGCTGCGTGTGGCCCAGGTTCACGAAGCGGGTTTCGTAGCCGGTCTTCTTTTCGATCAGTTCGGCGAGCGCTTCGCCGATGCCGGAAAGGCGTACGTGGCCGAACGAATCGACCTGCTGCGAGCCGATCACCTGGCCGACTTCCGGCAGATGACAGCCTTCCGCCACCACCACCACGCCGTAATGCTTGCCATGATCGTAGTTGTACTTGAGCAGCGCGCAGACGTGGTCGATGTCGATTTCTTTTTCCGGAACCAGGACCACGTGCGCGCCGCCGGCGATGCCTGAGGCATACGCGATCCAGCCGGCGTCACGGCCCATCACTTCCACGACGATGACGCGGTTGTGCGAGTCGGCGGTGGTGTGGATACGGTCGACGGCCTCGGTAGCAATGGACACGGCAGTGTCGAAGCCGAAGGTGGCGTCGGTGCCGCTGAGGTCGTTGTCAATGGTCTTGGGCACTCCTACACCATGCACGCCGTTGTCGCACAAGAACTGAGTTACCGACTGGGTGTCATCGCCGCCAAGGGCGATGAGCGCCTCGATCTTGTTGGCCTTCAGCACTTCCTGCACTTTGTCGATGCCGCCGGGAATTTTCTTCACATTGGTGCGCGACGAGTGCAGAATTGTCCCGCCCTTGAGCTGAATGCCGTCGGTGTTTTCCAGTGTCAACGGAATGAAATTGTTATCGAGCACTCCGCGCCAGCCGTTGAGGAAACCGATGAACTCGTCTCCATAGTGGTTGATGCCCTTCTTGACGGCCGCGTAGATCACAGCGTTCAGGCCGGGGCAATCGCCGCCACCGGTCAGCAAAGCAACTCGCATCGTAAAAGTCTCCTCGGAAAAAGCAGGTCTCACTTCACCGTTATCAGTGCGCCAGACTCCACGCCCTAAACAGTTTACTCTGCCGGCTGAGAGTAAAATCGTGACTGCGCTCACGCGCAACAGAGGAGCCAATGTCCGGCGGCGCTCCCGCAGAGCTGCGCCGGCCCCCATCTGGCATTTGCCCGGATTCGATGGTTCAATAGGAAGATGATCGGCACCGGAGCTCTGCTGCTTTTGGCATTCGCAGCCATCGTGGTTGCAGTTCTGCTGGTGCTGCTGCAGCTCACGCGGCTGGGCTTCATTGTGCGCTCGACCATTCCCGACCGGCCGCGGCGGCGCATGTTTATCGCTTCGGTCTCCTTCCTGATCACCTTCGTCGGGGTGCGCATCCTTGTCTACTTGATCGTGTGGCACGTGGGCCCGTTTCAGTGGGTGGTGATGCACGGGCGACATATTCACCACCTGGTGTGGGGCATCCTGATTCTTCTGCTGGTGGGCTACGGCTGGCTGCTCGATCTCGGCCGCTCGCATACGCCGACGGGAATTTTCCTGAGCCGCCTGATGGCGGTGAGTTATGGCGCGGGCGCCGCACTTACCCTCGACGAATTCGCGCTCTGGCTGAATCTGTCGCCGGACGCCTATTGGAATCGTGAAGGCCGCATCAGCATCGATGCCGTAATTGTTTTCGGCGCGCTGCTGAGCGTGGGCATCTGGGGCGCGCCGTTCTTTCGCGGCCTGCAAGCCATGTTCAAAACGGGCAAGACGGTCGGCAAAGAAGTGGGCCGGCTCAGCTCGATTCGCCGCGTGCGGTTGCTTCGTCCTCGTAAAGCGAGGAAATTACCGCGGCGTAACGGTCGGCGATCACGCGGCGTTTGAGTTTCATGGATGGCGTCAGCTCACCCGACTCCTGCGTCCACTCCTCCGCCACCAGGCGGAAGCGCTTGATGCTCTCGAAATTAGCCAGTCCGGAGTTCGCCTCTCTCACGATCTCGGCATAGAGCTCGGTTACGCGCTCGTGGATCACCAGTTGGTGACGGGAGTCCCGCTCGACGCCCTGCTCGGAAGCCCATGCTTCCAGCGCGGCGAAATTCGGCGCAATCAGCGCGGAGACAAATTTGTGCTTGTCGCCGACGAGCGCCGCCTGCGCCACCATCACGTGGGCTTTCAGCTTGTTTTCGATCGGCTGCGGCGCCACCAGCTTGCCGCCGGACGTCTTCAGCAGCTCTTTTTTGCGATCGGTGATGTAAAGAAATCCGTCACTGTCGAGGTGGGCGATGTCGCCGGTGTGAAACCATCCTTCGCCGTCGAAACACTCGGCATTCGCAGTGGGCTTGTTCCAGTAGCCAGAAAAGACCGAGGGACCGCGCGCCAGCAACTCGCCGTCTTCGGCGAATTTCAATTCCACGTTGGGTAGCGGCTTGCCCACCGAGCCCATGCGATGCGCCGCGGGTGAATTGAGCGCGATGACCGGCGAAGTCTCAGTGAGGCCGTAGCCCTCATACAGTGCGATTCCGACAGACGCAAACCAGCGCGCGGTATCGATGCCCAGCGGTGCGCCGCCGCAGATGAACGTGCGCACGCGTCCGCCGAAGGCCTCGCGCACTTTGGAATAGACGAGCTTGTTGGCCAGTTTCCAGCGCGGTGAAAAGGGCCGCCGGCCGTCGTAGACGGTATCGGCGTGCTTCGCGCCCAGGCGTATCGCACGCGCCAGCAGACGCTTTTTTACTGGTGAGAGCGCCGCTTTGGCTTCAACTGCCTGCCGGATCTTTTCAAAAACGCGCGGCACGCCCACGATCACCGTGGGCCGCACCTGGCGCATGGCTTCGGGCAGCTTGTCGAACTGCGTGCAGTAAGCCACCTGTGCGCCGTGGTTATACATGACGTAATCGAGGGCGCGCGCCGTGATGTGCGAAAGCGGCAGGAAGGAAATGCAGGCGTCGGTGGGCCCGAAATTAAATTCGGTGGCGGCATAATTCTGGTTGGAGGCAATGTTGCCGTGGGTGAGCGCCACGCCTTTGGGCTCGCCGGTGGTGCCGGAGGTGTAAATGAGCGTGGCCAGGTCGGCGGGCTGCACAGCACCTGCCATCGCGTCGAATTCCGCATGGCGGCGGTCGCCGGCTTCGTCCGCTCCGGCGAGAAGATCGCTCATGGCAATGGCACCGGGCGGGGCGGGCGAATCCATGAGGATAATGTGCTTCAAGCCTGCGGTGTCGCGAATGGAATTAAGCTTTTCCAATTGCTGTATCGTGGAGGCCACCGCGATGCGGCAGCCGGCGTCGAGCAAGAGCGCGGCAATCTGCGGCCCGGTGAGCGTGGGATACACCGGCACGTCGACGGCGCCGATGGCGAGAATGGCGAAGTCGGTTATCGCCCATTCCCAGCGATTTTCGCTGACCAGCGCGATGCGCTCGCCCTTGCGCGCGCCCCAGTTGAGAAAGGCTTGGGCAAGGGCGCGAACCCGCTGGTAGATCTGGCTCGAGGAGAGCGGCTGCCACTGACCCTGGGCGTCCTGCCACAGCAGAGCGCGGGGATTGCCGGCCGCGGCGACGCGGCGGAACAAGTCGTTCACGGTGGAGATGGGCGCGATGGGTGCCATGACCTCGAATGGGGGGCTTGCAATGGGCCGTAGGGGCCAAAACGAGAGTGTAACAGCGCGGGCGCGAGAGATGGGAAGGAGGGCACCCTCCGAGCTGGTGGCATGCATGTCCTCCCAAGCTGTTGCGGCGGATTCCGCCAGCCGGTCTCCTGCGCCGAAACCGGCCCGGGTAAACGCGGGGATTGCCGTGCTGGTGGACCAAAAATGTTAGCGTTTACGCAACCGTATACAATTTTCCTTGACAACCCTGTTCCGGGGAGCGTAATTCTTCTGAACGTAGACTCTTCACCGTTTCCGAACGTCTGGAAGTGGATGGTTGATGCTGCCGGGCCGCTAGATTACCGACAAGCCTTGAAGAGGGATCTTTCGATTCGATCCGAGACAATTCTCAAAAAAGGGCCAAGGGTCCCGCGAAGATTTGGCGGATCTTTGTATACGTAAACATCTGCTTCGTTGCGAACGTATATGCCGCACCTACAGGAGACCCTGACTGCAATCCGGACCGCCCCCGGCGCCTCTGCCTGATCCGCGCCTCCAGCGGCCAATGACTACCACGTTCAACACATGAGGAACTTCCCAATGAAATCCATTCTGAGGCTGGTAACCATTTCCGTCTTGCTCGGCTTTACCGCCGCAGCGGCCAGATCGCAAACCATCAGCGGTATCATCAGCGGACGCGTCGTCGACCCAAGCGGCGCGGTTGTCCCTGGCGCCTCGGTGAAGCTGGTGCAACAGAGCACCGGCGTCGCCATCACCACCAAAGTGCTCTCGGACGGTAATTTCACCTTTCCCGCCGTGCAGCCGGGCACCTATTTCATCGATGTCCATGCCAGCGGATTCAAAGAACTGGTGAAGCGCAACCTGGTCCTGACCGCCAATGAGCGTCTTTCCGCCGGGACACTTTCCTTGCAGGTTGGATCCGTGGCGCAGTCGGTGACCGTCACTGCGGCCGTCACCCCGGTGAATACTACAAGTGCGGAAACCTCCGGCGATCTTGACGTCCACCAGCTCGACAGCGAATTGGCCGAGGGGCGCGATTTTATGGCCATGCTGCGTACCATCCCCGGCGTCGCCTGGGACAACGGTAGCGGCTCGCTGGGCAGCGCCGGGACGCCGTATATCAACGGCACCCGCAATGTGTATAACTCGGCTTCGCTGGACGGCGTCAGCGGCGCGCCGCGGCCCGGGCAGCACATGGACACTCCGCCGAATCTGGATTCGATTGCCGAAGTTAAAGTACTCACCGCCGGGTATCAGGCAGAATATGGCGAAGGCAATGCCGGTGCGGCCATCAACGTGGTCACCAAGAGCGGTACCAACCAGTTTCATGGCGAGGCGTACTACTACAACCGTAACGAAGCCTTTAATGCCAATGACTGGTTCAATAACTACAGAGGTGTGCCGCGCGGCAGGTACCGCTTCAACACCATAGGCGGAAATATCGGCGGGCCCGTCTACTGGCCCGGCCACTTCAACCGGAACAAGAACAAGCTGTTCTTCTTCTACTCCCAGGAATACTGGCCCGATCAGAGCCCCAACACTACGGAGTGGCAGATCCCCACGCAGTTAGAGGTGAGTGGAGACTTTTCCCAGACCCCCCTGCAAGGCAAAGTGAATCCCGACCCCGCCAAGGATTACATCAACATCAAGATGCCGGGCGCCTCCACGAGTTCCTGCCCAGCGTCGGGTACCAGCGGAAACCACAGCGGCTGTTTCCCGGGAAACAAACTGCTACCGGGTTCTATTAACCCCGCGACGCAGGCGCTGGTGAACTTGATTTACACAACCGCGCAGGGGCCGGGGTGGATACCCATCACCGATCGCGCCATCAGCGGCGGCAACTATAACTTCATTCAGCAGACCACCACGAATACCCCCACCAGCCAGGAGATCGCGCGCATCGATTACGACCCCACGGAAAAGCTTCACATGTATGCCCGCCTGCTCTTCCAGGTGAACAATGACGATGGCTACCACTCCACGGCCAACGACAATCCATGGCTGATGAAGGTGAATTACCAGACCCCGCGGCAGAACATCGCTTACGACCTGACCTACACCTTCAGCCCCACTCTGCTCAACGAGTTCAACTTCGGCACCTCCACCTTCTTTGAGAATCAGCTCTACACCAAGTCCCAGTTGGCGCTGGCCACAAAAAACCCCAACGGATACGATCTGGGACAAATCAATTCGGCGAATAACCCGTTGAATCTCTACCCGAAAGTGAGTTTTGGATCGAGCCACAACACCGGTAAATCTCCCTCCTATGGCTGGGATTCGCGCTTTCCCATGTACGACCGGGTCCGCTGGTGGCAGGCAAACGACAATCTGACCAAAATCGTGGGAAATCACAACCTGATGTTCGGAGTGAACCTGGCAACCGACAACTACCTGCAGGCTCACTCTTCCTCGGGAGAGCCGGAAGGCGCCTTCGATTTCTCCAGCAATTCGAATAATCCCAACGACAGCTATTACGGCTACGCCAACGCTCTTGAGGGTCTCTTCAACACCTACAGCGAGCCAACGAGCCGCAACGACTACAATCCTCGCTATTTCGTCTATGAGTGGTTCGCGCAGGACCAATGGAAGATGACACCCAAATTCACGCTGGACTACGGAATGCGGTTCTCCTATGGAGCTCCGTTCCATTTAACGGTCGGCTCCGACTTCCTTCCCAGCCTCTACGATCCGTCCCAGGCGCCGACGCTTTATCAATATGCTCCGGGCGGAAAGAGTGCGGTCGATCCCACCGGGAGCAATAGCTGCCCCGGCGGCACCAATACCTGCCCGGCCGCTTACACCGACCACTTCGTGCCCGGTACGGGGAATCTTGCCAACGGAACCATTACGACCAAAACTGGCGCCGGCTACCCTGGCCACGCCGGCTATCCTGAAGGCCTGGTCAAAGGCACCGGCTTCCAATTCGGTCCCCGTCTCGGCTTTGCTTACGATCCCCGTGGAAACGGCAAGATGGCCATCCGCGCCCACGGAGGCATCTTCTTCGGTCCGGGTGAGCTGCAAGGCCAAGGAGGCGACATGACCCACCAGCCACCCATCGAGTTTGTGCCTACGCAGTACTACGGGGATGCCAAAAACATCACTTCGGCGGGCGGATTGCTGGGGCCCACGAATTTCAGCAATGGCTTCGAAACCAATCCGAAGGGGACCAAGATCTACGAATACGGTCTCCAGATCCAGCGGGAAGCGGGCTTTGGAACCGTGGTCTCGGTCGGCTACGAAGGCAACGTCTCCCGGCACATGACCGCCGGACGCAACATTAATGAAGTTCCCTACGGAGCGGAATTCCTGCCGGAACATCAATACTGCTCGAAACCTTCCAGTTCCGGCTGCTCCGCGTACTCACCGCTTCCTGACGACTACTATCGCGCTTTCCCCGGATACAGCACCATCACCATCCGTTCAACCGGCTACAACTCCAATTACAACTCGCTGCAGGCGCAGGTGACGCGGCGCTATGCCAACGGGCTGGACTTCGGCCTGGCTTACACCTGGTCCAAGTACATGGATGTTGCCGACGAGTACGACACCGGCGTCCCTACCTACCAGTCGCTTCGCTTCTGGGAGTACGGTCCCGCCGCCGAAGACCATCGCCAGAACCTGGTGATCAATTACCTGTACGATCTGCCCAAGGTCAGCGGCGCATTCAACAACGTTCTCACCCGGTCGATCCTGAACAACTGGCACCTTTCCGGATTCGTGACCTATTTGACTGCGGCGCCGCAAAACAGCAAAGGCAACACAGCAAACCTCGGTTACTCCACCACCGACAGCGTAAACACCACTGGCGGCGGCGATGGAGCGCGCGTTGTAGTTATGGGCAATCTCAACAAAGGTCCCAAGAAATTGGAGAGTATTTCGACACCAGCGTGGTGCAGAGGCCTTCAACCAGCGTCTATGACACCGCGACTGGCCAGGTGATTCCCACCACCGGCTACACCAGCCTGGAGGCGATGCAGATCTATCCTCCCAGCCACTGGGATTTCCAGACCGCGCTCTTCAAGGATTTCAAGATCCACGAGCGTCTTTCCGTACAACTGCGGCTGGAGACCTACAACACCTTTAACAATCCGGAATTCGATTCAGTGGACGCGGGCGCAAAATTCAGCCCATTCTCAGGCGGAGATCTGGTCCCCACACTGAACGGCCCCGTGATGGTTAACGGCACAACAACCCAGGAGAATGCAACGTTCGGGCAGATTAACGGCAGCGCTGGTCCGCGCATACTGCAACTGGCCGGGCGCGTCCAGTTCTGAGCATATTCGCCGGCGCGGCAACGGATCGCGCCGGCACTTGATTGCCTCTTCGCGGGGCGGCTTCGCAGCTTCCCGGCATTTCTCTTTGCTACCGGCATAGTATTCTGGGAACCCCTGAACGGTCTTCTCCCGGAGGAGATTGCATGCTCCCTCGCTTTGCCGCATTCCTCATCGTTATCGTTGCCGCGGCTCTTGTTTCCGCTGCACAGGCGCCCACGCCCAGCTACCCGCCCACGCACTGGCCCATCCAGAACGGCACGTATGTGATTCACGACTTCCGTTTTGGCAGCGGGGAAAATCTGCCTGAGTTGCGGCTGCATTACGTCACGCTGGGTACTCCGCGCCGCGACCCCGCCGGCCACACCACGAATGCAGTGCTATTGCTTCATGGCACAGGCGGGAACGCACACTCGCTGCTGGCGCCGGTGTTCTCTGATGTGCTCTTTGGCCCCGGGCAGCCGCTCGACATCACGAAGTACTTCATCATCCTGCCCGACGACATCGGCCATGGGGAGTCGAGCAAGCCCTCTGACGGCCTGCGCATGAAATTCCCGCACTACACCTATGACGACATGGTGCGTTCGCAGCATGAGATGCTGCTCGATGGCCTACATGTGGATCATCTGCGCCTGGTCATGGGCACGTCGATGGGATGCATGCAGAGTTTTGTCTGGGGCGAAATGTATCCGCAGTTTTCCGATGCGCTGATGCCGCTGGCCTGCCTGCCCATCGAGATCGCCGGCCGCAACCGCATGTGGCGATACATGGCCATGCAATCCATCCGCAACGATCCCGCCTGGCAGAACGGCAACTACACTCACGAGCCCGAGGAAGGGCTGCAGGGCGCAGCGGATATGCTCATCATCGCCGGCTCCGCGCCGCAGCAGATGCAGAAGGACTATCCCACCCGGCAACAGGCGCAGGATTACGTCGACCGGACGGTGAACGCGATCGTGGCGCACACGGACGCCGACGATTTTCTTTATTACTTCGATGCCTCGCGCGATTACGACCCGGAGCCGAAGCTCGCATCCATCACTGCGCAGGTCATGTGGATCAATTCGGGGGATGATTTCATAAATCCGCCGGAGTTGGAGATCGCGCAGAAACTCGTTGGCCGCATGCCACACGCAAAGTTCGTCCTCATTCCAGCTTCGATGAATACCTTCGGCCATGGCACGCACACGCACGCCGCGGTCTGGCAGCAATATCTGGTCGAGCTTCTCGAGGAATCGGCGAAGCATTAAGCCGCCGCGCCGCTCCAGTAGACTGAAGGCAATGAACGCAATCCTGAAGCGGGCATGGGCCGCCGCGTTGCTGGCGGCGGGTATCAGCGCGGCCGGATGCGGATTTCCCGGGGCGCCGCTCCCGCCTTCGCTGAACCTGCCCCAGCCGGTGAAGGATCTGTCTGCAGTGCGCGCCGGTGATCAGGTTCAGCTTCAGTGGACCATGCCATCGCACAATACCGACAAAACACTGGTGAAGGGGAATGTTGCGGTGCGCGTCTGTCGTTCTGAAGATGCAGCCCGCGAATGCAACACCGCCGGCACAGTCCAGTTTGCACCCGGTGCACCCGGCGCATTCCATGAAACGCTTCCCGCAGCCCTCGCCACCGGTTCCCCACGAGTACTCACCTATTTCGTCGAGCTGAACAACAGCAGAGGCCGCTCCGCCGGTCTCTCCAACGGTGCGCCCGTTCTTGCCGGCCAGGCTCCGCCTGCGGTTAGCGGTCTCAATGCGGAGATGGCCAAAGACGGCGTGATTCTTCGCTGGACGCCCTTGTCTTCATCGCACAAGTCTGCGCAAACCGCCGTTCGCCTGCAGCGCACTCTGCTCACGCCTGCACCGGCGAAGCCGCAGAAAGGCCCCCTTGCGACGCCGGGCGAGCCGCTGGTGCAGAACCTACGCGTTCCTCCTGGCAGCCAGCCCGGCATTGCGCTCGATAAGAACATCCGCTTCGGCGAAATCTACGAGTACCGCGCCCAGCGCGTCGAGACCGAAACCAGCGACGGCCAGACGCTGGAATTAGCGGGCGAGCTATCGCTTCCAGTGCGCATTCACGCGGTGGTCGCATTTCCGCCTGCCGCGCCCGCCGGCCTTGAAGCTGTGGCCACCCCTGCTCACGACAATGTGCCGCCTTCGATCGATCTGAGCTGGCAGCCAGATGCTGAAACCGACGTCGCCGGCTACATCGTCTATCGCCGCGAAAGCGGAGAGCAGCAATGGCAACGTATCTCGCCGGCGCAGCCGGTCGTGGGTCCTGCATTTCACGACGCCCAGGTCGATCCCGGCCACACGTATATTTACGCCGTCAGCGCCGTTGGCACCGGCGGCCTGGAAAGTGCGCGCTCCGCCGAGGCGCGGGAGACGGTGCCTAATCAATGAGCGTCCGCAAAAAACAGGAGGTCCCGAAGTGAAATACTGCCGATTCAAATTCGACAACCATATCCACTACGGCGCCGTGGAAGATCGCAATGGCGAACTCTGGATCGCCGATCTGACCGAGGCGCCCGATGAGGACCTCGCCTTTCGCGTCGAGCACGGCAGCAACTCTTCGTTCGCGCCCGCGTTTGCGCCCATGCCGCTTCGCGCCGCTGAACTCCTGCCGCCGGTCACTCCTTCCAAGATCATCTGCGTCGGTCGCAACTACCGCGAGCACGCGCGCGAATTGGGCAATGAAGTGCCGACCGAACCGATGATCTTCTACAAGCCGCCGTCCTCGCTGCTCAAGCCCGGCGGCGTGGTGCGCCTGCCCCGGCTGTCCGAGCGCGTGGATTTCGAAGGCGAGCTCGTCCTGGTGATCGGTCGACGTGCGCGCAGGCTTTCGCCCGACGCCGACTGGCGACAGGTTGTCCGCGGGTTCACGCTGGCCAATGACATTTCCGCGCGCGACCTGCAGAAAAAAGACCCGCAATGGTGGCGCGCCAAGGGTTTCGACACATTCGGCCCGGTCGGCCCCATCGTGAGCGACGAAGTCGACCTGGACGCCGGCCTTACCCTGGAGACTCGCGTCAACGGCGAACTGCGCCAGCAGGCCTCGACAGCGGATTTCATCTTTCCCGTACCTGTGCTGCTCAGCGCCATCACCGCTGCACTTACACTCGAGCCGGGCGATATCATCCTCACCGGCACTCCGTCAGGAGTGGGTCCGCTTACGCCCGGCGATCGCGTCGACGTCAGCATTCCCGGGCTCGGTGTCCTCTCCAACACCATCGCAGCAGATTCGGATTGATGCCGTATCAAAACGCTATCCCGCACCCCTGCAACCTCGCTGGAACGCGTTTAATCCAATAAGCGTTACACTATCGGTGCGCGCCGCGAGCGCCGGAACTTCCCCAAGGAGGAATCATGACGCAGAATTTATTGGAGCAATTGCGCAAATACACCGTGGTGGTTGCCGACACCGGCGATATCGAGGCTATGGAAAAATTCCGCCCGCAGGATGCGACCACCAATCCCTCACTGATCACCGCCGCCGCGCAGATGCCGCAGTACCGGCCCATTGTCGATGGCGTGCTGATGGACGCGCACAAGGAGCTGGGCGACAACGCCACTGACAAGGACGTCGCCAATCACGCCTTCAAGCGGCTGGCAGTAGCCTTCGGCGAAAAGATCCTGGCCATCATTCCCGGCCGCGTCTCCACGGAAGTGGATGCGCGTCTCTCCTACGACACGCATGGCACTATTGACGAGGCGCGCCGCATCATCGGCATGTATGACGCCGCAGGCATCGGCCACAAGCGCGTGCTGATCAAGATTGCTTCGACGTGGGAGGGAATTCGCGCCGCCGAAGTGCTGGAAAAAGAAGGCATCCACTGCAATCTGACGCTGCTCTTCGGCCTGCACCAGGCCATCGCCGCGGCGGACGCCGGCGCCACTCTCATTTCACCCTTTGTGGGCCGCATTCTCGATTGGTACAAGAAGGACACGGGCAAGGATTACAGCGGCGCCGATGATCCCGGCGTGCAGTCGGTGACGCGCGTCTACAACTATTTTAAGAAATACGGCTACAAAACTGTGGTCATGGGCGCCAGCTTCCGCAATATCGGCGAGATCAAGGAGCTGGCCGGTTGCGATCTGCTCACCATTTCGCCGCAATTCCTCGGCGAACTCGAATCGACTCAGGGTGACCTGCCACGAAAGCTCGATCCGGCAAAAGCAAATTCCTACGACATCGAAAAGATCAGTATGGACAAAGCAACCTTCGACCGCATGCACGCCGCCGACCACATGGCCAGCGACAAGCTGAAGGAAGGTATAGAAGGCTTCTCGTCCGCGCTGGTGAAGCTGGAAAATCTGCTGGCCACGCGGCTGGCCGAGCTGGAATCGCGCACGCCGACCACGGTCTAGCGGCGGGCGCGGTTTCGTGCGCGCGATTCAGAAAGCCATGATGAAGCGAATCGGCATTTGGGCGTTTGCTGGATTTGGTGTAGCCGTTTGCTGGGCATTCTTCGCGGCGCTTACCTCGTATTTTGGCCATCCCTACGACCTCTATCATTGGCCGGCTCTCAGATTGATTTTTCCGCTTTCGTGGTTTGGCCGCATTCGCATCCGAATGACTTATTACGAGGCGATCTTACTGAACGCTGCCAGTTACGCTCTGATCGGGTTGGTTACGGAGCCGTTCTGGCGGCGTTCCCACTAGCGAGCTGTGGTGTTCGACGGCGGCTAAGCGGGTCCCTCAGCAGCGATGGAGGATCTGGGAAGCTCGCCACATTCGGCTAACTCCATTAGCTCTGCCAATGCCGCTAAATCCGCTCGGTATCACCAATTTAGGTGAATTATTCGCAATCGAGTTACTTCTCTGCCAACTTTTTGCACCAGTTCTATTGCATTTCGCAACAAACCCCTTAATCTCAGTGTTACATCCATGTAAATAGCAGCGGCTGGCGCGTGAATCCGGCGCGCGACGCGAGCAAGAATGTAAGTTCCGGAGCAGAAAGCCGGCCGCGCTTGAGCAACAGGAGGAGCATCATGCAATCTCAAGCTCATCCGCTAGAACCGTTCTTCCGCCAGGCTGTGCGCAACAGCTACGAGGGCAAGCTCGGTCTGCACGATCCCGAGGTGACCGGCTACGTGGCGCACGTGCTCTGTGAATTCGTCGCCTCGGAGAAGCTTTTCAGTATGCGCGACCCCGCCGGTCGCCCCATGGATGAACTCACCGAGATGATGCGCGCCGCCGACCCCGTTCTGGGCGCTGCGGCTTCCTTCGATGCCGAACGTGCCCTCCGCAAGCATATTGGCGACTACGCTCTCTTCGTTGCCGGCATGTATCCCGAGGCCGCGGGCTCGGCGCGCCGCCATCGCCGCCACCAGCCCAGCCTCGACGAGCTTATCCGCGCCGGCAAGGAGAGTTACTTCATCGTCAGCCAATTCGACCTGTTTGAGTACGCGCAGGAAGCGCCGCTCTTCGCCCGCCTCTCCGACCAGTTTGAGAACTGCATTCTCGGTCTCACTCTGGTGCGCGAAGAACTGAAGCCGCGCAAAACGCTCATGCCGCCCCGCGTCAACTGAAAAGAGATAGCTCGTCCCTCGGGTGATCTACATGCGAATGGACCTCCCCAGTCGGGCATATTGATGCCTCAAGAGGCTTTTTCACCGGCTTGCAGCGTTTCTGGCGGGAATTCCCTTCTGGCCAAAACCGAATGTAACGCCGCACGAGAATCGATAGTTGTCCTGCCAGCCTTTCAGAACGGGAAACTGGCCCTGCGCAGGCGAAAAGGCCGGATTGTCTCGGCTCAGTTTGGTTCTTACCCAGTCAAATTGTGCCAATCGCAACCACGCTCTCGACCAGATGTGCCAATCCAGACCCCCACCCGCGCCGGTGGCAAAGCCTGATTCTTTGGCGATGCTGAAATGGTCCTCGTAGCAGGTCAATCCATCACAAAACCAGTTGCCGCTCGGCACGGCATAGTTTCGCCAGGCCGCGCCTGCCAGCCCGTGCACAAACGGCGTGAGAATCGGGCTTCTGCGCATCGTGAACTCAGGTCCGAACAAAAGCTGATAATCGTCGGCATCCGCCCGCCTGCCGTTCGTCCAGATGATGTCTGTGGAGTGCGTTTCGGCGCTGAAGTCTGCCGCCAGGCGCAGATATCGCGCTGCGTTGTAGCCGAAACTGAACTGTATGCCCGGTGAATTATGCCGGTCGGTTCCATATTCATTGTTGAGCACGGTGAATCCCAGGAAGCCTTCACCCACTGGATATTGCTGGGCCCGGCTCATTGGCAAAAAGCAGCAACACATCAGAATGAAAAAAAGAGCGAGATCGCAACGCGGTCTTCTCATGCGCGCACCTCGGTTCCGACAACAGAGGCCCCGCGGCGGGTACACGCCCCTTCCTCACTGGAGGAGTCATGCCTTGCACCGGCGGCTGACGCGTAACTTTAGCTCAGGCAAATCGGGAGGTCTGTGACGCTGAGCACCGCTAACCGGGCAGAGGAGCCGCGCTTCGCCTATATCTCGGTCTGGCTGAACGAGTCAACGGTTGATCTCACGCCTGCTGGTGTCCGAAGGAGGTCTTAGACGGCAGAAAAACAGGCGGGGAAACCCTTGTCAGGATGGGGCCCTGTCTGCGCCGGTTGTGCACATGAGAGTGAGGAGCAGCCGGCGGCTGAGTGCCGTTTGAGCCCGGCGCCCGGGGGGTGCCGTATCCGTCATTGTAAAGACAAAGAGCTTGTTCGAATTCGTGATGGTGGTGCCCGCAGTAGGAGTTCCCGCTGATGGCATATAGATGATTGTTGTTATCCCAGGCGCTATCGCCTGGAAGTCATCCAAAAACAAGGCGCGAATGGTAAATAACTAGCTCCCGAAGTGCCCCTCACTTAGCTGATTGAACCGCGAGATCGAACGGTATTTCGATCGAGTAGGGAGAGCCTGGAGCCTGTGTGGCCGTGGTATCCGTAACTGTAAACACATACAGCTTGCCTGGATTCGTGCCTGCGCCATAAGTAATTGCATACAGGTGACTGCTGTTATCCCAGAACACGCGCCAAATGATGTCGGTAGTGAGTAGTCCGGTGTAAGTCGTAATCGGCTTCGCTCCGTTGAAATGAAACACCTGGAGACCTTGCTGCCCTGCAATGGCCAGCAGCGTGCCTGAAGGCGAGATCTTCATGTCGAAAGGAGAAGTTATGGATGTCGACGGCATGGTCGCATAAGTGTCGGTAGTAGTCAGGCTGCCATCTGCATTGGCCGTGTACGTGGCAAGCTGTATCGGAGTGGAGCAGCCGGGGGGATTTGCGGGCGCAAAGGCAAACGCAACATGGTTTCCGGAATCCACCGCGGAGATCAGAGGTATGTACCGGCCGTAGCTTGGCGGCGGAGTCGGCGAGAATTCCCCATTGAAGTTAGGTATAAAGTTGAGCATGCCATTACTGCCGCGTGCGAATCCGTAAATGGAGTAATACATGCAAGAATCATTGGAAACTGCGTAGGCGAATGCGTTGTCAGCAATGAAATCAATGCCCCCGGAATCAGTGATAATGTCGCCGAACCTGCCGATGTTGACGCCGCCGATGTAACTCAATGCGCCGGTTGTGGCGTCCACGGAAAAGGAAGCAACGCCGTTGTTTCCGGCGTCGCCGGTGCCGGTGCAATCGAAATTGTCCTCCAGCACATACAGCGACTGGCCGGAGCGGTCGAAATACGGGGTTCCTCCGTCCACGCATTTGGTGCCGAATTGATCCAGGTTCGTTTGCGTGGAAAGGCTCAGCGATCCGTCCGACGCAATTTTGTAGGCATTGATGTACGCTGGCGGATTTGGCGGATTCGTGGCTCCTGAGGGCACCGCTCCCATCAGGAAGGTGCCGTTGGTCGCCATTGAACTGATGTTGTCATTGAAGGGCGATCCGGCCACAGGCGTGAGCTGCCCGTTCGCGTCGGCGGTATAGGCCGCCACCTGGTTCGGAGCGCTGTTGGCGGTCCTCTCGATCACGTACACATACGCGGCGGTAGCCGTGGTGCTTCCGGACCCCGAACCGCCGCCACTGCCCGATCCACCGCCACTGCCCGTTCCGCCCCCACCGCCGGTTCCGCCCCCACCGCCGGTACCACCCCCGCCACCGGTTCCACCTCCACCGCCGGTGCCGCCGCCACCACCGCCCGTGCCGCCGCCCCCGCCCGTGCCGCCGCCACCACCCGAACCGCCGCCACCACCTGTGCCTCCTCCGCCTCCCGGTCCAGCAGGCGAAGCAGGAGATGTGGCGGAAGTGTGGTTCGATGCACAGCCGACGGCGAACACGGCCAGCAGGAGAGCTAAGGCTCCCAAGGATGCAAGAAGAGCGCAGATGCGTCGCAGCATGATTAGACCTCCAACCAAGATTGAGTTATGGCGCAATTTGCGAGCGAGAACAGGAAGAGGTGGGGATAATGCAAAGAGAACTCCTGTTCGCACAGAGATCTTTGTGCCGGGTCTCGGTGAGATCGGATAATGCGCAGCCTTCTATGGTCGTGCATTTAGCCGCCCGGGAAACATGGCGATCAACGTCCAGCGGGGCCGGATTTTCCAGTTACGGAAATATTGCGCGGGACCCAGGAAAATAGATAATTTATGTCTCTCATCGATAAAATACCGGCCTGAGTCTCGCGCGCAAAAAACCTTACGGAGACCTTCGATGCCACCCCATCCGGGGAGTTGCATCCTATGCCGTCGGCTCAGGTTCGTGTCATCGTATTTTTAACCAGGAAGCGGTCTTGCTCTTTGGGGGCAGCCTCGGCCACTCCGAACTGACTTGTCCGGCCCCGCCGTTAAGTCGAATAATGGCATCAGTGAGGTCTTGATGGGTGAACATGTGAAGCTGACCGCCGAAGACGGACAGAAACTCGATGCGTATGTGGCGCAACCTCAAGGCGAGCCGATTGCGGGTTTGGTGGTGGTGCAGGAAATCTTCGGCGTCAACGCGCACATCCGGTCGGTAGCAGACGGCTACGCCAGGGGCGGATTTCTCGCCGTCGCTCCGGCTCTCTTCGACCGTATCCAGCCCGGCATCGAACTCGGCTACGATCCCGCGGACATGCAGAAGGCGATGAGCCTGGTTCCGAAAATCAGCGCGGAAAAGTCGGTGCTCGACGTTGCCGCCGCGCTCGACTACGCGGCAAAGACCACGCATAAGAAAGTCGGTGTGGTGGGCTACTGCTTTGGCGGCACGATGGCCTGGCTGGCCGCCACCAGGCTCCATGCTGCCGCGGCTGTGGGCTACTACGGCGGCCATATCGCCAATTACGCCGCGGAAAATCCAACGGCGCCGGTGATGCTTCACTTCGGCAAAGACGATGCCCACATTCCCGCATCGGCAGTTGAGAAAGTGCGCGCCGCCCATCCTGAAGTTGAAATTTACTGGTACGAGCATGCCGGTCACGCCTTCAACCGCGACATCGGGCCCGGCTACAATCCCGAAGCGGCGCGCCTGGCACGGCAGCGCTCCGTCGATTTCCTGAAGCGCCACCTCGCCTGAACTCGGACTCGGGTCGCTCGTTGAAGCACCTCGCCGGCACGGCGCCGGTTCACAATTGACATTCGATGCAACAAAGCCGCAGACTACCGGCTATCCGCAAGTGCGAAGGGGTCCCCCGGAGGAAAAGATATGAGGAAGAAATTGCTGCATGCGGGACTTACGCTGCTGTTTGCCGGCGCGCTCTTTCCGGCGATGGCTGCTACTCCCAATACCGAAGTCTTGAAAGGCTATGTCACCGACACTTGGTGTGGAGTGAATCGCACGAAAAAACCGCCGACGGCGGAATGCACCGACCAGTGCGTCAAGGACCGGCACGCCCAGTATGCCTTCTACAACTTCAAAGATAAGAAGGTCTACATCCTCAATCCGCAGAGCCTGGCGGCAAAGTACGCAGGTCAAGCGGTGGTTGTGAAAGGCACTTTGGGCGAGCATGTGAAATTTGAGACTGAAAAAGGGTGGACGAGGGGAGCCGTTATCACCGCGGAATCTATCTCGCTGGCGAAATAGTGATTCAGCGCGGAATCGTTGGGGCGGGCGCATTCGTTACCGCCCGAACTGGAGCGCAATTCCGCCGGCGATCTCTCGTGGCGGCATGGGCACGCCTTCGATCTCCTGGTACCCGGTGTTGCTCAGGTTGGTGAGCCGCAGATACGGCTGAAGGCGGCCAGCAGGATGCGTCATCCACACGTTCCACACGGGGTACACGCTCTGCTGGTACCGCTGCGCAAGCTGCACCATGTTGCTTATCGTCATTACTCGTCCCAACGAAGCCGTCCACGTGGCGTGCACATTCTCCACCGGGTAGTTGAAGATGTATTCCGACTGCAATCCGTGTAGCGCGTTCTGCGCGCCGTGCAGGCCGGTCCACGCAACGTCCACGCTCTGCCGCTCCGTGATGGACCAAGTCATCGACGACTCCATGCCGACGAAGCTAAGCCCGTTGAGGTTCGCCGCGTGCCACAGGTCGCCTGCATTGGCGCGGACGTAGTCGATGGTGTCGTGCTGCCGCGAATAGAACGCAGTCGCCGAAAGTGATACTCGAGATGACGGCGCCCAGTCCGCGCCCGCATTGCCTGACCACGCCGATTCCGCCTTCAGATCCGGATTGCCCACAGTCGTCGGATCGGAGTAGAAGAGATCGGTGTAAGTGGGAATGCGGAATCCGTAACCGGCGTTGGCGCGCAGCTTCAGCCGATCCGTCAGGCGCACACTTCCTGCCAATTGCGGAGAGAAAACCGCCTGCGCGCCTCCGGAAAAGATCTCTTCGCGTGCCCCGGCGGACAGGTTCCACCGCTTGTTTGCCGGCGCCCATTCCGCATCGAGATATCCGGCGCCGCGGTTGCGCGCATGTACGCCGAGGGCAAACGACGTGACTCCGCCGGAGAAATTGAAGCTGCGAATGCTGTCGCCGTCGGCTTCGAGCCCCATCAGCAACTCGCTGTGGCGAGCGCGCCCCGGCATGTTCATGGTGTGGCGCAGCGATGCCTGCCACGAGCCATCCGCATGATTGTTCTCGTAGATCGATGGATTCCCGCGTACCAGCACGAACTCATCGGTGTGGCGGCGATAGCCGAATGCCGCAACCGTGTGGCTTCCCAGTTCCTGCCGCGCCGAAGCGAACCACGCCTTGGTGCGTTCCCACTCGGGATAGTTGCCGTAAAATCCATTGGCGCCAAACGCGCGGTCGCTCGATGCAAAAAGCAAATCGGTAATGCCGAGCCGCGTGCCCGTCCAGCTTTCCGCCGAAGCTTCCTCGTTGCGATAGTCGCGATCGGTCATGAAGCCGGTGGAAAAATTGCGCCCTGCGGCCAGGCGCCCGCTCCATCGGCCATGTACTACGTCGGCGAGCAGGTTCTCTTCGTTTTCTTCGAACTGGCCGCCGCCGGCGCGCAACCGCACGCGGTCGTGGTCCGGCGCGCGGGTGATGAAATCGACCACCCCGCTGAGCGCATCGACGCCGTGCAATGTCGAGCCCGCACCTTCCAGCACTTCAATGGAGTCGATGGCGTCGAGCGGCACCGGCAGATCGAGATTATGGTGCGAGGTCTGGCTGTCGTTGATGCGGAATCCGTTCAGAAGCACCAGCGTCTGCTCGAAGCTGCCGCCCTGAAGCACGATATCGGATTGCGCCCCGCCGGCACCCCGCTCTTCCAGGAAAACCGATGGATCCTGGCG
Source organism: Occallatibacter sp. (assembly GCA_035935755.1). Taxonomy (GTDB): domain Bacteria; phylum Acidobacteriota; class Terriglobia; order Terriglobales; family Acidobacteriaceae; genus Telmatobacter. The sequence continues at coordinate 85,036 of DASYWU010000045.1, read as the reverse complement.
CAGGAAATCCAGAGGCGTGACCGGCGCCAGGGATTGCGGCGCCACGGGCAGAACTGTCACCGGCCGAGGCGACTCGGCCAGCGGCACCGGCGTTGCCGACCCGAGCACAACCATGGTTTCCGACAGTCCGGTGATTGGCGTCGACGGCTTGGCTTTCGCGCTCTGGGCCACCAGCAAGGGAAAAGAAGCAGCAAGGCCGAGACCGGCCGCAACCGTTTTGAGGCGCAGGGGAAACATCAGCGGTTCCATGCAAGCATGAGGGGAAGATCGGCGCGATTCAAGAGCAATTTGGTATTAACTCGAATAGTTGAATGGTAAACTATCTCCCGCCAATGCGTATCGACGCCTTTTTGCGCGAAAGCCCGATGTTCGCGGTAACCCGGACCGCCCGCCATTTTGAGGCGCTGGCCGCCCGCGTGCTCGCTGGTGACGGTCTTGGCTTTCTTGAGGCCCTGGTGCTCGCCGGATTGTTCTTCGAGGCGCCGCGGCAGGTGAAGCCATCAGAACTGGCCACCACTTTTGCAACCACGCGCGGCAGCGTGAGCCACTGCATCAGCTCGTTGGAGGCCAAAGGGCTGGTGCTGCGGAAAATCGATCCGGAAGATGCGCGGGCTTATCTGTTGACTCTGAAGCCGCAGGGAAAACGTTGCGCTCTGCGCGCGATTGCGGCGCTTGACCGGCTGCAAAACGGCTTCGAAGAAGAGATAGGAAAAACAGCGCTGGGCGAGATGCTTCGTGCCCTGCGCCGGCTCGATTCCGCATTTCCTGCTAAATAGAACGGCTCGCGCCTTGCGGCTCCTCCGCCCATTCGCGCATGTAAATGGAGAGAAGCTGGAGCGCGGCGATCATAAAGGGCAGCAGCGTAACCGGCTGCAGAAATGCAGTTATGGCGATGGAAACAGCGCCAGGACAGACATGACCGTTCCCGCATTCGCGCATGTTCGCGGTATAGTTGACCACCAGAAAAACGACGCCGATAGAAAGCTGCAAGACCACCGACAGGCGCGGCCGGAAAAACATCACGCAGAAGAAGGGCAAAAGCAGAATCAGTGAAATGCTGAAGACTATCAAAAGGGTCCCATGTGCGTGGTGGGCGCCCGCAATCAGGGATGTTGCGCCATAGAAAGCAGCCGACGCGCTGAGAACGCCCGCCAGCACCAGCAAAGCTATGGGGATGATACGTTTCGGAGTCATCGCCCTTCGTTCCTTTCCTTAACCATCCTAGAGAATGTATCGCGACAAGTCCTGATCCTTTACGATGGACGCCACCATTTGCTTGACGTATTCGGCATCGATGAGAAACAGCTTTTCGGGGCCGGAAGCGGTCATGCGCTCCTGGTAGGGCAGCGGAGTTGTCGCTTCGTTCTTAATTGCCTCGGCAACCCTCGCCGCGGCGGCTTCGTCCGGCGCGCGGCGGGTTACCTCCGGCGCCAGAAAACTCACGTCTTCGAGCACGCGTTCCATAATCGTATGCAGGCGGCGCGCGCCGATATTCTCTGTGCTCTCGTTGACCTTGAAGGCGAACTCGGCCATTTCGCGCAACGCCTCGGGCACAAACTCCAGCCGGACGCCCTCGGTTTCGAGCAGCGCTGCGTACTGCTTGGTCAGCGACGACTTGGGCTCGGTGAGGATGCGCAGAAAATCATCCACCGTGAGCGATTGCAGCTCCACGCGAATGGGGAAGCGGCCCTGCAGTTCGGGAATCAGGTCGCTGGGCTTGGAAACGTGAAAGGCGCCGGCGGCGATAAACAGGATGTGATCCGTACGCACCATGCCGTAACGGGTATTGACGGTGGTGCCTTCCACGATGGGCAGAATGTCGCGCTGCACGCCTTCGCGCGATACATCAGGGCCGTGGCCGCCTTCGCGCCCGGCAATCTTGTCGATCTCGTCCAAAAAGACGATGCCATTGGCCTCGACCCGCTCCACCGCCGCGCGGTTCACCGAGTCCATGTCGATCAGGCGGCCTTCTTCTTCCTGCACCAGGTAATCGAAGGCGTCTGTGACCTTCATCTTCCGCTTCTTGGTGCCGCCGCCGAAGATGTTGGGCAGCATGTCCTTGAGGTTCATCTCGATGTCTTCGAGATTCTGGTTGCTGATGATGCCGAACTGCGGGAACGCGCGCTCGCGCACATCGAGTTCGACCATGCGTTCGTCGAGTTTTCCATCGCGGAACTGCTGGCGCAATTTCTCGCGCGAGCGCTGGTGGCTCTCCGCGCCGGGCAGCGTAAGTTGGCCTTCCTGCTGCTGCGGCGAATGTGGCGGAGGCGGCAGCAACAAATCGAGCAGCCGCTCTTCGGCGTTCATCTCCGCCTTGTCTTCCACTTCTTCCAGGCGCTCTTCGCGCACCATGTCGATGGCGATCTCAACGAGGTCGCGGACGATCGACTCCACATCGCGGCCCACGTAGCCGACCTCAGTAAATTTCGATGCCTCCACTTTGAGGAACGGCGAATTGGTCAGCTTGGCCAGTCGCCGCGCGATTTCGGTTTTACCCACACCCGTAGGCCCAATCATGATGATGTTCTTGGGCATGATGTCGTCGGCCAGGTCAGGCGGCAGCTTCTGCCGGCGCTGCCGGTTCCTGAGGGCGATGGCCACGGCGCGCTTGGCGGCGCGCTGGCCTACGACATGCTTGTCCAGCTCCGCCACGATCTCGCGCGGTGTGAGTTCGTCGAGCGACAGGTCTTGTTCTTCGGCAGATGCAGGAAGATAAATAGCCATGTATCAAACTGGCTGCGGATTTTTCCGCTAGCCCTTCAGCTCCTCAAATGTGACGTGGTCGTTGGTGTAAATGCAAATTTCCCCGGCAATTTTCATGGCCTTTTCTGCAATTTCGTGGGCTCCCAGCTCGGTATTTTCATACAACGCGCGCGCCGCCGCCGTGGCGTAGCTGCCTCCCGAGCCGATGGCGGCATAGGATTCGTCGGGATCGATGACGTCACCCGAACCGGAGATCAGGAAGGTTTGCGCTTTGTCGGCCACCAGCAGCAGAGCCTCGAGGTTGCGCAACATCTTATCAGTGCGCCAGTCCTTAGCCAGCTCAACGGCGGCCCGATTGAGGTTGCCGGCAAATTGCTCCAGCTTGGTCTCGAAACGACCGAAGAGGTTGAAAGCATCCGCGGTGGAACCGGCGAAACCGGCCAGGATCTTGTCCTGATAGAGCCGGCGGATCTTCCTGGCCGAGTGCTTCAGCACATGATCCCCAAGGGTCACCTGGCCGTCGGCGGCCATCACCACATCGCCATTTCGCCGCACGCAAAGCACGGTAGTCGAACGAATCCGGCGGCGCTTCTGGTTTGCGCGGCTGCTTTCCCGGCCCAAGGCAAAATCCTCCACACGGGCTGGGTGCTCGCCCGCTCCATGCCCTATGCAACCTAACGAGTATAGGTCATTTTAACTCGTGATGCGGCGCGGAATCCCCTCCCGCGAGCCGGTCGATGCACAGTCATGTGACTTCCGGTACGCCGCGCCGGACCGCATCTGCGGTATTCTTGATTCAGGACTTCCGTGATCCGTCCCCTCTCAATTGTTATCCGCAACCCGACCGTCTGGGGGCTGGGCGCCGCAGCCGTAGCTACTGTATCGCTGGGCGCAGCGGCGGTCTGGCTGATGCGCCGCAAGCGCCCCACCCCGGAAGAATTGGAACGCACCCGCCGGCGGTTTCTGGTGCAGTCGGGCCGGCTGGTGGACGGCATGCTCCTCGACGTTACCGAAGTAAACGCGGAGGAGGATCGCAAGCTCTCCATGTTCATCTACAAGTACCGTATCGGGGGGGTGGACTACGAATGTTCGCAGGATGTAACCAACCTGAACGGGGTGCTGGATGCCAGGCAGGTGCGGGCGGGTTTCCCCTGCACGGTGCGCTATCAGCCCGGAAGCCCGCAAAACAGCATCGTGGTGGCGGAGCAGTGGTCGGGCTTGCGCGCCGGCTTGCCCTCTTTCCCTGCCGTTGAGCCTAAAAACGCTGCCGAGGTCGGCCACTTGCAGGAGCGGCGCGGGTAGTCCACCATTGGAATTCGCGCTGGGCCGCGGATACACTGGCTGTATGCATGTCCATGCCGCGCCCTCGGCCGATCCGAACCTGCCAGGCGCAAAACGGACGTCAACCGTACTTCAAGTCTCCCTTTTAGCAACTCTTGCCTATGTTCTGGTCACGTTCGTCGCCGGGCTGCGCGCGCACTCGCTGGCGCTGCTTTCCGAATCCGGCCATAACGTCTCCGATTTTCTCGCCCTCCTGCTCAGCTTTGCCGCCGTCTACTTCCAGTCCCGCCCGGCCGACAGCTCAAAGACCTTTGGCTATCAGCGTGCCGGCGTGCTGGCGGCTTTCGTCAATGCTGGCGCGCTCATCATCATTTCGCTCTGGATCGCCGCCGAGGCGGTGCGACGGCTCTCAAACCCCGTCACCGTGCATCCGCGCCTGATGATGTATGTGGCCGCGGCCGGCGTGGTGATGAATGGCGTTATCGCCCTGCTGTTGTGGCGGGTGGCGCGCGACGTGAATCTGCGCAGCGCCTTCCTGCACATGGCCGGGGACACGCTCTCCACCGCGGCAGTGATCATCGGCGGCGGGGCCATTCTGCTTACCGGCCGCGACTGGATTGACGCGGTTCTCTCTCTGCTGATTGCCGCGCTGATCCTTTGGTCCAGCCTCGGGATTGTGCGCGAAACCCTGAATATCCTGCTGGAAGGCGCGCCGCGAGGAGTTTCGCTCGATTCCATTCGCGCCGGCATGGAAGAAGTCGAAGGCGTGGTGAACGTGCACGACCTCCATGTATGGAGTCTGGGTTCGCACTCCTCCGCGCTGGCGTGTCACGTGACCATCGACGATATTCCGCCCTCCGAGAGTGCCTGCATCCTGGTCAAGCTCAACCATATCCTGCGCGATCATTTCGAGATTGCGCACACCACCATCCAGTTCGAGCATGTCGGCTGCGAGGAACTGCAAGGCTGCGTGGTGCCGATGGAAGAAATGAGCGGAGGCGCAAGCCACTCGCATTCCGGCCACGCGCATTGATCCGGCTTCCGGGAGGGGCCGATTTTGCCAACCCGCCGCGCCCTCATCCTCATTGCTCTCGCCGTTTTCTGTTGCCAGTTCCGGCTCTCCGCCCGCCAGGCCGCAGACAAGAGCACCTCCGGCCTTGAAGCCCTCTCCGGTGAGTACGCCGATCCCGCCGAGCCTGACACGACGTACAGTTTTTATCCTCAGGACGGCAAGCTCACTGTCGAATCGGACCGACTCATCCCCATGGGCTTGAAAGCCGAATCCGCCACGCACTTTACCATCCCAGGTTCGAAAGTCACGGTCACCTTTACGGTGGATGCCGGCGGCCGGGGTAATCAGGTGGTCTTCTCCAGCGAGCCCGACGAGGTTTTCAAGCGCACCGGTGCGCCGGTCCATCACATCTTCCACGACTACCGCCGCGCCGAGACGATGATCCCCATGCGTGACGGGGTGAAGCTGCATGCGGTCGTTCTCAAGCCTGAGGATATAAAAGTGCCGCTCCCCATCCTGCTGATGCGCACGCCCTACGGGGTGGACGGAACCAGCCCCATGTCGTTCTTTGCGGAACGTCCCGAACTGGCCCGCGCCGGCTTCATTTATGTAGCCGAAGATATCCGCGGCCGGTACAAAAGCGAGGGAAAATTCGTGATGATGCGGCCGCTGGCCGATCACCGCGATCCCAAAGCCGTTGATGAAAGCACCGACGCCTGGGACACGGTGGCGTGGCTCGTAAAATACGTCTCCGGCAACAACGGCCGCGTAGGCGTGCTGGGCACGAGTTACCCAGGATTTCTGGCGATGATGGCGGGCATCGATCCTAGCCCGCATGTCAAAGCCATCTCTCCCCAGGCGCCCATGATCGACGTTTGGATGGGCGACGACTTTTTTCACAACGGCGCCTTCCGTCAGAGTTATGGCTATGACTACGTGCTCGGGCTGGAGTCGAGCAAAGAACAGACCCAGGTGAATTATGGGAAAGCCAAAGATGGCGATCCGAAAGGCGGCTATGACTACTTCCTCTCGCGCGGCGATTTCGCAAGGGACGTGAAGAAGTCTGGCTCGAAGCTCCTGCCCACGTGGAAGTTATTCCTCGATCACCCGGCTTACGACAGTACGTGGCGTTCCCGAGGCGTGGAATGGGATCTGGATAAAGTCTCCGTGCCTACGCTGATGGTGGGCGGTTATTACGACCAGGAAGACATGTACGGGCCTCAGGAAGCCTACGCAAAACTGGAGCCGGAGGATAAGCAGCACGACAACTTTCTGGTGCTAGGCCCTTGGCGGCACGGTTATTGGTCGTCGTCGTCGCGGCATTTGGGTGACCTGGATTATGGGCAGCCGATAGGCAAGGAGTTCCGCGCTCACATCGAAGCTAAATTCTTCGCGCATTACCTGAAAGATCCGCCTGGAACAAATCCTTCCGGATTTGATCTCCAGGACACAGCCAGTTTTCAAACCGGTTCGAACAGCTGGAAGTATTACTCGCACTTTCCACCGGATAACTCGCGGCCAACCAGTTTATATCTTGCGGGCAATGGACGGTTGACGTGGGAAGCGCCGCCGGAACCTGCCAGAACGAGCTTTGTAAGTAATCCGGCTGATCCTGTTCCTTACCGACACCTGCCTGTTCAACCCACTTATTCCCAAGGCTCGCACTGGTATAACTGGCTCACGGAAGACCAGCGTTTCGTCACCGGCCGCAGCGACGTCGCAGTGTGGAAGTTACCCGTCCTGAAGCAGGACTTGACGCTTACCGGAAACGTTGTCGCCGATATCTTTGCCGCCACCAGCGGCTCTGACAACGATCTCGTGGTGAAGTTGATCGACAAATACCCCGACGATGCGCCCGAACCAAAGATGGGCGGTTACGAACTAATGACCAATGCCGAGATTTTCCGCGGTCGCTACCTGTCGGGATTTGACCAGCCGAAGGCGCTGCGCCCCAACGCGGTTTACGAATACCGCTTCAGTCTGCACGGCGTGGACCATATCTTCGAGGCCGGTCATACCGTGATGGTCGAGATTCAGAGCACCTGGTTTCCGCTCTACGACCGCAACCCGCAGACCTTCGTGCCCAACATCATGACCGCGCCGCCCGATGCCTACAAGCCGGAGACCATCACGATCTATTCCGGGCCGGGACAGGAATCTAACCTGAGCATCCCTGTCGTGAGCCTCTCCGAAAAGATCGGCCGCAATTAACCTGCGGCGTTCGCGGTTGACACATAATATGTGTGCACGTATTATGTGTTAATGAACCTGACGCTTTCCATTGACGAGCAAATTCTGGAGCGCGCCCGCGAGAAACTTCGTGCTGTGGGCAAGAGCGTAAACCAGGAGATTCGGGAGCATCTTTCCAGAGTTGCGGGCGAAGGCGACCTGGAGCGGGACATCGAATTCCTCAAGAAGACGGCCGGACTGGGGAATTCGAAGGGGTGGAAATGGAACCGCGAAGAGATTTATGAAGAGAGACTGCGGTGGCCACGAAAATGAGTTCCAGCAAGTGGTCGTCGATTCCGGCTGGAGCTTCGGGGACGTATCCGTGCTTCCTGGATACCAATGTTCTTCTTTATTGCGATGATTCTGGCAGCCAGGCGAAACAGCGACGGGCGCTCGAGATCGTGCTCGAGCATCGGAGCAAGGGAACAGGAGTCGTATCGCTTCAGGTGTTGCAAGAGTACTTCGCAAATTCCACACGAAAATTAGGCCTCGATCCCGACTTGGCGAGGCAAAAGGTGGAGGTCTATGCCCGATTCCGAGTTGTAGAACCTTCAGTCACCGACCTTCTTGCGGCTATCGATCTGTATCGCCTGCACAAACTATCCATCTGGGACGCGCTGATAGTTAACTCTGCTAAGCAGTCCGGCTGCCGAGTTCTGCTGACCGAAGACATGCAGCACGGCCAGGCCATCGGCGGAGTCAGGATCGTCAATCCCTTCATTTAGGTCGTTTTCGCGGTAGAATGAAAACAGCCGTGGTTCATTGCCTGCCCATCTCGGCCCTCCTCTAGCGGCGCCCGCCGCAAATACTCGTTCTGCATTCTTATTCTCCTTGCAACCTGCGCATTCAAAATCACGCCCCCGCGTGTTACCTGGAGGGAGCTGCCATGATCGACCGTCTTGAACAAATGGAACAGCGCTATGTTGACTTCCAGTCACAATTCGCGCTGCCCGAGGTCCTGAACGACCACGAAAAATACCAGAAAATCGGCAAAGCGATGCGCGAAATCGAAGCGCCGGTGGAGAAATACCGCACGCTCAAGCAGGTGCAGCAGGGCATTGCCGAAGCGCGCGCGCTGCTGACGGAAAGCGATCCCGATATCCGCGCCATGGCCCAGGAAGAACTCGCTTCTCTGGAGCCGCGTGTCCCCGAGCTGGAGCAGGAACTCAAACTGCTGCTGCTGCCCAAAGACCCTAACGACGAAAAGAACGTCATCCTCGAAATCCGCGCCGGCACCGGCGGCGATGAGGCCTCGCTCTTTGCCGCCGAAATCTTCCGCATGTATACGCGCTTTGCCGAGCAGCACCGCTGGAAAGTGGAGGTGCTTTCGCTCTCGGAGTCGGGCGTCGGCGGTTACAAGGAAGTCATCGCCATTATCGAAGGCGAGCGCGTCTACTCGCAGCTCAAGTGGGAGAGCGGCGTGCACCGCGTGCAGCGCGTTCCGGCAACGGAAACGCAGGGACGCGTCCACACCTCCGCGGTCACCGTCGCGGTCCTGCCCGAAGCCGAAGAAGTAGACATCAAGATCGAGGCCAAGGATATCCGCATCGACACATTCTGCTCATCGGGCCCCGGTGGCCAGTCGGTCAACACCACCTACTCCGCCGTGCGCATCACGCACCTGCCCACGGGCACTGTGGTCAGTTGCCAGGATGAAAAGTCGCAGATCAAAAATCGCGATAAGGGCATGCGCGTGCTGCGTTCGCGCCTCTATGAAATGGAGATGGAGAAGCAGCAGTCGGAGCTCGCCAAAGAGCGCAAGTCGATGGTGGGCACTGGCGACCGAAGCGAGAAGATCCGTACCTACAACTTCCCGCAGAATCGCGTTACCGACCACCGCATCGGCCTCACGCTGCACCAGCTCGACCTGGTGATAGTCGGCCGGCTGCAGCCCATCGTCGATGCGCTCGTCGCGCATTTTCAAGCCGAGCAGTTGAAAGCCGATGCCGTCGCATGATCCTCTGCTGAGCGAGCTCCTCGCCGAAGCACAGGCCGTGCTCGCTCGCGGTCCGCATCCGGATCGCGCTCGACCCGACGCTGAGTTGCTTCTGCTGCACGTCTTCGCGGGGCGGGACTCCGCGAAGAACCGTGCCTGGCTGCTGACGCATTTTGATTCGACAGCAGCGCCGGAAGCCATAGAAGAATTTCATGTGCTCGTCGAACGGCGGCGGGCCGGCGAGCCGATCCAGTACATCCGCGGCGAAGCGGAATTTTACGGCCTGCCGTTTTACGTCACGCGCGATGTGCTCATTCCTCGCCCGGAAACGGAGCACCTGGTCGAAAAAGCTGTCGAGCTTCTGCCACTGTTTGCGAAGCCGCGTGTCCTGGATGTCGGCACAGGCTCCGGCATGATCGCCATCACGATCGCACACGAGTGGCCGAGTGCCTCCGTCACAGCGACGGACATCTCGGTCGCGGCTCTCGAAGTCGCTCGGCGCAATGCACTGCGCATCGGCTTTGCCGACCGCCTGCGTTTCCTGCAAGGCGATCTTCTCGCCCCGGTCGCTGGTGAGCAATTCCATCTGGTCCTATCAAACCCGCCCTATGTAGCGGAAGGTGACCGTACCACGCTCGCCGTCGAAGTGCGTGATTACGAGCCGGCGCAAGCGCTCTTCGCCGGTGACGATGGGCTCACCCTCTATCGCCGCCTCATCCCCGCCGCCTTTGTCGCACTGGTTCCCGGCGGCTATATCGTGCTCGAAATCGGCCACGGCCAGAAGGACGCGATCGGTGCGCTGCTTGAAACAGCCGGCTTCAATTCAATCGAATTCACTGCCGACCTGCAGGGCATTCCGCGCGTTGCCGCGGCCCGTCGGCCGTAGCGCAGAATGGCCGTGCTCTGGGCTGCCGGTCAAAGCCAACTGAAATCACCAGACAGCGAAGAACAGTCGGTAGAACGTTGGCAAGCTCGATATCGGGGGATGTTGGGCCGCGCCAAGACTCACAGTAAGCAGAGATGATGCGAGCAAAGCGGATAAGGCAACCAGGCGCACTCTGGAAGGCACTCGCAACAGCTCGAGACCGAAGAGAAACATCACCCCAGAAACGACAATCGGCCAAACAACCACTCCTAGAATGAGTAGACGTGATTGAACGCTTAGCCCGGCCGATAAGTCGATCGCCCAAAGGCCCAAGCCTTCTATCAGACTCCAAAAGAAGTTCAACAGCCTCAGATCGCCAGGCAATTGGAAATAAGGAAGAAACACGCCCCACAATAGCGGCCATAAACCAACACAAATCGCAAAAGCCGTTTTTCGCATTTCGTTATCACTCAAAATCGATGAACGGCGAGGCTTGGCTGTTCGCTGGGCTGAGGAAAATCTGCGATTCGTTTCCTTCTGCCCACCGGCGCTCCACCGCAGCGATGGCTCGCCGGCAAATCAGCAGCGGGATAGCGCCGAAGATCCCGAAGCTGCAGTCGATCAAACGCCAGCCGATCGGGATGCCGCGCACCGCGCCGGCGATCATGGCCAGCGGAATCACGCCCGCACAGGCAATCAGCCCGAATGTGATCACCCACTTATTTCGCACCGGATCAAAAAAAGGGCCGATGAATGCGATGGCAATGACCAGATGCGCGAACGCAAGCCAGTCCGTCCCATATGCGAGGAACGGATAGCTCCTATCGGTCGAAGCAACCGCTGCATTTACTCGTTCGATCCACGGCAGCAGGCCGGACGCTCCGGCCGCCGGACGAATCGCGCTATTCTGCAGCACGCGCACGGCGACGCCGAGCTCTGTGTGTAGTGGAAACGCCGAGACGCCGCTCAGTACCAGGCCCGCGATGAACAGCCCCAGCCAGATTCGGATTCGCTTCACAAAGTTGATTCGCTGCATAGATGTGCTCATCGTAGCGGGTTACAGGCCGCCGCCCCGATACTCGTCAAAACTTTCCCATTTGTGGGCGCTGTTTGGTGCGCAATCTCGCCGGCTTGCAGAATCGGAAATATCTCCCCCGGTATTTCGTTCCGCGTTTCACGCTCCCCCCGCGTCACGCGCGACAGCACGGCCTCAAGCAACGGCGTCACGTGCGTCAACTGCCGCGTGCGGATGATCAGATCCCAGAGCGGCTCGAATTTCTTCCAGCCCGCCGCATAGAAAAAGTGTTTCGCCTGGTGTTTCAACGTGCCGTGACGCACCGCCGCGCAGGCAATAGCCGACCAGCGATAGAACTCCTGATAGGCCCAGTCATAGCCGGCTTTCAGCGCCGCCGGCTTCAGCTTCGCCGGCCGGTACGCCACGTGCCTCGTGTCGTAAAGGTTCCAGTCTTGCGTTACTATGCGTCCCTCGCGCGTCATCTGCGCGTACAGCCGCGTGCCCGGATACGGCGTCTGAATGTGAAATGTCGCCGTTGTGATGCCGTGCTCCACCGCCCAATCCACGGTTCTGCGGAACACTTCCTCCCCATCGTCGTCCATGCCGAAAACGAAGCTGCCATTGATCATGATGCCCAGTCCGTGCAGGCGATCGGCGACCGCCTTGTAATCGCGGCCCAGGTTCTGCCGCTTGTTGCTCCGGCGCAAATTTTCCGGCGCCAGCGTTTCGAATCCCACGAAAATGCTGCGCAACCCCGCATCGGCGGCTCGCTCTATCAGGTCTCCACGCAGGATGGAATCCACCGTCGCCGCGCCCTGAAAAACTCTGCGCATGCCTTTCATCCCGGCAAACAGCGCCTCGGCAAACCGGCGGTCGCCCAGAAGATGATCGTCGAGAAAATAAAGATGCCGTCCCGGCAGGCGATCGATCTCGGCCAGCGCGTCATCCACGCGCTGCGTATAGAAGCCGCGGCCGCCCTGGAAAAACGCGTCCTTGTAGCAGAAATCGCAGTGCTGCGGGCAGCCGCGCGTCACCACAATGGAATTCGGCACCAGGTAAAGCTTTCGCCGGATCAGGTCGCGCCGGATCGGCGGGACTCGTTCCAGTGACCGTCCCTCCGTCGACGCATACAAGGGCTTCGGTGACCCGGCACGAAAGTCTGCCAGAAATTTCGGAAAGGTCTGCTCCCCCGGCCCAAGAAAAATCGCGTCCGCATGCGGTGCAGCCTCACTGGGAAGAGAAGTCACATGCAATCCGCCGAGGCACACAAACGCGCCCTTTGCACGATAATGATCCGCAATCCGGTAGGCGCGGTACGCATTTGTGATGTAGACCTGGATGACGACAAGATCTGGCACATCGTCAAGCCTGAGCGGCTCCACGTGCTCGTCCATGATGACTGCATCGTCGTCCGCATTCAAATAAGCCGCCAGCGTAGCCAGTCCCAATGGCGGAAACAGCGAGTACTTCACCGGCCGCCAGTAAGGATCGGTCGCTTCAGTCAGCGCGGGCAAAATGAATTTCACTTTCAGCGGCCGGCGCCGCGGCGCGGTCACGCGCGCTCTCCTGCAGCGCAAGCTGCAGCCGCGGGTACACCCCCGAATCGCCGCTCGCGCCGGTAAAATTCTTCGAGCACCGCATCCAAATCGGCTTCATCGAATTCGGGCCACATGCGTTCGGTGAACACCAGCTCCGCATAAGCCGATTCCCACAATAAAAAATCCGATAGCCGCTTCTCCCCGCCGGTGCGGATCAGCAGGTCCACGTCGCTGCTGTTCGCCATTAGCGCAGCAGCCACGCTCGGCGTCAGTGCTTCGCCTTCCGGAGCCGCCCTGCCCGCCAGCGCCGCCGCTGCCGCGCGGGCAATGGCGTCGCGCGACGAGTAATCGATGGCCACGCGCAGGTGCAACCGTCGTCCCGCCGCCGTCCGCCACTCCGCATTTTCGATTGCGCGCAGCGCTGCCTGCGGCAGCCGGTCGCGCCGCCCGATCGCCTCCAGCCGCGCGCCACGTTCGCGCAGCTTTTCGGTTTCCATGCGCAGAAACGCGCGCAGCAGCCAGAAGATGCGGTCCACTTCCGCGGCCGGCCGCCGCCAGTTGTCCGAAGAGAACGCATACAGCGTCAACCTCCCAATTCCCACGTCCGGCGCGTGCTCCACGATGCGCCGCGCCGCGGCAAGTCCGGCGCGATGCCCTGCCACGCGCGGCAAGCCTCGCCGCGCCGCCCAGCGTCCGTTGCCATCCATGATGATGGCCACGTGCAATCCGTTCTGAAACTGACTTTGCATCGTAAAGTAACCTCGCAAAAAAGTGTCTTTTGTTCCTTACCTCACCTTTGCACTGTAAAGTTATCGCGTAAAAAATCACGCTTTCGAAGGCGCCAGCCCGCGGGCCAGCGCCGCCAGAGACTCGTCGTTCGCTCCCCTGGCCGCGTCGCGCACCACCTGCTCCAGCGTGTTCAGATATTCGAGATAACGCTTCCGGCCCGACGCCGTGATCCTGCAGACGGTCAGCGGCCGGTTGCGATCGTAGCCCTTGTCGATCTCCACCATCTTCGCCCGCTCCAGCACGCGCAGGTGCCGGCTCAGATTGCCGTCGGTCAGGGCGCACAGTTCCTTCAGGTCGTTAAACGTCACGCCGCGCGGATTGGTGATGAGCGAAGTCAACACGCTCAGCCGCGCGCGCTCGTGAATCACGCGGTCGAGCCCTTCGTAGGCAAAGCGGCCTTCGCTCGGCCGGGTCTTAGCTTTCATCGCCCGCCTCCCGCTTGTGCAGCAGCAGAATTCCGGCCACCAGCAGTTGCCCGGCGGCGTAGGGAATGCCCATCGCCCAGGGCGAGAACGCGCGCGCGTCCGCCAGCGACAGGCAGAAGAGCCCGGTGAATAGATACCACACGCCGGCCGCCGCCATGGGCCGCGGTAAAAACCGGCACGAAGAAAAAACGCCCAGGCTGAAGGTCACCTGCCACAGCCCGGGAAGCATCCACAGGTTGGCCGGGGCATAGTGCACCAGCACGTATGTGATCAGCGCGCCGGCGGCGGCCGAGGGCAGGAACTGCTCCACGGCGATGCGCAGCATCTCGTCCGCCATGCCGGAATGCACACGCCGCGCGCGCAGGTATGTGTGCACGCCAATCAGGGCCGCGGACAACACCGCTGTGCAGACCCAGATGCCGAGATAAGCGGGAATGCGGTGGACGGCATCGGGCAACCGCCGCGCCTGGAGGACTGCGGCGACGATCGCGAACAAACCGGTGGCGGCCAGCGTCGCCGGCCCGTAGCCGCGAAACTCCGTGCTCCGCGCCACCTGCCTGCGTATGCTGCCGATCTGTTCCAGTGCCCGGTTGAGGTCGTCCATTGACGAAATCACTTTACATCGTAAAGTAACCCCAATCGTGGTTGATTGTCAACAGGGCTGCACAAAGCCGCTACCGCTCGGGGTTGGGAATATTGTGGAGGTGCCAAAGCGCCAATGTGACACCAGCGAAAGTGTCACAACGCGGATCCATTCACATCGTTGGATTTTCTACGCTGGCGCCAGAGTGCTTTTCGAGGAGCGCAAAATGCGTCGAACTGTGGCAATGGTGCTTGTGCTGGTGTTCCTGTCGGCAACAAATGCATTTGGAGTGACCGGCAGTGAGGTGATGTATGTGGGCGGAAGTGTCGAAGGGCTCAAACCGGGGGACATCGGAACGTTCGACACCAGGCCTGAGAAAGATCTGGATTTTGTCAGTAATGGTAGGAGAGTCTCAGTTGCTTATGACAAGATCCAGAAGATTCAATACCGCAAAGAGGTGGCGCACCACTTCGGAGTGGCTCTCGCAATCGCGGTGGCTCTGATCAAAAAGCGGGAACGGAAGCATTTCATCACCTTGTCCTTTACCAACGAGGCGGGTGAGCAGCAGGCCGCTCTTTTTGAAGTATCAAAGAGAGCGCCACAATCCTTGCTGGCGGTTCTTGCCGCGCGAGCGCCTCAGGCCTGCGTAATCCTGCAGGAGTATCAGTCTTGTCCGGCAGCACCCAGGACTTTCGCGACTGGGTTAAAACCATAGTGCGAGCAACCCACTTCCGATCCTCGACCACCCTGACGCGGCTCTCCGGTCGACGCGTCTGGCTGGCGAATTGGCCTCTTACTGCAAAAGCGCTTTGCAGTCCTCAAATCGAAATAAAATCTGCCAAAAGAGTCTGGCGGCCGCATGGCGGCCGCCTTGTTCAGGCCCTCTACTTCGTCCAAACGGCGGCAAAGCGGTCCTGGCCCGCAACGCTGTATCCGCTGACCAACTCCAGCCGGTAGCCCTCAGCCACCAGTTGGTCGAAGGCCGCCTGGTATTGCGCTGAGGTCAGCCCATGGCGCGCCTGCCAGGCCGGAGCCCCGGCAATCTGCCGGAAGATCGCGGCGTAGCGATCCTGCACACCATCACTGTAGCCGCAAACCACCACCGGCTTGTAGCCCTCGGCCACCAGTTGATTGAAGGTCGCCTGGTAGTCGGCGGAGGTCATGCCGTGGCGCGCTTGCCATGCAGGGGCGCTTGCCGGTTTGCGCCAGATCGCAGCATAGAGGTCCTGAGTGCCATCGAAGTAGCCGCTCACCCAGTCGAGCATGTAGCCTTCGCTCGTGAACTGGTTGAAAGCGGCTTGATACTGCGCCGCTGAGAGGCCGTGACGAGCGACCCATGGATCGGCCGCGCTCTTCTGGAAAATGCAGGCGAAGCGGGGGCCGGCGGCGGTGGCATAGCCATTCACCAGCACAGGGTGATATCCCTGCTGCGCGAGCTGATTGAATGCAGTTTGATAATTGGCCGCCGTCAGGCCGTGGCGTGCTTCCCACGGAGGCGCGGAGGCAGTTTTGACCCAGAGCGCGGCGTACTCGGGGGATGACGTGCCGTACCCGCTGACGTCCATCAACTGCATTCCGTGGTTGCCGACGTAGTCGTTAAAAGCCTCCTGATATTGCTCGGCGGTAAGGCCGTGGCGGGCGACCCATCCGCCAATGGGGATCTCCGGCGTGATGTTGTCGAGATAGATGTTGGTCACCACATCGCGGAAGAACTCGCCCGCTGTTCCGATGGGAGAATTCGCGAAGACAACCAACTCCATGTCGCGAGGCAGGAAGTAAGCGAGGCTCTGCTCCGTCTGGCTGGAGCCGGATTTCCAGAGGCCGTTTTTGTTGTAGAGCATGCCCAGGTTGGTCGATTCAGTGAGATCGATGCCGAACCCGTTATCGAGCATGGCCTGCGCGGCGGCGGAAGACATGATCGTGCCCTGGCGGCGAAAACAGCCCATCACGTTCAACAGCTCGTTCACCGACATGTGCCAGCTTGTGCCGCCGGCGTCCGAGGTGAGATCGCCGGAGTCCCAGCCCGCGGCGGCCGGAAAGGCATAGGCCAGCGCATCCGGGTTCGGGTGTGTGAAGGTGGGGCCAGATACACCGGCAGGCTGGAACAGATTCTGCGCCACATAATTCTCGTAGGCGGTGATGGTCACATAATCCCAGAACTGGTCTTCGAAGGGGGCAGGGAATGTGGTGCCGGCGGCGATGGCGCCGTTCATCACCGAAAGCAGGATGCGGCACAGGCTGAAGTTCATGTTCTGGTAGGAGTACACGCCCAGGTTGGCGCTGGTGACGCCGCCGGCCACCTGCGCCTTCATGATGCTGTAGAACGTATCCGACCCCGTAACGCGGAAGCCGGATTTGTGAGTCATCAACTGTGCGAACGTGATCTTTTCGATGTTCGGACCCTTGGCCCAGTAGGTCGGCAGGTAATTGATAATCGGCGTCGAAGCCGGCAGGTTGTGCGCGGCGAGCGTGCGCGTCATGGCCATTGCGGTGATCAGCTTGCTGCAACTGGCAATGTGCATTCGCACTGCGTGTGCCCAGGACTCCGATCCATCCGCGGGCTCCTTGGCCCAGCCGGCCGAGGAGGAGGCGATAGGCGCGCCGTGCTGGCGAAGCTGCATTATGTATCCCGCCGTATTGTTGGCCAGCGCCGTATTCAGCGCGGAGACGAAACCGTCGGTATTGAAGGAGAGCGGGACGCCGGCCGGCTTGGGCCGAGGGGCAAATTTGGTTATGCCCTCCTCGAGTCCGCGAGAACTGAAAACGGGCTGTGTATGCAGCGCCTCCATGCGATGTGCTTCGGCAGCGGCGGTATCGATGACAAAGCCGCTGGGCAGGGTAGTACGTTCGGCTACTGTTTGCATTTCTTCCTCCAGTTCGCTTGTGAACAGGTTGAGTCAATCCCGAGTCGTGTCCTTTCCAATTCCTCAAGACACTACCGGAACAGTGATTTGGGCACGGGGAAAGCGGTGAGCATAGGCAGGTCTATGCGGACCGCTTAAAAATCAGCGCAGATTGGGCCGAGGGTCTGGTATGCACGCACCATCAGCTTGGAACAGCGGAGCGGCGGCTGCTTAATAGTGCGCAAGCGGGAGCGTTCGTTTCATCTTGCCAACGTCGCTTGAGCCAGACCGTAATTGACGGGGGCCCCGGGAGCACCTCTCAAGCTACAATTCCGGCCATTTGTGGAGGCGAAGAAATGATAATTGAAAATTGGCGGCAGAATAAGCGAAAAAAAGGAGCGCCAAAGGCGTCGTGCCGCCCTTCAAATGTGTCCCGTCCGGGCCAAGTGCCCGGCCTGGCGTCATCAAACAGCGCCTAAGCGGCGAATGAGGCCAACGCCTTCTTTTCGTCGTCGTACACATCGAAGACCGTGTACAGCTTTGTGATCTGCATCAGGTCGTGCACGCGCTTGGTCAGATTCAACAGCTTCAATGCACCATCGCGGTTCTTCACCGACGTGTAGGCGGACGTCAATTCGCCCAGGCCGGCGCTGTCGATATAGCTAACCTCGGCCAGGTTCAGCAGTATCTTCCGGAACCCGTTACCAACCGCGTCATGAACCTCGGCGCGAACAGCCGCGCTTGCCTCGCCCATGGTGAGTTGCCCGCTCAGATCGATGATGATGACGTCTTTCACTTCCCGCGTGCCCATCTTCAGGCTCATATCGTTCTCCTTTTGGGATCGGAGGCGTTCCCAATTTCAGTTAATTCACCGTGGGATGAACTATACCTCCAGTCCCCGTGATTCCGGAAGCCGCGCCTTCATCTTTCTTCCGCAGCGGCTCCGCATTTTAATTCCTTTTGCTTTTCGTTGCCCAAAGCGGATTGGCCAGACTAGAATGCCTCTGAAAGCGTTTTCGAAGGAAGAATCCACATGCGCATTTCCACTTCTCTTGCGATTGCCGCGTTTGCCGCGGTGTCGTTCGCCGCAACCTCACACTTCCCGGCGGCACAGGCGCAAAGCGCGGCAGATTCCGCCGTGGCTCAGACTCCGCCCATGGGCTGGAATAGCTGGAACTACTTTCACGGCAACGTCACCGAGCAGGACGTGAAAGGCGCAGCCGATGCGTTGGTCAGCACGGGCATGAAAGACGCCGGGTATGTATACGTGAACATCGACGACACCTGGCAAGGCACCCGCAACGCCGACGGCGTGCTCAGCGCCAACTCCAAGTTCCCCGACATGAAGGGCCTCGCCGACTACGTCCACTCCAAAGGACTCAAGCTCGGAATTTATTCCGGCCCCGGTCCCCAGACCTGCGCCAGGTACGAAGGCTCCCTGGGCCATGAACAGCAGGATGCCGACCTCTACGCCTCCTGGGGCGTCGACTATCTGAAATATGACCTGTGCAGCTACCGCCAGAACATGGAGCAGCAGGCGCCCAACGACAAGGCCGCGCAGATGAAGATGATGGTTGCCTCCTACGCCAAAATGGACAAGGCGCTGAAGTCCACCGGCCGCCCCATCGTCTATTCGCTTTGCCAGTACGGCTGGGATGCGGTGTGGGAATGGGGACCATCGGTGGGCGGAAACCTTTGGCGCACCACCGGCGACATTCAGGCGAGCTGGAACAGCATTTACACCATCCTCGAGCAGCAAGCGGGTCTGGCCAAATATGCGGGACCGGGCCACTGGAACGACCCCGACATGCTCGAGGTGGGCAACGGCATCAGCTTTCCGCGCGGTAACGGCAGGATCAGGTACCTGTCGCTGGCCGAAGACCGGTTGCACTTCTCCATGTGGTCCATGCTCGCGGCGCCGCTGCTGGCAGGCAACGACCTGACCCACATGAGTCCCGAGGTGCTCCAGATCCTCACCAACCGCGACGTCATCGCCATCGATCAGGATCGCCTGGGCAAAGAATCCACGCGCGCCTACGCCGACGGCGAAATGGAAGTCTGGACGCGGCACCTGGAGAACGGAGCTCTGGCCATTGCCGTGCTCAACGTCGGCAGCGACCGCTATTCGACGCATCCCTTCCACCTCGACCTGGCCCGGCTGGGCCTGCATGGGCCGCAAAAGGGCAAGGATCTGTGGAGCGGAAAGGAAGTCACGCTGACCAACGATGAGCCCCTCGAGTTGGACAGCCACGACATTCTGTTGGTGCGCATCCCGCAGCCGAAGTAGGCGTCAACGCAAGCCGGAACACAACTCAGGCCGGGTCGCGGAAATGCAGCCCGGCCTGCTCAGTTCTGCTCCGTTATTTCGCCCGCGCCAGGCACACCGCAAACCAGTTCTTTTCGTCCGTCCACGTCCCCGCGGGTTGGAAGCCGGCCTGCTTCAGCATTGCCTCCGGCTGCCCCGGCAGGTACTTGTAGCTGTTCTCAGTGTGGATGGTCTCGCCGGCCGCAAAATGCACCGTCATATCAAGGCCGGCAATATAGACGCGCTGCGCGCGCCGGCTCTCCAGGTGCATTTCCATGCGCGACTGCGCCGGGTTCCAGAAAGCGAAATGGGCAAAGGCGAGCGGATTGAAGTCCGCGTCCAGCTCGCGGTTCAGCCGCACCAGGATATTGCGGTTGAACGCCGCCGTCACTCCCGCCGCGTCGTCATACGCGTCGAGAAGCACCTCGCGCTCCTTGGCCAGATCCACGCCTAGCAGCATGGCGTCACCCGGCCGCAGCTTGGCGCGCAACCGCCGCAGCAGGCTCGCGGCCTCGTCCGGCTCGAAGTTGCCGATGCTCGATCCGATATAGAGAACGAGCCGCCGCTCGCCCTCTCGCGTGGGCTCAAAACCAAGCCCGTCGGTGTAGTCCATCACCCGCGGAGCTACCGTCACCCCGGCAATTTCGGCCGCGATGCAATGCGCCGCTGCATCCAGCGCGCTCGCCGAGACGTCGATCGGCTCGTAAGTAACCGTCCCCTGGCGCGCGATGGCCGCGGCCAGCAGCAAGCGAGTCTTCGCAGCGGAGCCCGCGCCCAGTTCGGTGATGCGCAGCCTTGCGCCGAGCGCCGCTCTCTCGATGATCTCGGCTGCATTCGCCGACAGGATGCTGCGCTCGGTCCGTGTCAGGTAGTACTCGGGCAGCTCGGTTATGCGCTCGAAGAGCCGCGAGCCGGCATCGTCATAAAACAGCCATGCGGGCAGCCATTTCGGATGCGAGCTCAGTCCCTGGCGAACAGCAGCGCCGACCGGGGATTCGATTTTAGGGAAGACAAGAGAAGGTGCGGCGGTCATCCTCACCGTTGGATGCAGCAATCGTGCCAGTGTTGTTTAATTTCTTCGTGAATTCCGGTCGGCGCCGGCAAACTTCTTCAGTCCGCAGTTCTGGCATTCCCATGCCAGGATTCCCCAGTTCGGCCGCCATGAACCCGGTTCGTGGGCAAAGACCTCACCGCATCGTGGGCAGGGAAAATCCAAGAGTTCAACCCACACCTCCGCCCACCACAGAATGTACGCAAGAGCTGCGATAAGCGCTGGCCAATACGTGCGAAACAGGGAGTGGGAGGCGACGGCAACTACGAATATCCCTGGAACGTATCCGAGCCCTCTCAGCAAAATGCTCAGCCGGATCCTTCGATATTGTTCCCAATCTGTTACGTAATCCTGGTTGTCCCGGACGTTCTGATGGGCATGGCTGAAAATCGTTGCAGGCCTTTCCATTTCAGCACAATTACAACGCCAGCCGTATCCCGGAAAACTGCCAGCGCGTTTCCGGCGGGAAGAAATTCCGGTAGCTCGCGCGAATGTGCCCTTCCGGCGTAACGCACGATCCTCCGCGAAGCACCATCTGGCTGCTCATGAATTTCCCGTTGTACTCGCCCAGCGTGCCCGGCAGCGGCTGAAAGCCCGGATAAGCAAGGTAGGCGCTCGCCGTCCATTCCCAGCAGTCGCCAAACTGCTGCGGCGGGCCCAGGTCGATCGAAGTGGGATCGGTGTTCTCAACGGCGGCCGCGGGAATCAGCCGGCCTGAGCCAAGAAAGTTTCCGGCCACCGGCCTCCCCTCGGCTACCGCCTCCCATTCGAATTCGGTAGGCAGGCGCTTTCCGGCCCAGCGCGCATACGCATCCGCTTCATAAAAGCTCACGTGACTGACAGGTGCAGCAGCCAGTTGCTCCAGGGGAAACTCGCCGCGAAGCGTAAAGATGCGCCAGCCGCCCTCGCCGCCTTCCTCTCCCGCCTCCTGTTTTGTCCAGTAGAGCGGCGCGTTCCAGCCCTGGGCGTTTACCGTGTCCCAGCCCGCGGAAAGCCAGAGCTCAGGCTTGGTATAGCCGCCGTCGGCGATAAAGGCGGCGTACTCGGCGCAGGTCACCAGGCGGCGCGCCAGCGAGAAATGCTCGTGCCACACCCGATGCCGCGGCAGCTCGTTGTCGAAGCAGAAGCCGTCGCCGCCATACCCGGCTTCGCGCAGCCCGCCGCTGACTTCTTCAAATTCCAGCGTCGTGGCTTGGCCGGCCTCCATCGGCGCAACTCCGCCAGCCTGCAATTTTGTCAGGTCGATAACATCGCCACTGGCCGGAGTCTGCGCTTCATTTGCGTTCCATGGTCGATACGTCGGCCGCAGCGGGTTGGTGAAAAATGCGTGCAGCACATCCGTCAGGATCAGTTCCTGGTGCTGTTCTTCGTGGTTCACGCCCAGCTCGATGCTGCGCAGCGCCGCCGCCGGAGGCTCCGCGTCCATCAGCTTCTCCATCGCCGCGTCCACGTAGCCGCGATAATGGAGAACCTCGTCCAGCCCCGGCCGCGAAAACGAATGGCGCAGGCGTTTCGCCGGGAACGCCGAAAACGTCTGGTAATAGCTGTTGAAGAGCCAGGAAAATTCGGGATTGAATACGTTGTATTCGGGCAGGAACTCGCGCAGTACAAACGACTCAAAAAACCACGACGTGTGCGCCAGGTGCCACTTCACCGGCGATGCCTCAGGACACGATTGCACCATCATGTCTTCAGCGCTGAGCGGGTCGCACAACGCCAGCGTGTGCCGGCGGGTGGCGTTGTAACGGTCCAGAATCTCCCGCGGCGTGCTGCGCGCCGTCGCGGCGGTTGCGGTGCTCATGGGGGAAACCCTCCGCGTTGAATCAGTGTACTCCGAGCCGGCTTCACCCCGCGCCCGTTGACTCTGAAAGCATTAGCACAGATCTCAAGGGGCGGGATCCGGTCGATCGCCTGCTCTCATTCTTATAACTTCGTTTGGCCCTTGCTTCCAAGGTCAAGCGGGGTAGCCCGACCGGTAATACCTAGGATGCCACCTCCGGCCAGTTGACGGCGGGGCATCATTAGGCTTCTAATTTCAATCGGACGACCGAAAAGGGACGCCCAGGCCCGAATTTGTCCTGGGCCCGCTTTCCCCATGAGCCGGCATTTCCCTGTTGCCGGGCGCACCTCAACAGCCGCTCCCGTTCTCAGAAGGGAGGGAAGTATGTGCCAGGTCGATGAGGGCCGAAGGTTCTCAGCAGTCCTTGCGGCTGCCATGATGGTCATGTGCGGCCCCCTGGTTCTGTTCGCGCAAAATACTGTCCGCGAAGCCGACAACACCTCTGTCCCCCAACCGCCGGTCACCAACGCAACCCCCGCGATTCAGGCCACTCCCGAACAGATCGGGGACGCGTTCCTCGCCCATCAGCGCTACCAGGAAGCGATTGCCGAATACAAAAAGGAATCGCAACCCTCGGCGACTGTCTGGAACAAGATGGGCATCGCTTATGAGATGATGTTCGACTCCTCCGACGCGTACCGATGCTTTAAAAAATCGCTGCGGCTTGAGCCTCACAGCGCCCAGGTCCTCAATAATCTGGGCACCGTCTACGATTCCAGGAAGAAATACAAAGCCGCCGAACGCTTGTACCGCAAGGCGACCAAGCTCGATCCCACTTCGGCGATCATCCAGAAGAACCTGGGCACAAACCTGCTCGCCCGGCGCAAATATGAAGCAGGCTGGGAAGCCTACCGGAAAGCGCTCGCCCTCGATCCGCACATCTTTGACCAGAACGAGAATTCCGCCGTGCAGAACACCGCATCCCTGCAGGAACGCGGAGCCATGAACTATTACATGGCCAAGAGCTGCGTCCTCGCCGGCCTCAACGACCGCGCTATCCAGTTCTTGCGGCTGGCACTAACCGAGGGATTTACCAGTCCTAAAAAGGTGGCCGAAGACAGCAGCTTCAAGAAGCTGCACAATTACCCGGCCTTCCAGGAACTTATCGCCGAGCACCGCCCGCAATAGCTGACTCTCTCAGTCGTCCCGCGAGGCGCATTTCCCGTCTATGAGCATGGGACTGGATTCCCTGTCCCTGGAGCTTCCGCATGAGAGTACGAATCTTCCTTGCCGTTCTTTTGGCCGTTGCGCTCGGCGCCACTGCCGGCGCCCAGGACCAGAATTCCCCACCGGATCAGAATTCCGCGCCACAGGCGGGTCAGTACGGCGGCGGATACGGACGGCGTGGCGGTGGCCGGGGATTCGGTGGCATGGGTATGATGGGCCGCGCCATTTCGGGCAACGTCACCGATATTGCGGCCGGCCGCTTCACCGTGAAGACATTTGAAGGCGACACCTACACGGTGAACTTCAGCGACAGCACCCGGTTCATGAAGATGCAGGGCGGCATGGGTGGAGGCCGCGGCCGGATGGGCGGCGGCGGAATGCGAGGCAACCCTCCGGAGCCCATCAAAGCTGCCGACATCAAGGTGGGCGATCCTATCGCGGCCCGCGGCCAGGTGGATGCTTCGGCAAAAACCATCGGCGCCGCCGGCATCATGCTGCTCGACCCGCAGGCTGCGCAACGCATGCAGCAGATGGCCGCCGATTACGGCAAAACCTGGTTCATGGGCCGTGTCACCACCATCGACGGCACCAACGTGACCCTCACCGGCACCCAGGACAATGCCCCTCATACCTTTGCCGTGAATGAAAACACCGACTTCCGCGAGCGCCGCACCCCCATTACGCTGGCCGACGTGAAAGTAGGCGACATGATTCGCGCGCAGGGCGCGCTCAGCAACGGAACCTTCATAGCCTCCATCGTGAATGTGATGAGAATGCCGCAAGGCGGCCCCAACGGGCCGGGGAACCCCGCAAGCTCCCCGAACCAATAAGAGCTGCAACGGCGTTTCGATTGAGAAATCGAATCGCCAGAACCACGGGCCGCAGTTCTCTACTGCGCTTGAAATCGTGTGTCTAGAGGAGTTATAGTTTCCATATAGTTTCCAGGCTATGTCCTCAGATCGCTTGCGTTCTCAGGACGACAATTGGGGTTCTGAGTACCCGATCGAAGCACGTACAGAATCGGGTCATTTGAGTTCGGCCTTTAAGGAGGCATCATGGATGCTCATGGCTTCGCACAGTCTCTGTGCGCGCGTACGGGCACGCGTCTGATCGCGTCGCTCGTTTTTCTTTTTGCGGGCGTTTCGCTCGTATCGTCACAGCAGATTACCGGCACCCTCTCCGGCACGGTGAACGACTCGCAGGGCGCCCTGGTCACCACGGCCACCGTCAAGGCCACCAACACCAGCACAGGCTACTCCCGTTCCGCTCCCGTCTCCTCTGACGGCAGCTATCTCATTCAGTACCTGCCCATAGGCTCCTACACCGTGCAGGTGGATGCGGCCGGATTCAAGCGCTTTGTTCAGCAGAACGTCGTGATTTCGCTGGACCAGACGCAGTCGCTTCCCGTCACCTTGCAGGTTGGCGCGCAGAGCGAAACGGTCACCGTGACCACCGCGCCACCGGTTGTGAATACCAGTGATGCCGAACTGGGAAGGACGATTCCGCAGTCGGAAGTCTCCGGCATGCCCCTGGTAAATCGCAACGCCTACTCGGAGCTGAATCTCGTCCCGGGCGTGCAGTCCAACAGCATGAGTCAGCAGTCGAACCCGAACGGCACGCCGGATTTCGTCATCGGCCTGCCTTCCACACAGGTGCAGATCAACGGCTCCATCGACGGCGGCAATCCTGAAGTCAGTTTTTATCTCGATGGCGGCAGCAATGTCACCGGCATCCGCAATTACGGTTTGCAGTTGCCCAATCCGGACGCGCTGGAAGAGTTTCGTGTGGAGACCAGCAACTTCTCCGCTGAATACGGACACATGTCCGCGGCGGTGATCACCGCCGTCACCAAGTCCGGCACCAACAGGTTTCACGGTTCGCTCTTTGAGTTCAACCGCAACACCGATTTCAATGCCTATCCCTGGAACGCGCCAACAGACTCTCAGGGTAGGTTCATCAATGCGCCTTACCACCGCAACCAGTTCGGCGGCGTCATCGGCGGCCCGGTGAAGCGGGACAAGGCATTCTTCCTCTTCAGCTATGGCGGCCTGCGCCAGGTGGTCGGCCAGTATGTCCACGGCGGCCGCGTCCCCACCGATGCCGAGCGCATGGGCGACTTCACGGCTGACCTTCCTAACGCCGCCGGCTCCAAGGTCTCCGTGATCGGGTCCACTCCGTTCATCATCAATTCCCCGGGGACCAAAACTGCGCTGACCGGTTATACCAACAGCGGTCCGGGCTGCACTTCCGTCGGCGTGAATCCCAGCAATCCGAACAATGAGAACTGCATCCCGGCGAGCATGATGGATGCCATCGCAACCGCCGTCGCGCCGCCCTCGACGGGCAAGAAGAATCCCAACGCATACATCCCTGAGCCCAACCTGACACAGTCGGGTGTAAGCGTGCCGACGCTCTGGGATGGCTACTATACCGGCCCCACCAACGAAGACGAGTATCTGGGCAAATACGACCAGAATCTCGGCAACAGCGATCACGTGGCCGTGACTTATTTCTTCGTGAAGACGACCCAGGACGCTTTCGGTGGCGGCAACATCGCTCCCTGGTCGATTAACCGGTCATATACCAACCAGACCAACGCCGATGTCAGTGATGTTCATACTTTCGGCGCCAACACCGCCAACCAGGCATGGCTTACCTTTACCCGCGCGGCAGGCGGCCGCGTGAACTTGCCGACCACCAACGCCGGCCAGCTTGGCTCGAGCTACACCATCCAGGGCCCCTCGACGCTGCCCGACCTGAACGTTTCCGGATACTTCCGCGCGCAAAATTCGCTGGCAGGGCCGGTCACCACTTCGGACTACTACTCGCTGCGCGACATGGTCAGCATGACCAAGGGTAAGCACAACCTCGTCTATGGCGGCGAATTGGCCCTCGACAAGGGTATGTTCTGGGGCAATCTTTACAACTACGGCAATTTCACCTACACCAAATCTGCTCCTACTACCACCGGCGATGCGCTGCCGGATTTCTTCACCGGTATGCTCTCTTCCATGGAGCAGGACACCCCATACCAGACCCTTACCAGTGCCTGGCATACGGCGATTTTCCTCCAGGACAATTACCGCATTAAGTCCAACCTGACCGTCAACCTCGGTGTCCGCTGGGATCTTGATACGCCGCCAGTGGAGTCGCGAGACCATACGGCCACATTTGATCCCAGAAGAGCCGCGCTCACCAGCGACCCAAGCTCGACCGGTACCGTATCCACCAAAATCCCCGTCGCGCCTCCGGGCATGTTCTTCCCCGGCGATTCGGGTGTTCCGCGCGGCATCATCACCATGAAATACCACCACGTGGCGCCGCGCATCGGATTCGCATGGGATCCATGGGGCGACGGTAAAACGGCCATTCGCGCCGGCGCCGGCCTCTTCTACGGCACCACCAGCGGCAACGAGTGGAATCAGCCCGGCAACGCGAATCCTTACGCCGTTCGCCAGACCTTCAACTCCGTACGCTCGGCGTCTGACCCCTACAATCCGCTGATGGTCAACGGAAAGCCGTCTGCGTTCCCCAACGGAGATCCTTTCCCGTACGTCTTCGATCCCAAAAGCCCACGTTTTCTGCTTCCCGCCAGCATTGAGTCGATCTCGCAGAACGTGCAATGGCCCTACATCTACCAGTTCAACCTGGCAGTGCAGCGGCAGTTGCCCGGCGCCGTCAGCCTGACCGCCGCATATGTGGGCACGCTCTCCCACGACGTGCCGACCATGGTCGACGGCAACTACGCGCCCTATGCTCCGGGAGCTACCACGTCGGAATCCAGTATCAACTCACGCCGCCCCTTTGACCAGAACGCCACGGGCACAGGCACTCTGGCGCAAAACATCTTTCTCATTTCCAACCAGACGGCCAATTACCACTCCCTCCAGATCGTTGTCGGCCGTCCCCTCACTCACAACCTGATGCTCAATGGCTACTACGTCTGGAGCCATGCTCTGCAAAGCTCCAACGAATCGGCCATCGGCCAAATGACCGCGCAGGACTTCGCCAATCTCTGGGAAGAACGCGGCGCCATGACCGTCGACCGTCGCCATGTCGCCTCGATCTCCGGCATGTGGAACATCGACTACTACCGCGGTTCGAATTTCTTCATGAAGCAGGTGGTAAACGGCTGGACCATTTCTCCGATCGTTTCGCTGCAGAGCGGCACTCCCCTCGAAGTCACCACCGGCGCCAACAACAACAAGGACAGTTCCAACCACAATCGCCCCAACCTGGTCCCTGGCGTCAGCGCGTTTTACAGCCCGAATCGGAGCCGGCAGGTGGCACGCAACGCATGGTTCAACAAAGCTGCGTTCACGCCCAACGGCCCCGGCCTTACCGGCGGCATCGGCCCCTATGGCGCCGACGGCAACACCCCGCGTGATTACCTGCGCGCCCCGGGCTACAGCGACATCGACCTTGGAATCTTCCGCAATTTCAACCTGGTCGAGGGAATCGTCTTCCAGATTCGCGGCGAGGCAACCAACGCTTTCAACATGGTGAGCCTCAGCGGTCCGGGGACCAATCTGTCGTCTTCCACTGTCGGCGTGATCACCAGCGCTTCCAACTCGCGCATCATCCAGGTCGGCGCGCGCCTTACCTTCTGATCCAGCCGCATCACTCTCCAAAACCAGCCGGCCGGATGAGCATCCCTCATCCGGCCGGCTTTTTACGTTCCGCGCAGCCCTCTTCTATGGCAGCTGCTGAATCTTCAGCCCCGGGGGAAGCTGCAACTGAAACTCGTCGGCCGGCAGCTTCATATTTTCATGCACGCTGGCCACCATCAGCACCAGCTTGAAGCCGTTGAGCGGGCTCGTAATCGTGATCGTGGACGGATACTGAACCGAATCAAACTTGCGATAGTCCTGGTAGGTGACATGCGTCTCCAATTCACCCTGGCTGTTGTAAATATCCTGCTCGTAAGGCAGCAGATCGTCGCGATGAAACGTAACCACCCGCACTGGAGTCTCATTTCGGCTGTCCGGGTTTACGCGATTGATATTCAGGATGTATTCCGGCACCAGGTACAGGTGTTTCTTCGTCGGGTCTTCCACCGTTTCCGTGTCGGAGGTCACGAAGTAGTGCTCGTCCGGCTCCACCCCATGCACCACCATCGCGTTGAAGAAAAATCCCGGACGCAGGTTTTCCCAGGTATTCTTTGAAGTCCCTCGGGCCGAATTCGATCCCTGGATGACCAGGTTCTTCGACGGAATCTCCAGCGAAAAATTATCGCCGTTGCTGGCCAGGTCGAAAATCATCACCCCGAAATACGTTCCCCGCACACGCAGCATCTGCGGCTTGGCGATGACGATGGACGCCCGCGCGCTGGGATAGTTCTTCGCCTCGCCCTGTTCGGTTTTGTACTCCGTAGCCAGGATCTCCACCGTTGCCGTAAGCGCCTGAAGGTTCGCCCAGCGCTGGTCAAGCTGCGCCACCAGTTCCTGCGGGGTCAACGTATGCACAATCGCCGGCGCCTTGGGAACGGGAAGCTTCCGTTTACTGGGAACCAGATAAGAGCACCCCGACAGCAACAGCGCCGACGCCAGTCCGGCCGCCGCGCCCCCACGCGCCATCGCCTTCATCGGCCACCTGCCTGTTTTTTGGCTTTGCGGTAGCCCACCACGTCCCGGTGATGTTGCTCGAGCGTGGCGGCGAACAGCGATTTGCCCTGCGGATTCGCGCCCGCCGCCACAAAATACAGATAATTCGTCTTCGCCGGATTCATGGCCGCGCGCAGTGAAGGAATCCCCGGGTTGGCCACCGGCCCCGGCGGCAAACCCGCGTGCACATACGTGTTGTAGGCCGTCTTCGAAGCCAGATCGCTCTCGTGAATCACGCCCCGCCAGTGCCCCGCTAGCTCCAGCCCGTAGATCACCGACGGATCGCTCATCAGCGGCATGTTCTTTGCCAGCCGATTCTCGAAAACGCTGGCCACCAGCGGCCGCTCAGGATCGACCGCCGTCTCCCGCTCCACCAGCGAGGCAATCGTCACCACGCGATGAAAATTCTGCGTCAATCCCAGCTCCCCGGCCGCTTTCCTGAAGCGGCGGACCATCGTTGCAGCGATCTCGCTGTCAGTCGCGTTGGGAGAAAAACGATACGTATCGGGAAACAGGTACCCCTCCAGGCTCTTTGCTTCCGGATCCAGATCCCTCACCAGCCCCACTTGCTCTACGGCCGCAATCAGGAATTTCCGCCGCGTCCCGATACCGGCCTCCTGCAGCCGGGAGCCGATATCGAAAATGTTCGCTCCCTCGGGAATCGTCACCGCAACCGTGTATACGTCCCCGCGCCGGATGCGGTCGTAGACTTCCAGTGCCGGCGCCGGATGGTCGAAGCGGTATACCCCGGCTTTCAGCGTTCCTCGTTTCACAAACCGAACCAGGGCGATGGCAAACCGGCTGCGCACCACCCCGGCCTGCTCTAGATCCCGGCCGATCCGCGACGTGCTCGACCCGGGCTCCACGTTGACAAACGTCTCCGCCGACGGACCGAACGGAGCCAGAACAAGCCACGCCGCCCCGCCCGCAGCGGCCAGGGCGACCAGAAAAAGTCCCGCCAGCAGGCCAGCGCCGGAACGCTTCTGTTTCCTGCTCTTCCGTGTGTTTGCAGCCATCCCGCCCTGGAACTATCCCTCACTCAGATAAAGACGCGAAAATTCCCCGCCGAGACGAGGCTCTCTCATTCGATTCTATCCGGTGCAGTTGGATGCAGATGCATTACTACGGGAAGACATTTAACCTGATGTGCGGAAGAGGTAAACGTGTCCTCCGGAGGTCCATCCCGCTATCTCGGGCTCGACGTCGGCAACCGCCGCATCGGCGTAGCCGTCTCCGATGAACTGGGCCTGACCGCGCAGCCGGTGCTGACCCTCGAGCGCCGCCGCAGCCGCCGCGAAGACTTGCGCTCCCTGGCCCGGCTCGCCCGCCGCTTCAATGTGGCCGGCATCGTCGTCGGCAATCCGCTGCACCTGGAGCAAGGCGTCGAAAGCCGCCAGTCGGCAAAGACCCAGGCTTTCGCTGCCGAACTGGGCAAGCTCACCGGCCTGCCCATCCATCTGCGCGACGAGCGCCTCACTACGCGCGAAGCCCACCAAGTTCTCTATCGGGCGGGCCATGCCCGCCAGCACCATCGCCCCCTCGTTGACCAGGTAGCCGCGACCATCATCCTTCAGGAATTCCTGGATGAAAAAAGCAGGGAACAGGGAGCAGGGAATAGGGAATAGGGAATAGCCAGTAGCCAGTAGAATTCAGGCCGCGTCAGCAAAGCCGTAAATTGAAAGCTAAAAGCTAAAAGCTAAAAGCTGAGAGCTGAAAGCTGAAAGCTGAAAGCTGAAAGCTACTCCCCGCTCTCCGCATTCGGCGCGAAATACCCCTTCCGCGTCTGGACCTTCGTTCCTTCTCCGCAGCTCACGCTGATGCGCCGGAAGCTCCCGTCCAGCTTGGTATTGGTCGGGGTATACGTCGCCAGGTATTCGCTGCGCAGCTCATCGGAGATTTCCTGGAAAGCGGCGGCCAGCTTTTTCCCGTTGTTGCCCACATTGATCAGCCGTCCGCCGGTGGATTCAGTAAGCTGCTTGGCGGCCGAAAATCCATAGTAGCCCATCCCCGAATTGAGATATCCGCCCACGTCGGCGATCAGGATCACGTAGACCATGACGTTCGATCTCTCCGCCGCGGAAATCGCCTCGCCAATCTTATGCACGCTGCCTTCGTCCTGGCCATCCGTCAGGATAATCAGCGCCTTTCGCCCGGTTTGCTCGCTCAGCTTCTGCGTGGCCGACTGGTAAATGGCGTCGTAGAGCAGGGTCCCCTTGGGGTCGCCGATGGTCGGCACCGGTCCGCCGCCCATGCCGGGCAGTCCCGATCCATTGCCGCCGGCCGTGTTGATCTGCGCCTTGTCCATGGCGTCAGCCAGCTCGCGCGGGCTGTTGGTGAAGTCCTCCAGCAGGTCCACGTTCACGTCGAATGAGGCCAGAAACGCCTCGTCCTTGGATCGCAGCACCTCGCGCAGAAACTGCGCGCCGGCCTGCTGCTCCAGCGGCAGTACGTCCTGCTGGCTGCCCGATGTATCCAGCAGAATGCCCAGCGTCAGCGGCAGATCGGTCTCAGCGGTAAAGGTCTTGAGCTTCTGCGGCGTCTTGTCTTCGGCAACCGAGCAGTCGTTCTTCGTCAGGTGGGGAATCAGCTCGCCGTGCTTGTCTCTGGCGGTGAAGAAGACATCCACCAGGTTTACGTTCACTTTGAAGGTGGCCACCGACTGATCCGACGGCACTGCCGGCGCATTGCTTACGGGTGGGGCATCGGGCGAAGGCGCAAGCTGGCTCCACGCCACCGCCGTCATCGGCAGGGCGAGCAGCAAAGCGGCAGCTCTCATAGGGGAAAACATTCCAATATATGGACGAAAATCCGCCCCTGAAGAAAGCATACCCTGAACAGCAACCCGCCTGAAGCCGCCTGCCGGAGCACCCGTGGTTTGAAGGAAAGCGCAGCCTGTTCGCGTGAATCCATACTTGGGTAACTATCTAACCCCGCAGGGGGATTCAATCAGCCGAAACCTGCTGCTATTCTGGCGCGAACGTTGACAACAGGATTGCGCCAATTGCGCCGCAACTCGTCTCCGTTGCTTCATGACGGTTCCCGAGGGTGATTGCATGCAGGAAGGCTCGACTCTTTTCGGGAGCAAGATCGCAAAACTCGCGATAAAGGCGGGCGTGAGTGTGATCGCCCTGCTGATCTTGCGGGGTGTCGTGGACTCCCTGCCGGTGCTCAGGAACAGTCCGGCGATCAGTGATTCCTTTCTGAGCGATACGCTGCTGAGCCCGCTGGTGATCGCAAATGCCATGATCGACACGGCAGTCCTGGCGGTGATGCTCACCTCCGGACTTGGTCTGGCACGCCTTATCGGCAGCAAGGGGCAGCGCTTTGCGGAGTTGGGCAGCATTGCCGCGCACATAACTCTTCTGGTGGTCCTGATCTTCGCCTACAAGACCTACGAGCTGCCGTCGGCATGCTTTTTTGTCAGCCGGACAGATCTTGTGAGCCTCAACGCGCCCACCGCTGCGCCTTCAGGCTCATTTGGCGACTTCATCCGCGCATGGGGACAGGTCATCAGTCAGGTCAACGCAACCGCCATTCAAAATGCCTCCGGCGATACTCTGACTTCCTATCAGCAGCTTGCGCTGGCGGATTTCCGCAGGCCACCCAATTATTACGCCTGGATATTCCTCGTGCTTCTGGCGATTCCCGTAACCGGGCTAGTGCCGCTGGTGTACAGGAACTTGGACAACATGGCCGATCTCCTGTCTCACGGCGCTGCGGCTTTGCACGGCAGCATCGGGTCGGGCAACCCGCCGCCGGGACCAACTGTGCCTCCGCAGGCCGATGTGGCTGAGTCGATGTCGCTCAAACGCTCCGTGGATAAGCTGATCAAGCTGAAGACGCTGCTCGATGCCGGAGCAATTTCCAAGGGAGATTTTGAGAATCAAAAGCAGAGAATCCTCACCCTGCCCTTACAGCCGGAGCCTAATGGCGCTGACCCGGAAGACTTTATTCGCCTGAAGGCCATCCACGAGGCCGGAGCGCTGACGGAGTCAGAATACGAGACTCAGAAGAGCCGCGCCCTTCATCACATTTGAGCGGCAAAGGCAACCACAGTGGTTCTGGCGCGTCTGATACTCTGTCAGGTGCTGGTTCAGGCGCGCCGGTGTGCAGACGCGTGAAAGCACACTGTTTCGTGCGATTGGCGCTCTGCTTAGGGAAGGATAGTCATGGTGGTGAAGTCTGGGTTTGCGGTGCTTTTGCTGGCAGCATGTGTGAGTTTCGGTGGGGAGTGGCACGCCGCAGCTCAAAACCAGCAACAACAGGACCAGAGCCAGCAGCAATCCACGCCACCCAACGCTCCCGTGCCCAACGCGCCCGTACCTCAGACCGCGCCTCCTCTCAATTCGGTAGGTGGCCCTATAACTCCAGGGAAGGGAACTGCCGCGCCTGCAACATCATCGTCCTCCGGCGAAACCACCGTGCCTCCGCCGGCTCCGGAAACCACACCCGCATCGCCGCCGCGTAAACCACAAGGCCCGCCGCTGCCCTCAACTCAGCAGGAATTGGGGACCATGCTCCGGGTTCAGGTGAACTTCGTTCTGGTCCCGACCATCGTCAAGGATTCGAAAGGCCGGCAAGTTGCCGGGCTTACTCAGAACAATTTCGCCGTCTACGAGAACGGCCAGCACGTCAACCTCGCCTTTTTCAGCACCGATCCGCAGGCCATGTCGATTGCCTACGTCATCGATCAGAGCCTGCCTTCCAACATCATGGATAAGGTGAATGACTCGCTGGGCGCAATTCAGGGCTCGCTGACGCCCTATGATTCGGCCGCCGTCTTCACCTACGGTCACGGTGCCAAACAGTGGACGGGATTCACGGCCGGCCAAAGCGCTCGCCTGCCCGCGGTGCTCGCTCTGGCCAAGGCCTCGGGTGAAGACGCGCAGGCGCCCATTAACGGCGGCCCCATCAGCAGCGGCTGCTCCATTATGCAAAATGGATGGTGCGTCGATCCCAACGTGCAGCGCGGTGGCTCCGCAGGTGATTCCACCTTCATCACCATTCCCAAAGAGATTCACACGCTGAATGACGCCATCTTGGCCGCGGCGCACCAGCTCGCGCCATTGCCCAAAGAGCGCCGCAAGATCATCTACGTCATCTCCGACGGTAAGGAGTATGGCAGCAAGGCTACATGGAAGGAAGTAGTCCAATTCCTTCAGGCCAACAACATCGCCGTCTACGGCACGCTGGTGGGCGAATCGGCGCAATGGGGCGTAGGCTGGGTCGACCGCTTCCATCTGCCGTTTACCATGTACGACAATGTGCTCTACAAGTACACCCTTCAGACCGGCGGCGACTTGGATACCGAGACCGGCACAGGCGGCATCGAAAACAGCTATCAGAAGATCGCCGCCGAGGCACGCAACCAGTACACGCTCGGCTACTACAGCCACAATTCGGTTTACGACACCCGCTTCCGCACCGTCGATGTCCGCGTGGACCGTCCTAACCTGACCGTCATCGCCAAGCACGGCTACTATCCGTCCGCGCAGGATTACCGCTGAAGAACTCGCGCATGGAGTGTGGCTGACGCCCTCAGCGCCGGCATCGGCCTGCGCGGATCATCGCCACCACCACTCCCACCAATAGCACCGCCAGCAGGACGCCCAGGATGCGGCCCGCGCCGCTGTACCAGAAACCCGTAATAGCCGGGTTGCTGCCGCCCGCCTGGGCTAGCACAAACACGCACAAATTCATCAGCGCGGACATGGACGTTCCTCCCCGGAAAACGATGCAGAACCGCTGCATCCTTTGAGAGCAACCGCCGCCCCGCAGGTTGCCGGTGCAAAATCTGTCAAGGGCTCTGTGCAAAACTTTCTTTCTAAGCCTTTTTAAATCAGCTACTTGCCTCAGGAGAAACTTTGCCGATTAATTCCCGCAGGAGCGTACTCTGAAACTGAATGGGGAGGAAAACGGAATGCATGCACCCGCGCCGATGCGCTCTCGCTCGTGCCATCGCGCCAACTCTGCTTGGCCGGGATGGAAAGCGGCTCCCTTCCGTTTTTCTTCGGGTATGCTCCTCAGCAAAACCACGCCGAACCGTGTTGCGTTTTTCTGGCTGGCGGACCGGGAAGCTGGAAAGGCCAGTGCCTATCCGGGAAGCAGGGAAACCCGCAATCACGTCCGGGAAAGAGCCCACACGTTTTTTCGTCGGGAATTGGAAAATCAGGCAGGAATCGGGTAAAAACGCCCAAACCGATTTTTCATTTTAAAACTGTAAAACTGTAAAACTGTACGGAATTGCGCCTCAGTCCTCCGCCGGCCGGTAGGCCAGCCCGCCCGCATGCCGCCGGAACGTCGCCTTCGAGATGCGAAGCTCCTGGCAGATCGCGTCAGCCGGCACTCCCTTGGTCCTCCGCTCCGCAATCTGTTTCGGCAGATGCGCTTCCCGCGCCAGCACCCTGCGGTAGTACTGCTCGAGCTGGAATGTCGCTGCGCCCCATCCCCACCGCTCCGCGTCCGCGCGCGCTCTCTCTCCCATCTCCGCGCGAATTTCTGCGTCAAACAACAGCTTCCGGACCGCATCCACCGCGCCCGTCGGCGACGTCGGATCGTACAGGAAGCCCGTTACTCCATCCTGCACCACGTCCGAAGTTCCCCCCGCCAGCGGCGTCACCACCGGGCAGCCCGCTGCCATCGCTTCCAGCAGCACCAGCCCCAGCGTCTCCGTTCGCGACGGCAGGAAGAACGCATCGGCCGAAGCAAATGCCGCGGCCAGCTCATCTCCTT
The DNA here is from genome assembly GCA_035935755.1 of Occallatibacter sp. Lineage (GTDB taxonomy): Bacteria > Acidobacteriota > Terriglobia > Terriglobales > Acidobacteriaceae > Telmatobacter. The sequence goes on along the minus strand of DASYWU010000045.1, from coordinate 49,119 downwards.
GCATGAATCCCGCAAATTGCGTCGGCGTCCCGGCAAAATATTCTTCCAGCTTCTTCCGCTGCGGCCCATCGCCCACCAGCGCCAGGCGCACTCCAGGCAACGCCTCCAGCACTTCGCGGCAACGCTCGATTTCCTTTTCCGCTGAAAGCCGCCCGATATAAACCAGCAGCTTCTCTTCCGGATGCCCCGCAGTCAGCCGCGCGCGCATCTCCCGCGTCGCCTTCTTCGGATGGAACAAATCCGTATCCACCCCTCGCCGCCACAAATGAACGCGGTGAATACCCCGGGCTTCGAGCTCGCCCTGCATCGCCTGCGACGTTGCCAGCGTCAGGTCCGCGCGATTATAGGTCGATCGCATGCACCACCACAGTGGGCCCTCGAGCAATCCCAGCCGGTAATAGCGCAGGTACTTCGGCAAATGCGTATGGTAGGAGACGATCAGCGGCACCCGATCGTAGCTGCTTGAGAAAAACGCCGTCACGCCCAGCACCGCCGGATTCACGGCGTGAATGATCTCCGGCCGGAATTTCTTCAGCACCCTGCCCACAGACGGTCGCGGAATGGCGAGCTTCAACTCCGGGTACAGCGGAAACGGAAAACCCGAGACCCCATGTACCGGAGTACCCTCGAATTCTTCAACACCGCGCGGCGCGACCACCAGCACCTCGTGCCCCATTTCTCGCAAATGGCGCAGGGTATGGCAAAGACGCGTGACAATGCCGTCGATCTTCGGCAGAAAAGTTTCCGTGATGATGGCGATGCGCAAAGGCCGATCCGCTTCGCGTGCCGCGGAAGGAACAATCTGCTCGTCTCGCACCAAGGCTTACCTCCAGGTCACTTGCGGAAGTATCTGCGTCGTGTCCACCCGGTTTTTGAAGCGAATTGCAAAATGAACCAACGAATCCAAGAGCGATTCCGACAGAAAATGCGGTTCCAGGCCCAGGTCCCGTAGTTGCGTGTTCTTGGCGTTGTAGTAGTGCTCTTCCTTTTCGACGCGCGGATTAGGCAGATGGTTTATCTGCACCTTGAGTCCAGCCTCGCAGCTGACGCGCATCACCATCTGTGCCAGTTCGAGCACATTGAACTGCTCTGTGAACTGGTTGAAAACCCGGAACTCCCCCTTATCGGCCGGATTGGCAATCGCTATTTCGATGCATCGGACGGTGTCGCGGATATCAAGAAAACTTCGCCGCTGCCCGCCTTTGCCATACACCGTCAGCGGGTGGCCGATTGCGGCCTGGATGCAGAACCGGTTGAGCGCTGTGCCGAATACGCCGTCGTAGTCGAGACGGTTGATGAGCACGTCGTCAATCGCCGTTTGCTCCGTAAGCACGCCATAAACTACGCCCTGGTTCAGGTCCGTAGCCCGTGTCCCCCAGATCTTGCATGCGAAATGAATGTTGTGGCTGTCATGAACCTTGCTCAGATGATAAAACGATCCCGGCTGTTTTGGATAAGGCAGCCGGTCTTCGCGACCGTTGTGCTGAATAGTGATGTAGCCTTCTTCGATATCGATATTCGGCGTACCGTATTCGCCCATCGTGCCCAGCTTTACCAGGTGGCACTCCGGACAGAGCTCGCGAATGGCATACAGCAAATTGAGCGTGCCCACCACGTTGTTGACCTGCGTCAGCACTGCGTGCTCGCGGTCAATCATCGAGAACGGCGCCGAACGCTGCTCTCCGAAATGGACGATTGCATCAGGCGCGAAGCGCCGCATCGCATCATGCAGGAAGGAATAATCGCAGATATCTCCGACATACAACGCAATCTCACGCCCGGTTAGTTCCTTCCAGCGCGCGATGCGCTTTCCGATAGGCGCGATAGGCGTGAGCGTATCCACTCCCAGCGTCGAGTCCCAGTGCCTTCGCACCAGGCTGTCCAGAATTCCCACTTCGTGTCCGCGCTCAGACAGGTAAAGTGCTGTCGCCCATCCGCAATAGCCGTCACCACCTATAACGAGCACTCTCATGAATGGATTGTTCTCCGATTTTGAATCAGGCCCTGCGGACGGCGGGCGATCATTGCCGGGAAATTGCAAGGCAACCACGACTTACCCTCAACCATACCCTCCCAATGTTGGCCTATTGTTACGGAGGGCATAATTCCGGGTACGCTCACTGCAGAGACAGGCGCACACTCGCCGCCAGGTGTCGCTGCAGAAAACTTCACTTATCAGCTTGGACGAGCTTGGGCCCTAAACGTTCCTCAGCACGAAGCTCCGGCTTTGGAGAGATCTTCTTTCAACCCCTTCATGCTGATGCGGCTGGAAGCCTCCGGGGTGCCTCCCCCCCGCCAGTGCGTCTCGAGGCTCACTGCATAATGATACCCGTCGCGTATGAAGGCCCGGAACTGGCCCACCCAGTCGATGATGCCGCCGCCCACCGGCGCCCAGGCAAACTTGCCGTCCGGTTTGCGAATGGTGTCCTTGCAGTGGCAATGCCCGATGCGGTGCTTGGGCAGCAGATCGTAGTCCGTGGGATAGGGCACGTCACCCGGAAATGTGGCCGAGTTCCCTGGATCCCAGTTGAGCATGAAATTCGGCTCGGTGACGGCCTTCAGCGTTTCCACCGCTTCTTTGCCGGAGCCCGTATTACAGTCCATTTCGTTCTCGAGCAGAAGAATCAGTTTATGCTTGGCGCAGACCCGTGCTGCTTCGCTCAACTTTTCGTTAATCGCGGCGCGATACGGCTTTACATCGTCAAGCCGCCAGAAGTCGAAGGAGCGAATGCGGTCGGTTTGAAACTCCTTGCACAAATCAATGCAGCGCTCGAGCAGCGCGTTCTGCTGCTTGAAAGTCATATCCGCGGCGTTAAACTCCGCCCGTTTGGGCCTAAACTTCGAGGCCGGCGCGCCCGGCCAGTCCACCTTGTACAGAGGACTGCCGATGTCCGTAACGTGCAGCTTGTACTTGGCCAGAATCTTCTTCGACTGGTTCACCTCATCCGAGTTCAGGTCGGTGATGTTTTTATTCCACATGCCGCGCAGCTCAATCCAGCTCAGGCCGAAATCGTGCGCGGCCACGTAACATGCGCGATCAAAGTCCTGGGTAATCTCGTCATTAATCACAGAAAGGCGAAACGGGCAGTCGGCAAGTGCGCGAGCGGTGCGCGCAGTTGCAACCAGCGCGCTCGTAGCACCCACGCCAGCAATAAAACTCCTACGCGACGGGGACATCAGCAATCTCCTTGGAAAACTCAAAGCCTGGACGAACACATCTCAACGGCGTTCCCGATTATAGCCGCTCATGCAGAGCGGCCCGGGTTTACTTCCGCGAGTACTCCTTCGTGAACCCCGTCCGCGAGTTAGTTACGGAAAAACTCCCGTTTTCCGACGCCACCACTTTGATGTATGCGCCGTCACCGTCGCCTGCGGGGTTCGCAATGAATTGTTCAGGACTGTTCTTCGATCCGGGATCTTCTGCCGTATGCAACTGCCACAGACCTTCCAGTCCAGGGCTGTCGTGCACCGTTTCCCACGCCACCGGTTTGCCGCCCTTATGCGGGCCGTTGTTCATGATTGCCGCGAGCGGATGCACCGCATCGACCAGCGCGTGTGAGTTCGACAAATCCATTCCGTGATGCGAGACCAGAAACAGGTCGACCATACCGATGGGATTGTTGGGACACATCAGCGCGACCTCTTTCGCCCCGGTCAGGTCGCCCATATCGAGAAATCTGAACCGCCCGAATCTCAACAGAATCCCATTGGAGCGCGCATTCTCACTGGGATCCTCGGGCCATTTCTTTTCCTTTGCGCAATAAGGATTCGGAACCGGCTTAATGCCCGGTACTGCCGAGATGTGCTCGCCATCCGCCGCCAGCACCACCACGCTCATCCCGTTCATCGGGATCGTATCCCCGGGGCGCACCACACGGTGCAGCTTATCCCCGATCGCCGTCATGTAGTTCGCGTACCCGACTCTGGTCGAATTCGAATCCTCGCGATTGGGACCGTGATCGAGAAATTCGCCCACCGGCACGCGCGCTACAAGGTCGGGCAGGCCGCCGACGTGGTCAACGTGATAGTGCGTAATCAGCAGATAGTCGATTTTCTTGACGCCGGCGTCGTGCATCGCGGCCACGATGCGGTCCGCATCGCGTCCGTTGTGATCCGGCCACCCGGTGTCGACCAGCAGGGAGTCTCCCTGAGGGCCTACGATCAGCGTTGATTGCCCGCCCTCCACGTCGATGGAGTAGATAAGCAGGTGCTTGGCCGAAGTTCGATGCGCGGCCCGCAACAGCGCCGGCGTACAGAGGGCAAGCAGGACAAGAAGCATCCAGGCACCGCGCGAGCGGCCTGACATCAGCAGTCGTCGATTGACGGAGTTTCGCATTTGATTGAAAAGTGTAATCGACGCGATGCCGGTCCGTGAACCCGCTTCGAATCCTTTCCCATAGATTTCAAATCAGATCCGGCCGATAGTAGCGCGTCTTGCATCTAAGCAAGTGGGGCGGGGCGACACCTCTGTCGCAGAGGAGAGAGTTAAGGATGAAGGGGTTGGCTGGTAAAGTCGCAATCATTACCGGCGCCGGCACAGGCATCGGACAGGGCATTGCGAAGCGCTTAGGCGCGGAAGGCGCCAAGGTGATCGTCGACTATGTCGGCCCGTCCAATGGCGCGGAGGAGACGCAGCGCGCGGTGCGGGAAGCCGGCGGCGAAGCGGAAATCGTGCAGGCCGACGTGACCAACATCGACGATGTAGGCCGGCTCATCGAGACAACGTGGAAGCGTTTTGGCAGCGCCGATATTCTCGTCAACAACGCCGGGATCGAACACAAGTCTGATTTTTGGGAGACAGAGGAATCCGAATACGACAAGGTGATGGCGGTTAATCTTCGCGGGCCGTTCTTTCTCGCCCAGGCCTTCGTTCGCCGTCTTCTCAACGCCAAAAGGGCGGGCCGTATTGTCAACATCAGTTCCGTACATGAAGACATGGCCTTTCCCGGTTTCACTACTTACTGCTGCAGCAAAGGCGGGCTGCGCATGTTCATGCACAACCTTGCGGTGGAACTTGGACCTGTTGGCATCACGGTCAACAATGTCGCGCCGGGCGCGATCGTGACGCCCATCAACAAAACGCTGCTCACTGACAAAGCAAAATTGAATGAATTATTGCCCAAGATTCCGCTCGGCCGTCTTGGCACGCCTGAAGATGTGGCCGGGCTTGTTGCTTTTCTCGCATCCGATGATGCCTCTTATGTCACCGGGGCCACCTTCGTCGTGGACGGAGGCCTGATGCGCAGTTATCACGAGCAGTAGCGAGGAGCTATGCCGGCTAGGATTGAAAACTACGCCCTGATTGGAGATTGCGAGACCGCTGCCCTGGTGGATAAAACGGGCTCCATTGACTGGCTCTGCTGGCCCGACTTTTCGTCGCAGGCCTGCTTCGCCGCACTCCTCGGCTCGGAAGAAAACGGCTACTGGAAGATAGCGCCGCGCTCCGCCGGTTTCACCGTTACCCGCCGTTACCGCGACCACACCCTCGTCCTCGAAACCACATTCGAGCACAAAGACGGAGCCGTTCGTCTCATCGACTTCATGCCGGTGCGCGGCCTGAATTCCGACGTGGTCCGGATCGTCGAAGGAGTCCGCGGCACTCTCGCTATGCGCATGGAACTGGCGCTGCGCTTCGACTACGGCCGCACCGTTCCATGGGTGACCCGCATTGAAGACGGCATGCGTGCCGTGGCGGGCCGCAACCTTACCGTGCTTCATTCCAACATTCCCGTACACGGCGAGAATCTCAAGACCATTGCTGAATTCCGTATCACCGAAGGCGAGCGGGTATGGTTCACCCTCACCTACGGCGAGTCGTACCTCGTCGATCCCAAGCGGATTGATTTCGAGCGAGCTTTGGAAGACACGGAGAGGTTCTGGCAGCGGTGGAGCGCGCGACTGAAATATGAGGGCGAGTACCGCGACGCCGTAGAGCGTTCCCTCATCACGCTGAAGGCGCTCACATTCCGACCGACCGGCGGCATCGTCGCCGCCATCACCACGTCGTTGCCCGAGAAGATTGGCGGGCAGCGCAATTGGGACTATCGTTACTGCTGGTTGCGCGACACCACATTCACGCTCTTGGCCCTGGCCCATGCCGGTTACCACGATGAAGCCGTCGCCTGGCAGGACTGGCTTCTGCGCGCCCTGGCCGGCAGTCCCGACCAGGTCCAGATCATGTACGGCCTGAAGGGCGATCGCCAGCTCATTGAATGGGAGGTCGAGTGGCTGCCAGGCTACGAAAAATCAAGTCCAGTGCGCATCGGCAACGCCGCATCGACGCAATTGCAGCTCGACATCTACGGCGAGATGCTCGACTCGTTCTACCACGCGCAATCGAAAATGGGCCGTCACTCGGAAGATGATTTCCGAGTACTCTGCCTCCTTCTCGATCACCTGGAAAAAATCTGGGAACAGCCCGATTCCGGCATCTGGGAGATGCGCGGAGGCCCGAAACAATTTACCTATTCCAAGATGATGTGCTGGGTGGCTTTCGACCGCGCCATTCTTCTTGCCGAACAGCTCAAATACGATGCGCCTCTCGACCGGTGGAAACAGATTCGCGACACCGTCCACAAGCAGGTCTGCGACAAGGGCTTCAGCAAAAAGAAGAACAGTTTCGTCCAGGAATATGGATCGAAAGACCTGGATGCATCGCTGCTCCTGATGCCGGCCGTTGGCTTTCTGCCGGGCGACGACCCGCGCATCATAGGAACCGTCGAAGCCATTGAGGGCGAACTCATGCGCGACGGTCTGCTGCTTCGCTACGACACCGACAAGACCGCCGACGGACTGCCGCCCAAGGAAGGGGCATTCCTGGCGTGCAGCTTCTGGATGGTGAGCAGCCTCAAAGCCATTGGCCGCCCCGATGATGCCCGAACGCTTTTCGAGAAACTTTTGACCCTGCGCAACGACCTTGGCCTGCTCTCGGAAGAATATGCCGTGGCTGCCAAACGCATGGTGGGCAACTTTCCCCAGGCGTTCTCTCACATTGCACTTATTAATGCAGCGTTTGATCTCGAAAGTGGCTCGGATACGCATCACCGCGCCGACAGGCAGATGGGTCGGGCGCCGAGGATATCGGTCGGCTGACGCCGCTTCACTGATAAAATGGAGTTAGCCGCGTGCCGCGCCGCAGCTCGAGTAGCGAGGGTCGGCGTGGCCAAGGCGGGCCGCGCATTTGCGCACCAATCCTCTCGGTCTCCACGGCCGAATCCGCGAGAAGGAAAAACCGCACCTGTGAGTCAGACGATACGCAATATCGCCATCATCGCCCACGTCGATCACGGCAAGACCACGCTGGTCGACGCCATGCTGCGCCAGTCCGGCGCTTTCCGCGCCAATGAGCAGGTGGCCGAGCGAGTGATGGATTCCAATGAGCTCGAACGCGAGCGCGGCATCACCATTCTCGCCAAGAACACGGCCATCAATTATGGCGGCGTGAAAATCAACATCGTTGATACCCCCGGCCACGCCGATTTTGGCGGCGAGGTCGAGCGCGCATTAAAAATGGTCGACGGCGTCATGCTTCTCGTGGACGCAGCGGAAGGCCCGCTGCCGCAAACGCGCTATGTGCTCGCCAAGGCGCTCGAAGCCAAGTTGCCACCCATCGTGATCATCAATAAAATCGACCGCCCCGATGCGCGTCCGCAGGAAGTCCTGAACGAAATTTACGATCTTTTCATCGACCTCGATGCCGATGAATCGCAGCTTGATTTTCCTGTCCTCTACGCAGTCGCAAAAGCTGGCACCGCGACCCCAGATCCCGCCACTCCCGGCACCGATCTGCAGCTGCTGTTTGAAACCATCGTCAACACCATTCCCGAAGCGACGGGGGATGCGGATGGCGCGCTGCAGATTCTGGTTTCGAATCTCGATTACTCCGATTATTTCGGCCGCATCGCCATTTGCCGTGTTTTTCAAGGCACGTTGCATTTCGGCGATGAAGTGAATATCTCCAAACGCGATGGCTCATTTCACAAGACCCGTATCACTAAACTTTTTACGTTTTCGGGCCTGAAGCGCATCGAGATACAGGAAACCGTCATGGGCGATATTGTCGCCGTAGCCGGCGTTGAAGGCATCACCATCGGCGAGACTATTACCGGAATCGAGAACCCTGCGCCGCTGCCGCTCATCATCATCGACGAGCCCACAATCGCCATCCAGTTCAACGTCAACAACTCGCCTTTTGCCGGCCGCGATGGACAGTACGTCACCAGCCGTAATCTGCGCGAGCGCCTGGACAAGGAACTGCTCACCAACGTCTCTATTCGCGTGGAAGAAACCGGCTCGCCCGACAGTTTCAAAGTCCTCGGCCGTGGCGAATTGCAGCTCGCTATCCTCATCGAAATGATGCGCCGCGAAGGCTACGAACTCATGGCGGGGCGTCCGGAGATCGTTACCAAGGTGGTCGACGGCCTGCGCATGGAACCGGTCGAACATCTGACCATTGACGTCCCCGAGCAATACACCGGTGTGGTGATTGAGAAGCTCGGCCCGCGCAAGGGCGAAATGGTGAAAATGCACAACCACGGCTCCGGCCGCGTGCGCCTCGAGTTTCGCGTCCCCAGCCGCGGCCTCATCGGCCTGCGCAGCGAAATGCTCACCGAGACCCGCGGAACCATCGTGATGAATTCGCTCTTCGACGGCTACATCCCCTACCAGGGCGAAATCCCGCAGCGACCGACCGGCGCGCTGATTGCCGACCGGCAGGGCCAGACCACCACATACGCGCTCAACGGGCTTCAGGAGCGAGGCATTCTCTTTGTCGGGGCGGGCGTCGACGTTTACGAAGGTATGATCGTCGGCGAGCACTCGCGCGACAACGATCTCGATGTCAATGTCGTCAGGGAAAAGAAAATGACGAACATGCGCGCCTCGACTGCCGACGAAGCCATCCGCCTCGTCCCCTATACCACCCTCAATCTCGAACAGGCCATCGAATTCATCGCCGACGACGAGTTCGTCGAGGTCACGCCCAGGTCGCTCCGCCTGCGGAAGAAAATCCTGCAGGCGAATCGCCGCCCTAAGCGCTGGGAGAAAAACGCGGTCCCGTCCGTGTGACATAACGGCGATCTCCGGCCCCTAATTCAAATTGCATCCTTCGCGGCTAACGACTGCTGCTCCATGCCGTGCCTTGGCGGAACGCATCTGATTGAGCAGGAGAGCGTTAATGCGTACCGGCGAACGCGATCTGCTGCTCATGATCCTTGCGGCTTCGGCGGGCTCGGCGGACGGCTGGAGCTATTTCGGCATAGGCCATGCTTTCGTCGCGAACATGACGGGGAATACCGTCCTGCTTGGTGTGAACGTGTTTAGACACACCGGCGAAGTTTTGCATCCTGCAATCGCCATTGGCTGCTACGCCGCCGGTGTCATCTTTGCCTCAGCGCTTACGCGAAATTTGCGGGAAGGAGATCCGTGGCCGCGTTCCGTCTCGGCTACGCTGCTCCTGGAATCCCTGATTCTGTTCGGCGCTGAGATCACCTGGGCTGCGATCTTCCGCCATTCTGCCCATGATTCTCAATTTGCAGTTCTCTTCCGCAACGTGCTTCTCGGCGCGGTTGGATTCGCTGTCGGCATGCAAAGCGGAGCCATGGTGCAACTGAAAATTCCCGGAGTAGTAACCACGTACATCACTGGCACCTGGACGTCCTTGATGAACGGCATCGTCGACTTTGCAAGCGGCCGTGATCGAACTCCCCCGCGCAAGAAGGTCGCGCTGGAAGAACGGCTGCTGTTGCAGGGCGCCATACTCGCTGCATATTTTCTCGCCGCAATGCTCGTCGGCTGGATTCTCCAAAGGCTCCCGGCCGCCGCGGGCGCCGTTCCGGCAGCCTCAGTGTTTGTTGTGGCGGTCTTTGGCTTAACGCGCGGCGGCGCTGCCGCTTAGCCTCCTGCGGAACGCACCTGCGCAGCCTGTCACGGAAATCTTTGCGCAGGTCGCATCCGTCCTGTTCGCCAGAAGCGCGAAGAGAACGGCAAACCGGCTCTAAGCATCCAATCTTATGTATCACCCGTGGGAATGCTCCGGTTCTTTGGGGTGGCAGAATCACGCTCCGAGGTGAAGCAAGTGGTTCTCGCTTACACGGTGCACAGTGAGGGTCGCCAGCACACTGGCCCCGAGGCAACGATCATGTCGCATGAGATTACTGAGCCAGGCAGGGCCGTCGTTTACAACCTGCCCTCCGCCTTTAGTGACACGCTGAGGACGATCCATTTCGATCAGTTCTTCAGCCAATACGAGGGCTCCGCCTTCTCAGTGCGTACCCTGGACGGCTGGTCGTGGTCCTCTTCCACCTTTCACGCGCCCGAGTTCGTTGCCACTTTCCGCACGCGCGAGGCGCTCGATGCAGTGATCGGCGACGCAAAAGAAGCCACGCTGAGCCGCACCTTTCTCGACGGCGGCCTGGACATTCAGGGCAACATCTTCGTGTTGCTCTCAGCCGCCGAGTACACGCTTCGTCACTCCGAAGGTCTCAGCAATAATCTCATTCAAACTGTCGGGCGGGTCAGCTTCGACGTTTCCCGTCGGCTGATCGCTGGACGCAGAACATCCACCAGCCGCAATTGGCACTTGACGCCTTGCCCGCTCGATTTGCCTGTCGAATTCTTCGAGCCCTGGCTCGGCTCGTATCTGGGCCACTTCTGCGCGCATTTTCGCGATTGCGACGAAGACTTCGCGGCAGCGCAGGAAAATGCCCTGGAAGGCGCCTGCCGCTTGCTGGAATTAGAGGATTGCGACCGTCTGCTCGATGTGGGTTGCGGATGGGGCAGCCTGCTCCTCTATGCCGCCGAGCGGTATGGCGCCGATTCGCGCGGCATTGCGTCGAGCGGCCTCCAGGTGGAAGCAGCCGAGGACCGCATTTGCCGCAACGGTCTCGGATGGAAGTGCTCCGTCGAGTGCCGCGACCTGCGCACTGCGCCCTTCCACGCCGATACCTTTAACAAGATCACCCACCTCGGAATCTTTGAACAGGCGCCATTCGCCGACCTGGGCAAGTACCTGGCTTGCATGCAGAAAATGCTGGTTCCGGGTGGCCTGCTGCTGCTTGATCGCATGACGCGCTCCCGCGACTGCGGAGTCATCGCCCGTTCCATCAAGCCAGGGCTGCCTTCCGAACCCCTCTCCAAAGAATTGGAAATCGCCGAGTGCGCCGGCTTTGAACTGATCAGCGCCGATAGCCTGCGCGATGAATACGAGCAGACTCTGCGAGTGTGGATCGAGCACCTGCTCCGCAATTGGATGCGCGATAGTTTGCGTTCCTTTGGCTGCGGCTACAGGGCCTGGCTCCTCTATCTTGTCGAGGTCGCGGCCAGCCTGCGCGCAGAGGAACTGCAGGTGCATCGCATTCTGCTTCGCCGGCCTCGCAATGCGCGAGCGGCGTGAATCGATCCGCCGCATTTCCATCCAATGCAATTCGAATCTTGCATCCAGCCTCTAGACTTGGGACGACTCGAGTTGAACCTCGCGCGCTGGTCGCCCGGCGCAGCACAAAGATAGCGGTCTGTCTATTAGGTTCGTCAAGAGTAAATCTCAAGAAAACAGCAACAAGAAGATCCCCGGTGCAACCCACGCATTTACACTCGACCGAAGAGAAGTGCAAAGGGAATCGCAGCGAGAATGAGATCCTCCAGAGAAAATCCGGAAGACAAATTTGTGGCCATGGTCAGCGCCAAGGCCAGTGTGGACCTGCGCCTGAGTGACTTTGCGCCGCGCTCTCAGCTGATGGTTGCTGCACACTCCATCGAAATTCCGCGCTTTCCGGTCATCGACTACCACAACCATCTCGATTCGCTCGATCCCTGCGATGTGCTCCGCGTCATGGATGCTTGCGGTATAGAAAAGATCGTCAACATCACCATGCGCACCGGTGAAGCGGCCCTCGAAATCATCGATCGATTTCACCAGGAGGCCGCTCAGCGGTTTGCCACTTTTGCTTGGATGGACTGGTCCGGCATTGAACGCAGCGATTTTGTTCAGCGCACACTCGACCGTCTCGAACGCCTGGTTGCACGCGGCGCCTGCGGCATCAAGTTCTGGAAAGACTTTGGGCTCAGCGTTCGCGATTCCTCCGGCGTGCTGCTTCGCATCGACGACGAGCGCTTCGCGCCCATCTTTGACAAGGCATCTGAACTCGGCATTCCGGTCATGTTTCACACCGCGGATCCCGACGCCTTTTTCGATCCCATCGACCGCTTCAACGAGCGCTATGAGGAACTGGCTGCCCATCCCGATTGGAGTTTTCATCATTCGCCCGTTGCGAAAGCCGCGCTCCTCGAGCAACGGGACCGGGTCATTGCACGCCACCCCAGGACCACGTTTGTGTGCGCGCACATGGCCGAAAGCAGCGAGAATCTCGCCTGCGTGGCCACCCTGCTTGATCGCAACCCCAATGTCTACGTGGATATCAGCGCGCGCGTGGCCGAATTAGGCCGCCAGCCCTACACGGCCCGCGAGTTCTTCCTGAAATATGCTGACCGCATTCTCTTCGGCACCGACCTCTTGCCCGAAGTCGAGATGTACCGTCTCTACTACCGCTTCCTGGAGACAGCCGATGAGTATTTCGAATATCCTTCGCACGCCTCGCGCCAGGGCCGCTGGAACATCTATGGAGTCTTCCTGCCTGACGATGTTCTCCGCAAAGTTTATCGGGAAAACGCACTCAAGTTGCTGCGCTCGTAGAGCGACTTGAAGACGATAACACCGCCCCGATGAATTACGGTTGAATTTTTTTGAATTGTTGAGTCGGTTTGGTGGACGCGGTAGGAATCGAACCTACAACCTGTCGGTTAAGAGCCGAATGCTCTGCCAGTTGAGCTACGCGTCCGCAACTTTAGGAGATGCGCCGAAGGGAAATTTCGCAGGCTTGTAGGCGCACAAAATCCCCTTTCGCTTTGAAAAATATAACATAGGGCCGCTGGTCGCATCAAAGCCACGCGCCGGCATAAGCCCCCGTCAAATTGTCAGGATTCCTGCGAGTATAGCTTTCACTTTTCGGTGGACTTCGGCGCCAGTTCGGTCGCCAGCCTTAGCGCCTCAAGCATGCTGCCTTCATCCGCTTTACCCGTTCCCGCAATATCAAATGCGGTGCCATGATCCACCGAAGTGCGGATCACGGGAAGCCCGATTGTAATGTTCACTCCCGATTCCAGGCCGAGCGCCTTTACGGGCCCGTGTCCCTGGTCGTGATACATGGCCACCACCAGATCGAAATCGCCGCGCTGGGCGCGGTAAAAAACGGTATCCGCAGGCAGCGGTCCTTCCACCTTCCATCCCTTTTTGCGGCAGACTGCGATTGCCGGCGCAATCTTCGTCTCCTCCTCGCCGTAGCCGAACAAGCCGTTCTCTCCGGCATGAGGGTTGATGCCGCATACGGCGATTCTGGGATTCTCGATTCCAGCCTTTCGCAAGGCCGCATGGCCGCGCGCGATCGTCCGCTCCACCAGTCCCGGCTCGATCTTCGCAATTGCGTCGATCAAGCCAATGTGCGTAGTCACATGCACGACGCACATCTTCGGCGTGCTCAGCATCATCGACACTTCTTTAGTGCCCGTCAATGCTGCGAGCAGTTCCGTATGACCGGGAAACTTGTGTCCGCCCGCCTGCAGCGCCTCTTTGTTCAACGGCGCAGTACAGATCGCCGCCACCTTTCCTTCCATCGCCAGTCGCGCCGCAACTTCCACATAGCGATATGCTGCGTCACCGGCTGCGGCCGACAGCTTTCCCCATGGCAGATCGGGCGGAATCAATTGCAAGTCGATGCAGTTCACCGTGCCCACTTCATAAAGAATGCTGTCCAGCTCGTTGACCGCGATGCATTGCACCTTCAGCGTCGTACCTGAAAGTCTTCCCCCCTCGCGCAGCCGCGGCGCATCGCCGATGACCAGCGGTCTGCATTTTGCGTAGACCCATTCATGCGCAAGGCTCTTCATGATGACCTCAGGACCGACGCCCGCTGCGTCTCCCATCGTCACGGCGATGATCGGAAGCTCCATCCATCTATCCTCTGCTTAACGTGTTTGAACGCCCTCGGCGCGGCCGAGCGCGCGCAAAAATTCCCGGCAGTGCAGCAATGTTTCAGGCTTACCGAATCCGCCCGCTTTGGTAAGGATCGGCAGCGGTCTTCGCCAATTCGCAGCCACCGAATACGGCAGGCCCGGTTCCACTTCACCTACAATCTGCAATTCCGCGATCCCCCAGGCACGAAGAATCGCTGTTGCAGTGTCTCCGCCAGTTGCCAACAGTGCGCCGACTATGCCGCCGAATGGCCGCAGCATCTCCGCCAGCGCCCTCGCCAGCAGCGGCTCCTGCGCGGAATCGCTGCTTTCTTCCGTTCCCAGAATCACCAGCACGTCCACGGCCGCACTGAAAGCTCGCTCCAGAGCGGCCTGATGAGCGCGCCATTCCGGCAACTCTTTTCCTGCGCGCAACACCCCGGGAGCAACTCGCACTGACACGACATCCGGCCACAATTCCAAAAAACGTGCCTGCCGGCGCGACACGCTCGATCCACTGCCCACGACAAACAGGATCGGCCCTGCCACAACCGGGGCAGGTCGCGGAACACTTTCACTCTGCAGCCGGCCGGCGCGCGGCAGATGGTATGCCAGACCCGCCGATCCCACCCATATGGTGCCGGAGCCAAGTGTCATCGAAGCATCCGCAATCGTGCCCAAGTCGTCCTCAGTCTCCGCATCGCATAACAGCACATCGGCTTCGCACGCCAATTCCTGCATCCTCTGCTGCAAATCATCTCCGCGGATTGCCGCGATCCCCAACAATGCCGAGCGCAGTCCCGATTCGCTCATCATGTCCAGCAGATTCGCCGGCGACAGCTTTCGCTCATTCTTCCACAAATCCGTTTCCGCCAGCGGCACTCCATTCACATGCACACATCCATCTATCGTGGTTCGTCCGGCTGCTGGAAACGCCGGCGCCAGCACTGCCACAACTCGTTTATCGCCGCCTGCGCCCGCTCTTCGCGCCTCAAGCGCAGCTCTCACTTCAACAGCCACATTCCCTCGCAGCGTCGAATCGATCTTTTTGTAGATCAGTAAATCCTCGCGACGCGCCTGCCCGCGGATCAGCCGGGCCATCGACGTCGCGGCTTCCTCCGGCCCACTCGCGCGCGTGTTAGTGTCAACGGAAAGCACGTCAGCATCGCATTCACGATACTCGTCCAGCACAACTACAGTGCGAAGTCCGCATCCGAGACACGCCACCCCGCAATCGGCAGCGCCAGTCAGATCGTCTGCGATGATCAGCATCCTCGGCATCTGCTCACGCCTGCTCTTTGCCTGATTGCGTACGAAGCCGCGCCCGTCGGTCGCACCATGCCGTCAACCATGGCGCCAGAAAAGCAGTCACCACCACGCACGAGGCCACAAGTGCCGTCGCCGGACCGACTGCCGGAATATATCGCGGGTCGGCCGCGGCCACCAGTGCGGGAACCGCGGTCGCGTTTCCCGCCGTCGTTGACGCAGCCATTCCCGCCACGCCCGTACCGCCCGTCAGCCGATCGGCCGCTACAAGGAAAATCCCGGAAATCGCAATCACCGAAATTCCCAGCAAAAAGCCCACCAGGCCCGCACCCCAGATTTGCTTCAAATTCAAACTTGCTCCCAGCGCAAAGGCAAAAAACGGTACCATGGCCGGCGCCGCCTTGCCCAGCAATTCCTGCATTTCGGGATCGAGATTTCCTAGCGCCACGCCGGCAAACAGCGGTAGAATCGCGCCCACAATCGTCTGCCATGGAAAACTGGCCAGCCCCGCAACGCCCAGCGTGATCATGGTGAAAAACGGACCGGACTCAATCGCCATCACGCAGTAGGCGCCCGCATCCTCGGGCCGTCCGAAGTATTCCATCAGCGCAACGTAAAGCCCACCATTGGTGTCGTTGAAAGCGGCGACCACCGCCAGCGTGGACACGCCCGCCAACCATCCGCCGCTGATCGGAAGTATTCCAATCGCGCGGCCGAGAATGAAACCAGCGGCTACTCCCAGTGCCACCTTCACGGCCAGCAGTGCGCCGCCGCGCCGAATCATTCTGGGCAGCGAGCGAAACGAGATCGTGCTCCCCAGGCAAACAAAGAAAACCGCGATCAGCGGAATCGCACCCGTGAAAAGCGCACCGGTAAAGGACCCGAAAAAAGTGGCTGTCCTCGGCGCAAAAGTTGTAATGAGCGCGCCGCAGGTAAGCGGAACCACCATCATTCCGCCTGGAATCTTCTCGATCGTGCGCCTGATCCTGATAACTGACTCTCCGCTGTCTCACCGCATTGTCGCGGCGCTTCCGCGGCAGTGTAACAGCATAAGCGCAGAACGAGCACCTCACTGCGAGAAAAGTGCGATCGCGGAATCGATCACGAGCACTACGCGGTGGCGAAGGTGAATGTGGTCGTCGACCGCATGGTCTCTCCCGGCCGCAGCAGCGTGCTCGGGAAATTGGCGTGATTCGGCGAGTCGGGGAAATGCTGCGTCTCCAGGCAAAAGCCCGTGTGCTTTTCGTATTTCGCGCCGTGCCGGCCGGTAAACATCCCATTCAAAAAATTGCCGGAATAGAACTGGATGCCCGGCTCAGTCGTCTCCACCGTCATCTTGCGGCCGCTTACAGGATCGGTGGCAATCGCGGCCACGCGTAGCTTCCCGGGCTCTCCGTTCACCACAAAATTGTGGTCGTATCCGCCGGCCAGCTTCATCTGCTCGAAACCGTCGTCGATGCGCTTGCCAATCACCTCCGGCTTACGAAAGTCGAGTGGCGTTCCCGCCACCGGTTCCAGCGCACCTGTCGGGATCAGGCCAGAATCGACGGGCGTGAATCGCTCTGCATGAAGCTCCATGAACTGGTCGAGGATGTTTCCCTTGTCGTCGCCATGCAGATTGAAGTACGCGTGATTGGTCACGTTCACCACCGTAGGCTTGTCTGTCGTGGCGGAATAATCGATGCGCAGCGTGTTCTCCGTCAGCGTATAGTGCGCCTTCGCCGTCAGCGTGCCGGGGAACCCCATGTCCCCGTCCGGACTTACCAACGTGAACTCTATGCCGCCGGGCACTTCCTGCGACTGCCACACATGTTTGTCGAATCCGACCGGTCCGCCATGCAGCGCATTCGGTCCGTTATTGATCGGAATCTGATAGCTCTTCCCGTCGATGGAGAATTTCCCTAGTGCGATCCGGTTTCCAAAGCGTCCGACGATGCTGCCTAAATGCGGTTCTTTTGTGTTTAGATAATCGTCCAGCTTATCGAAGCCGAGCACGATGTCTTCCACTTTGCCGGCGCGATCCGGCGTCCGCACGCTCACCAGCTTGGCGCCATAACCTATGACGCGAACCTCGATCTTTCCGCTTTTCAGGGTGTAAATCGGAACGGCAGTTCCATCCGCCGCATGACCCCATGTCGCCATCTTTCTCTCTCCCCGCCCGCCATTCGCAAAGGTATGCCGCAGGAGATGGGACTCTCAGCAACGAAAGCCGGAGATCCAATCGTCCAGCTTGCAGCATAGCCAGCGACGCTGCGTTTCATCCCCCTTTTTCGGAGGAAATAGCACCATAGCATGCGGACGTTCCCTGCGCAAAATCGCCTTACTTCCGCAGCGGGATTATCGCGGCTCTCCGGGCTGCTTTCATTCTGAAGGCATGCGCCTTGCCAAACAGATCCATCCGCAGCGCTCGCGCTCCAACCGGGAGTAACCCACCCGTGTGCCTCATCCGCGATACAATCCCAACATGAGCTGTTCAGATCGCGCGGTGCCGGAGGGTTTTTCGCGCGTCCAAAGCTCAGGATACTTTTATGAATCAACAACGCGATAAATCCGAACCGCGCAAGCTGCCCATGATGCCCATCCGGGACATGGTCATCTTCCCCTACATGATGACGCCTTTCGTCGTTGGCCGTGAATCCAGCGTCCGCGCTCTCGAAGAGGCCCTCAACGGCGATCGCAAGATTTTTCTTGCCACGCAGCACGATGCTTCCATCGACGAGCCCCGCGCCAAGGATATCTACCAGGTCGGCTCCATCTGCACCATTGTGCAGAGCCTCAAAATGCCTGACGGCAATATCAAAGTGCTGGTGGAGGGCGTCGAGCGAGCCAAGTCCATGGATGTGAGCGACCGTGACGGCTTCTTCGTGGCCACCGTGCGCACCGGCAAGCGCGAGTTCGAGATGACTCCCGCCGTCGAGCAGTTGATGCAGCGCGTCACCTCGCTCTTCGAGCAATACGTCAAGCTTCAGCAGTCCCTTAATTACGAGACCATCATCGCCAGCGTGCGCATGGACGAGCCCGCCAAGCTCTCCGATGTCATCGCCGCCAATCTGCAGATCGGCATCGAGGAAAAACAGGAGCTCCTGGCGATTTTCGATCCCGCCGCTCGCCTGGCGCGCATTGCCGACGTTCTCGACATCGAGATTGAAAAGCTGGACCTCGACCGCAACATCCAGTCCCGCGTCAAGCGGCAGATGGAGCGCGCCCAGAAAGAGTACTACCTCAACGAGAAGATCAAAGCCATCCAGAAGGAGCTGGGCCGCGGAGAGAAGAGCGAGTTCGATGAACTGCGCAAGAAGATCGAGGCCGCGGGCATGCCTAAGGAAGTGCTCGACAAGACAGTCCAGGAGCTGAAAAAGCTCGAAGCGATGCCGCCCATGTCGGCCGAGTCCACGGTCAGCCGCAACTACATTGACTGGCTCCTCGCTGTGCCATGGAAGAAAAAATCCAAGGAAACGCGCTCCATCGACTACGCCGAGAAGGTCCTCAATGCCGACCATTACGGTCTGGAGAAAATCAAGGAGCG
Source organism: Occallatibacter sp. (assembly GCA_035935755.1). Classification (GTDB taxonomy): domain Bacteria; phylum Acidobacteriota; class Terriglobia; order Terriglobales; family Acidobacteriaceae; genus Telmatobacter. The sequence goes on along the minus strand of DASYWU010000045.1, from coordinate 30,326 downwards.
CATCCTCGAGTTTCTCGCCGTGCGCCAGCTCGTCAAGAATCCAAAAGGCTCGATCCTCTGCTTCGTCGGCCCTCCAGGCGTGGGCAAGACTTCGCTCGGCATGTCTATCGCCAAGGCCACCGGACGCAAATTCGTGCGCCTATCGCTGGGCGGCGTGCGCGATGAGGCTGAGATCCGCGGCCATCGCCGCACTTACATCGGCGCCATGCCCGGCCAGATCATCCAGCACATGAAGCGCGCGGGCACTAAGAATCCGGTCTTCCTGCTCGATGAAGTCGACAAAATTTCATCCGATTTCCGCGGCGACCCGGCATCTGCCCTCCTCGAGGTCCTCGATCCCGAGCAGAACACTACCTTCCAGGATCACTACCTCGATGTCGACTACGACCTATCACAGGTTTTGTTCGTGGCCACGGCAAACGTCCTCCACACCATCCCACCGGCATTGCAGGATCGCATGGAAATCCTGCGCCTGCAAGGCTACACCGAGCAGGAGAAGCTGGAGATCGCGCGGCAATACCTGGTGAAGAAGCAGCGCGAGCAGACGGGCCTGAACGAAAAGAACATCGCCTTCAAAGATGACGCCATTCTCGAAATCATCCGCTCCTACACCCGCGAAGCCGGCGTTCGCAACCTGGAACGCGAAATCGGCAATGTCTGCCGCAAGGTGGCTCGCAAAGTGGTGAAGCAGGGCGCGAAACACAAGGAAGAGCTCACCGCCAATAATGTCATCGAGTTCCTCGGCGTACCCAAGTTCCGCGAATCCGAGGTGCACGAAAAGAGCGAGGTCGGCCTGGTCACCGGCCTGGCGTGGACCGAAATGGGCGGCAGCATTCTGACCACCGAAGTGCAGGTCCTCGATGGCAAAGGCAAGCTGACCATCACCGGCCAGTTGGGCGACGTGATGCAGGAATCGGCGCAAGCCGCCTTGAGCTACATCCGCGGAAAGGCACAGGCACTGGGTCTCAGCCGCGAGTTCTACCGCAATATGGACCTGCACCTGCACGTCCCCGAAGGCGCAATCCCCAAGGATGGCCCTTCCGCCGGCATTACCATGGCCACAGCACTCGCCAGCGCTCTCGCGAAAATACCGGTTCGGCGCGACATCGCCATGACCGGCGAGATCACGCTGCGCGGCAAGGTGCTGGCCATCGGCGGTTTGAAGGAGAAATTGCTCGCCGCCCTGCGCGCCGGCGTTTTTGAAGCCATCCTCCCGCGCGCCAATGAGAAAGACGTCGCCGAGCTGCCGGAGAACATCAAGAACTCGATGAAGCTCCACTTCGTCGACAACATGGATGAGGTGCTAACGCTGGCGCTGGAGAGTCCGCTTCCTGCCGCGCACACCGAGATGCCGCCGGAAACGGAAGTTTTGGCTTCGGTTCCTCAGAACGAGATCAGCGGCAACCTTCCGGCTCGGCAATAGCCGCAAAAAACAGAGCCGACGGCTGAAATTGCATGCGATTCGCAGTTTGTGGCCGTCGGCTCCTCCTCTTTTTCAGTGAGATTTAGGACGCGCCGGCGCTCCGGCCGCTTCAGAGAGCCCCTCTAGCTGGGTTCGCCAGTCGAGTGACTCGACAAACCGCTTCGATTCCCGCCAACCCGGCTCCACAATCACGTGCAACTCGAGAAAAACGCGCGTGCCCAGCAGCGATTCAATCTTGCGGCGCGCACCCGTACCGATCTCCTTCAACTTTGCCCCGCGCTTCCCGATCAGGATCGCCTTCTGACCTTCGCGCTCGCAATATATCGCAGCGCTGATGCGCGTGAGCGGAAGCTTGCCGCTTTTCCCCGAAGGCTCCTCCGCCTCAGGCTCCTCGAATTGCTCGATGACCACCGCCGATGCGTAGGGCACCTCTTCGCCTGTCTCAATGAGAATGCTCTCGCGGATGAGCTCGGCTACCATGAAGCGAAGGGGCTGGTCGGTGTACTGGTCCTTGGGATAGTAACGCTCGCCCGCTGGCAGCGCCTCGACAATTTTGCGCTTGAGTAAATCCAGGCCGTCGCGTTTGCGCGCGCTCACCGGGATCACCTCTGCGAACTTGAGCTGCTTCGTGAGTGTTTCTATCAACGGCAGAAGCTGATCCTTGCGCACGAGATCGATCTTGGTCAGCACCAGAAAAATCGGGCAATCTATGCCGCGTACGAGCCGAAAAAGGAATTCGTCTTCACTCGCCCAGTTTGATCGCTGCGATCTTGCCGGGTGCCCCGGAGCCTGACTTGAGCTTGTCGAAGGGTCCCGCTTCTGGGATCCGGGTGGACTCGAGTCGGCGGGCGGGTCCGATCCCGATTCCTGGAGCCGCAGCTCGCGCGTCGCATCCACGAGCACCAGCACCAGATCGCGCGATTCAAGCGCCTCGTGCACCTCCTGAAGCATGCGCCGGTCCAGTTGCGAAGCCGGCTTGTGCACGCCCGGCGTATCCACAAAAACGATCTGGGCTGCGGGATGAACTCCCTTCCGCGCGGGAACCTCGACCACGCCGGCGATACGGTTCCGGGTAGTTTGTGGCTTTGCCGTTACGATGGCCACCTTTTCCCCGGTGAGGGCGTTGAGCAAAGTGCTCTTGCCCACATTGGGACGGCCGAGAATGGCGACGAATCCGGATTTCAAAGCGGGCTATGCTCCTCGATGAGCTTACGGGATTTTGCCGATGCGCGAGGCGCGCGATCATTCACGGTGCACCTCCGAAGTCTCTTCTTCCGGCGGAGAAACGCGCACCCTCTCCACCAGCCTGTCCGTGGACGCAACCACTTCCACTCGCAACCCCATCGGCTCCAGCGTCGAGACTTCGCCGGCGTGGGGAATCCGGCCTTCCACCTCGCTCACCAGGCCGCCGATCGTGGTCGCCTCATAACCATTTCCGGGCTCCATTGGCAGGCCGAAAAGGTCACCGAGCTGATCTACGGGAAACCCTCCGGGCACGAGCCACGCACCGCCAGGCTCGCGTTGCGGCTCCTCAACCGATACATCCTCTTCGTGCTCGTCACGGATGTTACCCACGATCTGTTCCAGCAGGTCTTCAATGGTCACCAGCCCCGACATCCCGCCATACTCGTCAACCACGATGCACATGTGCTGCTTCTCGCGTTGCATCTCGCGCAGCAATTCGTATCCGCGTTTGGTCTCCGGAACGAATACAGCAGCCCGCTGGATGCTGCCCACGGTGCGGGTGCGTGCCTCCTCGTCGGAAATCTGCAGCAGATCGTGCGCAAAAGCGATGCCCGTGACGTTGTCCAGCGAGCCGGAATACGTGGGTACGCGGGAAAAATTGTGCTCCCGGAGCAGCTCAAGGAACCGCTCCAGCGTGATCGACTCCGGCACCGCAAAGACCTCCGGCCGAGGCGTCATCACTTCACGAACCAGCTTGTCACCGAATTCGACAGCAGAGCGCACTAGGTCGCTGTCGCTGCGCTCGAGGATGCCCTCTTCTTCACCGGCCTCGATGAGTGCCTCCACGTCGGCAGCCGGCTCTTCCTGCGCCCCGGCTTGCTGCTCGGCAAGAGAAGCCACGGAAAGAAACAGCCGGAGTAAAACCGTCACCGGCGTAACCGCCCACATCAGCAGACGGATCGGCCAGAGGAGCCGCGCCGGCCAGCGTCCGCTGGTGCGATTGAACAACAATGCCGGCAAAAGGTGGTTGCAGAGCACTACCACCAACACCAGCCCCAGCACCGCCTGCCCGATCTCGCCATACGTGGGCGTTCCCGTGTGCGCCGCGCGGTCGAAGAGCATCGCGCCGAACTCCAGCGCGATGCCACCCAGCGAAAGCTGTTGCAGCACCGACGCGCAGGTGCCGGCATGATCCCGCGTGAGGCCCAGATGGGGTTCGATAAGCGCTTCCCACGAATCCAGATTGTCCTGCTCCTCGCGCGAAAGGATCTTGCCGAACTCCGAGTAAATGCGGCATATGTAGGACGCCAGCGTCTCAATGGCGACCAGCACAATCACAATTGCCAAACTGGACCCGCTCATGCCCGACGTCCTTTGCTGCCTGGCTTGCCGGCAGCCCTCGTGCTTCTGTTGCTGCCATTTCGCGATCGTGCAGATTCGCCCGAGGCGCGTTCAATAAGCCCGTGAGGAAGTTTCAGGCGGGTGCGGAGCATGCGCTCGCGCTCCTCCATCTGGCCGCTGTCCGCGTGATGATCGTAACCGGCAAGATGAAGCAGCCCGTGCAGGATAAGGATCTTGATTTCGACCAGAGGGGAGTGGCCGTGCTCCCCAGCCTGGCGGCGCGCAGTGGGAAAGCTGATCGCCAGGTCGCCCGCAATGCGCTCCTTCCCCGCGAAAGGTGCCACACCAGGAAACGACAGCACGTCTGTGGGCTTGTCAATATTGCGGAACGTCCGGTTCAGGCGACGGATTTGGTCGTCTGTCGTCAGCAGCACACTCACCTGCCCGCGAATTCCCACGGCTCGCTGAGCCACAGTCAAAAAGCGCGCCAAAGTCCGCGGCGAGGGTGGACGCTGAGTGGAATCTTTTCGCGCATGAGCGCTGGCCGGGCGCCGCGCCGAAGCCGGACCCTGTGCGGAGCCGGAAGCCAAGCCTGAGTCTAGGAGAATCATCGCTCGCAGAGCCGACCGACTTAGCGGGCGGCCCCGCATTCACATAATTTTACGTGACCGGCAAAACTACTGTGGCTTCGCCGCTTGCATCGTCTGCCCCGGCTGCATCGGTTCGCGCCCTTCCTGGTCGATCCGCATAGCCTCCCCGATCGTGAGCGGCAGGTCCTGCTGTTGCGGTTTTGCTGACTCGTAAGCACGTACAATGCGCTGCACCAACGGGTGGCGTACCACGTCGGAATCCTCAAAGTGGCAGAAGCGGATCCCTTCCACGCCGTCGAGAATGTTAATCGCATCCAGCAACCCCGATTTGCGCGGATTGGGCAGGTCGATCTGAGTGATATCCCCCGTAATAACCGCCTTGGAATTGTTCCCCATGCGGGTCAGAAACATCTTCATCTGCTCGATGGTGGTATTCTGCGCTTCATCCATGATGATGAAGGCGTCGTTGAGCGTACGGCCGCGCATGAACGCCAGCGGCGCAATCTCAATCACATTCCGCTCCAGCATCTTGTCCACGCGCTCCATGTCCAGCAGATCGAACAGCGCATCGTAGAGCGGGCGCAAATATGGATCCACCTTCTCCTGAAGCGTGCCCGGCAAAAAGCCCAGGCGCTCGCCGGCTTCCACCGCGGGACGCACCAGCACAATGCGGCTCACCTTCTTGGCGTTCATGGCGGCCACAGCCATGGCCACGGCAAGATAAGTCTTGCCCGTGCCCGCCGGGCCAACCCCGAAGACCATGTCGTTTTGCTCGATCGCTTCGACATAACGCCGCTGATTGATAGAGCGCGGCTGCACGGTTCGCTTGATTCCCGCCGAGCGCTGCTTGCCGGCGTCGGCCACGGAGCGCAGCGTGGTTGCGGGATCAGCCACTACCAGGCGCAGCATCCCGTTCAACTCACCATTGTGTGGATTAACACCCTGGCGGCGCAGCGCCTCGAAGTCCTGAAAGATTCGCTGCACCCTGGCGACCCCGTCTTCGGGCCCCTCCACATGCACAGCATCCGAGCGCAGGTCGATGCGTACTCCAAGCGAGTCTTCCATCAGTCTCAGGTTTTCATCGCGGGTCCCGAACAGGGGCTCGAGGTTGGGCGTGATCTCCAGAGCGATCTTCAAAGGGTTCGTTGTCCTCCACAACGGCGTATTGCGGTTGTAACTTGCAGGCTATGGTACGGGCCGGGGCCCTGCGGCGCGACTGAGCACACCTCGAGTGCGCATGGCGCGGTAAGCCGCCACGCACGAACCTCGATGCTCGGATGACCACCTCTAGTTTGCTGCGGATTCCGGCGCGCGCTCGCCACGCAGGGGCCAAAGTTTCCGGCTGCCTTGCGGTTCGGCGGGTTGGCGTAGGCTACCAAGTCCGGTATCTGCGCTGAGATTAGCGCGAAGTTGAGCGGCGAGTCAATCACCGTCTCGCTATTTTTTAGATGACCTGCGTACCATCTTCGATACCTGAACTGGCCCGAATGGGAACGTTTTTCTGACCCCGCCGGCACGATTTTCGGTATTGCCAGGAACATAAACCGAGCCCCCGACACCTGGCCCGGCAGATTCAATCTGTGCATCTCGTTTAAATCCAGATTGCTGCCGGGATTGCCGCGTTCTCTGGCCTTCCTGCAGGAGACGCGCTCTCACGCTCCTGGAGCGGGCAGTTCTACAGGCTTAGCTTCGAGGATCGCCTCCATAGACTTCAGCGCGTCGAGCACGGCCCCGGGCACCGGCGCGTCCACTTGCACCACCGCCAGCGCCTTTACGGGTTTCTCTCCGGTGCGTTCCCGGCCCAGGGCGAAGTTGGCGATATTCACCCCATGCTCACCGAGAATGGTTCCGATTTTTCCAATCACGCCCGGGACGTCGATGTTGCGGCAAACCAGCAGATTCCCTTCCAGCGGCGCCTCGATATCGATGCTGTCAAAGGCCAGCAGCCGCGGCTGTTCGCCATGCAGCACCGTGGCGCTGGCGCGGCTAACGCCGCCGGCGGAACGCAGTTCGATGGTGAGCATGTTCGCCCGGCCGCCATTCGCGCTCTCCTGCTTCTGCTCGTGTACGCGAATGCCGCGCTCGCCTGCAACCGTTGCAGCGTTAATACGATTCACATTCTCCGAGCCTTGCAACAGGCCGGCGATAGCCGCATTACGCACCAGCTCGGTTTTCGCCTCAGCCAGCGCGCCCCCGTAAACCAGGTCGATGGCTTCAATGCCGCGCACTCCGGCCTGCGCCAAAAATGCCCCCAGCCGGCTCGACATTTCAATGTACGGCGCAAGCTGCACATATTCCTCATGCGTCAGCGACGGCAGATTGATCGCGTTTTGCACCACGCCAAGCTTGAGATAGTCCCGTACCTGCCGCGCAATCTGAACGCCCACTGCTTCCTGCGCCTCTGCCGTCGATCCCGCGATATGCGGGCTGAGAATCACGTTGTCGAGCTCCGTGTATGGCGAGTCTTTCAACGGCTCTACAGTGAAGACATCGAGCGCCGCCCCGGCTACGTGGCCGCTCTTCAGCGCTTCAATCAGCGCCGCATCGTCAATCAACTCGCCGCGCGCGCAGTTGATGATGCGCACACCTTTCTTCATCGCAGCAATGCTCTTTACATTGATCACCCCGGCCGTCTGCGGCGTCAACCCCACGTGAAGGGAGATGTAATCCGACTCGGACATCATCTCGTCCAGCGAAACCAGCTTGATCCCGTTTTCGCGCGCTACCGAGGCAGAAACGAAGGGATCGCTGCCAATGACTTCCAGCCCGAACGCGCGGGCGCGCCGCGCCACTTCCAGCCCTACCCGCCCCAGGCCTAAGATCCCGAGCGTTTTCCCGCGCAGCTCCGAGCCTTGCAGGATCTTCTTTTCCCACTTGCCCGCGTGCATCGACATGTTGGCGGCGGGAACTTTGCGTGCCAGCGCGATCATCAGGCAGATCGTCAGCTCGGCTACGGCCACAGCGTTCGCCCCGGGAGTGTTCATCACCACAATGCCGCGCCGCGTCGCAGCTTCCGCGTCAATGTTGTCCACTCCCACCCCGGCGCGGCCAATCACCCGCAGCCTTGGCGCATGCTCCATCAGCGCATCGTCCACCTGCACCGCTGAGCGCACCACCAGAGCATCCGCATCGGCCAACGTAGCCGGCAGCCCATCCTTCATCTGATCGTGCGTCAAAACCTGCCATCCCGGCTCGGACTGTAAAACCGCCAATGTAGCCGGAGAAACCTTCTCCGCCAGAACAATCTTCATGGTCTCTCCCCCGCTTTTTTGCGCCGATGTGTACTCGTCAAATCGGATTCCCTGCTTCTCGCAAAGCAGATCGAACATGCGTATCACGGCAGAGTGCGGCTTGCCTTCGCCGCGCTCGTACTTCCAGATCGAATTGGGATGCACACCCAATCGCTCCGCCATCTGGTATTGATACAGATCGAGCTGCTTGCGCGCGATGACCAGCTTTTCTCCAAATGTCAGTTCAGCCATAAATACAGCTCCTGGCTTTCAGCTTTCAGAATGCGACCCATCGCGTGGAGTCAGAAGCTTTCTGCCACGCGGGCCGCTGCCCCCACTGGATCGAAATCTGAGATTCAGCAGTCGGATAACTCCAAAGAGCTGACTACTGAGAGCTGAAAGCTAGCCCTTAGCCACCGCTTCCGCAAAGACTCTCTGCGCCGCCGCCACGCCCTGCCCGTACTCCACCGGCAGCTTCAGCGTGTCCTTGGCAACATGCTCCATCGCTCCCAGCAGCGCAATCGTATCCAGATAATCGAAGAAACCGAGATGCGCGATGCGAAAAATCTTGCCCTTCATCTCACCCTGGCCGTTGGCGATTACCGTCGCAAAGCGCGTCTTCAGCGTCTTTACCACATCGTCTGAACTCATCCCCTCCGGGACAGCCACCGCCGTTGCCGCCGCCGCGGGCGCCGTCGGCGCAAACAGCGTAAATCCCAGCGCCACCAGGCCGGCGCGAGTCGCAGCCGCATTCGTCTGCGCATTATCGACGAGCGCAATCCGCCCTTTTTCCAGGTCGCCTCCCGCCTGTCCGGCAATGTAATCCAGTGCTGCACCCAAGCCGGCAATCAGAGCCACCGACGGGGTATATGCGCTCTCGCCCTTCACGGCGTTCTTACGTTCCCGGCGCAGATCGAAGTAATACCGCGGGCTCTTCGCCCTTTCCATCGCCGCCCAGGCGCGGTCGCTCACGCTCAGATAAGCCAGACCCGGCGGAATCATCACCGCCTTCTGCGAGCCGCCGATCAGTATGTCGATACCCCAGCCGTCCACATCGAAATGCGTGGTTCCCAATCCGGTGATTCCGTCCACCACCAGCAGCGTCTCCGGCGCCGCCTGCTTCAGCAACTTGGCGATCGTCTCCACGTCGTGACGAACTGCAGTAGACGTCTCCGTCGACTGCATGTAGACCACCCTGGTGTCCGGCTTCAGTGCGGCGCGGATCGCTTCCAGCTCGAATGTCTCGCCGTAAGGCGCCTTCACCACCTCCACCTGGCAGCCGAACGCCTTGGCCAGTTCCGCCCAGCGCTCGCCAAACTTGCCGGCGGTCAGCACCAGCACTCGATCGCCCGGCGAGGTCAGATTCGAAACCGATGCCTCCATCGCCCCCGTTCCCGAGCAGGCCAGCAGCAACACGTCGTTCTCTGTCCCCACGAAGACTTTCAACTGCCCCAGAACCCGCTGGAAAAGAGCGCGAAATTCCGGAGTACGGTGGTGCATGTCGGCCGCTGCCATGGCAAATTGAGCCGCTGGCAGCAGCGGGGTCGGACCGGGCGTAAAAAGACGTGTTTTGCGGATCACTGTGGGGCTCCTGACGCCGGAACCAAAGTGAATTATCTCTCCGGCACAAATCACATCATACACTTTTTTGTGGTTTATGTGATTGTGCAAAACAAAGCCCCTGCACCTGCCGTCTCGCGCCGACGGCTCAATTCATGCAGATCATGTAGGTTCCACGCAAAACCCAGCATTCGAACAGAACAGATGTTTCGAAGGGCCGGCCGCCTTGTCCGGCCGGCGCCCAAAATCTTCGCTGTTTCATCAGCGCCGATCGAAACGGAATACCGGTCCGCCCCAGAAGCCGGGTCCGGCCCATCCCCAGCCTGGCCCCCACCCCCAGCCGGCACCCCAACCCCAACCGGGACCCCAGCCCCAGCGCGGTCCCCAGGCCATGTCCCAGCCCGACATCCAGGGATTCCAGTACCACCCAGGAGCATCCCCGTAGCCATATTCATGGGCGTACTGCTGGCTGGCCTGCGCCAGGTACTGCGAGCGTAACTTACTCCAGTTGAACAACGCATCTTCCGCATGGTTGATGTTGAAACCTTGCGGTTTGGCCTCGCCCACAGCCGCAAGCGCCATCTCATGGTGTTTCTTCACGTCCTGGTGATTCCCGTCCCCGGTGTCGACCTGGGCCTCGCCCGTGAATACCAGCACCTTGGCCGGGTTCGCAAAGAATTCGTAAAACCCGCGCTGCACCAGCCGCGTCGTCACCCCCCGATCGATCACTTGCACGTCGTTTTGTGGACGAATCTCATCTGCCTCGATGCCTGCCTCGCCGTTCCGCACTTCAATCTGCGTCTTGGAGATGTCCGGCGAGACCATCTTCACCGAGCTGTGGTCGTCAAGCCGCAGAAATACGCCCGGCGTAAGCAGAACTTCGGCTTTGCCCGTGGACGTATGCAGCACCTGCCCCGGAGCCAGTTCGCTATTCCCCAGATTTTTGTCATTTAATTGTTGCCCTTGCAGATAAGCCGAGCCCTGAACGTAGTTCAGCGTGCCGGGCTCGGGATAGCTCTGATTGCCCTGCGCATTCGGAACATCGCCCGCGGCGGGAAACGCCGCCAGGCACAGAGTTCCAATCCCCAGCAGCAAGAACTTGATTCCTTTAATCCCGGTGATCATTTTTATTCATAACCTCACTTCTATAAATGCGAAGGGGAAGAGAAAGTTCCGCGCCCCCAGACGCCTCGGGCAATCCATTTGCATAAAATCAAAACCTTCGCTGCCTTCGAATCCTCGCTCGCTCTGCTGCATCACGCCACTCAAAAACGAGTTGTCGCTGGACGTAAATTAAAATCGAGATCGAGGACAATCGCGATGGAAGAAAGAAGCGCAATGGAAACGCTTGTCAGCCAGCACATCGTGGCCGCCATGAAAGCACGCGATGCGGAGCGCACCGGCGCGCTGCGGCTGATCAAGACCGCGCTGATGAACAAAGCAGTCGAAAAACGTGGTCCGCTCACGCCGGCCGAGTCCGAGCAAGTGCTGGCCTCCATGATCAAGCAGCGGCGCGATTCCATCGAATACTTCACCCGGGGCAACCGGCCCGATCTCGCCGCAAAAGAAAACGCCGAGATCGCCATTATCGAGGAGTACCTTCCCAAAGCAGCCGGCGACGACGCGCTCGCGGCGCTCGTCGACGATGCCATTGCCGAGATTACGGCCTCAGCAGGCCACAAGCCCGGCCCCAAAGACATGGGCATCGCCATGAAGGCCGTCCAGGTCAAATTACAGTCGGCCGGCTTGCGCGCCGAAGGCCGCACCGTCAGCGAACTGGTCAAGAAAGCTCTGGCCTGACGAGAAAAGAACACGCACACAGCGAATTCGTCTGAGCGAGAGAGCTCAAATCTGCATCGCTATAGTTGTAGGGGTGAGTGTTGCCGGACGCTAACCGCCTGGCTGTCCGGCGCCTGCCGGAATGAGCCCTTGATGCTGACGCGCGGTGCATTTTGAATCCATCGGGAAAGTCAGGCGGCGGGCTCTCCAGCGGCACATGGAGCCCCAGCCACAACGTTTGGCTCATTGCAATGTCCGTCATGTTGGCCACCTTCATGGAGGTCCTCGACACCTCCGTGGCCACAGTCTCTTTGCCGCACATCGCCGGCAGTCTTTCGGCAACCACCGATGAATCCACCTGGGTCCTCACCAGCTATCTCATCTCCAACGCCATCATTCTCCCCACCTCGGGTTGGCTCAGCAACGTCCTCGGCCGCAAGCGCTACCAGCTCATTTCCGTGACTATCTTTACTCTGGCCTCCATGTGGTGCGGCGCGGCCAACAGCCTGGTTATGCTGATCGCGGCACGCGTGCTCCAGGGCGCAGCCGGCGGCGGCTTGCAACCCGTCTCGCAGGCCGTTCTGCTGGAGAGTTTCCCCGTGAACAAACGCGGTCAGGCGATGGCCGTCTACGGGATGGGCATCATCGTGGCGCCTCTCCTCGGCCCGCTCCTCGGCGGCTGGATCACCGACAACTACACCTGGCGCTGGATCTTCTATATCAACGTGCCCGTCGGCATCCTCGCGCTGCTCATGATCCAGGCTTTTGTCGAAGACCCGCCCTACATCGGCCGGCCCAAAGATCTCACCATCGACTACATCGGCTTCAGCTTCATGGCGCTTGCCCTCACTACGCTCCAGGTGGTGCTCGATAAAGGCCAGGAGGCCGACTGGCTGAGCGCGGTTTGGGTGCGCTGGCTGCTCGCCATTGCCGCGGTTTCGTTCGTCGCCTTCATCGTGCGCGAGCTGCGCATACGCTCGCCGATCGTAAACCTGCGCATCTTCATAGACAGAAATCTGGCCACCGGTACCTTTCTCATTGGTCTGCTGGGCGTCATCATCTACGGAACCACCGCGCTCCTGCCCCTCTTCCTTCAGGAGCTGATCGGTTACACCGCATATGACAGCGGCTATGCCGTGGCTCCGCGCGGCATTGGCGCCATCCTTTCCATGATCATCGCCGCGCGCTTGATCGGGCGTGTCGATGAACGCATCCTCATGGTCATCGGCATCGTCATCCGCGCATCTTCGCTATTCATGCTGGGAAACCTCAACCTGAACATGAGCATGGGCAGCGTCATCTGGCCCAACATCGTCAATGGATTCGCCAACGGCTTTCTCTTCGTGCCCCTCACCACCATGACCATGAAAACTCTGCCCAACGAGTTGATGGGCGCCGGCACAGGCCTCTACAACCTCATCCGCAATCTTGGCGCCAGCGTGGGAATCTCCATGGTCACTACGCTCCTCATTCGCGGCGAACAGGCGCATCAGAACTATCTCGTAGCCCACCTCAATGGCAGCGATCCTGCATACCGAAGCACGCTAGGCCAGATCGCCGGATACCTGGCTCTGCACAACGGCCCCGGCACGGCGCAGCACCAGGCGCTCGGATTCATCTACCAATCGCTCCGCCAGCAGGCCACTCTGGCCTCCTACATCGACGACTTCCGCCTGCTCGGCTTTCTCAGTCTCTTTTGTCTGCCGTTTCTCTTTTTCTTCCGCAACGTGAAAACCAAGCGCAGCGCAGAAGACAAATCGAAGATGGGAGCCGTTCACTGAAGAGGTATCTTCAATCCGGCGCGAAACGGGTTGAGAGAATGTTCACACACGCTCATCCATTGATCATTCCTGCGGCGCTCCAACCCTCCGCGGCGTCGCCTCATGCAGCTCGCGGTGCAGCTCGTCCACTTTCTCTTTCGCTCCGGCAAGCGCCTTCTTCCCCGCCGCAGTGATCCCGTAAACCCGCGGCCTGCGCCCCTGCCCTCCGCCCGAAACCGATCGGAGCAGGCCGGCACGCTCCATCCCGTGCAGCAGCGGATAAAGTGTTCCTGGTCCGATGCGATAACCGTGATGCGCCAGCTCCTCCATCATCCCCAGGCCGAAGATAGGCTCCTGCGCCGCGTGCAGCAGCACGTGGATCCGGATCAAGCCGTAAAAGAGCTCCCGCTTGTGATTCGTCACAGCAAACACTATACCCCGAAATCCGGCCGTCACACCTTGACATTTATCGAAGACCGATATATTTTGTGCAGCAGATGACATTCTCCGGCTCCGCAGTCATCCTGCTCTTAAGGAATCATTGATGAGGATTGGTCGCCCTTGCGTGAGGACTGCGCTTTCTCTGCTCATCCTTTTCGCCGGCGCGCGCATCTGGGCGCAAGGACCGCCGTACCAGACCGATGATCCGGTGCCGGTGGATTTGCACCATTACGAGTTCTATATCTTCGGCGGAATGGATGGCACTCCCGCGGAAATTGATTCCACCGGCCCCGCCTTCGAATTCAACTGGGGCGCAATTCCACGCGTGCAAGTTCACGCCGTGCTGCCCTGGGGATCGATCAATCCCTCGAACAATCCCATTTATCTGCCAGGTGGCGTCGGCCCCAGCGCCTTCGGCCTGACCGACGTGGAATTGGGCGCGAAAATCGCCTACATCAAAGAAAGCAAGCACATCCCCCAGATCGGCACCTTTACCATGTTTGAAATGCCCACCGGCAATTACGACAAGGGCCTCGGCGTGGGCAAAGTCTGGTACAAGCTTCCGGTCTGGCTACAGAAAAACATCGGTCCCTGGCTGCTCGACGGAGGCGCCGGCGAAACCATCGTCCCGCAGGACCAGTACCGGAACTTTCCCTACGGCGGATTCCTGCTCAAATACACATTCCCCGGCGATCGGTTGGAATTCGGCGGCGAAGTCTTCGCTCACGGCAAAGAAGGATTCGCCGCGGCCCAGACGCAGGCGTCCACTATGATTGACCTGGGTGGCTACTACCACTTCAAACACAACCCCAATCAGGAATTTCTGTTTTGTTACGGCCATTCTATCGCCGGCCAGACCGAGAATTACGCTTACGCAGGCATGTACTGGGCGTGGGGCGGTAAGAAAGACGGCGGTAACAAAGACTCAAAACCAGATGCAGGCAAAGCCTGGCTCGGCCGTCCGATGCAGACAGACGGATTCCAGTAGCCGGCGATGTACCTCTCTCCGATTGGAGGTCGCAGATGGAAATCACGGCGCGCGGACTGTGGACCCTGATTCACGGCATGGGCTTCGGCGGGCTCTATCTGCTTGCCTGCTCAGGCGCAATCGTCGAATTGTGGCGCCATTATTCGCCCGCAGCTTCGGCAGCAACAACCGCCGGCGATGAGAGATTCTTCCGTGCCTACCTCGTCTCCATGGCTGTGCTTGGCTGGCTCGCTGTGCTCACTGGTGCTTACATCGTTTATCCGTGGTATCGCGCCATCCCTCCCGCAGGAACCGCGAACCTGGCCGCGTATCCGCAAAAATTCCTGATGCACACTGCGGCCACTATTAGCTGGCATTCGATTGGCATGGAGTGGAAAGAGCACGTCGCCTGGCTTGCGCCCATTTCGATCACCATGGCGGCAGCGGTCTTTATCCGCTACGGCCGCGCCATCAAAAACCATCCTTCGCTGCGCAACACCGTGCTCAGTTTTGTCGTGGTTTCACTCATCGCCGCCGCCATCGCCTGCTTCTTCGGCGCAGAGATCGACGATCGCGCTCCGGTAACCGGCGGAGCCACCATTCACTTGATGAAAGGAGCGCAGCCATGAGCACTCAGCAGACGCCTCCCGCGCCTCTCGATGCCCCAGCCGATAATTCGGCACTGCCCAACGGTTCCGGCGCGGCAGCCCTGCTTGCCGCGGGAATCGGCGCGCTTGCGCTGGCAGTCATCTCCATTGCAGGCGATCGAATCGCCGCCTTCGGAAAGCTCATGGTGTTCTACAAACCCACCGGCCCGCTCTCCGGCGTGACCACCTGCGCCATCGTGATCTGGCTTGCGGTTTGGGTGGCATTCGACCTGCGATGGAAACGCCGCAATGTGGCGCTTGGACGGGTGTCCTCAGTGGCTCTGGTGCTTCTGTTTGTAGCTTTGCTTCTTACATTTCCGCCCATTGCGGATCTCTTTTGAGTCAACCCGGCCAACTGGCGCCTGCGCTACGAAACTCGTGCGCTGCTCTCGTGCGTAACGTGCTCCAACAGCCCCAGTTCGCCGGCCAGCCGCTCCAGCCGCGCGCGCGTGTTCGCCGTCGGAGGAACCAGCGGCAGCCGCATCCGATCGCTGCATTTGCCCATCAGATTGAGCATGGTTTTCACCGGCCCGGGATTCGATTCCCAGAAGTTTGCCTCGAAGAGTTGCCAGTATTTGCGCTCGATCTCGCGGGCCTGCGCCCAGTCGTTGCGCAACGCCGCGCGGATCATGCGGCCGATCTCCTCGGGCAGTTCGTTCGAGACGACACTGATCAGGCCATGCGCGCCCACGCCAATTGCGGCCAGCGCCAAATTGTCATCGCCTGAAAAAACTTTGAACCCGCGCGGAACCGAGTGGACGACCTCGGCAATCTGCGGAATCTTGCCGCTGGCTTCCTTGATGGCCTGAATGTTTTTTGCGTCTGCGGCAAGCCTCGCCACCGTTGCCGGTTCGAGATTTGCAGCCGTGCGCCCGGGCACGTTGTAAACGCAGACCGGCAGCGGATCGACGGTCCTGGCCAGCGCCAGGAAATGCTGGTACTGCCCTTCCTGAGTGGGCTTGTTGTAGTAAGGATTGGCGGAAAGCACCACATCCACGCCGGGAATCCCGCGCAGCAGCCCGGCCTGGCGCACCAGTACGCGGGTGTTGTTATGCGTGCATCCGGCCCATACCGGCACGCGCCCCGCAGCCGCATCCACAACGATGTTCACGGCGCGCAGCCATTCGTCCTCGTCGAGTGTCGCCGCCTCGCCCGTCGATCCGCAAGCAACCAGGAAATCAATTCCCGATTCGACCTGCCAGTTAGCCAGCGCCCGCAGTGCAGGCTCGTCAATCGAACCGTCCGCCCTGAATGGCGTAACGATGGCTGTTCCACATCCTGTCGTTTCCATGACATTCCAGTCTATACCGGTCCGCACTCGGAATCCCACGGCAGTAGCGGCGCTTAGGCCGACCCGCGATCCAGTTCACGCCTGATGCACTAACATCGGGATTTCAGATAAGACCTGGGAGAAATACCTATGTTTAGACCAAAGCGGATGAGCTCGCGATCTGTTGTCTTTCTACTTGTCTGCGCAATATCACCACCCTTCGCGCTAAACGCAGCCGGCAAGCACGGACCCGAGAGCAGAGCTGTTCCGCACGCAGTCACCTGGCGGTTCGATCGTACCGACCTAATCGGCGGTCAACGTCCTGAAGTTCTCGGCCATCCTCGTATCATCCAAACACCCGCCGGCAAAGCAGTCGAGTTCAATGGCATCAACGACGCCCTCATCATTCCTCAGCATCCGCTCGCCGGCGCATCCACCTACACCTGGGAAGTCATCTTTCGTCCCGACGGCGGCGCCTTCGCGCAGCGCTTCTTTCATCTCCAGGAACAGGACCCCGCAACCCATCAGGACACCGGCAATCGCATGCTCTTTGAAATTCGCGTGATAAACGGCCAGTGGTGTCTCGATAGCTTTGCCTCGTCCGGCGAAAACCATCGCACGCTGATCAATTGCAAGCTGCTTCATCCGCTGGGAAAGTGGTATGCCGTCACCGCCGTTTATGACGGGAAGGAGTTGCGGAATTACGTGGACCGACAACTACAGGGTGAAGGCTCACTCGATTTGAAGCCGCAACTCCCCGGCCGCTCATCGGTAGGCATGCGCATCAACCACATATATTTCTTCAAAGGAGCCGTCTTGATGGCGCGCATGACGCCGAGAACATTGCCCTCAGGCGAATTCCTAAAAGTTCCGCTAAAGCTGAACGAATCACCAGGAAAGTAATGCCAGAATCCCGATCCGAGCCACCCAACTCACTACAGCAGGTCGAAAATCTCTCGGAATTCCCACACGCCTTCTTTGCCCGCCACCCACTCAGCGCCCCGCACCGCGCCGATGGCAAATCCGCGGCGGCTCTGCGCGTCGTGCCGCAATTCCATCGTGTCGTGCTCGCTCGTTGCGCTCACGATGTGCTCACCCTTGGCGTCGCCCACGCGATGCGAAGTAATCGGCACCTCGATCCCGGGTCGAACCCCAAGGATGATCTCTTTCAGCGTCAACGCCGTCCCCGAGGGCGCATCCACCTTCGACGTGTGATGCGTCTCTCTGATGGAGAACGTATAGCCTTCCAGCTTAGCCAGATCGGCGGTCAGCCGGAATAGCTTCTGCACACCCAATGAAAAATTCGTACCATACAGCAGCGCGCCTCGCCGCTTAAGCGCCAGCGCCTTCATCTCTTCAAGGTGCGCGTACCAGCCCGTCGTGCCCACCACGATGCGGGAACCCACAGAGAGCACCGCGCGCATGTTCTCCACCGCCGCTTCGGGAGAAGTAAAGTCAATGACAACGTCCACGCCCGCAAGATTAGGCGCAGTCAGCGCCGAAGCATGGAGGTTCTCGTCGATGTCGAGCGCGCGTACGCCGTGTCCCCGCTCGCGCGCCACCTGCGCCACCAGGCTTCCGGTCTTTCCTTTGCCCAACACGAGGATCAGCATTCGTATCTCCTGGCTGCTCCATTCTTGGCTCTTAGCGATTGGCCTTAGCTTTTAGCTCCCACACTTATGACTTGCCACAATCTTGACAGCCCTAACGATTCACTGATGATGGGTAACAGCTCAACTGCCCGTCGCCACTCCGACAAAGCTAAAAGCTAAGAGCTAGAAGCTAGCAGCTGTTTTCTCGCTTCCACATCGAAGATCGCCGGATCAGGATCCTTGAAGAAAGCCGCGTGCAGCGAGCGCACGGCTTCTTCGGCATCCTCTTCTTCGATCATAAAGCTCATGTTGATTTCGCTCGCCCCTTGCGAAATCATGCGCACGTTGATGTGTTTGATGGCCGCAAAAACCTGCGCCGCAATTCCGTTCTGCCCGCGGATATCCTCGCCCACCATGCACACCAGCGCCTTCTTGCCCTCGTATTTCACGTCCGCCAGCGCGCTCAAGTCTGCGGCAATCGCCGGCAACTGCTGGTTTGAATCGACCGTGAGTGACACTGAAACTTCGCTCGTCGAAACCATGTCCACCGGGCACTTGTGCTTGTCGAAAATGGCAAAGATCTGGCTCAGGTAGCCGTGTGTCATCAGCATCCGGCTCGCAACCACGTCAATGATGCTCAACTTCTTCTTTACCGCGATCGACTTGAACGGGCTCTTGCAATGCGGCGCCAGCGAGATGATGCGCGTGCCCTCGCATTTGGAGTTGTGGCTGTTCAGCACCAGCACCGGAATGTTCTTTTTCACCGCCGGTAGAATCGTCGCCGGGTGCAGCACTTTGGCCCCGAAATAAGCCAGCTCGGCTGCTTCTTCAAAGCTGATCACCTTCACCCGCAACGCATCCGGACACACCCGCGGATCGCTGGTCATGATCCCATCCACGTCGGTCCAGATTTCAATGGCCTCCGCGGAAAGCGCGCCACCTACGACAGCCCCTGTGAAATCTGATCCGCCGCGGCCCAGCGTAGTCGTTATCCCCGCTTCGTTGGAGCCGATGAAGCCGCCCATCACTGGCACCTTACCCTGCGCAGCCAGTGGCCTCAGCTTTTCGGCCGCCCGCTTTTCAATGATGTCGTCCTGCGGCACGGCCTTCTGATACTGCGAGTCCGTGATGATGATCTTGCGCGCGTCCACGTGCTCCGCATCGACGCCGCGCTCGCGAAACGCCGCCGCAACCATCTTGCTCGATAGCCGCTCGCCGTAGCTCACAATCAGATCGCTGATGCGCGGCGTGAGCTCGAGAATCGCAGCCAGCCCGCGCAACACCTCGTCCAGCGAGTCGAATTTCTGGTCGAGCCAGTTGGTCAATTCTGCGCAAACAGCGGGATCCTTCACCAGTTCGGCGATCGTATCGCGATGCCGCGCGCGCAGTCGCGAGCTGATGGCCAATGCTCCTTTGCGATCCCCTTGGCAAGCAGCAGCGGCAGCGGCCAGCAACTGGTCCGTCACCTTGGCCATGGCGCTGACCACCACCACCGGGCTCTTACCGGCGGCCACGCGGCCCGCCACAATCATGGCTGTGCGTCCAATGGCGGCGGCATCCTGCACTGAGGTGCCGCCAAACTTCATCACCACCAGGTTCATGCGCGCGTTTCCATCATTTGTCTGCGGGCCTGCTTCCATGGTCGCGCGCCTCAGTCCCCAGCGGCTGCAGCAGCCGCTACAGGCTCAAGCTTTCCCAGGCTGGCCAGCATTTCGGCGTTCAGAATCGTTGCCCCCGCCGCGCCACGGACGGTGTTGTGCGAGAGCAGCACAAACTTCCAGTCCAGCACATTGCACGGACGCAGCCGCCCCACCGTCACCGTCATGCCCTTTCCGCGATTGCGGTCGAGTCGCGGTTGTGGCCGGTCATTTTCCCCGCGCCACTCGATCGGCTGCTCCGGCGCAAACGGCAGTTCCACTCCGGCCAGCGGCTTAAAGTCTGCCCAAGCAGCCAGAATGTCTTCGCGCCGCACCTCGCGCCCCAGCTTTTTTCCCAGCTTCAGCGATACGCACTCGGTGTGCCCATCCACAACTGCCACGCGATTGCAGTGCGCGGTCATCTTCGCGGCCAGAGGCGCCACAGCGCGTCCCTCCAGCGTTCCCAGCAGCTTCAGTGTCTCGGTCTCCATCTTTTCTTCTTCGCCGCCGATGAATGGAATCACATTGTCCAGAATGTCCATCGAAGCCACGCCGGGATAGCCCGCGCCCGAAACCGCCTGCATGGTGGTCACAAAAATCCGTTCGATCCCGAACCGCTCCTCAATCGGCTTCAGCGCCAGCACCAGGCCCATCGCCGAGCAGTTCGAGTTGGTCACAATAAAGCCGCCCGAATCCTTCCGCCACGGCTGCTCTTCAATCATCTGCAGGTGATCGGCGTTCACCTCGGGCAGCACCAGCGGCACATTTGGCGCCATGCGGAATGCGCTCGAATTCGAGATCACAGCACATCCCGCCGCTGCAAACTTCGGCTCCATTTCGCGCGCAATAGCCGCATCCACGCTGGCAAAGATGATCTTGGGCGCGCCTTCCGGCTCCGCCGGCGACACCGTCATCCTGGCAATCCGCTCCGGCAGCGGCGTGTCCAGCCGCCACTTCGCCGCTTCGCCGTAAGGCTTGCCGCTGGAGCGGTCGCTGGCCGCCAGCCAGGTCACCTCGAACCAGGGATGGTCTTCGAGAAGTTGTATATAGCGCTGGCCGACCATACCGGTCGCACCAAGGATGCCGACTGAATATTTCCTTGTCATGGCCTGTACAGTCCAGTGTACAGGAGGACTCGCGCAAAAGGCAGATTACAGGCAGACCGCGGGCACAGCTTCCCCGCGCCATTCATCGACCTGCCCCGCCTCGCCCGGTCCAGTATCGAGCCCGTCTCAGGGCCGATACCAGACCGGTCCATACGGTGTCATATACGCCCTCGGCGGAGGAGCGTAGTAGTACACCCGCGGCATCGGACGATAATAATAGACCGTCGGTGGCTGAGGCGGCGGAGCTACAAGATACGTCGGCCGATAACTCTGGTCGTTCACCGTCGGATAAGATACGGCCGGGTAAGATACCGCCGGATACGGCGCGGACTCCGCCATGATCGGCGGCTGCTGCATAGGCTGCACCGCTTGCTCAGGCGGCTCCGCTTGCATCGGCGGCTCGTCATAGGAACTCGGACGCTGATACATGCCGCGGTTATCTTGCTCCCGCGGCTCAGCCTGCGGCGGCGGCTGGTCATACGAGGTCGGCCGCCGATACAAGCCAGGGCTCTCCTGATCCAGCGGCTTCGTCTCCGGCACTCCGAAATCGTTCATCACCTTCAGCGTCAGTTGCGTCTCCGCTTTCAGCACCGGACGCGGACCGCGCCTCGGCAGCATGAGCAGATCGATCGGCCAAAGCACGGGAATCAGCCATTCCACCGTGTCGCGCACCGCGTGCCCTCGCCCCATGATCCGGCCCTCACGGTCGATGTTGTAACCCGACGCATTTACCACCTTCAACTGGATCGGAATCACCGTGTTCGGCTCGATGAGCATGCGGTTGAAGTCCAATTCCATCCAGCCTTTGCCGACGAAGTGTCCCGGATCCCTGTAATCCGCGAACCTTCCCTCGAGGTAGCTGTTGTAAGGCAGAACGGAAGGTCCATAAAGCGCCGTCATGCCGAGTTGGCACAATACCGGATCGCCAATCGCCGCCGTTTTCGACGAAAACTTGGGCTCTGACATTGTGCATTGAAGAAGAGAACCTGCAGGAACAAGCTGCTCAGCCGCGCACACGGGCAATGCGCCAAGCAGCATCCACATGAGAGTGAGAAGGATGCGCTTCATCACGAACCTCCTGGGTTCGAGTCATAGGACGACACTCTTCGCGTCGAAGAGCGATTGCATCTACCAGTTTTATGTGGGGGAGAAGGCCCAGCAGCGCCTTACGAGCCTTAAGGACACCAATCATGGAAGAATGTTGCGGTGCTGTCAAGATTCTCTCGGGTTCATCACGAAAAACTGCGGACCGCTGCCCCGAGGGCGCCCCAGGTCTCGATTTTAAGTTCTGGGAAGAAGCACGGTAAGTCACAACCATTGAAGAACTAGCCGGTCATCGCCGCCAGCAACGCATCCGCAAACTGCGTCGTTCCAGTCTTTCCGCCTACATCGCGCGTCAGCGCCTTGCGCTCCGCATACACCGTCTCCAGCGCCTTCTGCACCTTATCTGCAGCGGCGGGCTCGTCCAGGTGCCGCAGCATAAGAATCGCCGATTGCAGCAGTGCCGTGGGATTGGCCACATCCTTGCCGGCAATGTCCGGCGCCGATCCGTGCACCGCCTCAAAGATGGCGCACTCCGCTCCCAGGTTCGCTCCCGGAACCAGCCCCAGCCCACCCACCAGCCCCGCGCACAAGTCGCTCACGATGTCGCCATATAAGTTTTCCAGCAGCAGCGTGTCGTACTGGAAGGGATTCATCACCAGTTGCATGCACGTGTTGTCGATCAGATGCTCCCCGTATACGATGTCCGGGAATTCCTCGCTCACCTTCCGCGCACAGCGCAAGAACAGCCCATCCGAAAGCTTCATGATGTTCGCCTTGTGGATGGAGTGAATCTTCTTGCGCCCGTGCTTGCGCGCATACTCAAAGGCAAACCGCGCAATCCGCGTCGATCCCTTTTCGCTGATCACCTTGATGCTCTCTACAACCCCGGGAACCACCTCGTGCTCCAAGCCCACGTATTCGCCCTCGGTGTTTTCGCGGACGATGATCAGGTCCACACCCGGCCACTTCGTCTCCAGCCCCGGAAGTGTGCGCACGGGACGGAAATTGGCAAAGAGATCGAATCTCTTGCGCAGCGTAACATTGATGCTCTTGAAGCCGCCGCCGATGGGCGTAGTCACCGGCCCCTTCAGCGCCACCCGGTTACGCTCGATCGACTCGTAGAGCGCAGCAGGAATGTACTCGCCGTGAATCTCAAATGCCTCGGCCCCCGCAGCATACCGCTCCCACTCAAACTTCACGCCCGTAGCTTCAAGAATGCGAACGACGGCCTGCGTGAC
Organism: Occallatibacter sp.; assembly: GCA_035935755.1. Classification (GTDB taxonomy): domain Bacteria; phylum Acidobacteriota; class Terriglobia; order Terriglobales; family Acidobacteriaceae; genus Telmatobacter. The sequence goes on along the minus strand of DASYWU010000045.1, from coordinate 7,516 downwards.
CTCCGGCCCGATGCCGTCGCCGGGAATCAATGTGATTTTGTGCGTCCTGATCTCTGACATGCTTATAGCTCCTGGCTTCTAGCCTCTAGCTCCTCGGCGCTTCCCTCGTCAATCGCGGTCCTTCGCGCCAGGCGAATCTAGCTGGCCGACAGCAGCGGGACGGCTCATCCCAGAACGATAGAAGAAAATGCAAGTATGAAAAATGGCTTCAAGCATGGCTGCAGTGCATAAAAGAAAGGAAACGATGAAGGTTGGCATCAGTAAACGGTCAGGCAATGGATTAGGCAGGAAAAGGACGACTGCAATTGGTACCAAACCGACTCCCCACGCAATCAGAAATGCGCGGCTAAACGGACCAATTCGTCCATTTTCTTTTTGCAATTTTAGCGGTTCGTCAAATTCACCTGCTCCCTGTTCCGGATGCCGCAGTCTTTTTTTCAACGCGGGAAGGTAGACCAAAGCGTAATAGGCAACCGCACTGCCGAAAGCGAACCCAAAGAGAAGCGCGAAGAACCACATTGTTCTCCAAGCTTTTGAAGACGAATCGCACCTCAGCCAAAAGAACGCCATACAAACGAGAAGCGCAAAGAAACCTGCGGGACTGACGGCTGCAACTGCGGTAAACGCGATGTCTGCCAGGGGGCTGAGTTTGCCTTCGTCTACATTCGAATGAATGATCACCAAGATCGCAACTGAGAGTACCGCACCGATCCCAAGTAGAATGGCAGCCTTGCGCGTATACAGCAGTCTCGGCCAATCGAGTTCGGAGATTCGTCGCAGCATCACTTCTTGCCCTTCTGGCCGCGGTGCGCGTCCAGCAAGCTCTCCAGCTCTTCCTTGAACTCATTCACGTCCTTGAAGTCCCGATACACCGAAGCAAACCGGATATAAGCCACCGTATCCAGCCCCTTAAGGTGGTCCATGATCAGCGTGCCGATCTCCGCCGTCGTTCGCTCGCGCTCCGGCGCGTCAATCAAAAAACTCTCAGCGGCATCGACAATCTTTTCCAACTGCGCCGAAGGCACCGGCCGCTTCTCGCAAGCCCGCAGCAGCCCGCTCAGCACCTTCTGGCGGTCGAAGCGCTCCCGGCGGCCGTCTTTTTTCACCACCATGTAGGGAATCTCATCGATCCGCTCGTAGGTGGTGAAGCGCCGTTCGCACTTCTCGCATTCGCGTCGCCGCCGGATCGAGTCGGCTTCCTTGCTCTCGCGCGAGTCCACCACTCGGTCCTGCCCGTATCCGCAATAAGGACATTTCATTTCAGCTTGATTCTACGGTATCTACGCCGTGCGGCAGGAGCCTCGCCCCCGCCCTCCGCTACTCACAGCACCGGCACCAGCAGTGCCTTACTTGCTACCGAAGTAAGCCCATCGAGCGTGTCGAGAAACGTAGCCGAAACCAGCGGCGCATCCTCGATCTTCCACAACAGCTCGGCATTATTCCACGCCGACTCGCGCGCCGCCGTCACGCTCCACGCCGCTATCGTGTCCTCCAGCCGGCTGACTGGCGGCAGCGCATCCCCCAGCAGCCGCACTCCAAGCGCCTTCTTCGACGCATCAATCAGGCCATCGAGAGTGCTGTTAATCGCGGTAAAGTCGTGGTACTGCGCGGTGCCGTGCTCCGGCGAAATACCCGTCGCCTTGCACGTGGCAACCACCGCCTGCGGCAGATCGTGATTGATGTGGGCATTCATCCCCGCCAGCGCAAACTGGATCCGGGCAATCGCCGCCTGATTCCGCACCGCAAACATCGCCTGCCAGCACCCCGGCGTTTCAACCCCTGTCAGCGAATCCCTGATCGCCGCGAAATAGAATTCCGCAAACTGCACGTCCAGCGCGGCAATCCACGCCGCATCGGCGAATCCGCCCGCGCCATTCCCCTGCAAAGCAGCGCGCACCCGCACCGCCTGGGTCACTTGCAGGTAAAGCCCGTTGAACCACTTCAGGCCATCGCCGTCAGCGCACGCGGCCTGAATCTCCTCGAGTATCCGCACCACGTCCGCCACGCTCTGCGGCGTGGTTGCAACTGCGGCAAGTAGCCTGGAATCGTATGGGAACACGGTGGCTCATGATAGCTCCGACACCAAGTAGCTTGCAAAACTCCCCTTCGGCTATCTTCCTGTAGGCTGCGGCAGAAGAATCCGGTCGCGGTTGCCCTCCTGCCCGTTCTTCTCCTGCCTTTGAAAACGCTCCGTCGAGGTGGTCGCAAACTCGCCGCGATACTTCGGCAAACTGCCCGGATGATTCTTCTGGATGAAATCCACCATCTTCTCGCGCACCAGGCAGCGCAGGTCCCAGGCATCGCTTGAATTCCGTGCATCCATCAGCGCGCGCAGTTGCAGCGTTGCCGGCTCGCAGTCGGAAACCTGCAGCACGCACACCTTTCCGCCCCACAACTTGCTCGACTCACAGATCCGCCGCAGCTCGTCGCGCAAAGCATCCACAGGAACGGTGTAATCGGTATAGATGAAACAATGCCCAAGCAGGTCGGCGCTGGTCCGCGTCCAGTTCTGGAATGAATGTTCGAGGAAATACGACAGCGGAAGTACCAGCCGCCGCAAGTCCCAGATGCGGATGACCACAAACATGGTTCCAATCTCTTCGATCCACCCCCACTCGCCTTCAATCACCACCGCATCTCCAATGCGGAACGGCTGGGTAAAGGCAATCTGTATGCCCGCCACCAGGTTGGAAAGCGTGCCTTTCATCGCCAGGCCCACCACTAGGCTGGCCAGCCCAGCCGACGCCAGAAGGCTGTCGCCGATGTTCCTGATAGCCGAGAAAGTCATCAGAATGATGGCGAGCGCAACAAAAATGACCAGCACCACCGCAACCTTGTGCAGAATCCCGAATTGCGTTTGAATCCGTCGCGCGGTGAGATTATCGGCGACGTCCATCCGATACCTTCCGGAGATAACATCCGCGGTTACGTCGACCATTAGGATAGCCAGCCAAGCCATCGATGCGATCAAGCCAATACTGGCGATGTGTTCCATCGCCACCAGCGCTATGTGCGGTAGCTGCAATCCCGGCAGCACAATCAGGCAGGCCAGAAAAGGGAAGATCCAGTGCGAAACATGCGAGCTGTGTTTCACCAGCGAGTGGAAAATCACGTCGCCCTTGCGCATGGCCATGCGCCGCAGCAGCCAGAAAATGATGAAGCGAATCAGCAGCGACGCCACAATGGCGCCGGCCAGAATCCCCGCAGACCAAAGTACGTTCTCCCAGTTATGCGTAATGAAATTTATCATTTTGCCTCTATCTGCATCTCTATGGGATGCGTGGCACTCTTGCCCTGTTTACTCCTGGAACCGAAGGCAAAGGCGAAACCGATCCGGCGCCGCCCCGCTATCGCCTGAACCTTCCCCAAACGCAACAACGGCCTGGGAACATTCGTTCCCAGGCCGTCGCCGGTGATCTGTTGGGATTGGACTGGGGCCTTCGCGCATCCGCGACTGCCAGAGCCACTGCAAAGAACCCGCCGCAGCGGATCCTCATTGGACTTACCCGGGGCTGGGGCGCAAGGGCCTCAGGCCGCAGTCACCTCACGTAAACAACTTCCTGATAAATCACTCTGCATTTGCTGGATCAACCTCCTTTCCCGTGTAAGCCCAACCTACCGCCGGGGCGGGGCACACGTCAAGCGCGCCGCCTCGCCCTGGCGCTGTCAAGACCAGCATCTCCAGACATAGCAATCTTTTGCGTGCCGCCACGTTGCTCGGGTGCGCACGCCGGCTATTCAGCATCAGCCACACTTAACTTATTCGGTCGACTTCAGTACCCAGGCGCCGTTTTCCAGCGCAAAATCCGCGTGCCGCTGGATGCTGATCTGGTTGCCCGGATTATGTCCGATGGCAGCCAGAGGAGCAGGAACACCCTTGAAGTCCACCACTTCGTCGTAGTCGCAGCCCATTGCCTTCGATGCACCCGGATAAATCTCGCTCTGCACGTTGCGGACATTCAACGCTTTCAGGTGCGTCGTGGTCACGGTATTCACGTTCACTGAATAGTGCTTGTCGCCCACCGTCATTGGCCGCCACTCAATCACATCGCCGCCACCGGGAACGGAAATCACTTTCTTGCCGTCCGGGGTGAGCGTGAAATCGGCCCACAGCCGATTGGGATACACCTTGGTCCGATCCCAATATTTCGCGTCGACACCTTGCACCATCCCCGGATCTGTCAACGTGATGGAGACAGGCGCCGGAGCTGCCTGATCGTACTTGGCCTGAATCATCGCCAGCGCCTGCTGATCGCTCAGCGGCGGAGCCGACTTGCAACCCGCCACAATTAATCCCGCACACAACATCGCCATCGCGCTTGCAACCTGCAACTTTACTGCGCTTTTCATGTTCCCCCTCGGTCAGAACGCCATAAAAATGGCCCGAATTTCTTTGTCCGCCATTCTTAATCCACTCTCCGGCCCTGTCAATGGAATTGAAAGTGACCAGGCGCACAGGAGGAGGGTTCATCCAACACGCTCCGCGCCATCCCATCGCTCCTCGCCAAAGCTCTCGGATGCTCCAACCCAAAAGCTTTCTTTAGCGTGCGCCCCTTTCGGCTCCTCTGCTGTAGAAGCTCAGTGCCGCATCTCCCTGCTCCAATAGCCGCACCCGGCTCAGCCCGCCATAACCTTCCTCGAGCCTCACTTTGCGCCGGTGCTCTGCGATCACCCGCCCGCCGGCCGCCACCAGGCCCACAGCCTCCCCGCCCAGCAATCCCAACGTGGCCGTATACTCCTCCGCCGCGTCGTATGGCGGATCCAGAAAGATCAGGTCAAAACCTGAAGGCTCGGCGTCCAGGGTCCGGCGCAAAAAAGCGCCCACCTGCCCCGGCTGAATCCGGAATCCCTCAGTCAAGCCCAGTCGCGTCAGGTTGGCTCGCAGCACCTTCAGCGCCGCTGGCGCACGCTCTACAAATGTCACCGACGCCGCACCCCGGCTCAACGCCTCGATCCCCACCGCCCCAGAACCTGCATACAAGTCCAGAAATGCTGCGCCCTCAATCCGGGGCGCCAGAACGTTGAAGAGCGTCTCACGCAGCCGGTCGCTGGTTGGCCGGGTCGATTCCCCTGCCGGTGCTGTCAACCGCCGTGAGCCGAAACGTCCCCCAATGATGCGCATAGTTCCTCAGGATAAATCTGCACCACAGCCAGGTCACTCCAGCGTCCGCGCACAATATCTTCGCCGCCGGCCTGCCAAACCACTACAATCTTGTCTATGCGAGGATGGTCAATCCCTCTGGGCCGGTGGATGGGTGTGGAACTGCGCGTTCACGCCTTTTTCCCGCTGCTCGCATTTGTTTTTCTGGCCATCGGCGGCACCGATGGCTGGCCCAGGGCCATGGCATTGTTCTTCCTGCTCGTCGTCGCCGTTACCGTTCGCGAAACCGCCCGGCTGATGGTGGCGGCATGGCTTAACCTGCGCCTCCGCGCCGTCCTTCTCCTGCCCATCGGCGGCCTTTTTGCCTACGCCACTCCGGAAAGCCAGGAACGATCCAACTCCGGCGGCACGCAATACGCGCTCGCGCTCGCCGGTCCGCTCGCCAACTGGGCTACCGCGGTCGCCCTCGCCCTTGTCACCCTGGGAGCCAGTCCCCAGGTTCCCCTCTTCGGCGAGCCGTTCATCTCCACCCACGATCTTCTGCGCAGCATGGTCTGGATGCAGTTCTTCCTCGGCGTGCTCCACTTCCTGCCCGCTTATCCGCTCGACTTCGGAAAGCTGCTGCGCTCCGGCTTCACTCGCCGCCACGGCGCCGCCTCGGCCGCCCGCGCCAGCTCCGGACTCGGTCAGGCCCTCGCCGCGGCCGTCTTCCTGGTCGGCATCCTCACCAAGGATTACTGGCTCAGCATCGCCGGAATCTTCATCATGATCGGAGCTCAGATCGAAGATCAGGGCGTGCTCTTCCAATCCGTGGTCGATACCGTCCGCATGCGCGAAATCATGCTCACGGATTTCGCCACCCTCTCGCCCTCCGACACGCTGGCCGACGCCCTCATTCGCTGCGTCCACTCTCTCCAGGAAGATTTCCCCGTCGTCCGCGGTCCCGAGCTCGTCGGCATCATCAGCCGGCAGCGCATCGTCGAAGCCCTCCGCAACGACGGCAACGGCTACGTGCAATCCGTCATGTCGCGAGCCTTCCAGGTCGCGCGGCCTGAAGACACCCTGGGCACCACCATCCGCCGCCTCACTGCCGGACGCGGCCTCGCCCTCATCCCGGTCACCGAAAGCGGCCGCGTGGTCGGCATCGTCAGCGTGCAGAACCTCATGAGCTCCATGTCGCTGCTCGCCGAACAGCGCCGCATCGAGCATCTCGACGCCCGGGATTGACCCGCCCATGGCCGGCGCCGATCCCACCCCCCTCCCCCCTGCTCTCTATCTCGTCGCCACCCCCATCGGCAATCTTGGCGACATCACCCTGCGCGCGCTTGATATTCTCCGCAGCGTCGACCGCATCGCCTGCGAAGACACGCGCCAGACGCAAAAACTCCTCAACCATTTTCAGATCGCCACGCCCACCGTAAGCTGCCACGAACACAACGAGCGCCAGCGCGCCGCGGAGCTCATCGACGCAATCCGCGGCGGCGCGCGCATCGCGGTGGTCTCCGATGCCGGCACGCCCGGCATCAGCGACCCCGGCAGCCTCCTCGTTTCCGAAGCCATCGCCGCCGGTTTGCCCGTGATTCCTGTCCCCGGCGTTAATGCTGGAGTCAGCGCGCTCATCGCCTCCGGCCTGCCCACGGGCGAGTTCCGCTTCCTCGGCTTCCTGCCCGAACGCGCGGGCGCACGCCGCACCCGCCTCGAAGAGCTTGCAACTTCAGCCGGCCAATCCCGCACGCCGCAAACGCTCATCTTCTACGAAGCCCCGCACCGCCTCCTCGAAACTCTCGCCGATCTCGAAGCCACGTGGGGCGCGCAAACCCGCATCGCGCTCGCCCGCGAGCTCACCAAGATCCACGAGGAATTCCTGCGCGGCACGGTGGCCGAAATCCGCAGCCAGCTCGCGGCCCGCGATCGCATCCGCGGCGAAATCGTCCTGCTCGTGGAAGCGCCTCCGCCCGCTGCTCCTGGGACGCAAGACGCACCCGCCGACGCAAGTATCACCACTAAGCTCGCGCGCATCCAGGCCGAAACCGGAGCAGATGAAAAGGAAGCCCTCAAGCGCCTCGCCCGCGAACTGGGCCAATCGAAGAGCGACGTCTACCGCGAGCTCCAGCGCGAACGCGCCCGCCGCAAGTAAACTGCCTGTCATCCCGAGCGAAGCCGAGGGACCCGCAGTTGCCGTTCCCCCAAATTCGGCACCGCCCACCTTTGTGTTTGGGTGGTGGGAGGTTCAAAACGTACAGGAATACAGTTTTACAGTTTTACCGGATTTCTCTATGGCGCCTGGCCAACGAGCCTATTTTGAGCCACTTGGCTCGGATTTACAGTTTTACAGTTTTATTTTGAAAATTCAGATTCCGTCTTTTCCGGCCTTCGCGGCACGTTTGGGAAGGATTTTGCGGCGGCGTGCGCTGG